>NZ_JACVAJ010000010.1 GCF_014851815.1 Pseudoxanthomonas sp. PXM01
CGCCAGGAAACCTGAGACCACGGCGGCGACGCCGGCAGGATCTTCCATGTGCAGGTGGTGCGTGCCGGCCATGACGTGCAACCGACCGTGCCATCGCGCCCGACGTGCTGCGCCACCGTGTCCTGCCCAGCTACGAGGCGACGGCGGAAGGCTGGGACGAGGCCAACAGCACCGAGAACGATGCCATTCGTCAGCGCCTGAGCACCCGGTCCCGCTCCAGGACCGATCCCGGCTTTCCGCTGCTGGGACCGGAAGAGATCCGTCACCGCTTCATGTACGCGCTGAAGGAACTGACGCCTGAAATGGCGCAGCGCCTGACCCTCCAGCTGCAGGCGTTGAAGCGGGAATTCGATGCAGTCATCGTCGAGTACGCGGTCAATTCGCGGGCCCTGGATGCATTTCCGGCCACCACGCGCAAACTACTGGACACGCATGATT
>NZ_JACVAJ010000011.1 GCF_014851815.1 Pseudoxanthomonas sp. PXM01
GGACCGCTCTTGGCAATCACCAGGTTCGGTGCCGTGACCGTCGTGACCACTGGCGGCGTGGTGCAGCCGGTGCCCACGCAGTCCGGGTCACCGCCGCCGGTCACCACCGCCGTGTTCGACACGCTGGCCGCTGCCGATGCCGTCGGCGTCACGTTGATCGTGAAGCTCGCCGTGTTCCCCGGCGCCACGTTCGACAGACCCGCCGCCACCGGGCAGGTCACCGTCTGGCCGCTGATCGTGCAGCCGGTCGCCGAATTGATCGTCAGGCCCGCAGGCACGACGTCAGTGATCGTCGCGCCCGCCGTCGTCGGCGCCGTGCCGTTGTTGGTCACCGTGACGACGTAGTTGTAGGCCGTGCCCACTACCGCTGTCGCCGGACCGCTCTTGGCAATCACCAGGTTCGGTGCCGTGACCGTCGTGACCACTG
>NZ_JACVAJ010000012.1 GCF_014851815.1 Pseudoxanthomonas sp. PXM01
CCAGCGTGTCGAACACGGCGGTGGTGACCGGCGGCGGTGACCCGGACTGCGTGGGCACCGGCTGCACCACGCCGCCAGTGGTCACGACGGTCACGGCACCGAACCTGGTGATTGCCAAGAGCGGTCCGGCGACAGCGGTAGTGGGCACGGCCTACAACTACGTCGTCACGGTGACCAACAACGGCACGGCGCCGACGACGGC
>NZ_JACVAJ010000001.1 GCF_014851815.1 Pseudoxanthomonas sp. PXM01
CGAGAAGCGAGTGGGTGCCGGCCAGCCACTGTGCGACTCGCGCCAGAGACGTGCATCCGATAGCGGATTGGGCCTTTGAAAGAGCCACACGCCGTAGTGGTCTTGCACCATGAGCCCTAACGCCTGAGTTAAGCCGACCCGCGAAGCGGGTTCGGCTTGAAGGAATTGTTAGGGCCCATTGCCGCGAACCTTTGCGCGTGATCTCTTGTTCCATGGCAGCGTGCCAGCTTGCCGTGTAGTCTGCCTAATTAGCTCGTCTTCTATGCTGAGTCTTAGATAGTCAGGTTCTATCAGAATGGCCGTGACGCCGAACTCCTGTCCGGCGTTCAGCGCCTCACGGACACGGTGCAGCTTTGACTCGGTCCCGGCGGGGGTGTGGAAGAGGTGTTGGCGGATCCTCTCCCAGCCACTTTTCACTGATCTTTGCCCGATGTATTGGAGGGCCCATGAGTCTGAGCCCTTTTGTCTTGACCATATCGCATACAAGTTGATTGGCAACGTGCCAAGCGTTTCTGGAAGTTTATTCTTGCGCAAATCGTTCAGGTCGGCGTGCACGACAACTGACGGAGTCGTCTCAAGTAGTGCGGCCCTGCAGAGTTCTAGGAGTTGCGTCAAATCTGCCTGGAATTTACCCATTGGCCCTAACGCCTGAATTAAGCCGACTTGGCCGCGCCAGCGGACAAGTTCGGCTTGAATGAATTGTTAGGCGGCAACAAACTGAACTTTGAGTGCCGCCACGAACTTCATGGCCTCATCGGCCATGTGCTGAGCATACCGAGGAGCCGGATCAATGACTTTGCCAAGCTCTACAGCTTTCTCATGTACCAATTCCTTCCGGATACCGCGAAACTCCTTAGCCATGGTGAGCAGCCCGGGATCGGCAACGCCCAGTGCGACCAGGCGCTCTTCATAAAGCATGCGGTCGATCTTCGTTGCCGCGGGCTTGCCGAAGCGTTGAAGCGATATTAGGTAGGTCAGCGCCTCAAAGAACATGGCGGAGAAGGCGATGACGATGCATGCGTGCTTGAAGGCGCTGCGGGTCGCGTCATAAGTGATGATGTAGCCCGAACCATCCGGCTTAGGTGTTCGGCCCGCACTCATTGCCTCCTGCATAGCAGCGTAAGACTCTTCGGCCATCGCTAGGAATACGTCAACGTTGCTGAGGTATGGCATTGCCGCCTAACGCCCGAATTAAGCCGTGCCGTGAAACGGCATCGGCTTGAATGAATTGTTAGGCCGCGGGCCCACGGTATTGGAGCTGCCACAACCTGCCTCTAAGAATCTTGATCGTCAGCCAGCCGAACAAGAGCGATGTTGCAGCATATGGCCAAGCTTGGTGAAGCGAGAAGAAGGCGTGATCTTTGTAAGGTCCGCTGCCGGCAATTGCTTGATAGAGCAAAACAAAGACCCCAAGTACACAGCCGAGCGCTACCAATGACCAAAGGGCTGTCATTGCCCAGTAGCGAATAGGTGCAGTCTTGCGTTTGAGCACGATGCTGCCCATAACCCAGACGCGGCGTGTCTCGATGGCGTCGACGACGAGATCAACGAGGAAAATTGCTAGAAACAGAAGTGAAAGGAAACGAAACATTGTTTTCAGCGGCCTAACGCCTGAATTAAGCCGCGCCGCGAAGCGGCGTCGGCTTGAATGAATTGTTAGGCGGCATGGTTCCCTACTTAGTTGTGAACGAGGTTAAACATCTTCAGGATGATGGTGCCCTCACGGAACAGGCCAAAGAAGGAATAGCCAGGGGCCCCGACATAATTACCGGATGAGCACGAGACCAATCTGTACTGATCACCGATTTGGTAGAGGGCTTTCATCCTAAACCAGTCCTCTTGGGTCTCGGGTTCTTCGACGCCACCGAGGCTGGCGTACATGAGCATTTCATAGCGACGTAACGGGGCTGAAACTCTGCAGCCGTCCTGCAGTCCCATGCCAGTCGACACGCGAGTTGGCTCCATCGGTGGTGCCATTGGTGTGTGGACACATCCCGCTGCCAGTGCGGTTACGATCAGAAGGATCGTGTACTTGACGATGCTCTGTAAGCGCTCAAATCGACGTATCACCTCAGCCTCCCGCGGATGCCGCCTAACGCCAGAATTAAGCCGCGCCGCGAAGAGGCGTCGGCTTGAATGAATTGTTAGGCCGCGGGGCCGGGAGTCCTGCCATCTTGTGAATCGTTGTGCCACGTGATGAATAGTGGTGGCAGGCCTGTTGATCGAAAGTGCTCGATCGCTTGCATGACAAGCGGCAATGGCAGTGCCCATGAAGCTGGGTACTGATCAAGTTGCCCGTTGTCTATGACGTAGTCGACAAACGCATCATCCGGACCAACGTACTCTGGATTGCGAGAACTAAAACCCGCGTCCCCGGGCTCGCGCAAATACATCAGCCAACCAAGGTCCCCGCTTATCATGGCGCTCAACGCTTCGCCATGTGGCCCGTCAAACCATAGATGTTGGTGGAATGGTTGAGACATATCGCCCGAGGCCTAACGCCTGAATTAAGCGGCGCCGCGAAGCGGCGTCGGCTTGAATGAATTGTTAGCTGTCAACTCTGACGGTACCCGTCGAACTCCCACAGCAGCTCGTGATTGAGAGCTTGAGCAACGTCTTGCCAACTTGGGCGGGAAGCGTGCGCAAGGAGGCGATTGACCGAGTGCTCCACCTGATACCAAGAGAACGAATCAATGATCAGTGTGCCACGCCTCCAGCCGAATCTCCCCGACTCAGCTAAGGCGCTTGGCGTGACAACAGTAAAGGAAAAGCCGTCTCCGACGGTGCCAGAACTCGGTCCAATCGTAGCTAGCATTGGAACGAGGCAGTGCGCTGGGTCTGGAGGAAGCTCTCCGGCGGCAAGATCGGAGCTTGAGAGGCTGAGCAGCTTAGGAACGATCATTGACGGCTAACGCCTGAGTTAAGCCGACCCGCGAAGCGGGTTCGGCTTGAATGAATTGTTAGGCGCCATGGCCGGCCGGCCCCAACACCTGATCTGCGACTCTCAGAAAGTCCGAGAGTTGGGCTGGATCGCCGCTGCCGCCATCGCTCCAGACCGTCATGGAAAGATCTCCAAGCAAGTCCAACGTACTGCTCTCACCGCGCGCATTGTATTGCTCGACAAATTGAACAAGCAGCATGTATGCCTGCTCAAGCGTGAGGGTGCGTTGGAAGTTCGGGTCGCTGAGCTTATGCATGCAAAGCTGTTTCTCCATGGCGCCTAACGCCTGAATTAAGCCGTGCCGCGAAGCGGCATCGGCTTGAATGAATTGTTAGCCCTCTGCTGGATTACGTACGAGAGCCCGGTACTTTGGATCTTCACCTTGGAGAATGCGGCCGTCGGATTTCCTGGAGGCTATGGAAATTAGTTGACGGGCCTCTTCTAGATTGCCTTGTTCATATGCGACCTTGGCAATAAGAAACTCCGCTTCACCAAGGTCGTGGCGCTTCTCGCGAAAGTCGAGGCTGCGCTCTGCCCAAGTATGCGCCTCGTCCAAGCGACCTAGTCGTAGCAAGATGGCTACGGCGTATTCAATCACCATGTACGCATTGGGCTCTTCAAGCTTGTTGCGCGGTAGGCCGTCCCAGATTTCTTTTACCTCAGCAAAGGCCTGCTCATAGTGTCCGCTCGCGTAGAGCGCTCCGGGCGATTGCAAAGACTTCATGACGGAGTCAAGCAAGAGACTCTCCATTGAGGGCTAACGCCTAATAGACCCCATTTCGGGGTGATAGCGCCGAGTATTCAGATTGCGTGCGGGCGCGTCAATCGGGATTTTCCCAGGTGGTTTCAGTGACTTGTCCGATGGTGGGGCGCGATGGTCCATGCGAGTTTGGCTGCGTTATTCGCATGGAATGCGGTGGTCATGGATTATCAGGGCAGGGATGGGGTGGTATCGGAAGCCGCTGCGGTGGTGCGGCGTCCGGGCTTGCTGGAGGAAGTGGCCCGCAGGTTGCGGGCAGGGCATTACAGCCTTCGGACCGAGCGGGCCTACCTGGGCTGGATAAGACGGTTCGTCGTGGCCAATGGCAGGCGTCATCCGCGCGAACTCGGGGCGGGAGAGGTCGAGGTGTTCCTGACCGGCTTGGCGGTCGAGGGAAACGTCGCCGCCAGCACGCAGAACCAGGCCTTGTCGGCGTTGCTGTTCCTGTACCGCGAGGTGCTGGGCCTGAAGCTCGCGTGGATGGACGAGGTGGTCCGCGCCAAGCGACCGCAACGGGTGCCGACGGTGCTGTCGCAGACGGAAGTGCGGGCGTTGCTCACGCAGATGGATGGCCGCATGGCCTTGCTGGCGAAATTGCTGTACGGCACCGGCATGCGCTTGATGGAGGGCGTGCGGCTGCGCGTGAAGGATCTGGACTTCGCCCGCAACGAGATCACCGTGCGCGAGGGAAAAGGTGGCAAGGACCGGCGGACGGTGTTGCCCGCATCGCTGGTGGCCGGCCTGCAGGCGGAGGTGCAGCGGGTCCATGACCTGCACCGGCAGGATCTCGCACTGGGCGCGGGTGAGGTGTGGCTGCCGCATGCCATGTCCCGCAAGTATCCGAATGCGGCGCGTGAACCGGGATGGCAGTACGTGTTTCCCGCGCAGCGCCTCAGCCACGACCCACGCGAGGGCTGCTGGCGACGCCATCACCTGGATGAGGCAATGCTCTCACGCTCGCTCAAGCGCGCGCAGCACTTGGCAAGCATCGCAAAGCCGGTGACGGCGCATGTGCTGCGCCATTCCTTCGCCACCCACCTGATCGAAAGCGGCTACGACATTCGCACGGTGCAGGAACTCCTTGGCCACAAGGACGTGGCCACCACGCAGATCTACACGCACGTCCTCAACCGCGGCGCAGGTGCCGTGCTCAGCCCGTTGGACCGCTGACATGCGGGCACGTTGGCAGGCGTCTCCGCCGCCCGCGGGCCTGGCATGCGTGGCGGCGCTGCTGCTCGGCATGGTCGGCATGCTGTGGCAACCACGATTGCCTGCGTCCTGGGTGCTCTGGCTGCTGCTGGTGATGGGCCTGTCCGCGTGGTGGTGGCCCTCTCGCGGGCGCTGGGTCGGCGCATGGCTTACGGGGCTGGCATGGGCTGGCCTGCACGCGACGTGGAGCCTGGGCGTCCAACTACCGATAGCGTGGGAAGGGCGCGAGGTGATCGTGGTCGGACAGGTGGTCGGACTGCCGGAACCGCAGGCGCGACGCACGCGCTTCCTTCTGCGTGTCGATGACGAGTCCGGTCAGCCGGCGCCGCTGCGGGGGCGGCTGCTGCGGCTCGCCTGGTACGACGATTTCGGTGCGATCGAGCCAGGACCAAGAATGCAGCTGCAAGCCGGTGAACGTTGGCGGTTCCGCATCCGTGTGCGGGCGCCGCGCGGGTTGGCGAATCCGGGGGGCGTGGACGCCGAACGCTACGCGGCAGCGCAGCGCATCAGTGCCACGGGTTATGTGCGTGACGGAGGCGAAGTAAACAGGCTGTCGGCAGGCCGGGGCATCGATGCCTGGCGCAGCGGCATGTCGGACCGCATCGTCGCGGGCGTTCCGGATGGCCCGGCACGCTTCGTGCGGGCATTGGCGCTTGGCGATACGCGAGGACTCGACGATCGGGACTGGCAGGTGCTTCGTGCCACCGGGCTGACCCATCTGGTCGCGATCTCCGGCTTCCATGTCGGCATGGTGGCCGGCGCGTGTGCGTTGGCAGCGGCCGGGCTGTGGTGGCTTGTTCCGGCGTTGGCCCGTCGTGTGCCGCGCCCGCAGGCGGCGGGTGCCGCCGCCCTGATCGGTGCATTGGCCTACGCGGCGGTGGCGGGGTTCGCGTTGCCGACGGTGCGGACGGTACTGATGATCGCGGTGGTGGTACTCGCACGCTTGGCCCGCCGCCATGTCCGCATCGTGGATGTCCTCGCGCTCGCCATGCTGGTGGTTCTGCTCTTCGATCCCCTGTCGTTGCTGGCGGCCGGCTTCTGGTTGAGCTTCGGCGGCGTGGCGTGGCTGGCGTGGTGCCTGCCTTCGTCGTTGCACTGGGCGAAGGCGTTCCTGCCTGCGCAGGGCGTCGCGACCGTGGGGTTGCTGCCATTCACCGCGGTGCTGTTCGGACAGGCATCGCTGGCCGGACCGCTGGCGAACATGGTGGCGATTCCGTGGTGGAGTCTAGTGGTCGTGCCGCTGTCGCTGGTGGGCTCCGGTCTGGAAGCCATGCATCCCGGTGCGGGCGTCTGGGCGTGGCGTGCGGCAGCGGCCTGCTTCGCCCCGAGCTGGCAGGTGTTCGAACAGGTGGCGCAGCATCGCTACGCCTTGTGGTGGCTCCCCGAGAGTCCGTCGTGGGCCGTGTGGCTGGCGCTGGCAGGAGGATTCTGGCTGCTGTTGCCGCGCGGTGTGCCCGGCAAGGCGCTTGCCCTGCTGTTGTGGTTGCCACTGCTGTGGCCCGACCGGGAGCAGCCGCGTGAGGGTGAGGTGGAACTGGTGGTGATCGACGTGGGGCAGGGCTTGTCCGCGCTGGTGCGCACGGCCAACCATGCACTGCTGTTCGATGCGGGCCCCGCGGTGGAAGAGGGATTCGATGCTGGCGAGCGCGCCGTCGTACCGGCCCTGCGCGCGCTCGGTGTGTCCCGGTTGCACGCGCTTGTGGTCAGTCATGGCGACAACGACCATGCCGGGGGCGTCGATGCCGTGCGCGACAGCTTGCCGGTGCGCACGGTGCTGGCCCCACCGGGTAGCCCGGTGGATGCACGGGCGGCGTGCGTCGCCGGCGCATCGTGGACGTGGGATGGCGTTCGCTTCCGTTTCCTGCATCCGGGCCTGCATTTCCCCTATCTGGGCAACGAAGCGAGCTGCGTGCTGAAAGTGGAGGCACCGCAAGGCGGCGGCCTGCTGTTGCCGGGCGATATCGGTGCCGTCATTGAGCGCGGGCTGGTCCATCGTGATGCGGACGCGCTGCGCTCCCAGGTGGTCGTGCTGCCGCACCACGGCAGCGCCGGGTCCTCCGATCCGGCCTTCATTGCCGCCACCTCGCCCCGGCTGGTACTGAATGCCAGTGGCGCAGGCAATCGCTTTGGTCACCCGCGGGCCGACGTGGTGGCGCGCTGGCGCAGGCAGGGGGCCGAGGTGCTGGATACCCAGTCCGGAGGCGCGCTGCGCGTGTGGCTGGGCGAAGGCGGGCTGCAGGTGCGTGAACGGCGTCACGACCGGGCGCGCTGGTGGGACGCCGTGCGGCGCCGGCAGGCCGGTGGGCTATCCTATCGGCTGGAAGAAGGACGGCCCGATGCGCCGGAGGACTGAACGTGCTGGAACTGGTGAAGGCCGGCGGTTGGCCGATGATCCCGCTGCTGCTGCTCGGCGTGCTGGCCCTGGCCATCGTGGTGGAACGTTTCTGGTCGCTGCGCCGCAAGGAGATCCTGCCGCCCGGGCTGGGCGAGGAAGTCCGCGCCTGGGCCGGCCGTGGCCAGCTGGAGCCGGCCCATATCGAGTCGCTGCGCCGCAACTCGCCGCTGGGTGAACTGCTGGCCGCAGCGCTGGACGTCCGCAACAAGCCGCGCGACCAGATCCGCGAGCGCATCGAGGACACCGGACGCCACGTGGTCCACCGCATGGAGAAGTTCCTCAATGCGCTGGGCAGCATCGCCTCCGCCGGTCCGCTGCTGGGCCTGCTGGGCACCGTGGTCGGCATGATCCAGATGTTCCTGGGTATCCAGGACAGTGGTGTGGGTGACGTCAATGCGCTGGCCGGCGGTATCGGCAAGGCGCTGGTGTGCGCGGCGGCCGGTATGATCGTCGCCATCCCGGCGCTGCTGTTCCATCGCTACTTCCGCGGCAAGGTCACCGGCTACGTGATGGAGATGGAGAAGGAAGCCACCGCGCTGGTCGATGCGCTGGAAGCCCGCCATCCGCGTCCCGCCGCCCGTCCGTCCGGCGCGGTCGCGCCGGCAGCGGCGCCGACCAACGCCTGAGGCCGGCGCATGCGCATCCGCGACGACCGTTCGCAGGAAGAACCCGAGATCAACCTGGTGCCGTTGATCGACGTGATCCTGGTGCTGATCATCTTCTTCGTCATCACCACCACCTTCGATGCGCGCTCGATGCTGCAGCTGCAGTTGCCGAGCGCGACCGGCGAACCGGTCGCCGCGCAGGTGAAGGCGCTCAGCGTGCTGGTCAATGCCGATGGGCGCTACTTCGTCGACGAGCATGAAGTGCTTCGCCCCGACATCGATGCGCTCAAGCAAACCGTGCAGCATGTCGCCGGCAGCGACCGCAGCCGGCCGGTGCTGTTGCGCGCCGATGCCCGCACGCCGCACCAGGCGGTGGTGACCGCGCTGGATGCGCTGGGCCAGCTGGGCTTCCGCAAGATCAACATCGCCACCGCGCCGGAGGCGCAGAAGTGACCGCGACGGATTCGCCCTGGCAGGTCTACAAACGGCTGCTCGGCTTCGCCAAGGCGTATCGCGGGCTGCTGGCGCTGGCGGCGCTGGGCGCACTGCTCGAGGCGGCTGCGGGCAGCGGGTTCCTGGTGCTGATGAGTCCGATCACCAACAACCTGGTGACGCCGGAGGACATCAACCAGTGGATGCCGCTGGCGATCATCGGTTTGTTCGTCGTCCGTGGCGTCGCGGGTTACATCACCGACATGAGCATGGGCAAGGCGGCCCGCAGCATCTCGCGGGACCTGCGGGTGAAAGTGCTGGCGAAGTACCTGCGCCTGCCGGGCCAACGCTTCGACAGTGAGCCGGTCCCGTCGATGCTGGTGCGCCTCGGCTCCGACAGCGATCAGGTGTCGCAGGCTGCGATCGACGCCATGAAGGTGATGGTGCAGCAGTCCTTGCAGGTGATCGGTGCCCTGGGCGTGATGCTCTGGTACAGCTGGCAGGTGACGCTGACCATCCTGGTGCTGGCGCCGCCGCTGGCGTGGGTCATGGACAAGGTAGCCAAGCGCTACCGCCGCATCAGCCACCGCATCCAGGAGAGTGCCGGGCACATGCTGCAGGCGGCGGACCAGACGCTGTCCAACCAGCAGGAAGTGAAGGTCTACGGTGCGCAGTCGGTGGAGATGACGCGCTACACCTCGCTCGCCAATACCAACCTCAACCTCTCGATGAAGGTGGAGTCCACCCGCGCCATTTCCTCGGCGATGGTGCAGTTGATGGGCGCGACGGGCCTGGCGGCGCTGCTGTTCATCGCGGGTCGGGAAGCGATGGCGGGCCGGCTGACCGCCGGCGATTTCGTCTCGCTGATGACGTCGATGATGGCGATCATCCCCGCGCTCAAGCAGCTGACCAACGTGCAGAACATGCTGCAGCGGGGCGTGGCCTCGGCGCAGCGGCTGTTCTCGGTGCTCGATGCCGACGACGAGCAGGACGCGGGCACGCGGCCGCTGGATCGCGCCCAGGGCGTGCTGGAGTTCCGCGACATCACCACACGCTATCCCGGCCAGAGCCGGCCGGCGCTGGAAGGCATTTCCTTTACCGCGCGCCCAGGCACGGTCACCGCGATCGTCGGCCGTTCCGGCAGCGGCAAGTCCACGCTGATCAAGCTGATTCCTCGCTTCTACGAAGCCGAGTCCGGCAGCATCCTCCTCGATGGCCATCCGCTGCAGGACTATCGCCTGGCCGACCTGCGCCGGCAGATCGCGCTGGTGGGCCAGCAGGTGATGCTCTTCGACGGTACCGTCGCCGCCAACGTCGCCTACGGCGAGTTGCAGGGTGCCGAAGCGATGGCGATGGAAGAGGCCATCCGGGGCGCCAACGCGATGGAGTTCGTAAGCGAGTTGCCTGAGGGCATGCAGGCGTCGATCGGCAACAAGGGCGGGCGCCTGTCGGGCGGCCAGCGCCAGCGCCTGGCGATCGCGCGCGCGATGTTGAAGGACGCGCCGATCCTGATCCTGGACGAAGCCACCGCCGCGCTCGACAACGAATCCGAACGCCTGGTGCAGAACGCGCTGCAGAAGCTGATGCCCGATCGCACCACGCTGGTCATCGCGCACCGCCTGTCGACCATCGAACACGCCGACCAGGTGCTGGTGCTGGATCAGGGTCATCTGGTCGAACAGGGCACGCATGCCGAACTGCTCGCGCGCGGCGGGCTGTACGCCCACCTGTACCAGATGCAGTTCCGCGAGGGCGAGGCGGGGTGAGTCGCCGCACGATGCCCCAGCCCCCGGCCTACTGGTTCGGCGATGGCCCGGTGCCGGCATGGGCGCGTGCGCTGGCGGGCGTGTACAGTGCTCTGGTCGCAGTGCGGAGCCGTCTGTACCGCATCGGCGTGCTGCGTCGGCACCGTGTCGGGGTGCCGGTCGTCGTGGTCGGCAACATCACGGCCGGCGGCACCGGCAAGACGCCGCTGACGATCGCACTGGTCGAACGGTTGCGCGCGGCCGGCTTCAAGCCGGGTGTGGCCAGCCGCGGTTACGGCCGCAGCGGCGAAGCGCAGGCGCGCTGGGTGGATGCGGCGACGCCGCCCGCCGACGGCGGTGACGAGCCCGTCCTGATTGCACGCCACACCGGCACGCGCGTACGCGTGGATCGCGACCGCGTCGCGGCGGCGAAGGCGCTGGTCGCGGCAGGGTGCGACGTCGTGATCTGCGACGACGGCCTGCAACACTACCGGCTGCAGCGCGATGTGGAGATCGAAGTGATCGACGGCGCGCGCCGTTACGGCAACGCGCGCATGATGCCGGCCGGTCCATTGCGCGAACCCGTCGCGCGGGCGGCGGCATGCGACTTCCGCGTGGTCAACCTGCCGGAACCCGACAGTGCCGCGGAATTCGGCGAATGGCCGATGCGCCTGCAGGCCGACGATGCGTTGCCCCTGCGCGGGGGGCGGCCGAAGCCCTTGTCGGCGTTCGCGGGCCAGCGCGTGCACGCGGTGGCCGGCATCGGCAATCCCGGCCGCTTCTTCACCATGCTGCGCAACGAGGGGCTCGGGGTGGTGCCGCATGCCTTCGCCGACCACCACGATTACCGTGCGGAGGATTTCGCGTTCGGCAGCGAGTTGCCCGTGCTGATGACCGAGAAGGACGCGGTGAAGTGCGCCGCGTTCGCCAATGCGTGGTTCTACAGCGTGCCGGTCACCGCGAAACTACCCGAAGCGTTCTGGATCGCCCTGCTGGAGAAGCTCGGGTCGTCCGCGAACGTCGTTGCGAAGTAGCACCCACTCTCCGACCCGGATACGGATTCCGATGACCGATTTCATCGTCGCCATTCCCGCCCGCTATGCGGCGTCCCGTCTGCCCGGCAAGCCGTTGCGGCTGCTCGGTGGCACGCCGCTGGTCGTGCATGTCGCCCGGCGCGCGCTGGCCGCCGGCGCCCGCGAGGTCTGGGTGGCCACCGACGACACGCGCATCCTCGACGCCCTGCAGGGTACCGAGGTCCGGGTGGCGATGACCTCCGAGCGGCACGCCTCCGGCAGCGACCGCCTCGCCGAGTGTGCCGACATCGCGGGTTGGGCCGACGATGCGCTGGTGGTGAACCTGCAGGGCGATGAACCGTTCGCGCCCCCGGCCGGTATCCGCACCGTCGCCGACACGCTGGCCGCCAGCGGCGCGGAGATGGCGACGCTGGCGGTGCCGGTGGATGACGCGGCCACGCTGTTCGATCCCAATGCGGTCAAGCTGGTGCGCGCGGCCAATGGCGATGCGCTGTACTTCAGTCGTGCGCCCATTCCGTGGCACCGCGATGCGTTCGCGCAGTCGCGCGACGCGCTGCCACCCGGGCAATGGTTGCGGCATATCGGCATCTACGCCTACCGCGCCGGTTTCCTGCGTCGCTTCTCGGCGATGCCACCGGGCCGGCTGGAGCAGATCGAATCACTGGAACAGTTGCGGGTACTGGAAGCAGGGCATCGCATCGCGGTGGCGCTGACGCCGGAACCGTTCCCCCCTGGCGTCGATACGCCGGAAGACCTCGCGCGCGCCGAGGCGATCCTGCAGGCGCAGGCGTGAACCTGCTGGTCGTCTGCCTCGGCAACATCTGCCGTTCGCCGATGGCGGAAGGCGCGCTGCGCGCACGACTGGCGGCCTCGCCGTTTGCCCGCCAGGTGCGGATCGACTCCGCGGGAACCGGCGGTTGGCATGCGGGCGAGCCGCCGGATCCGCGCGCCATCGCCTGTGCCCGCCGCCATGGCGTGGATATCAGCGGACAGCGCGCGCGCCAGCTGTCCGTGCGCGATTTCGAAACGTTCGACTGGATCCTGTGCGCCGACCATGCCAACGTCCGTGACGTCCTGCGCGTGGCGCCGGTGCCGCCGCGCGGGGGCGTCGGCCTGCTGCTGGAGTGGGCCGGGGTTGAGGCGGCCGGTGAGGTGCCGGACCCCTACACGGGCGGGCCGGAGGACTTCGAGAGGGTGTGGCGACTGGTCGATTCCGCGGCACAGGCGGTCGTGGCCAGACTCGCCGTGAACTGAGACTGCGGCATAATCAGGGACGATGACCGACATGACCATGGCTCCCGAACTGCCGCGTGGCCTGCAGTGGCTGAATGCGCCGTCGACCTCGCTGCACGAGCAGCGCGGCCGCATCGTCGCGCTGGCCTTCGTCAACAGCGCATCGGCCTGGTGCGCGCAGCGGCTGAACGACCTGGCCGTGCTGCAGGCCCGCTATCTGGGCCGCCTGCAGGCGCTGGCCGTCCATGTGCCGCGCTTCGACAGTGAGCGCGATCCACAGGCCGCCCTCAAGCGTCTGCGCCGCCATGGGCTGTCACTGCCGCTCGCACATGACGGCGATTGGGTCGCCTGGCAGCGGTTCGGTGTGGAGGCCTGGCCGACCGTCCTGCTGATCGACGGCGAGGGCCACGTGCGGCACCGCGCCGTGGGGGCCGAAGGACTGGCGGACCTGGAGCGCCAGGTGGCCCGCCTGTGCGATGGCCTGCATGCGCCGCCGGACGATGACTTCCGCACCTTCCGCGAGGCTCACCCGGAGCCGCGCATGCCGCTGTGCTTCCCGACCGGACTGGTCGCCACGCCCGACCGCCTGTTCGTGGCCGACAGCGGCCATCACCGCGTGCTCGAATGCAACCACCACGGCCGGGTGATCCGGCAGTTCGGCATGGGCACACCGGACTTCGCCGATGGCGAGTTGAACCATGCCGCCTTCCGCCGCCCGCAGGGTCTGGCACTGGTGCGCGAATCGCTCTATGTGGCCGATACCGGCAACCATGCCCTGCGGCGCATCAATCTGCCGACCAGCACGGTCGACACCCTGTGCGGCAACGGTCGCGCGGGCGAGCCGACGGAGGGCGTGGTCACGTCGCCGCGCGATGTGGCGCTCCACCAGCCCCAGGCGATCGTGGTGAACAACAACCAGATTTTCCTGGCGATGGCAGGCGACAACCGGGTATGGAGCTACGACCTGGGGACCCGCGAGATCCGCGCACGCGCAGGTTCGGGGCAACTCGACGTCCGCGACGGCAGCGGTCCGATGGCGGCATTCGCGCAACCGGCCGGTCTCACGGCCGCGCTGCAGACCCTGTACGTGTGCGATGCCGTGGGTTCGGCCGTGCGGTCGCTGCAGTTGCGCGGCGACACGGTGCAGACGCTGATCGGGCAGGGAGCGTGGAGCTTCGGCGACGAGGACGGCCCACGCGACCGTGCGCAGCTGCAGCACCCGCAGGCGCTGGCCTTGAGCCCGGATTCGCCGGTCATGTGGATCGCCGACAGTGGCAACGGCACGCTGCGCACGCTGCGGCTGGGTGGCGGTGAACTGACCACCATCACGTTGCCGCGGCGCCTGCAGGGTCCGGCCGGCCTGTCCGTGGCGGCGGGCGCGGTGTGGATCGCCGAGACCGATGCGCATGCCGTGCTGCGCTACGATATCGCCACCGGCGAGCTGAGCCACGTTCCGATCGACGAATGAGCGGCAGTCCCCAGGCGGAATTCGACGGCAAGGTCTTCGCGGCCGGCCTGAGCACCGCGCCAGGCGTGTACCGCATGTATGCGGCCGGCGACGCGCTGCTTTATGTCGGCAAGGCCGGCGCGCTGCGCAAGCGCGTGGCCAGTTACTTCAACAGTTCGCCCAAGTCGCCGCGCATTCTCTCGATGCTGTCGCAGGTCGTGCGGATGGACGTCACCGTCACCCGCACCGAAGCCGAGGCGCTGCTGCTGGAAAACCAGCTGATCAAGTCGCTGACGCCGCGCTACAACGTGCTGCTGCGCGATGACAAGAGCTATCCCTACGTCCTGCTCACGCGAGAGGAATGGCCGCGCATCGCCTTCCATCGCGGTGCGCGCGCGACGCCGGGCCGTTACTTCGGCCCGTATCCAAGCGTCATCGCGGTGCGCGAGACGCTGAACCTGATGCAGAAGCTGTTCCGCATCCGCAATTGCGAGGACAGCGTGTTCCGCAACCGGTCGCGGCCCTGCCTGCAGTACCAGATCGGTCGCTGCAGCGGACCGTGCGTCGGTCTGGTGCAGGAGACGGACTACGCCGAATCCGTGCGCCAGGCCACGCTGTTCCTGGACGGGCGCAGCGACGAACTGACGCGCGAGCTCGGCAGCGCGATGGAGCAGGCCAGCGCGAACCTCGAGTTCGAGCAGGCCGCCCGGCTGCGCGACCTGGTGGCCTCGATCCGCACGCTGCAGGCGCGGCAGTACGTGGACGGCCATGCGGCCGACCTCGACGTGCTGGCCTGCGCCATGCAGGGCAGCCAGGCCTGCGTGCTGCTGCTCGCCTTCCGCGACGGCCGCAACCTGGGGACGCGCACGTTCTTCCCGAAGACCAATGGGGAGAATTCGGCCGAGGAAGTCCTCGGTGCCTTCGTGTCGCAGTACTACGCCGAGCAGCCGGCGCCGCAGGAAATCGTCCTCGATCGCGAGATTCCCGACGCGGAGCTTATCGAGCACGCGTTGGCCACTGCTGCGGGACGCAAGGTGCAGCTCAAATGGAACGTCCGCAGCGAGCGTGCGGGTTACCTTGACCTGGCCCGTCGCAACGCCGAGATCGCGCTGGTCACCGAGCTCGGCAGCCGCAACGCTCAGACCGCGCGCAGCGAAGCGCTGAAGGAACTGCTGGGCCTGCCCGAGGTGGCCAAGCGCATCGAGTGCTTCGACATCAGCCATACGATGGGCGAGGCGACCGTCGCGTCCTGCGTCGTGTTCGATGCCAACGGTGCGGTGCGCTCGCAGTACCGTCGCTACAACATTACCGGGATCACCCCGGGCGACGATTTCGCCGCCATGCACCAGGCCATCGAGCGGCGTTTCCGGCGCGCGGTGGAGGAGGGCGGCGTGCTGCCCGACGTGCTGCTGATCGATGGTGGTGCGGGGCAATTGGTGCAGGCACAGGCGGCGCTGGCGGACCTGGGCGTGGATGGCGTGACCCTGGTGGGCGTGGCCAAGGGTGTGGAGCGCCGGGCCGGACACGAGACGCTGGTGCTGCCCGACGGCCGCGAGCTGCGGCCAGGCGCGGCTTCGCCGGCACTGCAGTTGATCCAGCAGGTGCGCGACGAAGCGCACCGGTTCGCCATCACCGGCCATCGCGGCAAGCGGCAGAAGGCGCGCATGACCAGCAAGCTAGAGGATATCCCCGGCATCGGGCCGCGCCGGCGCGCAAGCCTGCTCAAGCATTTCGGCGGACTGGCGGGCCTGAAGGCGGCGGGTGCCGACGAGATCGCCCGCGTCGACGGGGTGAACGCCGCACTGGCCGAGCGAATCTACGCTAACCTGCACGGGCTGCCGTCCCCCGAGGCAGGAAAAGAGTAAGCCTGCGATGAAGTTGACCGTCCCGACCTGGCTCACGCTGCTGCGGATCGTGCTGATCCCGGTGCTCGTGCTGGTGTTCTACCTGCCGTACTCGTGGACCAACTTCGCCGCCGCCTTCATCTTCGTGCTGGCAGCGGTCACCGACTGGCTGGATGGCTGGATCGCGCGCCGTTACCACCTGTATTCCGCATTCGGCGCCTTTCTCGATCCGGTGGCCGACAAGCTGATGGTGGCGGTGTCGCTGTTCCTGATCGTGCAGGACAACCCGACCATGTGGATGGCCATTTGGGCGGCGGTCATCGTCGGTCGCGAGATCGCGGTCTCCGCATTGCGCGAATGGATGGCGGAACTGGGCCAGCGCGCGACGGTGAAAGTCGCCGCGTTGGGCAAGATCAAGACCATCGTGCAGATGGTGGCGCTGTCCTGCCTGCTGTACGCCTCAACACCGGGCGACCAGGCGCTGGGCGATATCTGGATGGGGCGCTGGGTGTTCCTGCTGGGCGACTGGCTGCTGGCCATCGCGGCGTTGCTGACGCTGTGGTCCGGCATCCAGTATCTGCTCGCGGCGTGGCCGATCCTGCGCGAGGGCGAGAAGAAGAGTGTTGACATGCCCAAACAAGACGCTACAATTTCGTCTCTCTCGACGCGGGAATAGCTCAGTTGGTAGAGCACGACCTTGCCAAGGTCGGGGTCGAGGGTTCGAGTCCCTTTTCCCGCTCCAGTTTTTCGTCCTGAGAGGGACGGTCCACCAAACCCCGTTCGCGGGGTTTTGTGTTGTAGGGCGCCTTGAAAACGCGTCCTGATTGCGCCAGTCTGGCGCGGTCGCCATCGGCCTGGTGGCAGAGTGGTTATGCAGCGGACTGCAAATCCGCGTACGCCGGTTCAATTCCGACCCAGGCCTCCAAACCAGAAGGACCACCATGTCCTTCCACGCGGGAATAGCTCAGTTGGTAGAGCACGACCTTGCCAAGGTCGGGGTCGAGGGTTCGAGTCCCTTTTCCCGCTCCATACATGCTCCTCGTCGAGCACGCACGAAGCCCCGCTTGCGGGGCTTCGTCGTTCCTGAGGGTGCGATGTGCCGCCGCTTTCCAAGGCGGCGGGACTGAGGCAGGCTATCGCCGGGCCCGGATGGCGAAACTGGTAGACGCATCGGACTTAAAATCCGCCGGCCGCGAGGCCATGCCGGTTCGATTCCGGCTCCGGGCACCACCGCGTCGCTGTCGCCTCAGCGGCGCTGCTTCTTCTCTTCCTCGCGCACTTTGCGGCGTACGAACAGCGCAACGAAGACGCTGATCCCCACCATGACGATGCTGCCCCCGATGGCCAGCCAGCCCACCGGCTCCATCAGGATCTCGCGCAGGATCGGATGCATGTCGTGTTCTCCCCGTTTGTGGTGGCGCCAAACTCGCATCGTGTGCATCGAGCGGCATTGATCCGGATCAACCGTGCAATGGCGACCCGAAGGCGCTGCGGCGTGCGGTCGCAGGGCATGGCTTAGAATCCACGCTGGCCCACGGGAGACTGCCGATGCAGCGTTACCTCGCCTACGCCGCCAGCATCATGTTGGCTTTCGCTTCATTGCTGCTGGCCCCGGCGTGGCCTGCCGCGTGGTGGGGTGTCGTCGCTTTCGGTGCGCTGGCGCTGCTCGGGACCTGGGACGTACTGCAGACGCGCAGCACGCTGCGCCGCAACTATCCGGTGCTGGCGCATTTCCGTTATGGACTGGAGTCGGTCGGTCCCGAGATCCGTCAGTACTTCATCGAAGGCGATACGGCGGAAGTGCCGTTCTCGCGACAGCAGCGGGCGCTGGTGTACCAGCGTGCGAAGGGCGTCAGCGACGTGGTGCCGTTCGGCAGCCAGCAGGACGTCTATGGCGTGGACTACGAATGGATCAACCATTCGATGGCGCCCGCCAGCGTGGATTCGCATGACTTCCGCGTGGTGATCGGTGCGGGCACGGCGCAGCCGTATTCGGCCAGCGTGTTCAATATCTCGGCGATGAGTTTCGGTTCGCTGTCGGCCAACGCGGTGCGCGCACTGAACGAAGGAGCGCGGCGCGGCAACTTCTACCACGACACGGGCGAGGGCTCGATTTCGTCGTACCACCGCGAGAAGGGCGGTGACCTGGTGTGGGAAATCGGCTCCGGCTACTTCGGGTGCCGTGACGACCAGGGGCGTTTCAGCGAGGAACGCTTCATCGAGAACGCGCACTCGCCGCAGGTGAAGATGATCGAACTGAAGCTGTCTCAGGGCGCCAAGCCCGGCCACGGCGGCGTGCTGCCGGCCGCCAAGGTCAGCGCGGAAATCGCGGTGACCCGCGGCGTGCCGATGGGGCACGACTGCGTGTCGCCGGCGAAGCATTCGGCGTTCTCCACGCCGGTCGAACTGCTGAAGTTCGTCGCCAGATTGCGCGAGCTGTCGGGCGGCAAGCCGACCGGCTTCAAGCTGGCGATCGGGCACCCGTGGGAATGGTTCGGCATCGCCAAGGCCATGCACGAGACCGGGCTGCTGCCGGACTTCATCGTGGTGGATGGCGCGGAAGGTGGCACGGGTGCCGCGCCGGCCGAGTTCATCGATCACGTAGGCGTGCCGATGCACGAGGCGTTGTTGCTGGTCCACAACACGCTGGTGGGCCTGGGCCTGCGTGACCGTATCCGGATCGGTGCGGCCGGCAGGATCATCAGCGCCTTCGACATCGCCCGCACGATGGCGATGGGGGCCGACTGGTGCAACGCCGCCCGCGGCTTCATGTTCGCGCTGGGATGTATCCAGGCGCAAAGCTGCCACAACGACCGCTGCCCGACCGGCGTCGCCACCCAGAATCCCAAGCGCTGGAATCACCTGGACGTGCCCGACAAGTCCGTGCGCGTGCAGCAGTTCCACGACAACACGCTCAAGGCGCTGCGCGACATGCTGTGCGCGGCAGGGCTGGAGCATCCGCAGCAGGTGGGCCCTGAACACATCCTGCGGCGGGTGTCGCCGATCGAGGTGCGTTCGCTGTCCGCGCTGTACAAGTTCCTGGAGCCTGGCGAACTGCTGGACCGTGTGCCGTCGCACGCGGTGTTCCGCGACTTCTGGCCGGAGGCGCGCAGCGACGCATTCGCGCCGCCACGGCGGGTCAGCGCCCTGTGCGACACCAAGGACCGCTGACCGGTGATGCGTTGACCCGCCCCCCGGTCCACGGCTATCATTCGCGCCCCGATGATTTCGGGCGGTTAGCTCAGCGGTAGAGCACTGCTTTCACACGGCAGGGGTCACAAGTTCGAAACTTGTACCGCCCACCAGTTCCAGCGAGAAGCCCGGCCTTGGCCGGGCTTTTTCGCGTCTGGAGCCCGGGTGGCCGGAGACCGGTCGGGGGCGATGCCTGCGGTCATCCGCCGCGGGTTCCGATCAGGGGCTTAAGTGCTTGTTTCTCGGGCCGAAACGGCCCGGCCAGCGTGGCCGCTGTGATACACTCGGCAGGCTGCAGAACCCGCCGGAATCCCCGCCTGTCGCTGCCTCGCCGGCCCCCGCCGGCTAGGCCCGTTTTGGCCGCGATTCCGGCCCGAGACAACCTGAGAAACACGGAACCCGAATGGCCGATACCGCCAAGGAAATCATCCCCGTCAACCTCGAAGACGAGATGCGACGCAGCTACCTGGATTACGCGATGAGCGTGATCGTGGGGCGCGCGCTTCCGGATGTCCGCGACGGTCTCAAGCCTGTTCACCGGCGCGTCCTGTTCGCGATGAACGAACTGGGCAACCACGCCAACAAGCCGCACGTGAAGTCAGCCCGTATCGTCGGTGACGTGATCGGTAAGTACCACCCGCACGGCGACCAGTCCGTCTACGACACGCTGGTGCGCATGGCGCAGCCCTTCTCGCTGCGCTACATGCTGGTCGACGGCCAGGGCAACTTCGGTTCGGTCGACGGCGACTCCGCCGCTGCCATGCGTTACACCGAAGCGCGCATGGCCAAGCTCACCCATGAGCTGTTGGCGGACATCGACAAGGAAACCGTCGATTTCCAGCCCAACTACGACGAGAAGGAACAGGAGCCGACGGTCCTGCCGACGCGTTTCCCGAACCTGCTGGTCAACGGTTCGGCCGGCATCGCGGTGGGCATGGCCACCAACATCCCGCCGCACAACCTGTCGGAAGTGGTCAACGGCCTGATCGCGCTCATCGACAATCCCGAACTCGATGTCGACGGGTTGATGCAGTACATCCCCGGCCCGGATTTCCCCACCGGCGGCATCATCAACGGCACCGCCGGCATCGTTGCCGGCTACCGCACCGGCCGCGGCCGCGTGCGCATGCGCGCCAAGGCCGACATCGAGGTCAACGACGACAACGGCCGTGAGTCGATCATCGTCACCGAGATCCCGTACCAGGTGAACAAGGCGCGGCTGATCGAGAAGATCGCCGAGCTGGTGAAGGACAAGAAGCTCGAAGGCATCAGCGAGCTGCGCGATGAGTCCGACAAGGACGGCATGCGCATCTACATCGAGGTCAAGCGCGGCGAATCCGCCGAGGTGGTCCTCAACAACCTGTACCTGCAGACGCCGATGGAATCGGTGTTCGGCATCAACATGGTCGCGCTGGTCGACGGCCGTCCGCAGCTGCTCAACCTGAAGCAGATGCTGGAAGCCTTCGTGCGCCACCGCCGCGAAGTGGTGACCCGCCGGACCATCTTCGAACTGCGCAAGGCGCGCAACCGCGCCCACATCCTGGAAGGCCTGACGGTCGCGCTCGCCAACATCGACGAGATGATCGAGCTGATCAAGACGTCGGCCAATCCGCAGGAAGCGCGCGAGCGCATGCTGGCCAAGACGTGGGAGCCGGGCCTGGTCGGTTCGCTGCTCGCCGCCGCCGGCGCCGAGGCGTCGCGTCCGGAAGACCTGCCTGCGGCGATCGGCTTCGTCGACGGCCGCTACCAGTTGAGCGAGGCGCAGGCCACGCAGATCCTGGAAATGCGCCTGCACCGCCTGACCGGCCTGGAGCAGGAAAAGCTGACCGAGGAGTACCGCCAGCTGCTGGAAACCATCGCCGGCCTGATCCGCATCCTCGAGAACCCGGATGTGCTGCTGCAGGTGATCCGCGACGAGCTGCTGAACGTCAAGGCCGAGTTCGGCGACGAGCGCCGCAGCGAGATCCGCCACAGCGAGGAAGACCTCGACATCCTCGACCTGATCGCCCCGGAAGACATGGTGGTCACGCTGTCGCACGCGGGTTACGCCAAGCGCCAGCCGGCCAGCGCCTATCGCGCCCAGAAGCGCGGCGGCCGCGGCCGCAGCGCAGCGGCGACGAAGGAAGAGGATTTCATCGACCAGCTGTGGCTGGTCAACACGCACGACACGCTGCTCACCTTCACCAGCAGCGGCAAGGTGTTCTGGCTGCCGGTGTACCAGTTGCCGGAGGCCGGCTCCAACGCGCGCGGTCGTCCGATCATCAACTGGATCCCGCTGGAAGCCGGCGAGAAGGTCCAGGCCGTGGTGCCGGTGCGCGACTACGAGGACGGCAAGTTCGTCTTCTTCGCGACCAGGAACGGCACGGTCAAGAAGACCCCGCTCACCGAATTCGCGTTCAAGCTGGCGCGCGGCAAGATCGCGATCAACCTGGATGAAGGCGACGCTCTGGTCGGCGTGGCCCTGACCGACGGCGAGCGCGACGTCATGCTGTTCGCATCCAACGGCCGTGCGGTGCGCTTCTCCGAAGGGCTGGTGCGTGCCATGGGCCGTACCGCCACCGGCGTGCGCGGCATGCGCCTGGCCGAGGGCGCGGATGCGGAAGCCGAAGGTGAGCAGGACCAAGGCGAGACGGCCGACGGCGAGGGGACGGCGGCGATCGCCGATACCGGCTCCGAGGTGGTCAGCCTGGTCGTGGTCGATGGCGATGGCGACATCCTGACCGCCAGCGAGCGCGGCTACGGCAAGCGCACCCCCGTGGCCGACTACCCGCGCAAGGGTCGCGGCACCCGTGGCGTGATCGCGCTGAAGACCACCGAGCGCAACGGTCGCCTGGTTGGGGCCATCCAGTTGTCCGACCATCACGAGGTCCTGCTGATCTCCGACGGCGGAACGCTGGTGCGTACGCGTGCGGCGGAAATTTCGCAGGTCGGTCGCAACACCCAGGGTGTCACCCTCATGCGCCTGTCCGACGGCGAAGCGCTGCAGGCGGTGGAACGCCTTGATGCGTCGCTGGACGAGGACGAGGTGATCGACGGCGTCGCCGGTAGCGCGGCTACCACGGCCGAGGCCACCGACACGCCGCCGGAGGCCTGACGGTCGACTCGCATGAAAGCGTGTGGGGTGTGACCCCGCCGCTTTCATCCCTGCGTTCTATACTGCCGATACGACCACGGCAGGGAACGGCACATGGGATCGGTACGTCGGAATTCGAAGAGCGCGCGCAGCCACTGGATGCGCGCGTTTTTTATTGGCCTGATCGCGGCGGCGGCGCTAACCGGCTGCAAGCGCAACGAGTCCGGGCAGCTGCCTGAAGCGAGTGGCGATCCCATCAAGGCGCAGGCTGCCAAGGTGGAAGGCTTCGCCCTGGTCGGTGCCTTTCCCGACCAGCATGACGGCGACCTCGCCATCGCGCTGGAATTCAGCCGGCCGCTGGTGAGTTCGCAGGACTTCGACACGCTGCTGGTGGTAAAGGACGCCAACGGCGCCGCCGTGAAGGGCAGCTGGGTGCTCGACGACAAGGGCCTGGTGCTGCGCTTCCCGTCGGTGGAGGCTGCCAAGGATTACGAGGTCACGCTGAAGGCCGGCCTGTCCGCCGCCGACGGCACGCGCCTGGGCAAGGACGAGACCCGCAAGGTGCATACCGGCGAACTCGACCCGGCGGTCGGCTTCGCCTCGCAGGGCAGCGTACTGCCGGCGCGCGAGAGTCGGGGCTTGCCGGTGGTGTCGATCAATGTGCCGGAAGTGGACGTGGAGTTCCTGCGCGTCACCCAGAAACAATTGCCGAAGTTCTTCGCCGAGTACCAGCGCGGCGGCCGCCGCGGCAGCTGGGATCTCGACAGCGAGTACGGCGACAGCACGCCGCTGGGCAAGCTGGCCGAACCGGTCTACCTCAACCGCTTCGTGCTGGGCGGCAAGCCCAACGAGCGCATGCTGACCTACCTGCCGATCCAGGACATCCGCGAACTGCAGGACCCGGGTCTGTACTTCGCGGTGATGAAGCGCACCGGCAAGTTCGCCGGGGAGTTCGAGACCGCCTTCTTCACTGTCAGCGACATCGGCCTGCACACGCGCGCGTACAAGGACAAGCTGTTCGTCCATACCGCGTCGCTGCAGGATGGATCCGCCACCGGCAGCGTCGAACTGAAGGTGCTCGACGCACGCGGCGAAGCCATCCTGAGCGGCAAGACGGACGGCAACGGCAATGCGCTGCTGAACTACACGCTGGACGCCGGCCACGTGCTGGTCGCCACGCGCGGCAAGGACGTGTCGATGCTGCCGTTCAACCAGCCGGCGCTCGACCTGTCCGAGTTCGCCGTCGCCGGCCGTGAGCAGGCGTGGTTCGACGTGTTCGCCTGGTCGGGCCGCGACCTGTACCGCCCCGGCGAGACGGTGCGCATCTCCGCGCTGCTGCGCGACAACGACGGCAAGCCGGTCCCGGCGCCGAAGCAGGGCGGTGGCCAGCCGGTGTTCCTGCGCCTGAAGCAGCCGGACGGCAAGGTGTTCCGCGAAACGCGCCTGCAGCCGGGTGCGCAGGGTTACTTCAGTTTCGAACAGGCGATCCCGGTGGAGGCCCCCACGGGCCGCTGGCAGGTCGAGTTCCGCACCGATCCGGCGAGCAAGGAAGCGGTGCAGGGCATGACGCTGCGCATCGAGGAGTTCCTGCCCGAGCGCATGAAGCTGGACCTGGACGCGTCGCCGGTACTGAAGCCGGGACAGCCGCTGAAGCTCAAGGCGACGGCCGCCTACCTGTATGGCGCACCCGCCAGTGGCAACCGCTTCACCGCCAAGCTGGCGGTGGCGGTGGAACAGCATCCGCTGGAGCAGTTGCCGGGCTACTTCTTCGGCGACCCGACGATGGAGTTGCCGAAGGAAGCCAAGGACGTCATCGACACCACGCTCGCCGACAGCGGCGTGCTGGAAGAAGAGATCGCGCTGCCGGCGGAAGCCAAGCCGCGCAGCCCGATCGCCGCGATCGTCTCCGGCAGCGTCTACGAGACCGGCGGACGCACGGTCAACCGCACGCTGAAGCGCGTGCTGTGGCCGGCCGACGCGCTGGTCGGCATCCGCCCGCTGTTCGACGACAAGGACGGCGCCGATGCCAACGCCAATGCCGGCTTCGAAGTGGTGCGCATGGACGCCGCCGGCAAGCCGCAGCCCGGCAAGGGGCTGAAGGCCACGCTGGTGCGCGAGCTTCGCGATTACCACTGGAACCATTCGGACGATGGCGGCTGGGACTACGACTTCACCCGCCGCTTCGAGAACAAGGACACGCGCACGATCGATGTGGGGACCGGCGCGTCGAAGATCGATTTCCCGGTGGAATGGGGCGAGTACCGGCTGGATGTGTTCGATCCGGCCACCGGCCTGACCACGCGCTACCCGTTCCGTGCGGGCTGGAGCTGGGATGACCAGAATCGCGGGCTGGATGCGCGCCCCGACAAGGTCAAGCTGTCGCTCGACAGGACCGGCTACAAGGCGGGCGACACGCTGAAGGTCACCGTCACCCCGCCGCATGCCGGCAAGGGCCTGCTGATGGTCGAGAGCGACCGCATGCTGTACGTGCAGGCGATCGACGCCAAGCCCGGCAGCACGTTCTCGATTCCTGTCACCAAGGACTGGGAGCGGCACGACGTCTACGTCACCGCGCTCGTGTTCCGCGGCGGCTCGGCACCCAGCAAGATCACGCCGGCGCGCGCCGTCGGCGTGGCGCACGTGCCGATGGACCGTCGCGACCGTCGCGTCGCCGTCGGCCTGTCGGTGCCCAAGCAGATGCGTCCCGAGCAGAACCTGCCGGTCACCGTCAGCGTGCCCGAACTCGCGGGCCAGACGGCGCACGTCACCGTGTCCGCGGTGGACGTGGGCATCCTCAACATCACCCGTTTCCCGGTGCCGGATGCCAATGCACAGTTCTTCGCGCAGCGTCGGCTGGGCGTGGATGCCTACGACATCTATGGCCGCGTGATCGAGAGTTTCGAGGGCGGCAGCGCGAAGATGCGTTTCGGCGGCGACATGGCGCTGGCGGCCCTGCCGCAGGCGAAGCGGCCGACCTCGCGTGTGCAGACCGTCGACCTGTTCTCCGGTCCGGTGAAGCTGGACGGCAAGGGCAATGCACGCGTCGCGCTGAAGGTGCCGGATTTCAACGGCACGCTGCGCGTGTCGGCGCTGGTGTATTCGGATACACGCTACGGCAATCGTGACCGCGAGACCGTCGTGCGCGCGCCGATCGTGGCCGAGGCCAGCCTGCCGCGCGTGCTGGCACCGGGCGACAGGAGCACGGTGACGCTCGACGTGCAGAACTTCACCGGCAAGGCCGGTGCGTTCAAGGTGCTGGTGAACGGCGGAGGTCCGCTGAATATCGGTGAAGGCAGCAAGACCGCCGATCTGTCGGTGGATGCCAAGCGTACGCTGACGTTCCCGATCACCGCGGGCGAGGGCTACACCACCGCGCAGGTGCGCGTACGCGTCGAGGGCAACGGCTTCAAGGTCGACCGCCGCTACGACGTGCCGGTGCGTGCGGGCTGGCCGGCGGTGTTGCGCTCGCGCACGCAGGTACTGGACAGCCTGGGGCCCGTGGAGATGGGGGCGGGCTTTGCCGACGGCTTGATGCCGGGCTCGGTGACCGCACGCATGACGGTCAGCGCGCTGCCGCCGATTCCGTTCGCCAGCGCGCTGAAGGGCGCCCTGGAGTATCCGTACGGCTGCGCCGAGCAGACCACCAGCAAGGGCTACGCCGCGCTGGAACTGGACGACGCCACGGCGAAGCTGCTCGGTATCGATGGACTGGAGGTGAAGAAGCGCCGCGAACGCATGGAAGGCGCCTTCGGGCGGCTGGCCTCGATGCAGGTGGCCAACGGCCACTTCTCGATGTGGGGCGACGACGACTACGTCAATCCGGGCCTGACGCCGTACATCGCCGAGTTCCTGCTGGATGCGCGCGAAGGTGGCTTCGCGGTGCCGGATACGGTGCTGCAGAAGGCGCTGACCCGTCTCAACGAGGATCTGCTGGCGGGTGGCGCGCAGTTCTACGGTTACGACCGGCGAGACCACCTCAAGTTCGCCAACCAGGCCTATGCCGGCTACGTGCTCGCACGCGTCAACCGCGCGCCGCTCGGCACGCTGCGCGCGCTGTACGACAACGAACGCGGCAAGACGCTCACCGGCCTGCCGCTGGTGCACCTGGGTATCGCGTTGACGCTGCAGGGGGACAGGACCCGCGGCGCGAAGGCGATCGCCGAAGGCTTCGCCAAGACCGGCGACCGTCCGGAATACCTGGGCGACTACGGCACACGCCTGCGCGACGATGCGCTGATGATCGCGCTGGTGCACGAGCGCAAGCTGGCCAAGCCCGAGTACGACCGCCGTGCGATCTCGCTGGGCCGCGAGCTGGATGCCCGCCGCAACAGCGGCTGGATGTGGCTGAGCACGCAGGAGCAGGTCGCGCTCGCTCGCCTGGGCAAGGCGCTGATGGTCGACCAGAAGAAGCTGGTGTCCGGCCAGTGGAGCATCGGCGGCGATGCCGAGGCGATCGCGCCGGTGCGGCTGTTCGGCCGCAGCGTCGACCATGCGGCACTGGCACGTGGCCTGCGTTTCACGCCGGAAGGTTCGCCGCCGCTGTACGCGTCGCTGGACGTGGCCGGCATTCCGCGCAGCGCGCCGGCACCGGACGATCGCCAGATCGGCATCGAGCGCCGCTACTACACGACCGATGGCCAGGAGTGGAAGGGCGGCACGCTGAAGGAAGGCGAGGCGCTGATCGTTCGCGTGGGCATCACCGCCAACGTCGCGATCCCGGATGCGCTGTTCACCGACCTGTTGCCGGCCGGACTGGAGATCGAGAACTTCAATCTCGGCGACGCCAAGCAGTGGGCGGAAGTCGTGGTAGACGGCATCGCGATCAGCGATCGTGGCGGCGCGGCGGACGTGAAGCACGAGGAGTTCCGCGACGATCGATATGTCGCGGCGCTGAAACTGGATCGCCGCAACACGGCCAAGCTGTTCTATCTGGTGCGGGCGGTAACGCCGGGCACGTACACGGTGCCGCCCTCGCTGGTGGAGGACATGTACCGCCCGGATATCCGTGGCGTCGGCAGGGCCTCGCCGGCGACGATCACGGTGGTGCAGCCGTGAAAATCGCGGGTATCCGCTTCTTCGCATCGGTGACCTTTCTTGCGGCCCTTGCCGCGCCGGCGGCGGCGGATCTGCCGCTGGCCCTGGTCGTTCCGGAGCAGTCCGGGCTCGCGCTGTCGAAGCGCGAGCCGGCCCCGGCCATCCAGGCGCAGTTTGCCGGCCGGACGGTCGTGACCGGCACGTTGATGGCGGTATGGGAAGAATCCACCGCGGGCGGCTACGGGGATGCGCGCTTCGAACTCCACCCGGACGCGGCCTCTGCCGCCGCGCTGCCGCACTACACGGGATACGTTGTCGGAAAGATCGACGTTGTGAACGGCGCTCGGGCGCTGGCGATGGCGGTGGGCGAGGAACGAGCCCGCCGTTTCGTTGAGCAACGCGTTCCACGGATCAGTGCGACGGGCGTGTTCCAGGTCTCCGGATACTCGGTGAAGGTGGAATGCAACGCGCTGTGGGCGGAGGCCAGCGTCGTGTCGGCCGAGATTCCCGATCCGACCGCGGTGCGCAAGGTGCCGGTGATTGAAACCTGCTGACGTCGTGAGCGGGCGGGGACGCGCGGTGCGTGCCTGGGGCCTCCTGTCCTGGCTGCGGTGGAGTGCCGTCGCCTTGCTGTCGACGGTGCTGATACTCGATCTCGCATTCCCGCCACCACTGCCAAAAACACGCGACACCAGTACGCTGGTGGTCGCGCGCGACGGCACGCCGCTGCGCGCGTTCGCCGATCGCGACGGCGTCTGGCGATATCCCGCCTCGCCCGACACGGTGTCGCCGCTCTACCTGCAGGCGCTGCTGAACTACGAGGACCGCTGGTTCTGGCGGCATCCCGGTATCAATCCGTGGGCGCTGGTGCGTGCGGCGGGGCAGTTCGTACGCCATGGGCGCGTGGTGTCCGGCGGCTCGACGCTGACCATGCAGGTCGCGCGCATGCTGGACCGCCACTCGCGCACGCCGTGGGGCAAGGCCAAGCAGATGCTGCGCGCGTTGCAACTGGAAGCGCATCTGTCAAAGCGCGAGATCCTGACGCTCTACCTGGAACGTGCCCCGTTCGGTGGCACCATCGAAGGCGTGGACGCGGCGAGCTGGGCCTATCTCGGCAAGCCGGCGGCGCGTCTCTCGCACGCCGAAGCCGCACTGCTGGCGGTACTGCCGCAATCGCCCAGCCGGTTGCGCCCGGATCGTCATCCCGATGCTGCCCGCGCGGCACGCGACAAGGTGCTGCAGCGCATGGCGGACTTGGGCGTGTGGTCGAAGACCGACGTCGACGATGCCCGCATCGAACCCGTCGTCGCCCGCAGCCTGCAGGCGCCGCTGAGCGCCGCGCTGCTGGCCGAACGCCTGCGCCGGCAACAGCCGCGCGCATCGCGCATCATCTCCACCATCGATGCCGGCCTGCAGCGGACGCTGGAGGAACGCGTACACGGTTACTTCTCCACGCTGCCCGCGCGCACGTCCGCCGCGTTGCTGGTGGTCGACAACGCGACGATGGAAGCGCGCGCCTACGTCGGCTCGGTGGCATTCGGCGATCGCGAGCGCCTGGGCCACGTCGACATGGTTCAGGCATGGCGCTCGCCCGGTTCGACCCTGAAGCCGTTCCTGTACGGACTGGCGCTGGACGACGGCCTGATCCATTCCGAGAGCCTGTTGATCGATGCGCCGCAGTCGTTCGGCGGTTACCGGCCGGGCAATTTCGATGCGGCGTTCAACGGCCCGGTCAGCGTCGCCGATGCGCTGCGCCTGTCGCTCAACGTACCGGCGGTGGACCTGCTGGACCGCGTCGGCCCGGCGCGTTTCTCCGCGCGGCTGGCGAACAACGGCCTGGTGCTGCGCTACCCGCGCGGTGCGCAGCCGAACCTGTCGTTGATCCTGGGCGGCACCGGTGCGCGGCTGGAAGACCTGGTGGGTGCGTATGCGGGATTGAACCGCAGCGGGCTGTCCGGCCGCGTGCGCTACACCGCACAGGATTCCGCCTCTGATCGTCGCCTGCTATCGCCGGGCGCGGCGTGGATCATCCGCGAAGTGCTGGAGGCGCACCCGCGTCCCGGCTATGGCAGTGGCGTGCTGGATACCGGCAACCGTCCGCGGGTGGCGTGGAAGACCGGCACCAGCTACGGCTTCCGCGATGCCTGGGCGCTGGGCAGCACGCGGCGTTACACGGTCGGCGTGTGGGTGGGGCGACCCGACGGTACGCCGTTGCCCGGCCAGTACGGCGCGGTCACTGCATTGCCGCTGATGTTCGAGGTGATCGACAGCCTGCCGCGTGCGCCGGCCGACGCGGGCCCGTCACCACCACCGGCCGAGGTGGCCGGCCACGCGATCTGCTGGCCGCTGGGTACGCTGGCGGAAGCGGAGTCGCCGCCGCTGTGCCAGCGCAAACGCGATGCGTGGACGCTCGGTGGCAACGTGCCGCCGACATTCGCCGAACGCGACGCGCGCCTGTGGAGCGCCGGCCGCGAGCGCTTCGAGGTGGATGCGCACACCGGCCTCCGCTTGTCGGGCGAATGCGCACGCGCGCACGAAGCACGCAGCACCGAGATAGCGCGTTGGCCGGCACTGGCGTCGCCGTGGCTGCCGGCACGCGAGCGGACGGCGTCGCGCCTGCCGTCGCTGTCGCCGGATTGCCAGCCCGACGGACGCGATGCGGCCGAGGAACTGCGCATCGACGGACTCAACGATCTCGCCACGCTGGCGCGTGCGCCTGGCAGCGAGCATGGCGTGCGCCTGCAACTGCGTGCACTGGGTACCGACACGCGCGTGCAGTGGTTGCTGGACGGTCGCTGGATCGCGGAGACGCAGGGCGCGCAGGCGTTCCAGCAGGATTTCACCACGCCGGGCGAACACCAGCTCACCGCCCTGGCCGACAGCGGCGCGTGGGCGAGGGTGCGGTTCAACGTGCTGCGCTGACGCGTCAGCGGTAGTGGGCGAGGAATTCGCCCAGCGAGGTGGCGTCGGGAACCAGAAGGTTCATCAGGGCACCGGCAATCAGCAGGGAGATCGTGGCCGCCACGAAGGGTTTTCCGGTGTGCCGCAGCGTGGTCGACAGCCAGTGTTCGCCATGGGGCGGGCGCTTCAGGCGCCGGTAGAGACCGGCCGACAGTGCCGCGTCCAGCGCCAGCTCCGCCAGCAGCGCAGGGGCGATCAAGATCACCCAGAACACCGCGAGCAGCGCGCCTCCCAGCACTGCCATCACCATGACGACGGGAAGGGACTCGTCGGCTTCGAGGGAGTCGTCCAGCGATGGGCGCTCGACCGAAGGCGGCACCTGATCGAACGCGGTGAGCGGAACAGGTGCCGCAGGCGCGTCGAACGATGCGCTGGCGCCGCCACCGCCGGAGCCGCCGCCGGATCCTTGCCACTCGCTATTTCCGGGCCCCTGTGAAGACGGGGCGTCGCCATCGCCGGGCACGCCCAGATCCCATTCGCGGTGGCGGCGCCAGATCCAGACCAACCCGAGGAATGCGCCGTAGGCGATCAACACGCAGACCGGATAACGCAGCCACAGCGCCTGCATGCCCGCCGCCGACAGTGCCACCGAGGCGAGGAACCCGGTGGCGGCGGTCAACAGCACCAGCAGGCTCATCTGCAGCCGCGGCACGCTGACCCGTGTCGCGGCCAGCGCCCTCAATGCGTCGTGCGATCCGTCACGACGTGGCATGCGTCAGCCCAGCTGTTCCAGCATGTGCTCCGCACCGGACACCTTGTACTCGCCCGGCGCCTCGACGAACACGTGCTTCACCACGCCGTCCTCCGCATACAGCGCGAAGCGCTTGGCGCGCACGCCCATGCCGTAGGCACTGGCGTCCATTTCTAGGCCGAGTGCCTTGGCCAGGTCGGCGTTGCCGTCGGCCAGCATCTGCAGGCCGTCCGGCACGTGCTGGGTCTTGCCCCAGGCCTGCATGACGAACGGGTCGTTGACCGAGACGCAGAAGACCTCGATGCCGCGGCTGCGGAAGTCGTCGAAATGCTGCACGTAGCTGGGCAGGTGCTTCTCCGAGCAGGTGGGGGTGAACGCGCCGGGCACGGCGAACAGCACCGCCTTGCGGCCATCGAACAGGGCGGCGGTATCGATCGTCTCGACGCCGTCGCGGATACGCTTGAGGGTGACTTCGGGAATGCGCTGGCCGACCTGGATACTCATGGGGGTGCCTGGGTGTGGGGAAGGCGGGCAGTGTAGCGTGGCGCCGTTGGCGTCCGGCGACCACGCGCGTCGATGCCGCCCGCGCGGCCGCCGATTAGAATGGACGCATGGCGCGCGCTGGTGCGGGGCGCCCCCGATGATGGCGGAGATCGCATGCAGTTCAAGGATTACTACGCGGTGCTGGGCGTGGAGCCCTCCGCGGGCGACGCGGAGATCAAGACGGCGTACCGCCGGCTGGCCCGGAAGTACCACCCGGATGTCAGCAAGGAGCCTGGTGCGGAGGACCAGTTCAAGGCCGTCAACGAGGCCTACGAAGCACTGCGCGACCCGCAGAAGCGTGCCGCCTACGACCAGTTGCGTGCACGTGGCTACCGCCCGGGCGAGGAGTTCCGCCCGCCCCCGGATTTCGGGCGTGGCGGCGCGGGGGTGCCGGATTTCGACTACGAGGAGATCTTCGGCGGCGCGGGGGGAAGCGGTGGCGGCTTCAGCGATTTCTTCGAGGGCCTGTTCGGCCGTCGCGCACGCCCGGACCAGGGCGGCCCGCGGGGACCGCAGCCGTCGCGGGATTCGCGCGCCAAGCTGGCCGTGCCGTTGCCGGCCGTGCACGACGGCGGCAGCGTGCGGGTGAACGTCAACGGCAGGCAACTGGACGTGAAGGTGCCGAAAGGCGTCAAACCCGGCCAGGTCATCCGGTTGGCCGGACAGGGCACCCAGGGCGGCAACCTGCTGCTCGAAGTCGAGTACGCACCGCATCCGCAGTTCGAGGTGGACGGCCGCAACATCATCCACGTGCTGTCGTTGACGCCGTGGCAGGCCGCGCTCGGCGCCACGCTCAGCGTGCCCACGCTGGGCGGTGCGGTGGAGCTGAAGATTCCCGCCGATTCCGATTCGGGCCGCAAGCTGCGGTTGCGCGGCCGCGGCCTGCCGGGTACGCCTGCGGGTGACCAGATTGTGGAACTGGAGATCACGGCGCCGCGTGCGGAAACCGATGCGCAGCGCGAGGCCTACATGGCGCTCGGCAAGGCCTTCGACGCCTGAGCCGCATCTTGCGCAGGATGTGGCGATAATTTCGCCACCCATCTTGACAGGGCCGTGCTACAAGGCCGTTCGATGGTTATCCACAGTTTCGTGCAGGTTCCATCCACATGCACTGTGGAAAACCCATGCGGGCTGCACGCATGCCGGACCCTGAAAGCACTATGCCACCCGAAGGTGGCGTAGTGGACTCCTCACGACGGATCCGCCGTGTCGATCAGCGGGCCGACTTGGCGGCTGGCGCCGCCGTCTCCGGCGCGGTCAGGCCACGCTTTTCCAGCAGCGGTTCGATCTTGGGATCGTGGCCGGCGAAATCGCGGAACAGCTTCATCGCATCCTGGCTGCCGCCCTGCGACAGCAGCGTCTTGCGGAAGTGGTCGCCGTTCTCGCGCTTCAGGCCGCCGTTGTTCTTGAACCATTCCACGCTGTTGGCGTCCAGCACTTCCGACCAGATGTAGGCGTAGTAGCCCGCCGAATAGCCGCCCATGATGTGGCTGAAGTAGGGCGTCTTGTAGCGCGGCGGCACCGGCGCGTAGTTGATGCCGTCGGCGGCCAGCGCGGCGGCCTCGAACTTCATCACGCCGTCGGCGGCGGGCACCTGGTCGGCGGTGATCTGGTGCCAGCGCTGGTCCAGCATGGCGGCACCCAGGTACTCGGTGGTCTTGAAGCCTTCGTTGAACTTGGAGGCGGCGATCACCTTGTCCAGCAGCGCCTGCGGCAGCGGAGCGCCGGTCTGGTAGTGCTTGGCGTAGTTGGCCAGGATCGACGGCCAGTCGGCCCACATCTCGTTGACCTGCGACGGGTACTCGACGAAGTCGCGCGGCACGCTGGTGCCACTGAAGTAGGGGTACTTCACGTCGGAGAACATGCCGTGCAGCGCGTGGCCGAACTCGTGGAACGTGGTGGTCACTTCATCCCACGTCATCAGCGTCGGCTCGCCGGCCGGCGGCTTCGGCACGTTCAGGTGGTTGGCCACCACCGGCTTGTCGCCGCTCAGGCCCGACTGCGAGACATACGAGTTCATCCACGCGCCGCCGCGCTTGGAGTCGCGCGCGTACGGATCGAAGATGAAGATCGCCAGCTGCGACCCGTCGGCGTTGAACACGTCGTAGGTCCAGGTGTCGGCGTGGTACTTCGGCAGGTCGGTGCGCTCCTTGAAGGTCAGGCCATAGAGCTGGGTGGCGGCGAAGAACACGCCGTTCTCCAGCACGTTCTTCATCTCGAAGTAGGGCTTGAGCTGCGATTCGTCGAAGTTGTACTTCGCCGCGCGCACCTTCTCGCTGTAGAACGCCCAGTCCCACGGTTCCAGCTGGAACGTCGGCTGACCCTTGGCCTTCTGTTCCTGGTCGATCATCGCCTGCAGGTCGGCGGCCTCGCGTTTGGCGTTGGCCACGGCGGCCGGGGCCAGCTTGCCCAGCATCGCGTTGACGGCTTCCGGCGTGCGCGCGGTCTGGTCTTCCAGGCCGTAGGCGGCATGGTTGGGGTAGCCCAACAGCTTCGCGCGGTCGGCGCGCAGCTTCATGATGCGCGAGACCAGCGCGGTGGTATCGAACTCGCCGCCGCGGCTGCCGCGTGCGACCGAGGCCTCATGCAGGCGCTGGCGCAGCGCACGGTTGGTCAGCTGCGACTCCGGCGGCTGACCGGTGGTGTTGAGCAGGGTCAGCACGTACTTGCCTTCATGGCCGCGCTTCTTGGCGGCTTCGGCCGCGGTGGCGATCTGGCCGGGGGTGAAGCCGTCGAGCTGCTTCACGTCATCGACCACGATGGCCGAGGCATTGACTTCCTTCAGCACGAAGTCGCTGAACTGCGTGCCCAGCGAGGCGAGTTCGGCGTTCATCGTCTTCAACGTCGCCTTGTCGGCATCGTTGAGGTTGGCGCCGGAGCGCACGAAGCTGGTGTGGTAACGCTCGATCAGGCGCACGCCCTGCGCGTCCAGGCCCAGCGTGGTGCGCTTGTCGAACAGCGCCTTGATGCGGGCGAACAGCTTGGGATTGAGGCTGATGGCGTCGCCGTGCGCGGCGAACTTGGCGGAGTAGTCGGCGCGCAGCTTGTTGCGGGCGTCGTTGGTGTCGGTGCCGACCAGGTTGAAGAACACCGTGGTGGCGCGGTCCAGCACCTGACCGGACTTCTCCAGCGCGATGATGGTGTTGTCGAACGTCGGCGCCGCGGTGTTGTTGGCGATCGCGTCGATCTCCGTCAGCTGCTCGGCCATGCCGGCGTCGAAGGCGGGGGCGAAATCGCTGTCCTTGATCTTGTCGAACTGCGGGTAGTGCAGCGGCAGCGGGCTTTCGGCGAAGAAGGGATTGGCCGCCTGGGCGGTCTGGGTGGCCGGCGTGGCGGCCTGGCTGTAGGCGGGCATGGCGAGTCCGAGGGTCGCGGCAAGCGCGATGGCGAGGCGGGTGGTCATGGAGCGCTACGTCCTTACAAAGGTGGATTCCCAAGGGTAACCCAGGGGGGAAAGCGGGGACCCATGACGAAAGGCATGGGCGAGCGGCCGGGAGGCGCCCCCAAGCTGCGGCAGAATGGCGCTTTCGCCCCTGCCGGAGAGTCCTGTGAAGCCTGTCCTTGCCTTCTGTTGCGCGTTGTTGCTGGCCCCGTCGGCGCTGGCCGCCGAGACCCTGAAGTACGTCGCGCTGGTCGACGGCGGCAAGCAGGCCGGTGAGCAGACCGTCAGCGTAGGCGACGACGGCACCACCCGCGTGGACTTCATCTTCAAGGACAACGGACGCGGGCCGGAATTGAAGGAGGAATTCCGGCTGCGGGCGGATGGCACCTACGATCGTTATCAGGTCAAGGGCGCCTCGACGTTCGGTGCGCCGGTGGACGAGACGTTCACGCGCGACGGCAACACCGGCACGTGGAAGAGCACCTCCGACAGCGGCAATCATGCCTTCACCGGCACCGCGCTCTACACGCCGCTGGGCGGCACGCCGGCGTCGATGTCGGTGGCGCTGGCGGCGCTGGCCAAGCGGCCCGACGGCAAGCTGCCGCTGGTGCCGAGCGGCACGCTGACGCAGCGTATCGTCACGTCGATGGACATCACCAGCGGCAAGAAGATGCAGACGGTCGACCTGGTGGCACTGACGGGGATCGGCTTCACGCCCAGCTTCGTCTGGGTGACGCGTGGCGCCGAACCGCGCCTGTTCGCCTACATCTATCCCGGGTTCCTGCAACTGATCGAGGATGGCTGGCAGGGCAGCGCCAATGCGCTCGAAGCGCGCCAGAAGACCGCCGAGCGCGAAGCGCTGGTGGCGCTGCAGCAGCGCCTGGCGCATCCGTTGCCGGGTACGACGCTGATCCGCAATGCCCGCGTGTTCGACAGCGAGAAGGCCGTGCTGGGCGCGGCCTCGGATGTCGTCGTGCGCGACGGCAGGATCCTGTCCGTCTCGCCGGTCGGCCAGTCGAGGGTTGCCGCCGACAACGTGGTCGATGCGGGCAATCGTGTACTGCTGCCGGGGCTGTACGACATGCACGTGCACGCCGGCGCCTGGGAAGGCGGGCTGCACCTGGCCGCAGGCGTGACCAGCGCGCGCGACATGGGCAACGACAACGCCACGCTGCAGCAGCTGATGGCCGAAGAGAAGGACGGTACGCTGATGCATCCGCGGGTGATTCCCGCCGGCTACATCGAAGGCCAGAGCCCGCATTCCTCGCAGGGAGGATTCGTGGTGAAGGACCTGGCCGGCGCGAAGCAGGCGATCGACTGGTATGCCGAGCACGGCTATCCGCAGATCAAGATCTACAACTCCTTCCCCAAGGAGATCCTGCGCGACACCACCGCGTACGCGCACCAGCGCGGCATCCGCGTCAGCGGCCACGTGCCGGCGTTCCTGCGCGCGCAGGACGTGGTGGAGCAGGGCTACGACGAGATCCAGCACATCAACCAGGTGATGCTGAATTTCTTCGTCACCCCGGAGACCGACACGCGCACGCTCGCGCGCTTCTACCTGGTGGCGGACAGGACCGACGCGCTGGATTTCGACAGCAAGCCGGTGCAGGACTTCATCGCGCTGCTGGCGGAGAAGCAGATCGTCATCGACCCCACGCTGGCCACGTTCGAGTTCATCCACCAGCGCGAAGGCCAGTTGTCGCCCATCGTCGCCGATGTCGCCGACCATCTGCCGCCGGACGTGCAGCGTGGTCGCCGCGCAGCGGAGATGGACATCCCCGACGATGCCACCGGGGCGCGCTACAAGCGCAGCTTCGACAAGCTGGTCGAGTTCACCGGTCGCATGTACCGCGCCGGCGTGCCATTGGTGGCGGGCACCGACGAACTGCCGGGCTTCACCCTGCAGCGTGAGCTCGAACTGTACGTGCAGGCGGGACTGACCCCGGCGCAGGCGCTGCAGGTGGCGACCTGGAATGGCGCGAAATACAGCCGCACGCTGGACGACGCCGGTTCCATCGTGGCCGGCAAGCGCGCGGACCTGGTGCTGGTCGACGGCGATCCGACCAAGGACATCGCCGACATCCGCAAACTGGCGCTGGTCATCAAGGGTGGCCGCGCGTACTACCCGGCCGAGATCCACGACGCGCTGGGGATCGCACCGTTCGCGCCGGCCATCAAGGTGCAGCCGGCGCGGTGAGATTGCTGTGGCAGGAGCGACATCGGTCGCGACCGCAGACCAGGAGTGCGTCGGCCGTGCGGTCGCGACTGACGTCGCTCCAGCAGAAGGGCGGGCTTACGTCAGGATCTCGTAGCGCCGCCAGATCCACGACAGTTCGTACAGCAGCGCCGCCACGGCGAACGCGCCGTGGAAGCGCGGGTTGCGCGTGGCGGCGGCAACCAGACTCGCGAGCACGAACGCCGTGTTGCGGACCCAGTACTCCGGCCCGAGCTGCTGCAGGTAGGCCGTACCCTTGATCAACGTATCGCCGACGTCGACCACGAACATCATCGCCAGCAGACCGAAGAACCAGCGCCGCCGTCCGTAGTAGTAATCCCGGTAGCCGACGCCGTCGGCCAGCGATTCGGGGAACACCAGTGCGCACAGCAGGTACAGCAGCAATGCGTAGAGGGTGACATACAGGTAGAGGTTGAAATTCCAGTGCGCCTGGTGCGACAGGCTGAACTGCCACCACCAGAAGTGCAGCAGGTAGACGAATATGAAGCCGGCCCAGAGCAGGTGCACCGCGTACACCGCATGCGCGCGCGGACGCTCGATGATGCGCGCCGCATGGCGCAGCAGGTGGGTCAGGCCGAGGCCCACGACCATCCCCAGCAGGATGCGGACGTGGATGTAGAGGTTGGTGTGGCTGGCGGGATCGGCGGCTTGCATGGGGGCGTCCATGGACCGGTACGGGCGCCACGTTAGCCGATCGTCAGCCGCCTGCCCATCCCGCCGGAGGAGCCTTGCCCTGTCGGCGCCGTGGGTGTCTGATAGCGCCTTTCCGGGAGAGCCTGATGACCACCGCCTACGATTTCTCCGCCCAGGACCTCGATGGTCGCGAGCGTTCGCTGTCCGAGTACCAGGGCAAGGCCCTGTTGATCGTCAACGTGGCGTCCAAGTGCGGCTTTACGCCGCAGTACACCGGGTTGGAGGCGTTGTGGCGCGAGTTCGGCCCGCAGGGCCTGGTCGTGCTGGGCTTCCCCTGCGACCAGTTCGGGCACCAGGAGCCGGGCGATGAGGCCGAGATCCGCAGCTTCTGCTCGCTGAACTACGACGTGACGTTCCCGATGTTCGCCAAGATCGACGTCAACGGCAACGACGCGCATCCGCTGTGGAAGTGGCTGAAGCAGGAGAAGAGCGGGCTGCTCGGCATCAGCGCGATCAAGTGGAACTTCAGCAAGTTCCTCGTCGGCCGCGACGGCAAGGTGATCAAGCGCTATGCGCCTACGGACACGCCGGAATCGCTTGCCGGGGATATCCGGTCCGCACTGGGCTGAGCGCGACGGCATGGGCAGTGCGGAGGCGCGGTTGTTCCATATCGAGTTCGGCACGACCGACTACGGCCTGCGCGCCTGGGTGACCGGTACCAACGGCACGTTGGAGACCACCCTGGCGTACTGGCGGACCATTGCCGAAGAGGTTCGCAGGCTGTCGCCATCCGGCCTGTTGGTGGTCGACGACATGGATGGCTTGCCGCCGCCGCCCGAGCAGTTGCTGCAGTTCGTGCAGGCCATGCGGGGCCAGGGCATGGAAGCGGTGCGCATCGCGTATGTCGAAAAGCATGCCGAGCAGATACCCGAAGTGGAGTTCGCCGGTTTGCTGGCCAACGAAAACGGTTTCGATGCCCGCGTGTTTCCGGATGAGGACGCTGCCGTCCGCTGGCTGCGCTACGGCGAGCGTTGAGCGTCCAGGCGCATCGGGCCCGCCGTCGTGAGCATGCGCTGGGTCAACGGTGACCACACCGTCCATGCGTGTCCGCCTTCCGCCACGACCACATGGTCTTCCGGCAGCAGCCCGGCTAGGGGCGGCATCGCCTTCGCCAGCCGATCTCCTGCACCGTAGCCCAGCCAGACCGAGCGGGTGCGCGCCGGATCGTGGTGCCAGCCTTGCAGGTGGCGCCACAGTTCGCGCTGGTAGTTGCCGGCATCCACCTCGGCGGGCACCGGGCCCGCATTCCACTGTGCCAGCCCGCGCGCGCTGATCTCTTCCACCAGCGTGCGATCGCCCAGGTAGGGGGCAAGCAGCACGAGGCCGTCGGCATCGCCGGGATAGGCGCGGTCGTACATCAGCGCGCCCATGCCACCCATGGAGGCACCCGTCAGCCAGATCTCGCGATAGCCGCGCGCACGTGCCGGCACGATCACTTCATCGTGAAGCCGCTGTGGCGCGCGTCCCTGCATGTAGTAGCCGAAGCCAAGCCCGGTGAGGACGACATCGGCATCGGGCCATGCCGACTGGATGGCGTCGGCGATGCCGCTCTCGCGCAATGCCTGGATGTCGTCGCCGCGCCCCGGCAGCACCACGACCAGGCGCGAGGGTGTTTCATCCGCCGGGAGCAGCGCTTGCGGCACCGGCGCCTGCGGATTGACCGCGGGCAGGCAGCCGGCGAACGCGACCGCAACCAGTAACGCCATGGCCCATCTGCGCACCGCCATCGTCATTTCCCCTTGCTGATGCGCCGAGACTACCCGCGACCGTGCAAGGGGCGCGTGTACCCGCGCGTTGGCCAGGCTATGGGCTGCGCGGCGGCGCGCGGCCCTGCAACGCCTCTTCGGGCAACAGGGCGAGCAGTTCCTTGGCGAAAGACTCCAGCACCGCTTCGGAATAGCCCCGGTGGGTGCGGACGATCAGGCCGTCCTGTCCGATGATGAACATGTTGGGCAGGGCGGTGACGCCGTAGCGGTCGGTGACGATGCCGCGGACGTCGTGGACGAAGGTGAGGTCGAGGTCCTTGTTGGCGCGCAGCACGCTCGTATAGTCTTCGCGCGACTCCTTCATGTTGATCGCGATCACTTCCAGGTGCTCGCGGCCGACCAGCTTCTGTACGTGTCCGAGCATCGGCAGTTCGCGCCGGCACGGTCCGCACCACGATGCCCAGAACGTCACGACGACGACCTTGCCCTTGAGCGCATCGAGGTCGACGGCGTTGCCCTTGCGATCCTTCATGGCGATGGGCGGAGGCACGTCGCCGATGCCGGGTTGTTTGACGGCATCGCCCGCGTACGCGCAGGGCGCCAGGGCCAGCAGTGCGGCCAGCAGCAGATTCCGGATCACGGTGTGTCCTCCCCAGGACGTCGTGGGCGCAGCGTAGCACCCGCCGCATCCATGGGGCGAGCGGAAGCTACTTCTCGACGAAGGCCCGCTCGAACACGTACTGGCCAGCCGTGCCGATGCGCGGCGCGGCGGTGAAGCCGCGGCCGTCCAGCAGCTCGCGGAAATCGGCCAGCATCTGCGGGCTGCCGCAGATCATCGCGCGGTCGTGTTCCGGATCCAGGGCATCGATGCCGAGGCTGTCCATCATCGCGCCGCTGGCCATCAGATCGGTCAGGCGACCCTGGTGGACGAAGTCCTCGCGGGTCACGGCCGGGTAGTACAGCAGCTTCTCCCGGATGGTCTCGCCGAGGAACTCGTGCTGCGGCAGTTCCTTCTCGAAGTAGTCGCGGTAGGCCAGGTCGTCGGCGTGGCGTACGCCGTGGGTCAGGATGACCTTGTCGAAGCGCTCGTAGGTTTCCGGGTCCTTGATCACCGACAGCCACGGCGCCAGGCCGGTGCCGGTGCCCAGCAGGTACAGGTTGCGGCCGGGGTGCAGGTCGCTGATCAGCAGCGTGCCGGTGGGCTTGCGCCCGATCAGTACGCTGTCGCCGGGTTTGATGTGCTGCAGGCGGGAGGTCAGCGGGCCGTTCTGCACCTTGATGCTGAAGAACTCGAGCTGCTCTTCCCAGTTGGCGCTGGCGATCGAGTAGGCGCGCAGCAGCGGCTTGCCATTGACCTCCAGTCCGATCATCACGAACTGGCCGTTCTCGAAGCGGAAACCGTCGTCGCGGGTGGTGGTGAAGCTGAAGTAGGCGTCCGTCCAGTGACGGACGTCGAGCACCGTCTCGGTGCCGAACGCAGAGGACATGGGGGATGTGGGCGATTGAAGCGACGCGCCATTGTAGCCGACCGGCACCGGCCGGCCCTTGATCGTGCTCAATGCCTGTCTGCCGCATCGGGCGCCGTGTCGCCGCGCTGGTGGAAGCACAGTTGTTCGACTGCGCGACGCACGGGACGTGCTGTCAGCAGCAGATCCACGGGCAGGTCGAACTGGCCATGATCGAACGCCCAGCGCAGCAGGCGCTTGAAGCCGAAGCCGGGTACCGCCGACGGCCATGCCGGTGCCGGCGTCACATCGTGCAGTAGCCGGCGCGCGAGCATCCGACCCACGCCGGCACCGTGGCGCAGCCCGGCATGGATGCCGCCCGCCGTCAGCGGGGACACCATGCCCGCTGCATCGCCGGTCAGCACCACGTCGTCGCGCTGCGCCGGTCGTACCGGACCGCCACAGGGGATCAGGCCGGCGCGGATGCTGTCCGGCGCGCGGGCGGTCGGCAGCCCGGTCATCGAGGCGACGTGGTGCAGGAAGCCGGCCATGTCGGGGGCGATAGCCTTGCCCGGGCGGTGCCGACGCGCGAGCCCCGCTTGCACGCCGGTCGGTGTCTGCGCCACCCAGCCCAGATAGCCGGGGGCGAAGCGCTTGCTGATGAAGCAGTGCAGGGCATCGGGTTCGCGCAACGCCATGCCGTCGAATTCGTACTCCACGCCGTAGAGGAACTGCGTCACCTGGCCCAGGCCGAGCCGTTGTGCGACCCGCGATCGCGCGCCGTCCGCACCGACGAGGATCCGTGTGTGGCCCACACCATCCGCCGCCCAGCCTGTCTGCGTGCGTACCGCGTTGCGGAACGCCTGTCCGCGCCGCAGCTCGACGCCGCACGCTTCCACGCGCTCACCCAGCCAGCGCATCAGTGCGGGCGTGTCGGTGGTGTAGAAGCGGTAGCCTTCGGCGCCCAGTCGGACGCTGCGCAGGTTCGGGGCGTACAGGCGGACATGCGGAACGGCGCGCAGCAAGGAGGGCGGCAGCCCTGCAAGCAGCGGTGCATCGCAGGCTTCCTGTACCAGGATGCCGGTGGTGTGCATGCGTTCACCGAGGTCCTGCTTGCGGTCGATGACGCAGACACGAAGACCGTGGGTGGCGAGTTCGTACGCGCAGGCGAGACCGGCGAATCCGGCGCCGACCACGATCACGTCATGGCGGTTGTCCTGCATCTTCGGGCATGCGCTCCATCAGGGAATGGTGGGCAGCGTGCCGGCGATGCGGGGAGTCGCGATGAAGTCGCCATGAAGTCAGCGGCGATCCGTATCCATAAAGAAAGAAGGCGCTCATGGGCGCCTTCCGTGTTGCTCAGCCGTGGCCGCCACCGCGTGGGCCGCGTTGTCCGCCGCCACCGGGCCGGCCACCGCCGCCCGGACGACCGCCGGGACCCCGTCCACCGGCAGGACGGCCGCCGGGACCGGGACGCGGACCTGCATGCTGCGGACGATTGCCGCCGCCACCGGGACGTCCCTGCGGACGCGGGCCGCGCGGCTGCTGGCCGTACGGGTTGAAGCCGGGGTTGGCGTGGTCGGAGGGGAAACTCGGTGCACTGGCGGGATGACCGTACGGACGCGCCGCACGCTGCGGCTTGCCGGCACCCTGGCCACCACGCGGACCACGCTCGGCACCGAAGCCGGCACCGGCACCGCGATCATTGCCGAAGCGGTCGCCGCCAAAGCCGCCCTGGCCGCCGCCCGGACCGCGCTTGCCCGCGCCGCCACTGCCTGGCTTGCCACCGGCACCGGGACGACCGCCCGGCTTGCCGCCATAGGGCTTCTTCGGGCCGCCGGGACCGGCGTTGCGGTGGCCGGCCGGGCCGGTATCGACACCGTCCGGCACGTACCAGCTGCGGAATGCGGCCGGGTTGCCATCCGGCAACGGCTTGGGACCCTTCGGCGTGCGCTGCTTGAACGGACGCTGCGACTGCTTGGCGGCCTGTTCTCCGCTGACGGTCAGACCGCCATGCGGCTTCTTGCCGCGGCCACCGCGGCCGCGGTCCTCGCGCACGTGGTCGAAGCGGCGCAGTTCGCGGCCTTCGTCGGCGCTGTTGTGGCCGTTGACGTAGGCGCTGCCGCTGCGGCCGCCACCCACGTGCACGGTGGACTTGGCGGCCTTGCGCTGGCCGATCACCGGTTGCAGCGTCAGGGCGGCGGGCGTGCCGACTTCGAGGCCCAGGTCCTTGCGCAGCGCCTCGACCTGCGCGTCCGGCAGTTCCTGCGTCTGGCCGCGCAGCAACGGCTGCGGCAGGCTGACCTTGCCGTAGCGCACGCGCTTCAGGCGGCTGACCTGGCAGCCCTGCGATTCCCACAGGCGGCGGACTTCGCGGTTGCGGCCTTCCTTGACGACCACGCGGAACCAGTCGTGCGAATCGGTGCCGCCGATGCGTTCGATCTCGTCGAACTTGGCCGGGCCGTCGTCCAGTGCCACACCGCGGCGCAGGCGGTCGACGATGTTGTCCGGCACGCTTTCCTGGCCTTCCGGCGCACGCACGCGCACGACGTACTCGCGCTCGACTTCGTACGACGGGTGCATCATCGCGTTGGCGAGTTCGCCGTCGGTGGTCAGCACCAGCAGGCCGGTGGTGTTGATGTCCAGGCGGCCGATCGCGATCCAGCGCGCGCCCTTGAGAGCCGGCAGCGCTTCGAAGATCGTCGGGCGGCCTTCGGGGTCTTCGCGGGTGGTGACTTCGCCTTCCGGCTTGTTGTAGATCAGTACGCGCGAGGGCTCGGTCAGTGCGCTGGCGACGAAGGTCTTGCCGTCCAGCTCGACGCGGTCGCCGCCCTTGACCGACATGCCGGTCTGCGCGGTTTCACCGTTGACCTTGACCAGGCCGTCGGCGATGCGCTGTTCCAGCGCGCGGCGCGAGCCCAGGCCGGCCTGCGCCAGCACCTTGTGCAGGCGCTCTTCCAGGCGGGTGGTGTCCGGCGTCTCGGCGCCTTCGCCACGCTTCAGCGACAGCTTGCCCAGGGTGGTTTTCTTGGTGGGGGTGTTGCTCATTGTTTCTGCTCCGACGGTGCCCGGTCTTCCTGGTCGGAAGCAGCGGCGTCGTCATCTTCGGGTTGAGGTTCATCGTGATCGTCGGCGTCGCCGCCGGCGTCATCAGATGCGGTGTCTTCGTCGGCATCGCCCGATGCCGGGGTGCTCTGTTGTCCGTCGTCCGTGTCGTTGCCGTCATCTGCGGCGTCCGTGCTTTCGTCCGGCGTGCTTTCGTCCTGGGCGCCGTCGACGGCATCGCCGCTGGCGATGCTGACCGGCAGTGGCGCGCCATCCAGCGGCAGCTGCGGTTCCAGTTCGCCGATGTCCTTCAGCTCGGACAGCGGCGGCAGTTCGTCCAGGCGTTTCAGGCCGAAGTAGTCGAGGAAGCCCTTGGTGGTGCCGAACAGCGCCGGCTTGCCCGGCACGTCGCGGTGGCCGACCACGCGGATCCATTCGCGCTCTTCCAGGGCCTGGATGATGTTGCTGCTGACCGCCACGCCGCGGACCTGTTCAATCTCGCCGCGGGTGATCGGCTGGCGATACGCGATCAGGGCCAGCGTTTCCAGCGTGGCGCGGGTGTACTTGGTCTTGCGCTCCGTCCACAGGCGCGCGACCCAGGCGTGCACGTCGGCCTTGACCTGGTAACGGTAGCCGGAGGCCACTTCGACCAGTTCCACGCCACGGTCGGCACAGGCGTCCGTCAGCTGCTGCACGGCGGCCTCGACGCTGCCTTCCGGTGCCGGTTCCTCCTCCGGGAACAGGCCATGCAGCTGCGCCAGCGTCAGTGGCTGGGTGGCGGCCATGAGGGCGGCCTCCACGATGCGGTTGATGAGCGATTGATCCATGCGGTCCTGTCGTTCGGAAAGGCGGTGGGCGTGTGGCCCGACCGCGTCACGGGCTGTCGTTGGCGGCGTCGCTGTCGTCGAACTCGCTGGAGAACTGCAGCGGCTCGTTGGTGTTGTTCAGTGCCAGCGACTTGATGTAGATCGGGGCGAGCGGGGCTTCCTGCACGATGTCGAGCAACTGTTCCTTGGCCAGTTCCAGCATGGCCAGGAAGGTCACCAGCACGCCCAGCTTGCCTTCCTCGGGCGTGAACATGCTCTCGAAACGGTGGAACCTGCCGTCCTCCAGCCGCGTCAGCACGTCGCCCATGCGCTGGCGCACGCTGAGCGCCTCGCGCTTGATCGCGTGGCCGGTGAACAGCTCGGCGCGCTTGAGCACGTCGTGCAGCGCCAGCAGCATCTCCTTCAGCTCGACCGGCGGCGGCAGCTTGACCGCGGCACGGTCGGGTACGTCTGCGCTCACCGGCGTGGTGTCGCGATCCTGACGGGGCAGGGCGTCCAGGTCCTCGGCCGCCTGCTTGAAGCGTTCGTACTCCTGCAGGCGGCGCACCAGCTCGGCGCGCGGATCGCCTTCCTCGCCGTCCTCGCTGACCGGCCGCGGCAGCAGCATGCGCGACTTGATCTCGGCCAGGATGGCTGCCATGAGCAGGTACTCGGCGGCCAGTTCGAACCGCAGCTCCTGCATCACGTTGATGTAGTCCACGTACTGCCGGGTGATCTCGGCGACGGGGATGTCCAGGATGTCCAGGTTCTGCCGGCGGATCAGGTACAGCAGCAGGTCCAGCGGACCTTCGAACGCGTCGAGGATGACCTCCAGCGCGTCCGGCGGGATGTACAGGTCCTGCGGGATCTGCAGCACCGGCTGGCCATGCACCACCGCCAGCGGCATTTCCTGCTGCTGTGGGTGGGTGGTCGGGGTTTGTGGGTTCGCGTCGGACGCGAGTTCTGGGCTCATCAAGAAACAGCCATCGTGCGGATCACCATGCGGGCCTGCGCGCGGCAGGACGGCGCGGCACCGGCATTGCACCAACCAAGATCATCATGCGTCGCAGGGCGAACGCTTCCCTTACAGCAACCAGCAAAGCTCACCGCAGGGATGCGGCGGCGGACAGCGAGAGGTCGTCGGGCGCGGGCGGATGGGGGCAGCGAATCGAACGTCCCGGTGATCCCTCGATGGGGCAGGGAGGTCGGCGTGGCCGGGTCTTCCCCTGGACGGGCCGCTGCTTCCGGCCGTGCAATGGAGGACAGGGTAAGCCCTGTCCCATACGGTGTCCAGCGCCGGGTGGCGGGACCGCCAGTACAATTCAGACTTCGCCTGCGGAGTGAACACCATGTGGTATGCCATTGAAGGCCATGATGGCCCCGACGTCCTGGCCCAGCGACTGGCCGCGCGCCCCGAACATCTGGCCCGCTTGATCGCCCTCCGCGACGACGGCCGGCTGCTGTTGGCCGGGCCATGTCCGGCGATCGACGCCGAGGACCCGGGTCCGGCCGGCTTCAGCGGCAGCATCGTGATCGCCGAATTCGACTCCCTGGAGGACGCGCGCGCCTGGGCCGACGCCGACCCGTACGTGGCGGCTGGCGTTTACGTCCGCGTCGACGTACGCCCGTTCCGCAAGGTCCTGCCGTGAGCCGGGTGGAGCGGATCCGGGCGGCGCTGGAATCGGCCCTGCAGCCGCTGTCCCTGGATGTGCTGGACGACAGCCACAAGCATGCCGGTCATGAAGGTGCGCGTGACGGACGCGGCCATTTCACCGTCCGGATCACCAGCGAGGCGTTCGCGGGCAAGGCGCCGCTGGCCCGCCACCGTGCGGTCTACGCCGCCCTGGGCGAGATGATGCAGACCGACATCCACGCCCTGGCCATCGAGGCGCGTACGCCCGACGAGGCCGGCTGACCGGAGACATCCGATCTGGCGCTGCGGCATGCAGCGTCCGCTGAAAACGTTTACATTCGCCCCCTTTCGTTACGCCGGGAGGGCGACATGAACCGGGAAGTCCCCACTTTTTCGCCGCGACCGCTGCTGGTCGGCATGATCGCTGTCCTGCTGGCGGCGCCAGCCGCCGCCAAGCCTCCGGTCTACGCGACCCCGGCCGAGAAGGCCTTCGTCGACGCCCTGATGGCGAAGATGACGGTGGAGGAGAAGCTGGGCCAGCTGAACCAGCCGGCCGGCGTGGGCAACAACACCGGCCCGGCGGCCATGACCGGCAACGAGGACCAGATCCGCAGGGGCGAGATCGGTACCTATCTGGGTACCCAGGGGGCGGTGCTGACCTGCCGCCTGCAGCGGATCGCGGTGGAGCAGTCCCGGTTGGGCATCCCGCTGATGTTCGGCTACGACGTGATCCACGGTCACCGCACGGTGTTCCCGGTGCCGCTGGGCGAGTCGGCCAGCTTCGATCCGGTCGACGTGCAGCATGCCGCCCGTGTCGCGGCGATCGAGGCCTCGGCGCACGGTATCCATTGGACCTACGCACCGATGGTCGACATCGCACGCGACCCGCGCTGGGGTCGCGTGGTGGAAGGCGCGGGCGAGGACCCGTATCTGGGGTCGGTGCTGGCGGCGGCGCGCGTGCGCGGCTTCCAGGGCGACGACCTGCGCAAGCCGGATGCGGTGCTGGCCACGGCCAAGCATTTCGTCGCGTACGGAGCGGCCGAAGGAGGCCGCGACTACGACGTGGCCGACATCTCTGAACGCACCCTGCACGAGGTCTACCTGCCGCCATTCAAGGCCGCAGTGGATGCCGGTGCGCAGTCGATCATGGCGGCCTTCAACGAGGTGGGCGGGGTCCCGATGCATGCGCATCGGCCGCTGATCGAGGACCTGCTTCGCAAGGAGTGGGGCTGGGACGGCCTGCTGGTCAGCGATTACACCGGCGTGATGGAACTGATGCCGCACGGCGTTGCGGCCGACCGCAAGCAGGCGGGTGCGCTCGGTCTTCGTGCCGGCGTCGACGTCGACATGGTCAGCCAGATCTACGTGAAGGACCTGCCGGCCGAAGTGAAGGCGGGCCGGGTGCCGATGGCGCAGGTGGATGCGTCGGTGCGCCGTGTGCTCAACGCGAAGTACCGGCTGGGCCTGTTCGAAAATCCCTACCGGTCCTGCACCGACGACGGTGCCCACGAGCGTGCGATGACGCTGACGCCGGAGCATCGTGCCGACGCGCGCCGGATGGCGCAGAAGTCGCTGGTGCTGCTGGAGAATGACAACGACGTACTGCCGCTGTCGAAGTCGGTCCGCACGCTGGCCGTCATCGGCCCACTGGCCGACCATCGTCGCGCGATGTTGGGCAACTGGGCGGTGGCCGGTCGCGAAGAGGATGCGGTCACGCCGATCCAAGGACTGAAAGCCGCGCTGGGCGAGCGCACCCGGCTGGTGGTGGCCAAGGGCGCCGACATCGACAGCCAGGACACGTCCGGCTTCGCCCAGGCCGTCGCGGCGGCGAAGCAGGCCGATGCGGTGGTGATGTTCCTCGGCGAACACCCGGACATGAGTGCGGAAGCGAACAACCGCACCTCGCTCGACCTGCCGGGCGTGCAGGAGCAACTCGCGCTGGCGGTGGCGGCCACCGGCAAGCCGGTCGTGGCCGTGCTGTTGAACGGACGCCCGCTGTCGATCGGCGGCTTGAAGGGCAAGGTGCCGGCGATCCTCGAAGCCTGGTTCCCGGGCGTCGAGGGCGGTCATGCGATCACCGACGTCCTGTTCGGCGACGTGAATCCCTCGGCCAAGCTGCCGGTGACGTTCCCGCACAACGTCGGCCAGGTGCCGATCTACTACGCGCACAAGAACACCGGCCGTCCGCCGAGCGTGGAAGAGAAGTACACCAGCAAGTACCTCGATGCGCCGTGGACGCCGCTGTACGCGTTCGGCCATGGACTCAGCTACACGACGTTCCGCTACGACGCGCCGACCATCGCATCGCCGAAGCTGGCACTCGGGTCGTTGCAGCAGCGGGTCAGCGTGCGTGTCACCAACACCGGCAAGCGGGAGGGCGTCGAGGTGGTGCAGCTGTATGTCCGCGACGACGTCGCCAGCATCACCCGCCCGGTGAAACAACTGCGCGGCTTCCAGCGCGTGGCATTGAAGCCGGGCGAATCGCGGGTGGTGACGTTCGATCTCGGCTTCGAGGATCTGGCCATGTACAACGACCGTATGCAGCAGGTGGTGGAGCCGGGCACATTCACGGTGTTCACGGGTGGCAGCTCCGACCGGACCCGCGACGTCGCCTTCGAGGTCGTGGCCAAGTAAATGTGCGGCGTTGCAGTAGGTGTGAATATGCTGCGATGCAAAATATCCGCAGATACTCGCGATCTGTGCAAGTGCATGATTTTCAGGTGTTTTCGGAGTGGAATAACGCGGGCTTTACACGTTTCCGTGAAAACGGTTACAGTCCGCGCCACTTAAGGCAGTCATCACCGCGGAGGGGCGGGGAATGGCGCGAACCTCGGTCACCATCAAGGATGTCGCACGTGAGGCACGGGTTTCCGTCGCCACCGTGTCGCGTGCCTTGAACGGTCACGAGAACGTCGCCGAATCCGTCCGTCAGCAGGTCCTGGCCACGGCGGATCGCCTCCGCTACCAGCCGCACGCCGCCGCGCGCAGCCTGAGCAGCCGGCGCACCCAGACCATCGGCGTGGTGCTGCCCGACCTGTACGGTGAGTTCTTCTCCGAACTGATCCGCGGCATCGACCAGATCGCGCGTGCACGGCGCCAGCACCTGCTGGTGTCCAGCTACCACGGCCATCCGGAAGAGCAGGGCGAAGCCCTGCGCGCGATGCGCGGCCGCGTCGATGGCCTGCTGGTGCTGTCGCCGTATACCGATCGCCCCGGCTTCCTCGTCGACAACCTGCCGTCGTCGCTACCGGTCGTCTTGATCAATACCGATGTGCAGGATGCGTCGTACCCGGCATTGACCATCGATAACTACGGCGCGGCCGTGGCGATGGTCGAGCACCTCGTCCAGGCAGGGCATCACCGCATCGCCTTCATCGGCGGACCCGAGGGCAACTTCGATGCGCGCGAGCGCCTGCGCGGTTACCGCGATGCGATGGCGCGCCTGGTGCCAGGCACGCCGCCGCAGGAGTTTGCCGGCGACTTCAGCGAATCCTCCGGCTACGAGGCAGGCAAGCGCATCGCGCAGTCGTCGGACAAGCCGCAGGCCGTCTTTGCCGCCAATGACATGACGGCATTGGGCTGCCTCTACGCCTTCAACGAAGCCGGCGTGCGCGTTCCGCACGACGTTGCGCTGGCCGGCTTCGATGACATCCCGCTCGCGCGCTTCGTTCACCCGACCTTGACCACGATGCGGGTCAGTATTGCCGAGCTCGGTGGGCAGGCGATGGGCCGGCTGCTGGACGCGATCGACTCCGATGGAGCGCGCGTGGCGCCGTCGGCGATGCTGGTTCCCGAATTGATCGTCAGGGCTTCAAGTGTGGGAGAGGGTCGCCACACCGAAAAACAGGCAAAGGCGTGACCGCTTTTTTTTGGGCGGAGATGTAATCGATTACAAGCGGCACCAAGCCGACAAGCAATATTTCTATCTTTGGAGGGAGAGCCAATGAAACAGCGCAACCGCACCATGTTCCGCCCCAATCGCAAATTACTGTCATGCGCTCTGGCCAGTTGCCTGGCCATGGCCGCACCGCACGTGATGGCACAGTCGACGTCCGCCACGCTGCGAGGCGCGGTGACCGCGGATTCCACCGTGACCGTCACCAACGTGGACACCGGCCTGACCCGCACGACGAAGGCAGCGAACGGCAACTACAACATCGGCGGTCTGCCGCCGGGTACGTACCGGATCGAAGTGAATTCCGGCGGACAGACCAGCAGCCGCGCGGTGACGCTGGCCGTGGGTCAGACGGCCACGCTCAACCTGCAGGATGCGCCGCCCGTGTCCGCGCCCACCGGCGATGCGACCACGCTCGACACTGTGCGCGTGACCGCACCGTTGCTTGTCGAGACCAAGACGTCCGAACTCGCCACCTATGTCACGCAAAAGCAGATCGATGCGTTGCCCCAAGGCAATCGCAATTTCCTGGCATTCGCCGAGCTCGCGCCTGGTGTGCAGTTCCAGACGGGTACCGATGGTTCTACGAAGCTGAGGGCCGGCGCGCAAAGCGCGAACGGCATCAATGTCTACATCGATGGCGTCGGTCAGAAGAACTACGTGCTGCAGGGTGGCGTCAGTGGCCAGGATTCGACTCGCGGCAATCCGTTCCCGCAGTCGGCTATCGGCGAATACAAAGTCATTACCCAGAACTACAAGGCCGAATTCGATCAGGTCAGCAGCGCGGCCATCGTGGCGACGACGCGTTCCGGCACCAATGAGTTTGAAGGCAACTTCTTCTGGGACCGCACATCGACCGACTGGCGCAAGGCGACAGAGTTCGAAGAGCGCTCTGGTAGCAAGGCTGAATCCAAGGACGAACAGTACGGTGTCTCGTTCGGCGGCCCCATCATCCGCGACACGGCGCACTTCTTCGTCGCGTACGAAGCCAAGGAAATTTCCTCGCCAAGGACGATCATCCCCGGCCGTGGCTACACGTACGACGAGTTGCCAGCGGCAATCCAGGAGCAGATCGGTTCGGGCCTGTTCAGCGCGCCGTTCAAGGAGGATCTGTACTTCGGCAAGATCGATTGGCTGTTTGGTGAGAACCACTATTTCGAACTGACCGCGAAGTACCGCGAAGAGGCCGAAGTCACCAGTTTGGGCGATCAGAACCTCCCGAGCTATGCGACCGACAAGGTAAACGACGAAACTCGCGTGGACCTGAGGTACCAGCTCACTTCGGGAAACTGGCTCAACGATGCGCATCTGACATACGAGGACACTAGTTGGGGTCCGCGTCCGCGCACGTCCGGACTGGGTTACATCCTGAGCGACATTACCGATACGGATCCGTCGGACGGCGTGAACTGGCGCGACTCGATCATCCGCACGGGAGCCGGTCCCGACTACCAGAACAAGGGCCAGGAAGGTTACGGCTTCCAGAATGACCTGACCTTCACCGGTTGGACGGGCCACACGCTGAAGATGGGTGTGAAGTACAAGCGCGTGGAGGTGAGCGCCCAGGAACAGTCACCCTACAACCCGGCGTTCTACTACGACATCAATGGCAGCCTGACTCAGCCGATCCATGTGGTCTTCGGCAGCCCGGTGGCCGGTGTCGGCGATGGTAGCGCGAAGTCCCGCAACAACCAGTTCGGCATCTATCTGCAGGACGACTGGGAAGTCAACGACAAGCTGATCCTCAACTTCGGCGTTCGTTGGGACTACGAAGAGAGCCCAACCTATCTCGACTATGTCACCCCTGCGGATGTCGCCGCGTCGCTGCGTTCGTCCACCGCGATCAACAATCCGAACTCCGGTGTGAATGTCGAGGAGTACATCAGCAACGGCAGCGACCGGAAGGCAGACAAGAACAACTGGGCGCCCCGTCTGGGCTTCTCCTACGACTTGAACGCCGACCAGCGCCACGTGATCTACGGTGGTGCCGGCCGCTCCTACGACCGGAACCTTTTCGACTGGCTGCAGCTTGAAGTCACCAAGGCCAGCTACACGACCGTCGACTTTGCGTTCGCTCCCTCGTGCACGACGCCGGGCGTAGGCAACTGCCTCGCCTGGAACCCTGCCTACTTCGATCCTGCAGTGCTGGCGACGCTGGCATCGACCTCGGGCACGGGTCGTGAGGTGTTCATGCTGAACGACGAAGTCCGGACGCCTTACTCCGACCAGTTCAGCATCGGCATGCGAAATGCGCTCGGCAGCTGGCATACCGACGTGACGCTGTCGCGCGTCGTCAGCAAGGATGGTTTTGCCTTCCTGCTCGGCAATCGCCGCCCGGACGGAAGCTTCTTCCCGCCGGGAAGCACGTGGGATCCGAAGCCCTGGGGTCAGGGTTTCCCGGGCTTCGGCAATCTGATCCTTGGTACCAACGGAATTGAAACGCGTGCCAACTCGCTGTTGCTGAAAGTCGAGAAGCCCTACACCGCGTCCTCCGGCTGGGGGGTGACCTTCGCTTATACGTATACCGATGCGGAGGAGAACCGGCAGTCAGGCGAGGTGTTCTCGCTCGATAAACCCACCATCGCCGACTATGGGTGGAAGAAGGCCGGCGGTGTCGCCGACCATCGCTTGGTGGCGTCGGGCATCTACGACGCACCGTGGGGCATCACGCTCAGCGGCAAGCTGATCTTGGCAAGCCAGGCCCCTCGCTATGCGACCAACTGCCTGGATGCGCCGGACTTCAACAACTGCTTCTTCGATCAATACGAGCCGGATGGAACGCTGGGCTTCAAACAGTTCGACCTGGCGGCGAGCAAGGAGTGGGACACGGGTTCCGACATCAAGCTGCGGGTCCGTGCAGACGTCTTGAACGTGTTCAACTGGGTGAACTACGCCGGCTACGACGATTGGTTCGGTGGTCCGGGTAGCCCCAACGCGAACTTCGGTACGCCCAATAGTCAGTTCCTCCCGACACGTACCTTCAAGCTGTCGTTTGGTCTGAGCTGGTAAGTCCCAACGAATCGCCCGGCCATCGTACTGATGGCCGGGCACTTCTATCTCCGCTCTAGTAGCGGATTTATTTGAAGCTCCTCTGTAATCGGTTACAACGGGAAAAACGTTTTGAACAAGATCACCCCAGCCCCGCGCGCGTCCTGGTTCATCGGCGTTGCGCTGACTCTGTTGATCGCCGGTTGCCAGAAGGCGCCGGAAGAGAAAGCGGCACCTGTTGCCGCCAAGCCCGCGACGCCCGCCGTCGCCGCCAAACCGGAGCCGCCGGCGAAGCCGGAATTGCCGCCGCTGTTCCGCGACATCGAACGCCGCACGTTCCAGTTCTTCTGGGACACCACCAATGAAGTGAACGGCATGACGCCGGATCGCTATCCGTCGCGTCCGTTCGCCAGCATCGCATCCATTGGTTATGCGCTGACCGCGTATCCCATCGGCATCGAGAACGGTTGGGTCAGCCGTACGCAGGCGGTCGATCGCACGCTGACCACGCTGAAGTTCCTGCGCGACGTGCCGCAGGGCCCGCAGAAGGAAGGCAAGGGCGGCCACAAAGGCTTCTACTACCACTTCCTGGACATGAACACCGGGCAGCGCTTCAATTCCTGGGTGGAACTGTCCAGCGTCGACACCTCGCTGTTGCTGATGGGCGTGCTGTTCGCGCAGTCCTACTACGACCGCGACGACCCGCGCGAACGCGAGATCCGCTGGATCGCCGACACCATCTACAAGCGCGTCGACTGGACCTTCCTGCAACAGAACAAGCCGCTGATCTCGATGGGCTGGTTCCCCGAGAGCGGCACCATCCCGCACGACTGGAAGGGCTACAACGAAGCCATGATGGTGTACATCCTGGCGATGGCCTCGCCGACGCACCCGGTGGGCCAGGACGCGTGGGAAGTTTGGACGCGCAGCTACAGCGAATTGTGGGGCGTGTTCCAGGGCCAGGAATACCTGACGTTCGCGCCGCACTTCGGCCACCAGTACAGCCACGTCTGGATCGACTTCCGCGGCATCCAGGACGCGTACATGCGCGAACGCGGCATGGACTACTTCGAGAACAGCCGTCGTGCCACGTACGCGCAGCGCGCCTACGCGACCGAGAACCCGATGAAGTGGAAGGATTACGGTGAGAACGTCTGGGGCCTGACCGCTTCCGACGGTCCGCAGCAGACCTTGCAGGAATACCGCGGTGAGCAGCGGCCGTTCCGCCACTATTCCGCACGCGGCGCCGGCTTCCGCGAGAATTTCGACGACGGCACCATCGCACCGACCGCCGCCATCGCGTCGCTGCCGTTCGCGCCGGAGATCGTGATTCCGGCGACGGAAGAGATGCACCGGCGCTACGGCGACTACCTGTACTCGAGCTACGGCTTCCTCGATTCGTTCAACCCCAGCTTCGATTACGACATCCCGCTGAAGACCGGACGCATCGTTCCCGGCAAGGGCTGGGTGGCCAGCGACTATATCGGCATCGACCAGGGCCCGATCCTGGCGATGATCGCGAACTACCGGAGCGACTTCGTCTGGAGCGTGATGAAGAAGAATCCGTACATCCGCGATGGCCTGAAGAAGGCGGGCTTCCAGGGCGGTTGGCTGGACGCGAAGCCCGATCAGCAGGCAACGACCGGTGGCGCCACGGCGCCGATCGCGCCGCCGGACCTGGATGCGGCCGCTGCACGCGCGCTGGGCACCGCGGAATCGCGCGCCAACCAGGCGTCACAGCCCGAGGCGGCGCGACCGCAGCAGCCCGAGTAAGCTGTCCGCATGGAACGGCGTGCGCCAGCAAGGGTCTCTCCGGCACGCATCAGGGTCTTCTCCGGTGGAAGGAGGGCCCTGATGCGCTGCTGTTCTCTTGCGCTTCTGGTGTCGCTCGCGCTGGTGATCGCCGGCTGCGCGCGCACGCAGGATGACCGCACCACCGTGCGTTTCTGGGTGATGGGTTATGAAGGCGAAATCGTCGCCAAGCTGTTGCCCGAGTTCGAACGCCAGCATCCCGGCATCCATGTCGACCTGCAGATCGTGCCGTGGCTGTCCGCCCACGAAAAGCTGTTGACGGCGTTCGCCGGCGAGTCGTTGCCGGACGTCAGTCCGATCGGCAATACCTGGATTCCGGAGTTCGCCGCACTCGGCGCGCTCGAGCCGCTGGACGACGAGATTGCGGCGACACCGGATTTCGACCAGCCGGATTTCTTTCCCGGCGTCTGGGATACAGGCGTGATCGATGGCCGTGCGTATGCGGTGCCGTGGTATGTCGAGACGCGCCTGCCGTTCTACCGGCGCGACATGCTCGCCAAGGCGGGCGTGAAGACGCTGCCGGCGAGCTGGGACGAGTGGCGCGTCGCGATGCGCGAGGTGAAGCAGGTTGCAGGGCAGGGCAACTATTCGATCCTGCTGCCGCTCAACGAATTCGAGCCGCTGCTGAGCCTCGCCATCCAGCAACCGGAGCCGCTGCTGCGCGACGACGGCCGCTACGGCAACTTCCGCAGTGCGGGCTTCAGGCAGTCGCTCGGGTTCTACAAGGAAATGTTCGACCAGCAGTGGGCGCCGGTCGTCACCAACAACCAGATCTCCAACGTCTGGGACGAGTTCGGCAAGGGCTTCTATTCGTTCTACATCTCCGGCCCCTGGAACATCGCCAAGTTCAAGGAGCGCTTGCCGGCCGCGCAGCAGAAGGACTGGATGACGATGCCGCTACCGGGTCCGAACGGCCCCGGTGCGTCGCTGGCCAATGGCACCAGCTTCGTGGTGTTCAAGGATTCGCCCAACAAGGACGCGGCCTGGCAGCTGATCGCGTGGCTGTCGTCGCCTGCGGTGCAGGCCGAGTTCCATGCGCTGACGGGCGACCTGCCGCCGCGTCGTTCGCCGTGGCTGACGCCGGCGCTGGCCAATGATCCGTATGCCAAGGCGTTCCGCGAGCAGCTGGAACGTGCGGTGTCCACGCCGAAGGTGCCGGAGTGGGAGCGTATCGCCACCGAGATGCGGCTGGTCGGCGAGCAGGTCGCCAACGGCCGGTTGAGTGTCGACCAGGCGGCCGAAGAACTCGACCGCCGCGCCGATCGCATCCTCGAGAAGCGTCGCTGGATGCTTGATCACGCCGCCAAGCCGGGGACCGCGCCATGAGGTCCACGCATACGCTCGCCGGCTGGCTGTTCGCCGCGCCCGCGCTGACCGTCATCGTGGTGTTCTTCGGCCTGCCGGTGCTGGCGGCGCTGGCGCTCAGCCTGACCGACTTCGACATCTATGCGCTGGCCGACATCGGCAACCTGCGCTTCGTCGGTGTCGACAACTACATCGGCCTGCTGCAGAACCCGATGTTCTGGAAGTCGCTGGGGAACACCGTCTACTTCGTCGTCGTCGGCGTGCCGCTGTCGGTGGCGCTGTCGCTGGGCGCGGCGCTGCTGCTGCATTCCAAGCTCGGTCGCTTCAAGGGTTTCTTCCGTACCGCGTTCTTCGCGCCGGTAGTGACCACCGTGGTCGCGGTCGCGGTGATCTGGCGCTACCTGTTCCACACCAAATACGGCCTGGTGAACTGGGGCCTGTCGTGGGTCGGCATCGATCCGATCGACTGGCTCGGCGATCCCACGTGGGCCATGCCGACGATCATCCTGTTCGCCGTGTGGAAGAACTTCGGCTACAACATGATCATCTTCCTGGCCGGCCTGCAGAGCATCCCGGAAGACCTGTACGAGGCCGCGCGCATCGACGGTGCCTCGCGCTGGGCCCAGTTCCGCCACGTCACCCTGCCGCAGCTCGGCCCGGTGCTGCTGCTGGTCGGCATCCTGACCATGGCCGGCTACTTCCAGCTGTTCGCCGAACCTTACGTCATGACGCAGGGCGGCCCGCTGGAGAGCACCAAGAGCGTGCTGTACCTGATGTACGAAGAAGGCTTCAAGTGGTGGAACCTCGGCAACGCGTCCGCGGTGGCCTTCCTGCTGTTCCTGCTGATGACGGCGGTGACCAGCGGCCTGCTGTGGTTCGCGCGCAAGCGGGGGGTGGAATGAACCAGCGCGTCGCCGCCCTCGTCGTGAACGTGTTGCTGGTCGCGCTGGCGGTCGTCAGTATCGGCCCGCTGCTGTGGATGCTGTCGGTATCCTTCATGCAGACCGGCGAGGCAGGGCACTTCCCGCCGCCACTGCTGCCGTCCGCGCCGACGCTGGACAACTACCGCGAGCTGTTCGTGCGCGCCGGCATGGGACGCTACCTGTTCAACAGCTTCATCGTCTCGACCAGCGTCATGCTGCTGTCGCTGCTCTTCAACACGATGGCGGGCTACGCGTTCGCCAAGCTGCGCTTCAAGGGCCGCGACGGCACGTTCCGCGCGTTGCTGGCGGCGCTGGTCATCCCCGCACAGGTGGCGATGATGCCGCTGTTCCTGCTGCTGAAGCAGATGGGGCTGGTGAATACCTACGCCGGCGCCATCGTGCCGGGCATGGCGGCGATCTTCGGCATTTTCCTGGTGCGCCAGTACGCGCGCTCGATCCCGGACGAACTGCTTGAAGCCGCGCGCATCGACGGCGCCAGCGAGGCGCGCATCTTCTTCCAGATCGTGCTGCCGGGGCTGAAGCCCATCCTGGTGACGCTGGCGATCTTCAGCTTCCTCGGCGCATGGAACGACTTCATGTGGCCGCTGATCGTGTTGAGCGACGATTCGCTGCAAACCCTGCCGGTCGCGCTGGCGGGCCTGTCGCGCGAGCACGTGATGGACTACGAACTGATGATGGCCGGCTCGGTCGTCACCATCCTGCCGGTGCTGCTGCTGTTCCTGGTCTTGCAGCGCTACTACATCCAGGGCCTGTTGCTGGGCAGCGTGAAGGGCTGATTCCTTCGCGCTGCGGCCCGTTGCCGGAGACAAAACATGCTGTCGACCTTTGCCCGCCGGATGGCCGGGGTGGTGCTGCTTCCGCTGGCCGGTGCCGTCGCGGCCGAACCGGTGCGCGTGCTGGACGCGTTCGACGATGCCTCCACCTGGCGCGTGGTGACGTCGAATCAGGTGAGCGGTGCCATCCGCCTGGTCGATGGCGTGCAAGGGAAGGGTATGTGCCTGGACTACGACTTCAACGGCGTGTCGGGCCATGCGGGCATCCAGCGCGACCTGCTGATCGACTATCCGCAGAACTACCAGTTCGGCTTCCAGTTGCTTGGCGATTCGCCGCGCAACGACCTGCAGTTCAAGGTCATCGACGCCAGCGGCGACAACGTGTGGTGGGTCAACCGGCCGAAGTACGAGTATCCGACGGCGTGGACGCCGGTGCGCTACAAGCAGCGCCATATCGACAAGGCCTGGGGCCCCGACCCGGACCGCGTGCTGCGCAAGAGCGTCAAGCTCGAATTCACCGTCTACAACAACGTCGGCGGCAAGGGCTCGGTCTGCTTTGACGAACTGACGTTCCAGCCGTTGCCGGTCGATGACGGCGCGCCGCTGATCGGCAAGGCCAGTGCCTCGGTCGCGTTCCCGGCTGGCGCCGCGGCGCTGGCGGTGGATGGCAAGCCGGACACGGCCTGGTCGGCCGACCTGCACGACGACAAGGAGCCGCAGCTGACGCTGGACCTGGGCAAGGTGCGCGAGTTCGGCGGGCTGGTGCTGCGCTGGAAGCCGGATCAGCATGCGTCGGACTACCTGGTGCAGCTGTCGGACGACGGCGTACGCTGGCGCGATGTGCGTACCGTGGTCGATGGCAATGGCGGCAACGATTACCTCGCGCTGCCGGAGTCGGAAGCGCGCTACGTGCGCCTGACCGTCGGCGACGGTCCGGGGCGTTCGTTCGCCCTCGCCGAGCTGGACGTGAAGCCGCTGGCCTTCGCCGCGCATCCCAACGACCTGCTGAAGGCGATGGCGGCGGAATCGCCGAAGGGCTGGTTCCCGCGCGGTTTCAGCGGCGAGCAGCCGTACTGGACCATCGTCGGCCTCGACGGTGGTCGCGAGCAGGGGCTGATCGGTGAAGACGGTGCCGTCGAGATCGCCAAGGGCGGCGTCAGCGTCGAGCCCTTCGTGCAGGTCGACGGACGCTGGATCGGCTGGTCGGACGTGCAGGCGACGCAGTCGCTGCAGGACGGTTACCTGCCCATGCCGACCGTTGCGTGGACGCACGCGGATTTCGCGCTGGCCACGACCGCGTTCGCCGCGGGCAAGCCCGGCGATTCGCGCGTGGTCGCGCGTCATCGCCTGACCAACACCGGCAAGACATCGCGCGAGTACGTGCTGGCACTGGCCGTGCAGCCGTGGCAGGTCAATCCGCCCAGCCAGTTCCTGAACACCACCGGTGGCTTCAGCCCCATCACCGATCTCACCGTGCGCGATGGCGTGGTCAGCGTGAACGGACGCGCCAGCCTGCGCTTCGCCAAGCCCGATGCGGCACTGGCGTCGCGCTTCGATGAAGGACTGGTGCGCGAACGACTGGCGTCGATCGACGCGGTGTCGGGTAGCACCGATGCGCAGGTGGCCGGTGAAGCGGGCGGGCTCGCCTCCGGGGCCGTGCTGTACCGGATCACGCTGGCCGCCGGCGAAAGCCGCGACATCGACTGGGTCGCGCCGCTCGAGGGCGCGCTGCCGGCACGCATCGACGCGGCACGCGACCAGGACGCGACTGCGGCTCTCTGGCGCCGCAAGCTCGGCGAAATGAAGCTGCAGGTGCCCGCCGAAGGTCAGCCCGTGGCCGATACGCTGCGCACGGCGCTGGCGCACATGCTGATCTCGCGCATCGGCCCGCGCCTGCAGCCGGGCACGCGCTCGTATTCGCGCAGCTGGATCCGCGACGGCGCGATGATTTCCGAAGGCCTGCTGCGGCTGGGTCGCCCGGAAGTGGTGAAGGAATACGTCGAGTGGTACGCGCCGTACCAGTTCAAGAACGGCAAGGTGCCGTGCTGCGTCGACGACCGTGGCAGCGACCCGGTGCCGGAGAACGACAGCCACGGCGAGCTGATCTTCAACGTGGCCGAGTACTACCGCTATACCGGCGACAAGGCGTTCCTGCGCAGGATGTGGCCGCATGTGCAGGGCGCGTTCGCCTACATGGAAGAACTGCGCCTCAGCGAGCGCACCGAGGCCAACCGCGCGGTCAACGCGGCGTTCTACGGCATGATGCCGGCCTCGATCAGCCACGAAGGCTATTCGGCCAAGCCGATGCATTCGTACTGGGACAACTTCTGGGCACTGCGCGGCTACAAGGATGCGGTGGACGTCGCCGACGCGCTCGGCGAAACCGCCGCGTCGAAGAAGATGTCCGCTTCGCGCGACCAGTTCCGCGACGACCTCTACGCCTCGCTCGACGCGGCGACCAAACTGCACAACATCAGCTACCTGCCGGGTGCGGCGGAGATCGGCGATTTCGATCCGACCTCGACCACCATCGCGCTGGCGCCGGGTGGCGAGCAGGGCAAGCTGCCGGCGGACCTGTTGAACGGCACGTTCGAGCGCTACTGGACCGAGTTCGTGCAACGCCGCGACGGCAAGCGCGAGTGGAAGGACTACACGCCGTACGAGTGGCGCAACGTCGCCGCGTTCGTGCGGCTGGGCTGGCGCGAGCGGGCCTGGGACGTGCTGGACTTCTTCTTCAAGGACCGCGCGCCACAGGCCTGGAACCAGTGGGCGGAAGTGGTGTCGCGCACACCGCGCAAGCCGTTCTTCGTCGGCGACCTGCCGCATGCGTGGGTGGCCTCGGACTTCGTCCGCTCGGCGCTGGACATGTTCGCCTATACGCGCGAGGTGGACGACAGCCTGGTGCTGGCGGCCGGCGTGCCGACGAGCTGGCTGGACGGGCAGGGCATCGCCATCGATGGCCTGCGCACGCCCAACGGCGTGCTTGGCTACGCGCTGCGCACGCAGGGCGATGAGGTTGTCCTCGACGCGAAGGCTGGATTGAAGCTGCCGGCCGGCGGCCTGGTGCTGCCGTGGCCCTACAAGGATGCACCCGGCGAGACGCGCATCAACGGCAAGCCCGGGCAGTGGAAGGATGGCGAGCTGCGCATCACCACGCTGCCGGCGAAGGTCAGCATCCGGACGCGTTGATACGCGCCACGCTTCACGGAGCCGTCGACAGCTGTGCTCCGTGAGGCGCACGCGGACGGTTCCCGCATGGCCCACGCGCGTCGGTGGACAGGACGCGCCCACGGGTCTCCGGGACGGGCTCTACTCACACCAGGACTGGCGCGCCAGTGGAAAAGACTGACGCGTGAGTGTCGAAGACTGGCGCTACTCACATTGGAACTGGCGTGCCAGTGAAAAAGACTCACGCATGAGTTCCAACGACGGGCTCTACTCACATCAGGACTGGCGCGTCAGTGGAAAAGACTGACGCGTGAGTGTCGAAGACTGGCTCTACTCACATTAGAGCTGGCATGCCAGTGAAAAAGACTCATGCGTGAGTCTCCAGGACTGGCGCGCCAGTCCCGGGGGCTGGTCTCGCCGGCGAACCGCCGCACGTGCGCTGAAGACAGTCTGCGCCGGGGAGGGGCGGGTGCGCGCTACCCTGGGACCGGCTTCCGCCACGTTCGACGCCATGTCCGCCCACGACGCCCCGCGCCTCCCGCTGTGGCCGCTGCCTTTGCTGATCACGCTGCTGTTCGTGGTCGCCGCGCATGCGGCCTACCTGCTGTCGATCCACGGCGGCCACGTGCCGGCCTGCATTCCCTATCTCGACGGCTGCGTGTCGATCAGCCGTGCCGCGCGGCACGGGTGGGGCAATCACCTGTTCCAGCTGCTGGTCATTCCGTGCGCGGTGCTGCATGCGCTTGTGTGGTGGCTGGCGATGCGTTGGCTGCGCGGCGGTCGCGCGATGCTGGTGCTGGGCGTGCTGTCGGCGATCGCGCTGGCGGTGTACGCGACGTTCCTGGGTACGGAGGGCGAGGCGTATCGCTTCCTGCGGCGCTACGGCGTGGTGGTGTATTTCGGGTTCGGCTACCTGGCGCAGCTGGCGCTGATGCGGCGCGCGTCGTTGACGAAGGCGCTGGCCGCGGGCGTCATCGCGTCGATGTCGTGGATTTCGATCGCGATGTTGGCGTTGGGCGTGGCGAACGTCGTGGCCGGCGTGGTCGTCGACGAGCCGTCAGAGAAGGACCGCTGGGAGAACGTCTTCGAATGGTGGCTGGGCCTGCTGATGGTCGGCTGGTACGCCGTGTTGGCGTCAGGGTGGCGACGACGGCATGTTGCGATCGCGCTGCAGACGGATGCCTGACCTCCGGTTGTTCGGCGGGAATGAGCCGTCAGGCAGTACTTCCTTATAGCGAGAGGTTTCCGCCGGGAGCCACATCACGTCCGTATTCGAACGTGCGCTCCGCGACCAGGGCTCCACTACAGGTGAGCGTGACGCGATGTCCTTTGCGCGACGGGTTGATCAGAACGCGCTGTTCGAAGTTGCCTGACACAGTCCACGTCCTTGGAGCGCTGCTGGAATCGGTACCGCCGACAGATAGCACGCAAGCGCTGCTCTCCGGCGTGGAGCCCAGCACGCTGAAGGTGCCGTGTGCGGGACCGAACCAATGTGCGCAGCCTGCCAGCAACATCAGCGTTGCTGCCGACGCAAGAAACTTCACGGCTGCCGAACCTGCGTCAGCCGCGAACGCGCTGCACGATGCCCGCCGCCTTGGCCGAGCTCTCGGTGACCTTGTCCCACTCGCCGTTTTCCAGCCAGTTCTTAGGCACCATCCACGAGCCACCGATGCAGACCACATTCGGCTGGGACAGGTAGTCGGCCGCGGTGTCTTCGGTGATGCCGCCGGTCGGGCAGATCTTCAGTTCCGACATGGGGCCGGCCAGGCCCTTGAGCATCGCCAGGCCGCCGACGGCGGTGGCGGGGAACAGCTTGCAGACGCGGAAGCCGCGCGCCATCAGCGACAGCAGTTCGGTCGGCGTCGCCGCGCCCGGCACCACCGGGATATCGGCGGCGGCCAGCGCATCGGCCAGCGCCGGCGGCGTGCCCGGCGTGACCAGGAAGTCGGCGCCCGCATCGATCGACTGCTTCATCTGCTCGGTCGTCAGCACGGTGCCGGCGCCGATCACGATGTCGGGCAGTTCCTTCTTCAGCATCGCCAGCGCCTCCATCGCCACCGGCGTGCGCAGCGTCAGCTCGATCGCCGGCAGCCCGCCCTTCAGCAGTGCTTCGGACACCTTGCGCGCCTCTTCCAGCGTGTGGACGGTGACGACCGGCAGGATGCCGGCGGCGCGGAGGAGGGATTCGGCTTTCTGCTGGCGGGCTTCGATGGTCATGTCGTTGTCTGGCACGTGCACTGTGTTGGGTGTGGGAGCGACGTCAGTCGCGATGGCGCAAGTGGGAAAGCCTCGCGACTTACGTCGCTCCCACCAGGTTCCGGTCAGGCATCCTTGGCTTCATGCGGCGCTTCGGCGGCATGCGCCGCGTCGCCCAGTTCGTATTCGGCATCGTATTCCCAGGTGCCGTCGTGGTACGGCAGGCCGCAGGAAATCGACATCGCGCCGCGGTCGGCCGGCGTGACCACATCGCGGCTCACCGCGAACAGGTTGCGACCCAGATCCAGCGCGGCGGGCGAGGTGTTCGGTGCGATTTCGCGCGCCGCCCACTCCTGCGCATCGACCAGCGCTTCCAGCGTGCCGGCTTCGGCGTCGAGACGGATGATGTCGCCCTCGCGCAGCTTGGCCAGCGGACCACCACGCGCGGCTTCCGGCGTCAGATGGATCGCGGCGGGAATCTTGCCGGACGCACCGGACAGGCGGCCGTCGGTCACCAGCGCCACGCGGCGGCCCTGGTTCTGCAGCAGGCCGAGCAGCGGGGCGAGCGAGTGCAGTTCAGGCATGCCGTTGGAACGGGGACCCTGGTAGCGCACCACGGCCACGAAGTCCTGCGGCAGCGCACCGGCCGCGTGCAGCTTGTTGAGCGCGCGCGGATCGTCGACGACGACCGCGGGCGCTTCGATGTAGCGGTATTCCGGCTTCACCGCCGAGGTCTTGATCAGCGAGCGGCCGAGGTTGCCGCGCAGCAGGCGCAGGCCGCCCTGGGCCTCGAACGCGCGCGACACCGGGCGCGCGACGTCTTCGTCCGCGCTCTCGGCGATGCCGGGCGCATAGGCGAGCTTGCCGTCCTGCAGGCGCGGCTCGTCGCAGAACGCGCGCAGGCCGCCGGGCACGATGGTGGTGATGTCGTGCATCAGGCCGGCGTCGAGCAGTTCGCGGAACACGAACTGCGTGCCACCGGCGGCAGCGAAGCGGTTCACGTCGGCTTCGCCGTTCGGATACACGCGCGCCAGCAACGGCACGGTCTGCGACAGCAGGTCCATGTCGTCCCAGGTCAGCACGATGCCGGCCGAACGCGCCACGGCGATCCAGTGGATGGTGTGGTTGGTCGAACCGCCGGTCGCCATCAGCGCCGCCATCGCATTGACGATGGCGCGCTCGTCGATCAGGCGTCCGATCGGACGGTAGTCGTCGCCCAGCGCGGTGATCGCCAGCGCACGCTCTGCAGCGGCGCGCGTCAGCACATCGCGCAACGGCTGGTCGGGATTGACGAACGAAGTGCCGGGAAGCTGCAGACCCATCGCCTCCAGCAGCACCTGGTTGGAATTGGCGGTGCCGTAGAACGTGCAGGTGCCGGCGGCGTGGTAACTCGCGGCCTCGGCTTCCAGCAGTTCCTCGCGCGTGGCTTCGCCGGCGGCGTAGCGTTCGCGTACCGCGGCCTTTTCCTTGTTTGGGATGCCGGGCGACATCGGCCCGGCCGGCACGAACACCGCCGGAAGGTGGCCGAAGGCCAGCGCACCCATCAGCAGGCCCGGCACGATCTTGTCGCACACGCCCAGGTACAGCGCGGCGTCGAACATGTCATGGCTCAGCGAGATCGCGGTGGCCTGCGCGATGACGTCGCGCGAGAACAGCGACAACTCCATGCCCGGACGGCCTTGCGTCACGCCGTCGCACATCGCCGGCACGCCGCCGGCGACCTGCGCGGTGGCACCGAGATCGCGCGCGACCTGGCGGATGATCTCCGGGTAATGCTCGAACGGCTGGTGCGCCGACAGCATGTCGTTGTACGCGCTGATGATGCCGAGGTTCGGCGTGACGTCGGCGCGCAGCCGGCTCTTGTCGGTCGGACCACACGCGGCGAACGCATGGGCGAGGTTGCCGCAGCTCAGGCGCGCGCGTTGCGGGCCATCGCGATGGGCGGCATCGATGCCGTCGAGATAGGCGCGACGCAAGGGTGCGCTGCGCTGGCGGATGCGTTCGGTGACTTCCTGGATGCGGGGGTGCAGGCTCATGGGCGTAGGGCTAGGCTGCAGACGCGGTCATTCTGCATGGCGTGGCGATGGAGGGCCGTGATGCGCAACCTTCCTGCGACTCCAGCGCGTGGAGGGGAAGGGCGGTGAACGACGGCGACGGCATGATGCTTTCTACCGCCTTTGCGGCAAGCGCGAAAGCGACCAAAGTCAGACCAGTCGGGGTGCGGCGGCGCTGCGTGTGTTGCGTTGCAGCGCGCATCTGCGCAAAACCTCAGGCGTGCGCGGGGCTTTTCGGTCCGAACAGTTCGACCGCATACGCGGCGGCACCGAGCAGGCCAGGACGTGGATGCACGTTGGCGAGCGTCGGCACGCGGCCCATCGCGGGCGAGAAGCGGCCCTTGTGTTCGAAGCGCTGGCGAAAGCCCGAGTGCTGCAGCGAGGTCAGCAGTTTCGGCACCAGTCCGCCGGTGAGGAATACGCCGTCCCACGCGCCGGTGGTGAGCACGAGGTCGCCGGCGATGGCGCCGAACACCGCGCAGAACACGTCCAGCGTGCGCACGCAGCGTGGATCGCCTGCCGCCGCGCGCGCGGTGACGTCCTTCGGTTCCAGCGGACCGCCCGGATCTTCGCCCGCGATCTCGCTGAGCGCGCGATACAGATTCACCAGGCCGGGACCGCAGATCAGGCGTTCGTTCGACACGCGGCCGAACTGCGCGGACAGGATCTCGAGGATGCGGATTTCTTCCGGCGTACCGGGCGGAAAGCTCACGTGGCCGCCTTCGGTTTCCAGCGGATACGCGCGGCCGTCGCGGATGATCAGCGCCGCCACGCCCAGGCCCGTGCCCGGGCCGATGACGGCGTAGGTGCGCGATTCACTGAGCGGAGCAGGGCGCCATTGCGCACCGCCGATCGCCACGACGTCTTTCGGCGTCAGCAGCGACACCGCCATCGCCTGCGCAGCGAAGTCGTTGACCAGTTTCAGGCCCTGAAAACCGAGTGCCTGCCGCGTGCGGTTCACCGAAATCACCCACGGGTGGTTGGTGATACGGGCCTCATCGCCATCGACACGGCCGGCGACGGCGAATACACCGTTCTGCGCGGTCGCGCCCGTTTCATCCAGGTAGTGCTGCGCGGCGTCCGCGAGCGACGGGAAATCGGCGACCACGAACTCGCGCACGCTGTCGTCCAGCAGCGGCACGGAGGCGGACGTATCGGCCAGCGCGAAGCGCGCATTGGTGCCGCCGATGTCGGCGAGGAGGACGCGATCGGCGCTGCTCATGCGGCAAACATCCTGTTCGATGCGGGGTGACTTCCAATACGGGTCCGCTGCATTCGCCTGGTCGATCCTGTGCTGCCGTGAGGGGGCCACGTCGCGTGGGCGGCGCATGATAGCGCGCACCTGCGCCGACGGCGTGCAAGCCCGCACGCGCATGCGCCATCCGTATACGTATGCGTCATTCCGGAATAGGTGGCGGCGAGGGAAGCCGGGTGGATGGTCGTCGGGCAGGGCATGGATGGCGTGGCGGGTGCGGGCGCTCCGCGTTGCGTGGGCACACGGTCCGCTTGCGTTGTGAAAACGGTTACATGGCAGAATAGCGCAGCCGCCCGGACCAAGGAACGGGAAGCTGCATGCTCGTCCGTACGGGCATGCCTGCACCCGGGAGGGCCGGGCCGCAGCGAACACACACGGGCCTCGCCCGACCGGAGCAATGATGGCCAGCGTCAAACTCGACCGCGTGCGCAAGGTGTACGACAACGGCCAAGTGGCCGTGCACGGGGCCAGTTTCGAGATCGCCGACGGCGAACTCATGGTGCTGGTCGGTCCCTCCGGCTGCGGCAAGTCCACGCTGCTGCGGATGATCGCGGGACTGGAGGAGATTTCCGACGGCAACCTGCTGATCGGTGACCGCCGCGTCAATGACGTTGCGCCGAAGGACCGCGACATCGCGATGGTGTTCCAGAGCTACGCGCTGTACCCGCACATGACGGTCGCCGAGAACCTCGCCTTCGGCCTGAAGCTGCGCGGCGTGGCGCGCGCGGAGATCGACCGGCGCGTCAACGCCGCCGCCGAGACGCTGGGCATGACCCACATGCTGGGCAAGCTGCCGCGCGAGATGTCCGGTGGACAACGCCAGCGCGTCGCGCTGGGCCGCGCACTGGTGCGCGAGCCGTCGGTGTTCCTGCTCGACGAGCCGCTGTCCAACCTCGACGCCAAGCTGCGCCATTCCGTGCGGACCGAGATCGGCCGCCTGCATCGCCAGCTCGGCGCCACCATGATCTACGTGACCCACGATCAGGTCGAAGCGATGACGCTGGGCCAGCGCATCGTGGTGCTTAAGGACGGCGAGATCCAACAGATCGACACGCCGATGGCGCTGTACGAGAAGCCGGCCAACCTGTTCGTCGCCGGCTTCCTCGGCAGCCCCGCGATGAACGTGTTGCACGGCACGCTGAGCGATGCCGATGGCCTGCAGCTGGTGCTCGATGACGGCGCGCTGCTGCCGCTGGGTCACGCGCAGGTTCCGGACGCGTGGCTCGGCAAGCGCGTGGCACTGGGCCTGCGCCCGGAGCATCTGCTGCCGGCCGGCATCGGCAAGCCGGCCTTCGAGGCGCAGGTGGAGTTGATCGAACCGGTGGGCAACGAGGTCTTCGTCAACCTGACCTACGCGGGTCACGCCCTGGTCGCGCGCATGCCGCCCCAGCGGCTGCCCGAGCCCGGCCAGCCGTTGCGCATCACGGTCGAAGGGGCCGCGCTGCATGTCTTCGATCCTGACAGCGGCCTGCGTCTGGGCTGAGGTTCGCGGTGTCGCAGAAAGAAAAAGGGAGGCCGAAGCCTCCCTTTTTTCCTTCCTGACGACGCCGCAGATCAGCCGCGGCTGACGGTGCGCACCGCGTCCGCCACATAGGCCAGGTTCTGCTGGTTCAGCGCGGCCACGCAGATGCGGCCGGTGCCGACGGCATAGATGCCGAACTCGTCGCGCAGCCGGTCCACCTGCGCCTTGCTCAGGCCGGAGTACGAGAACATGCCGGCCTGCCGCTGGATGAAGGCGAACTCCGGCGCGCCGAGGGCCGCCAGCTTGTCGACCAGACCGGCACGCAGCGCGTGGATACGCTCGCGCATGCCGCCCAGCTCGCTCTCCCACAGCGTGCGCAGCTCGCTGCTGGCCAGCACGCCGGCAACCAGGGCGGCGCCGTGCGTCGACGGGCTGGAGTAGATCGTGCGGATGATGCGCTTGATCTGCGACTGCACCGCCTTGGTGTCCGCGGCGTTCGGGCCGACCACCGACAGCGCGCCGACGCGCTCGCCGTACAGCGAGAACGACTTGGAGTACGAGTTGGCGACGATGAAGCTGTCGATCCCGGCCTCGGCGACGATGCGCACGGCGGCGCCGTCTTCGGCGATGCCCTTGTCGAAGCCCTGGTAGGCCATGTCGATGAAGGGGAACAGGCCACGCTCCTTCAGCAGCGCCGCGACCTGCGTCCACTGTTCGACCGTCAGGTCGGCACCGGTAGGGTTGTGGCAGCAGGCGTGCAGCAGTACGACGGTGCCCGGCTTCAGCTGGCCCAGGTCGGCGAGCATGCCGGCGAAATCCAGGCCATGCGTGGCGGCATCGAAGTAGGTGTAGTCGACGATGTCGAAGCCGGCGGCGCCGAACACCGCGCGATGGTTTTCCCAGCTCGGGTTGCTGATCGCGATGGTGGCGTGCGGCAGCAGTTTCTTCAGCAGGTCCGCGCCGACGCGCAGCGCACCGCTGCCGCCGACGGTCTGGGTCGTGGCCACACGACCGGCGGCGACCAGCTCGGAATCCTTGCCGAACACGAGCTCACGGGTAGCGGCGTCGTACGCGGCCAGGCCGTCGATCGGCAGGTAGCCGCGCGGTTTGCCTTCGGCGGCCAGCGCCTGTTCCACCTGGCGGACGCAGTCGAGCAGGGGGATGCGACCCTGCTCGTCGTAATAGATGCCGACGCCCAGGTTGACCTTCTGGGTACGGGGATCGGCGTTGTAAGCCTCGGTCAGCCCCAGGATGGGGTCGCCGGGCACCAGTTCGACGGATGCAAAAAGAGACACGGAGTGGGGACCGTTGATGTGTGAGGGAGGGGGTGAAGCCGCCCGCGATGCTAACAGGCGCGGGCCTTCTCCGTACGCCGCCGGCCTGTCGGCGTACGGCGCCCGCACGGCCCGGGCAGGGTATGTCACGGGCGGCTATACTCATCCGTTGGCGTGCCCGACGGCAGGCCTGATTGCCACGGAATCAATGACTTGGCAGTCGAAGCTGATCCCACTTCACACTTGCGGCAGCGCGTCGGACCGGTCCGGTCGCGGTGCCCGGAAGACACCGCCGCATGCGCCTTTCCACCATCAAGCTGTCCGGTTTCAAGTCGTTCGTCGATCCCACCGTGCTGCACCTGCCGACCAATATGACCGGCGTGGTGGGCCCGAACGGCTGCGGCAAGTCGAACATCATCGACGCTGTGCGCTGGGTGATGGGCGAGAGTTCGGCCAGCCGACTGCGCGGCGATTCGCTGACCGACGTGATCTTCTCCGGCTCGGCCGCGCGCAAGCCGGTGTCGCAGGCCTCGGTCGAACTGATCTTCGACAACAGCGACCACACCATCAGCGGCGAGTTCGCCGCCTTCAACGAAATCTCGGTCCGGCGCCTGGTCAGCCGCGACGGCCAGAGCAACTACTACCTCAACGGCACCAAGTGCCGCCGCCGCGACATCACCGACCTGTTCCTCGGCACCGGCCTGGGCCCGCGCAGCTACTCGATCATCGAGCAGGGCATGATCAGCCAGATCATCGAGGCGCGCCCGGAAGACCTGCGCGTGTACCTGGAAGAGGCCGCCGGCATCTCCAAGTACAAGGAACGCCGCAAGGAAACCGAAACCCGCATCCGCCACACCCGCGAGAACCTGGACCGCCTCAACGATCTGCGCGAGGAGATCGGCAAACAGCTCGAGCACCTCAAGCGCCAGGCCAAGCAGGCCGAGCAGTACAAGGCGCTGCAGGAAGAGCGCCGGGTCAAGGACGCCGAGTGGAAGGCGCTGGAATACCGCGGCCTGGACGGCAAGCTGCAGGGCCTGCGCGAGGCGCTGGCGCAGGAAGAGACGAAGCTGCAGCAGCTGATCGCCGAACAGCGCGAAGCCGAGCGCCTGCTGGAAACCGACCGCGTCCGTCGCGAGGAGGCCGCCGACGGCTTGAACAAGGCGCAGGGCGAGGTCTACCAGGTCGGCAGCACGCTGGCCCGCATCGAACAGCAGATCCAGCACCAGCGCGAACTCGGCGACCGCCTGAAGAAGGCTCGCGACGAAGCCCATAACGCGCTGCAGGAACTCGGCCAGCACATCAGCGGCGACGAGACCCGCCTCACCGTGCTGCGCGAATCCGTCGCCGATGCCGAACCGCAGCTCGAACAGCTGCGCGAGGAGGACGTATTCCGCCAGGACGCGCTGCGCGAAGCCGAGACCGTGCTGTCCGACTGGCAGCAGCGCTGGGAAACCCACAGCCGCGATTCGGCCGAAGCCTCGCGCGCCGGCGATGTCGAGCGCACCCGTGTCGATTACCTCGACCGCCAGTCGCTGGAAGCCGACCGCCGCCGCGAGGTGTTGGCCAACGAGCGCACCGGGCTGGACCTGGACGCGCTGGCGTCCGCGTTCGAACAGCTGCAGCTGCAGCACGACACCCAGAAGGAATCGCTGGAAACCCTGACCGAGCAGGTCGAGGCACGCAAGCAGGGCGCCGCCGACGTGCAGGAACAGCAGCGCGCCACCCAGACCGAGCTGTCCGACGTGCGCAAGCGCGCGCAGGAAGCCCGCGGCCGCCTGTCGTCGCTGGAAACGCTGCAGCACGCCGCGCTGGGCCAGGAGCAGGGCGCGGCGATGAGCTGGCTGAAGGCGCGCGGCCTGGACAATGCGTCCCGCGTCGGCGAAAAGCTGACCGTCGAGGCGGGCTGGGAAAACGCCGTCGAAGGCGCGCTCGGCCAGCTGATCGAAGGCGTGCTGGTCGATGCACCGGAGGCCTTGGTCGATGCGCTGGGCGAACTCGGCGACGGCCGCATCGCGCTGGTCTCGGATGACCGTAGCGACGTCGCGTTCGCGCCGACCTCGCTGGCCGCCAAGGTGCAGGGTCCCGCCGCGATCCGTCGCTTGCTGGCGCGCCTGCACACGGCCGAGGATTTGAATGAAGCCCGCCGCCTGCAGTCGCAGCTCGGCGATGGCGATTCCGTCATCACCCGCAACGGCGAACGCCTGGGCGCCGGCTGGGTGCGCGTGCTGCGCTCCGGCGCAGCCAAGCAGGGCGCGCTGCTGCGCGAGCGCGAGATCCAGTCGCTGCGCGGCGAGATCGAAACCCTGCAGTCGCGCGAGGCGGAGCTGGAAGAACGCCTGGCCAGCCTGCGCGACCACCTGCTCGCTGCAGAACAGCAGCGCGAGGACGCCCAGCGCACGTTGTACATGGCCCACCGCGGCGTGTCCGAGCTGGCCGGCCAGCTGCAGAGCCAGCAGGGCAAGGTCGATGCCACCCGCACCCGCCTGGAGCGCATCGACGGCGAACTCGCGCAACTGGTAGAGACGCTGGACGCCAGTCGTGAACAGGCCCGCGAGGCTCGTGCCAAACTCGAAGACGCGGTCACCCGCATGGGCGACCTGGAATCGAACCGGCAGGCACTGGAAGACGAACGCCGCCAGCTCGTCGAGGCCCGCGACCAGGCCCGCGAAGCCGCGCGCACCTCGCGCGATACCGCGCATGCCCTGGCGCTGACGCTGGAATCGCAGCGTACGCAGATCGTGTCGCTGAGCCAGGCGCTCGACCGCATGGGCGGTCAGCGCGGCCATCTCGATTCACGGCTGGAAGAACTCACCCTGCAACTGAGCGAAGGCGATTCGCCGGTGCAGGAGCTGGAAAGCCAGCGCCAGGCCGCGCTGGAACATCGCGTCACCGCCGACCGGCAACTCTCGGAGGCGCGTTCGCTGCTGGAAGGCATCGACAACGAGTTGCGCAAGTACGAACAGACCCGCCAGCAGCGCGATGAACAGGCCGTGGCGCAGCGCGAGCGCATCTCGCAGCGCAAGCTCGACCAGCAGGCGCTCGCGCTGAAGGCCGAGCAGTTGTCCGAAGGCGTGGTTGCCGGCGGTTTCGTACTGGAAGACGTCATCAATACGCTGCCCGAGGTGGCCGACGTCCGCGAGTGGGAACAGGCGGTCACCCAGATCGATGGGCGGATGCGCCGGCTGGAGCCGGTCAACCTGGCCGCCATCCACGAGTACGGCGAAGCCAGCCAGCGTTCGGAGTACCTGGACGCGCAGAACGTCGACCTGACCACCGCGCTGGAAACGCTGGAAGAAGCCATCCGCAAGATCGACCGCGAGACCCGCGGCCGCTTCAAGGACACCTTCGACCGCGTCAACGCCGGCGTGCAGCAGCTGTACCCGCGCCTGTTCGGCGGCGGCCACGCCTATCTGGAACTGACCGGCGAAGACCTGCTCGACACCGGCGTGGCCATCATGGCGCGCCCGCCGGGCAAGCGCGTGTCCAACATCTCGCTGCTGTCCGGCGGCGAGAAGGCGATGACCGCGGTCGCGCTGGTGTTCGCCATCTTCCAGCTCAATCCCGCGCCGTTCTGCCTGCTGGACGAAGTCGATGCGCCGCTCGACGAGGCCAACGTCGGCCGCTTCACCAACATGGTGAAGGAGATGAGCGAGAAGGTGCAGTTCCTGTTCGTGTCGCACAACAAGGCCACGATGGAAGCCGCACATCAGCTCAGTGGCGTTACCATGCGGGAACCCGGTGTCAGCCGGCTGGTGTCGGTCGACCTGGAAGAGGCCGCCCGCCTCGCCGGTGCCGCCTGACGCCCACCCACATTCCACCTTGCCGGAGAAACCCCTGTGTCCGACATGGCCATCCTTCGCATCGGAATCCTCGTCGCCGGCGTTCTGCTGCTGGCGGCGATCTTCCTGTTCGGCCGTCCCAAGAAGCCCAGCCAGGGCCGCCGCATCGAGACCACCGAGCGCGACACCGCGCGCGTGGAGCCCAGCCTGTCGGGCGACGACACCAGTGAGCAGGTGCAGGACTACAGTGGCGAGCGCGTCAGCCAGCCCGAGCTCGGCCTGCCAGGCGGCACGCCGGTGGCGGGCGTGGAAAGCGACCTGGGCAAGCGGCCCAACCAGGACTTCGACAAGATCGTCTCGCTGTACGTCGCGGCCAAGGCCGGTCAGGTGCTGCGCGGCGAGGACATCGTGGTGGCGGCCGAGAAGACCGGCCTGACCTTCGGCCACATGAATGTCTTCCACCGGCTGGTGGAAGGGCATCCGGAACGCGGCCCGGTCTTCAGCATGGCCAACATCATGCAGCCGGGCAGTTTCGACATGGCCAACATCCGCACGCTGGAAACCCCGGCCATCGCGTTCTTCCTCACGCTGCCGGCGCCGATGACGGCGCTCGAGGCGTGGGAGAAGCTGGTCCCCAACGTCGAGCGCATGGCCGAACTGCTGGGCGGCGTGGTCCTCGACGACAGCCGCAACACCCTCGGTCGCCAGCGCATCCAGCACATCCGCGAGGAGCTGCGCGCGTACGACCGCCAGCATGAGGCGCCGCCGCTGACGAAGGCGCCGCGGTGGTGAGGACCAGGGCCTGAGAAGGCTGGTAAGGAGTGGGGTTAAAGCTAAGGCCGGGGGCAAGCAGTGAAAGGATTCATTCTGCTTCTAGTGATGCTCTTGCTCACAAGCTGCGCAAAGTGGGAGGAGTTCGCCGCACCGCAACCTCATCATTTACTCCAGCATTCTGGTTGGTTTGATGAGCGCCGGGTGTCGGTATGTGGTTGGGTAAAGCATGGACAGAATTCCTGCACTCTCGAAGTGTGCCGAGATGGCTCTACTTCGTGCGCCAACCCAGTATCCGTCTGGATCTCGACTAAGCAGCTATCGTGTTATGCCCGCCCCACTCAGGAAGTGGCGCCGGCTATCGTGCGGGGACGATTCGTTTCGCTTGAGAGCGAAACGTCCTTTGTTCTGGCCTCAGCGGAAGTCAAGTTTGTGGAAGAGTGCGTAGCGAAGCGGCGACGCGCGGGGAAGCGCATGGGTTGAGGTAAGCGAAGCCAGCCTCAAGATCAGCGCATAGGTTGGGGTGAGGGTAGCGAAAACCGACATCATCGGAGCCGGTTGGGTTTCCACGTTTGATCGTTGTCTCGTGTTGGGGTTCGCTGCGCTCACCCCAACCTATGGCATCCGTGCTGACAAGTCGATGGAGTGACGCATGTACTCATGCAGTTCGATAGCCGCCATCTTCCTTGGACTGGCAGTGACCCTTCCGCAGCCGGCAACGTCGGCGGATCCCGCTTTCACGCCGTCACAGGGATGGATCCTGGTACACCATGGCTCGCCGGCCGAAGTGCAGAAGGCAATCGCCGAGTACGACGAGATAGCGCGCGAGATTCACCCCGGCATCTTCCGGGTAGAGCTGCACCCGCAGCCCGATGGTCGGACTGCCGTATTGCTGCCCGATGGGTTTCCGGCTTACGACCTCGTCAACATGACGGGATGGCTGGACACACCGCCTGAGGAGATCGATGCCTACGGTGCGAACGGATGGATCGTGTCACCCACGAGCGGGATCAAGTACAGCCTCATGCCAGAAGTCGAGAACGCATGGGGCGATACGATGCTGGGTGCCTCCTCCGAGGGTGTCTCGATCCGAGTAAGGATCCCGGAGGGCGCAGCGTCGGAGATCGCGCAGCGTGTCCCGTATCAGGTGGAACCACACATCGACCTCGTGCCCGATCCCGTCAGGATGGAGGTGACGCTCGATACCAACACGAAGTTCGGGAATCCAGGTTTCGTCGTCGAAAGGTGACCAATAGGACGGGTTGAGCGGAGCGGCTTTCAACGGCGCAGCCCATCTACCCATCACTCATCACAAGAATGGCTCATGATGGGTATCGCCTTCGGCTCCACCCATCCTACGATGGCGTTCCATCGCTTCACCGCGTGCCTTTTGGGGAACAACGATGTCCGGCCATCGCATCTTCACCACCTCCTTCGCCAGCGTGTATCCGCTGTACGTCCAGAAGGCGGAGCGCAAGGGCCGCACGCAAGCCGAAGTCGACCGGATCATCTTCTGGCTGACCGGTTACGACGCGGCCGGCCTCGAACGTCAGATCCGCGACAAGGTCGATTTCGATACGTTCTTCGCCCAGGCACCGGCGCTCAATCCCAACGCCTCATTGATCAAGGGCGTGGTCTGCGGTGTCCGCGTGGAAGACGTCGATGACCCGTTGATGCGGAAGATCCGCTACCTCGACAAGCTGGTCGACGAACTGGCGAAGGGGAAGGCGATGGAGAAGATCCTGCGGTGATGCCGCAACACGGATGGTGCCCGCAGCAGCCAGGTTGCCCCAACGGAGGTGGAGCATGCGACGTTGTCTTCTGATGATCCTTCTGGTCTGTGCGGTGCTGGTGTCCGAGGCCGATGCCCAGGACCGCGATCCCGCGTTCGTACCGGCCCACGGCTGGATCCTGGTGAAGGAGAAGGTCGAGACGGTACAGGCCGACATCGCGGCCTATCTCGCGCGCTGGCCGGCTGGAAGTCGCCCCGACACCTTCAGGATCGAACTCCACCCGCAGCCCGACGGGCAGGTGGCATTGCTGTTTCCGGAAGGCGTTCCGGCGCCCCAACTCACCCGATTGGCGGCCTGGATAGGCTCGCCCTGCCGGAAGCGGGTTCCCCCCGTCGCTGCCGCGTGGGTCGTGGCCCCGGATGGCGTTGCCTACTACCTCGAATCGGAGCCGGCGCTGGACACGGTGGAGGAGGGCCAGGACCCGCGGGACGACTGCGACGCGGAGGGCGGCCTGCTGACCGGCGCGTCGCGTGCCGGGCAGTCCGTGCGGTACGACGTCCTGAGGACGCGGCTGGTGAAGTCGGACGCAGGGCGCCCCTACCGCGAGGCGCCTGCACTGCGGCGCTCGGACGCCCCGACCACGGTCCGTGTGCCGCTCGACGTTACGATCGAACGCCGCGATGCGCTGGTCCTCGATACGCGCAGCGAACCGGAACTGGTGGATGTGGCCATCGGCTATTGCCGGGTCCTCAACGGTCCTGATGCCGCCATCGAATCGGTATGGTTCTGGCATCAGGCCCATCGTGCCGACGTATCCAGGAAGCTGTGGCACGAAGCGGGCCGCACCGCCATCGCCGCCAGATTGACCACCGCCACCACGGACGGCGACAAGGCCTGCTTGAGCCGCCTCGAACGCGAAGCGAAGATCCGCAGGATCATCCGCGAGTAAGCCACATGTCCCGCAACGTCCTCTTCATCTGCACCCAGAACCGCCTGCGCAGCCCGACGGCCGAGCAGGTGTTTGCCGACTGGCCGGGCATCGAGACGGCATCCGCAGGGTTGGGCAACGACGCCGAAGTCCCCGTGTCGCCCGAACTGCTGGCGTGGGCGGATATCGTCTTCGTGATGGAGAAGGCGCACCGCAATCGCCTGTCGGCGAAGTTCGGCAGCCATCTCAAGGGTGCGCGGGTGATCTGCCTGGATATCCCGGACGAGTACGAGTACATGGACCCGGATCTGGTCCGTCTGCTGAAGCAGAAGGTCACACGCTTCCTGCCCACCGCCTGAGATCATCGTCGCTCTATGCAACGGACACCGCCATGACCCCGACATCCGGCCCGGAAGCCGAAGCCCTCGAACGCGCTGTCAGCGAAGTGCTTCATTACGTGTGGGACCCGATCGGCGTCGCCGGCGTGCCCGGGGCGCGCGACGAGTACGACGGCTACGTGGGAGATGTCTGCGCGCTGTTGTGGCGTGGCGCCGATGCGGAGGGATTGGCTGCGCACCTCGTCGGCATCGCCGATGCGTTGATGGGCCTGCCCGCGACGCAGGCGCGTGCCGAACGCGCCGCGGATATCCTGCTGGCCTGGCGCGATGTCGTGACACGCTGACGTCGCGTCTTTACGGGAGCCACACCATGATCGACCTGAACCTCGCCGACGTCCGCCCCTTCATCGGCAGCAAGGACTTCGACGTCTCCAAGGCGTTCTACGAAGCCCTCGGCTGGACGACCGAGTATCTCGACGACCAACTGGCGCTGATGGCCAACGGCGATCACCGCTTCTACCTGCAGCGCTACTACCAGAAGGACTGGCTGGAAAACACGATGCTGCACCTCACCGTCGCCGATGCCACCGCCTGCCACGCGAAGATCGCCGCCGTGCTGGCGCGCGGTGCCTACGCTGACGCCCGCGTCGCGCCGCCGAAGCAGGAGGACTACGGCGCCCTGGTGATCTACGTCTGGGATCCGGCGGGCGTACTGCTGCATCTCGCGGAGTGGAGGGAATGACGATGAAGCGTCATGTCGTCGCACTGGGCGTCGCCCTGTTGTCATGGGCCGGTTTAGCGATGGGGCAGCCGGTATCGGAATCGACCGATCGCTACGCCTACGTCCGCGCGCGACTCATCCTGGTGGAGCCACAGGCACCTTGCGGTATCAGCTACTCAGGCTCGCGCGCGCTTTACATGGTCCAGGAAGGGCCGGACGGATTGCGCGGCGAGCCATTGGAGGTCGTCGTCGGATGCATCGAGATGCCCATGACCGAATGGGATGGCATGGGCGACCTGAAGACCTTCGTGCCCGGCGACACCCACTACCTGCGCATCAGTCGCGACAACCTGCGCGGGGTAGGGCTCTATGACGACAAGGGAGGCCGGGCGTGGCACCTGCTGGCGGCGTCGCTCCAACCGTTGCAGAGGTCGGCGGCATCCGCCATCAGGGAAGCCGACGTCCGCGCAGTCTTGATCCGGATGGAGCGCGGTCCGGGCTGTGGAAACCTGTTCGTCGGATCGAACGCACTCTACGTCGTCGAGGATGGGCCGGGATTCCTGAAAGGCAGACCGCTGGAGGTCGTCGTCGGCTGCATCGAGATGCCCATGACCGGCGGGGAGGGCATGGGCGACCTGCAAGCCTTCGTGCCTGGTGATACCCATTACCTGCGCATCAGTCGGGACAACCTCCGCAAGGTCGAGGTCTATGACGACAGGGGTGGCAGCGCCTGGCATCTCCTGGCCGCATCGCTTACGCCGTTGGCGACTCAAGGCCCGCCCGCAAACCCCTGAGCACGGTGCCGCAGCGCTGCGTCACCCGGATCATCACACCCTACGGAAAGCACGCGCCATGTCGTCACGCCCCTCGCAGACCTACAGCGGCAGCTGCCACTGCGGTGCGATCCGCTTCGAGATCGACACCGACTTCCCCGAGCTGACGCAGTGCGACTGCTCGATCTGCCGCAAGAAGAACGCGCTGATGGTGAAGGTGCACGAAAGCGCCTTCCGCCTGCTGGCCGGTGAAGACGCGCTGGCCGAGTACCAGTTCCACACGCATACCGCGCACCACCACTTCTGCAAGATCTGCGGCATCTACCCGTTCCACCGCAAGCGCGTCACCCCGGACTACTACGGCATCAACGTGTATTGCCTCGACGGGTTCGATCCCGTCGGCATCCCGGTGCGGATGACGGTCGGGGCGGGCATGCCGTGATCGCGGCCGGATAGACTCCGGCCATGTGCCGCTTCGTCACCGCCGTCCTTCCCGCCAACGCGCCGCATGAGGCGCTGGACGTGTTGGCGCGGGCCTACGGTCGCCGATTCCTCAGACTGTCGAATCCCTCAGTTATGCGGCAGCTCGCACCAGACGAGGCCTATTTCCTGACGACGCTGGGTCATTGCGATTGCGATGAGCCGCTGGGTGCACGTCGTACGGAGGAGGGCGATTGGGAAGGGATGGCCCACAAGCTGGCACGCAAGGGCTGGAGCGAAGGCAAGATCGCCCGTGCCATCGCGCAGAAGCGCGAGCAAGCGGAGGCCGCGGACGACGTGCGGCGGAGACGCGCAGACGATGACCTGACCCGCTGGCTCGCCTTCGTGGATGCCGTCCTGACGCCCGGTCATGTCCGCGAACTTGGCCTGCTGCTGCACTTCTATGGCGGCGGGCCCGAGGACGAAGAGGTGGCGATCCGACACCGCCGCAGAGTGGGTCGTTCGGAAGATCGCGCCGCGCTGCTGCACGGCATGGAACAGGACGTGCTTTATCTGTTCCACGCCTGACCAGGCCCGCATCAGGCGTTCCACGCGCCGCACTTCTCACATTCCCAGCAGAAGATGGCCCTCGGAGCCCCATCGATGGCCCTCCGAGCCCCATCCGCGAGGCATGGATTCCCAACGATGGAGCACTCAAGTGCCATCGATGGGTTTCCGGAAGCCATCGATGGCTTTCAAAGACCCATCGATCGCTTTCCGAAACCCATCGATGGGATTCCAGACGCCATCGATCGCTTTCCGAGAGCCATCGATAGCTCTCGGAATGCCATGCCATCGCTCCCGGAAAGCCATCGATGGCTCTCCGAAACCCATCGATGGCTTTCCGGGCCCGGGACATCACACTCCGGACCCCATCGTTGGCATTCCGGGCTCCATCTGCCCTCGGACCGCGGGCAGGACCGGCCCTCGACGCCCCGGTGTTGCACGCCCTGTCACAGTCGCCGGCCTTAGAATTCCCGCATGACGCCGACCCCCGCCGCCCGCATCGCCGACCTCCGCCGCCAGCTGGAGGACGCCAACTACCGCTACCACGTGCTGGACGAGCCCAGCATCCCGGATGCCGAGTACGACCGCCTGCTGCGCGAGTTGGACGAACTGGAGGCCGCGCACCCGGACCTGGCCGCCGCCGATTCGCCCACCCAGCGCGTGGGCAGCGCGCCGGCCGGCAAGTTCGCCGAGGTCCGCCACGCCATCCCCATGCTGTCACTGGGCAACGCCTTCAGCGACGAGGAAGTGCAGGACTTCGTCCGCCGCATCGCCGACAGGCTGAAGCGGCCGGCGCTGGCGTTCTCGGCCGAACCGAAGCTGGACGGCCTGGCGATCAGCCTGCGCTACGAGGGCGGCGTGTTCGTGCAGGGCGCCACCCGCGGCGACGGCGCCACCGGCGAGGACGTCACCCTCAATCTCAGGACCGTCAAAGCCATCCCGCTGAAACTGCGCGGCAAGGACTGGCCAGCGGTGCTGGAAGTGCGCGGCGAGGTCTACATGCCGCGTGCCGACTTCGAGAAATACAATGAACAGGCCCGCCTGCATGGCGGCAAGGTGCTGGCCAACCCGCGCAATGGCGCCGCCGGCTCGCTGCGCCAGCTCGACCCGCGCATCACCGCGCAACGGCCGCTGGCGTTCTTCGCCTACGGCACCGGCCTGGTGGAAGGCGGCGAACTGCCGGATGCGCATTCGGCCACGCTGAAGCAACTGCGTGCCTGGGGCTTCCCGGTCAGCAGCCTCAGCGACGTGGTGGAAGGCGCCGACGGCCTGCTGGACTACTACCGCCGCATCGGCGAGGCGCGTGACGGGCTGCCGTTCGACATCGACGGCGTGGTCTACAAGCTGGACGACGGGGAAGGGCAGCGCGAGATGGGCTTCGTCTCGCGCGCACCGCGCTGGGCGATCGCGCACAAGTTCCCGGCGCAGGAACAGGCGACCACCGTCGAGGCCATCGAGATCCAGATCGGCCGCACCGGCGCCGCCACGCCGGTCGCGCGGTTGACGCCGGTGCACGTGGCCGGCGTCATCGTCACCAACGCCACCCTGCACAACGCCGATCAGATCGCACGCCTCGACGTGCGCGTGGGCGACCACGTCATCGTGCGTCGTGCCGGCGACGTGATTCCGGAAGTAGCCGGCGTGATCCTGGACCGTCGCCCCGACGGCACGGTGCCGTGGCAGATGCCGACGCACTGCCCGGTGTGCGGCGCCGAGATCGTGCGCGAGGAAGGCGAGGCGGTATGGCGCTGCTCGGGCGAACTGAGCTGCCCGGCGCAGCGCAAGGAATCGCTGCGGCACTTCGCCTCGCGCCGTGCTATGGACATCGAAGGCCTGGGCGACCGCTATATCGAGGACCTGTCCGACCTGGGCTACCTCACGTCGATCGCCGACCTGTACAAGCTGACGCTGGACGACCTGCTGGAGATGAAGCGCCGCGTGGACGAGCGCGACGGCACCACGCCGGAGACGGTCAAGGCCGGCAAGGTCGCGACCAAGTGGGCGGACAACTTGATCGAGGCCATCGACCGCAGCCGCACCACCACGCTGGAGCGCTTCCTGTTCGCGCTCGGCATCCAGCATGTCGGCGAGAGCACGGCCAAGGCGCTGGCGCAGTGGTTCGGTGATCTGCAGCGCATCCGTCACTTGCCGTGGCCGCTGTTCAAACGCGTACCCGACATCGGCGGCGAAGTCGCGCGCTCGCTCGGCCATTTCTTCGACCAGCCCGGCAACCAGCAGGCCATCGATGACCTGCTGGCGCGCGGCGTGGTGATCGGCGACACGCATCCGCCCTCGGGCAAGCTGCGCGCAGAACTCGGCCTGGCGACGGTGCTGGTCGATCTGGAGATTCCCAAGGTCACCCGCATCCGCGCGGAACAACTGGCGTCCGCATTTCCCTCGGTGGACGCACTGCTCGACGCCCCCGCGCACAACTTCGTCACCGCCGGCCTGCCGAGCGAGTCGGCCAACGCCTTCGCCGCGTGGCTGGAGGACGAGGCCAACGCGACGCTGCTGTCGCGCAGTGGCGCGGCGCTGGAGGAGTTGCTGGCGATCACGCCGGAAGATGTCGCCATCGCCGCCGGCCCGCTCGACGGCAAGACCGTCGTCCTTACCGGCGGTCTGGCCGCGATGAGCCGCGACGAGGCCGGCGAGAAACTCGAAGCCCTCGGCGCCAAGGTGGCCGGCAGCGTGTCGAAGAAGACGCATCTCGTCGTCGCCGGCGAAGCCGCCGGCTCCAAGCTCGCCAAGGCACAGGAACTGGGCATCGAGATCTGGGATGAAGCGCAGTTGCTCGCGTTTCTGGCGAAGCATGGGAGTGGCGCGTGAGTCGCTGGCGACCGGGACCGACATGGACGGACGGTGTCGCCGGTCTCGCCTGGGCACCCTCCGGTTCGCGTGATGCGCTGCGCCTTCGTGCCTGGGTGAACCGTCTGGTCCGCGAGTTCTTCTTCGCGCGGGACGTGTTGGAGGTCGAGACGCCGATCATGTCGCGGGCGGGCAATACCGATCCGAACATCGCCTCGTTCTCGCTCGACTTCTCGGGTCGCACTGATGGCGCGCCGCGTACACGCTGGCTGCGCACCTCGCCGGAGTTTCCGCTGAAGCGCCTGCTCGCAGCGGGCGTGGGCGATTGCTTCGAACTGGGCCGGGTATTCCGCGATGGCGAGGCGGGGGGGCGGCACAACCCGGAGTTCACGATGCTCGAGTGGTACCGGGTCGGCTGGACGCTGGAGCCGCTGATCGAGGAGACGGTGGCGCTGGTGCAGGCGGCGCTCTCGATGGTCGGGCGGGAGGCCACGGTGTCGCGGATCAGCTTCCGCGAGCTCTATCGGCAGCGCCTCGGCTTCGATCCGATGACGGCCGACCTGGACGTGGTGCGCAACGCCGCGGCCGGCATCGCCATCGACGGCGAGGGCCTGACGCGCGACGACTGGCTGGACCTGTTGATGACGCATGCGCTGCAGCCCACGTTCGGGCGCGACGAGATCTTCGTGGTCCACGACTATCCGGCCACGCAGTCGGCGCTGGCGCGCGTGGTGGAGCGCGATGGCATGCCGGTCGCGGAGCGCTTCGAGCTTTACCTGGGCGCGCTGGAACTGGCCAACGGCTATCACGAGCTGACCGATGCGGTAGAGCAGCGGGCGCGGTTCGAGCGCGATGTCGCGATGCGGCAGGCGCGTGGCGACATCGCACCGCCGATCGATGCCGCCTTGCTGGACGCACTGGCGAACGGCATGCCGGCCTGCGCCGGCGTGGCGCTGGGCGTGGACCGGCTGCTGATGGCGATGCTGGATACGCCGCGCATCGCCGATGTAGTGGCGTTCGACTTCGCGCGCGGCTGAAAGCCAGCCAAACATTGCGTGCGGGTCGAGCGGACTGCAAACGGTTTCGTGAGGCCGCGTTCATTTTCGCTGCGTAGATTGCGAATCAACACCGACGAGGACGCTGCCATGGAACGCCACCTGATCGCTTCGCTGATGCTGGGAACCGCCGCACTGCTCGGCACCGCTGCGGCCAAGGCCGCGCCGCAGTACGACGATCGCTATGGCGGCAACGGGCAGACGGTCCGCTGCGAGTCGCCGAGCAATCGTTACCGCGAATGCCCGATGGATACCCGCGGCGGCGTGCAGCTGACGCGCCAGCTGTCGAGCACGCGCTGCGAGGAAGGTCGCAACTGGGGCCAGGGCCGTAACGGGGTGTGGGTGGATCGCGGTTGCCGCGCCGAGTTCACCAGCCGTCGCGGCGGCGGTTGGGGCAATGGCGGTGGCTGGTCGGGCAATGGCCAGCGCATCCGCTGCGAATCGGACAATGGCCGTACGCGGACCTGCGCGATCCCGTCGCGCGCCGACGTCAGGCTGGTGCGCCAGCTGTCGAGCTCGCGCTGCGTCGAGGGCCAGACCTGGGGCCAGGACCGCAACGGCCTGTGGGTGACGCAGGGCTGCCGCGCCGAGTTCGAGGTGTACGGACGTGGCAACGGCGGCAACTGGGGGAACAATGGCGGCAATTACGGACGCACCTTCCGCTGCGAGTCCGACAACGGCCGCACGCGCACCTGCGGCGTCGATGGGCGCCGCGTGGAGCTGGTCCGCCAGCTGTCGAGCAGCGCCTGCATCGAGGGCCGTACCTGGGGGCGCGACAACCGGGGCGTGTGGGTGACGTCTGGATGCCGGGCCGAGTTCCGTAGCTGGTGAGTTCCATGAGGGGAACGGCCCGCCCACGGCGGGCCGTTACAATGCGGGCATGAACGACACCATCGATTACGCCCGCTACGACCGCATCCGTCCGATCCGCTGGACGGGCACTGCCCTGGAACTGCTGGACCAGCGCAAACTCCCGTTCGTCGTGGAGTACCTGGCCTGCACGACCAGCGACGAGGTCGCTGCCGCCATCCACGACCTGGCCGTGCGCGGCGCGCCTGCCATCGGTATCGCTGCCGCCTGGGGCGTGGTGCTGGCTTCGCGCGAGGTGCTGGCGGCGACGCCGGCCGAGGCGCTCGAAAAGCTCGAACCGGCCCTGCAGCGCCTCAATGACGCACGCCCCACGGCGGTCAACCTGGCCTGGGCGCTGGCGCGCATGCGGGCCGCGCTGCGCACCGCCGGCAGCGACTGGCGCGGCGTGCTGGAACTGGAAGCGCTGGCGATCGCCGAGGAAGACCTGGCGGCGAACCGCCACATGGGCGAGCTCGGCGCGGCGCTCATCGCTGAGGGCAGCGGCGTGCTGACCCACTGCAATACCGGTTCGCTGGCCACCGCCGGCTTCGGCACCGCCCTGGGCGTGATCCGCGCCGGCGTGGCGCAGGGGCGCATCGGCAAGGTGTACGCCGGCGAGACGCGACCGTGGCAGCAGGGCGCGCGGCTGACCGCGTGGGAACTGCAGCAGGACGGCATTCCCGCCACGCTGATCGCCGACTCCGCCGCCTCGCACCTGATGAAGACCGGCGCCGTGCAGTGGGTGGTCGTGGGTGCAGACCGCATCTGCGCCAACGGCGATACCGCCAACAAGATCGGCACCTACCAGCTGGCCATCGCTGCGCGCCACCACGGTGCGAAGTTCATGGTGGTGGCGCCGTCGTCGACGGTGGACATGGCCACGCCGAACGGCGAGGCCATCCATATCGAGGAGCGCGACCCGGCCGAACTGCTCGGCATCGGCGGCACGCGGGTCGTCGCCGACGGCGTGGCGGCCTGGAACCCGGTGTTCGACGTCACCCCGGCCTCGCTGATCGACGCCATCGTCACCGAGAAGGGCGTGATCGAGCAGCCGGACGAAGCACGCATGCGGGCCGCGTTCGGCGGATGACACCGGCCGCCCGCGCGCCCGTCCCGTCCAACACCGACGCAGCGCGTCAGCGGCGTACGGAGGCGGGCATGCGGGTGGCAGGGGGCGCCTGAGGCGCGGCCACTGCGCACGGGGCGGCGTCACGGACGGTGGCGTGGCACGCGGGTTGCATTGCGGGGAAGGTCCCGTCCAGGAATCGCGCATGCGCGCCCAGACCGTCCACGCACCGATCGTCGCTCCCGGCTTGCGCCACAGCGTGCGCACGCTGTTGTCGCGCCGGTCGACCCGGGCGCTGGATGCCGCCGAACGCGAAGACCTTGCGGTCGCGCAGCTGCGCGCGACACGCCCCATCGTCAGCGGCGTGCTGCTGTGTGGTGCGGTGCTGCTGGCCATCATCGCACTCTTCGAACTGGCGGAAGTGACGCCATCGATCGGCTATCCGGTGTGGGCGCAGCTGCTGGCGTCGGTCGGTGTCGCGGGCTGCGCCGCAGGCGTTGCGCGGCTGGTGCAGTGGCAGCACCGGCTGATGCTGGTGCTGGCGGGCACGCTGCTGGCCGGCATCTTCATGAGCATGCCGCTACCGGGAGCGACCGGCCAACTGGCGCTGCGCACCGGCCTGTTCCAGTTGCTGCCGCTGGCGCTGATGGCGCTGATGGTGCGTCCGGTCTCGCTGCTGGCGCTGGCATTGCTGATCGTGGTGATGGCACAGCTGCGCATCGCGCTGTACGGGGCACCAGGCACGGGCACTGCGCTGTACTGGCTGTACACCCTGACGACGATCGGCTTCGGCCTGGTGCTGGCGGGGTATCGCACGGACTTCGCGGTATCCGCGTGGCAGATGCGCCGCCGGCTGGTGCGGCAGGCGCACACGGATGAACTGACCGGACTGCTGAACCGTAATGGCTGGGGCGACCATGCGGTCGCCGCGCATGCGCGGGCCGTTGCCGTCGGCAATCCGGTGGCGGTGGTGGTGCTGGACATCGATTTCTTCAAGCGCATCAACGACGACCACGGCCACGATGGCGGCGACGCAGTGCTGCAGCGACTGGGCGGCATCATGCGTGCCCGCGTCGGTGCGACCGGTTGCGCGGCGCGTATCGGTGGTGAGGAGTTCGCCGTACTGCTGGAAGGGAACGACGCGCTGGAGGCAGAGGCGTTCGCCGAACGTCTGCGCCGTGAATTCGGCAAGGCGCAGGGCGAGGTGGCGACGACGCTCTCTGCCGGCGTTGCCCACCATCGACCGGGCGAGTCGCTGGGTGACCAGATGCGGCGTGCCGATGTGGCGCTGTACGACGCCAAGCGCGAAGGGCGCGACCGCGTTCATGTTGCGGACGTTTCCTGAACGACCCAGATGTGATTCCAAATGTGACAACCCTGCGCTAGCATCCTTGCGATGTCGGCAGGGCACCCCTGCGACGCAGTGAATACCAGGGGATCATGAACGACGACAGCACCCGGCAGACCTGGGGACGATGGCGACTGCCCCTGCTGGGGCTGGTGGTCCTGCTGATCGTGGTCGGCCCGGTGATTCTGCTCCAGCGCCTGTCGCGCTCCAGCCAGGAAGCCATCGACGTCGTCGTGCACACGCACCAGGTGGAAGCCGCCGTCCTGGCGCTGGCGCTGGATGTCCGCGAGATCGAAAGTTCGGCCATGTTGATCGCGCTGGGCGCGGACCATCCGCTGGCGCGCGATCGCCTGGTGAACGGGCGCCGCGCGTTGCCGGAGCGGTTCGACACGCTGGCCCGGTTGACCGCGGACAATCCCGAGCAGCTGGTGCGCGTCGGCAGGCTGCGCGAACTCGTCGATGCCCGCATCGACGTGGTCGATCAATTGATCGAGGCGCCCGAAGCGTATCGGGGCAGTGTGGTCTCGCCGCTGGCTACGCGGTTCCCCATCCGCGGCCTGCTGAACGACATCCTGGTCGACGAGCAGGCCCTGCTGGCCGAACGCAGTGGCGATGCCACCGAGCAACGGCAGCGCATGGAATGGATCCGGATGATCGCGCTGGGCGCGCAGTTGCTGCTGCTGTCTCTGGTGCTGATGTCGTTGGGTCGCCAGGTGGCGCGCCGGCTTACAGCGGAGAAAGGCACGCTACGGGCGAGCCAGCGCGCACTGGTGGTGCTGGACACGGTGCGCGAGCCCATCGTGCTGCTAGATGGCGAACAGCACATCCAGATGCACAACGCCGCCTTCGGCGAGCTGTATGGCGTCGAGAAGGGCAAGACGGCCGTCAGCCTCGACGAGCTGGGCGAGGCGTGGCAGGACAAGGTGATGCGCCAGCGGCTGGATGACGTGCTGGCGCGCGGTCGCGAACTGTGGGACTACGAACTGCAGCAGGAGACCGCCGACGGCCTGCGCCGCACGGTGCTGCTCAATGCGCGCCGCATGCCGCTTCCCGACAACGACGACCACGCCGTGCTGGTGACGGTCAGCGACATCTCGCTGCAGAAGACCGCGCAGCAGGAGATCGCCGCGCTGAACCGCCAGTTGGAGGGCAAGGTGGAGCAGGTCTCGGAAGTGAACCGCGAACTGGAAGCCTTCAGCTATTCGGTCTCGCACGACCTGCGTGCGCCGCTGCGGCACGTGGCCGGTTTCTCGGACAAGCTCGGCCGCCACCTGGGCGAGGGCATGGACGACAAGAGCCGCCATTACATCGGCGTGATCGGCGACTCCGCGCGCCGCATGTCGCAGCTGATCGACGATCTACTGGTCTACTCGCGCCTGGGCCGCAGCGCGCTGCGCCTGCAGGCGGTGGACATGCAGTCGCTGGTGGCCGAGGCCCGCGCGATGCTGGACGCCAACGAGGCCAACGACGGTCGCGCCGACCGCGTCGAGTGGCGCGTCTCGCCGATGCCCATCGTGCTGGCCGACGAGAATATGATGCGGCAGGTGTGGAGCAACCTGTTGGGTAATGCGCTGAAGTACAGCAGCCAGCGCGAGCGCTCGGTCATCGAGGTCGAGCACCGGTTGCAGGCCGACGGCAGTCATCTGTTCAGCGTGCGCGACAACGGTGCCGGCTTCGACATGGCGTATGCGGGTAAGCTGTTCGGCGTCTTCCAGCGCCTGCACAAGGCCAGCGAGTTCGCCGGCACCGGCATCGGCCTGGCGAGCGTGCGCCGCGTGCTGGGTCGCCATGGCGGCCGCATCTGGGCCGAGGCGGTGCCCGACCAGGGCGCGACCTTCTTCTTCACCCTTCCCGCGGCGCTCGATGCTCCGCTTTCCCGAGAGAGAGACGCATGAGCGACATCCGCACCATCCTGCTGGCCGAGGACAGCCTGGCCGACGCCGAAATGGCGATCGACGCGCTGCGCGAGGCCAACCTGGCCAACCCCATCGTGCATGTCGAGGATGGCGTCGAAGCACTGGATTACCTGTTCCGCCGCGGCGCGCACGCCGATCGCCCCGAAGGCATGCCGTCGGTGCTGCTGCTGGACATCAAGATGCCGCGCATGGACGGCCTGGAAGTGCTGAAGCACATCCGCGGCGACGAGAAGCTCAAGCACCTGCCGGTGGTGATCCTGTCGTCCTCGCGCGAGGAAAGCGACCTGGCGCGCAGCTGGGACCTGGGCGTGAACGCCTACGTGGTCAAGCCCGTCGACATCGACCAGTTCTTCCAGGCGGTGAAGACGCTGGGCACGTTCTGGGCCGTGATCAACGAAACCCCGGCCAAGGGCTGATCCGTGCCACATTCCGGTACCCCGCTGGGCCGCGTCCACATCCTGCTCGTCGAGGATTCCGAGCTCGACGCCGAACTGTTGATCGAGCAACTGCTGGAGGCCGGGCTCGACGCCGAGTTCGTGCGCGTGGATGGCGCGGACGACATGCGGGCGGCGCTGGCGGGCAAGACGTTCGACCTGGTGCTGTCGGACATGGACCTGCCGGGGTTCTCCGGCTACCAGGCGCTCGAGATCCTGCGGGGGCACGATGCGCGCCTGCCGTTCGTGTTCTTCTCCGGCACCATCGGCGAGGAGACCGCGGTGAAGGCCTTGCAGGAGGGCGCCAGCGACTACGTGCTGAAACACTCGCCCGCGCGGCTTCCGTCGGCGGTGGCGCGGGCGATCCGCGAAGCGCGTACCGAGCGCGAGCGCGAACACGCCGAGCGCGAACTGATGCGCTCGCAGCGGCTGGACTGCCTGGCGATGCTGGCGGCGGGCCTGAGCCACGACCTGCGCAACATCCTGCAGCCGTTGCTGATCGTGCCCGACCTGCTGTCGACCTACAGCGAGGATCCGAAGATCCTGCGCCTGGGCGCGGTGATCTCGGAGAGCGGCAAGCGCGGCCACGAGATGGCCGACTCGATGCTCTCGTTCGTGCGCGGTTCGCGCAAGGCCAGCGAGACGATCAACGTGGCGGCGCTCTTCAGCGCGGTGCAGCTGCTGCTGCAGGGCAGCCTGTCGCGGCAGGTCCGACTGACGGTGGAACAGCCGCCGGAAGACCTGCTGATCGAGGGCAATTACACCGAGTTCCAGCAGTGCCTGATCAACCTCTGCCTCAACGGCATCCAGGCGATGGCCGAGCGCGGTGGCCAGCTGACGCTGTCGGCCGCACCGACCGTCACACCGGACGGCAAGGAGTTCGTCGTGCTGCGCGTCACCGACGAGGGCAGCGGCATGGACGAGGCGACGCGGCAGCAGCTGTTCACCCCGTTCTTCACCACCAAGGCCAGCGGTACCGGACTGGGCCTGATGTCGTGCAAGCGCATCATCGATTCGGTGCAGGGACGCATCGAGGTACGCAGCGTCGCGGGGCAGGGCACCACCTTCGAACTGCACCTGCCGGCGCCGCGTACCGACGAGTGGGCGGGCGCGGAGGACGCGTCGTACCTGGATGGCGAAGGTCGCAAGATCCTGCTGGTCGATGGCGATGCGACGCGCCTGTCGCTGCTCGGCAACGCACTGGCCGCGCAGGGCTACGATCCGGTGATGGCGCCGGACGGTGCGATCGCGCTGCAGCAGATCGCCCGCAACGGCCTGCCGGCGCTGGCGATCATCGACGACGACATCCTGATGCTGTCGGCGGCGGACGTGCTGGCGGTGTTGCAGGAGGCGGGATTCGACGGGCCGGTGATCCGTCTGCGCGAGCCGGGCACGCCAGCCGACCGCCATGACAGCGCGGCGACCGTGGTCAAGCCGGTGCAGGTGACGTCGCTGTTCGGTGCGATCGAGCACGCGCTCGGATTGCGCGCCTGACCCCGAACGCGGGTATCAGGCGTCGCTGGATGCCGCCTCAGGCGCGGCCCATCACGGGCTGCGGCTTCAGCCGCTGCCACACGGCACGCATGATCGGCTGCGCGCGGTACCAGCCGATCGGCGTGTCCGGGCAGTGGCGCTGCAAGCGGTCGCGCAGCGAGGGGGCGATCTCGTCGAACTCCTGCCGGTGGTGCAGCAGGTAGGCGTCGTAGCCGATCTTCAGGCATTGCTCCAGGTCGCCCACCGTGGCGCCGACGACCTGGAACGTGTCCTCGTTGAGGCGGGTTTTCCAGTACGCCAGTTCGGCATCGATATCGACGATCTGCGCGGTGGCGTGCGCGTTGCGGTTGTGCAGGCTGCCCATGGTGACTCCCCCGTGTCGGTGTGTGGTGACGGGGTGAGTTTTTGATCGGCGCGGTGATGCTTAAGTGAAATAAAGGGCGTTTTAACCTGCATTTAACCGTGCGCCAGCCTTTTTGTTCACCTTTGCCTTCAGCGCGTGAAGCCATTGCCTGCGCGGCGTTGCATCGCCTCGGCGATCACGGTGCGTTCGTCCATCCCCGTGGCGACCAGAGGGGCGAACAGCGGAGGGTCCTGCTCCAGCGGTGCGTTGAGCCGCTCCCACACGCGTGCGATCACCACCGATGCCAGCGACCAGTCCAGGCGCGTGCCGCGCGCCAGCGCGGCTTCATAGCGCGTGGGCAGGGCGGGCAGTAGTTCCTGCAACGGACGGCGGCGGGAGAGCAGGTAGATGTCGTAGGCGAACTTCAGCGTGGGCACGTAATGGCGGAAGGCCAGGCCAGGGCGATGGAAGGCCTGGCGTGCGTAGGTCTTTTCCCAGAAATGCAGTTCGGTCTGGATGTCGACGACCGCACAGGGCATCGCCACGTCGTTCCAGGCATGGGCGGACGGATCGGGCTGACAGGACATGGATTCCCCTCCATGGCACGGCGCCTGGCGGAGAAGGAACCTGCGGAGGGACCACCATCGGCGGGCACACGACGCATGTGCCTGCGGGCGGCGGCCGTCGTCCGGCCGCGCGGTGCCTGTGGTGACGTGCCACGCCTCCCGAAGAAGGCGCGAGGTTCCCGCCTTGCCGGCGCTTGTCGTTATCGTTGCCCCTGCCTCCATGGACACGCAGGGGCGCGATGCGAGCGGCCAGCCGTTCGTCGTTCGCTACCGATGCGACTTCAATGCATGCGGGGTTGTGCCGCGCCGTGCTCGTCGAGCCAGCGCCAGGTCTCGCGCAGCAGGGTGCGGGCCACCGGCCAGTCCGGCCCGGAATCGCCGCTGAGGCGCTCCCAGTGGGTTTCCAGTTCGAGTTCGGTATCCAGGTCGAGCTGCCCGTCGTGGTCGGCGTGGGAAGCGGCCGCGAACGCATAGGCGCGGCAGGCGTCCTCCCACGCGACATCCGGGTGCAGGCGGCGCCGGCGACCGTAATCATGGACGGTGAAGGCGGCGAAGGCGTCGTGGGTCACGGCCGGTGCGCGGGGCGGCATCTGCCGGAGCGTGTCGAGCTGGTCGCGATAGATCTGTCGGTCCATGGGGGTCTCCGTGGGGGTACTGCCGTGGTATCGCGCGTGACGTTATCGACGGGTGAGAAATCCCTTTGCTGTCCTGTCACAAAGCTGAGATACCGGGCGGGCGATCAGCGGGCAGTCAGTCTCAGTCACTGAGACGCGCCGCGCGTCAGATGGCGGCCTGTCGCCGAGAGAAAGCCCATGCCCGCCCAGACCGCCCTGATCCGTCGCCATGCCGACGAGGCCTCCCTGCTGCCCACGGCCACCGCCGATGGCAGTGCGCTGGCCGAGCGCCTTGCCGGCAAGTACCACGATCGGGTGACCGGGCAATTCGTCATTCCCGCACGCGAGGGACGCTACGAGATGCTGCCCGACGACCTGCCGGCCGCGTTGGTGGCTGCGTTGCGCCAGCGCGGCATCGAACGCCTGTATTCGCACCAGGCCGAGGCGTGGCGGCAGGCGCAGGCCGGCGATCATCTCGCCGTCGTCACCCCGACGGCCTCGGGCAAGTCGCTGTGCTACACGCTGCCGGTGGTCGCGTCGGCGCTGTCCAAGCGCGGCAAGGCGCTCTACCTGTTCCCGACCAAGGCGCTGGCGCAGGACCAGGTGGCGGAACTGCTCGACCTGAGCAAGGCCGGCGACCTCGGCCTGAAGGCGTTCACCTTCGACGGCGACACGCCGGGCGATGCGCGCCAGGCGATCCGCCTGCATGGCGACATCGTGGTCAGCAATCCGGACATGCTGCACCAGGCCATCCTGCCGCACCACACCAAGTGGGCACAGTTCTTCGAGAACCTGCGCTACGTGGTGATCGACGAAGTGCATACGTATCGCGGCGTGTTCGGCAGCCATGTCGCCAACGTGCTGCGAAGGCTCAAGCGGGTCTGCGCGTTCTACGGTGCCACGCCGCAGTTCATCGTCTGCTCGGCCACCATCGGCAACCCGCAGGCACATGCCGAGGCGTTGCTGGAGCTGCCGGTGCACGCGATCACCGAGTCGGGGGCGCCCAGCGGCGAGAAGCACGTGCTGCTGTGGAATCCGCCGGTGGTCAATCCCGACCTGGGCCTGCGCGCGTCGGCGCGCTCGCAGAGCAACCGCATTGCGCGGCTGGCGATCAAGGCGGGGTTGAAGACGCTGGTATTCGCGCAGTCGCGCACGATGGTCGAGGTGCTGACCAAGTACCTGAAGGACGTGTTCGACAGCGATCCGCGGTTGCCGGCGCGCATCCGCGCGTATCGCGGCGGCTATCTGCCGACCGAACGGCGCGAGGCCGAACGCGCGATGCGCGACGGCCGCGTGGACGGGATCATTTCCACGTCGGCGCTGGAACTGGGCGTGGACATCGGCAGCCTGGATGCGGTGGTGCTGAACGGCTATCCGGGCTCCATCGCGGCGACGTGGCAGCGCTTCGGCCGGGCAGGGCGACGCCAGCAGGCCTCGCTGGGCATCCTGGTGGCGAGTTCGCAGCCACTGGACCAGTACGTGGTGCGGCATCCGGAGTTCTTCGCCGACAGCCCGCCGGAACACGCGCGCATTGCGCCCGACCAGCCGATGATCCTGCTCGACCATGTGCGTTGCGCCGCCTTCGAGCTGCCGTTCCTGGCCGGCGAACCGTTCGGGCCGATCGATCCGTCGCCGTTCCTGCAACTGCTGGACGAGGACAGCGTGGTCCATCGCGAAGGCGACCGCTACGAGTGGATCGCCGACAGCTATCCGGCCAATGCGGTCAGCCTGCGCTCGGTGGCCGATGGCAACTTCGTCGTCGTGGACCGTACCGATGGCCGCCAGGTGATCATCGCCGAGGTCGATTTCAGCGCGGCGCCACTGACGCTGTACGAAGGCGCCATCCACATGATCCAGTCCACTCCCTACCAGGTGGAACGGCTGGACTGGGAAGGCCGCAAGGCCTACGTCACCCGCACGCACGTGGATTATTACACCGATGCGATCGACTACACCAAGCTGAAGGTGCTGGAGCGTTTCGACGGTTGCATCGCCGGGCAGGGCACCTGCCACCATGGCGAAGTGCATGTGGTGCGGCGCGTGGCCGGCTACAAGAAGATCCGCTACTACACGCACGAGAACATCGGCTACGGCCCGGTGAACCTGCCCGACCAGGAGATGCACACCACCAGCCTGTGGTGGCAGCTGCCGCCCGCGCTGCTGGAATCCGCGTTCGAATCGCGGCAGGAGGCACTGGACGGTTTCCTGGGTGCCGCGTACGCGCTGCATGTCGCGGCTACCGTCGCGGTGATGGCGGAAGGGCGCGACCTGCAGAAGGCCGTCGGCGACGGTGATGGTGCGTGGTTCGCGCTGCCCGACACGCAAGGGCGGGGCCAGTTGCGCGGCACGGAGAGCCAGGTGCTGTCGCCCGTGTCGGGTGAGCGCTTCATCCCGACGGCCTATCTGTACGACAACTACCCAGGTGGCATCGGCCTGAGCGAACCGTTGTGGCGGCGCCAGCGCGAACTGGTGCAACGGGCGGTGCAGCTGGTGTCCTCGTGCGACTGCCGGGGCGGCTGTCCAGCCTGCGTGGGTCCGGTGTTGGCGAACGACGAGGACGCCGAGACCACGCCACGCGCGTTGGCGGCACGCGTGTTGCGACTGCTGGATGCGGCATGAGCGTCAGCCTGGAGAAACTGCAGCGGTTGCGGAAGCAGGCCGGGCACGGCAGCACCGTGACGTCGCCGGTGCCTTTGCCGCCCGTGCACGATCCGTTGCCTGCGTTGCGCCGCATGCTGTGCATTCGGGAACGCGCTGCGTTGCCGGCGGTTGCCCGCGTGCGCGATCGTGCGCTGCCGGGCGACGAGATCGCGCCGGGCCTGCTGTTGCTGGAACAGGTGTTGCCGTTTGACGCGGTGCCATCGCAGGTCGACGGCACGTTCGCGCGGACGGGTGATTTGCCGACGGGAAGCATGCTGTTCTTCGATACCGAAACCACCGGCCTGTCCGGCGGCACCGGCACGCGCGCCTTCATGGTGGGCGCGTCGGACTTCGTGCCCGGTGGATTGCGCGTGCGCCAGTTGCTGATCACGCACCTGTCGGCCGAGCCGGCGATGCTGCGCGAATTCTCGCGTTGGCTGGCGGAGGACACGCGGCTGGTCAGCTACAACGGGCGCTGCTACGACGCGCCGCTGCTGGCCGCGCGCTACCGGTTGGCACGGCAGGGCACGCCGCTGGCCGGCATCGAGCACCTCGACCTGCTGTTCCCGACGCGCCGGCGCTACCGCGGCGTGTGGGAGAACTGCCGGCTGGCGACCATCGAACACCGCGCGCTCGGCATCGTGCGCGAGGACGACCTGCCGGGGTCGGAGGCACCTGGAGCGTGGCTGCAGTACCTGCGCGGCGGCGATGCGGGCCTGCTGCGGCGCGTGCTGCAGCACAACTTCCAGGACGTGGTGACGCTGGCGCACCTGCTGCTGCATCTGTCTGCGCCGAACGAGGCGCGACCGGATGGAAGCGTATTTACTTGCATCCCGCCTTGACCTTGCGCGGGGGCGGGCGGATGCTGGCTGCGTCGGAACCCCACCAAGACGCACTGCCTGTCCGCCCTGCCACAGGAGCCGTCCCATGCCTCGTCCCGTCGTCCTCTGCCTGCTGCTCGCAGGCACGTCGTTCACCGCCGTCGCGCAGGACACGTTGCCGCCCGTCGATCGCTTCTACGTCGGGGCAGGGCGCTACTGGGCCGACCATGATCTCGACACCCGCTGGGATGCCAGCGATGGCTCAATGGGCACGCACGTCAACTTCCAGCGCGACCTCGGCTTCGTCGACCGCCAGGATGCGCTGGTCTGGAACATCGGCGGCAGTGTCGGCGAGGAGCGGCGACACAAGGTCGATGCCTTCGGCTACGACTACGACGATGACACGGCGCGGCTGCTGGACCGCACACTGCTGATCGGCGACAACGCCTATCCGGTCGATGCGGACCTGGCCGGCACCCTGGACCTGAAGATCACGGGCGTGTCCTACACGTGGTTCTTCCACCACGATGGCCAGCGTGCGTTTGGCATGGGCCTGGGCGCGATGCGCTACGACGTCGACATCGATCTCGATGCGACGGCGGTGGTGGCGGGCGCGCCGGTCGCCTATGCCAACACGCTGTCCGAGGACGAGTGGGCGCCGATGCTGCGCGCCGAGTATGCGCATGCGCTGTCGGCCCACTGGCGGTGGGGCGCGTCGCTGGCCTACACGAAGAAGGCCGGTGGCAACGTCACCGGCGATGCGCGCGACGTCCAGGTGCGGCTGGAGTACTTCCCGTGGCAGCACGTCGGATTCTCGCTGCGCTACAACTACAACGATGTCGACCTGGATTTCGAACGCGCGCGCTTCGACGGGAACCTGAACCTCAACAATCGCGGGCCGCAGTTGCTGGCGATGTTGCGCTTCTGAAACACCGTCTGTCGGGGCTGCACCGACAGCGGAGTGTGAAGGGTTGCGCATTCCCGGCATCGCGCCTCAAGAATGCATCGGTACGGCCGACACCCTTGCTAGATTCCATTGGTCCGTGCGTCCCCGAGCGGGAGGCGCGCATTGAACTTGCAAGAAAAACAAAGGGGACGTGCCTTGCGCATTCTTTACGTTGGCGACACCGCCTGCCTGCCTGACGATCTGGCCGATTACATCGGCGACATGGGCGACGAGTGGACCGTCGAATCGGTGGCCGATGGCAAGTCGGCCATGTTCGCGGTGGCCAACGGCCCGGTCGACGTGGTGATGGTGGGGCCGGCGCTGTCCGACCTGCCGCCGGCCACGCTGCTGGGCCAGATCCGTACGCTGCGTCCGGAAACCATCCGCATCGCGCTGCTGGAAGGTAGCGCCGACAGCCTGGCCGCCCCGATCAAGCTGATCGGCGTGGCGCACCGCTTCCTGCCGTTGCCGCTGACGTCGGAGACGGTGCTGGAGTCGATCCACAGCCTGGAAGAACTGCGCGACCTGCTGGACAGCCCGCGCCTGCGCCGTGCGATCGGCCGCGTCGAACACCTGCCGTCGCCGCCGCACCTCTACTTCGCGCTGACGCGTGCGCTGGAAGAGGACGAGGGCACGGCCAACGATATCGCCAAGCTGGTGTCCGGCGATCCGGCCATCGCCGCCAAGGTGCTGCAGCTGTGCAACTCGGCCTACTTCTCCAATGGCCGTTCGGTCACCGACCTGCGGGCCGCGGTGACACGGCTGGGCCTGGGGACGCTGCGCGACCTGGTGCTGGCCAGCGAGGTGTTCTCGATGAAGACCACCTCCGGTGTCGATCGTGCCGCCCTGCAGCACCGCGCGCTGCTGGCTTCGCGCCTGGCGGCGAAGATCCTGCCACGCACCAGTTCCGAACTCGGCGCCACCGCGGCGCTGCTGGCCGATATCGGTCTGCTGCTGCCGGGCGTGCGCGATGAGCGCGACACGCCGGCCGCCGAGGACGACGACCGTCCGGGCCACACCGAGGCGGGCGCCTACCTGCTGGGCCTGTGGGGCCTGCCGATGCCGATCGTCGAAGCGGTGGCGTTCCACCGCCAGCCGCAGCGTTCCAGCCTGCGCAGCTTCTGGGTGCCGGGCGCCGTGCACGTGGCCGGCGCGCTGGCCAGCAACGAGCCGGTGGACGAGGGCTACCTGAAGTCGCTGGGCGTGCTGGACCAGCTGCCCAACTGGCGGCAGATGGCCGAAACCATGGTCGAGCGCGCCGAGGAACAGGCCGCCTGACGGCCTCAGTCGTGGGGCGCCGCTAGCCGATACACGGCGGCTCCGCCAGTCTCGCCCTGAGCGACGGAAGGGTGTACAAATGTACACCCATGAGCCCCGTCGACCTGCCTCCCCAACGTGCCGCCGTGCTGGCCTTCCTGCGCCGGGAGCTGGCGGCCGGGCGCGCGCCCAGCCTGGCGGACATCGCCGATGCGTTCGGCTTCGCCTCCCGCAACGCCGCGCAGAAGCATGTGCAGGCGCTGGTGGCCGACGGCCTGCTGGAGCAGGCGCCCGGCCAGAAACGTGGCCTGCGCCTGCCCGGTGGCATGGCGGACCTGCTGCCGTTGCCGGTACTGGGGCGCGTCGCCGCCGGCCAGCCGATCGGCGCCGACATCGGCCTGGACGAGCAGCTGTGGCTGGACCGCCGGCTGTTCTCGCCGCAGCCGGATTACCTGTTGAAGGTGCAGGGCGATTCGATGATCGACGACGGCATCGTCGATGGCGATCTGGTCGGCGTCCATCGCACCCCGGACGCGCGCGACGGACAGACCGTCGTCGCGCGCATCGACGGCGAACTGACCATCAAGCGCCTGCAGCGCGAACGCCGCCGCATCCGCCTGCTGCCGCGCAATCCCACGCACGCGCCCATCGACGTGCAGCCCGGACAGGACTTCGCCATCGAAGGCGTGTACTGCGGCCTGGTGCGACGCGGCTGAGATGGGCGCCGTCGTCGCCCTCGACACGTTGCTGGCGGCGCGCACGCTGTGGCATGCCGGGCGCAGCGCGGCCATCGCCGCCGACGGTGAGCCCACCGGACACGATGCGCTCGATGCCTTGCTGCCGCAGGGCGGCTGGCCACGACGTTCCCTGACCGAACTGCTGTTGCCCGCCGACGGTGTGGGCGAATTGGCGCTGCTGCTGCCCACGCTGTCGCGGATGACCCAGGCCGGCAGCACGGTGGCGGTGATCGCACCGCCGTATGTCCCGTATGCGCCGGCATGGCAGGCCGCCGGTGTTGACCTGTCGCTGCTGGAAATCGTCGACGCCGCGCCACGCGATGCGTTGTGGGCGTTCGAGCAATGCCTGCGCAGTGGCGCCTGCGCCGCTGTGCTGGGGTGGCCGGCGCATGCCGACGGGCCTGCGCTGCGCCGCCTGCAGGTGGCCGCCGACAGCGGCGAATGCCTGGGTTTCGCACTGCGCGACCGTCGCCATGCCGCCAATCCCTCGGCCGCCGCGTTACGACTGGAAGCCGTCAGCGATGCGCATGGCGGCAGTACCTGGCAGGTGCGCAAATGCCGCGGCGGGCCGGCGCCCGCGCAGTCGTTCGCGCTGGTCGCGCATTGAGGCGGGCGCATGCTCTGGGCCTGTGTACTGCTGCCGCAGCTGGCGCTGGACGCCGTCCTCCGGCGTCTGCCCGATCCTGACGCGCCGCTGGCGCTGGTCGGTGGTCCCCTGCAATTGCGCACCCTGCATGCGGTGAATGCATCCGCCGCACAGTCGGGCCTTCGTGCTGGCATGCGCCTGACCGCCGCGCACGCGCTGCTGCCGGAGTTCGCGATGGTCGAGCACGATCCGTCGGCGGAAGCGCGCTGGCAGCGTTTCCTCGCGTCATGGGCATACCGGCACAGCTCGCTGGTCAGTGCGCAGTGGCCGGGTTGCCTGGTGCTGGAAGTGCGCGCCAGTTTCCGCCTGCTGGGACCGTGGCCGCGCATCGAGGCGCGGCTGCGCGAGGAACTCGGCGCGCTCGGCTTCCAGCACCGCATCGCCCTGGCGCCCACGCCGCGTGCGGCGCACGTGTTCGCTGGCCTGCGCGACGGCTTGGCGATGATGCAGGCCGAGGGGATGGCGGACCTGTTGGATCGCGTGCCAGTGCGACGCGCACGACTGCCGGACGACAATGGCGAGCGCCTGCACCGCATGGGCATCCGCGACCTGCGGACGTTGCGCGGGCTGCCGCGCGACAGCCTGCGTCGCCGTTTCGGCCTGCCGGTGCTGGAACACCTGGATCGCCTGTACGGGCAGACCGACGATCCGCTGGCGTACTACGCGCCGCCGGATCACTTCGATGCGCGCATCGAACTCGGCTACGAAGTCGAGAGCCACATGGCGCTGCTGTTCCCGCTGCGCCGCCTGATCGGCGACCTGTGCACCTATCTGTCGATCCGCGACGGCGGTGTGCAGCGCTTCGTGCTACGGCTGGAGCACGAGGAAGGCCATACCGATGTCGAAGTCGGCCTGCTGGCCGCCGAACGCGAACCGGCGATGCTGTTCGAGTTGACCCGCAACCGGCTGGAACGCGTGCAGATCGACCGGCCGGTGGTCGGCGTGCGCCTGCTGGCGCGCGAACTGCCGCCGTTCGTGCCGGCGGCGCGCGACCTGTTCGATACGCGCCCGCAACAGCAGCTGCCATGGCCGCAGCTGCGCGAACGGTTGCGCGCGCGCCTGGGCGATGACGCGGTGTACCGGGTAGCGCCGGCCGGCGATCCGCGCCCCGAACGTGCGTGGCGCCGTGTGCAGGGCGACGGCACGCGTATTGCCATGGCGCCGGTGCGTCCGCCACGGCCGGCCTGGCTGCTACCGCAGCCGGTGCCGCTGCGCGATCCGCATCCGCGCATCGTCTCCGGCCCCGAGCGGCTTGAAAGCGGCTGGTGGGACGGTGAGGACGCACGCCGCGACTACTACGTGCTGGAAACCTCGCAGGGCCAGCGCGCCTGGGCGTTCGCGCCGCCGGGCGAGCAGGGCGGCTGGATGCTGCATGGGTGGTTCGCGTGAGCCGCGAGGAAGGACGCGGCGATCATCCCGGTGCGCACGTGCCACGCGCCTGGGAGACCGCGCAGCGGTTGCGCCTGCACGTCGCGGCCAACGACGATGCCACGGTCGACGACGGCCTGCCGGCGTATGCCGAACTGCACTGCCTGTCGGATTTCTCCTTCCTGCGCGGCGCATCCAGTGCGGAGGACCTGTTCGTCCGTGCGAAGCAATGCGGTTACCAGGCGCTGGCGATCACCGACGAATGCTCGCTGGCCGGCATCGTGCGCGGGCTGGAAGCCTCGCGTGCGACGGAGCTGAAGCTGATCGTCGGCAGCGAATTCACCCTCGTATGCGGGCTGAAGTGCGTACTGCTGGTGGAGACCCTGCATGGGTACACGCGCCTGTGCGAACTGATCACCACCGCGCGCCGCGCCGCCCCCAAGGGCACGTACCGGCTCACGCGCCAGGAGGTGGAACGGGTGCTGGGGTCCGATGATCCCGAGGCCGGTGGCCTGTTCGCGCTGTGGCTGCCGGCGCGCATGCCGGACGAGGCGCAGGGGCGCTGGCTGCAGCAGGTGTTCGGCGCGCGCGCGCATCTGGCAGTGGAACTGCATCGTGAGCAGGACGATACGGCGCGGCTGCAACAACTGCTGGATCTGGCGCAGCGATTGTCGATGACACCGCTCGCCAGCGGCGACGTGCACATGGACGTGCGCCGGCAGCGGGCACTGCAGGACACGATGACGGCGATCCGCCACGGCCTGCCGTTGTCCGAGTGCGGCGAACACCTTTTCCGCAACGGTGAGCGCCACCTGCGCACGCGGCGGGCGCTGGGCAATATCCATCCGGCGGCATTGCTGGACAACGTGGTCGCCCTGGCGCAGCGCTGCACGTTCTCGATGGAGGAAGTGAAGTACAAGTATCCCGCCGAACTGGTGCCGGCCGGCCATACGCCGACCAGTTGGTTGCGCGAGCTGACCGAGCGGGGGATGCACGAACGCTGGCCTTTGGGCACGCCGCCCTCCGTGGTCGAGCAGATCGACGGCGAACTGGCCCTGATCGAAGAGCTGAAGTACGAGGCTTTCTTCCTCACGGTCGAGGATATCGTGCGCTTCGCCAAGTCGCGCGACATCCTGTGCCAGGGACGCGGCTCTTCGGCCAACTCGGCCGTGTGTTTCGCGTTGGGCATCACCGTGGTGAATCCGGCCGAGAGCCGGCTGCTGATGGCGCGCTTCCTGTCCCGGGATCGTGGTGAACCACCGGACATCGACGTCGACTTCGAACATGCGCGTCGCGAGGAGGTGCTGCAGTACGTCTACGGAAAGTACGGCCGCCGCCGTGCCGCACTGGCGGCGACCGTGATCCGCTACCGCGGCAAGAGCGCCGTGCGCGACGTGGCCAAGGCCTTCGGGCTGCCGCCGGACCAGATCGGCCTGCTGGCCGAGTGCTACGGCTGGGGCAACGGCGAGACGCCGATGGAACAGCGACTGCGCGAGGCCGGATTCGATCCGGAGAATCCGCTGATCCACCGCGTGCTGGCGGTGACGACCCAGTTGCGCGGCCACCCGCGCCATCTTTCGCAGCATGTCGGCGGCTTCGTCATCAACGACGGTCCGCTGTCCGAGGTGGTGCCGGTGGAAAACGCCGCGATGGACGAGCGCACCATCATCCAGTGGGACAAGGACGACCTGGAGACGATGAAGCTGCTGAAGGTCGACTGCCTGGCGCTGGGCATGCTGACCTGCATCAAGAAAGCCGTCGACCTGGTGACGAAGCATCGCGGTTACACGATCGATCTGGCGCATGAGCCGCCATCCGGAGACGCCCCGACCTACGCCATGATCCAGGCGGCCGACACCGTCGGCGTGTTCCAGATCGAGTCGCGTGCGCAGATGAGCATGCTGCCGCGGCTGAAGCCGAAGAACTTCTACGACCTGGTGATCGAAGTGGCGATCGTGCGTCCCGGCCCCATCCAGGGCGGCATGGTGCATCCGTATCTGCGGCGACGGCAGGGCAAGGAGCCGGTGACGTATCCCTCCGACGGTATCGAGGCCATCCTCGGCAACACGCTGGGCATTCCGCTGTTCCAGGAGCAGGTGATGGAGCTGGTGATCCATGCCGGCTACACACCGTCGGAAGCAGATGGCCTGCGCCGTTCGATGGCGGCGTGGGGCAGGGGCGGCGACATGGCGCCGCATCGCGACAAGATCCGCCGGTTGATGGAGAAGAAGAACTACTCGGGCGAGTTCATCGACCAGATCTTCGAGCAGATCAAGGGCTTCGGCTCGTACGGCTTTCCGCAGAGCCATGCGGCTTCGTTCGCCAAGCTGGTCTACATCAGCTGCTGGCTGAAGCGGCACGAGCCGGCCGCCTTCGTCTGCGCGCTACTCAACGCGCAGCCGATGGGGTTCTATTCGGCCAGCCAGATCGTGCAGGACGCGCGACGCGGGCAGGGCGGGCGCGTCGGCATCGGGATCCGTCCGGTGGACGTGGCCTGCAGCGACTGGGACAACACGCTGGAAGGTGGCGCACTGCGTACCGGCGTGGATGACGGTGGGCAGGCGGCGCTGCGCCTCGGCCTCCGTCAGGTCAGCGGGCTGTCGGAGGTAGTGGGCGAGGCGATCATGGCGGCCCGCGCGCAGCGGCCTTTCACCGACGTGCGCGACCTGTGCCTGCGTGCCAACCTCGACGAGAAGGCGCGCACGTCCCTGGCCGAAGCCGGTGCGCTGCAATCGCTCGCCGGCCATCGCCATGCCGCCCGCTGGGCCGTGGCGGGCGTCGAGCGCCAGCGTCCGTTGTTGCCGGGCAGTCCCGACGAAGACGACATCGTGCTGCCCGCGCCGAATCCGGTCGAAGACGTGCTGTCGGACTACCGCGTCACCGGCCTGACGCTGGGCATGCATCCGCTGGCGTTGCTGCGCGATCGCCTGCGTCGTGAGCGCGTGGTGGATTCGCGACAGTTGCAGGACCTGCCGCATGGCCGTAGCGTGCACGTGGCAGGCATCGTCACCCAGCGCCAGCGGCCGGGGACGGCCAGCGGCGTCATCTTCGTCACGCTGGAAGACGAGCATGGCGTGGTCAACGTGGTGGTATGGGCGCGCATCGCCGAGCGTCGGCGCAAGGCACTGCTCGGCGCGCGGCTGCTGGGCGTGCGTGGACGCTGGGAACACGTCGACGGCGTGCGCCATCTGATCGCGCAGGACCTGCATGACTTCAGTCACCTGCTGGGCGAGTTGCAGACCAGCTCCCGCGACTTCCACTGAGGCCATGATGCGCGCACTCGCTCCCCTGACCGACGACCTGTTCGCACCCGCGATGGTGCAGTTGGTGGACGATGCCGAAGGCGGGATCCGCTACTGGCCGGAGGTCATCGATCCGCTGACGGCACGTGCATGGTTCGATCGGCTGCGGGCAAGCGCGGCGTGGACGCATCTGCAGCGCCCGATGTACGACCGCATCGTCGACGTGCCGCGCCTGCTGGCGAACTATGCCGTGGACGCACTGCCGGACGACCTGCCGCTGGCGGGCCTGCTCGCCTGCGTGCAGACGAAAGCGCCGGCGCCTTACTCGCGCATCGGCATGAACCTCTATCGGGACGGCCACGACAGCGTCGCTATGCATGGTGACAAGCTGCATACCGTGGCGACCGGCCATCCGATCACGCTGGTCTCGCTCGGCGCGCCGCGGCGCATGCTGATCCGGGCGACATCCGGTGCGCGCGATACGGTGGCCGTGGACCTCGCGCCCGGCAGCGTCCTGTCGATGAGCCATGCCTCGCAGAGCACGCACGAGCACGGCATCCCGAAGACCCGGCGCGCGCAGGGTGCGCGGATCAGTGTGGTGTTCCGGGTGAGGCCGCCGTCGTCTGTGGGAACAGGCGGGGTGGCAGGCGTGGGAGCGACGCAAGTCGCGATGGGCCACCGGTAAAGCTTCATCGCGACTTGCGTCGCTCCCACACCGGTTTTCCGGTTCCCTCAAAAAAAAGCGCCGCGAGGGCATCGCGGCGGGAGGGCAAGGACTGCTTGAAAGAGAGGGGGCCGTCGTCAGCCCATCAGCTTGAACAGCGACAGCTGCTGCATCTGCATGAAGACCGTCTGTGCGGCCTGCAAGGCGGTGTTTTCCATCTGGTAGCGGCCGATGGCCTCGGCCCAGTCCAGGTCGCGCAGTCCGGACAGGGTGTCCTTCAGGGTGATGTTGTTGGCTTCGCGCAGCGAGGCGGCGGTCTCGATGGCCGACAGCTGCGCACCGCCACTGGCGCGCGCATCGATCATCCTGCCCTGCGCGGTACCGACATCGCGCATCGCGGCCTGCAGGCTGTTCTGCATGGCGGCGCGCTGTGCGTCCGTCGTCGGACTGGTGTCCAGCGTGTCGATCAGTCCTTGCACGGTGGCGAAGATGTCGCGGCTGCCGGACGGACCCAGCGTGAAGCTGTCGCCGTTGGCGGGCTGGCCATCGATCTTCATCTGCACGCCGGCGAAGGCGATGCTTTCGCCCTTGGCGTAGGTGCCGGACGTGACCGGATTGCCGCCGGCATCCACCACCTGGTAGGTATTGCCGGCGCCGAACGACAGCGTGTATGTACCGCCGTCCCATACGGTGGAATCGGTGACGCTGAAGCCCATCAGCAGGCCGGTGCCGGTGTTGCCGCTGGCGGCCGCGCCGTCGATGCGGCCGTCACCGGTCCGCAGGCGCAGGAAGACGTCGCTGCCGGGCAGGGTATCGGAGACGAACATGTCCGGCGCCACTTCCACCTGCCGCTGCGTCTGGTCGCCGCTGTAGATCACGTTGCCGCCGGCGATGGCGAACGGCGCGCTGCCGTCGCTGGTGCCGCCGAACAGGTAGCGGCCGGCGCCGTCGGTGCTGTTGGCCAGGTCCAGCAGGCCGGCGTAGATCGCCTTCAGTTCGGTGCTGATCGCCTGGCGGCTGTCGTCGCCCATGGCGGCATTGTTGGACTGGATGACGAGTTCGTTGACACGCGCCATCGCCTCGCCGACGCGCGTCAGCGCGTTTTCCTGCAGGCCGAGGCGGTTCTGCACCGCGTTGGCGTTCAGGCCGAAGCGTTCCAGTTCGGCGACCGCACGATCCAGGCCCACGGCGGTACCGGCGGCGACCGGGTCGTCCTTCGCCGTCACCAGGCGCTGTCCGCTGGCGAGCTGCTGCTGCGTGTGCGCCAGCTTCGCCTGCTTGGCCAGCATCGTCGAGATCGACTGCTGGTACATCATGTTGGTCGAGATGCGGTAGTTCATCGGCGGGTCGCAGCCAGGAGCGATTGGAAGAGCGTGTCGGCGGTGGCGATGATCTGCGACGCGGCCTGATAGGCCTGCTGCAGACGCATCAGGTCGGCGGCTTCCTCGTCCAGGTTCACGCCGGAAATCGCATCGCGCGAGGCCTGCGCCTGGTCGTGGATGACCTGCTGTGCCTGCGCGGAATAGTCCGCCTGGCGTGCCGCCGAACCGACCTGCGTGGTCAGTCCGCCGATGGCGCCGTTGAGCGTCAGCGTGCCGCCGTTGAGTACGCGCGCATCGTCCAGGTTGGACAGCAGCTTGGCGTTGCCGTTGTCGCTGGAGTTCGCGCCGGTGGGGCCCACGCGGAAGCTGTCGCCTGCGGCGGGCGCGCCATCCAGCACCACGCTCCAGCCGTTGTAGGCCACGGTCTGGCCAGGCGTGTAGGGGAACGGACCGGTGCCGTTGATCGTGTACTGGGAGGCGTCGATGAACTCGATGTCGACCGGCGCCAGCAGGTTAGTGTTGGCGGCGTCGGTGACCTTCAGGCCGCTGACCTTGCCGCTGCCGGTATTGGCGAGGTCGGTGTTGGCCTTGACCGGCGTCGCCGCGGCGATGCGCGCGGGATCGGTGATGGCCACGCTGAGGTTGCCGGCCGCGCCCGCGGTCGGCTGCAGCAGGAAGCGGTCGTTGGTGCCCGGTGTGGTGCCGGGCGCGAGCCGCACCTCGATCCCGTTGACCACCAGCGGATCGGTGGCCGTGCCGGTGCCGGTCATCGGAATGCTGGCGCCGGTGTCGGGATTCGTCGCCACCCAGGCGGCGCCGTCGAAGCGCAGCAGCACGTTCTGCGCGCTGAGCGCGCCCGTGCTGCCGACGGAGGTCTGCAGCGCCGCGTTGCCGGTATTGCCTGCATTCGATGAAATGCGCGGCGCCGGCAGGTTGAAGAAATCGGTGCCCAGCTGGCCGTACTGGTCCATACCGGCGCGGTGGCCGGCGTTGAACGTCTGCGCCAGCGAGGTGGCGACGCGGCCGAGCTCGGCCGCGGCCGGGTCCAGCACCGTGGTGCGGAATTCGAGCAGGCCGCCGATCTGGCCGCCGAGCGCACGCTTGTCCAGCGTGGTGCGTTGGCCATTGGTTTCCAGCGCCACCTGCAGGCGCTCGGGGCGGTATGGATCGGGCACGGTCACCAGCGTGCTGGCGGTGGCGCCCACCACCAGCGGCTGGCCGCCGGCGCTGAAGACGTTGACCAAGCCGCCGTCCTGCACGACCGCGTTGCCGCCGGTGTAGCCCACCAGTTCGCTGATCAACTGGTCGCGACGGTCCAGCAGGTCGCCCGACGGACTGCTGCTGCCGCCGATGCGGCCATTGAGCTGGGCGATTTCCTTGGCCAGCCGGTTCACTTCACCGGTGGCGGCGGTCAGGCCCGCGTTGACTTCGGTGTCGAGCCCATCGAGGTGCTGGTCCATCTGGCGGAAGCGGGTGACCAGCGCATTGGCCTGCGCCAGCACGCTTTCACGGTCGGCCGAACCGGCGGCATTCGACGACAGCGCATTGACCGAATCGAAGAAGCTGGACCACGGCGCGCCGATGCCGGTCGCCTTCTCGGAGAACAGCTGGTCCATGCGCGTGGACAGCGTGGACAGCTGTTGCAGGCGCGCGAGTTCGCCGCCGCTGTCGAGCAGGCGCGAGGTGGCCAGCGAATCGGCCATCCGGCGGACGTCGACGATCTGCACGCCGTTGCCCTGGTAGCCGTAGCCGAAGTAGGTGCCGTCGCGCGCCTCGAACTCCACGCGCTGGCGCGAGTAGCCCGGCGTGTTGATGTTGGCGACGTTGTGGCCGACGGTGGACAGGGCGCGCTGGAAGGCGATCAGGGCGCTGCTGCCGGTGGCGAGTAGGTTCGACATGCGTTATCCCCAGGTCAGCGCCGCAGCGCGTTGCCGATGGCGTTGCCCACGACGTTGCCGACCTTGCCGCCGACGGTGTCGCCGATCGCCGACAGCACCTTGCCGAGGGTCGGGCCGTTGGCGATCGAGGCGATCTTGTTGGCGTAGGTGGGATCGGTGGCGTAGCCGGCGCGCTGCAGGCCGCGCGCGAAGCCGGCGATGTCCTTGCCGGCCGCGAGCGCCTGCTGGTAGCGTGGGTTGTTCTTCAGCAGCCGCACGTAGTCGGCGAAACTTTCGGCGGGCGACGCGTACGCGCGGAAGTCCGCGGTCTCGGTGTGCTTCACGCCGTTGGTGTATTCATGCGTGGCGGTGCGGGCGCGCTCGCCCTTCCAGCCGGTGGCCTTGATGCCGAACAGGTTGTGCGCGCTGTCGCCGTCGCCGGTCTTGATCTGGCGCTTGCCCCAACCGGTTTCCAGCGCGGCCTGTGCGACCAGCGCCCGCGGGTCGACGCCCAGTTCCTTCGCCGCCTGCTTGGCGTGGTCCCAGATCTCGGCGACGAAGCGTTCCGGCGTGTTGCGTGCGTACTTGGACGCATCGGCAGACGCGACCTGTTCCACTTCGTCGCACGCCGCGGCATCCGGGCGCACGGTGATGGTCTCCAGCGTGACGGTGCCGGGCAGGGCGTTGGTGTCGCGCGCACTGCTGCCGATGCCGCGGCCGGCGATGGCATCGAGCATCGAATCGGCTTCTCCGCCCGGCAGCAGGCGCTTGTACGCCGACAGCGCGGTGCTGGCGGGGACGGCAGGCGTGGCGGCATCGGTGGCGCCCAACTGGCGCGCGATCATCGGCGCCAGGCCCAGCCCGCGCCCCTGCGACATCGCGGTGGCGAGCTGCTGGTCGTACATGTCGCGGAAGACCTGGTTTTCGCCCGGGAACAGCGAATCGCCGAAGCCGGCCTCGCGCATGCACTTGATCATCATCTGCGCGAACTGGCCTTCCAGCTTCTTCGCGACGTCGTGGATGCGTGCGTTGTCCGGCTTGCCGCCGGCATCGGCCAGCGACAGCGAGGGATTCAGCGTTCCGATGGGCATGCTGGCCATGTCAGATCACCTCGAGCTCCGCGCGCAAGGCGCCGGCCTGCTTCAGGGCTTCCAGGATCGCGATGAGGTCGCCGGGCGCGGCGCCCACTTCGTTGACGGCGCGGACGATCTCGTCCAGCGAGGTGCCGCCCTCGAACTTGAACATGCGGCTGCCTTCCTGGTTGACCGACACGCTGGACTGCGGCGTGATGACGGTCTGGCCGCCGCGGGAGAATTCGTTCGGCTGGCTGACGTTGGCCGACTCGGTGATCGTCACCGTCAGCGAACCGTGCGTCACCGCCGCCGGCATCACCTGCACCTGCGCGCCGATCACTACGGTGCCGGTGCGTGCATTGACGATGACCTTGGCCGGCGCGCTGCCCGGCGTCAGTTCCAGGTTCTCGACCTGGGCGAGGAAGTTGACGCGACGCGAGATGTCGGCCGGCGCGCGCACGGCGACCGTCACCGCGTCGACGGCGTAGGCGCTGCCGCTGCCGAAGTTCTGGTCCAGCGCGGCGACCATGCGCGAGACGGTGGTGAAGTCGGCGCGATGCAGGTTGAGGGTGACGGTATCCGCGCCGCTGTCCAGCGCATTGGGAATGGCGCGTTCGACGGTGGCGCCGTTGGGAATGCGGCCCACGCTCGGCACGTTGACCGACACGCGCGAACCATCCTTGCCCTGCGCGCCGAAACCGCCGACGATCAGGTTACCCTGCGCGATCGCGTAGACCTCGCCGTCGGCGCCGCGCAGCGGGGCCATCAGCAGGCTGCCGCCGCGCAACGAGGTGGCGTTGCCGATCGAGGACACGGTGATGTCGATCGGCTGGCCGGGCTTGGCGAAAGCGGGCAGATCGGCGTGGATCGCCACGGCCGCCACGTTCTTAAGCTGCGGATTGACGTTGGCCGGGATGTTGACGCCCAGCTCGCCCAGCATGTTCTTCAGGCTCTGCACGGTGAAGGGCGCCTGGCTGGTGCGGTCGCCGCTGCCATCCAGACCCACGACCAGGCCGTAGCCGACCAGCGGGTTGCTGCGCACGCCGCCGACCTGGGCCAGGTCCTTGATGCGCTCGGCGCGGGCGGCGGGCGCCAGGCAGATCAGCACCAGGCCGATCCACGCCAGCAGGCCGAGCAGGGTGTAGGTGTCGATGCGGCGCGGCTTCTTCGTGTTCTGCGGCGCAACGCGATCGGTGTCGTTGGTGTCCATCACGCGAGGCTCAGTTCGGGAAGATCGGGGAATTGAAGAAGCGGCCCAGCCAGCCCATCGAATTGGACTGCGCGATGGCGCCGCGGCCGCCGTAGGCGATGCGCGCGTCGGCGACCTTGCCGGAAGAGATCGTGTTGTCCGGATTGATGTCGGCCGGGCGCACGATGCCCTGGATCTGCACCAGCTCGTCGCCCTGGTTCAGGCGCATGTTCTTCTGGCCCTGCACGACCAGGTTGCCGTTTGGCAGGCGCTGGATCACGGTGACCGTCACGCTGCCCTGCAGGCGGTTGCTCTGCGCGCTGTTGCCGGTGCCGTTGAAGCCGCGGTCGCCATTGACCGACGCGCTGAGAATGTCGCGGCCGTTGAGCGTGACCGGTGCACCGGCGATGTTCGGCGCGGCCAGCGCGATCTCGCTCTTCTTGTCCACCGAGGTGGTGGCCGAGGTCTGCGCCGTGGTGTTCTCCACCAGGCTGATCGTCAGCAGGTCGCCCACGTCGCGCGCGCGGCGGTCGGCATAGAGGTTCAGGCCGGGGCCGGCGCGGTAGATGGAACCGGCGGTCGCCGGTGCCTGCGCAGCAACGATGGGCTGGATCGGCTGCATCGGTGCGTAGGGGCGCACGTCGCCAACATAGCGTGCACAGCCCGGCAGCAGCATCAGTGCGCAGGCGAGGGTGGTGGCGGACGTGGAGCGCTTCATGGCGTGTCTCGTGGCGTGTCGGGTGGGTGCGACGTCAGACGTTGTTGTTGAGGTAACCGAGCATCGAGTCGGTGGTGGAGATCGCCTTGGCATTCATTTCGTAGGCGCGCTGGGTTTCGATCATGCTGACCAGCTCTTCCACCACGTTGACGTTGGAGCCTTCCAGCGAGCCCTGCACGACGCTGCCCAGCCCATTGAGGCCAGGTGTGCCGTTCTGGGCCGGACCGGAGGCGGTGGTCTCGACGTAGAGGTTCTCGCCCTTGGCCTGCAGGCCCGACGGATTGACGAAGTCGGTCAGCGTCAGCGAGCCGATCTCCAGCGCCTGCGCCTGGCCGGCCATCGTCACGCTGACGGTGCCGTCGTTGCCGATGGTCAGCGACTGCGCGCCTTCCGGGACCTGGATGCCGGGCTGCACCGGATAGCCGCTGTTGGTGACCAGCTCGCCCTGCGCGTTGATCTGGAACGAGCCGTCGCGCGTGTAGGCCGGCGAGCCGTCGGGTAGCAGCACTTCGAAGAAGCCGCGGCCGTTGACCATGACGTCCAGCGCGCGGCCGGTCTGCTGCGGGTTGCCCTGCTGGAAATCCTTGGAGGTCGACACGACGCGCACGCCGGTGCCGAGCTGCAGGCCGGACGGCAGCTGGGTCTGCGAGGAGGTGGAACCGCCGGGCTGGCGGACCTGCTGGTACAGCAGGTCTTCGAAGCTGGCGCGGTCGCGCTTGAAGCCGGTGGTGTTGGTGTTGGCCAGGTTGTTGGAGACCACGGACATGCGCGTCTGTTGCGCGTCCAGTCCGGTCTTGGCGACCCAGAGGGCTTGGTTCATGGCGTGGTTCCTCGCGGATGGAAGGGGTGGAATCGCGTGGCGCGGTTCCTCGCCTCCTCTCAGGCAAGTCCTGTGCCGAAACGGGTGTCGTGGTTCTGGCGCGGGCGATTGGGCCGAAGTGCGACGGGGGTCATGGCCGTGGCGCTGATGTGGCGGAAAGCCGTCGTTCTAGCCCCTCTTCCTGCGGGAGAGGGGTTGGGGTGAGGGGCGATGGAGTCCGGTGCCTGTGCGAGCCGTTGGCCTGTCCAAGGTCTTGCGTTGGATGTCTGGGCCCGTCGGGATGGTTCTTTTGGGGTTGCCGGCATGGCGCCGCTCGCCGCGGGGGCCTTCTTTCTTTGCTTGTGCAAAGAAAGAAGCAAAGAAACACACCCCAGGCGGCACGCCCTCCGCTGCGCTCCGGGTCCGCGAGCGGGCCGGGAATTTTCGTAAGGCACATCCCTGTGCCATACGAAAACGCCGTCATCCATGACGGCGCCCTTCGGGTTTTACCCAGCCCACTCGCCGTGCCTCATGGGGGCCCGAAGGCAGCAGCGGAGCAAAGCCCTCGTCGGAGTTATCTGGGGTGGCTCTTGGGCCCCCTGAGGTCCGGCAGTCCCGGCGGGTAAAACCCGTAGGGCGGCGCACAAGGATGTGCGCCGTTTTCGGCCGGGGCAGGATGCCCCGTCCGAAAATTCCCGTCGGGACTGCGCACCCGCCGCTTGCGGCGGGCGGACCGCCGGGGTGTGCTTTCTTTGCCTACTTTCTTTGCACAAGCAAAGAAAGTAGGGCCTCCGCGGCGAGCGGCGCCATGCATCCAGAAAAAGAAAGACTGCCCCGCAAGGCCACGAAACCAAGGGCATTGAGGACGTGGTCGATGCCAACGATAGGGAAGGGAACAGACTCCGTCGCCCCTCACCCCAACCCCTCTCCCGGTGGGAGAGGGGCTCAAGCGGCGTCAGCCGCCGAGGCGCAGCAACTGGTTCGACGACTGCGCCATCTCGTCGCCACTGCGGATCACCTTCACCTGCATCTCGAACTGCCGCTGCAACTGGATCATCTGCACCAGCGCACCGGCCGCATCCACGTTGCTGCCTTCCAGCACGCCCATCGTCAGGCTGTTGCCATTGGCGACGGGCAGGGTCGGTGCCTGCGGATCCTTCGGACGCATCAGCCCGTCGCCACCGCGGGCCAGCTGCGACTGCGCCGCTTCCACGATGCGCATGCGGCCGACGATGGCCATCGTCTGCGGGCCTTCGCCCTGCGGAATGATCGACACCGTGCCGTCGGCGCCGATGTCGATCGACTGCGCCGGCGGCACCGCGATCGGGTTGCCGTTGTCGTCCAGCACCGCACGGCCGCCGGCGGTGACCAGCTGGCCGTTCGGGGTGACGCTCAGCTCGCCGTTGCGCGTATACGCCGTACCGCCGTCGGCAGCCTGCACCGCCATCCAGCGGTTCGGCTGCAGCGAGACGTCCAGCGAGCGCCCGGTGACCATCTGCGAACCGGTGCGCCCGTCGAAGCCGGGATCGATCAGCACCGCGTCCACGCGCGAGGGAAAGCCCTGGCCCTGGATCTTGAACGCCTCGGTGCCGGCCAGTGCGGCCTTGAAGCCCTTGGTGTCCACGTTGGCCAGGTTGTGCGACACGGTGCCCTGCGCCTGCAGCGAAGCGCGGGCGCCGGTCATCGCGACGTAAAGGGCCTTGTCCATGCGTCAGTCTCCGTCGGCGTCGGCCGGATCAGCGGATGTTGATCACCGCCTGGGTGATCTGGTCCTGCGTGGAAATGGCCTGCGAGTTGGCCTGGAAGTTGCGTTGCGCCACGATCATGTTGACCAGCTGCTCGGTCAGGTCGACGGTCGAGGCCTCGAGCGCGCCGGCAGCCACCTGGCCGAAATCCGACGTACCCGGTGCGCCGATGCGCGGCTCGCCGGATGCATGGCTGTGCGTCCAGGTGTTGTTGCCCTGCGACACCAGGCCTTGCGGGTTGCTGAAGTTCGCCAGCGCGACCTGGCCGATCGGGCGATCGACGCCGTTGGAGTAACGCGCGTAGACCACGCCGGTTTCGGACACGCTGAACTCGTTGAGTTTGCCGGTGGCGTAGCCGTCCTGGTTCTGGATGCGCTTGGAGAACTGCTCGCCGTACTGGGTGGTGCCGCTGATGTCCAGCGTCATGTTCAGCACGCCGGCGCCGGTGCTGGGCGTGAACGGCGCCAACGCGATCTGGCCGTTGGCGGGTGCGGTCAGGGTGCCGTTGTTGTCGAACTGCACGGTGGTCGGCGCACCCATCGAGGCGCCGTCCACGTAGGTGTGCATCTGCCACTCGTTCGGATTCGGCGTCTTCACGTAGTAGACGGTCTGCTGGTGGGCCACGCCCAGCGAGTCGTACACGGTGACCGAGGTGGTTTCGTTGTAGCTGGCGCTGTCGGTCGGCGAGAACGGCGTGATCGTCGGCTGCGCGGCATTGCCAGGCAGGGTGACGCCCAGTTCGACGTTGGTGGTCGGCGAGGGCGGGCTGTCCGTGGTCAGCAGGCGCAGGTCGGTCATGTTGCCGGTGTCGAAGCCGACACCGTCGGCGCGCGGCGGGAACACCTGCAGGCGATAGCCTTCCGGCGTGGTCACGTAGCCGGCCGGATCGCGCTGGAAGTTGCCGGCACGCGTGTAGACGTTGGTGCCGTTGTTGTTGACGGTGAAGAAACCTTCCTTGTCGATCGCAAGGTCCAGGTAGCGCCCGGTCTGGTTGATGTCGCCCTGCGAGAACTGCTGGGCGACATTGGTCAGGCGCACGCCGGCACCGACGTTGTTGCGCGTGAGGCCGTAGCCCGTGGTGGAGAACACCTCGGCGAACTCCGCGCGCGACTCCTTGAAGCCGGTGGTGTTGACGTTGGCGATGTTGTGCGAGGTGACGTTGAGGTCGGCGTTGGCCGCTCTCATGCCGGACAGCGAGCTTTGGAATGCCATGGAAGACTCCTTGCGGGATGCGGTGGGAGCGTGGGTGTCAGGACGTCGACTTGCCGATGCGCAGCACGTAGTCGAGCGGGGCGGTGCCCAGGCCGGGCAGGTTGAGGTACAGGCCGTCGGAGCCGATGGTCACGCTTTCCACGGTGGCGTCGACGTAGGTGTTGAGTGCGGTGCCGGTACCGTCGGTCGCGGTATGGGTGGCCTTGATCGAGTACTTGCCGGCCTCGGCGCGTTCGCCGTTGGCCTTCAGGCCGTCCCAGGAGAACGCGGTCTCGCCCTTGCCGGTCGCTTCGACCTCGACGGTGTCCACGACCACGCCGCTGGCATCCTTGATCTCGAAGGTCACCTTGCCGGCGCCGGGCGACATCACCAGCCCGGTGGCGTTGCCGGAGGCGGGCAGGGCGATGGATTCGGACGGCACCACCACCGAATGGCCGACCAGCGCGGCGCCTTTCAGCACCTGGTCGCCGGTCAGCGCGGCGGTGAAGCCGTTGACGGTGCTGTTGAGGTCGCTGATGCCCTGCACGGTGGAGAACTGCGCCAGCTGGGCGACGAACTCGCTGTTGGACAGCGGCTTCAGCGGATCCTGGTTGCTCAGCTGCTCGGTCATCAGCCGCATGAAGTCGGCCTGACCCAGGGTGTCGGCCTTCTTCTTCGGGGTCGCACCGGTGCCGCTGGTGTTGAGGGCGGCAAACGGATCGCCGTTGACAGTGGTCATGCGCGTGCTCGGTCAGGGGAGGGGCGCATCAGCGGCCCATCGTCAGGGTGGCCAGGGCGAGTTCCTTGGCGGTGTTCAACACTTCCACGCCAGCCTGGTAGCCGCGCGAGGCGGAGATCAGGTTGACCATCTGCGCGACCGGATCCACATCCGGCGCATAGACGTAGCCATCGCCGTCGGCCATCGGGTGGCCCGGCTCGTAGCGTTTGATCGGCGGTGCTTCGCTCTGCGTGATCTCCTTCACCTGCACCGAGGTCAGCGAGCCGTCCGCATTGAGCTTGCGCGCCTGGAAGATCGGCTCGATCGGCTTGTAGACCGCGTCCGGCGAGGAGGCGATGGAGTCGGCGTTGGAGAGATTGCTGGCGATGGTGTTCAGGCGCACGGACTGCGCCTGCAGCGCGGACCCGGCGACGTCGAAGATGGGCAGGTTGCTCATGGCATGCCTCCTTACTGGCCGGTGATCGCGGTGAGCATGGTGCGCACCTTGGATTCGATGAAGCTCAGCGAGGCGCGGTACTCCAGCGCCGCGCGGCCGTAGGCGGCGCGCTCGGTATCGGCGTCGACGGTGTTGCCGTCCAGGCTGGGTTGCACGCCGTCGCGCTCGAAGATGCGCGGCGAGGCGTTGAGCAGGGTCATGTGCTGCTCGCTGGTGCTCCGCAACGGGGCGGCCTTGGCGGCGGCCTGTTCCAGCGCGGCCTGGAAGTCCAGGTCCTTGGCCTTGAAGTTGGGCGTGTCCGCATTGGACAGGTTGCTGGCGATCAGCTGCATCCGCTGCTCACGCAACGGCAGGGCCGCCGCGTGGACACCCAGGTAATTGGAGATGGGATTGGACATGGCACCGCTCCGGCAGACCGTTGCCGGGGCAGGTGCAAGGCGTGTGCCAGAACGCGCGCTCAGCGCGAGCTTCTGGACAGGAAGCCGTAGAGTCGAGCTTGCTCGACTGCTTTACGGCCGGGCGTGGGATCCTGTCCGACCGCCAGCGGAGCAAGCTCCGCTCTACGCCGTCAGGCGGCCATTCTTGCCGCCGCCACCTGGTTCAGGCGGAACAGCACGTGTTCGGCCAGCTCGTGCGGGCTGTACTTGGCCACGAAGGCATTGGCGCCCACCCGTTCGACCATGGCGTTGTTGAATACGCCCGACAGGGACGTGTGCAGCAGCACGTACAGGCCGGCCAGGCCGGGATGGCGCCGGATTTCCGTCGTCAGTGTGTAGCCGTCCATGGCCGGCATCTCGATGTCGGAGATGACCATGGCGTAGCGATCGGCCGGGTTCTCGCCGGCGGCGTGCACCTGCAAGAGATGGTCCAGCGCCTGGCGGCCATCGGAGAGCAGGGTGGCGGTGACGCCCAGTTGCTCCAGCACGCTGCGGATCTGCGAGCGCGCCACGCGGGAATCGTCGACCACCAGCACCTGCATCGGCGGGGCGTCGGCCGGCAGGGCCATTTCCGGCGCGAGCGTGGCGTCCATGCGCGACTGGCAGATGTCGGCCAGCACGCTTTCCACGTCGATCACCTGGATCAATTCGCCCTGGAACCGCGTCACCGCGGTCAGGAAGCTGTTTTCCGCGCCCAGCTCCGGCGGCGGATGGATGTCCTCCACCGCGATGTTGACGATGCGCTCCACGCCGCTGACCAGGAAGCCCTGCACCGAGCGGTTGAACTCGGTGACCACCAGGTAGTTGGGGGCATTCTCGGGATTCGGGTCGCGCTCGGGGTGGCGGATGCTCAGGCCCAGATCGAGCACCGGCACGGACCGCCCGCGCACGTCCGCCACGCCGACGAATTCGGAGGGCAGGCCGGGCAGCTGGAACAGGCCCGGGCGGCGCAGCACTTCCTGCACCTTGAAGACGTTGACGCCAAAAAGCTGACGCCCGCCCAGGCGGAACAGCAGCAGGGCGAGGCGGTTGTGGCCGGCCAGGCGGGTGCGCTGGTCGATGCGGTTGAGCAGGTCCTGGGTCATGTCCAGCATATCGGCCGGGGGGGAGGGCTCTTGAGGGGGCTGCCGAAGCTGTGAAGCCCCTCTCCCTGCGGGAGAGGGGTTGTGGAGTGGGCCAACGAAGTCTGTTGCCTGTGCGGGGCATTGGCCTGCCCACGCCGCCGCGTTGGATTCCTGGGCCTGCCGGGATCGTTCCTTTGAGGTGCCGGCATGGTGCCGCTCGCCGCGGGGGCCTTACTTTCTTTGCTTGTGCAAAGAAAGTAAGCAAAGAAAGCACACCCCGGCGGTCCGCCCGCCGCTGCGCGGCGGGTTCGCAGTCCCAGCGGGAATTTTCGTGCGGGGCATCCTGCCCCGTACGAAAACGGCGCACATCCTTGTGCGCCGCCCTGCGGGTTTTGCCCGCTGTGACTGCCGGCCCTCAGGGGGCCCAAAGCTGTAGCTGATGGGTCGACGCTCGTTTTCGCCGCTGCCGTTGCTTCCGGGTCCCCATGAGGCACGGCGAGTGGGACGGATAAAACCCGAAGGGCGCCGTCATGGATGACGGCGTTTTCGTATGGCACATGGAGGTGCCATACGAAAATTCCCGGCCCGCTCGCGGACCCGGCGCGTAGCGCCGGGCGTGCCGCCTGGGGTGTGTTTCTTTGCTTCTTTCTTTGCACAAGCAAAGAAAGAAGGCCTCCGCGGCGAGCGGCACCAAACCCCAGCGTCAAGAAACCTCACGCCGAAGGCCCTAAGAGGGGACGGCTTCTGGCACACCGCTTGCACCTTCCTCGCCGATGAACCACCGGAGCCCACCCATGCTGCTGCGCCTGACCACCGCCCTGATCGGCGGACTGACCGCGTGCGCCGTGCTGGCCGCGGATTTCCAGCCGGTCGACAGCATCAAGGCCGCTGCCATCGGTGCCTTGCCTCCCGGCAGCGAGGCCGATGCCACGCTCGATCCGGCCCTGCGCCTGCCGCGCTGTGGCGCCGCGCTGGTCGCGCGCGTGCAGGGGAGCAGCAGCGTGGAGGTCAGTTGCCCGCAGGATGCCGGCTGGCGCCTGTTCGTGCCGGTGCGCGTGCGCCGCAGCCAGACCGTCCTGGTGCTGGCGCGGGGAATCGCGCCTGGCGAAACAATCACCGCCGACGCCTTCGTCGCCGAGCGCCGCGACGCCTCGCGTATCGTGGGTGCCGCCGTCGCCGATCCGGCGCAGGCCGTAGGCCGCGTCGCCCGGCGCATGCTGCCGGCCGGCGCGGTGCTGGCGTCGACGGACCTGGTCGCGCAGCGCCTCATACGTCGCGGCGACAACGTGGCGCTGGTATCCCGTCGGGGTGGCGTGGAAGTCCGCGTGGCCGGCAAGGCGCTGGCCGATGCCGGCGAGAACGAGCGGGTGACCGTCGAGAACCTGTCTTCGCGCCGTGTGGTGCAGGGCATCGTGGGTGCGGGCGGCGACGTCTGGGTGAGTCGATGAAAAAAATTCCACATTCGCCCTCAAGATGTCCTGGAAGGGGCCGATACCGACGCTGGGTGGAAGGACATCGGGCAGAATCCGGCGTCCCCTCGGAATTGTGCGATCCGTCACTAAAGTCCACCGGGTGGCGGCCGATAACTCCTATGAACCCTGTTACAGGTGACTGACATGAACCAGAAAATCGAAGGCACTCCCCCTGCCGCCATCCGCACCACGGGCCCCGTAAGTGGCCGTGTCGCATCCGCCGGCGCCGATCGTTCCAGCCCCGTGGAAGCCAGTGCGGCGGGCGACAGCCTGCGTCTGACCGGTGAAGCCACCAGCCTGCAGGCGATGCAGCGCGAACTGGCCACGGCGCCGGCGATCAACGAAGCCCGCGTGGCGGCCGTGCGCGAAGCGCTGCAGTCCGGCACGTACAAGATCAACGCCGAGGCGATCGCCGACGGCATGCTTGGCCTGGAAGACCAGCTGGGCGGCTGAGCACGATGAACCACGCGTCCCTCCAGCGACTGTCCACGGCCCTGGAAGAGGAGCGTCGCGCCATCGTCGAGCACGACGTGGAAGCGCTCGTGCGCTGTACCCAGGACAAGCTGGACGCGCTGCGCGCGCTGGAGACCGCAGCCGCCGGCTTCGGCTTCCCCGACGACCTGCGCGAAAGCCTGGCCGACCTGGCCGAGAAAAACCATGCGAACGGCATCCTGCTCGCGCGTCGCCGTCGCGAAGTGAACTGGGCGCTGCGCCACCTCGGCCGCACCGAAAGCCACGGCGCCTACGACGCGCAGGGCCAGACCTCGACGACCACCGCGCCGCGCCCGATCGCCGTGGCCTGAGCCCGGTGCCCGATCCGCAAACTGCGACACCGCACCTTGCCGCCCCTGCGGCCGCGCCGGATACTGGCGCCCCATCGCCGCCACCCGATGCATCCGTGGCCACACCCTCAGCCCCGAATCCCCCCTCCGCCAGCTGCACCGCGGACGACATCCCCAGCTTCGCCGATCTGAAGGCGCTGGCCGAACTGATGGACGATGGCTACCTGCTGTGCCGTGGCGATGCACGTCCCCTGCACGCCAACGCCGCGGCCTGCGCGCTCGTGGGCGATGAAGCCGATGCACTCGATGCGTTGTCCCGTTTGCTGCCTGCGGACGCGATCCGCACCGCCCGCGAATCCGGGCGCTGGAACGGCGACCTGACGCTGGCCGATGGCCTGGTGCTGCAGGTGCGCGCGTATTTCCACGACAATCCCGGCGGTGGCCACTGCATGGTGGTGTTCCACGACGTCAGCGAAGCGCATGCGCGGCAGCAGGAACTGCAACGCCGCCACGCGCAGCTGCGCCAGACGCTGGTGCGACTGGCCGGTGCGCAGGAACAGCTGGTGCAATCGGAGAAGATGGCGTCGATCGGCCAACTGGCGGCCGGCGTAGCGCACGAGATCAACAACCCCATCGGCTACGTGCATTCCAACCTCGGCTCGCTGCAGGAGTACCTGCACAGCCTGTTCTCACTGATCGAGCTCTACGAACGGGCGCTCCGCCTGCCCGATCCCAAGGCGATGCTGTCCGAGATCGAGGACTTGCGGGCGCGTGCCGACATCGACTTCATCACCGGCGACCTGCCGCAGTTGATGTCCGAGTCGCGCGAGGGCATCGAGCGCGTTACCGCGATCGTGCGCAACCTGAAGGACTTCTCCTATTCCGGCCGCGACGACAGCTGGAAATCCGCCGACCTGCACGCCGGGCTCGACTCCACCATCAACATCATCTGGAACGAGCTGAAGTACAAGGTCACGCTGGAGAAGCATTACGGCAAGCTGCCGCTGGTGCAGTGCCGGCCGTCCGAGTTGAACCAGGTGTTCATGAACATCCTGCTCAACGCCAGTCATGCCATCGACGAGCGCGGCACGATCACCGTGAGCACGGGAGTGGAGGGCGACGAGGTCTGGATCGATGTCCAGGACAGCGGCCACGGCATTCCCGACGAGATCCTGCAGCGCATCTTCGATCCGTTCTTCACCACCAAGCCGGTCGGCAGCGGCACCGGCCTGGGCCTGTCGATCTCCTACGGCATCGTCAAGAAGCACAACGGTCGCATCGAGGCGCGCAACGTGCCCGGTGCCGGTGCCTGCTTCCGCATCACGCTGCCGATCCGCCAGCCGGCCGCCGACGCGGCTTAAGCGATCCGATGCTTGTAGGTGTGGGAGCGACGTTAGTCGCGATCATGAAGCCCGGTCGTCATGAAACGTGATCCGTGCGACGGGCCTGAGGTGCGTTCGACGCCATCACAATAGTTCGGTTCTCGCGTTCGCGACTTACGTCGCTCCCACATCTGCATTTGCATCCACGTCAGCGCGATTCGAAGAAGGCGAGCTTCTTCGCCCTGGGCAATCGCTTCAGCTGCGCCTCCGCACGCGAGGCGGCACTGCGGTCCGGATACGCGCGGCTCGCCAGCACCCGCACCGGCGGATTCGCACGCGTGTACTTCGCGCCGGTGCCGGCGACATGCGCGGCGTAGCGCGCGTCCAGGCGATTGGTGATGCCGGCGTAGAAGGCGCCGTTGCGGCATTCCAGCAGGTACAGGCACCAGCTGTCCGTCGTCGTGCCGCTGTCAGGCATGCGCGCGGTGGTGCGGCTGGTTCTCGTAGGTGGTGAAGGCCTGGCGGATGTGCTCGCGCAGATCGTCGTCGTTCCACGGTTTGGTCAGGAAGCGGTAGATCTCGCCGCGGTTGATCGCCTCGGTCACCGTCGCCAGGTCGGTGTAGCCGGACAGCACCAGCCGCACCGTGTCCGGATACAGCAGGCGCACGCGGCCGAGGAACTCGGTGCCGCTCATGTCCGACATGCGCTGGTCGGACAGGATGACCTGCACGTCGTTGGTCGCCAGCAGCTCGAACGCATCGGTGACGTTGCTGGCGGCGAGGATGCGGTAGCCGTCGCGACGGAACAGGCGCACCAGCGAACGCAGGATGTTCTCCTCGTCGTCCAGCAGCAGCAGCGTGCGGTCGGGCTTGGTGGCGGCGAACGCGTCCGCGCGCAGGTAACGGCGGCGCAGCACGGCACCGGCGTCCTCGGCCGACATCGGTTCACCGAACAGGTGGCCCTGGAACATGTCGCACTGGTTGCGGCGCAGGAAACCGAGTTGGGTGTCGGTTTCCACGCCGTGCGCGATGACCTTCATGCCCAGCTGGTGTCCCATCGCGATGATGGCGCAGGTGATGGCGACCTCGCGGTTGCCCGACGGCACGCCCTTCACGAAATTGCGGTCGATCTTGATCTTGTCCACCGAGAAGCGCACCAGCGAATCCAGGTTGGAGTCGCCCATGCCGAAATCGTCCAGCGTCAGCCGCACGCCCTCGCGGTGCAGCTGCGCCAGCGTGCGGTGGACCAGGTTCATGTCCTTGGCCAGCGCGTTCTGGCGCACTTCCAGCACCACCATCTGCGGCGGGATGCCGGCTTCCTGCATCGACTCCAGCACTTCGGACACGAAGCTGGGCCGCAGCAGCTGCAAGGTGGAGACATTGACCGCGATCTCGAAGTCGTCGAAGCCCCAGTCGCGCCAGACGCGCGCCTGCTTGAACGCGTTGCGCAGCACCCAGTCGCCGATCTGCACGATCACGCCGAGCTTCTCGGCCACGTGCATGAAGCGCTCCGGCACCAGCAGGCCCAGGGCAGGCGAGTACCACCGCAGCAGCGTCTCCATGCCGACCACCCGGCCGTCATGTGCGTTGATCTGCGGCTGGTAGAACAGGCGCAGTTCGTTGTGATGGATGGCGTTGACGATCTGCCGCGCGATGATGCTGTCGCTGCGCGCGGTGATCGCCGCACCGCGCCGGTATAGGCGCACCAGGTTCATGCCTTCGTGCTTGGCCTGTTCCATCGCGCTTTCCGCGCACTGCAGCAGGCCCGAGGCGGTGTCCGCGTGTTCGGGACACAGCGCCACGCCGAGCGTGCCGGTGAGGAACAGCGTGTACGGCAGCACCGTCATCGGCAGTTCGATCTGCTCGCGCAACAGGTCGCCGAAGCGCTCCGGCGGCAGTGTGCCCGGTACGCGCGGCACCGCCACGATGAACTCGTCGCTGCCGTGGCGCCAGGCGCGCGCTTCGGGTCCCAGTGCCTGCTGCAGGCGGTCGCTCAGGATCGCCAGCGCCTCGTCGCCGACTTCCACACCCATGTTCTCGTTGATCGAGCGGAAGTGGTCGATGTCGATGTAGAGCAGCATCAACGGCGTGCCTTCCGCCGTGGCGGCGTCGACCATCCGCTGCAGGTCGGGTTCGCCGGCGCCGAGGCGCGGCAGGCGGGGCAGGTGGGCGTGCTCGGAATTCACGCGGAATCGCTGGGGTCGGTGGACGTGGGGCCATAGGGTAGGCGAAGTCGCCAGTGCGTGCCCGTCATGGCGTCGAGCCTGCCATCCACCATGGCTGCCAGCGCCTGCAGGAGGGGCAGGTCTGCGCGGTCGATGTCGGCATCCGACTGCATGTCGAGGGTCATCGCCCCCGACGCGTTCTCATCGCCAGCCAGTACCAGGATCAGCGGGTTGTCCGCCTCCGAGGCGGCGCGCATCACGGTCTGCGCGATGCGGAACGCGACCAGTGCGCTGTCCGCCGCAAGGGAATGCGGCAAGGCCGCCAGTGCGAGGGCTGCGCCGGGAAACAGCCGCTCGTGTTCGGCACGCAGGGCGGCATCCAGGCCGATCGAGTCCAGTTGCGGCGGATGCAGCGTCGCGTGCAGCTCGCGCACGAGGGCGACGGCCTCGTCGCTGGCGCGGATGATTTCGTGCAGGTCTTCCTGACGGATCTCCGGATCATCCTCGGACTGCACCAGATGCGCGCCCATGCGGATCGCCGACAGCGACTGCCCGACCTGGTTGTGCAGGGCACGGCCAACGCGGTGACGATCGGCTTCCTGCAGGCGGAACAGCTGCAGCAGCAGTTGGGCGGAGGACGGCGAAGTCGGCATCGAGGCACACGTTGCGGGCGTGGCCGCAGTATGCCAGCGCGGCTTCCGGGTCGTGCACCCGAGGGCCGGAAACGCGATGGGGCGGCCCTAGGCCGCCCCATCAGCTTCAATCGTGTCCAGCGGGATGCGCGATCAGAACAGTTCGACCGTACCCGCGCCCATGTTCTGCTGCGCGACCGGCTTGTGCGGCGGACGCTCCCATTCGGTGCGCTGGTCGCGCAGGCGGTTGCCGATCAGGCGCAGTGCGCTGAGCAGTTCGTTGTCGGTGGCGCCGCCCGAACGGTGCAGCAGTTCCTGCAGGGCGAGCGCTTCCTTGTTGATGGCGGTCAGGCGGTCCAGATGCGTGGTCGCGCTGCCCAGCGACTGGGTGGCGATGTCTTCGAACTGCAGCGAGCGGACGGCCTCGGCGACGCTGGCGTCGATGGCGTGGCCGCACATCGAGACCTCGCGCATGCCGTCGCCCAGCGAGGCGTTGATCGCGGCGACCTGGTTCAGCATGCCGGCCGCTTCGCTACGGGCTTCGCGTGAACGGTCCAGGTCGCGCGAGGCCATGTTCGACACGGTGTCGCGCACCTTGGCGATGGATTCCTTCGAGCTGTGCGCCAGCTTGCGGATCTGCTCGTTGAAGGCGGTGGAGCGTTCGGACAGATTGCGCACCTCGTCGGCGACCACCGCGAAGCCGCGTCCCGCTTCGCCGGCACGCGCCGCTTCGATGGCGGCGTTCAGTGCCAGCAGGTTGGTCTGGTCGGCGATCGACTTGACGTCTTCCAGCAGCGAGAAGATGCCGTCCAGGTGCTGCGCCATGTCGTCGATGTGGTGCACGGTGGTGCCGCTCTGGCCAGCCACCTGTTCAAGCGCCTCGACCAGTTGCTCCATGCGCTGGCTGGCGTTCTGGGCGAAGCGCGCCACGTCCACGCCGGCACGGTCGCCTTCGCCGTTGCGGTCGATGATGCGGGAGATCGCTGCGCTCTGTTCACGCGATTTGCGGTTCATCGCATCGAAGCTGCCGCCCAGGTTGCCGACGGCTTCGCGGATCAGTTCGCGGGCACGGTCGATCTCGCTGCGCGAGCCCTCGATCTCGTTGTTGACGAAGCGGCGCAGTTCGGTCAGCAGGGCATCCTGTTCGCGCACGACGCTGGCGTGCTCGGGGGAGATCTGGTGCGAGGTCGTCACGGTCAGCCAGGCGAAGATCAGCCAGGCCAGGGTCAACGACGTCAGCAGCGCCCATTGCAGGGCATTGGGCCAGTCGAAGCCGACCGACACCGGGAACAGCAAGGTGAGGATGAGGGGTGCCGCCAAACGAACCAGGATGCGCGAATACATGGGTGCTCTCTGCTGAAGCTCACTGATGAGTATCGGCCGTGCGGATCGGCTCTTTAGGCGGGAAATCCGGCGGTTCCGGAGTTGCGGGCGATCTGTGACGGACGTTGCCGCTTGTGCGACAGGTTGTTGTGGGAGCGACGTGAGTCGGGATGCTCCTCGTTCAGGCATCGTGGTCCCGTCATCGCGACTTGCCTCGCTCCCACAACAGCAATCCTGGAGACTCAGGCGATCGCCGCGGCCAGGTCGAGCAGGCGCTGGGCGATGCGTTCCAGCGGCAAGGCTTCCTTGGCGGCGCCCAGGCGCATGGCGGCGCCCGGCATGCCCCATACGACGCTGCTGGCTTCGTCCTGCACCAGCGTCGGTGCGCCGGCCTGGCTCATTTCCAGCAGGCCGCGCGCGCCGTCGTCACCCATGCCGGTGAGGATCGCACCCACCGCATTGCCGCCGGCGCTCTGCGCGACCGAGCGGAACAGGACGTCGACCGCCGGCTTGTGGCGGTTGACCGCAGGACCGTCGTCGATGCGGGCACGCCAGCGCGCACCGTCGCGGATGATCCGCATGTGCTGCCCGCCGGGCGGCAGGTACGCGTGCCCCGGCAGGATGGCTTCACCGTCGCTGGCCTCGCGCACGGCCATGGCCGAATGCCGGTCCAGCCGTTCGGCGAAGGCGCGGCTGAAGCCGGCCGGGATGTGCTGGGTCAGCACGATGGCGGGCGCGTCGGCCGGCATCTGCTCCAGCACCACGCGCAACGCTTCGGTACCGCCGGCGGACGCGCCGATGGCGATCAGGCGGTCGGTGGTGCGGAAGCGCAGGGCGGGCGGTGCGGGCAGCGCGGTGTCCAGGCCGACGCGCGGTGCACCGGTGCGCGCGAGCGGACGCACGCGCGCCTTCGCCGCGGTCTTGACCTTGGCGATGATCTCGTCGGAATACGCCTGCAGGCCGCTGGCGACGTCGAGCTTGGGCTTGGAGACGAAATCCACCGCGCCCAGCGCCAGCGCCTGCAGCGTCGTGTCGGCGCCACGCTCGGTCAGGGAGGAAATCATCACCACCGGCATCGGCCGCAACCGCATGACGTTCTCCAGGAACGCCAGGCCGTCCATGCGCGGCATTTCCACGTCCAGCGTCATCACGTCCGGATTGAGGCGCTTGATCTTGTCGCGCGCCAGCAGCGGATCGGCGGCGGAACCGACGACCTCGATGCCGGGGTCGCGGGACAGGATTTCGGTCAGGATCTGGCGCACGACCGCCGAGTCGTCGACGATCAGCACGCGGCAAGGGGACGTACTCATCAGAACAGCTCCACGCCCCCGGTGACGGGAGCCTTGGACAGGCGGGCGCGGGCCGCGGATTCGGCGGCCAGCACTTCGGCATCGTGGGCATGCGGCAGGCGCTGCACGACCGCACGGCCGGTGTCGGGGAAGTACCACACCTTGCGCGGATGGATGCCGCGCAGGTCTTCGGCCACCACCGGAATGCGCTCGGCCTCCAGGTAGCGGCGGACGAACTCGGCGTTGCGCGTGCCCACCGGATTGCTGGTGAAGCCCTTCAGCACGTTGGCGCCGCCGAACACCTTGGCCTGCAGCCGGCTGCGCGAGGCGCCGCGCTTGAGCAGGTCGTTGATCAGCAGTTCCATCGCGTAACTGCCGTAGCGCGCCGGCGCGCCGTCGCCGACGTTGCCGTCGGGCAGCAGGAAATGGTTCATGCCGCCCAGCTTCAGCAAGGGGTCGCGGATGCAGGCGGCCACGCACGAACCCAGCACGGTGACCAGCGCAGTGTGATCGTCCACCACCAGGTACTGCGTGGGCAGCAGCTTGGCGGCTTCGGTCTTGAAGCGGATGTCGTGGTAGCGCAGCACGCTGCCATCGGCGAAGGCGGCCGCGGCGGCGCTCATGCGGCGCCCTTGGCGCGGCGGTACAGCGTGCGACCGCACGGCTGGATGATGTCGGCCGCGTGCAGGTAGTTTTCCGAATGCCCGGTGTACAGCATGCCGTCGTCGGCCAGGTGCGGGACCAGGCGCGTGAGGATGCCGCGCTGGGTCGGCTTGTCGAAATAGATCATCACGTTGCGGCAGAACATCGCCACGAACGGGCCGGTCACGTCATAGCGTGGCGCCAGCAGGTTGAGCGGGCGGAACTCGATCAGCTGCTGCAGCGCCGGATGCACGCGGCACTTGCCTTCGTTGGGGCCGCTGCCGCGCTGGAAATAGCGCCGTTTCAGCGCGTCGCTCAGGCCGGCGATCCGCTCGACCGGATAGACGCCGCGTTCGCCGGTGGCCAGCACCTGCGTATCCACGTCGGTCGCCAGGATGCGCACCGGCGGCGTCAGCGTGCCATAGGCCTCGCAGGCGGAGATGGCGATGGAGTAGGGCTCTTCGCCGGTGGACGCGGCGCAGGACCAGATCTTCAGCGGACCGTCGTGGCGGCGCTTGGCCAGTTCTTCCTGCAGGCGTTCGAAGTGGTGCGGCTCGCGGAAGAACGAGGTGAGGTTGGTGGTCAGCGCGTTGGTGAACGCCTGCCATTCGTCGCCGCCGTCGCGTTCCAGCTGGTCCAGGTAATCCTTGAAGCTGCGCAGGCCGAGCGCGCGCAGGCGGCGCGAAAGCCGGCCATAGACCATGTCGCGCTTGCCGTCGGCCAGGGCGATGCCGGCGCGCTGGCGGATCAGGTCGGCGACGCGGCGGAAGTCGCGGTCGTCGAACTCGAAGTCACGCGTGCCGCTGGCAGGTGCGTCGTCGGCGGGGAGCGGGGAAGTCCGTCGGGTCGAGGTTACCGGGGCGATGGAGCGGGTACTGACGGACATGGGCGTCTCGAGAGAGCGGGTACTGAGGGAGTACTCGACCGATGCACCGTCACGGGGACGGTACATCGATCATCGGCTGGACTGATGCAAACCGCGTGCCTCAGAACTCCTGCCAGTCGTCGCCGTCGGCCAGGGCCGGTTCCAGCACCGCTTTGGCGGCGGCCCGGACGGCCGGCTTGGCCGGCGCGGCAGCGGGAGCCGCCTTGACCGCCTTGGCGGCGGGCGCCGCGTGGGCATGCAGCTTGAACACCGACACCGATTCGCTCAGGACCTGCGCCTGTTCTTCCATCGAACGGGCGGCGGCCGAGGCTTCTTCCACCAGCGCGGCGTTCTGCTGGGTGGTTTCGTCCATCTGCGTGATGGTCTGGTTGACCTGCTCGATGCCGGCCGACTGTTCCTGCGAGGCCGCCGAAATCTCGGCCATGATGTCGGTCACGCGCTGCACGGAGGCCACGATCTCGGCCATGGTGGTACCGGCCTGGTTCACCAGTTTGGAACCATCGGCGACCTTGTCCACGGACGTCTCGATCAGGCCCTTGATCTCCTTGGCCGCGTTGGCCGAGCGCTGGGCGAGGGTACGTACTTCCGAGGCGACCACGGCGAAACCACGGCCCTGTTCGCCGGCACGGGCGGCTTCCACCGCGGCGTTGAGCGCCAGGATGTTGGTCTGGAAGGCGATGCCGTCGATGACCGAGATGATGTCGGCGATCTTCTTCGACGACTGCTCGATGTCGCGCATGGTCGTCACCACCTTGCCGACCACGTCGCCACCCTGCGACGCCACGCCGGCGGCACCGATCGACAACTGGTTGGCCTGGCGTGCGGACTCGGCGTTCTGGCGCACGGTGGAGGTCAGTTCCTCCATCGAGGCGGCGGTTTCTTCCAGGTTGGCGGCCTGCTGCTCGGTGCGGCGCGACAGGTCGGAGTTGCCGGAGGCGATCTCGCCGGCGGCGGTGTTGATGCTGGTGGAGGCGTCCTGGATGCGGCCGACGATGTCGGTCAGCTGCGTGACGGTGGCGTTGGCGTCGTCGCGCATGGTGGCGAACACGCCGTGGAAGTCGCCTTCCATGCGGGCGGTCAGGTCGCCGCGGGCGATGGCCTGCAGCAGCTCGGACACTTCCGCCAGGTTCTCGTCGGTCGTCTCCATCAGCTGGTTCAGGCCGTCGATCATGTCGCGGAAGTCGTACTGGTACTTGTCCACGTCGCCGCGCTGGGTGAAGTCGCCGGACGAGGCGGCCATGGCTAGGCGCTTGATCTCGCCGTTGATCGCGGACAGGTTGGCCTTGGTGGCGTCCATCGTCTCGGTCAGGTTGGCCTTCTCGCCGGGCAGCTTGGGCATGTCCTGGCTGAGGTCGCCGACCGAGTAGCGTTGCATGATCTTCAGCGCATCGCCGATCGCCTGCAGGTGCGAGGCGACCAGGGCGTTGGTGTCGCGCACCATGCGGCCGTACTCGCCCGGGAACGCGCTGTCGTCCATCCGGTAGCTGATCTGGCCTTCGTCGTGGCGCGCGGCCATGTCGCTCTGCGCGGCGATGACCGACTGCACCTGCGTCTGCATGCGCTGCATGGCGGTGAGCAGCTGGCCGACTTCATCGGAGCGGCTGGTGTCGATCTTGCCGTCCAGCTTGCCGGCGGAGACGTCGTTGGCCACGCGCACGGCTTCGCCGACCGCATTGGCGATGGCGCGGGCGAAGAACCAGGCCAGGGCCAGGCCGCCGACGATGCCGGCCAGCAACATGACGATCATCAGCGTGCTGGAGGCGGTGTAGGTGCTGTCGGCGTCGGCGCTGGCGCTCTTGGCCTGCTGGTCGACGACGTTGATCAGGGCGGTCAGTGCCCCGGTGGCCTTGCGGTGCTGGTCGCGCGTGGCACCGATGAAGGTGTCCACGGCGTCATCCGGCAGGCCGAGGTCGAGCATCTCCTGCACTTCCGTGTAGGACTGCTGGGCCGCTTTCCATTCCTTGGAGAAGGTGTCGTAGGCCTTCTTCTCTTCCGGGCTGGTGATGAGCTTGGCGTACCCCTGCCTGGCGTCTTCGATGCGCTTTTCGGTCTCGGCGGCCAGCTTCCTGGCCTCCGCCTTCACCGCGTCGCTGGCGCGCACATGCTGGCGATAGGAGTTGGTGCGGTACTCGCCGAGCAGACTCTGCATGTCGCCGGCGGCCTTGACGCTCGGCAGGACATGGCCGGTGACTTCGGTGGTGGCACCGTTCAACGAGTTCAGGCCCACGAAGGCCGCAATGCCCTGGATCAGCATCAGGGCCAGTACGACGCCGAAGGCGAGCATCATCTTCGTCGTCAGTTTGAGGTTCTTGATCCGCTGCATGGGATTCTTTTTCCTTTACCGGGGCGCGCGCCGCGCCGCTCTCAGTGGCAACCAAGACAGGGCAGGGCGTCGTGCCCTGCCCGTGGGACGGCTCAGCGGATCGTTGCCAGCTTCAGGTTCGACGGCGAGTTCACCACGATCTCGGCGCGCGACTGGTCACGCTCGATGGTGCCGATCACGCAGACGTCCTTGCCTTCCAGTTCTTCCGGCGCCGGCTTGAACTTGGCGCGGGCGTCGCCCGGGATGCGCGCGGTGAAGGTGTGGCGCGGGAAGTTGCCGCCCATGTACAGGAAGGTCGGCGTGCCTTCGGTGTTCTCGGCGAAACGGGCCTTGCCCACCTTGCCGCAGACCGTACCGGCCTTGCCGGCGAAGCGCGGTGCCATGTCGGCCGGGATCGCGTTGTCGACCTGCGACTGGCTGTTGGCGGGCGCGGCGGGCATCAACAGGGCGGTGGCGGCGACGGCGATGGACAGGGTCAGGACGGACGCGATTTTCATTCCAGTAGCTCCGGATGGTCAGAAGGGATAAGGACTCTCCGCCTGAGATCGGCGCGGTGACGTGGAACTTGAGGTGATGGCGCCCCGGAATGGCGCCGATGCGCGTGACTGGGAGCTGCATCACACTTCGGCCGGTCGCGCGCCATTGCGCACGCCGGCACCGCGATGCGTCAGGACGCGGGGACAGCGTCCGCAGTGGATTCCACGACCGAGGCATAGCCGTGTGTCCCGAGCCAGTCTTCCAGCGCCGCGGGCGGCAGGGGCGGCGAGAACAGGTATCCCTGCAGCACGGGAAAGCGCTGCTCGGTGAGGAAGCGGTGCTGCGACTCGGTTTCCACGCCTTCTGCGACCACCTTCATGCCCAGGCTTTCGCCGATGCGCAGTACGGAAGATGTCAGCGTGCGCGCGATGGCGCTGGTGTCGATGTCGCGCACGAAGCTCTGGTCCAGCTTCAGTTCGCTGATCGGCAGGCGATGCAGGTGGCTGAGGCTGGAGTAGCCGGTGCCGAAATCGTCCAGCGACAGGCGCACGCCGAGCACGTAGATCGCCTCGATGTTCTCCAGCACATCCGGATCCGGGTCGAGCATGACGCTTTCGGTGATCTCCAGCGTCAGGTCATCGGGGACCAGGCCGTGTTCGTCCAGCAGGTCGGAGATCTGCAGCGACAGCTGCGGGTCGCGGAAGTTGATCGCCGACACATTGACCGACACGCGCGGGATATCGACGCCGCGTCGCCGCCAGTCGGCCATCTGCGCGCAGGCCTGGCGCAGGACCCACAGGCTGAGATCGGCGATCAGGCCGCATTCCTCGGCCACCGGCACGAAGCGCGACGGCGGGATGACGCCCAGATCGGCGTGGTGCCAACGGAGCAGCGCCTCGACGCCGTACAGCTGGCGTCCGTCGCAGCCACCGACCTGCGGCTGGTATTGCAGGTTCAGCTGGTTCAGCCGCAGCGCATCGCGCAACGCCGTCTCCAGCGAGACGCGTTCCTGCGCCAGGCGGTTCATGTCGACGCTGAAGAAGCGGAAGCCGCTGCCGCCATCGCGCTTGGCGCGGTACATCGCCATGTCGGCATGGCGCACCAGCAGATCGATGTCGCGGCCGTCGTCTGGGAACATGGCCACGCCGATGCTGGCGCTGGGATGCAGGGTCATCAGGCCGGCGGCGGTGGGCGCGGCGATCGCGCCCAGCAGGCGCTCGGCCACGCTGCCGGCCTGTTCGGCGCTGCACATCGGCAGCACTGCGACGAATTCGTCGCCGGCCTGGCGGCCGACGATGTTGATGCCGCCGAGTTCCTCGCTGAGGCGCGCGGCGACGTCGCGCAGCAGGCCGTCGCCGGCCGCGTGGCCCTGCGCGTCGTTGACGCGTTTGAAACGGTCCAGGTCGATGAACAGCACCGCAGCGGTACCGTTGCCCTGCGCGACGTTCGCCAGCGCCTGTTCGGCCTTGGCACTGAACATGATGCGGTTGGGCAGGCCGGTCAGCGTGTCGTAGAACGCGAGCTGGTGCACGCGCTCATTGGTCTGTTCGCGTTCCAGCGTCAGCGAGCACAGGTGCAGGCAGGTGTCGGCAAGGCGCTCGTGCAGCTCCTCGGGACCGCGGTTTTCCCGGTAGTAGAACGACAGCGTGCCGAGCACGCGGCCGCTGCTCGACTTGATCGGGTGGGTCCAGCACGCGCGCAGGCCGAGCGGCGTGGTCAGGTGGCGGGTGTTGGCGCACAGCGGATCGCTGGCGATGTCCTTGACCAGCACCGCGCGCCCGCGCCAGGCGGCCACGCCGCTGACGCCGGCGCGCGGGCCGATCGGCAGGCCGTTGATCTTGCGCGCCCAGGCTTCGGGCAGGCTCGGCGAAGCGAGGGCATGCATCAGTCCCTCGCTGTCGACGGTGATGATGGAGACCGTCAGCTCCGGCGCGATGTGCTCCACCTCGCGGCAGATCAGCGTCATCACGTCGGCGACGTTCCACTCGTGCACCAGCGCATCCAGCACCTTGTTGTGCAGCACCTGGTGCATCTTGGTCTGGGTGATGTCGCTGAGCACGCTGACCAGGCCCAGCAGCGAGCCGTCCTCGTCGTGCACCGGATTGATCGCCGTGGACAGCCACAGCGGACGACCGGCCTTGGTGTAGAGCAACACTTCGGTCTGCAGGCCTTCGCCGGCGGCCATCGCCCGGCTGATGCGCTCGTCCAGCGAGCCATCGGTGTGCGGTCCGGACAGCAGCTCCGCCGGCTTGATGCCGCGCAGCTCCTCCAGCCGGTAGCCCAGCATGCGGGTGAAGCCGCTGTTGACGTAGACGACCTCGCGGTCGGCCGAACTGATGAAGATCGCGTTGTCGCTGCTGTCCACGACAATGGACAGCTGGCGCAGCCGTGCCAGTTGCCGTTGCTGGTCGCTGGTGTCGCGGACAAAGGCGGTATGGAACACGTGGTCGCCGATGACGACCTTCGACATCGAGACCGAACACGCGCCTTCGCTGCCGTCGGGCCGCAGCAGGGTCGCATCGCGATGGCTGCCCAGCAGGGACGCCAGGGTGGATTCGGCGGTACCGCCGGCCGGTGTCTCGCCGAGCAGACGGGTGAAGGGCAGGCCGTGCACTTCCTCGCGGCGGCAGCGCCACAGCGTCTCCGCGGCGGGATTGAACAGCACCACGCGATGGCGGCTGTCGATGACGAACGCCGCGTCGACGGATTGCTCCAGGACATGCCACAGGCTGTCCTGCGCCGGCTCGACCGGCGCCTGTGCGTCGCGCAGCGGCGTCAGTGCGTTCAGCGTACGGCGAAGCATGCGCAGTCCTTGCCGTGCACCGGGGGGCGGCGGGCGTCGTCGTTGGCGGTGGTTGCGACGGTCATCGGGAGCCGGGAAAGGAAGCCTTCTGGTGACATATCGGCCATGGTCCGGGTTACTTGAACGCGGTCACGGGACAGGCGTGGAATGCGGCACGCGGTGCGTCAGAACTCCTGCCAGTCGCCATCGGCCAGGGCCGGTTCGGGCAGGCGTACCGCCGGCTTGCGGGCCACGGCCTTGGCGACCGGCTTCGGCGCGGCGACCGGGGCCGCGGCGACGGCCTTGCGCACCGGTGCGCTGGTGGTGGCGTGCAGCTTGAACACCGCCACCGATTCGGTCAGCGACTGCGCCTGCTCTTCCATCGAACGGGCAGCCGCGGTGGCTTCTTCCACCAGCGCAGCGTTCTGCTGGGTCGCTTCATCCATCTGGGTGATGGTCTGGTTGACCTGCTCGATGCCGGCGGACTGTTCCTGCGAGGCGGCCGAGATCTCGGCCATGATGTCGGTCACGCGCTGCACGCTGGCCACGATCTCGGCCATCGTCGCGCCGGCTTGGTTCACCAGTGCCGAACCATCGGCGACCTTGTCCACGGACGTCTCGATCAGGCCCTTGATCTCCTTGGCCGCGTTGGCCGAGCGCTGGGCGAGCGTACGCACTTCCGAGGCGACCACGGCGAAACCACGGCCCTGCTCACCGGCACGGGCGGCTTCCACCGCGGCGTTGAGCGCCAGGATGTTGGTCTGGAAGGCGATGCCGTCGATGACCGAGATGATCTCGGCGATCTTCTTGGACGACTGTTCGATGTCGGTCATGGTGGTGACGACCTTGCCGACCACATCGCCGCCCTGCGAGGCGACCGACGCGGCACCGATGGCGAGCTGGTTGGCCTGTCGGGCGGACTCGGCGTTCTGGCGCACGGTGGAGGTCAGTTCCTCCATCGAGGCGGCGGTTTCTTCCAGGTTGGCGGCCTGCTGTTCGGTACGGCGCGAGAGGTCGTTGTTGCCGGAGGCGATCTCGCCGGCGGCGGTGTTGATGCTCAGTGCCGCGGTCTGGATGCCGCCGACGATCTCGGTCAGCTGGCCGACGGTGGCGTTGGCGTCGTCGCGCATGATGGCGAACACGCCATGGAAGTCGCCTTCCATCCGCGCGGTCAGGTCGCCATCGGCGATCGCGCGCAGCAGGGCCGACAGCTGCGCGAGGTTGCGGTCGCTGGTGGCCATCATCGCGTTCAGGCCCTGCACCATCTGCAGGAAGTCGTGGCGGAAACCGGCTTCGTCGCCGCGCGCCGTGAAGTCGCCGGCGGCCGCCGCCTGCGCCAGGCGTTTGATCTCGCCGTTGATGGCCAGCAGGCTCTGCTTGGCGGCGTCCATCGCCTCGTGCAGGAAGGCGCGCGTGCCGGGCAGGCGGCGCGCATCCTGGCTCAGGTCGCCGCTGGCGTAGCGCTCCAAGATGCCGATGGCATCGCGGAAGGCATCCAGGTGTTCGAACATCATGGTGTTGATGCCGCCGGCCAGTTCGCCGTACACGCCGGGGAAATCTTCCGGCATGCGGTGGCTGATGTCCTCGGCGGCATGCAGGCGGATCATGTCGCGCGTCTCGTGCGAGAAGCGCTCCAGCATGTGCACCATCTCGTCGGTGGCCTTCAGCATCTGGCCGACTTCGTCGCGGCCATGGTGGCCGGTGCGCACGCTCAGGTCGCCGCGCGAGACGCCCTTGATCGCGGACAGGGCGCGCGCCACCGGTTCCAGCACCGACTGGCCGATGACCCAGCTGATCGCCATGCTCAGCAGCACCAGCAGGCCGCCGACAGCGGTCATGATGAAGGTGAACTGCAGCGCCTGCGCCTGGGTGTCGTCGATGTAGACGCCGGTGCCGACCACCCAGCCCCACGGCTGGTACAGCGCGGCGTAGGAGGTCTTCGGTACCGGATCTTCTTCGCCGGCCTTCGCCCAGCTGTAGTCGACATGGCCGCCGCCGGCGCGCGCCGCGCGCACGAACTCCGGGAAGATCCGCTTGCCGTCGGGGCTCTCGACGTCGCCCAACGGCTTGCCGATCAGGTCGGGCCGCGTGGGATGCATCAGCATGACCGGGGCTTCGTCGGTGACGAAGAAGTAGTCCACGCCCTCGTTGGCCTGCATCGCGGCGAGGGCGGCGAGCGCGCGCGCCTTCGCTTCGGCTTCGTCCAGCGTGCCGGCGTCGGCCTGTTTGGCGTAACTGCCGATCACGCCCAGCGCCATGTCGGTCTGCGCCTTCAATCCGGCCTGGCGCGTCGCGTTCAGATCCAGGTACTGCATGCGCGCCGCGATCACGGCGAGCGACACGACCCCCAGGGCGACCAGGGCGGTCTGGATCAGGAACCGGCGCTTGAGCGGCAGCGAGGAGAGGGTGGCGGCGATCTTGGCGGTGAACGTCATGGCGATCTCGGACGACAGGGGGTGGCGTGCGGGGAGGAGGACGGGAACAAGGAGGTCCCGCTGTTGTTATCGGCCGCGGCGTCGGAACTTTCAGTCATGTGAAGCCCCCTGCGACGAATGGCGCATGCCGGGGCAGGGCGGAAACGCGAAGACCGCGGGCCTTGCGGTCCGCGGTCTTCGGAGGGCGACGCCATGCCGGGCGTCCGGCGACGGATCAGGCGGCGGCCTGTTCCGGCAGCGGCTGACCGAGGTCGGCGCTGTCGATCAGCGTTTCGATGTCGAGCAGGATCAGCATGCGCTCGTCCACCGTGCCGATGCCCGAGATGAAGCGGGTGTCGACGCTGGCGCCGAATTCCGGCGTGGGACGGATCTGCTCGGCGTTCAGCGCCAGCACGTCCGACACGCTGTCCACGACGATGCCGACCACGCGGTCTTCCACGTTCAACACGATCATCACCGTGAAGGCGTCGTAGCGCGCTTCCTTCAGACGCAGCTTCAGGCGCAGGTCGATCACCGGCACGATGGTGCCGCGCAGGTTGATCACGCCCTTGATGTAGTCCGGCGCGTCGGGCAGGCGGGTCACCGAGTCGTAGCCGCGGATTTCCTGGACCTTCAGGATGTCCACGCCGTAGTGCTCGTCTCCCAGGGTGAAGCTGAGGAACTCGTCCGCGCTCGCTGCTGCCTGGGTCTTCTTGTCGCTCATGGGTCGGGCTCCTGTTGCAGCCGGTAAGGGTTCGGGGTTCCCGGGGCGGAACCGGTCAAGGCCAAGATCGGCCCCGGGCGGGGTTTCTTTAGCGGGCTCAGTGGGCGTGCGGTGCGGACACCGGGCGCGGCGCGCCGCCGGCCGCGATGCGGGTGACGCGTTCCTGCACCAGGCGGGCCACGCTGCCGTGGCTGTCCAGCCGGAAGCTGGACACGGCATCGTTCAGCGCCTGCGCCTGTTCTTCCATCGAGCGGGCGGCGGCCGAGGCTTCTTCCACCAGCGCGGCGTTCTGCTGGGTGGTTTCGTCCATCTGCGTGATGGTCTGGTTGACCTGCTCGATGCCGGCCGACTGTTCCTGCGACGCCGCCGAAATCTCGGCCATGATGTCGGTCACGCGCTGCACGCTGGCCACGATCTCGGCCATCGTCGCGCCGGCCTGGTTCACCAGCGCCGAACCATCGGCGACCTTGTCCACGGACGTCTCGATCAGATCCTTGATCTCCTTCGCGGCATTTGCGGAACGCTGGGCGAGGGTGCGTACCTCGCTGGCAACGACCGCGAAACCGCGACCCTGTTCGCCGGCACGCGCCGCTTCCACCGCGGCGTTGAGCGCCAGGATGTTGGTCTGGAAGGCGATGCCGTCGATGACCGAGATGATCTCGGCGATCTTCTTCGACGACTGCTCGATGTCGCGCATGGTCGTCACCACCTTGCCGACCACATCGCCGCCCTGCGAGGCGACCGAGGCCGCGCCGATGGCGAGCTGGTTGGCCTGTCGGGCGGACTCGGCGTTCTGGCGCACGGTGGAGGTCAGTTCCTCCATCGAGGCGGCGGTTTCTTCCAGGTTGGCGGCCTGCTGTTCGGTACGGCGCGAGAGGTCGTTGTTGCCGGAGGCGATCTCGCCGGCGGCGGTGTTGATGGAGCCGGAGGCGTCCTGGATGCGGCCGACGATGTCGGTCAGCTGGGCGACGGTGGCGTTGGCATCGTCGCGCATGGCAGCGAACACGCCGTGGAAGTCGCCGTCCATGCGCGCGGTCAGGTCGCCCTTGGACAGCGACTGCAGCACGCCGGAGACCGCCTCGACGCTGCCGGCGATCGCGGCCAGCAGGCCGTTGACCTGCTGCGACAGCATCAGCAGGAAGCCCTGCTTGCCGGTCTCGGCGATGCGTCCGCTCAGGTCGCCCTGCGCGGCGGCCTGCACGATGCGGGTGACTTCCTGCTCGACCATGACCTCGTTGGTGCGGTCGGCCCACTCGACCACGTAGCCGATGCGCTGGCCTTCGCCGTCGGTCACCGGGTTGATGATCAGCTGCATGATGCGGCCGCCCACGGCGATCTGCGCGCGGTGCGTGCCCTGCAGCGCGGCCAGCATGCGCGATTGGTGTTCGGGCTTCTTGTGGAAGATGTCGATGCTGCTGCCGATCACCGTGCGCACGTCGAAGGCGGGCAGGTCGCGGCGCAGGTCCTGCTCCACGTCGGCCAGCATCTTCATCAGCGGGCGGTTGGCGTAGACGATGGTGCGGTCGGCGTCGGCGATCATGACGTTGGTGGTCACGTCTTCCAGCGCAGTGCGGATGCGCAGGCTTTCCTTCGCCACCACGGCGTCGCGTTCGATGCGTTCGCGCAGATGGCCCTGCATGCTGCGCATGGCCTTCATCAGCGTGCCGATCTCGTCATCGCCGCTGGCATCGATGTCGCTGTCCAGCTTGCCGCGGGCGATGTCGTCGGCGACGCGCACGGCACCCGCCAGCGGCCTGGCGACCTGGCGGCGCAGCAGCCAGAACACCGCACCGCAGAGCAGGGCGGCGCCAAGCGAACCGACGGCCACTACCGTCCACAACACGGCGCGGGCCTCCTTCATCAGGACGGCGCGCGGGACCACCACGCCGAGCGCGAAGCGCTCCTGCGCGCCACCGATCTGCAGCGGCACGTAGGCTTCCATCACCGCGTCGCCGGCGGCATTGGCGGCCTCGCGGAACACGGATTCGCCGGCGGCGATCCGCTTGATCACGTCGGCGGCCTGGTCGCCCGCATACGGCTTGCCGACCGAAGCCGCATCCTGGTCGGCGATGACCACACCGGCCGGCGTCAGCAGGCGCACGAAGCCCGCGTCCATCGGGGTGAGTTTGGCGATGCGTTCCTGCAGCGACTGCAGGGCGAAGTCGACGGTCATGACGCCGACGTACTTGCCGTCTTCCAGCACCGGGGTGGACAGGGTCGTCATCAGCACGTCCTTGCCCGCGATCTTGTACACGTAGGGCTCGGCGACCACCTGGCGCTTGAGTTCGCGCGGACGCAGGTACCAGTCACCGGCACCGGGGACTTCGTAGTCGCGCAGCGCCTCTTCCAGCGGTACGCCGTCGCTCCATGCCCAGTAGCTCATGAAGCGGCCGGTGTCGTCGTGGCCGGCCGCGGACACGTAGTCCGCATCCTTGCCGTCGAACGCATCGGGCTCCCATAGCGTGCCCACGCCGATCCATTCCGGATGGGCTTCCAGCTGGCGCTTGAAAATGGCGCTGGCGGCGGAGCGGCTGATGCCGTCGCCGTTGCGTTGGGCGAGCAGGGCATGCGCCAGGGCCGCATTGGTGTCGAAGGCGCCGGTCAGTTCGCCCGAGATGCGCTGCGCTTCCAGATTCGCCAGCCCTTCCATCGTGGTGCGGGCGCCGGCGAGCAGCGACTGGCTGCTGCGCAGGTAGCTGGCCGCCGCGGCGACGCCGAAGGCGAGCAGGGCGACGACGGCGGTGCCGTACATCACGCGCGTGGCGATGCTGCGGGAAGAGAAGCGGGCGGAAGCGGATGACATGGCGGCCTCGTGCGGATGGGGCGGTACGGCTGCCCCGGTGCACGGAGCGGCCGCCTGTGGGCCACACCTGCGTGTCAGGAGCGTTACACGGGGTATCGGCGGGCGTGCGGCGGGATTGAGCGCAAGACGCTCAGAACCGACGGAAGGCGTTCGAAACGTCGACGCCGGTCACGCCGCGCCGCGCTCGCGGGCGCTGCGCTGGCGTTCCAGGCGGAAGATGTAGCGCTGGATCAGGGCGTCGCCACCGCGCGGCATCTCGGTGAACTGGCAGCCGGCACGCCAGCTTTCGCTGCCGTTCTGGTTGAGCTGGCGATGCAGGCTCTTGACCATCAGGCGCACGCACAGCGGCCCGCTCTCGGGCAGGTGCAGCAGGCTGCCGGGGAACTCCTTGTACGGCTGCAGCGTCGGCTCTTCCGCCTGCACGGCCAGCGCGATGCCGCCGCCGCTGATATCCAGCACGCGGTAGTTGCGGTAGGTCGTCTCGCCATCGGGGTGGCGGGTCGGGACGGCGCACTCCATCGGCTGCGTCACCGGCACCTGCAGCCGGTAGAACTCGCGGCGCTGCAGGCGCAGGACACTTTCCGGCAGCGATGCGCGGAACGCGACCTGCCCGTCCTTCTGGACGCGCTGCAGGTCGTACAGCTTGAACTGCACGTGGATCCGCTCGAGCCGGGACACGCAGGTGACGTGGGTGGCTTCCTCGATGCTGCGGTTGATCGCCTCCGAGGCGCTGCCGTCGATCAGGACGCCGTCTTCGTCCTCCAGCACTTCGACCACGGACGTGGGGAAGGTGTGGTTGCGCGGCATCGCGCAGCCGCTGACCAGCGCCCGCTTGTCGATCAGCGACTGCAGGATCTGGCGGATCGCGTACTCGCCATGCACCAGGTACTTGTCTTCATCGTCGTACCTGACGGGATCGGCCAGTGGGGAGTCGCTGGTCTCGGTCATTGCGGGCGGGAACGTCGGGGCAGGGAGGGCGTCACAGGCTGTATCGGCGTACGTCACAGCATCTTTAGTGGCGGTGCCCGTGCATCCGGCGCCCCTTGGGCGGAACACCCTGCGAAGACGCGCCGGAGGGGCACGTCGGAGGTGACGGCGACACGCGCCGTCACCTCCGGAGGTGCTCACCTGGCCTGTCCGGCGACGTCCTTCGCCGCGCGATCAATCGTATCGGCCACCACCTTGGGCTGGGTCATGAAGACCGCGTGGCTGGCGGAGACCTTGGTGATGCGCGCATTGATGCGTTCGGCCATGTGGATGAGCATGGCCTGGTCGAAGGCCTTGTCTTCGGTGGCGATGACGGCCCAGCTGGGCTTCGTGCGCCATGCAGCATTCGTCAGCGTGGTGCCGAACACCGACATGTTGATCGGCACCTGCGAATCGCGCAGGAATGCCGCGTCGGCGTCCGTGGCGTCACCGGCGAAGCCCGCCTTGAACTTGGCCGGGTTGATGAAGCCGTAGCCATCGCGCCCGGTCTCGATCACGAACTCGGGCGTCGCTGCGAAGCCTTCGTACTGCTGCGCCGTGGTTTCGCCCGCGTCGGGGGCCAGCGCCGACACGTAGACCAGGCCGGCCACCTTGTCGTGGACACCGGCTTCGGTGATCACCGTCCCGCCCCAGGAGTGCCCGACCAGGATGGCCGGACCGTCCTGGCGATCGAGCACGCGCGTGGTCGCGGCCACGTCGTCGGCGAGCGACGTCAGCGGGTTCTGCACGATGGACACGCGGTAGCCGCGTGCGGTCAGGTCGTCGTACACCGGGCGCCAGCCGGCGCCGTCGGCGAAGGCGCCGTGCACCAGCACGACGTTCTTCACCTGGCCGCCATCGCGGGTGGTCTCGGCGGCATGGGCGGTGGGGGACAGGCTGGCGGCCAGGGCGGCGGCGAGCAGGGCGGGGATGAGCTTGAACATGGTCGTGTCCTCGGGGCAGTGGTGGGTAGCGTTCGGAGTGCGGCGTTGGCCGGCAGGGGTACTGTGCAGGTCCCTCAGGAACCATCGGTCACGAAACGTACTGATAATTTGATCCTTCGTACGTGTTTACCGCGAACGCCTCCCGGCCCGCCCGCCGGGTCGCCGGCGGGCGGGGAGGTCATCGTGGGCTTACGCTGTCGGCACGGTGCCGCCGTCGATCGTGTGTTCCGATCCCGAGATGGACGCGGCGCGAGGCGAGACCAGGAACGCGATGAGGTCGGCCACCTCGGACGGCTGGGCCGGGCGCCCCACCGGAATGCCGCCCAGCGCGTCCATGACCATCTGCTTGGCGCCTTGGTAGTCGGTGCCGGCGTTGGCCGCGATGCCGCCGAGGAAATCGATCGAGGCTTCGGTCTCGATCCAGCCCGGCGACACGCGGACCACCCGTACGCCCTGCGGCGTGACTTCCTTCGACAGTGCCTTGCTGTAGGTCGACAACGCGGCCTTCGCGGCGGCATAGGCGATGGTGGAATCGTGCAGCGGCAGCAGGCGCTGGATCGAGGTCACGTGCAGGATCACGCCGGAGCGCTGCGCGAGCATCGCCGGCAGCAGTGCACGGTCCATCCGCACGGCGGACATCAGATTGAGGTCCAGCGCCTTCGCCCACTCGCCGTCGTCCAGCCTGGCGAAGCCGCCCGCGGGCGCCGACGAGCCGCCCACCACGTTGATGAGGATGTCGACGGTGCCGAGGTGGCGCTGGGCCGCGTCGGTCGCCATGCGAACACCCTCGGCGGTGGCGAGATCGGCGGCGACGTAGTGCACGCCGTCGGTGGGCTGCCTCGGCGCCGACAGCGCCGTCGCCACGACGCGTGCCTGCAGCGAGGCGAGCCGTTCGACGACGGCGGCGCCGACGCCACGCGTGCCGCCGGTCACCAGCACGCGCTTGCCCGCCAGCGAGAGATCGAAGCTCATGGCGCGATCTCCAGCGTGGCGATCTTGCCGCGCTCCAGGGTGAAGCGGTAACGCAGGTCCAGCGGACTGCCCGGGAAGTCGCCCGACACGCGGCTGGTCACGGTGTAGCTGCGGCCCTGCGTCTCCAGCGTGTGGGGCGTGGCGGTGTAGGTGTACTGGGCGGACGAGGCGGTCTTCCAGGCCTCGATGGCGGCGAGGCCGGCATGGGTGTGGCCTTCGTCCAGGACCAGGCCATCCCTGGTGAAACAGCGGGCGACGGCCTGGCCGTCCTGGCGGTCGGCGTCGAAGTAGGCCGCGATGGGCTCGGGCAGGTTCAGGTCTTTCATGGCGGTGCTCCGGTGTGGGTACGGCGCTAGGTTGATCCGTCCACCCGGGTAAGAGAATCACCTATGATCCGATCAGGCTATGCAGGAATCCGTATACAATGCGCGGCGCAGAATTCGCGGAACTGAAGGCCTTCGTGGCCATCGTCGACCGGGCCAGCTTCGCCCGCGCCGCCGATCACCTGGGGCTGTCGCGGTCCGCGCTCAGCCAGACCATCCGTCAACTGGAATCGCGGCTGGGGGTGCGTCTGTTGAACCGGACCACGCGCAGCGTGTCGCCGACCGAACCGGGCCGCCGATTGCACGAGCGCCTGGCGCCGATGCTGCGCGACATGGACGAGGCGGTGGCGCAGGCGGTGGGCACGAGCGCGCGCGCCGCCGGCACGCTGCGCATCAACACGCTGAGCATGGCGGCCAGGCGCGTGCTCGCGCCGCGACTCGGAAGGTTCGCGAAGGCGAACCCCGACGTCGTGCTCGACATCGTGATCGACGATGCGCTGAGCGATATCGCCGGCGAAGGCTTCGATGCCGGCATCCGCGTGGGCGGTCGCCTGCAGAAGGACATGGTGGCGGTGCGGCTGACGCCGGACATCGAGCTGTTGGCCGTGGCCTCGCCCGGGTATCTCGAGCGGCATGGCGAACCGAAGACGCCTGCGGATCTGGACCGCCACGCCTGTATCAACTGGCGCTTCCCCGGCAGCGGCAAGATCGCGGGCTGGCCGTTCGCGAAGAAGGGCAAGACGGTCGAGGTTTTCGGCGAGGGCAAGGTGATCTCGAACCACCAGGACATCATCGTGCCCGCCGCGCTGCAGGGACTCGGCATCCTCTACGCATACAACGACGACGACATCGCCGAGGCCCTGCGTGACGGACGCCTGAAGCGCGTCCTTGCCGACTGGTCACCGACAGTGCCCGGCCTCTACCTCTACTACTCGAGTCGCCGCTACATGCTGCCGGCGCTGCGCGCCTTCATCGACTGCCTGTTGGACCGCGACCTCGGCAATGAAGATCCTGCAACGTCTTCAAGTTCCGGATAGTCGTCTACAGCGATGGGGCGGCTGGCGGCCTGCTCCGGCGCGACCGCGTCTTCGTGGCAAGCATTCCCGACGGTCGGTCGCTACTTCGCTTTCGCCGGTGCTTTCCTTCCCGTGGCCTTCGCGGCGCGGGTAGCGGGCGCCGCGGGTTCTTTCGCCTTGCGCTGCTGTGCGGCGCTCTCTTCGCCGTGCAGCGTCATCAGGGATTCCAGCAACTGCTCGTCCGAGCTGGAGCAGACGCCGAGCAGCAAGACTTCGTCGCAGCCCTCGGCCGCGATGTACGCGTGGCCCATGTTGGAGTCGATGTAGACCGACTGGCCGGTCTCGAGCACGATCGGGTCGTAGAACTCGGTATGGACTTCCATGCGTCCTTCGAGGACATGGATGTATTCCTCGCCGGAGTGGTGGACCAGTTCGCCGAACTCCTCGATCGTCTTCGCGCGCACGCGGGTCAGTACCGGGATCATGCGCTTCCGGCGCAGTTCCGGGCACAGGTAGAAGTAGTCGTAGTTGGGCGTGGTGACGCGGATAGCGTCCTCGATCCGCCCGATGCTGCGGCGTGCGGTCACCGGCGGTTCCACGTTCTCCACGTCCTCGGCGAACAGTTCCGACATCCGCAGCTGCAGGCGCTGCGCCAGTTGCAGCAGCTTGTCGTAGGTCAGCGTGAGGCGGTCGTGCTCGACTTTAGACAGCGTCGAAAGCGGGATACCCGCGTGCTCGCTCATCTGCTTGAGCGTCCATCCCTTGCGCGCGCGCAGGGAGCGCAGCAGGCCGCCGATGGTGGGGTGTTGTGACGTCATCCTTGCGGGATCTCCTGGGACCCGATGCTTCTGCTGGCGTATCCAGCACGGCGGCATGATCGCCTTCCGGCAGGGTCGCGGGAAGGGGCGAGCGGTTCAAGCGCTGCCGGCGCCTGACGTTCGGCACGGGTTGACAATTCTCTGATTAGGATCATTATCGCCGAATCAGGATACATCTGCCAGCGCGCCGTCGGGCGCGGACCGGCCCTCCGTTCCCTCGTTCCAGTCGGGAGATCGTTCGATGCGTGCGATTCATCAGATCCTGTGCGGCGCCATGCTGACCGCCCTGGTGTCCTTGCCGTTGCTGGCCCAGGACGCCACGTCCCCCACGGCGATACCGCCTGCGCCCGTTGCCGCGGCGCCGGACAACGGCGTGTCCGCCACCACGGAGACGCCGTCGACGCCTGCAGGCGTGCCGGTCCTCACCCGTGAGGATGTCGGTGCCTGGCTCGATGGCTTCCTGCCTTATGCCTTGGCCAACGGCGACATCGCCGGTGCCGTGGTCGTGGTGGTGAAGGATGGGCAGGTGCTGGTGCAGAAGGGCTACGGCTACGCCGACCTCGCCAAGCGCACACCGGTCGATCCGGATGCCACGCTGTTCCGGCCGGGCTCGGTGTCCAAGCTGTTCACCTGGACCGCGGTGATGCAGCTGGTGCAGGCCGGCAAGCTCGACCTCGATGCGGACGTAAACCAGTACATCGATTTCAAGATTCCCGCCCGCGACGGCAAGCCGGTGACGCTGCGCCAGGTGATGACGCACACCACCGGCATGGAAGAGCAGATCCGCGGCCTGATCACCGCGAAGCAGGACGAGATCACGTCGCTCGGCGATGCGCTGAAGCACTGGACGCCGGAACGCATCCATGTGCCGGGCGCCACGCCGGCGTACTCGAACTACGCCACTGCGCTGGCCGGCTACATCGTCGAGCGCGTGTCGGGGCAGTCGTTCGATGACTACCTCGACGGCCACATCTTCAAGCCACTCGGGATGAACCACTCAAGCTTCCGTCAGCCGCTGGCGCCGGCGCTGCTGGAGGGCATGTCGAAGGGGTACTCGAAAGCGTCGGAAGGCGAGCCCAAGGACTACGAGTTCATCAGCCTGTCGCCCGCAGGCAGCCTGGCGGCGACGGGGTCGGACATGGCGCGCTTCATGATCGCGCACCTGCAGGACGGCGCATTCGGCGACGCGCGCATCCTCGATGCGGCGACCGCGGAGAAGATGCATTCGACCGGACAGGCCTCGGTCGGACCACTGAACCGGATGATGCTTGGCTTCTACGAGACCACGGTGAACGGCCATCGCGCGATCTCGCACGGCGGCGACACGCAGTGGTTCCATAGCGACCTGCAGCTGTTCCTGGACGACGGCATCGGCCTGTTCGTCTCGATGAACAGTTCCGGCCGCGATGGCGCGACCGGCCACATCCGCTACGCGCTGTCGCGCGGCTTCGCCGACCGCTACCTGCCTGGCACGCCGGCCAAGCCGGTGGGCGTGTCGAAGGAAGATGCCACGGTGCACGCCGCGCAACTTGCCGGTACCTATACCAGCAGCCGCCGTCCCGATACCAATTTCGTGTCGCTGGCCAACCTGCTGGGTCCGATCAAGGTGGTCGCCAACGAAGACGGCACCATCAGCGTGACCGCCGCCATGGGCGTCGGCGGCGCGCCGAAGAAGTGGCGCGAGATCGCGCCGTACGTGTGGCAGGACACCAGCAGCACCGATCGCCTTGCGGCTGACGTCGTCGATGGCAAGGTGACGCGCTTCAGCATGGAGCCGTACGCGCCGATCATGGTGTTCGAGCGCCTGTCGGCCTGGCGCGCGCTGTCGATGCCGCTGCTGGTCGCCAGTCTGGCGGTGCTGCTGTTGACGGTGATCGCGTGGCCGGTGTCGGCGCTGGTGCGCCGCTACTACGGCGTGCGCTATGCACTGGATGGCATCGACGCGCGTGCGCATCGCCTCGTCCGTATCGGCGCGCTGCTATCGCTGCTGGCGACGGCCGCCGCGCTGGGCCTGGTGGTCGGCATGCTGAGCAAGCTGGAGATGACCAGTCCGGGCAGCGATGGCCTGATCATCGCGATGCGCCTGTTCGCCACCGTCGCGCTGCCGCTCGGGGCCGGCATCGCGGTCTGGAATGCGTGGCATGTGCTGCGTGGCCGTCGTAAATGGCTGGCGAAGCTGTGGGCACTGCTGCTGGCGCTGGCCTGCCTGTTCCTGCTGTGGATCGGCTTCGCGCACCACGTGATCGGGTTCGGCGCGAACTACTGACTTCCCGCGGCCGACGGCATGCGCCGTCGGCCGTCTTTTGGCCTGTTCCTGCGCGAGGCTGCCGTGCCCGTCGAACTCCAGCTGCACAACGAACCATTGCCGCTGTCCGCGCCGTTCCGCATCTCGGGGCACGTGTTCGAGGCCATGCCGGCGACGGTGGTGACGCTGCGCGATGGCCCGCACATCGGCCGCGGCGAGGCCGCCGGCGTCTACTACAACAACGACCACCCCGAGACGATGCTGGCGACGCTGGAAGCGTTGCGGCCGCGCATCGAAGCGGGCCTCGACCGCGACACGCTGCGCTCGCTGCTCCCGCCGGGTGGTGCGCGCAATGCATTGGACTGCGCGCTGTGGGAACTGGAATCGCAACGCAGCGGACAACCGGTGTGGTCGCTTGCGGGGTTGCCGAGCGTGTCGCCGCTGCTGACCACATTCACCGTGGGGGCCGACGAACCCGGGACGATGGCCGAGCGCGCCGCTGCCTATGCGCAGGCGCGTGCATTGAAGTTGAAGCTGACCGGCGACGCGACGCTCGACGCGGCGCGCGTACGCGCGGTGCGGGCCCGCTGTCCGGACCCGTGGATCGGCGTCGACGCCAACCAGGGCTATACCGGTGCGACGCTGCCGTCGCTGCTGCCGGTCCTGGTCGAGGCGCGGGTATCGCTGCTGGAACAGCCGTGCGCGCGCGGCAGCGAGAACGAACTGGACGGCGTCGAGCGTGCACTCCCGTTCGCGGCCGACGAGAGCATCCTCGATCTGGCCGAACTGGAAGAATGGCATCACCGCTTCGACGTCATCAACATCAAGCTGGACAAGTGCGGTGGCCTCACCGAAGGCCTGATGATGGCGCGGCGCGCCCGCGAGCTCGGCAAGCGCGTCATGGTGGGCAACATGGCCGGCACCAGCCTGGCGGCGGCCCCGGCGTTCGTACTGGGACAGTACTGCGATGTCGTCGACCTCGATGGCCCGGTCTTCCTGGTCCGCGACCGCGTGCCGTCGGTGCGCTACGAAAACGGGCTCATCCATTGCGGCGACGAGGTATGGGGGCCGAAGACGAGCGCATGAATGCATCGGTCGGCGTGCAGGAGAAAACCTGGTTCGGCCAGCCCCGCGGGCTGACCATCCTGTTCCTGACCAACATGTGGGAGCTGTTTTCCTACTACGGCATGCGCACGCTGCTGGTCTACTACATGACCAAGCAACTGCTGTTCGCACAGGAGAAAGCGTCCTTCATCTATGGCGTCTACACGGCGATGGCGTACTTCACGCCCATCATCGGTGGCGCCATCGCGGACCGCTGGCTCGGCAAGCGCAACGCGGTGATCCTCGGCGGTACCATCATGGCCTTCGGGCACTTCGTGATGGCGTTCGAGCCGATGTTCTACGTGGCGCTGGCGACCATCGCGCTCGGCAATGGCCTGTTCCTGCCCAGCCTGCCCAGCCAGATCAACGATCTCTACGCCGCCGACGATCCGCGTCGCGGTCGCGCCTACAACGTCTATTACGTCGGGCTGAACATCGGTGGCTTCCTCGCGCCGCTGGTGTGCGGCACGCTCGGCGAGCTGTACGGATGGCACTACGGCTTCGGTGCGGCCGGCATCGGCATGTTCCTGGGACTGATGATCTACGTCGTCGGTCGCCGGTACCTGCCGCCGGAGCCATCGCGGCTGGCGGTTCCGTCTGCCGGACTCGCCGGCGCGCGCGCGACGCCGTCCTACGCCGTGTGGTGGCTGCTGCTCGGCGTCGGCATCGCGGCCACGATCTTCCGCGGTGCTTACGAGCAGGTAGGCAACACGCTGCCGTTGCTGATCGACACCGGCGTGGACCGCGTCGTCGCCGGCTTCACCATTCCGATGACGTGGTTCCAGTCGCTCAACCCGTTGCTGGTGATCAGCATGACGCCGCTGTTGCTGCTGCACTGGCGGCGTCGCGCGGATGCCGGTCGCGACACGTCGCCGGCCTTGAAGATGGCGATCGGCGCGCTGATCGTCGCCGTGGCCTACGTCATGTTGGCGGCGCTGAGCGCGTGGACAGGCGACGCGCGCATCGGCTGGGGATGGCTGGTGGTGTTCTTCGTCGTGCTCACGCTGGGTGAGCTGTACATCCTGCCGACAGGGCTCGGCCTGTTCGCGAAGCTCGCGCCCCCGCGGCTGGGTGCCACCACCGTGGCGTCCTGGTTCCTGGCGGTCTTCAGTGGCAGCCTGCTGGCCGGCCTGGTGGGCACGTTGTGGTCGAAGACCAGCCATGCCGGCTTCTTCCTGCTGCTTGCGGGCCTGGCCATCGTCGCCGCGATCCTGCTGTGGCGGCTGGACCGCCCGATCCGCTCAATGCACTGACCCGGAGAACCGACATGACGCGACTCACGCCCCGCCTGCTGTTCCTTGCGCTCTTCGCCTCCGGCTCGACACTGGCCGCACCCGCCGAGCGCTACGACCTGCTGATCCGCAACGGCGTGGTGTACGACGGCAGTGGCGGCGCACCGCAGCGGGTCGATGTGGCGGTGAAGGACGATCGTGTCGTCGCGCTGCTGCCGGCCGGCCAGGCGGCCGCGGCCGATCAGGTGCTCGACGCAAAGGGCATGGCGGTCGCGCCGGGTTTCATCAACGTGCTGAGCTGGGCGACCGAGTCGCTGATCGCGGACGGCCGTGGCATCAGCGATACCAAGCAGGGCGTGACGCTGGAGATATTCGGCGAAGGCTGGTCGATGGGGCCGGTCAATCCGCGCATGAAGGCGGATGCGCTGAAGCAGCAGGTCGACATCCGCTACGACATCCCGTGGACCACGCTGGGCGGCTACCTCGAACACCTGCAGCAGCGTGGCGTCACGCCGAACATTGCCTCGTTCGTCGGTGCGACGACCGTGCGCATCCACGAACTGGGCGAGGACGATGTCGATCCCACGCCCGAGCAACTGGCGCGCATGCAGGACGTGGTGCGGCAGGCGATGCGCGAAGGTGCGCTGGGCGTCGGCAGCTCGCTGATCTATCCGCCGGCCGCGTTCGCCGACACGAACGAACTGATCGCGTTGGCGAAGGCGGCCGGTGAATCCGGTGGCGGCTACATCTCGCACATGCGCAGCGAAGCGGACCGCTTCCTGGAAGCCATCGATGAAACGATCTCGATCGCCCGCGCCACCGGCCAGCGTGCCGAGGCCTACCATCTGAAGGCCGCCGGCGAGAAGAACTGGCCGAAGATGCAGCAGGCCATCGACCGGATCAACGCGGCGCGCGACGCGGGCCTGCAGGTCAGCGCCGACATGTACGTCTACACCGCCGGTGCGACCGGGCTGACCGCCAGCCTGCCGCCGTGGGTGCAGGCCGGCGGGCACGACGCGATGATCCAGCGTCTCAAGGATCCCGCGATCCGCGCACGGGTGATCGCCGAAATGCGCGACCCCAACGTGTCCTGGGAAAACCTGCGCCTGCTCGCCGGTTCGGACGAGCGGCTGTTGCTGATCGAGTTCAAGAGCGACGCGCTGAAGCCGCTCGGCGGCAAGACGCTGGCGGCGATCGCACGTGAGCGCGGCACGCCGGTCGAGGACACGGCGATCGATCTGATCATCGAGGACGACCATCGCATCGGCACCGCCTACTTCCTGATGAGCGAAGAGAACATCGAGCTCGGCCTGAAGCAGCCGTGGGTCAGCCTGGGATCGGATGCGGAGTCGTCGGCGCCGGAAGGCGTCTTCCTCAAGTCGAGCACGCATCCGCGCGCCTACGGCAACGTCGCGCGCTTCCTTGGCCACTACGTGCGCGACCGCAAGCTGATGCCGCTGGAGGAGGGCATCCATCGCCTGACCGGCCTGCCGGCCGCGAACTGGAAGCTCAAGGATCGCGGCTGCCTGCAGGCCGGCTGCTACGCCGACATCGTGGTGTTCGATCCGGCGACCATCGCCGACCGCGCGACCTACGACCGGCCGCAGCAGTACGCGACAGGCGTCAGCGAGGTGTTCGTCAACGGTGTGCAGGTGTTGCGTCAGGGCGAACACACCGGCGCGACGCCGGGCCGTGTGGTGCGCGGGCCCGGTTGGACAGGGAAGGTCGACGATACCGCTCGTCGATGATTCTCTGTTTGTATTGACAATTCTCTGATTGGGATCATTATCCCTGATCAGGATGTCGCATGACCCGGCCGGGGGCCGGCGCGGCGTCCAGACCACCGCAGACCCTTTAAGTCGCCCGGGAGAACAGGCATGACCCAGTTCCAGTCCGCACGGCCGTGGTACCGCAAGCAACTCTCCCTGGCGATCGCCGGCGCACTGGCGTGTTCCGTCGCGCCGGCCCTGGCGCAGGATGCCGCCACGACGCAGCCTGACGGCGCCAGCGCCGACGCGACCAACCTCGATACCGTCGTCGTCACCGCCAACAAGCGCGTGGAGAACGTCCGCGACGTCGGCGCGTCGATCAGCGTGATCGGCGAGCGGCAGCTGGAGAACATCGGTGCCGTGTCGCTATCGGACTACGCCGCCTTCATCCCCGGCCTGCAGGTGCAGAACGACGGCAGTCCCGGCCTGACGCGCATCTCGCTGCGGGGTGTCGCCGCGCTGTCGTCGGGCGCCACGGTCGCCACCTACATCGATGAAGTGCCGGTGGGCTCCAGCGGCATCTACCAGGGCGCGAGCACGCTGATGCTCGATCTGCTGCCCTACGACGTCAGCCGGGTCGAGGTGCTGCGCGGGCCGCAGGGTACGCTGTATGGTGCCGGCGCCATCGGTGGCCTGCTCAAATACGTGACCCGCGAGCCCGAGCTGTCCACGACCGAGGCGCGCGTGGGTGTGGGTGTGCGCAGCGTGCAGGGCGGCGACCAGGCGCTGAACCTGCGCTTCGGCGCCAGCGTGCCGTTGAAGGACGACCGACTCGGCTTGCGGATGAGCTTCGCGCGCAACGAGATCGCGGCATTCACCGACAACGCCGTCGATGGGCGCGAGGACATCAACGGCGGCAGTCAGCTCGGCGCGCGCACGGCGCTGTCGTGGGACGGCGATAAGGTCGATCTGGATCTCGGTGTCCTGCACCAGCGCATCCGCAGCGACGACCGCGCCGGCGTGGCGCTGGATCCGGACACCCAGCAGCCGCTGTTCGGCGATGACGACGACCTGGCCTGGCAGCCGCGCCCGTTCTCGAAGGAGCTGACCCTGGTCTCGCTCGGCCTGGATTGGGAGCTGGGCTGGGGCAATTTCATTTCGGGGACCGGCTGGTCGCAGACCGATACCCTCGACCAGATCGATTCGACCGTGCAGTTCGGCGAAGTCGCGGACGGTCTGCTGGGGCTGCCCGAGCCGGGCAGCTCTTTCGTGCGCTACAGCTTCGACATGGAGAAGGTCACGCAGGAGTTCCGCCTGCAGTCGAAGGGCGGCGGTACCTTCGAATGGATGGTCGGCGCGTTCTACACCAAGGAGGATGCGCTGCAGAGCCAGTTCGCATGGCTGGGCCAACGGGATGGCACGCCATTGCCGGCGCCGTACGACGACATGTTCGGCACGCTGGCGATCATCAACCTGCCCAGCACCTACAAGGAATACGCGCTGTTCGCCAACGGCTCATGGCGGTTCGGCGAGCGCTTCAAGATCGATGCGGGCCTGCGCCAGGCACGCAACGACCAGTGGTTCAGCCAGAACGTGCCCACGGGCATCCTGGCGCCGATCGGCGAAACGCCCGGCGACTCCAGCGAGGACGTGTTCACCTGGAGCCTCAGCCCGCAGTACCGGTTCTCGGACGACGTCATGGTCTATGCGCGCGTGGCGACCGGTTATCAACCGGGCGGTCCGAACGTGGCGCTGGCCGGCATGCCGCCGCAGGTCGACTCGTCGATGCTCGACAGCTACGAGATCGGCCTGAAATCGCAGTTCGCCGACCGTCGCGTGACGTTGGACCTCTCGGCGTTCCGGATCGACTGGGAGGACATCCAGGTGGCGTCTTCGTTCAACGGCGTCGGCGGTCTGGTCAATGGCGGCGAGGCCACCAGCGAAGGTGTGGAACTGTCTTCGCAGTTCCGCGTGACGGATGCGCTGACGCTGGGTCTGAATGCGGCCTACACCGATGCGAGCATCAAGAACGATTTCGAGCCGACGGTGATCCCGCAATACGACGAGGACGGAGACCCCGCGTTCGACGTGATCCTGTGGACGGGCCTCGCCGGCGATCGCATGCCGTACTCGCCGAAGCTGTCCTGGACGGCGACAGCCGAGTACGCATTCTCGACGGCGGGCGGCGTCAGCGGGCAGGTGGGTGCCGCGCTGCGCGGCGTGGGGAAGCGCGTCAACGACACCACCGAGCGGCAACGCGTCACCGCACCGGGTGAGCCGGACACGCTGCTGGTGCCGGACGACATCACGGCGCCGCTGCAGCTGCGCAGCTACCGTGCTCTCGACCTGTACGCCGGCATCGGCAAGGGCAACTGGGAGCTGCGTGCCTACGCCAACAACGTCACCGGCGAGAAGGCGTGGTCGACCCTGGCGCCGATGGACGGCGCACTGACCGGCACGCGGTCGCACCTGGCCGGGGTACCGATCCAGCCACGCAGCTTCGGTCTGGAAATCGATTTCCGCTTCTGACCATGCGCCGCCCGCGCGAGCGGGTGGCGTCGTCCTCCCCGGATCCGGGCACCGCGCATGCAGACCGCCGTTCCGTCGTCGCTCGACGCCGACATGCTTCCGCAGCCGTACCTGCTGTTCCTCGGCGATACCGTCGAACCCAGCTATGCGAAGACCGCGTTCGGCCTGCGCGACTGGGCGCGCGAGCGCTGTGTGGGCGAATTCGCCTGCGACACGGTCGCGGTCACGACGGGATTGCCGTTCCTGTCGCCGGCACAGGCCCGGCAGGCGGGCGCACGCGCGATGGTCATCGGTGTCGCCAATCCGGGCGGACGCATTCCGGCGACCTGGATCCCGTTGCTGATCCAGGCGCTGGAGTCGGGCCTGGACCTGATCGGCGGCATGCACATGCGGCTGTCGGGCATCGAGCCGTTGCGCAACGCCGCGCGTGCGCTGGGCAGGCGCCTGATCGACGTGCGCGATCCGCCCGCCCACATTCCCGTTGCCAGCGGCGCCAAGCGCACCGGCAATCGCCTGCTGACCGTGGGTACCGATTGCGCACTCGGCAAGAAGTACACGGCACTGGCGCTCACGCGCGCATTCCGGGCGCGTGGCGTCGATGCCGACTTCCGTGCCACCGGCCAGACCGGGATCCTGATCGCCGGCGCTGGCGTCCCGATGGATGCGGTGGTGGCCGATTTCGCCGCCGGTGCCGCCGAGACGCTGTCGCCCGATGCGGCGGCCGGGCACTGGGACGTCATCGAAGGGCAGGGCTCGCTCTCGCACCCAGCCTACGCAGGCGTCTCGCTGGCGTTGCTGCACGGCAGCCAGCCGGACGTGATCGTGGTCTGCCATGAGTACGGCCGCGAGCGTGTGCTCGGTTATCCACACTATCCGCTGCCGTCGATCGAGGACACCGTCGCGCTCGCATTGACGCTGGGCGCCCGCACCAATCCCGCCATCCGTTGCGCGGGCATCAGCGTCAACACCGCCCGGCTCGAGGCCGAGGCTGCCGGCCACGTCCTCGCGGCGATGGCGGATCGCCTCGGCCTGCCGGTCGCCGATCCGATCCGCGGAGGCGATGCATTCACCGCACTGGTCGACGCCTGCCTGGCGCGTGGCGTACGTTGAACCGATGAGCGCCATGCCGACGCGGTTCCAGCGCTGGATCCTGCCCGGGCTCGCCTTCAAGGCGGCGGTGATCGGCGGCGGCTACGCGACCGGCCGGGAACTGGCGGAATACTTCATTCCCAGTGGTCCGCAGGGCGGAATGCTGGCGATCCTAGCAGCGATGGCGTGCTGGAGCCTGGTCTGCGCGCTGACCTTCACGCTGGCGCATGCGACCCGAAGCGTCGACTACCGCAGCTTCTTCGCCGTCCTGCTCGGGCGCTTCGCGTTCGTGTTCGAACTGGCGTACCTGGTGTTCATGGTGCTGATCCTGGCGGTGTTCGGCGCGGCTGCCGGCGAGATCTTCGCGGCATTGCTGGGCTGGCCGAAGCTGGTGGGTACGCTGTTGCTGATGATGGGCATCGGCGCCTTCGCCGCCTACGGCAACGACACCGTCGAAGCGTTGTTCAAGTGGGTATCGGTGTTCCTCTACGGCATCTATGCCGCGTTCGTACTGATCGTGCTGGCCGGCTTCGGCGACCGCGCACTCGCCACGCTGTCCACGCCGCTGCCGACCACGGGCTGGCTGCAGGGCGGGCTGACCTACGCCGGCTACAACATCGTCGGCGCGGTGATCGTGCTGCCGCTGGTGCGGCATTTCATCGACAGGCGCGATGCGGTGATCGCGGGCGTGCTGTCCGGGCCGCTGGCGATGCTGCCGGGGCTGCTGTTCTTCCTGTGCATGTTGGCGTGGTACCCGCAGATCGGTGACGAAGCCCTGCCGTCGGACTTTATCCTGCGCCAGCTCGACATGCCGGTTTTCCATGTGCTGTTCCAGTTGATGATCTTCAGTGCGTTGCTGGAAAGCGGAACGGCCGTGGTGCATGCCGCCAACGAACGGATCGCGCACGCGTGGCACAGCCGTCGCAGCAGCCGTCTTGGCAAGCGTGTGCGCCTGGCCATCGCCAGCGTGCTGCTGGTCGGTTCGATCTTCATCGCCGACCGCGTCGGCCTGGTGGCGTTGATCGCCCAGGGCTACCGCGGGCTGGCCTATCTGTTCCTTGCGGTCTACGTCCTGCCGCTGTTGACGGTCGGTGCCTGGCGGCTGTGGCGCGGTCCTGCTGCTGTCGCCATGCCGGCGCCCACCCTGTCCGGAGATCGTCCATGAACGTTTCCCTGAAAACGGCGTTCGCCGCCGTCCTGATGGCATGGCTGTGCGCGGCGACACCTTCGCACGCGCAGGTGCCCGCAGGATTCGACGCTCGGGTCGAGCAGGCCATGCGTTCGCGCGACGTGCCGGGGATGGCGATCTCGATCGTCAAGGACGGCCGGATCGTGCATGCGAAAGGCTATGGCGTGCGTCGGCTGGGCGGTAGCGAGCCGGTGGATGCGGACACGATCTTCCCGACCGGATCCACCGGCAAGGCGGTGACCGCGGCGGCTCTCGCCATCCTGATCGACGACGGCAAGCTGTCGTGGGACGCCAAGGTGGCCGACCACCTGCCGGATTTCCGCATGTACGACGCCTGGGTCACGCGCGAGATGACCGTCGCCGACCTGCTGCTGCACCGGAGCGGCCTTGGCCTCGGGGCGGGCGACCTGCTGTTCATTCCGCGCACGTCGCGCAGTCGCGCGGACATCGTGCGTGCCTTGCGGCACATCAAGCCGGCCACCAGCTTTCGCAGCGGCTATGCCTACGACAACATCCTGTACATCGTGGCCGGCGAACTGGTGGCCCAGGTCAGCGGGCAGCCATGGGAGGACTTCGTGCGCACGCGCATCTTCCAGCCGCTCGGCATGACGACCGCCGTCAGCGACGAGGAGGACCGTTTCGCCAACCCGAACCGCGTGCAGCCGCATGCGCGGCTCGACGCACGCCTGCGCGGCCTGGGTCCGCAGCAGGTGCTGCCGGAACGCGAAGGCCTGGGCCAGGTGGGTGCGCCGGCCGGTGGCCTGTCGTGGAGCGCGAAGGACTTCGCGCGCTGGGTGCAGGCGCAACTCGCGCTCGGCGCGCTGCCCGACGGCAAGGGGCGCATCTACAGTGAAGCGTCCGCGCATGCCATGTGGACGCCGCAGGTGACGATTCCGATCCGACCGTATCCGGCGCCGATCACCGACATGACGCCGCAGTTCTCCGGCTATGGCTATGGCTGGAACGTGCAGGACTACCGTGGTGTCAAGGTGGTGCAGCACGGCGGCGCGGTATTCGGTGTCCTCGCCTTCGTCGTGCTGGTGCCAGAGCGCAACCTCGGCATCGCGCTGCAGATCAATTCGGAGGACGTCGAGGTGATGCGTGGCCTGGGCTACGAACTGCTCGACCACTACCTGGGCTTCGAGGCGCGCGACTGGGTCGGGGCGTTCTCCACCTGGAACCAGGCGCGGCTGGCGGGCGGGTTGGAAGCGCTGCAGGGCATGAAGGGCGCCACGCGCAACGCCGCCTCGCGACCCTCCCTGAAGCCCGCCGGTTATGCCGGCGACTACAGGGACGCGTGGTACGGCCCGATCACCATCGCCGAGCATGCAGGCAAGCTGCGCGTCGACTTCCGGCAGACGCCCAACATGGCGGGCACGCTGAGCCACTGGCAGTACGACACGTTCCGCGTGGACTGGGACGATGCCTCGGTCGAGCCGGCCTACATGACGTTTTCGCTCGACGCCGATGGGCGCGCACGGCGCATCACGATGAAGGCGGTGTCGCCGTTGGCGGATTTCAGCTACGACTATCACGACCTTCTTTTCGAGGCCTCGGGGCCCTGATCCGAGCGGATGCCTCCAGCGCGTGTGACGCGGTGGGTGCAGGTGGCGGCCTCTTGCCGGCATGCGGAACGGTGACCGCGTTGCGCAGGTAGCCGTGCCCCCGTAACGCACACGGCCCGCGAGGTGCGGGCCGTGTGGTCGAAGCGGGCAGGCAGGCGCAATGGCGGATCAGAACTCCTGCCAGTCGCCGTCCGCCAGCGCGGGTTCCTGCAGGGACGCGGCCGGTTTGCGGGCGACTGCCTTCGCGGGTGCCTTGGGCGTCGTTGCGTGGGCGGCGGCAGGCGCCTTGCGCACCGGCGTGCGGACGGCGGCTTGGAGCTTGAACACCGCGACCGATTCGCCCAGTGCATGCGCCTGTTCTTCCATCGAACGCGCGGCGGCGGAGGCCTCTTCCACCAGCGCGGCGTTCTGCTGGGTGGTCTCGTCCATCTGCACGATGGTCTGGTTGACCTGCTCGATGCCCGAGGACTGCTCCTGCGAGGCGGCGGAGATCTCGGCCATGATGTCGGTCACGCGCTGCACCGAGGCCACGATCTCGGCCATGGTGGTACCGGCCTGGTTCACCAGCCTGGAACCGTCGGCGACCTTGTCCACCGAGGTTTCGATCAGCGTCTTGATCTCCTTGGCGGCATTGGCCGAGCGCTGGGCGAGCGTGCGCACCTCGCTGGCGACGACCGCGAAGCCACGGCCCTGTTCGCCGGCACGGGCGGCTTCCACCGCGGCGTTCAAGGCCAGGATGTTGGTCTGGAAGGCGATACCGTCGATGACGGAGATGATCTCGCCGATCCGCTTCGAGGACTGCTCGATATCGGTCATCGTCGCCACTACCTTGCCGACCACGTCGCCACCCTGCGACGCCACACTGGCGGCACCGATCGACAACTGGTTGGCCTGACGGGCCGATTCGGCGTTCTGGCGTACGGTGGAGGTCAGTTCCTCCATCGACGCGGCGGTTTCCTCCAGGTTGGCCGCCTGCTGTTCCGTGCGGCGGGACAGGTCGAGGTTGCCCGATGCGATCTCGCCGGCGGCGGTATTGATGGACGCGGAGGCATCCTGGATGCGGCCGACGATGTCGGTCAGCTGGCCGACGGTGGCGTTGGCGTCGTCGCGCATGGTGGCAAACACGCCGTGGAAGTCGCCTTCCATCCGCGCGGTCAGGTCGCCGCGGGCGATGGCCTGGAGCAGGGTGGAGACCTCGGCCAGATTGTTGTCCGTGGTCTCCATCAGCCGGTTCAGGCCGGACACCATGTCGAGGAAGTCGAACTGGTACTTCGTCACGTCGCCGCGCTGGGTGAAGTCGCCGGAGGAGGCGGCATGTGCGAGACGCTTGATCTCCGCGTTGATGGCTGACAGGCTGGCCTTGGTGGCGTCCATCGTCTCGGTCAGCACCGCCTTCTCGCCGGGCAGGCGGTCCATGTCGATCGACAGGTCACCGATGGAGTAACGCTGCATGACCTCGATCAGGCGCATCTTCACCGCGATGTGGGCGGCGACCAGCGTGTTGGTGTCGCGCACCATGCGGCCGTAGTCGCCCGGGAAGCCGGTGTCGTCGATGCGGAAGCTGATCTGGCCTTCGTCGTGGCGGCGCGTCATCTCGGTCTGCGCGGCGATCACCGAGACCACCTGCGTCTGCACGTGGTGCATGGCGGTCAGCAGTTGGCCCACTTCGTCGCTGCGGGACGTATCGATCCGGCCGTCCAGCCTGCCTGCCGCAACGTCTTCGGCGATGGCGACGGCCGCGCGCAGCGGACGCGAGACCACGCGGCGGACGCCGAGCGCGGTCAGCACGCCGATCACGAGCAGCGCCAGCAGCGACAGCGATACGATCGCGATCATCAGTGCATGGCTGGCGGCGAGTACGTTGTCGCGTGGCTCGACGGCCACCAGCGCCCATTTCCAGGGGGCGAACTGCTTTACCGCAACCAGCGCGGGCACCGCGTCGTCGCCCGCCTTGGGGGCGATGTCGAGCACCGCATGCCCGCTGTCCTGCGCCAGCAACGCCTTCATTGCCGGCACCGAGGCCGCATCGACCACGGCGGTGTAAGGGGATTCCTGGCTGGCGGGATGCGCCGCGAGCATGCCCTGGTGGTCGCCTTCGGCGAGGTCGACCACGAAGAAGTAACCCGCTTCGCCCAGCTGCGTCGTGCGCAGCTTGTCCTTCAGCGCCGCCAGTCCGTCGCCGTAGTTCTGACCGACGAACAGGATGCCGACGGTCTTGCCTTCGGCATCCTGCAGGGGCTGGTAATGGGTCATGTAGTCGCGGCCGAACAGGCGGGCGCGACCGGTGTACGGCTTGTCCTCCAGCATCAGCGCGTAGGCGGGATGCTTGTGGTCCAGCGCGGTGCCGATGACGCGTTCGTCCTGCGTGTTGCGCAACGAGGTGGTGGCGCGGATGAAGTCGTCGCCCTGGCGCACGAACAGCGTGGCGACCACGCCCGTCGCCTCGGTGAAGCGGTCGACGGCGGTGAAATCGAGATTGATCGCCTGCCCGCCGAAGCGCAGCGCCGGCACGTCGACATCGCCGATCAGCGTGCTGTTGTCCGCGTCCACCGAAACATCGCCGGAGGGCAGGGCGGCGCGGAAACTGCTGGCCATGCGCTGCGTGGCGTCCGTCAGGGTGCTGTCGTAGAGGGCGATGGATTCCTGCATGACCTGCGCCGCGACGTCCAGGTCGCCCAGTGCGCGCGCTTCGATGGCGCGGCCCGACTGCCGTTGGACCACCAGCGCCAGGAGGGTGAGGACGATGGCCACCGCGACGGTGACCTGGAGCGAGAGTTTGCTGCCGAGCGACAGGCGCGCGAGTCGATTCATGGGACAGGGCGGAGTGTGGTGGTGGCCCTAGCGATATCGGCGTCGCCCTCGCGTCATTAAGTAAATGAACGTACTTTCCCGACGAACGGTCGGGCGGTCCCTGACAGGTCGCGGCCCTCCGAAACGAAGACGGCCCGGAAAGTCCGGGCCGTCGTTCGGTCACACAGGTGCGGGCAGTGGGTCAGAACTCCTGCCAGTCGCCATCGGCCAGGGCCGGTTCGGGCAGGCGTGCCGCCGGCTTGCGGGCCACGGCCTTGGCGACCGGCCTGGGCGCGGCGGCAGGGGCCGCGGCGATGGCCTTGCGCACCGGCGCGCCGGTGGTGGCGTGCAGCTTGAACACCGCCACCGATTCGGTCAGCGACTGCGCCTGCTCTTCCATCGAACGGGCGGCCGCGGTGGCTTCCTCCACCAGCGCAGCGTTCTGCTGGGTCGCTTCGTCCATCTGTGTGATGGTCTGGTTGACCTGCTCGATGCCGGCGGACTGTTCCTGCGAGGCGGCGGAGATCTCGGCCATGATGTCGGTCACGCGCTGCACGCTGGCCACGATCTCGGCCATCGTCGCGCCGGCCTGGTTCACCAGCGCCGAACCATCGGCGACCTTGTCCACGGACGTCTCGATCAGGCCCTTGATCTCCTTGGCCGCGTTGGCCGAGCGCTGGGCGAGGGTGCGCACTTCCGAGGCGACCACGGCGAAACCACGGCCCTGCTCGCCGGCACGGGCGGCTTCCACCGCGGCGTTGAGCGCCAGGATGTTGGTCTGGAAGGCGATGCCGTCGATGACCGAGATGATCTCGGCGATCTTCTTGGACGACTGTTCGATGTCGGTCATGGTGGTGACGACCTTGCCGACCACGTCGCCGCCCTGCGAGGCGACCGAGGCCGCACCGATGGCGAGCTGGTTGGCCTGACGGGCCGACTCGGCGTTCTGGCGCACGGTGGAGGTCAGTTCCTCCATCGAGGCGGCGGTTTCTTCCAGGTTGGCGGCCTGCTGTTCGGTACGGCGCGAGAGGTCGTTGTTGCCGGAGGCGATCTCGCCGGCGGCGGTGTTGATGCTCAGTGCCGCAGTCTGGATGCCGCCGACGATCTCGGTCAGCTGGCCGACGGTGGCGTTGGCGTCGTCGCGCATGATGGCGAACACGCCATGGAAGTCGCCTTCCATCCGCGCGGTCAGGTCGCCGCGGGCGATGGCCTTCAGCAGCTCGGACACTTCGGCCAGGTTCCTGTCGGTGGTTTCCATCAGCTGGTTCAGGCCGGCCACCATGTCGCGGAAATCGTACTGGTACTTGTCCACGTCGCCGCGCTGGGTGAAGTCGCCGGAGGAGGCGGCATGCGCCAGACGCTTGATCTCGGCATTGATCGCCGACAGGCTCGCCTTGGTGGCGTCCATCGTCTCGGTGAGCACCGCCTTCTCGCCGGGCAGGCGGTCCATGTCCACCGACAGGTCGCCGATGGAGTAGCGCTGCATGACCTCGGCCAGGCGCATCTTCACTGCGATGTGCGACGCGACCAGTGCATTGGTATCGCGGACCATACGGCCGTAGTCGCCCGGGAACGCGCTGTCATCCATCCGGTAGCTGATCCGGCCTTCGTCGTGGCGTGCGGCCATTTCGCTCTGCGCGGCGATGACCGACCTGACCTGCGTCTGCATGCGCTGCATGGCATTGAGCAGGTCGCCGGTCTCGCTGCGGTCGTCGACCGTGATCTGGCGATCGAGCTGGCCACGCGCCACGGCGTCGGCGACGCTCATGACGTCGCCGATCGGACGCACGATCGAGCGCGTGATGAGGACCGCCGCCGCGATCGCCAGCAGCATCGCCACCACGACCAGCAGGCCGATGGCGCGGATGTTGCTGTTGTAGCCCGCCTGCTGGGCAGCCACCGCCTCGTCCAACCCCTTCATCTTGTCGTCGAGCATCCGCGCGACGGCGTCGGCCACGGCCTGGCGCAGGTCGCCGGCGTCACTGGCAGGCGTCAGGTCGCCGACCTTGACCGATTCGATCAGCTGGCGGCTGTTGTCGAAGTACAGCGCGGACTTGGCCAGCATCTGCTGGTACAGCTCCTGCTCCTGCTTGTCGGTGATGCTGTCGCCGTACGCCTTCGACAACGCGTCGAACGCCTTGTCGCCCGCGACCATCTCGCCTGTGTATTCGGCGACCTTGTCCGGATCCTCGTAGTTGGCGACCAGGCCGCGCTCGCTGACGCGATACTCGGCCAGCATGGTCGCCAGACGGCCCAGATCGCGGATGGCCGGGACCTCCTTGTTCGTGATCTCGACCACCACGCCCTGGGCGACGCCCATGCGCTGCGCGGAGAACGCGCCGGTGACGACGATGAGCAGGACGAGGACGGCGAAGCCGATGGCCAGGCGTTTGCCGATCTTGAGGTGCTTGAACATGAAGTGGTCTCGGTTGAGTTCAGCGGTTGGTGCTGGTGCGTCAGGCTGAAGCAAGGGCGGTCCCTGTCCCTTGCTGCGATGTCTGCTCTGGAGTAGCGGCGTTGAGGGCCGCTTCTTTACCGTCGTCCGATGGATGGGTAAGCGCGCTTACCGAACTGCTGTCGCGCGCGCACCGGATTCGTGACGGGCTGCGCGCGAGGCGGCGATGCGCTCAGAAATGCATCTGCGCGCGCAGTTGGAACACGGTCGGATCGGCGGAGAACGCGCCGCGCGTGGCGTCCGTCTTCACGACGTTGGCCTGGAACTTGAAATACGGCGTCAGGTACCAGTTGGCGCCCAGCGTCCAGTTGTGTTCGCGGCCACCGGCGATGCCGTCGCTGTCCAGGTCGATGCGGCTGTAGCGGGCCAGCAGCTCCAGCGCGCCGTACTTGCCCTTGGGCTTGGGGTTGGCGACGTTGCCGCCGCTGTAGCCGCGCGACTCGCCGGTCGCCAGCCAGCTGGCGAACACGTAGCCGCCATCGGCCGAATACGACGGCAGGCCGAGGTCGCGGGTGGTCTTCTGCCGCAGGTATTCGCCCTGCAGCGACCACGGGCCGTGGATCCACAGCGCTTCCAGGCCGGTGCGGTCGATGCGGTCCACGCGCGTGAGCGTGCCCGAGTCGACCAGGCGCACGTCGGTAAGCGCGGCTTCGGGACGTGCGCGCCAGCGGACGCTGGGATGCACGGTCGCGCCGAGGCCGTTGACCTCGCTGTCCGGACGCTCCTGCGAGCCGGCCACGCCCAGGTGCAGCACGTCGCCGGCCGCCTTGCGCGGCGTCCACGCCAGGCGTATCGCGGCCGTGTCGCCCTTGTTGTTGCCGAGCAGGTCGGATTCGAAGAAGTAGCCGGCGTTGGCGATGTAGCGATCGCGTTCGAACGCCCAGTCGATGCCGCTGCGGCGGTTTTCGTAGAACGCCTGCGTGGGCAGGGCGTTCTCGAGGAAGCTCACCGTGCGCGTGGCGGTGTTGCCTTCGAAGCCGAGCGGCACCTTCATCTGGCCGATGCGCAGCTTGCCGAGGTCGCGGCCGAACAGGGCCTTGGTCTCGACACGCAGCGCCACGTCGTTCCAGCTCTTGGCGTGGAAGTCGTAGGTGACGCCCAGTTCGTAGACGCCCTTCCTGCGCAGGGTCAGGCCGAGTTCCTGGCGGCGCCAAGCATCATCGTCTTCCAGGTCGGCGCCGTTGTAGCCGTCGCCGGAAAAGTCGTTGACGTCGTACTGCAGGTTGCCGCCCAGGCTGAGTTCGGTGCCGCCACTGAAGGTGATCTTCGGCGGCCACGCGGTGGCGGCGGTCTTGCCGTCGTCGGCGTGGGCGCCGGCGTGCACGGCCAGCAGGGCGAGGGCGAGGGTGGAGAGGGCGTACTTCATGCGGATACCGGTAGTGTAGGCGCGTGCGTCACCGGGCGTCGCCTGTGGGAGGCGACGCGCGGGAAGGCAACGCGAGGGAATGTGGCGTCAGGCCGCCTGCTGCATCCGGCGCGTGCGCACCAGGCCGCCGACGTCGACGATCAGGGCGACGCGGCCATCGCCGAGGATGGTGGCGCCGGAGATGCCGTCGATGCGGCGGTAGTTGTTCTCGAGGTTCTTCACCACGACCTGCTGCTGGCCGATCAGTTCGTCGACTTCCAGCGCGAGCTTCTGGCCATCGGCTTCCACCACCACCACCAGTTGTTCGGCGTTGCGGTTGTCGCCGTAGCGGTAGTACTCGTTCAACGCGACGATCGGGAGGTATTCGCCGCGCACGCGCAGCACGCGGCCTTCGCCGCCCACGGTGCGCACGTCTTCGCCTTGCGGCTGCAGTGCTTCCAGCACATAGGTCAGCGGCAGGATCAGGGTTTCGTCGCCCACCGAGACGGCCATGCCGTCGAGGATGGCGAGCGTCAGCGGCAGGCGGATCACCACGCGGGTACCGTGGCCGGCCGCGCTTTCCAGCTGTACTTCGCCGCCCAGCGCCTGGATGTTGCGACGGACCACGTCCATGCCCACGCCGCGTCCCGACAGATCGGTGACGGCATCGGCGGTGGAGAAGCCGGGCTGGAAGATGAGGTCCCACACCTGCGCATCGGTGGGATTCTCGGGCAGCGGCAGGCCGCGCTCGGCCGCCTTGGCGAGGATGCGATCGCGGTTGAGGCCGCGGCCGTCGTCGCTGACTTCGATGACGATGTGGCCGCCCTGGTGCGAGGCCGCCAGCGTGATGGTGCCGGTCTCGTCCTTGCCTGCCTCGGCGCGCACGTCGGGCATCTCGAGGCCATGGTCGATCGAGTTGCGCACCAGGTGCACCAGTGGATCGGCGATGCGTTCGATCAGGCCCTTGTCCAGCTCGGTGCCTTCGCCGACGGTGCGCAGGCGCACCTGCTTGCCGAGGCGGGCGGACAGGTCGCGGACCAGGCGCGGGAAGCGGCGGAACACGGCGTCCACCGGCAGCATGCGCACGCCGATGACGGCTTCCTGCAGGTCGCGCGTATTGCGCTCCAGCAGGTCGAGGCCGGCGAACAGGCGCTCGCACTGGGCCTGGTCGAGCAGGCCGGAGACCTGCTTGAGCATGGCCTGGGTGATGACGAGTTCGCCGACCAGGTTGATCAGCCCGTCGATCTTGTCGACGCTGACGCGGATGGAGGTTTCGGCGGCATCGTTGGCGGCCGGTGCGGCGGCTGCGGCAGGCGCCTGCACGCCGGCGGCGGCGACCGCGGCCACTGGTTGCGCGGCGACGGCGACGGCCTCGACTGGCACCGCGTTGCGCTGCATCGGCTGGATGTCGAGTTCGCAGTCGTCGACGACCCAGGCGAACACGTCGTCCACCGCACTGCGCGGCACCTTGCCGATCAGGCCGAGGTCCCACGCCAGGTAGGCTTCCAGCGGGTCGATCTGCTCGAAGCCGGGCAGGCGTTCCATACGGCACGCGATTTCCAGCGGACCGAGGTGTTCCAGTTCGCGCAGGATGCGCAGTGGATCGTTGCCGCTCATGAACAGCGACGGCGCCGGGGTGAAGCCGATCTTCCATCCATCGGGTTCGGCGTCGGCGACCACTGCCACCACAGGTGCGGCGGCGGCGGGTGCGTCCTGTCCGGACAGCACCGCATTGAGGCGATCCTTCATGGCCTGTACGGCGGCGGGATCGGCCGGCGTGCCGTGTTCGGCTTCGGCCAGCAGGGCGCGCAGCACGTCGACCGAGGCGAGCATCGCATCGACCGCAGGCGGGCTGACCGCACGCTGGCCGGCACGCAGTTCGTCCAGCAGGGTTTCCAGCACGTGGGTCATGCCGGCGATGGCGTCGAAGCCGAACGTCGCCGAGCCGCCCTTGATCGAGTGCGCGGCGCGGAAGATGGAGTTGATCAGGTCGCCGTCACGGTTGCCCTGTTCCAGCGACAGCAGGCCGGCCTCCATGGCTTCCAGTCCTTCGCGGCTTTCCTCGAAGAACGTGGCGTGGAAGCGCTGCATGTCCATGTTCATTGCGACGGTGCCCTGGTGCGGTCGGAAGGGAAGCGGAGGAAAGGAGGATCAGCCCAGGACTTTCTGGACGGTGGCGACCAGTTGTTCCGGGTTGAACGGCTTGACCAGCCAGCCGGTCGCGCCGGCGGCCTTGCCTTCGGCCTTCTTGTCGGCGGCCGATTCGGTGGTCAGCATCAGCATCGGCGTGAACTTGTAGTCCGGCAGGCCGCGCAGCGCACGGATCAGCGAGATGCCGTCCATGTTGGGCATGTTGACGTCGGTGACCACGGCATTGAACTTCTGTCCCTGCGCGCGCCCCAGCGCCACCTGGCCGTCTTCGGCTTCATCGACCGAGAAACCCGCCGAGCTCAGGGCGAAGGCGACCATCTGTCGCATCGAGGCCGAATCGTCCACTACCAGAATGCGTGCGCTCATGCGGCGTTCTCCACTTGTTGCGTGTTGTGTTCGTTGTCGTTGTTCAGGCCCAGCTGCGGCGCGATGCCGAGCAGGCGCGCGGCGTCGCGGAAGCTCTGGCTGACCGCACTGAAATCGGTGGCCAGGCCGGCCTGTTCGCGCTGGCGCACGAAACTGCACAGCACCTGCAGGCTGGCGGTATGCACGCGCTGCACGGTGCCGGCGTCCAGCGCCAGCGGTCCCGGCTGCGCGACGTGCGGGGCCAGGTGCTGCTTGAGGTCGGTGGCGGCTTCGATACCGAGGTCGTCACCCAATGGCACAGCGCTCATCGTGTCTCCGGAAAGGCGGCTCTAGTCGGGTATCGGCGCGTGGAGGCCGCACTTGAGTGAGGGCGAACCAAAAACGGCACTGCCGTCACATCGCGGCGTTCGATCAGCGGCGGACTCACTGCAGGATCCGCGAGGCGTCCAGCAGGATCACCGCGCACTCGTTGAGGCGCGCCACGCCGCGGAACAGCGGATTGGCGATGCGGCCGACCCGTGCGTTGTCGGGCGACTCGATCTGCTGGTCGGTCAGGTTGGCGACGTCCTCGACCGCGGTCACGCGCAGGCCCAGCGTCTCGCCGTGTTCTTCCAGCACCACGATGCGGGTGGTGGCATCGGACTCGACCGCGCGCCGGCCCAGGTACAGGCCCAGGTCGATCACCGGCACCACCTGGCCGCGCAGGTTCATCACGCCCAGCATGTGCGGGGCCGCGCCACGCAGCGGCAGCAGGGTCGCGGGACGCACGACCTCCTGCACCTTCAGCAGTTCCAGCGCGTAATGCTGCTGGTCGCAGCGCAGGCGCAGCCAGCGGGTCTTGCGCTCGGTCGCGCGCCGACGCTCGCCGGTGTCGGTCGGCGTCAGCAGATAGGGTTTCGCCGGCAGCGGCGCCGTCGCACGCGGGGGCGGCGCCACCGGCACCGGTGCCGCGACGGCGGGTGCAGGCGCGACGCGCGAGGTCGGCGCGGCCCCGCCGTGCAGGGTGTCGAGCAGGGCTTCGAATTCGTCGTCGCCGATCAGATCGCCCTCGGTGCCTGCGCGGACAGGGGCCACGGCCAGTGCGGTCGGTGCCGGGTCGGCGGGCGCGGCCACCACGGCGGTCGGCACGCCGTTGCCATGCAGCTGGTCGAGCAGGGCTTCGAACTCGTCGTCGTCGATCAGGTCGGTTTCGCTGCCGGCGCGCACGGGCGCGACCGCGAGGACAGGCGGTGGCGTCGTTGCGGGCGCGGGCACCGTCGTGATGGCGGCTGGCGCGGCATCGCCATGCAGGGTGTCGAGCAGGGCTTCGAATTCGTCGTCGGTGATCAGGTCGGCTTCGCTGCCGGCACGCACGGGCGCCATGGCCAGCGTCGGCGTGGCGGCCGGCGCGACATCGATGGCGATCGGAGCTGTCGCCGCCGGCTCGGCGGCCTGCACGGGCGCCACGGCGGCATCGCCGAGCAGGTCGAGCAGGTAGTCGTCGAGGACGGCGGGGGTGGTCATGCGGCCTGCTCCGTGTCGCGGGCTTCGGTCAGCAGCAGCCAGTCCAGCGCGCGGCGGTAGGCCGACAGTCCACGACCGGGGTAGGCGGTGGCCGGGCTGGAACGCGTCAGCACGTCGACGCTGCAGATGCGGGTGTCGTTGGGAATGGCGTCGTTCCAGACGCGCTCGCCGTACTCGTCCTGCATCGCCTTCAGCGTGTCGGCGCCGGTACGCGTGCGCTTGTCGTGCAGGGTGGGCAGGATCGACACCGGCAGTTCGCGGTGGCGCGAGCGCTGGATCATCTCCGCCGTGCGGCACATGCCTTTCAGGCCATGCAGCGCCAGCGGTTCGGTCTGCGTCGGGATGATGACGTGGTCGGCCGCGGCCAGCGCGTTGACCATCAGCAGGCCGAGCGTGGGCGGGCAGTCGAACAGCACGTGGTCGTAGGCGTGGCCGCCGCGCGCGAGCGCGTTGGACAGCGCCAGGCCGAGGCCCGGCTGGGTGGCGCTGCGGCGTTCCAGCGTGGCCAGCGGCGTCTGCGCGGCGACGAAGGAGAGGTTCTCGATTTCGGTGTTGCGCGCCACGCTGGCCAGCGTCGGCGGCTGTTCGTCGAACAGGTCCAGCACGCCGGTCGGCTGCGGATCGGTGGCCAGGCCGAACGCGCGCGTCAGCGAGGCATGCGGATCCAGGTCGATCAGCAGCACGCGATGGCCGCGCATGGCCAGGCCGCGCCCGAGGGCGAGGGTGGTGGTGGTCTTGCCGACGCCGCCTTTCTGGTTGGCGATTGCCCACACGCGCATCACTGGACTCCTTCATGGACCTGGGGCGCCGGCGGCGCTCCGGGCATGGGCGACGCGGCGTGGGCCGGCAGCGGCGGCAGCGAGATCACTGACGGCGGCGGCGGGGCCTGTTCCTGTGCCTGCAAGTTCGGTGCCGGACCGGTGGGGCTGGCCAGGATGATCAGCAGCACGCGGCGGTTGGCGTTGCGGCCTTCCTGGGTGGCGTTGTCGGCGATGGGGCGGAACTCGCCGTAGCCGATCATCGCCAGCCGCTCCGGCGGAATTCCGTCGCGCACGAACAGGTGCACCACGCTGGCGGCGCGTGCCGACGACAGCTCCCAGTTCGATGGGAACTGCGAGGTGCGGATGGGGCGGTCGTCCGTGTAGCCCTCCACGCGCACCGAGTTGGGCACGTTGCCCAGCACCGCGGCGAGCTTGCCCACGGTCTGCTGGGCCTGCGGGTCCAGCGCCGCCGAACCGGTGGCGAACAGGATGTCGCTGTTGATCTGCACTTCCAGCCACAGCGCCGAGCGCTTGATGGTGACCAGCTTCTCGTCGATCAGCGGCGCAAGCGCGCGCTCCAGGTCGTCGGCGATGCGCTTGAGCTCGCCCTGCGCGGCCTGCAGGCCCTTGGCGTCGAGCGACATGTTCATCTGCGACGCCATCGCCGCCAGCAGGGTGACGTTGGGCGACGGCGAGGGCGCGGAGGGTCCTTTCTTGGCGCCGGACTTGATCGGCGACGGCCGGTCGTAGTCCGCACCCTGCAACTGGTGGTTGCCGACCTGCACCGGATTGATCGTGCGCGGCGCTCCGCCGAAGGCGGCGGTCAGCGAATCGGCCACCACCCGGTACTTGCCCTCGTTGACGGTGGAGATGGCGTACATCACCACGAAGAAGGCGAGCAGCAGCGTCATCAGGTCGGCATAGGGGATCGCCCAGGCCTCGTGGTTGGCGTGCTCTTCGTGCTTCTTCCTGCGTGCCATCGCCGTCGTCCCGCAGGCTCAGTGCAGGAAGCCGGCCAGCTTGGCCTCGATGTTGCGCGGGTTCTCGCCCTGCGCGATGGCGATCAGGCCCTCGATGATCATTTCCTGCTCGCGGCTGCGGCCGCCGATCACGCTCTTGAGTTTGCTGGCGATGGGCAGGAAGAACAGGTTGGCCGAGGCGATGCCGTAGATGGTCGCGGTGAACGCCGCGGCGATGCCGTGGCCCAGCTTGCTGGGGTCGGCCAGGTTCTTCATCACCGCGATCAGGCCGAACACGGCGCCGATGATGCCCAGCGTGGGCGCGTAGACGCCCATCGCCTCGAACACCTTGGCGGCAGCCAGGTCTTGGTGTTCCTGGCCGTTGAGGTCGATTTCCATCATGTGGCGGATCGATTCCGGCTCCACGCCGTCGACCAGCATCTGCAGGCCTTTCTTCAGGAACGGATCGTCGAGCTGGTTCACCACCGGCTCGAGCCCCAGCAGTCCCTGCTTGCGGGCGATGTTGCTCCATTCGACGATCTGCGCGACCAGCGCGTCGCCTTCGGTGCCGGGCGGACGGATGATCCAGCGCACGATCGCCAGGGCGCGCTTGAACACCGGCGGCGGCGTATGCACCAGGATCGCGGCGATGGTGCCGAGGATGACGATGACGAACGCGGCCGACGACCACAGCGACGACAGGCCTGCGCCCTTGAGGATGCTGCCACCCACCAGGGCGACCAGCGCCAGCAGAAGTCCGATGAGGCTGAAGATGTCCATGGTCTGATCTATCGGCCCCGTTCAGGTGGACTTGAGGTGCGCTTCCTGCAGGAGCGATGTAAGTCGCGACCGGGGTCACACCCGGTTCGTGGTTGCTGTTGTGGGGCGATGGCGGCTTTTGTAGGAGCGACGTAAGTCGCGACCGTGATGACGAGTGCGTCCGGCTGCCGCGTTGCGCACGGCGTGCGGTCGCGACTTACGTCGCTCCTACAGGAAACCAACCGCACACCGCGTCACGCCGTCGCGCGCAGTCCGTCGACGTCGAGGATCAGCGCCATGCGGCCATCACCGATCAGGGTGGCGCCGGCGTAGCCGGTCAGGCCGCGCACGGCACGCGGCAGGGGTTTGATGACGACTTCCTCGCGGCCACGCACCTGGTCGACGATCAGGCCGAAGCGCTGTTCGCCCATCTGCAGCACCACGATGGTGAGCAGCGGCGCCATCACCGGATCCACGCGCAGCCACTGCCGCAGGTCGACCAGGGGCAGGGTGTGGGTCTGGCGGTCCAGCACGGCCTGGCCGTCGAACCAGCGCAGGCTTTCCGACGGCGCATGCAGCACTTCCATGACGCGCGCCAGCGGCAGTGCGTAGACAGGATCGCCGGCCTGCACCAGCAGCGTGGGCAGGATGGCCAGCGTCAACGGCACGCGGATGACGAAGCGGCTGCCGCGGCCCACGTCGGAATGGATGGTGATCTGGCCACTGAGTTCGCGGATGCGCGACTGCACCACGTCCATGCCGACGCCGCGGCCGGAGATGTCGGTGACCACGGCCTTGGTGGAGAAGCCGGCCATGAAGACCAGCTGCAGGCACTCGTCGTGGGTCAGACGGGCGGCCGCCTCCGGATCGATCAGCCCCTTCTCCAGCGCCTTCGCGCGCAGGCGCTCGGGATCGATGCCGGCGCCGTCGTCGCGGATCTCGATGGTGACGAAGTCGCCTTCCTGTTGCGCCGACAGGCGCACATGGCCGGCGCGCGGCTTGCTGCAGGCTTCGCGCAGCGAGGGCACTTCGATGCCGTGGTCGATGGCGTTGCGCACCAGGTGCACCAGCGGATCGGCGAGCGCCTCCACCAGGTTGCGGTCGAGCTCGGTGTCGGCGCCGACCAGCTCCAGGTCGACTTCCTTCTGCAACTGGCGGGCGACATCGCGCGCCACCTTGGGGAAGCGCGAGAACACCTTGCCGACCGGCTGCATGCGCGTGCGCATGACGGCGGTCTGCAGGCGCGCGGTGGCGATATCCAGGCTGCTGACGGCGCGGTCGAGCTCCTCGTCGCGGATGCGGGCACGCAGCGTCTTCAGGCGGTTGCGCGACAGCACCAGCTCGCCGACCAGGTTGACGATGGCATCCAGCCGCTTGGTATCCACGCGGATGGTCTGTTCGGCCTCGCCGCCGGCCTTTGCGGCCGGCTTGGGTGCCGTGGGTTTCGCCGGCGTCGGGGCGGCCGCGACGGGGGCGGGGGGCGCAACGCTGGTCGGTGCGCCGCCGCCATGCAACTGGTCGAGCAGGGCCTCGAATTCGTCGTCGCCGATCAGGTCGCCGCCGGCCTGCGCTGCCGGTGCGGCTGCCGCGACAGGTTTCTGCGCCGGCGTGGGGGCGCTGCCGTGCACGTCGAACTGCTCGATCAGCGTCTGCGGCGCGTGCGGCGGTTCCTCGCCGGCGCCGACGGCGTCCAGCATCTGTTGCAGCCAGTCCAGCGATTGCTGGGCGGCGTCGAAGTGTTGTGCTTCCAGTGTCGCCTGGCCCGCGCGCACCAGCCCGAGCGTCTCCTCGGCCGCGTGGCAGAGATTGACCATCGCCTGGATGCCGAGGAAGCCGGCGCCACCCTTCAGCGTGTGGAAGCCGCGGAACACCGCATTGAGCTGGCCGCTGTCGGACGGGTCGTGCTCCAGCGTCACCAGCTGTTCGCCCAGCCGGTCGAGGATCTCCTGTGCTTCGATCAGGAAGTCGGCGGCGATTTCAGGGGTGACGGCAGACATGGGAGGACGGGGTACCGTGGCAGGCGATCAGCGGGAGGGATCGGGCAGGTGCATCGCGTGGGCGTGGCGGCGGCGCAGAAGGCGCCCGACCACGACATCGCACACCAGCAGCAATCCCACGAACAGCAGGACGACGGGATGGCGGGAACGGCGGGCGGAAGCAGCGTGCATGGCAGGTCTCCGGTTCCGCAGCGCACGTCCCCCGGGGCTACAACCCCAGGCCGGACAGCAGGTCGTCGGCGTCGTCCTGCGAAAACGCGTTGCGGTCAAGACCAGCAACGGCCGGGCCGGCGAGTTCTGAACCCTTCTCCTGCTTTTTTTCAGGCGGAGGCAGGCCGAGCGCGCCGAAACCCTCGTGTACGCGGCGCACGATGCCGGCCACGCGACGGATGATCTGGCCGGTGAGGTCCTGGTAGCTCTGCGCCAGCGCCATCTCGGACAGGCCCTTGCCGATGCGCTCCACCAGCGCCGCCTGTTCGGCGGACAGCGCGGTGGCCTTCAGTTCGGTCGCGTAGCCGCGGCACTGCTCGGCCAGGTCGAGGGTCTTGTGGCTGGCCTGTTCGGTCATCTCGACCACGTGGTCCAGGCGCGAGCAGGCGTCGTCGAGTTCGCCGGCATCGGTCGGGGGCAGTTCGCCCAGCGTCTGCGCGAGCTCGCGCGCCAGGCGTCCGAGACCTTGCATCATCGGCTGCGTGCGCCAGGCGGCGATCGCATCCAGTTCCCGGCGCCAACCGGCTTCGTCGCCCTGTTCCAGCGCATCGAGCGCGTGCTGCAGTTTTTCCACCAGCGCCGCGCGCGCACCGGTGGCATCGGCGACGGCGTTCATCAGGCGGCGGCTCCCAGGCGTTCGAAGATCTTACCCAGCTTCTCTTCCAGCGTCTGTGCGGTGAACGGCTTGATGATGTAGCCGTTCACGCCGTTCTGCGCGGCCTCGATGATCTGTTCCCGCTTGGCTTCGGCGGTCACCATCAGCACCGGCAGCGTCTTGAAGCGGTCGTCGGCGCGGATGGCCTTCAGCAGTTCGATGCCGGTCATGCCCGGCATGTTCCAGTCGGTGACCACGAAATCGAAGCTGCCCTGGCCCAGCGCGGTCAGCGCGGTGGTGCCGTCGTCGGCCTCGGCGGTGTTGGTGTAGCCGAGGTCGTTGAGCAGGTTCTTGATGATGCGGCGCATGGTGGAGAAGTCGTCCACGATGAGGATGCGCATGTTCTTGTTGGCGGTCACATCGAACTCCGGTAAAGCGTGCCCGGCGAGGGGCAACGGCAAGGCAGGGGCTGCACGCGGCGGCCTACCGGGGCTTTATCGGCAGGCTGCGGGGATTCTTCAGTCTTGGTCTTCCAGGCCGGCATCGGCCTTCTCGAACACCTGCAGGCGACCGCGCAGGCGCACCATCGCCTGGCCGTGGATCTGGCAGACGCGGGACTCGCTGACGCCCAGCACCGCGCCGATTTCCTTCAGGTTGAGCTCCTGCTCGTAGTACATCGACAGCACCAGCTGCTCGCGTTCGGGCAACTGACCGATGCACTTCACCAACTGCTGGCGGAACTCGCTGCGTTCCAGGTTCTGCTGCGGCGACGGGCCGCCGGTGCGCGTGGTGTTCGGTTCGCCGTGGTCGTCGATGTGCGACTCCAGGCTCAGCACCTGGCCGCGCGCGGCGTCTTCCATCAGCCGCAGGTATTCCGGCAGCGGCATCTCCATGGCACTGGCCACTTCGGTGGCGATGGCGGCGCGGCCGGTGCGCTGCTCGATCTCCCGCACGGTGGCGGCGGCCTGGCGGGCGCGGCGGTGCACCGAGCGCGGCACCCAGTCGCCACGACGGATCTCGTCGATCATCGAGCCGCGGATGCGGATGGAGGCGTAGGTTTCGAACGAAGCGCCCTGTTCGGCGTCGTAGCTGCGCGAGGCTTCCAGCAGGCCGATCATGCCGGCCTGGATCAGGTCGTCGATCTCCACGCTGGCCGGCAGGCGCGCCGCCAGGTGATGGGCGATGCGGCGCACCAGGTCGGCGTGCTGGGTGACGAAGTCGTTCGCGCTGCTGCGTTGCACGGCGCGGTACTGGGCGGCGGCGGTGTTCATGCGGCCACCCCGCGCTGGATCAGGCGTTCGACGAAGAACTCGACGTTGCCGCGTGCGCCGACCGGCGGCTGCCAGCGGGCGGTGGTACGCGCGATGTCGGTGATGGCGCGGGCCGACGGGCTGCCCGGGTAGGCCTTCACGACGGGCTGCTGGCGCTGCACGGCGCGGCGCAGCCAGTCGTCCTGCGGCACGGCGCCCAGGTAGTGCAGGGCGACGTCGCCGAGGAAGCGTTCGCAGACGCGGGCGAGCTTCTCATACAGCTTCCGGCCTTCGTTGGGGTCGCGGACCATGTTGGCGATGACGTGTACGCGGTCCAGGCCGCGCTCGCGCGCCAGCACCTTGATCAGCGCGTAGGCGTCGGTGATCGAGGCCGGCTCGTCGCAGACCACCACCACGGTGTCCTGTGCGGCCTGGCAGAACGTCAGCACGCTGTCGCTGATGCCGGCGGCGGTATCCACCACCATGAAGTCGAGCGCGCGCTGAAGTTCGGAGAACACGTTGACCAGGCCGACATGCTCGGCCGGCGTGAGTTCGGCCATGTGGCGGAAACCCGACGAAGCCGGCACCACCAGCACGCCCTCGGGGCCTTCCAGCAGCACGTCCTCGAGTCCGCAGCGGCCGGCGATCAGGTCGGCCAGGGTGAACTTCGGCGACAGGCCGAGCAGCACGTCGACGTTGGCCAGGCCCAGGTCGGCGTCCATCAGCAATGTGCGCTTGCCCATTTCGGCCAGCGACACGGCGAGGTTGACCGACACGTTGGTCTTGCCCACGCCGCCCTTGCCGCCGGTGACGGCGACGACACGCACGGGATGGAACGCGCCGGGCAACGGCGGGGTGCTGCGGGGGTTGGTCTGCAGCGGGTGATCAGGCGACATGGGTGGCCTCGGTCGAGCAGGGTTCGTCGGCTTCGCGGCGCAGCTGGTCCAGCCGCAGCACGAGGTGGGCGCTGTTGGCGCGGTGGAGGTCGTCGGGGACGCGCTGGCCGTCGGTCACCCAGGTCATCGGGAGCTGGTGGTCGACCACCACGCTCAGCGCGCTGCCCAGGCGGCCGGTCTCGTCCAGCTTGGTCAGCACCACGCCTTGCGGCTGCACGGTGCTAAAGCGGCGGACCACTTCGTCCAGGTCGGAGAAATGGGAGTTGGCCGGCAGGCACAGCAGCGTCTTCACCTGGCCCGAGGCGCGCAGCCAGTTGAGCTGGCCGACCAGGTTGCGGTCGCGCTGGCCCAGGCCGGCGGTGTCGATCAGCACCAGCTTGTAGTCGCGCAGACGCTCCAGCACCAGCGCCAGGGTCTGCGCGCTGTCGGCCTCGTGCACGGCGATGCCGAGCTGGCGGCCGTAGCCGTGCAGCTGTTCGCGGCCGCCGACGCGCACGGTGTCGGTGGTGACCAGCGCCACGTCGCGGGCGTTGTGGCGCTGCGCGAAGCAGGCCGCCAGCTTGGCGATGGTGGTGGTCTTGCCGGCGCCGGTCGGGCCGACCAGGGCGATGACGCCGCCGGTGTCGAGCAGGTCGGTGTCGAGCACCGGCAGCTTCTTCGACAGCAGGCCCAGCATCAGGCCGCGCCCGCGATGCAGTTCGGTGTCGGCGGGAATCTGCAGGGCGATGTCGCGGGTGATGCCGGCGTCAAAGCCGTAGTCTTCCATCAGCTCCATCGCCTGCATGCGCACCGGCGAGCCGCGCAGCCGCTCATCGGTGAGGCGGTGCATCTCGCGCTCGATCATCTCGCGCATGGCGGACAGTTCGCCGCGCATCTGCACCAGCTGCTCGTCGCTCTCTCGCGCTTCCGCGGCGTTGTCGGTGACGACCGTCAGCGTCGGCACGGTGATGGCGGCCGGCATCGGGGCCGGTGCGGCGGCGGTCACGCGGGTGGCGTGCAGTGCGGCGACCGGTGCCGGTTCGGGTTCCGGCAGCGACAGCGGCGGGGCAATCGAAGGCAGCAGGGCGTCCAGGTCGAGCGTCTCGTCGATCTCGGCGCGGTGCGAGGCCGGTCGGCGCGGGATCGCGGCCGGCTCGATCCTGGCGACCGGTTCGTTGGCGGGCGCGGCCGGCAGGCAGGCGGCCAGCTTGGCCGCGAAGGATTCGGGTTCGATCAGTTGCGGTGCGATGTCACGGATGACCGGCGCCGGGATCTCGTCGTGGATCGGCGCGGGCGTGACAACCACCGGTGCGCGCGGAGGTGCGATCGGCGCGGCAGGTGCGATCGGGGCGGGCGCCGGCTTTGCGGCCTCGGCGCGCGGGGCGGCGGGAGCGGCCGGCTGGCGACGGGCGAAGTAGCTGGCCGCTGCTTCGGCCGGCGACAGCGCCGGGGCGTTGGCGGCCGGTGCCTGCGGCGCCGGGTCGAGCAGCGGATGCAGCGGCGCGGCGGGCGCGGCCGGGCGCATCGCGTCCAGCGTGCGCTGCACCAGCGCTTCGTCATAGTTGCTGGCGGCGACGATCTCGACACCATCCTCGGTGACCCGGTTGGACAGGATCACCGCGTCCGGGCCGTGTTCCTGCCGGACCATCGCGAAGGCGGTGCGCATGTCGGGGGCGACGAAGCGTTTGATTTTCATGGCGTGCTATCCGGTTCCAGGTCGCGTCGGGTTCTGCTGCTCCGGGTATCAGCTGATCGTGCCGACCAGCTTCAACCGCTTGTCCTCGGGAACCTCGCTGTAGGCCAGCACCGACAGCGAGGGGACGCTGTGGCGGACCAGGCGGGCGAGGGCGGCGCGGACCGTTCCCGGTACCAGCACCACCGCAGGCTCGCTGCGGGCTTCCTGCTTGGTCACCACATCGGCGAGGCTCTGGTGCAGGCGTTCCGCCAGTCCCGGTTCCAGCGCCGCGCCGGTTCCCTGGGTACTGTCCTGCAAGACGCGTTCCAGATTCGGCGCCAAGGTATAGACGGGCAGTTCCGGCGCCATCCCGGAGATCTCCTGCACGATGAAACGGCCCAGCGAGGTACGTACGGCGGCCGTGAGCGCGGCCGGATCGGTGTTCTGCGGGGCGAACTCGACCAGTGCCTCGGCGATGCGGCGCAGCTGGCGGATCGGCACGCGCTCGATCAGCAGGTTCTGCAGCACGCGCACCACGGTGGCCAGCGGCAGCGCCTTCGGGGTGAGGTCCTCGACCAGCTTCGGCGCGCTGCGGCCCAACTGCGCCAGCAGCTGCTGGACTTCTTCGTGGCCGAGCAGTTCCGGCGCGTGTTCGCGTACCAGGTGGGAAAGATGGGTGGCCATGACGGTGGCCGGATCGACCACGGTATAGCCCAGCGATTCGGCGGTGGCCTTCTGGTGCGACTGGATCCACACCGCATCCAGGCCGAAGGCCGGATCCTTGCCCGGAATACCATCGATGGCACCGAACGCGCCGCCCGGGTCGAGCGCCAGCTCGCGGTCGGGATGGATCTCCGCCGACGCCACCGGCACGCCATGCACCAGCAGGCGATAACCGTTGGACGGCAGTTCCAGGTTGTCGCGGATATGCACCGGCGGCACCAGGAAGCCGAGGTCCTGGGTCAGCTTGCGGCGTACGGCCTTGATGCGCGACATCAGCTCGCCGCCCTGGTTCTTGTCGACCAGCGGGATCAGCCGGTAGCCCACTTCCAAGCCGAGCGGATCGACCGGGCGCAGCTCGTCCCAGGTCAGTTCGGCATTGCGGTCGGGCGCACCCGGGCCGGGCAGGGCGGGCACGTCGCCGGCTGCGGCCTCGGGTCCTTCCTGGGTCCGCTTCCACATCTTCCATGCCAGGTAGCCGATGCCGGCCGCCAGCGTCAAAAAGGCGACGTTGGGCATGCCGGGCACCAGGCCGACCAGGCCGAGCACGCCGGCGGCCACCGCCAGTGCCTTGTGCTGGCCGAAGGCCTGGCCCATCACGGCCTTGCCCATGTCCTCCGAGCGCGAGGCTCGGGTGACCAGCATCGCCACCGCCGACGAGACCAGCAGCGCGGGCAGCTGGGCGACCAGACCGTCGCCGATCGACAGCAGGGTGTAGGTCGAGGCCGCTTCGGCGGCCGGCATGCCGTGCTGGAGCATGCCCACGGCGAAACCGCCGATGAGGTTGATGAACAGGATCAGGATGCCGGCGATGGCGTCGCCGCGGATGAACTTGTTGGCACCGTCCATCGAGCCGTAGAAGTCGGCTTCCGCACGCACTTCCTCGCGGCGGGCCTTGGCTTCCTCGCGGGTCAGCACGCCGGCGTTGAGGTCGGCGTCGATGGCCATCTGCTTGCCGGGCATCGCGTCCAGGATGAAGCGCGCCGACACCTCGGCGATGCGGCCTGCGCCCTTGGTGATGACCACGAAGTTGATGATGGTCAGGATGGCGAACACCACGATGCCGACGGCGTAGTTGCCGCCCACCACGAACTCGCCGAACGCCGCGATGACCTTGCCGGCCGCGTCATGGCCGTTCTGGCCGTTGAGCAGGATTACGCGGGTGGAGGCCACGTTCAGCGCCAGGCGCAGCATCGTGGTCATCAGCAGGATGATCGGGAAGATGGTGAAGTCCAGCGGCCGCTTCACGTAGATCACCGCCAGCAGCACCACCAGCGAAATGGCGATGTTGAAGCTGAAAAGCGCGTCCAGCACCGGCGGCGCTAGCGGCACCACGATCATGGCCAGCAGCGCCAGCACGACCAGCGGCGCGCCCAGGCCGTTCTTCAGCATGTCCATCCAGCGCAGGCCGCCGGCCGGTTGCGCGCTCATGCCTTGCCTCCGTGCTCGTCGATGTCGACGGCGGGCAGGTCGGGCAGCGCGGCTTCGCCCACGCGCCAGGCGCGCAGTTGATAGACGTAGGAGAGGATCTGGGCGACGGCGGCGTACATTCTCACGGGGATTTCCCGGCCAAGCTGACCTTCGCGATACAAGGCGCGTGCCAAAGGCGGCGCCGACACGATGGCGATGCGGTGGGCGTCAGCGACTTCGCGGATGCGCATGGCCAGTTCGTCCACGCCCTTGGCGACCACCGTGGGAGCGCCCATCTGGCCGGCCTGGTACTTCAGGGCCACCGCGTAGTGGGTCGGGTTGACCACGATCACGTCGGCCTTGGGCACGTCTTCCATCATCCGGCGCTGCGACATCTGGTGCTGCATCTGGCGGATGCGGCCCTTCACTTCCGGGCTGCCCTCGCTTTCCTTCATCTCCTTGCGCAGCTCTTCGCGGGTCATCTTCAGCTTCCGCAGCCAGTTCCACTTCTGGTACGGGGCATCGATGGCGGCCAGCAGGATCAGCCCGCCGGTGGTGGCCAGCAGCAGCGTGCTGGTGAACTTCAGGCCGCTGCGCACCGCCTGCTCCAGCGGCATGGTCAGCAGTTCGCGCAGGGGGTTCAGGCCCATCTTCAGGCAGATCGCCGCCGCACCACCGATCAGGGCCACGCGGAGCAAGGACTTCAGCAGTTCGGCCACGCTCTCCGCGCCATACAGGCGCTTGAGGCCGCTGGCAGGGTTGAGCCGCTTGAAGTCGGGCATCAGCGACTTCTGCGAAAAGCGCAGGCCGCTCATCGCCACCGGTGCGGCCAGGCCCGCCAGCACGCAGATGGCCGCGACCGGCGCGATCGCGACCAGCAGCTTCAGCATCATCAGGCCGACGTAGCCGAACAGCTGGTCCGGCTGGCGCATCAGCATCGGGTCGGGGGTCAGGGCGATCTTCATCCAGCCCAGCGCGTTGCGCGCCAGTCCGGGGCCCATCGCGATGATCGCCAGCACGCCCGCACCGAACACCGCCGCCGTCGCCAGCTCGCGCGAACGCGGGATGTTGCCCTGCTCACGGGCTTCGCGAAGCCGTTTCTCGGTGGGTAATTCAGTGCGTTCGCCGCTTTCGTCCTGCTCAGACATGGCGTGTTTCCGACGGGGTCGGGAGCCTGTCGTGCAAGAGCTGTTCCAGTCGGGGACAGGAACCCGGCGTGGAATTGTCTAACGCGAGACCGGGCGGCTAGCATGTCGCTCCGATGCTCCGTTTCCTGCGCCACCGCCGTTTCTTCCTGCTGCGCCTGCCGGCGCTGGCGGTGTTGCTGCTGGCGGTGCTGGCGAACCCGGTCTTCGCCTCGCTCGGCGACCTGCATGAGCTGGGCAGTGGGAGCGAGCACCTGCATGCGGTCAGCGATCATGACGCGACCGGCAGCGGTCACGAGCACGCCGATGGCGACGCAGGCGAGGGCGACCTGCTGCATGCGCTGATGCATGCCAGTCACTGCTGCGGCCACCTGACCGCCATCGTCCCCTCGCCGCTGCTGCTGCAGGGCATGCTGTTGCCGTCCGTGGCCCTGGCGGCCGACGCGGTCCCGTTGCCGACCGCGCGTCCCGCATCCTTGCTGCGCCCTCCGATCCTCGCGTGATGGCCTTGCCGGGCTGACGTCCTGTCGCCCGCGTTCCCTCACCGACGTTCCGGAGACTTCCCATGTGGTTGCGACTGGCGGCATTGGCCGCCTTCGCGATCGCGCCGTGCGTGCACGCACAGGCGCCATCGCCTGCTGTTCCCCCTGACACCCTGACGCTGGACGACGCCATGGCGCGCGTCGCCCGCGCCCATCCCGACCTGCGCCTGTTCGGTGCCCGCACCGAAACCCTGCTGGCCGAGCGCGAGGTCGCGCTGCTGCGGCCCGCATTGCGCGCCGGGCTCGATATCGAGAACGTGCTCGGCACGGGCGACGCCAGCGGCTTCGGCCAGGCCGAAGCCACGCTGACGCTGGCCGGCGTACTCGAGCGCGGTGGCAAGCTCGATGCCCGCCGCACGCTGACCCAGGCCCGCATCGATGCCCTGGCGATGCAGCGGGAAACGCAGCGCCTCGACCTGCTGGCCGATGTCGCCCGCCGCTACCTGGCGGTCGCCGGCGCACGGGCGCAACGGGCCATCGCCGCGCAGGACATCGCGCAACGCCGACGTACCGTTGCCGGCGCCCGTCAGCGGCTGCAGGCAGGCGCCTCGCCCGAATCGGTCGTATTGACCGCACAGGCGGCGCTGGCGCGTGCCGAACTGGCGCTGGTGCGTGCCGACCAGCAGCAGGCCGCCGCACGCCAGCATCTGGCTGCACTGTGGGGTGAGCGCGCGCCGCGCTTCGAGGTGGTCGCCGGTGATCCGCTGGCGCTGCCTGCGATCGACGACATCGACGTCCTGGCATCCCTGCTGGACGGCACGCCGGAGCTGGCCCAGTTCGCCGACGAGCGCCGGATCCGCGAAGCGCGGGTGCGTCTTGCGCGCACGGCATCGACGCCCGATCTCGACTGGCAGGTCGGCGTGCGTCGGATGCAGGACAGTGGTGATACCGCGCTGGTCGGTGGCGTATCGCTGGCATTGGGGGGCGCGCGCCGCGCCGCGCCCGAGATCCGCGCGGCCGAAGCGGACCTGGCGGCATTGGAGATCGAGCGCGAATCGCGCGACACCGCGCTGTACTCCACGCTGACCGACGCGCACGGCCGCTACCGCGTGGCGCAGGTCGACGTGCAGCGCACACGCGACGACGTGCTGCCGCGCCTGCTGCGTGCCGAACAGGCCGCCGAGCGTGCCTACCGCGGCGGTGCCATCAGCTACCTGGAATGGGCACAGCTGCAGTCGGAAACCACGGCGACGCGTCGCCAGCAACTGGACGCCGCGCTCGATGCGCAGGCGGCCCTCATCGAGATCCAGCGGCTCACCGGGCAGGCGTTCGTCGCCGCGCCGGCCGCTCCAGAAGAAGGAACGACCCCATGACCTTGCGTCCCCTGATGAGCGCGCTGGCGCTTTCGCTGATGCTGGCCGCGTGCGGCGGCGGGAATGGCGATCACGCCGACGACCACGGCAGCGAGGCCGGCCATGGCCATGACGAAGCCGGCGGCCACGGCGAAGAAGAAGCGGCGCGAGGCGAACATGGTGGCCGGCTGCTGGAGCAGGACGGCTATCGTGTCGAACTCGCGATTGCCGAGTCCGGCACGCCGCCCACCTACCAGGCCTGGCTGTATCGCGACGGCGAACCGCTGCCGGCGACGGCGGGCAGCGTGGAGGTCCGCCTGGTCCGTCTGGGCGACGTGCGCGAGAACCACGTACTGCAGTCGCAAGCGGATGGCAGCCTGCTGGCGAAGAGCGTGGTCGGCGAACCGCATTCCTTCGACGTCGAAGTGCTGGCCAACGTCGAAGGCAAATCGCTGCGCTGGACCTATGACAGCTACGAAGGCCGTACGACCATCGGAGCGAAGATCGCCGGGGATTCCGGCATCCGTGTCGCACCGGTGCAGGCCGGCACGATCGCCGACGAGCACGAGGTGCAGGGTCTGCTGACGCCGGTCGAAGGTCGCGTCGCCAATGTCGCCGCGCGTTTCCCCGGTCCGATCCGCCGGCTTGCCGTCAACGTCGGCGATCGCGTGCGGGCAGGCCAGACGCTGGCGACGGTGGAAAGCAATCTCAGCCTGACCACCTACTCGGTTACCTCGCCGATCGGCGGCGTGGTGCTGGCGCGTAACGCCAGCGTCGGCAGCGTGGCCGGCGAGGGCATGACGCTGTTCGAGGTCGCCGATCTGTCCACACTATGGGTGGACCTGCACATCTTCGGCGCCGATGCGCAGCACATCGTGCCCGGCGTACCGGTCACCGTAACGCGACTGAGCGATGGCGCGACTGCGCAGACCAGGCTCGAAAGGGTACTGCCCGGCACAGCGACGGCCAGCCAGAGCACGGTGGCGCGCGCGACGCTGGAAAACAGCGATGGCTTGTGGCGTCCCGGTTCGGCGGTGAAGGCGCGCATCACCGTGGAGCAACAGCCGGCAGCGATGGTGGTGCCGCTTGCGGCGCTGCAGACCTTCCGCGACTGGGACGTGGTGTTCGTGCGAATCGGCGATACCTACGAGATCCGTCCGGTCGAGTTGGGCAAGCGCGACGCCCAGCAGGTCGAAGTGCTGTCCGGCCTGAAGGCCGGCGATCAGGTGGTGGTGGAGCAGAGCTACCTGGTGAAGGCCGACATCGAGAAATCGGGGGCCTCGCATGACCATTGAGCGAGGTACTCCCGAGCCACGCGGGATGCTGGAGCGCATCCTGCGCTTCACCATCGCGCAACGCTGGCTGATGCTGGCATTGACATTGGCGCTGGTGGCGGTCGGCGTGTGGAGCTTCGGCAAGCTGCCGATCGACGTCACCCCCGATATCACCAACGTGCAGGTGCAGGTCAACACCGAGGCGCCCGGTTACTCGCCGCTCGAGTCCGAACAGCGGGTGACGTTCACGTTGGAAACCGCGCTCGCCGGCCTGCCGGGACTGGACTACACGCGCTCGATCTCGCGCTACGGCCTGTCGCAGGTGACCGTGGTGTTCAAGGACGGCACCGACGTGTACTTCGCCCGCCAGCAGGTCGGCGAGCGCATCCAGCAGGTGAAGTCGCAGCTACCGGCCGGCCTGGAACCGGAGATGGGCCCCATCGCGACCGGCATGGGCGAGATCTTCATGTACACGGTGGAAGCCGATGCGAAGGCGCGCAAGGACGACGGTTCGCCCTATACCGCCACCGATCTGCGCACACTGCAGGACTGGGTGGTGCGGCCGCAGCTGCGCAACGTGCCCGGCGTGACCGAGGTGAACACCATCGGTGGGTTCGCGCGGCAGATCCACATCACCCCAGATCCGGCGCGGCTGGTGGCGCTGGGCTTCACCCTGCACGACGTGGTGCAGGCGGTCGCACGCAACAATCAGAACGTCGGCGCCGGCTACATCGAACGCAACGGCCAGCAGTTCCTGGTGCGCGCGCCCGGGCAGGTCGCGGATCTCGACGGCATCCGCGACATCGTGCTGGATCGCCGCGACGGCGTGCCGATCCGCGTGCGCGACGTGGCGCAGGTCGGCGAAGGGCCTGAGCTGCGCACCGGCGCGGCGACGCTGGACGGCAAGGAAGTCGTACTGGGCACCACCTTCATGCTGATCGGCGCCAACAGTCGTGAGGTTTCGCAGGCGGTGGCCGCGCGCCTGGTCGAGGCGAATCGCAGTCTGCCCAGTGGTGTCCGTACGGAGCCGATGTACGACCGCACGTCGCTGGTCGACCGCACCATCCGCACCGTGGCCAAGAACCTGGTCGAAGGCGCGATCCTGGTCGTCGTGGTGCTGTTCCTGCTGCTGGGCAACGTACGCGCAGCGCTGATCACGGCGGCGGTGATTCCGCTGTCGATGCTGTTCACGCTCACCGGCATGGTGCGTGGCGGCGTCTCGGGCAACCTGATGAGCCTGGGCGCGCTCGACTTCGGTCTGATCGTCGATGGCGCCGTCATCATCATCGAGAACTGCCTGCGCCGCTTCGGCGAATTGCAGCACAGGCTGGGACGCCTGTTGACGGACGAGGAGCGGCTGGACGCCACTGCGTCGGCGACGGCCGAGGTCATCCGGCCCAGCCTGTTCGGCCTCGGCATCATCACCGCCGTGTACCTGCCGATCTTCGCGCTCACCGGCGTGGAAGGAAAGATGTTCCATCCGATGGCGATCACCGTGGTGCTGGCGCTGAGCGGCGCGATGCTGCTGTCGTTGACCTTCGTGCCGGCGGCGATCGCGCTGTTCCTGCGCGGCCGCGTGCAGGAGAAGGAAACGCGGGTGATGGGCTGGGCGCGTCGCGCTTACGCGCCCGTGCTGGCCTGGGCATTGCGTGCGCGCCTCGTCGTGGCAGGAGGAGCATTCGCGCTGGTCGTGCTGTGCGGTCTGCTGGCCACGCGACTGGGCACCGAGTTCGTGCCCAGCCTGGACGAAGGCGACATCGCCCTGCACGCGATGCGTATCCCGGGCACCAGCCTGGACCAGGCGGTTCGCATGCAGTCCACGCTGGAGGAGCGCATCAAGCAGTTCCCCGAGGTGCACCGCGTGTTCGGCAAGCTGGGCACGGCGGAAGTGGCGACCGATCCGATGCCGCCATCCGTAGCGGATACCTTCGTCATGCTGAAGCCGCGCAACCAGTGGCCGGACCCGCGCAAGCCGAAGGCGACGCTGGTGGCCGAGATCGAGAAGGCGGTCGCCGAGATCCCCGGCAACAACTACGAGTTCACCCAGCCGATCCAGATGCGCATGAACGAGCTGATCTCCGGCGTGCGTGCCGACGTCGCGATCAAGCTCTACGGCGACGATCTCGGCACGCTGGTGGAGGTCGGTGAACGCATCGAAGCGGCCGCCAAGGCCGTGGACGGCGCGGCGGACGTGCGCATCGAACAGGCGACCGGCCTGCCGCTGCTCACCATCACGCCGGACCGCCAGGCCCTGATCCGCTACGGCCTGAATCCCGGCGACGTGCAGGACACGGTGGCGACCGCGGTCGGCGGTGAAGTCGCGGGGCAGCTGTTCGAGGGCGACCGCCGTTTCGACATCGTCGTGCGCCTGCCGGAAGCGATGCGGCAGGATCCCGCGGCGCTGCACGACCTGCCCATTCCGCTGGGCGGTGCCGGCAACGAGGACGAATCGATGCGCGGGGCGAGCTGGCGTTCGGGAACGCCCGGCACGGTGCCGCTGCGCGAGGTGGCGAAGATCGAGACCACGCTCGGGCCCAACCAGGTCAACCGCGAGAACGGCAAGCGTCGCGTGGTGGTGACGGCCAACGTGCGCGGCCGCGACCTGGGCGGCTTCGTCGACGACCTCCGCGAGCGCATCACTGCCGAGGTCACGCTGCCAGCCGGCTACTGGATCGACTACGGCGGCACGTTCGAGCAACTGATCTCGGCCAGCCAGCGCCTCGCGGTGGTAGTGCCGGCGACGCTGGTGGTGATCTTCGCGTTGCTGTTCTGGGCCTTCGGTTCGGCGAAGGACGCGACCATCGTGTTCACCGGCGTACCGCTGGCGCTGACCGGTGGCGTGGTCGCGCTGGCGTTGCGCGGCATTCCGTTGTCCATTTCCGCCGGCGTGGGTTTCATCGCGCTGTCGGGCGTCGCGGTACTCAACGGACTGGTGATGATCACCTTCATCCGCAAGCTGCGCGAGCAGGGCATGCCGCTGGATCAGGCGGTCGTCGACGGCGCGCTCGGTCGCCTGCGTCCGGTGCTGATGACGGCGCTGGTCGCCTCGCTGGGCTTCCTGCCGATGGCATTCAACGTCGGTGCCGGCTCGGAAGTGCAACGGCCGCTGGCGACCGTGGTGATCGGCGGCATCGTCTCGTCGACGCTGCTGACACTGGTGGTGCTGCCGGTGCTGTACCGGTGGTGGTGGGGTAGCCGCGAGAAGTGAATGATGGGGTGGGGAGTGAGCTCCGCTTCGCTCGTTCCTAGAACAGGTCGTCCGCGATCACGTAGCTGTCGCGGCCGGCCATCTTGGCGCGATACAACGCGGCATCGGCACGCGAGAACCAGTCGTGCCAGGTCTTCTCCTGTTCGCGCAGCAGGGCGGCGCCCAGCGAGATGGTGATGCGGCCGCCCGGTCCGCGCAGCGCGCCGCGTACCGCCTTGCGCAGCCGTTCGGTCGTGGCTTCGAGGGCTTCCGTGCTGTCCAGCTCGAGCAGGGCCACGAATTCTTCGCCGCCGAAGCGGAACACCTGGTCGTTGCGGCGCATCTCGAAACGCAGGATCGAGGCCAGGTCGGCGATGGCGGCATCGCCGGCCGCATGGCCGTACTGGTCGTTGACGTCCTTGAAATGGTCGAGGTCCAGCACGACCAGGCCGAAGCAGCACTCGCCGCGCTGGAAGCGATCGACCGCATCGCCCAGCGCACGTTCCATGCTGCGCCGGTTCGGCACACCGGTCAGTGCGTCGATCGCCGCCAGCCGCTCGAGTTGTGCGCGGTCGTCCTGCGTGCGCGAGGCGAAGATCAGCGAGAACCCGGTGATGAGCCCGGCACTGACGAACACGGACACCGCATGCACGCCGTCATGGAAGAACCCGGGGATCAGCTGCATGCCCACGATCAACGCCACGTTGCAGCCCACCGCCAGCCAACGGTGACCGATGAAGAAATTGGTCAGCAGCACCAGGTAGGTCCAGGTGAGCGCGGTGTGCCCCAGCATCAGGCAGGCGCCGAACGTCGCGCAGGAATTGAGCGCCGCCAGCACATTGCCGGCGCGCAGGCTGTCGCCCGTGCGCCAGGCGTGGATCACCGGCGCCGCGACCACCAGCACCACGGCGAAGTCGAACGCGGCCTGCGGCCAATGCCCCTGCCAGGCGCGGTACCCACCGAACGACGCGATCGTCACCGCCGTGATGGAGCCCAGCAGGACGATGATGTCCAGGCGGAAGTCGCGGCGTGTCGGCTTCATCGAGAGGGCCGGGTGCGGACGCTGAGGGTCGGAGGGTGGCGTGCTCAAAGGAATCGGGTAAGCGGACGGAACAGCGCCGCGAGGGCCCGCGCAGTGTAGGCCGTTGCGCGGAGTGGGGAGTGATGGAGATCACGCTTGCCGGACGGCGGGCGCGCGCGGCAATGCGTGCGCCGGGCGACGGTGTTGCATGTCAGCGGTGGACGCCGGCGATCCGCGCATTCCTTCGAATGCCGTCTTCGCGCGAAGGCATCGAAGACGGTGGTCGACAACGAAAACGGCCTCCCGAAGGAGGCCGTTCGTTTGCGGGTGCAAGCGCGCCGGGTGGGCGCCGCTTCAGGCCGACAACGCTTCCAGCGTCTTGAACACCTGCGGCACCGCCATCGCCGGCGTGCCGCCATTCACGGACACGGCACGCAGGCCATGCTGGTAGCTCTGCCAGATCATCTCGTCGGCATGCTGGATGTCCAGGCCGCGGAACTCGCCTGCGCCCATGCCACGGCTCAATTCCAGACGGACTGGTTCGCGCATCCGGCGCAGCGCGCCGTTCATCTCGGCCTCCACGGCGGGCGACCAGCGGGCCGACACGCTCCACAGTGCGGGGAAGGCGATGAAGTTGGCCGCGTCTTCGCGGGCCATCCAGAAATAGAAGTCGAGGATGCGCTGCGCGTGCGTCGATCCCTGCGGACGTTCCACCATCGGCGCCTTGCGCCCGGTGTAGTCACGGATGAGCAGCGTGGCGATGATGTCGGCCTTGGTCTCGAAGTGCAGGATGACGCCGCGCGCGCTGAGACCGGTTTCCTCGCCCAAGTCCATCAGCGTGGTCTGGTCGAATCCCTTGGTGAAGAAGAGCCGGCGTGCGGCGGCGAGCACGGCCTCCCGCGTTTCCTGGCTGGTGCGTCGCTTGTGGGTAGGGCTGTGGCTCACAGGCAATCTCCGTTTCGCGGGGGGAGCGCTGCCGCGTCGGGCCGGAGGGTCTCCAGTCCGTTCGCAGGCGTATGTTGCAGCTCCCTCGTCCCCATTCTGCACAAATTCATGCATTTAGTGGAACAGCCCGCGCAAACGCGATGTGAAACGAGGCGCCAGCATCCGCCAAACGTGCGTTCCGACACCTTTTCACATAAGTAACGCGCGTTTCGTCAGACAGTGATTTGCCGCGCCGCGTCAAACGAAAGGTCGAAGATGCGCTGCACCGGTGGTCCCAGTTCACCGGCCAGCAGCGCCAGCAGGAACAGGCCCAGCAGCAGGGCAGTGGGCAGGCCAAGTTGGATCGGATTGAGCGCGGGGGCGGCGCGGCCCAGCACGCCGAAGGCAAGGTTCACCGCCAGCATCGCCACCATCACCGGCAGGGCCAGCCCCACCGCGGCACGCAAAATGTGGGTGAACAGCATCGGCGCGACCTCCAGTACCTGTTGCACGTCGGGCAGCGCCGTGCCGATCGGCAACGAGCGGTAGCTGTCCACCAGCAGCGACACCAGCGCCAGATGACCGTTGACGGTGAAGAACAGCAGGCCGAAGGCGAGGTAGAACCACTGGCCGACGACGCCCGAATTCACGCCGCGCAACGGATCGGACATCTGCGCGAACGCCAGGCCGGTACCCTGCGAGATCAGTTCGCCCGCCATCGCACCGGCTTCGAAGGCGAGCCGCAGCATGAACCCCATGCAGGCGCCGACCGCGAGCTCGCGCGCCACGTTGAGCACGGTGCTGGCGTCGAAGGCGATGCGATCGGGCGTACCCGGCAGCAGCGGTGCCAGTGCCATCGCGAGCGCACCGGCGATGATGACCCGCACGCGCACCGAGACGGCGCGCGTGCCGATCAGCGGGGCCGCCATCAACAGCGCGCCGGTACGCAGCATCGTCCACAGGATGGCGTTGATCATGCCGAAGGCCTGCTGGCCGTCGATCACCATCTGGGTGGCGGCATCCATCGCGTCGTATCCGCTGCGTCAGCCGATCAGGTGAGGTAGCCGCTGGAACAGCGTGGTGGTGTATTCCACGAGCACGCCGAGCAGGTAGCTGCCGGTGGCGAACAGCGCGGCCGTCAGCGCGATGGCCTTGGCAACGAACGCGATGGTGGGTTCGTTGAGTTGTGTGGCGGCCTGGATCACGCCGATGACCACACCGACGACCAGCACGACCAGCAGCAGTGGACCCCCGACCCAGAGCGCGATCTCCAGGCCACCACGCAGCTCGGTGAGGGCGGTTTCGGGACTCATCTCGTGCTCCTCAGACGCCGTTGAAGCTGGCGGCCAGCGAACCGACGATCAGCACCCAGCCGTCCACCAGCACGAACAGCAGGATCTTGAACGGCGCGGACACCAGCATCGGCGACAGCATCATCATGCCCATCGACATCAGCACGCTGGCCACGACCAGGTCGATGATCACGAAAGGAATGAAGATCAGGAAGCCGATCTCGAACGCGGTCTTCAGTTCGCTGGTGATGAAGGACGCGACGACGATCGGGAACGGCACGGCATCCGGGCCGTTGTAGCTGCCGTGTCCGGCCAGGCCGGCGAACGTCATCAGGTCGGTCTCGCGGACCTGGGCCAGCATGAAGTCGCGCAGCGGGCCGGTGGTCAGCGTCCACGCGGTGGAGAAATCGATCTGGCCGTTGAGATAGGGTGCCATGCCTTCGGCCCATGCCTTTTCACCGACGGGCATCATCACCAGCATGGTGAGGAACAGCGCCAGGCCCACCAGCACCTGGTTGGACGGCGTCTGGCCGGTGCCGAGCGCCTGCCGCAGCAGGCCGAGCACGATGATGATGCGGGTGAACGCCGTCATCGCCAGCAGCGCGGACGGGATCAGCGTGATCGCCGTCATCAGCAGCAGCGTCTGCAGCGGCAGGCTGACGGTGTTGTCGCCGACCTGACCCACATTGACCTTCGGCATGGTCGGCAACGTCGGTGCGGTCGGCGCCGCAGGCGCCGCAGCGGCGGGCGCGGCTGCCGGCGCGGTCGCGGCCTGCGCAAAGGCCAGGGTCGGCGCGGCCAGCCACAGCAGGCAGATCAGGGAGAGGAGGAAGCGACGCATCTCAGGACTCTTTGCGCAGGCGCTTGGCCAGCAGTTCGGCGAAGTTGGGCATCGTCGGCGCGGGCGCGACGACCAGGGGTTCGGGCAGGGTATGCAGGGCGGTGATGCCGCCGGCGGTCACGCCGATCAGCAACTGCTCCTTGCCGACCTCGATCACCATCACGCGCTCCTTGGCACCGACCGACAGCATCGACACCACGCGCAGCTGTTCGCTGGGACGGATGCCGAGGCCGCCACCGGGCAGGCGCTTCAGCAGCCAGGCCAGACCGAGGATCAGGCCCAGCACCAGGATCAGGCCGACCAGCGCGCCGCCGATACCGGGCGTGGACGGTGCGTGCTGGCCGATCTTCTGTGCGGGTGCCGCGGCGGTGGCGAGCAGGGCGAAGGCGTGCATGGCGATCGGCTCAGCGCAGGCGGCGGATGCGTTCGCTGGGGCTGACCACGTCGGTCAGGCGCACGCCGAAACGGTCGTTGACCACCACGACTTCGCCGTGGGCGATCAGCGTGCCGTTGACGAACACGTCCAGCGGTTCGCCGGCGCCACGCTCCAGTTCCACCACCGAGCCCTGGTTGAGCTGCAGCAGGTTGCGGATGGGCATGCGCGTGCGGCCGACTTCCAGCGACAGCGTCACCGGCACGTCGAGGATGACGTCCAGGCTCATGTCCATGTCGTTGCCGACGTGGGCGCCGTTGCCGGCAAGCTCGGTGTCGCCGAAGGCGGTGGCGAGGGCTTCTTCGTTCTCGGGAATCATGGCGTGGCGTCCTGGAAGGCGACGGGTGCAAGGGTGGGGCGGGCGTTCGCGGTCTGCTGGTGGCGGCCGCCGGGCGGATGGTGGGCGATGATCTTCACGGCGTTCTGCCCGTTGGAAATGCCGAACTCGCCGGTGAAGACGGGCACCTGCTCGACGCACACCGGTACGGCCTTGGGCACGTCGATGGGCAGGATGTCGCCGACTTTCAGGCGGGTCAGTTCGCGCAGGTTGATGCGCTTCTCGGCCAGCACGCTGGAGACGGTGACTTCGGCGGTGCGCAGCTGTTCGTGCATCGTCAGGCGGAAGCTGTCGTCGTCGTGCACGCGATCGGACTGGATGCCGGCATCGAGCAGTTCGCGGATCGGTTCCAGCATGGAATAGGGCAGGGTGACGTGCAGGTCGCCGCCGCCGCCGTCCAGCTCCACGTGGAAGCGGCTGACCACGACGTACTCGCGCGGGCTGACGATGTTGGCGAAGTGCGGATTGACCTCGCTGGTGATGTACTCGAAGTCCACCGGCATGACCGGTGCCCACGCGTCGATCAGGTCGGCGAAGGTCTGCTTCAGCAGCAGCTGGATCACCCGCATCTCGGTGGCGGTGAACTCGCGGCCTTCGATCTTGGCCGGGTAGCGGCCATCGCCGCCGAAGAAGTTGTCCACCATGGTGAACACCAGCTTCGGTTCGAACACGATCAGGCCCACGCCGCGCAGCGGCTTGAACTTGACCAGGTTGAGGTTGGTGGGCACGTACAGCGAATGCAGATAGTCGCTGAACTTGACGGTCTCGATGCCGCGCACCGACAGTTCCGCCGAGCGGCGCAGCAGGTTGAACAGGCCGATGCGCCACGTGCGCACGAAGCGCTCGTTGATCATCTCCAGCGTCGGCAGCCGGCCGCGCACGATGCGGTCCTGGCTGGCGAAATCGTAGGTCCGCGCCACGGTGGGATCGTGCGGCGGCTCTTCGGTCTCGATCGCACCGGTGTCGACGCCGTTGAGCAGGGCGTCGATCTCGTCTTGCGACAGCAGGTCACTGGTCATCATGGCGGCGGGGTTCCGTCACTGCATCACGAAGCTGGTGAACAGGAGCGACTCGGCAGCGGGCTTGCCGGTCTCGGCGACGAGCAGCGCCTTCACTTCGCCGAGCGCGGCGTTCTGCAGACGCTCCTTGCCCTCGCGCGACATCAGGCTGGTGGCGTCCTGCTGGGCGAACAGCATCAGCAGGCGGGCGCGGATGGCCGGCGCATGCAACTGGATGGCGGTCAGCGCCTCGGGATCGCGCGTCATCAGCTGCACTTCCACCTGCAGATAGCGTGCGCCGCCGGCTTCACCGACGAGGTTGACGACGAAGGGCGGCTCCAGCGCGAAGTACTGGGCGGGCGCGGGCACCTGGCCGGGCTTCTTGGCCTCGGGTGCGTCGGCGGCTGCTTCCTTCGTGCCATGGTTGGCGAAGTACCAGGCGCCGCCGCCAGCGGCACCGGCCGCGATGACGGCCACCAGGCCAATGGTCAGCAGCGACTTGCCGCCCTTCGGCTTGTCGCCCTTGTCGGCCTTGGATTTGCTTGCGGTCTTGTCGGCGGCTGCCACGGCGGTGGATCTCCTGAGGGGTCAGCCCAGGTGATGCAAGCGGTGTGCCGCGCCGGGAGGAAGGGCCCGACGGAGTTTTGACGGCGCTTCAGCCGGCAGGATGTCCGGTGTGGGAGCGACGTAAGTCGCGATGGTGTGACCGATAGCCTGGGTCCCGATAGGGCCAGGACGTTTGCAGCTGGCATTCGCGACTTACGTCGCTCCCACACCTGCCGTCAGGAACCATCACGCGTACGCGTCCACCAGCCCGCGCGCCGTCATGCGGACGCTGCGCGGCGCTTCGGAGACCGGCTCGCTGGCGTCGCCGCTGCCATCACCGGTGGGCGAACCGCCCCCCTGCGACGGTGGGGCGTGCTGCTGGCCGACGTCGGCGTGGGCCAGCTGGAAGCCGTGCTGGCCCAGCATGTCGCGCAGACGGGGCAGGCTGCTTTCCAGCGCCTGCCGGACGTCGGCCTGGGCGCTGGCGAAGTCGGCGTGGATGCGGTCGCCTTCCAGGCGCAGGCGGATCTCCACCGTGCCCAGGTCGTTCGGGGTGACCTTGATGTGGGCGTGGCCGATCTTCTGGTCGGCCATCCAGCGCACGGCATCGCCGATGTCCTCGTCGAAGTGGCCGCCCTGCAGGTCGGCGCTCGGCGCTTCCATCGCGTTGACGGTCTCGGTGCGCGACAGGCCCAGCGCCTGGTTCGAGGCACCCACACCGGCCAGCAGGTTGCCGGTCGGTGCGGGCGCGTCGCCGTCCTCGTTGCGGAAGGCGTCGACGAGGTCGCGGCCCAGGTTGATCGCGTCCGGCACCGCCGCCGCCACCTGGCCGGTCGCCAGGTGGGTGGCGAACGACAGCAGGTTCTGCAGCGGCGCCTTGGCCTCGCTCGCGTTCGGCGCTGGCGTCGCCGCCGTGTCGGTTGAGGCGGCCTGCGCGCCGTCGCCGGTCGTGTCGATCACCACCGCCGCACGGCCGCCGGCCAGCAGGGCATCGGAGGCGAGGGGCGTGTTGGGCGCGGGCTGGGCGCCACCGAGCAGGGGATTGCCGAAGGGATCGGTCAGCGCCGCGGCCGCCGCATCCGCAGGCAGAGCGGACGCGATCGGGGGCAGTTCCATCAGGATGGGCGGCACGGCGGAGGTGGCGATGGCGTCCTCGGACTTGTCATCCTCGGTACGAGCCTCGTCCTGTTTGCCGGCGACGGCCCTGTCGGGCCGCTGCCGCACGGATTCCTTCGTTTCGCCGTTGCGCGGGTTCGTCGTGCGCGGCGCGTCGTCGCGCCGGGCGGGGCGGCGCACCAGGTCGTCGAATGCGGTCTTCTTCGCGGGTTCCTCGCTGGTGGCGTTGCTGCCTGCCGCCGTCGGCGGCGGCTTCACGGCGAAGGTGAGGGCGGAGGTCGGCGACGGCATCAGGCGTCCTCGTTCTCTCGCGTGGTCGCGGCCAGGCGTGCGCGGCGGGCGCCTACGTCGTCCATCTCGCGTTGGTCGCGGCGATCGACGATCAGCTTTTCCTGCACGCGGTAGCTGGCGGCCAGCTGTTCCAGCACCTGCTTGTCGCGGCTGGCCAGCAGCAGGCGGTCGCGTTCGATGTCGACGCTGGCGCGGCTGCGGTCCACGTTCTGCAATTGCTGCTTGAGCGCCTGGTCGATGCGGTCGAGGAACGCGCGGCGATTGGCCAGCTGTGCCGGACTGGTGGCGGCCATCTGGCTGTTGGCGTAGTCCTCGGCGTACTGGCGCAGCTCCTCCAGCCGGGATTCGTGCTGCGCCAGCGTGTTCTGGCGGTCGGCCAGGTCGCGGGCGACGGAATCTTCGTGCTCCTGTGCGCGGCGCAGCAGCGGGTCGATTCGGCGGGATTGCATCATGGCGCGGGGTTCCTTGCGTTACTGCGGGCCGGTCGGCAGCGGGATGCCGACGGGGGCGTTGCGTTGGATCAGGGATTCCAGGGCGGCACGGCTGCTCGGCAGGTCGGCGGCGCGCGCCACGTCCTGGCCGAGGAACTCGACGATCTCCGGCCAGCGCTCCAGCGCTTCGTCGACGGTCGGGTCGTTGCCGCGCTGGTAGGCGCCGATGGCGATCAGGTCGCGGTTGCTGGTGTACGCCGACAGCAGGCGCTTGAGCTTGCGGATGCGGTCGCGCCAGGTTTCGTCGGCGATCTCGGTGACCACGCGGCTGACCGACGACTCCACGTCGATCGCCGGGTACAGGCCGCTGTCGGCGACGCGGCGCGACAGCAGGATGTGGCCGTCGAGAATGGCGCGCGCGGCGTCGGCGATCGGGTCCTGCGGATCGTCGCCTTCGGTCAGTACGGTGTAGAACGCGGTGATGGAGCCTCGCCCCTTGGCGCCGTTGCCGGCACGTTCGACCAGCGCCGGCAGGCGCGCGAACACGGACGGTGGATAACCGCGCGTGGTGGGTGGTTCGCCGACCGACAGGCCGATCTCGCGCTGCGCCTGGGCGAAGCGGGTCAGCGAATCCATCAGCAGCAGCACGTTCAGGCCCTGGTCGCGGAACCACTCGGCGATGGCGGTGGCGCGATAGGCGCCCTGCAGGCGCGCCAGCGGCGGCCGGTCGGCGGGACTGGCGACTACCACGGCACGCGCGAGGCCGGCCGGGCCCAGCGTGGTCTCGACGAAATCGCGGACTTCGCGACCACGTTCGCCGATAAGACCGACCACGATGACGTCGGCGGCGGTGTACTTGGTCATCATGCCCAGCAGCGTGGACTTGCCGACGCCGGAGCCGGCGAACAGGCCGACGCGCTGGCCGCGGCCGATCGGCAGCAGCGCATTGATCGCGCGCACGCCGACATCGAGCGGCTGCGTGATGGGTTCGCGCGAGAGCGGATTGATCGCCATGCCGGCAAGGCTGACCGTGCCTTCGGCGCGGATCGGACCGCGACCGTCGAGCGGCACGCCATCGCTGTCGATCACGCGGCCCAGCAGGCCTTCGCCGACTTCCACGCCGCCGCGGCGGCGCGAGGGCACCACGCGCGCGTTCGGCAGCAGGCCGTGCAGTTCGGCGCTGGGCATCAGGTAGGTACGTTCGCCGGAGAAGCCGACGACTTCGGCGTCCACCCAGCCGCCGTCGACGACTTCGACCTTGCAGGTGGCGCCCATCGGCGCTTCGCAGCCGATCGCTTCCAGGGTCAGGCCGACGGCGCGGCGCAGGATGCCTTCGCGGATCAGGCCGCGTCCGCCGAGTTCGGGATTGATCTGCGACAGCCGCGCCGACAGGCGCAGGTCGCGTGCGGTCAGCCATTCCAGCGGCTGTGCGCTCATGCGCGTGCTCCGCGGTTGAGGACGGTTTCCAGCGCGCCGCGCAGACGCGCTTCCAGCGTGCCGTCGATGCGGACGCTTTCGGCATGTACACGCAGGTCGCCGCGGCTCAGCGACGTGTCCGCAGTCAGGCGGGTGTGGGCCGTCATCGCCAGTACTGGCGTCAGTGCGGCGATGTCGTCGGGGTGCAGGCGCAGTTCGACCTCGCGCTGCGAACCGCCGACCGCATCCAGCGCGCTGGTGGCGAGTTCCTGCAGCAGGACCGGGTCGGTCTGGTAGGCGCGGCCGACCAGCGCGCCGGCGATGCGCACGGCGAGTTCGGACAGCGCGGCGACCACTTCGTTTTCCAGCCGGTCGAGCGGGCGCGAGAAGTTGTCGAGGATGCCTTCCATCTGTGCGGCGAGCCGGCGCACCTCGGCCTGGCCGTGGGAGAAGCCCTCGGCATGGCCTTCGGCGTGGCCGCGCTCGAGCCCTTCGCGGAAGGCAGCTTCCTGGATGGACTGGATCTCCTCCAGCGTCGGCGGCACCAGCGGCGGCGCGTCCTGTTCGGCGACGGCATCGGACAGCACCATGTCGAGCGGTGCGGGCATCCAGCGCAGCGGCGAGGGCGTGCTCATACCATTTCCTCGGCGCTGGCGGTGAGGGCGATGACGCCCTGGTCAGCCAGCCGGCGCACGATGGCGAGGATTTCCTTCTGCGCGCCTTCCACGTCGGACAGGCGCACGGGGCCGCGTGCTTCCATGTCCTCGAGCAGGATCTGCGCGGCGCGCTGGGACATGTTGCGGGTGATCTTTTCCTTCACCTTGGCGTCGGCGCCGCGCAGCGCCAGGCCCAGGCGGTCGTTCGGCACTTCGCGCAGCAACGCCTGCAGTTCGCGGTCGCCGAGGTCGGCCAGGTTGTCGAACACGAACATCAGGTCCTGGATGCGTGCGCCGAGGTCGGCATCGACCTGGGTGATGCTGCCCAGGATCACCTGGTCCTGGCCGGAATCCATGAAGTTGAGGATGTTCGCCGCGACCTTCACGCCGCCGATGCTGGACGCCTTGAGGTTCTGGTTGCCGGCGAACTGGCGCTCCATGATCTCGTTGAGCTCGTTCAGCGCGTTCGGCGGAATGCCGTCCAGCGTGGCGATGCGCAGCAGCACGTCGGTGCGGGTGCGTTCGGCCAGCAGCTTGAGCGTGTCGGCGGCCTGGTCGCTGTCCAGGTGCGCCAGCACGATGGCGATGATCTGCGGATGTTCGTTGCGCACCAGGTCGGCGATCGCGCGCGGGTCCATCCACTTCAGCGTGTCCAGGCCGGTGGTGTTGCGGCCCAGCAGGATGCGGTCGATCAGGCTGCCGGCCTTGTCCTCGCCCAGTGCCTGCACCAGCACCTTGCGCACGTAGTCGTCGGCGCCCATGCCCAGCGAGGTCTGCTTGTCGAGCGCATCGCCGAAGTTGGACATCACCTGCATCACCTGCTCGCGGCTGATGCCGGAGATGGTGGCCATGGCGATGCCGAGCTTCTGCACCTCCTTGGCGTTCATGTGCTTGAGCACTTCGGCGGCGTCTTCCTCGCCCAGCGAGAGCAGCAGCACGGCAGCGCGCTGCACGCCGGTCAGGGCGGCTTCGGGTGCGTTATTCATCGCTGGCCACCCAGTCCTTGACCACTTGCGCGACCTGCTTGGAGTCGGTCTTCACCGCTTCGCGCGCCTGGCGCAGGCGGTCTTCGTAGGCGTCGGAGGGCAGGGCGCGCATCGGCGGCGCGTGCTCGTGCGACAGGGTGGCGACCACGCCGTCGTCGTCGCGGTCGTCGACGATGTCGACATCGATGCCGTCCTCTTCGTCGCGCTTGTGCCTGGCGGCGGGGCTGATGATCTGGCGCATGGCTGGGCGCAGCACGCCGAACAGCAGCACGATGACCACCAGCGCGCCCAGGCCGTAGCGCGCGATGTCGCGCAACATCGGGTTGTGCAGCCACGGGCTTTCCCAGAACGGCACGTCGACCGGGGCTTCGGCTTCGCGCACGAACGGGGCGTTCATGACCGACACCGAGTCGCCGCGGGCGGCGTCGAAGCCGACGGCTTCCTTCACCAGCGCTTCGATGCGGGTCAGCGTGGCGGCGTCCAGCGCGGTCATCACGGCCTTGCCGTTCTCGCCGGTGCGCGGCACGTGGTCGACCAGCACGGCGGCGGTGACGCGGCGCACGCGGCCGGCGGGCTGGCGGGTGTGCTGCAGGGTGCGGTCCATCTCGAAGTTGCGTGTCGCGCTGCTCGCGGTCTCCACCGGCGCGGCGGGATTGGGTGCGGCAGCGGCGGCATTCGGCCCCGGCGGGGTGTTGCTGGTCGCACCCGGCACGCCTTCGGGGCCGGTGCCGGCGTTGGTGGTGTTCTGGCTGATCTGCTCGCTGCGGATCTTGGCCGGATCATTGGCGAAGGTCTCACGGGCTTCCTCGGTGACCGAGAAGTCCATGTCGACGGCGACTTCGGCGTTGACGCGGCCGGGGCCGGTCAGCGGCTCCAGCAGTTCGCGGATGCGGTCGTTGAACGAGGTTTCCAGTTTGCGCACGCGCTCGAACTGCGCGGCGTTGAGCGCGGCCTCGCTGTTCGGATCGCTGATGGTCAGCATGCGGCCGCTCTGGTCGACCACGGTGACGCGCTCGGGCGCCAGGTCGGGGATCGACGACGACACCAGGTGCACGATGGCGTCGACCTGGTTGCGCTCCAGCATGGCGCCGGAGCGCAGGTCCAGCACCACCGACGCGCTGGCCACTTCGCGCTGGCGGGTGAAGGCGGACGGCTTGGGAATGGCGAGGTGGACGCGCGCGTCGCGCACCGGGCGCAGCGTGGTGATGGTGCGGACCAGTTCGGTCTCCAGCGCGTGCTGGTAGCGCGCGTTCTCGACGAACTGGCTGACGCCGAAGCCCGGGTCGCGCTCCATCATCTCGAAACCGAGGCGGCCGCTTTCGGCCAGGCCGGCGCCGGCCAGCTTCAGGCGGGCGTCGTGCAGGTTTTCCTCCGGCACGGAGATCGCGCCGGTGGCCTGGTTGAGCTGGAACGGGATCTGCGCCGCGCGCAGCATGTCGGCTGCTTCGGCGGTGGCCTTGGCGTCCAGCCCGGTGTAGAGCGGGGTGTAGGCCGGCTTCTGCGACCAGAAGAACACCATCATGCCGACCGCGACGGCACCGGCGATCAGCAGCAGCGTGCCCATCTGCTTGAACACGCGCGCGTCCTGGATCTTGGTCAGCGCCGCGCCCGCCTTGTCGGCGGTCAGCGATTCCTTCAGGGCTTCCTTGGACAGCGTGAGGGCCATGGCGACGGGTCGGTTCTAGTGGAGAGGTGGAGGGGCGCCGCGTTACAGCGGCATGTTCATGACGTCCTGGTACGCCTGCACCAGGCGGTTGCGTACTTCCACGGTGGCGCGGAACGCGACCTGCGACTGCTGGGCCGCCACCATCACCCGCGCCAGGTCCGCGCGCGGATCACCCAGTTCGAACGCCTGCGCCAGCGCGCCGGAGGTCTTCTGGGCGTTGTTCACGCCTTCCAGCGCGTTCTGCAGCGTGTCGCCGAAGCTCGGCGCCTTGACGCCCGGCTGCTCCAGTCCCACCCGGTTCGGGGTGAAGGCCCCCGGATTCGGCATCGGCTCGAGCGCGCGGGTACCGACCTGATGCTGGTAACTGCGGATCTGCGAGAGGATGGAGGTGACGTCGGACATGGGCGGGTGCTTCGGTCGTCAGGTGTCTTGCGTGATGTGTTGCAAGACCCGTGCCGGAAACCGCGCCCGCGGCCAGTCAGTTTTCCGTCGCCAGCGCGACTTCTTCGCGCTCGATGCCGTACTTGCGCAGCTTTTCCACCAGCGTGGTGCGGCGCAGGCCGAGCAGCTGGGCCGCGTGGGCGACCACGCCGCCGGCGCGGTCCAGCGCGTCGCGGATCAGGTTCAGTTCGATCTGGGCGATGTGTTCGCGCAGGTCGATGCCGGCTTCCGGCAGGCGGTCGGCCGGCGTCACCGCGGCGGCCACCACGGCCGTCGGCAGTGGTGCGGCGGCGGGCGCGGGCGCCGCGGCGACCGGTACCGGAGTCTCGACGGCCAGCACATCCACGCCTTCAGGCTGGTAGCGCTTGGGCAGGTCGGCCACGCGGACCAGACCACCCGGATGCAGCACGGCGAGGCGCTCGACCAGGTTGGTCAGTTCGCGCACGTTGCCCGGCCATGCGTAGGAACGCAGCGCCTGCAGGGTATCGCTGGCGAAACGCACTTCGCCGCGGCCGGTACGGGACAGCTGCGCCGCGATGGTCATCACCAGGTCGGGCAGGTCCTCGGCGCGCTCGCGCAGCGCCGGCATCTCGATCGGAAACACGTTGAGACGGTAGAACAGGTCCTCGCGGAAGTGGCCGTCGGCGATGCGCGTTTCCAGGTTGCGGTGGGTGGCGGCGATCACGCGGACATTGCAGCGGATGGTCTGGTTGCCGCCGACGCGCTCGAAGCTGCGCTCCTGCAGCACGCGCAGCAGCTTGACCTGCATCGGCAGGCTCATGTCGCCGATCTCGTCCAGCAGCAGGGTGCCGCCCTCGGCCATCTCGAAGCGGCCCTTGCGCGCGGTGAGCGCACCGGTGAACGCGCCTTTCTCGTGGCCGAACAGCTCGCTTTCCAGCAGGTCCGGCGGGATGGCGCCGCAGTTGATGGCCACGAACGGTCCGTCGCGACGCGGCGACTGGTCGTGGATGGCGCGCGAGACGACCTCCTTGCCGGTACCGGATTCGCCCAGCACCAGCACCGTGGTGTCGAAGCTGGCGACCTGCTCGATCATGCGGCGCAGGCGGACGACGGCCGGGCTGTTGCCGGTCGGGCCGCTGGTGCTGCCCTGCTGGGCCTGGTGTTCGGTATCCAGTCGCTTGAGGCTGGCGCGGCGCAGGCAGGCTTCCAGTTGCGCGTGGCGGATCGGGCTTTCCAGTGCCCACACACCGGCCTCGTGCAGGCCATGGGCGGCGGCGAAGCCGGCGGTGTCGCCTTCCAACAGCAGCACCGGCGGCGGCAGCTGGGCCTTGCCCAGCCAGGCGAAGAAGGTGTCGGCGGCCTTCTGGTCGTCGACCGAGCCGACCACCACCGCCAGCCAGTCGTGCTGGCGGGCGCGGCGGACATCCACGTCACCGGCGCTGGAAACCCAGCGGGGCGTCAGGTCCATGAACTCGAGCAGGCCGGCCAGGCGTTCGGCACGGGTAGCGTCGGCGTCGATGACGAGGATGCGGGATTCACTCATGGCGGCTGTCTTTGAATTTTTCGAGGATGGGCAAGACTTCCTGGATGTAGGAAAGCTTGCTGACGAAGTCGTCGGCGCCGGCGCGCATCGCGTGTTCGCGGTGCTCGGCATCGTCGAAATGGCTGGCGATCACGATGAAGGGCGGTGCGTCCTGCGTCTTGATCAGGCGGGTGGCCTGCAGGCCGCCCATCTCCGGCATGGCCAGGTCCATCAGCACCACGTCCGGACGCAGGGTCTCGGAGCGTTCGATGGCTTCCAGGCCATTGCTGGCGCGGCCCACGACGTCCAGCCACTCCACCTTGCGCAGGTGGCGCAGGGCGGCGTTGATGAAACCTTCGTGGTCGTCCACCAGCAGTACGGTGATCTTGCTCATTGCGGTCGTGCTCCGTTATCCAGCCTTGGCCAGGACGGATACGGTAGCGCGTCGGCGTTCCCGGGCGGGAGCGATATCGAGCTGTTCCCGGTACTTCGCCACAGTTCGACGGGCGATGTGGATGCCCTGGCGGGCCAGCAGGCCGGCGATGGCCTCGTCGGCCAGCGGCTTGCCGGCGGGCTCGGAGTCGATCAGGCGGCGCACCATCGCGCGCACGGCCGGGCCGGACACGTTGGCGCCTTCCAGGCGTACGGCGAAGAAGTGCTTCAGCTCGAAGGTGCCGCGCGGGGTCTGCATATACTTGCCGGTGGTGATGCGCGAGATGGTGGACTCGTGCATGCCGATGGCGTCGGCGACTTCCTTCAGCGTCAGCGGGGCCATCGCCTCGTCGCCCTGGGTCAGGAAGCCGGCCTGGCGTTCGACGATGGCGCGTGCGGTGCGCAGCAGGGTGTCGTAGCGGATCGACAGGCCGCGGGTCAGCCAGCGGGCTTCCTGCAGCATTTCACGCAGCTTGACGGCGCCTTCGGACGGCTCGGCCTGGTCCAGCGCCCGTTCCTGCATCGCGTTCACGCGGATGCGCGGCGTGGTGGCCGGGTTCAGCGCGACGCGCCAGGCGCAATCGGCGTGCCAGGCGACCACGTCCGGGACAATGTAGCCGGTCGGCGCGGGGGCCAGCGAGGCGCCCGGACGTGCGTCCAGCGACAGCACCAGGCGCACGCCTTCCATGACCTGGTCGAGATCGAGGTCCAGCAGGCGGGCGAGGGCGTCGTACTCGTGGGCGGCCAGCAGCGCCATGCCGTCGGTGACGATGCGGTGGGCGACATGGCGGGCCGGCACGCGGCCCTGCAGGCAGTCCAGCTGGACCTGCAGGCATTCGCGCACGTCGGCCGCGGTCAGGCCGGGGAATTCGCCGCGCAGCAGGCGGTCGCGCAGGGCGAGTGCCGCGTCGGTGGTCAGGTCGAAACGGGCCGAGGCCAGCAGCGCCAGCGCATCGGGTGCCTGCTCCAGGTAACCGGCGTCGTTGGTGTGCTCCAGCCAGAAGGCGACCACGTCGAGCGCGCGGTCGTCCAGTTCCAGCGCGAGGCGGTCGAGCACGCGCACGTGCGGATCGCTGGACTCGCCGGCCTCCACGCGCTGCATGCGGTCGTCGTCGCCGTCCTGCCAGTTGGCGCCGGGCACGTCCCACAGGTTGGATTCGGGCAGTTCGTCGAAGGCTGCGGTTTCGAGGGCGGCGGCTTCCTGCGCCGGCAGCACCTCGATGTCGCCGGCCTGGTCGGCGTCCTGCACCTCTTCCACTTCCAGCAGCGGATTCAGGTCCAGCGCGCGGCGCACTTCCATCTCCAGCTGCAGGCCATCCAGCTGCAGCAGCCGGATCGACTGCAGCAGTTGCGGCGTCAGGTGGAGCTGCTGCCCGAGTTGGGTGGAAAGTCCCGTCTTCATTCGCGTGGTCCCCGATTCGATGGCGTGCCGAGGCGGCTTCACATCGTGTTGACACTTTGCGGGGCGGGTGACGGAAAAAAAATCAGGGCGTTTCTGGTTGTGCTGCGGGCACGCCCCACGCGCCGTCAGGGTTTCCCCTACGACGTCGGTTCAATGGCGGGAATGGGCGCCTGGCGGGGCGCTGCGATCACGGAATTCCGTCACGGAAAGGGCGTCGCCCCCGGAGTACTGCAAGGCTCAGGCCAGTTCGTTCTGGTGGCGCGCGGCCAGCAGCAGCAGATCGTTGGCGCGACGGCAGCCCAGCGACTCCATCATGCGTGCGCGGTGCGTTTCCACCGTCTTGACGCTGATGCCGAGCTGGGCGGCGATTTCCTTGCTGCTCATGCCGCTGCCGAGCTGGCGCAGGATTTCGCGCTGCCGCGGCGACAGCGCCGCGATGCCGGTGGGACGCTGCGGATTGAGCATCGGCGCCAGCATCTTCGACGACACCTGCGGGCTGAGGAACACCTGGCCATTGGCGGCGGCGCGCAGGGCGAGTTCCAGTTCCATCGGCGCGGCTTCCTTCACCACGAAGCCGGCGCAACCACGGTCCAGCGCCACCCGTACCTGGGTGGGATCGTTGTGCATGGACATCATCACCACGCGCGTCTGCGGCAGCGAGTCGCGCAGCAGGGGCAACAGCTCCAGACCGCTGCGATCGGGCAGCGACAGGTCGAGCAGGATCAGGTCGGGGCGATGGATGGCCGCCATGTCCAGCGCCTGTTGCGCATTGCAGGCCTCGGCCACGACATCGACATCGGGCAGCGCCTGCAGCAGGCGTCCGATGCCGGCGCGGACCAGGGTGTGGTCGTCGACGATAAGTACACGCACGGGAGAAATCAGAGGCTGTCGCGTTGCAGGGTCAAGTCACGATAGCCGCGCCGGGTGCCCACGCCAATTCACAAACGCGACGGGGATGTGAAACATCGACGAGGGTCACACTTGTGACGTCGCGAGCGTCGGCAAAACCACGGATTCCGCAACGCTGTCGCCGGCGCACGCCGTGCGGCAGACGATGCCGTCGCGCGTGACTGCGCGAAACGTGTTTACGTCCGCGTCGCGTGCAGCTGCTGCCGGGCTTCGGCCACCTGGCGGCGATGCAGACGGAAGAGGTGACGGTCCATCGCTTCGGCCAGGCCGGCATTCAGGCCCTCGAACTGCAACCACAGGTGGTGCACGCCATGCGTGCCTTCGACGTGGTCCAGCACCTTCACCGGCAGTTCGATCTGGTCGCTCAGCCAGGTGGCGGGTTGCAGGGTGACGACGCCGACGGTCTCCGCCGCGTGCAGCGCCGGCGCTACCGCGTCCAGCCGCACGCCGCGGTGCGACCAGCGCAGCGCCGTGACGGGCAGGGTTTCCTCGTGCCGGCGGGCCAGACGGCCCAACAGCGACAGCACCAGGTCGAGCTTGGCTTCGATGCGCTGCTGGCTGGGCGTGGCTTCCTTGCGTTCCTCGGGATCGTCGCCGCGGACATCCTCGGCGACGGCGAGGCCCTTCAGCAGGGCCTCGGATGGCGCCTGCATCACGGGACGCGCGCCGGCATCGAAACGCGCCGGCAGCACGACATCGCAGGTGAGCGCGCCGTCGAACAGCGTGTGCTCGGCAGGATGCTCCACCAGGATGATCGACGTGCCCATGGCTCAGCCCTCGACGACGGACAGGTAGGCGCGCGCGGCGCGATCCGCGCGCTGGGTGGCGTGCATGCGGACGCGCGCCTGTTCGCGCGCATCCTGCATGGACTTCTGCAGCTCGAGTTGTGCGCGCAGCAGCACGGCTAGCGCGTCGTAGCCGGCGGTCCTGCCGCCATCGGCATGCAGGAATGCCCGTACATCATGGTCGTGCCGGTTGAGCAGGCGCTCCACGTCCTCCAGTTCGCCGGCATGCAGCGCGTGCCGCATCCCGTCCAGCTGGGCGAACAGGTCGTCGAGGGCCGGGGCAGCGCTCATCCTGCGGCGGCCATCGCGGGAATCCGGCGCTGCTCGTTGGGGATCGCGTTCCAGGCCGATTCGATCTCGCCCAGCAGTTCCAGCGACTCGCGCAGGGCGGCGGCGTCGTTGTGCAGGTTGGCCTCGATCAGTCGCGTCTGCACGTAGTCGTACAGCGCCGACAGGCTGCCGGCGATCTCGCCGCCGGCTTCGTGGTCGAGCGAGCCGTTGAGATGGCCGATGATGGCACTGACTTCGCCGATCGCCTTGCCCTTGCGCGCGAGGTCGCCGCGGATCACGCAGGCTTCCGCCAGGCGCAGGCGCTCGCAGGCGCCGGACAGCAGCAGGGCGACCAGGCGGTGCGGATCCGCTTCCATCACGGCGCTGCTGAGGCCGGTGTTGCGGTATTGCGCGGCATAGGACTGAAGTGACATTCCATTTTCTCCTGGGGACCGGGGTGCACGCTGCGCCACGGACCCACGGTGTTATCCGGACTGGTTGGCGAGTGCGGCCAGTTGCTGGGACAGGTAACTGCTGGTGGTGCTCATCTGGCCGACCAGCGCATCCATGGCGACGAACTGCGCCTTGTAACGGTTGCCGACGGCTTCCATGCGGGCATCGAGCGCCGTGCGCTGGGTGGCGACATCCTTGATCTGCGCGTTCAGGCCATTGGTGCGCAGGGTGAAGGCACCCTCGCTGCCGATGTAGCTGCCGACGGCCTTCTGCAGGGTGCCGGCGAACGCGGTCTCGCCGGTGAACGCGGTGCGGATCTTTTCCGGGTCTGCGGCCAGGGCGGCGGTGAACTTGCTGCTGTCGAACACCAGCGTGCCGTCCGAGGACGGATAGCCCTTGGTCTGCAGGCCCAGCGTCTTCGCATCGAGGCCCTTCGAGGCGAGGTCGCCCAGCAGGTTGCCCATCAGGTTGCGCAGCTGCCCGGAGGCGCTGCGCATCTGCGCATCGCCGGTCAGCGCCGACGGCTCGTTGGTGTCCGCGTTGTACTTGGTGGACGCATTGATGGCGGTGATGGCGGTGTTGTACGCCGTCACGAAGTCCTGGATCAGTTTGCTGGCGGCCGCGGTATCCGTGGATACGGTGACCGTGGTGGTGCCCTTGGTTTTCAGGTCCAGGGTCAGGCCGGGGACGGCCTCGGTGATCTTGTTGCCGTTGGCGGTGACGGTCAGGCCGTCGATCTTCACTTCGGCATCCGTCGCCGGCACGCGTTCCTGCAGGCTGCCGACGAGCGACTGCAGGTCGCTGCCGCCGGAGGTGAAGGCGAGGGTGAAGCCGTTGGCGGCGCCGGTCTTGTCCGACGACACCGACAGGTACTGGCCGTCGTTGGAGGTCAGTACGCTGGCCTGCACGCCCTTGCTGCGCACGGCATCGTTGATGGCGCCGCGCACGTCCTGCAGGCTGGCGCCCTCGGCGATATCGATCGCCAGCGATTCGCCACCGACGGTCAGCGTCAACTGTCCGGCGCCGAAGGTCTGGCTGGCGGCGACCGGTGTGTTGGTGATCCATTTGTTGGCGGTGGCCAGTTCGACCACCTCCACGTTGTAGGTGCCGTTGGGCGTGCCACTGGAGACGCTGGCGCCGGCGACCGTGTCGGTGGCCGACTTGACCGTGCGCACGTCGAAGGCGGTGGCGGATTTCAGCGCCTTGAGCGCGGTATCCAGCGTGCTGAAAGCGGAGCTGACGGTGCCGATGGCGGACAGCTTGAACTTGGCCTGGCTCTCGATGCGGTTCAGGCGATTGTCGGCGGGCTTGCGATCGGCCGCGACCAGCTGTTCGACCATGCCGGTGATGTTCATCCCGGAGCCGACGCCGCCGTAACCCAATGAATAATCTGCCATTGCCCTGTCTCCTGTCTGGCCCTTTCCGCAAAAAGGGAGGCCGGGCGGGCCGCCATCCGATGACGAATGGGACCCGCCCGTGCACTACCAATAACGGCCCGACTGAGCCGTTCTTTAGCCGCATCTCTCCGTCTCCCACCGCCGCCGTGGGTCCGGCGTGCTGGTGAGAAATGCGGTCGTGCAGGGCGATGCAGGGTTTGTGCCAGAAAGCGGGTCGACGCATGGGGCATCGGCACAAAAAAAGACCCCCTCCACGGTGGAAGGGGGCTGGGGTACTGCCAAACGGAGGGAGACGAATCCGTCCGTGACGACAGGGAACTATCGAGATCGGTACGGCTGGCTGCGCATCAGCGCAGCAGCGACATCACGTTCTGCGGCACCTGGTTGGCCTGGGCCAGCATGGCCGTGCCGGCCTGTTGCAGGATCTGGGTGCGGGTCAGTTCGGCGGTTTCCTTGGCGAAGTCGGTATCGCGGATGCGGCTGCGCGAGGCGGCCAGGTTCTCGGAGCTGGTCTGCAGGTTGGCGACGACCGAGGTGAAGCGGTTCTGCACCGCGCCCAGGTCGGCACGGGCCGAGTTGACCGACTTCAGCGCTTCGTCGACCACGTCCAGGGCCTGCTGCGCGCCCTTGACCGAGCTGATGTCCAGGCTGGAGATGACGGTGGCGCTGGCGGTCGCGGCGGCGGTCGTGGTCGCGGCCGTCAGGCCGGAGTTGGCCGGCGTGCCGCCGATGACCAGATCCTTGCCCGACTTCACCGACGACAGCGTGACCTGGTCGTTGTTGGTGCCACCGACCGTCGCGTAGACGCCGGTTTCACCCATCTTGGCGTTGATCGCGGTGGACAGGGCCTTGGCGATGTCGGTGCCGGTGGCACCGGCCTTGTACGACACGGTGTCGATCGCGACGGTGTTGATCGTCATGCCGGTGACGCTGCCGTCGGCGGCGGCGGTGGCGATGGCGGTGCCCTGCACGTCGGCGGCGAACTTGACGTTACCCAGCGAGGCGGCCTTGGCGTCGACGACCTTGTCGATAGCGATGGCCTGGCCGGCGTTGGCGCCGACCTGGAACAGCTGGCTGGAGAACGAACCGTCCAGCAGCTTGGTGCCGTTGAACTCGGACTGCTTGGCGACGCGGTCGATTTCAGCGGACAGCTGCTTGACTTCGGCGTTCAGCGCGGCGCGGTCGGACGAGGAGTTCGTCGCGTTGGCCGACTGCACCGACAGTTCACGGATGCGCTGCAGGTTGTTGCCGATTTCGGTCAGCGAACCTTCGGCGACCTGGGCCAGCGAGATGCCGTCGTTGGCATTGCGCACGGCGACGTCGAGGCCGCGGATCTGGGTGCTGAAGCGTTCGGAGATGGCCAGACCGGCGGCGTCGTCCTTCGCGCTGTTGATGCGCAGGCCGGACGAGAGGCGCTGGATGGTGGTGGCGAGCGAGGCGCCGCTGGTGCTCAGGTTGCGCTGAGCATTGAGCGACATCGTGTTGGTGTTGATGACCTGTGCCATGACGGGGTCCTGGAAAATGGGAGGGTGAAGACGGGGACGTGCGGTTGATGCGGGGAGGAATGCCCGGCGCCCGCCACCAAGCCGGTGGAGGGCGGAAGAAGGAGCAAGCCCTTCTTCCCGGCGTCAATCGGAGGGAGACGAATCCATCCGGGGCGCCTGCGCCAGGCAACGATTCCTGTGAAGCGGTTTAGCGGAGCAGAGACATCACGTTCTGCGGCACCTGGTTGGCCTGGGCCAGCATGGCCGTACCGGCCTGCTGCAGGATCTGGGTGCGGGTCAGTTCCGCGGTTTCCTTGGCGAAATCGGTGTCGCGGATGCGGCTGCGCGAGGCGGCCAGGTTTTCCGAGCTGGTCTGCAGGTTGGCGACCACCGAGGTGAAGCGGTTCTGGATGGCACCCAGATCGGCGCGCGCACCGTTGACCGAGTTCAGCGCCTTGTCGACGATCTGCAGCGCACGCTGCGCACCGGCGAAGGTGGAGATGTCCAGGTCGTCCGCGAACTTGGCGTCGCCGGCAGCGATGGCCGTGTTGGTCAGCGTGCCACCCGCCAGCGTGCTGGTGATCTGGTTGCCGACGGCACCTTCCTTCCAGGACGAGAACGTGACGGCGCCCGTCGTGGTGTTGACCTCCGCGGTCAGCCCCGTGTCGGCGGTCTTGGCGTTGACGGCGGCCGCGATGGCGCTGCCCTGCGCGACCTGGCTGGCGACGCCCGCCGCTGCGGCCGTAGCATGGGTGGCACCGGAAGCGGCGACATCGATCGCATCGAAGCTGACGGTGTTGCCACCGTTGGTCACCGTGAAGGCGGCGATCGTGACGGCATTGTGGCTGTACGGACCGGAGCCGGTCGTACCCGCCGCCGTGGCGGTGAAGCTGGCGGTGGCGAACAGCGAGCCACCCAGCGCATCGGCCTTGGCGTTGACGACCTTGTCGATGGCGATGGCCTGGCCGGCGTTGGCGCCGACCTGGAACAGCTGGCTGGAGAACGAACCATCCAGCAGCTTGGTGCCGTTGAAGTCGGACTGCTTGGCGACGCGGTCGATTTCGGCGGTCAGCTGCTTGACTTCGGCATTCAGCGCGGCGCGGTCGGACGAGGAGTTCGTCGCGTTGGCCGACTGCACCGACAGCTCACGGATGCGCTGCAGGTTGTTGCCGATTTCTGTCAGCGAACCTTCGGCGACCTGGGCCAGCGAGATGCCGTCGTTGGCGTTGCGGACGGCGACGTCCAGGCCACGGATCTGCGTGCTGAAGCGTTCGGAGATGGCCAGACCGGCGGCGTCGTCCTTGGCGCTGTTGATGCGCAGGCCCGACGACAGGCGCTGGATGGTGGTGGCCAGGGAGGCGCCGCTGGTGCTCAGGTTGCGCTGAGCATTGAGCGACATCGTATTGGTGTTGATCACTTGTGCCACGGGAGGTTCCTCAAGGCGTTGGGACGGGAAGGGCCGCTGGACCCGGGCGGATGGAGAGAGTCATCCGCCCGGGGATATCTCCGCTTAGCGGAGCAGCGACATCACGTTCTGCGGCACCTGGTTGGCCTGGGCCAGCATGGCCGTGCCGGCCTGCTGCAGGATCTGGGTGCGGGTCAGTTCGGCGGTTTCCTTGGCGAAGTCGGTATCGCGGATGCGGCTACGCGACGCGGCCAGGTTCTCGGAGCTGGTCTGCAGGTTGGCGACGACCGAGGTGAAGCGGTTCTGCACGGCACCCAGGTCGGCGCGGGCCGAGTTGACCGAGGTCAGCGCCTTGTCGACGATTTCCAGCGCCTGCTGCGCACCCTTGACCGAGCTGATGTCCAGGTTGCTGGCGAACTGCCGGGCGGGCGCCGAGGCGGCGACGGTCGCGGTGTAGGTCTGGCCGATGTCTGCGGCGTTGGTACCGGTCCAGGTGCCGACGGTGGCGGTGATCGCCTTGAACGAACCGTCCGCGTTGCTGCTGTCCTTGACCGAGGTCAGGGTCAGGCCGGTGGTGCCGTTGACTTCGGCATACACGCCGGTTTCGCCCATCTTGGCGTTGATCGCCGTCGCGACGGCGGTACGCGCCGCCGCGGCCGTTGCCGCACCGTCCGCACCCTGCGTGACCTGCACGGTGTCGATGGCGACGCCGTTGATCTGCAGGCCGGAGATGCTGACGTTGGCGTTCGTGGTCAGGTTGCCCAGCGTCAGTGCATTGCTGTCGAAGCGGGCACCGCCCAGGGCATTGGCCTTGGCGTCGACGACCTTGTCGATGGCGATGGCCTGGCCGGCATTGGCGCCGACCTGGAACAACTGGCTGGAGAACGAACCGTCCAGCAGCTTGGTGCCGTTGAACTCGGACTGCTTGGCGACGCGGTCGATTTCGGCCGTCAGCTGCTTCACTTCCGCGTTCAGTGCCGCGCGGTCGGACGAGGAGTTCGTCGCGTTGGCCGACTGCACCGACAGCTCACGGATGCGCTGCAGGTTATTGCCGATCTCGGTCAGCGAACCTTCGGCGACCTGGGCCAGCGAGATGCCGTCGTTGGCGTTGCGGACGGCGACGTCCAGACCGCGGATCTGCGTGCTGAAGCGTTCGGAGATGGCCAGACCGGCGGCGTCGTCCTTGGCGCTGTTGATGCGGAGACCCGACGACAGACGCTGGATGGTCGTGGCCAGCGAGGCGCCGCTGGTGCTCAGGTTACGCTGAGCATTCAACGACATCGTGTTGGTGTTGATTACCTGTGCCATGAGAGTTTTCCTTAGGCGTGTGTCGCACGGGGGGTGGAGTGGTCAACGCTTCCCGGCCGTGCAACCCGGGACGTCAAAGGCTTAGTTCCTCAGCAGGGACATCACGTTCTGGGGCACCTGGTTGGCCTGGGCCAGCATGGCCGTGCCGGCCTGCTGCAGGATCTGGGTGCGGGTCAGTTCCGCGGTTTCCTTGGCGAAGTCGGTGTCGCGGATGCGGCTGCGCGAGGCGGCCAGGTTTTCCGAGCTGGTCTGCAGGTTTGCGACCACCGAGGTGAAGCGGTTCTGGATGGCACCCAGGTCGGCGCGCGCACCGTTGACCGAGGTCAGGGCCTTGTCCACCACTTCCAGGGCGCGCTGCGCGCCGGCGAAGGTGGTGATGTCCAGGGCCTGGACGAACGTGCTGGCCGCCGCGAGGTCGCCACCGTTGGTGCTCGTCTCGGTCAGGCCGAGGTTGGCGGCCGTCGAGATGGTGGCGCCGGTCACGGCGGGGCCGGCGAAGGCGAGGTCGAACGCCTGGCCGCCCTTGATGCCGGTCAGGTTGATGACACCGGCCTTGACCTCGGCGTAGACGCCGGTCTCGCCCAGCTTGGCGTTCAGCGCGGCGGCCGCGCCCTGGGTGATCGACTGGCCGGCCTTCACTTCGAAGGCGCCGATGTCGACGGTCTTGGTGACGCCGCCGGTGGTCGTGGTGACCTGCAGCTGCGAGAAGGTGGTATCGGCCGTGGCCGCATCCGCGCCCAGCGCGGTTCCGGTGTAGAGGTTGGCGAAGGTCACGCCGCCCAGCGTCTGGGCGCGCGCGTCGACGACCTTGTCGATGGCGATGGCCTGGCCGGCGTTGGCGCCGACCTGGAACAGCTGGCTGGTGAACGAGCCGTCCAGCAGCTTGGTGCCGTTGAAGTCGGCCTGCTTGGCGACACGGTCGATTTCGGCGGTCAGCTGCTTCACTTCGGCGTTCAGCGCGGCGCGGTCGGACGCCGAGTTGCTGGCGTTGGAGGACTGCACGGCCAACTCGCGGATGCGCTGCAGGTTGTTGCCGATCTCGGTCAGCGAACCCTCGGCGACCTGGGCCAGCGAGATGCCGTCGTTGGCATTGCGCACGGCGACGTCGAGGCCGCGGATCTGGGTGCTGAAGCGTTCGGAAATGGCCAGACCGGCGGCGTCGTCCTTCGCACTGTTGATGCGCAGGCCCGACGACAGGCGCTGGATGGTGGTGGCCAGAGAGGCGCCGCTGGTGCTCAGGTTGCGCTGAGCGTTGAGCGACATCGTGTTCGTGTTGATTACCTGTGCCATGTTCGTCTCCTCTTATTTGGATTCACGGCGTTGAAGGGAAAAAGACGCTGCCGGTTTGTTTTGTTGGGCTAGTCGTCTTCGTGTTGCGAAATGAATAACGGCGCTGCCAAAAAAACCTTTAGGGGGTACGCGAAAAAATGTGTTAGGTCGCGGAAACCCGCGTGGAATCGACGTTTTTGCCGATTGCGAAAAGCGTGACGCAGGCCCTAAAGAAGGCCTGGTGGCTGCCGTTAAGGGCGCCCTTGCGGGTGCGGGAATGCACCGGCGCGCAGGGACGGCGCATGCGATGGCATGCGTACCCGCGGGGATGAGGAAGGCGTGCGCGGAGCGCGCACACGGGAGATCACGGCGTGGGCGTGCGCCACGCGTCGGCAGGATCGGCGAGAAGCGAAAGTGCCGGCATCCGGTATTCGCAACCGACGAGCGAGCGCCCTTGCAGTCCGGGATGCTCGCCGGGGTAGACGACAAGCGCATGCGCATCGTCCAGCGCCGCGGACAGCGGTGCGTCCCTGCTTTCTTCCAGCGCACGTTCCAGTTGCGCGCTCGCCTGTTCGATCGGGCTGTCCACCAGCAGCAGGACGCGGTTGTCGGTGATGACCACGGCATCGCTGCGATGGCCCCACGCTTCCACCGGCGCGTCGAGCCGGTAGAGATCCATCATCGGCGCGCTGTACTGGCGCTCGGTCTGGATGAACTCCAATGGTCGCTCCCGTCGCAGGCGTTGCAGCAGCGCGGGCAGGTCGGCGGCCGCCGTGCGGCAGGTGAGCGCATCCCGCAGCGTGTCCGTCGGGCCGGTCGCCGGTGCGGGTGGAGGCCCGGCGACCGATTGAGCGGACACCGGGAACGTCGCGCCGGCCAGCCAGAAGGCGGTCAGCACGAGGGGCAGGGCCTTACTCGATCTGCGCATTCGCGTGGGCGGCGTCCAGCGCTTCCATGGCGTCGCGCGGCTTCAGCTTGCCGGCCTTCTCGAAGGAAGACGCGGCCGCGTCTTCCTTCTTGTCGCCATGCAGGAGCAGCAGCACGTTGGCGTACTCGACGTGCGCGATGGGCGAATCGGGCGTCAGCTTGAGCGCGGTCTTGATGTGCGATTCGGCCTCGGCGGCCTTGGCGCCATAGGTCAGGCCGCCGATCATCGCACCGATCTTGTCGATGATCTCGGCGTGGTACAGCGCCAGCGCGGTGTGCGCCTCGGCGTGCTTGGGTTCGCGTTCCAGCGTCGCGTCGAGGGCCGCCCGCACCTTGCCGGCGATGCCCTGCTTGAGTGCCTTGGCGATGCTCAGGCCCTGGCTGTAGCGGCCCAGCGCGAACGCGTGGCGGTAATGGCTGTTGGCTTCATCGGGCAGGGCCTTGATCGCGGCTTCCGCCACCTTGGCCGCCTGCTCGAAGCGCTTCAGCTGCTCGGCTTCGTCATCCACCAGGTAGGTCGCATGGATGCCGATGGCCTTCACCGCGACGGAGGCGCCGAGCGGGCCGAGCGCTTCACCGGCCTCGTAGGCGGCCTGGAAGTCGCCGCGGTGGAACGCACGCCAGGCGTCCTGCAGGCGTTGCGCGAGGTCGGCGGGTTCGATGCCCTTGGCGGCCTTGCCGGCGGCAGCGATCAGCGCCTTGGCGCGTTTCTCGTCGGGGTAGGGCTCCTGATCGCCGGCATGCAGGGCGGGCCAGGCCTTCTTCAACGCCTCGCCGGCATAGCCATAGGCCTTCGCGTCGTGCGGAAACGGGGCCCACTTCGAAGATTTCGCTGCCATCGATCGTCCCTCCCAAAGTGCGGCGAGCATCGCCGCGAACGCGGTCCGCAGGCAACCCCTACGCAATCCGTCGCGCCAGCGGCCAATAGTGTGATTGCTCGACGCAGGCCGGACAGCATCCCGTCATGGAAGCCGGCCATCGGGGTCGGCATGTGGACAGCCCCCATGGCCGCCAAGAAGACCACCCGCAAGACCCCCGAACCCACCCTCCGCCACGTCTGGCTCGCCGGCCTCGGCCTGATCGCCGTCGCCCGTCGCGAGGCCGTGGCTGCCGCGACGGACGCCTCCGATCGCCTGCAGGCGGCACGCAAGCAGGCCGAGACGTTCGCTGGCCAGGCACAGCGCGACGTCCTGGGCCGGCTCGCCGAGGTGCGTGAACAGGGTGAAGCCAGCGTCGAGCGTTTCAGCGCCGATGTCGAAGCCCGTCTCGAGCCCGTGTTGACCAAGCTCGGCCTGAAGAAGCCGGCCCGCAAGGCGGCGCCCCGTGCGCGCAAGAAGCCGGCGGCCAGGAAGACGCGCTCCACGCCGGTTCGCAAGCCGGCGGCGAAGCGGACCGTCCGCCGCAGCCGCGCCTGACGCGTAAGGCGTCGCTCCGCCAAGCAGAACGCCCCGGCATGCCGGGGCGTTCCTGTTAAGGCGTTCCCGATCAGAGATGGCGGGTGACGGCGGGTTCGGAGAACCAGTCGTTGTCGCGCCCGTTGGAGTAGCGGATCGGAATCTCGGCCAGCGCGGCGGGTTCCACGTCGTCCAGGCAGGCCAGATTCACCGAGTAATAGCGGCCGCCCAGCACCTCCAGCTCGCCGCGGCCGAACGATTTCACGCCGCAATGCCGGCAGAACAGGTGTTCCACCATCCCGGTGCCGAACGGATAACGGGTCAGCGCGTCCTCGCCCTGCCGCAGGCGGAAGGCGTCCGGCTTGACGATGGCGCCCCAGTACCGGGTCTTGGTGCAGATCGAGCAGTTGCAGCGCCCGCTGCCGTGGGTGAGATCGAGGTCCACGTCGTAGCGGACGGCGCCGCAATGGCAGCTTCCACGGTAGGTCTGGACGGTCATCTGGCCTTGCTCCCTGCTGGATGGTGGACGCCAGTGTCGCGGATATCGAGGACAGAATCAGTCCTCAATAGGGGCGCATACTGCCCCTATGCTCAGCACCTCCAACCGTCTTCTCCGCCTGCTGTCGTTGATGCAGTCCCGTCGCCACTGGACCGGCGCGGAGCTGAGCCAGCGGCTGGAGGTCGACCGCCGCACGCTCCGCCGCGACGTCGAGCGCCTGCGCGAACTCGGCTATCCGATCGACGCCTCGCCGGGACTGGGCGGGGGCTACCGGCTTGGCTCCGGTTCGGCGATGCCGCCCGTACTGCTGGAGGACGACGAAGCGGTCGCGGTGGCCGTGGCCCTTCGCACGGCGGCGGCCAGCGTGGGACGGATGGAAGACACCGCGCTGCGCCTGCTGTCCAAGCTCGACCAGTGGCTGCCCGCGCGGCTGCGCAAGCGCGCCAGCGCGCTGTATTCGGTCACGCTGTCGCTGGCAGGCGGCGTACCGACGTCCGACGTGGACCTGTTGCTGCGGATCGCTGGCGCGTGCCGTGACGGCTTCCGCCTGCGCATGCACTACCGGGACCGCAGCCAGCGCGCCACCGAACGCCTGATCGAACCGTTGCGGCTGGTGCACACCGGCAGTCGCTGGTACCTGGTGGCCTGGGACCTGAAGCGTGAAGACTGGCGGACGTTCCGTGTGGATCGCGTGCAGTCGCTGCACGATACCGGTATGCAGTTCCCCCCACGCGAGTTTCCGGGTGATGTCGCGGACTACGTGGCCAAGTCGATCACCCAGCCGTTCACCCGCTACCAGATCCGCCTGCGGCTGCCACGCTCCATCGAAGAGCAGGCCACGCGCGTGCCGCCTTGGTGCGGCATCCTCGAAGCTGGCGATGCGCAGCACTGCATGCTCGAACTGGGCGCCGAGTCGATCGACTCGCTGCTGGCGCTCATGGCCCTGATCGGGCCGGACTTCGACATCGTCGACGATCGCGGGCTGTTGCCCGAGCTGCGCGCGGCGTCGGCGCGTTTGAGCGACGCGTTGGCGGTAGCCTGATCGGAAACCGTCCGGGGTGATGTAGAGCGGAGCTTGCTCCGCTGCTTTGGCTTCTGTTGCGTGCCGGACGGCACGCGGCGTCGAGCAAGCTCGACGCTACGAAGAATTCCCGTGGACACAGCGCCACGCGGTACGGCCCCTCATTCCGTATAGGCCTGGGTCAGCGTATTCAGGTGGACGCGCTCGGCGTCGCGCAGGAAAGGCGCCACCAGCATCATCACCTGCACGATGCCCTGACGGATGGCGGCCTGCTCGTCCTTCTCGCCACGCGTGGCGGCGTAGTTCAGCCAAAAGGTGGAGATCACCAGTACGTTGGTGGCGGTGGCGGCGAGTTCCGCCGCCGACGCGCGCATCACGCCGGCATGACCCATGCCGCGCATCACCGCGTGCGCACTGTCGTCGGCGCGTTTGAGGATGCGGGCGAAGCGCAGCCGCAGGCGGCGGTTGCGGCTGAGGATCTCGACCAGGTCGCGGTAGAGGAAGCGGTAGTCCCAGATGCATTCGAACACCAGGTGCAGCTGCAGCCAGATGTCCTCCAGCCCCGGCAGCCGGTCGGTCGGCGGCGTCAGGGCGGCATCCATGCGCTCTTCGTACCGTGCGAAGAGCTGCTCGATGATGTCGTCCTTGTTGCGGAAGTGGTAGTACAGGTTGCCGGGGCTGATCTCCAGCTCGTCGGCGATGTGGTTGGTGGTGACGTGCGGCTCGCCCTGCGTGTTGAACATCGCCAGGGCGGCGTCGAGGATGCGCTGGCGGGTGTCGCGTGCCACTACGCGATGAGCTTCTTCACCAGGTCCACGTACTTCTTCTGCGCGTCTTCCTGCGCCGTGCCCTTCAGCTTCGCCCATGCTTCGTACTTGGCGGTGCCGACGAAGTCGAAGAAACCGGGCTTGTCGCCCTTCACGTCGCCCTCCGATCCCTGCTTGTACAGCCCGTACAGCCGCAGCAGCGTGTCGTTGTCCGGGCGCTCGGTCAGCGTCTGGATGTCCTTGGATGCCTGCTCGAACGAAGTCTTCAGATCTGCCATGGATGATCCCTCCCAGTGATCGCAGCCATCTGACCACGGGCGGTGGGGGCGGTCAATCCGTGACGGGATTGTCGAACGTGGGCGGCTCTGGCAAGTTAACCCGCAGGGCGGTCGGAGGGGCTGGCCCACACACCGAGGATTGGGTCGTCATGAGCTATTTCGTCACGGGCGCCACGGGATTCATTGGCCGCTACCTGGTCGGCAACCTCCTCAAGCGCAGCGGGACCGTGCACGTGCTGGTCCGCAAGGACTCGCAGAAGAAGTTCGACGCCATCGCCAAGAAGGCCGGCTGGGACATGAAGCGCGTGTCCGTGGTGCATGGCGACATGACCAAACCCAAGTGCGGACTGACGCCCGCGCAGCTGCGCACGCTGACGGGCAAGGTGAAGCATTTCTTCCATCTGGCTGCCATCTACGACCTGACCGCCACCCGCGAGGCGCAGCAGGCCGCCAACATCGACGGGACCCAGCACGCGCTCGACCTGGCCGCCGCGCTGAAGGCGGGCTGCTTCCACCACACCAGTTCCATCGCCGCCGCCGGCCTGTATCCGGGCATCTTCCGCGAGGACATGTTCGACGAAGCAGAAGGCCTGGACGATCCCTACCTGCGCACCAAGCATGAGTCCGAGGGACTGGTCCGCAAGGAAACCCGCATCAAGTGGCGCATCTACCGCCCGGGCATGGTGGTTGGCCATTCGAAGACCGGCGAGATCGACAAGATCGACGGGCCGTACTACTTCTTCACCCTGATCAAGAAGCTGCGCGAACTGCTGCCGCAGTGGGTACCGGTGCTCGGCATCGAGGGCGGCCGCATCAACATCGTGCCGGTGGACTTCGTCGCCGATGCGATGGACCACATCGCGCACAAGCCCAAGCTGGACGGCCACACCTTCCACCTGACCGATCCCGAGCCGATGCGCGTGGGCGAGGTGCTGAACACTTTCTGCCGCGCCGGCCACGCGCCGGAAATGACGATGCGTATCGACGCGCGCATGTTCGCCTTCGTGCCCGGCAGCATCCGCATGGCGGTGGGCAACCTGCCGCCGGTGCGGCGTTTCATCGGCATGCTGCTGCGCGACTTCCAGATCCCGAAGGAAGTACTGAAGTTCATCACGTACCCGACGCGCTTCGACAGCCGCGAGACCGAGCGTGCGCTGAAAGGCAGCGGCATCGCGGTGCCGCGCCTGGACGACTATGCGTGGCGCCTGTGGGACTACTGGGAGCGCCACCTCGATCCGGACCTGTTCATCGATCGCTCGCTGAAGGGCAAGGTACGCAACAAGGTCGTGGTGATCACCGGCGGGTCGTCCGGCATCGGCCTGTCCACCGCGCAGCGCGTGGCCGAAGCGGGCGCGACCACGATCATCGTGGCGCGTGGCGAGGAAGAACTGTTCAAGGCCCGCGACGACATGAAGAAAGCGGGTGGCAAGGTCTTCGCCTACACCGCCGACCTGGCCGACATGGCGGACTGCGACCGGTTGGTGAAGACGGTGCTGGACGAGCACGGTCACGTCGACATCCTGATCAACAACGCCGGCCGCTCGATCCGTCGATCCATCGAAGCGAGCTACGACCGCTTCCACGATTTCGAGCGCACGATGCAGCTGAACTACTTCGGCAGCATTCGGTTGATCATGGGCTTCCTGCCGAAGATGACCGAGCGCCGCAAGGGCCACATCATCAATATCAGTTCGATCGGTGTGCTGGCCAACTCGCCACGCTTCTCGGCGTACGTGGCATCGAAAGCGGCACTGGATGCGTTCAGCCGTTGCGCACAGGGCGAACTGTCGGGCAAGGGCATCAGCTTCACCACCATCAACATGCCGCTGGTGAAGACCCCGATGATCGCGCCGACCAAGATGTACGACAGCGTGCCCACGTTGTCTCCCGAGGAAGCCGCCGACCTGCTGGTCAAGGCCATCATCGAGAAGCCGAGCCGCATCGCGACGCGCCTGGGTATCTTCGCGGCGCTGGTCAATGCGGTGGCACCGAAGGCCTACGAGGTGGTGATGAACACCGCGTTCGAACTGTTCCCGGATTCGGCCGCCGCCAAGGGCGACCGCAAGGCGCTCAAGGAAGCGGCGCCCAGCCAGGAGCAGATCGCGTTCGCCTCGCTGATGCGGGGCGTGCACTGGTAGGGGCCTGGGGTGAATGCTCCGCGGCCAGGCGCGGTTCTACGCATTGCGGGCAGCCTGGCCATCCTGCTTGTCCTGATCGCATCGGTGCCGTGGCTGCGGGAGTTGAGCGTCTCCGCAAAGGTCGATCGGGACATGCAGGCCGAACGGCGGTTCAATGAAGCGGCGTGGCCCATCGAGGCGGCGCTCGTAGCAACCCTGATACCACGGACGGACTTCCAGTGTTCGCAGGGCGAACTGAAAGTACTGATCGTATCCAGTGGATGTGCGTCCCGGACCGCCCTCCTGATTCAAGGGACGCACGAGGGAAGCGTCTACTACGATGGCCTCGGTGACGCGGGGTACTTCATCGATGGAACATTCCGCCGCAGACACCAGGCCTCCTTGGATGCGGCGACCGTCGAACACCTGAAAGCTGCCGCCAGCCGGCTGGTTGGCCTGGCAAGCGAATCGGAATTCAATTGCGGAATGCCTTGCTTCGAAGGCGGCACAATGGTCTGTGTCGATGGCAAGCGACGTGCTGCCTACTCGGCGGGCTTCGAAAGAAAAGTCGAAGTCGGGAGCGAGGTCTTCTATCAGTTGCTGTCGGCCGAACCGGGTCGTGATCCTGCTGCGCCGATGGGCATTTGCATCTGAGACGCCGGGTACGCGGTACTCAGCTACCTTCTGCCCATCGCAACGGCACCGCCTGCAGGTTGCGCATATGCAGCGCCAGCGGTTCGATGCGCGACCACATGACCTCGCGCAGTTCCGCGTCTTGGACGGTCTCAGTCATCGCGCCATGGAAGCAGGCCAGCCAGCCGCTGGCTTCCTCCATGCCGATCCGGAACGGCAGGTGACGGGCGCGGAGCATCGGCGAACCGTGCTTCTGCGTGAACAGCGGCGGTCCGCCCAGCCAGCCGCTAAGGAATTCGAACAGCTTCTGCTCGCTACCGTCGAGCGATGCGGGGTGCTGTGCGCGCACGGCAGCCGCTTCGGGCAGCGCGTCCATCAGCGCGTACATGCGCTGCGTCATCCGGCGCAGGCCGGCTTCGCCGCCGATGCGGTCGTAGAGAGTCGGAGCGTCTGTCATCAAGGGTACTTGCGGAAGGATCGCTGGATCATCCGACGGTACGCGCCACGCGCACAGCGACCGAACGTCGCGTCGCGCGTGCGCTCACATCGTCTTGCACTGGCGCCAGCGCACCGGCTCGCTGCTGCCCGGCGGCGGGTTGAGCTGCACGCGGCTGGCGCGCAGGGCCGGGTAACGCTCCAGTTCCAGGCAGATCCACGGCCAGACTTCCTTCTCGCTGGCCACGCGGTCGATGCTCAGAGTCAGTCTCGTCTGCCAGACGCCACGGGTGATGCCCGGGGTCTTCGACAGCGCCTTCAGCACGCTGGCCATCTGGGCTTCCAGCTCCGCTTCGGTCGGCTCCTGAAAGCTTTCCGGGGCCACCGGAGCCGGTGCGGCGGGCACCTCGGGGGCCACCACGGCCGCAGGTGCCGGTGGCGCGGCTGCTTTATCGCTTGCCGGATGCGTGCCGGACCAGGCAACCATGGCCAGCGCTCCGAGGGTGACGGCACCCAGCCACGAGATGCTGGTATGACGCTTGGCGCGGCTGGAGGCGTAGTGGGTGATCTGGTCGAGCAGTGCGGGCTCGACCAGGTGGCGGACTTCGGGCCACAGGCGGGGGCCGTCGAGCAGCTCGATGCTGGTGCCCTGTGCGGCGTCGCGGCCTTCCTTTTCGACCTTGCCCTCGGTGGCCAGGATGCCGCCCTGGGCGGCGCCGAGCCGGATGCTGGCCGCGAGTTCCTGCACCGGGGCAGCGGCAATGCGATAGGCCGAGCCATGCTTGCAGGACAGCAGCCAGCGTTCCTCACCGCGGGCGAGCAGGAAGGTCGATTGCGGTTCGCGCGATTCCTGTTGCTCGGGGACCGCTTCCACCAGGCCCCGTTCGGCCATCGCCGCGAGGACGAGTTTGGAGAACTCGCGCCAGCGCAGCCCGGACAGCGCGTGCAGACCGTAGGACATTTCGTCGTGGGGGCGGCGGACCAGCCAGAAGTAGAGGGTGGCGGTGACGCCGCTCACGAGAGTGACGGCCAAGCCGATAAGCCAGATGGACATGTTGCGCGGGCAGCGTTGTTGTTATTTGACCCGCGATTCTACCGGGCCGGCCCTGCGCATGTCTGTGAGGGGCCTGCACCACGCCTGCAGCGGGGCGTGGAAGCGCCCGCCAGTCCGAAGCCGTAAGGGGAGGGGAGCAAACGAACTTCGATGGACTGGCGGGCGGAATGATTGTTACGTCATTCGATGTTGCCGCGCAACAAAAAAATGTTCAGGAATGCGCACGAAACATCATGTGCCGCCTTATGGTGCAGCCTTCTTGCGCGATGCACGCTTGGCGGGCGTTTTCTTCGCGGCCGGTGCCGATTTTTTGACGCTGGCGGTCTTGCGCGGACGCGCGGCACGGGCCGGCTTCGTCGCCGGCACGCCGCCCAGCTTGCGCAACTCGGCATTCAGCGCATCGACGCGGTCGATCAGCGTGGACAGATCTTCGCGGCTGGGGACTTCCAGTCGGCGCAGCGCGCGGTGCACGCGTTCCTCGAACACCTTCTCCAGGCGATCCCATGTATCGGAGGCGCGTTCGCGTGCCTGGCCAACCGTGGTCTCGACGGCATCGCGCATCGCCTGCGCCTTGCCGCCGGCCGCCTTGCGGGTGACGTGCTCCAGCGAGAGGCCTTCCTTCACCAGCGTTTCGAACAGCTTGGTGCCCTCGGCCTGGGCGCGCCCGAAAGCGCCGACACCGGCCAGCCAGACCTGCTGGGCGGACTCGCCGAGGCGCTTGGACATCTGCTCGGCCTGCGCCTGCAGGTCTTCGTTCTTGGAAGCGGAAGCGGTCTTCTTGCGTGCGGATTTCTTCAGCGTGGCCATGGCGTTCCGTCGTGGGTGGGTATCGGGAGTGCGTGCAGGTTCGACGCCGCGTCTAGAGTTTTCACACCAGCGGGTGACGCGGCCGTGAGTGGATCAGGAGCGCCGTGCCGCCCGGTGCCGCGAAACCAGCTGGTCCACGTCGTCGAGTGCGCGGCGCAGGCGGGCGGTGGTTTCAGTCATGCGCGGGGTGACGTCCAGGCCGTCCAGGATCGAGCGATGGCGATCGTTGACGATGTCCTCGTTGTAGCGGATGCCATGCGCCGCCAGCATCGGCTTGAGCACGGCGGCGCGCTTGCGCAGGTCGGCCAGCGTGTTGCGGTAGGCGAGCTGGCAGACGCGATGACGGGACGAAAAGCTGAAGAGATTGGTGAAGAACAGTTCGCTGTCGTCCGCGTTCGGCTCGAACACCAGCTGGTCGATGTCCGGGTAACGGTGCGGGTACTTCTCCATGCCGATCTGCATGCGCGACTGCAGCAGCGTCCGCAGTGTCTGCGACAGCACCGCGGGCAGGCCGCCACTGGCCAGGCCGACCTGCTCGGCCTGGTCCGCCTGCGGGACGGCCTGGTTGGCGTCGAACGGCACCAGCGGGTTGATGCCGATCATCAGGTCGATGTCGCGGTCCAGCACGGTACTGGCATGCATCGTGCGGCGCAGCGCGCCGTCGAGGAAATGGCGACCGCCGATCTCCACCGGCGGGTACAGGCCGGGCAGGGCGGAGCTGGCCTGTACGGCGCGCGAGATCGGGACGTCGTCCCAGCCTTTCTCGCCGAAGCGCACCGCCTCGCCGCTGTCCAGGTCGACCGCGACCACGAACAGGTCGGCGTCGAGGCTGCGGAAATCGTTGCTGCGGCCACGCCGGCTGAAGATGTCGCGCAGGAAGCGCTCCACTTCCTCGTTGTCGAAGATGCCGGTCGGCACCAGCCCGCCGAAGCGCAGGAACAGGTCGGACCAGCGCGTGGCGCGGCGCGGGTTGCGCATCAGCCGCGACAGCCAGTCGGCGTACAGGCCGGGCAGGCTGGCCGCCCGTCGCAGGTACTCGCCGACGTTGGGGCGCAGGAAGGTCTCGGGGCGGAACTCGGCGTCGTCGCTGGTGCCGGTGATGAAGATGCGGCACATCTCGGCCGTGCCCATCCGGTTGGCCAGTCCGGCGGCCAGGAAGGCGCCGGAGCTGACGCCCACATAGCAATCCATCCGGGTCAGGTCCAGGCCGTCCAGCGCTTCGTCCAAGGCGCGCAACGCGCCGAGCTCGTACATGCCGCCGATGGGGCCGCCGCCGGCGATGGCCAGCCCGATCTTGCCGTTGTGGCCCCGTTGCCGCGCGCTGTGGATCGAAAGCATGTACTACCCGTGATGACCTTGCCGCCGGAGTGTAGCCGACCGGCCTGCGGGTTGCGGCGGCCGCGGCCTGCCCGGATCATCCCCGCCATGGCTCGAGCAAATCCGCTGATCGAACGCGTCGGCAGGCGCCTGGCCTGGCATCAGGCCGCTCACGACCCGGCGCGCGAACCCCGCAACCGGCTGCGCTGGCTTCCGGAGGTACGGCGCTGGCAGGCCGCGCGGCTGGAGGACAGCTTCGCGCACTTCCTCAACGACCCGACGCGGCGGGCAGCGGCCATGTTCTTCCTGACCGACGTCTACGGGGACCACGATTTCAGCGGTCGCGATGCCAACGTCGCCAAGGTGATGCCGATGATGCAGCGCCTGCTGCCTGGCGCCGTGCTGGAGACCGTGGCCCACGGCATCGAGCTGGGCGTGCTCACGCATGCGCTGGACATGCGCATGGCCGAGGCGCTGCACCGGATCGCGCCGAACCGCCGCAAGCTCGATGCCGACCTCTATGGCCAGGCTTATCGTGAGGTGGGCCTGTCGCGCCTGCGCCGGCACCAGATCGACCTGATCGCGGAGGTGGGCGTGGGCCTGGCGCGCGCCGTGAAGACCCCGGGCGTAGCCACGCTGCTCAAGCTGTCGCGCGGCCCGGCCAAGGCGACCGGGCTGGGCGAGCTGCAGGGCTTCCTGGAGCGCGGTTTCGCCGCCTTCGCGGCGCTGGGCGACGGCAAGGCCTTTGTGCGCGACATCGAACGCGCGGAGCGGGCCGTGTCGCGCCGGTTGTTCTCGGGCGACCCGGATCCGTTCCGCGATTAGTCGAACTTCTCGCTGAGCACCCGGCGGATCTCGGCTTCGATCGGGCCCTTCATCGCCGACAGCAGGAAGCCCAGACTCGCGGTGACACGCAGCTTGTCGGCCAGCAACGCGATCTTGCCGTCCACGCCCGAGCGGCTGAAGTTCAGGGTGTCGCCGTCCCAGCCGTACTCCATGTCGAAGCGCTCGGCCAGTTTCTTCGCGACGCCTTCGATGGCTTTGCGCGCCTGCGCAGGCGTTTTGGAATGCGGGTGCTGGATATCGATGCTGGCCATGCGCGGACTCCTGTGACGTGAACCTATTCTGCGCGGCGCCGCAGGGAGATGCCAAGCCGGGGCTGCCGGCCGCGCGCCAACCTGCTAGGCTCCCGTCGCGTGCAGAACCTCCGACTTCATTTCAGCAACCGCCCCGCGCCGGACCGTCCGCTGACTACCGGCGTGCACCGCATCGTGCGCGAGGCGGCCGGCACGATCGGGGTCGGCGACGCACTGCAGGGCGCGTTGCTCGCGCAGATCTGCGTGGATCGGCGCGGCCTGTGGCTGCAGGTCGCCAACGGCATGCGCGGCGTGCATATCAATGGCCGTCCGGTCAGGCGCATGGCGGTGCTGCGTCCCGGGGACGCGGTTTTCGTGGAAGGGGTGGAGTTGCTGCTGCAGTCGGGTTACGCATCGGCGTCGGACCTGCGTGACAGCGATGCCGGCCAGGGCGATATGCGTGTGGTGCTGCGCGGCCTGGGCGGCAAGTACCACGGCAGGAGCGTGTCGCTGGAAGAACCGCGCGTGGTCGGGCGCGCCCGTGACGCACACATCCGCATCGACGATCCTGCCTTCGCGGAGCGGCATGCCCGGTTGGAGCTGCGCGGTGAGCGTGTGCTGCTGCGCGACCTGGGCTCGTCCGAAGGCACGCGGGTCAACGGCGTGGCAGTGCGCGATGCGCTGCTCGTGGCGGGCGACCAGATCGTCTTCGACGCCCAGCACCGCTTCGTGCTGGAGGTTCCGTGGGCGCCGAGCGCGAAGCTTGAGGACCCCGCCGCCGTCGAAGATGCCGCCCGTGCGTCCGCCGAGCATGCGGTACCCGCAAAGCCCGCTTCTTCGGCGCTGCGCTGGCCCTGGCTGCTGCTCGCGGCCCTGCTGATGGCGGGCGCGCTCAGCGCACTGCTGCTGTTCGGCGCCGGCTGACCGATTTCCAGGCCCGCCAGCCGAGCAGGGCCGCCAGGATGACCGCGTACAGCAGCGGCTCGCGGATATCGGACTTCACCAGCCACCAGAAGTGCAGCACGGCCAGCACGCCGATGGCGTAGACCAGCTTGTGCAACTGGCCCCAGCGGCGGCCGAGACGGCGCATCCAGCCCTGCGTCGAAGTGATCGCCAACGGCACCAGCAACAGCCAGGCCGTGAAACCCACGGTGATGTAGGGACGTTTGACGATCTCTTCGAAGATCTGCGTCCAGTAGCCGCGCAGGTCCAGGCCCAGGTACACGCCCAGGTGCAGCGTCGCGTAGAAGAACGCGTACAGGCCCAGCATGCGGCGGAAGCGCAACAGGACCGATTGGCCCGTCAGTTGCCGCAGGGGCGTGACGGCCAGCGCGACCATCAGCAGGCGCAGCGCCCAGAGACCGGTCCGGTGCTCGATCTCGGCCACCGGATCCGCACCCAGCGCATCGCTGTCGTTGCGCCACACATCGAGGAACTGCCACGCCAGGATCGCCGCGGGCGTCAGGGCGAGCGCATGTACGGCCGCCTTGGCGGCAATCAGGCCGTGGGATGCCTTACGCACCGGCGGGACTCAGTACCACTTCTTCAGGTCCAGGCCGGCGTACATCGAGGCCACCTGGTCGCCGTAACCGTTGAACATCCGCGTCGGGATGCGGTCGACGAACAGCCTGCTCTTCGTGCCGGCGATGCGGCGTTCGGTCTTCTGGCTCCAGCGCGGATGGTCGACGTTCGGATTGACGTTGGAGAAGAACCCGTACTCCGAGGGTTGCAGGTCGTGCCACGCGGTCTCGGGCATCTTCTCGACGAACTTGATCTCGACGATCGACTTGATGCTCTTGAAGCCGTACTTCCACGGCACCACCAGCCGCAGCGGCGCGCCGTTCTGCTGGGGCAGCGGCTTTCCGTACAGGCCGGTGGCGAGCAGGGTCAGCGGATGCATCGCCTCGTCGATGCGCAGGCCTTCGCGGTACGGCCAGTTGATCGAGCCGTAGCGCACGCCCGGCATTTGCACGGGGTCGGCGAGGGTGGTGAAGGCGACGTACTTGGCCTTGGAGGTGGGCTGGAATTTCTTCAGCACCTCGCCCAGCGGCACGCCCAGCCACGGGATCACCATCGACCAGCCCTCCACGCAGCGCAGGCGGTAGATGCGCTCTTCGGGCGTCAGGCCCTTCACGAGGTCTTCCAGTGCGATCCTGCCGGGCCTGGCGCACTCGCCGCCGACCACCACAGACCACGGTGAGGTCTTCAGGGTCTTGCGCGCATTGGAAGGGTCGGCCTTGCCGGTGCCGAACTCGTAGAAGTTGTTGTAGCTGCTGACGTCCTCGAAACGGGTCAGCGTTTCGGTCGTGCGGAATCCCGAACGCGCCTGCTCGGGCGTCACGGTGATCTTCGGCGCCGGCGGCGGTTCTGCCTCGGCGCAGCCGGCCAGCGCCAGGGCAGGGGCCGCGGCCAGGGCTTGCAGCAGGCGACGGCGCTCCAGATAGATGCGCTCGTCGGTGATCTGGGTGGCGGGAATCCGCAGGGCATCGCGCAGGGACATGGGGGTATTCCTCTGGGGGCGGCACTTCGACCCGGTGGTGCTGGATTGGTTCACCGGTGGCGCTGTGCAGGGTAGTACGCAGCCGATGAAAAAAAGGATGCGACCCGGCTGGTTGCCCCTGCAACTGATGCACTGCGGCATACTAGGGATTCATTCTTCCGGGTGCCCCATGACGCGCGCGTTCAACTTCAGTGCCGGTCCCGCCACGCTGCCCGAATCGGTACTGCGGCAGGCCCAGGCCGAGATGCTCGACTGGAACGGCATCGGCGCGTCCATCGTGGAAATCAGCCACCGCAGCCAGGACTTCATCGCCGTGGCCGCGCAGGCCGAAGCCGACCTGCGCGCCCTGGTCGGCATCCCGGACGACTACGCCGTGCTGTTCCTGTCCGGCGGTGCGACCACCCATCAGGCGCTGCTGGCGCTGAACTTCGCCGCGCCCGGTCAGGTGGTCGATTACGTCGTCACCGGCCACTGGGGCAAGACCGCGATCAAGCAGGCCAGCCCCTACTGCACGGTCCACATCGCCGCCGACGGCGAGGCGGGTGGCTTCCACGACATCCCGGCACGCGATACCTGGCGGCTCACCCCCGATGCCGCCTACGTTCACATCACCGCCAACGAAACCATCCACGGCGTGGAGTTCCGCGGCGACACGCCGGACGTCGGTGGCGTGCCGCTGTTCGCCGACTTCAGCTCGTCGATTGCCTCCGAGCCACTGGACGTGTCGAAGTACGGCGTGATCTATGCGGGTGCGCAGAAGAACCTCGGTCCCGTCGGTGTGGCGGTGGTCATCATCCGCAAGGACCTGTTCGAGCGCAGCGGCCAGCCGCGCGCCGACATCTTCGACTACCGCTCGCACGCCGCACGCGATTCGATGCTCAACACCCCGCCGACCTGGAACTGGTATCTGGCCGGACTGGTGTTCAAGTGGATGTTGGCCGAGGGCGGCGTGGCCGAGTTCGCCCGCCGCAATGCGGTGAAGTCGTCGCTGGTCTACGGCGCCATCGATGCGTCGGGCGGCTTCTACCGCAACGAGGTGGCGCCGGCCGTGCGTTCGCGGATGAATATCCCCTTCTTCCTGCCGGACGACACGCTCAACGCGCGCTTCGTGGCCGAGTCCAAGGCGGCCGGCCTGTTGGCGCTGAAGGGCCACAAGGCCGTCGGCGGCATCCGTGCCTCGCTCTACAACGCGCTGCCGGTGGAGGGCGCGCAGGCGCTGGTCGATTTCATGCGCGATTTCCAGCAACGCAACGGATGAGTCAGTCGCACCATTTCGATGTGGGAGCGACGTAAGTCGCGATGAAGCGTTCCCGATAAACCTTCGCGACTTACGTCGCTCCCACAGGGATGCGACCGGACTACGGAAAACCCCATGGCCTCCAAACCCACCAAGCCCAAGAAAACCGCTGCTCCCGTGAAGGCCAAGAAAGCCGACGCCACCCCCGCACCGGCGCTGTCCGACGTGCGCGCCAAGATCGATGGCATCGACCGCCAGATCCAGTCGCTGATCGCCGAGCGCGCCGTCTTCGCCCACCAGGTCGGCAAGGCCAAGGGCAAGCTCGCCGCCGCAGTCGACTATTACCGCCCCGAGCGCGAAGCGCAGGTGCTGCGCATGGTGGTGGACCGCAACGAAGGCCCGCTCAGCGACGAAGTGCTGGTGCATGTCTTCCGCGAAATCATGTCGGCCTGCCTGGCCCAGCAGGAGCCGCTGAAGATCGGCTACCTGGGTCCGGAAGGCACCTTCAGCCAGCAGGCCGTGCTCAAGCATTTCGGCCGTTCCGCGCACGGCTTGCCGCTGGCCAGCATCGAAGAAGTGTTCCAGGAAGTCGCCAGTGGCGCCGCCGACTTCGGCGTGGTGCCGGTGGAGAATTCGGGGCAGGGCACCATCCAGATCACGCTGGACATGTTCCTGACCTCGGACCTGAAGATCTGCGGCGAAGTCGAGCTGCGCGTGCACCAGTTCCTGATGTCGCGCACCGGCCGCATCGACGACATCGAGCGCATCTACGCGCACCCGCAGTCGTTCGCGCAGACCGCCGGCTGGCTGCGCGCCAACCTGCCGAAGGTCGAGAAAGTGCCGGTCTCCAGCAATGCCGAGGGCGCGCGCCGCGCGCGCGGCAACGACGACGCGGCCGCCATCGGTGGCGAGAGCGCGGCGCACGTGTATGGCCTGAAGAAGGTCGTCATGAGCCCGATCCAGGACGACAAGGACAACACCACGCGCTTCCTGGTGATCGGCCGCAGCATCTTCCCGCCGTCCGGCCACGACCGCACCTCCGTGCTGGTCTTCATCCACGACAAGCCCGGCGCGCTGTTCGACGTGCTCAGCCCGTTCGCGCGCCACGGGATCAGCATGAACCGCATCGAGTCGCGGCCTTCGCACCACGCCAAGTGGGAGTACGGCTTCTTCATCGACCTGGCCGGCCACATCGACGACGAGGCGATGAAGCAGGCGCTGGCCGAACTGAAGCAGCATTCCGCGCAGATCAAGGTGCTGGGGTCGTACCCGGTCGCCGTGCCCTGATCCGCATGCGCTCCTTCCCCCGCTTGCGGGGGAAGGCTGGGATGGGGGCAGCGTCCGGAGTCCGGGTACGCAGTCGTCCATTTCCCTTCAAGGTCGGCTTGCCCCCACCCCAGCCCTCCCCCGCAAGCGGAGGAGGGAGCAGAACCCGAGAGATTGAATGGCCATGACACAAGACTGGATCGCCTCCGCCGGCCAACCGCTGCGCGGCACCCTCGACATCCCCGGCGACAAGTCGGTCTCGCATCGCGCCGTGATGTTCGCTGCGCTGGCGGACGGCACGTCGACGATCGATGGCTTCCTCGAAGGCGAGGACACCCGCGCCACCGCGGCGATCTTCTCGCGGCTGGGCGTGCGCATCGAAACGCCGTCACCGTCGCAGCGCATCGTGCATGGCGTCGGCGTGGATGGACTGAAGGCCGCCGACGGTGAGCTGGACTGCGGCAACGCCGGCACCGGCATGCGCCTGCTCGCCGGCCTGCTGGCCGCGCAGCGCTTCGACAGCGTGCTGGTCGGCGATGCGTCGCTGTCCAAGCGTCCGATGCGCCGCGTCACCGGTCCGCTGTCGACCATGGGCGCGCGCATCGATACCGACGAAGGCGGCCTGCCGCCGCTGCGCATCCACGGCGGCCAATCGCTGACGGGGATCGACTACACGCTGGAAGTGGCCAGTGCGCAGGTGAAGTCGGCCGTACTGCTCGCCGGCCTGTACGCCAACGGCGAGACCGTCGTGCGCGAGCCGCATCCGACCCGCGACTACACCGAGCGCATGCTGAAGGCGTTCGGCGTGGATATCGACTTCTCGCCCGGCTTCGCGCGCCTGCGTGGTGGCCAGCGCCTGAAGGCCACCGACATCGCGGTGCCGGCGGACTTCTCGTCGGCGGCCTTTTTTCTGGTCGCGGCCAGCATCATTCCCGGCTCGGAGCTGCGGCTGCGTGCCGTCGGCCTCAACCCGCGCCGCACCGGCCTGCTGCAGGCGCTGCGCCTGATGGGCGCCGACATCACCGAAGAGAACGCCAGCGAGCATGGCGGCGAGCCGGTCGCCGATCTGGTGGTGCGTTACGCACCGCTGCGTGGCATCGCCGTGCCCGAGGCGCTGGTGCCGGACATGATCGACGAGTTCCCGGCGCTGTTCGTTGCGGCGGCCGCGGCGGAAGGACCGACGGTCGTGAGTGGCGCGGCCGAGCTGCGGGTGAAGGAATCCGATCGTCTCGCCGCCATGGCCAACGGCCTGCGCACGCTGGGCCTGCGCGTGGACGAAACGCCGGATGGCGCCACGATCTTCCCCGGCGAGCTGCAGGGTGGGGCGGTGGACAGCCACGGCGACCACCGCATCGCGATGGCGTTCTCGATCGCGGGCCAGCTCGCGAAGGGCGAGGTGCGCGTGGGCGATGTGGCGAACGTGGCGACGTCGTTCCCGAACTACGATGGGCTGGCGACGGGCGCGGGGTTCGCGCTGCGCAAGGCGTAGCGCTGTTGCTTTCTGTGGGAGCGACGTAAGTCGCGATGAAGCTTTCCCGGTAAGTCTTCGCGACTTACGTCGCTCCCACAGGCAAGATTCTGTCCAACCGGATTTGATGCATACAGAAAAGGGGGCGCCTGCCCGCGCCCCCTTTCCCTTCCTCGTCGGTGGTGCGTGACGCGTTAGATCGGCTTGAAGTCGACCGGGACCTTCACGCTGGTCGCGATGGCCTTGCCGTTGCGCATGGCCGGCTCGAAGCGCCACTGCTTCACGGCGCTCAGGGCCGCACGGTCGAGGTCACGCGCGCCGCTGCGCTCGACCACGCTGACGTTGACCGGATTGCCCTGCGCATCCACCTCGGCCAGCACCACGACGGTGCCGCCGACGCCGGCACGCAGCATCGAAGCGGGATACTTCGGCTCGGCGTTGCCGGCCAGCGGGCGGGCATCGCGGCTGATCGGGGCCGGGCGGTTGGCGGCGGCACGCTCGGCGCGCGCCTTCTCGGCGCTGGCCGTCGCACGCTCGTTGGCAGGCGTGGTGGCGGCCGGATCGTCGATCACGTTGCCAGGCACGGTCGCGACCGAGGCGCCGGTAGGCGCACGCGACTGGCTCCACCAGATCAGGCCGCCGGCGGTCACCGCGAAGGCGAGCAACAGCAGCAGGACGGGCGAGGTGGTGCGGCGCGGTTCGACCGTGGTGTCTTCGATCGTATCGGTGGCGCGGTATTCGTTGTTGGTGGGCATCGACATGTGAACCTCCGTTTCGCGTTGTGGGTTCCGCGTTGGAACGGTGCCGAGTCTTTGCGCGACGATGTTTGCGATGCGTGATTGGGCGATGAAGCGAGCGGGATTGAGTTCAGGTATTCGAACCGACGTTCATGTGCGTGCAGATCGCGTGCAGATCAACGCGACAGCAGCCACCACAGCGCCACCAGCACCAAGAGCGCACCAGCGCCCAACTTTCCCAATGGCAACGCGCACCCAGAATGTGTATCCGCCTCTAGGAGTCTGCCTTTCTCCAGTCCGTCTATCAGAGCGTCGATGGCCTCTTCCTGCGTCGTCCGGTATCCGGCGTCGCGGACACGGACGTCTGCATCATGCAGGTAGAACATCACGACCTTCGGAAGACGCACATCCGGGAAACGTTCATGCATCCACGCATTGAATGCGGGCACGGTGGTCGCGTACCAGAATTTCAGGTCTGCTTTCCCAGTAGGGCTGATCGCCCTCAATCGCCTCAGTTCGTCCGCGATCTCGCGCAGGTTGTCACGATGCACGCTGAAGGCATCACCGCATCTTGAAATCGATTGGCACCGTCACCGCACCCGGCACCGGCTGCCCATCGCGCTGCGCCGGCTGGAAGCGCCACTGGCGCACCGCGGTGAGTGCGGCGCGATCCAGATCGCGCGAGCCGCTGCGCTCGGCGACCTCGACCGAGGTCGGGATGCCATCGGCGCCCACTTCGACGCGGACCATGACCGTGCCCTGGTCGCCGTTGCGCATCGCCGACGACGGATACTCCGGGGCCGGGGTCTGGCCGGGAATCGGTACCGGCACCTCGCCGGGTGCGAGGGCGACCGGCGCGGCCGGGGCCGTAGCGTCGCTGGGCGTGGCCGGCAGCGGGGTCTCGGAGACCGGGGCCGGCATCGGCGCTTCTTCCACCAACTGCGGACGCTCTTCCGCGGCCGGCCGCGGTGCCGGCTCTTCCATGCCGCTGGCGCCGGCGCCGTTGGCCAGCGGCTCCGGCAGCACTTCGATCGGCAGCGGCTTGCCCGGCGTGGTGGCCTCCGGGGTATAGAAGCCGTCGTCGCGGCCGGCCCACCAGACGATCACGAACAGCAGCAGGCCGATGCCGAAGGCGATGCCGGCGTTGCGCAGGGCAGTGCGGGGCAGGCGGAAGGTGAAGTGCGGGTCGTGCGGTTGCTGGGCCGACATGGGAGTCACCGGAAAAGACGCGCCGATTCTTGCACAGCCGCGGTTAACCGCGCGGGCAGGCGGTCGCAGATGGGCGATAATGCCGGCTTCCCACGCCAGACAGCTGTTTCCATGCTCGATCCCGTCCTGCTCCGCACCCAACCCGCCGAACTCGCCCAGCGCCTCAAGGAGACCCGCGGTTTCGACCTGGGCGTGTCCCGCATCGCCGACCTGGAAGCCTCGCGCAAGCATATCCAGAAGCGCACCGAGGAGCTGCAGAACCTGCGCAACACCCGCTCCAAGGCCATCGGCCAGGCCAAGGCCAAGGGCGAGGACGTGGCCGCGCTGATGGCGGAAGTGGCTGGCTTCGGCGATGAGCTGAAGGCCTCGGAAGTGAAGCTGGACGAGATCCGCAGCGAGATCGAAGCTATCGCGCTGGGCATCCCCAACCTGCCGCACGCCAGCGTGCCGGTCGGCAGCGATGAGGCCGGCAACGTCGAGCAGCACCGCTGGGGCACGCCGCGCAGCTTCGAGTTCGACGTCAAGGACCATGTGGAGCTCGGCGCCCGCCACGGCTGGCTCGATGCCGACACCGCCGCCAAGCTGTCCGGCGCGCGCTTCACCGTGCTGCGCGGCCAGCTGGCGCGCCTGCACCGGGCGCTAGCGCAGTTCATGCTCGACCTGCACACGAACGAGCACGGCTACGAAGAAACCAGCGTGCCGGTGATCGTCAACGCCGACTCGATGCGCGGCACCGGCCAGCTGCCGAAGTTCGAGGAAGACCTGTTTTCCACCCAGCTGGGCGAGCACAAGCGCTACCTGATCCCGACCTCGGAAGTGCCGCTGACCAACATCGTCCGCGACGAGATCCTCGACGACGCCCGCCTGCCGCTGCGCATGACGGCGCACTCGATGTGCTTCCGCTCGGAAGCCGGCAGCGGTGGCCGCGACGTGCGCGGCATGATTCGCCAGCACCAGTTCGAGAAGGTCGAACTGGTCTCCATCGCGCGCCCGGAAGAAAGCTACGACGAACACGAGCGCATGACGCGCAGCGCGGAAATCGTGCTGGAAAAGCTGGGCCTGCCGTATCGCCGCATGCTGCTGTGCACGGGCGACATGGGGTTCTCGGCCACCAAGACCTACGACCTGGAAGTCTGGCTGCCGTCGCAGGCCATGTACCGCGAAATCTCCTCGTGCTCGAACTGCGAGGACTTCCAGGCCCGCCGCATGCAGGCCCGCTGGCGCAATCCCGCCACCGGCAAGCCCGAGCCCGTGCACACGCTCAACGGCTCCGGCACCGCCGTCGGCCGGGCGCTGATCGCGGTGATGGAGAACTACCAGAACGCCGACGGCTCGATCACCGTGCCCGAGGCGCTGCGCCCGTACATGGGCGGCGCCGAGCAGATCGCCTGAGTCCTTCTCCCCGCACACGGGGAAGGCGGCAAACATTCCTTTTCCCCGCAAGCGGGGAGAAGGTGCCCGAAGGGCGGATGAGGGGCAGCTCTTCGTGCAGAAGCCTCCGTCTCGCAGCCCGTTGCTGATCGAACGTCGAATGTCACCGCGAGCCGCCGGCATGCCGCCTCCGCTCGCCCCTCACCCGCCTTCGGCACCCTCTCCCCGCTGTGCAGGGAGAGGGGAGTGAACCCGCCTTCTACTCACCAGAAAGAAAACGGCCCGCTTGCGCGGGCCGAACGGAGAGGAGTTGCGGGTACTTGGTAACTCAGGCGGCCTGGCGCAGCGGGGTGGGAATGCTGGCCAGCGCGGCTTCGATGGCCTGCGCCTTGTGCTCGGGCGAGTAGGCCACGCGCTCGGCGCGGATGAACTCGACGTCGGTGATGCCGAGGAAGGCGAAGACCTGCTTGATGTACGGCGCCACGAAGTCGATCGCGGTGCCGGCGTATTCGCCGCCACTGGCCTCGGCCACGATGACCTTCTTGCCGCCGACCAGGCCCACCGGGCCGTTCTCGGTGTACTTGAAGGTGCGGCCGGCCACGGCCACGCGGTCGATCCAGGCTTTCAGCGTGGACGGCACGCCGAAGTTGTAGCGGGGCACGCCCAGCACGATGACGTCGGCGGCCAGGAATTGCTGCATGGCGGCCTCGCTGGCTTGTGCGGCGGCGGCATCGCCCCCACCCAGTACGGCATTGGTCAGGTGGGCCAGCGGGTCGGCGTCGAGGTCGCGGTAGGTGACCTCCAGCCCGGGCACGCTGTCCTGCCAACGGGCTACGATGGCGGCGGTCAGTTGTCGGCTGACGGAGTTGGCGGCCAGCGCGCTGCTGTCGATGTGCAATAGTTTCACGGTGGTTCTCCAGTCGGATGCGGCCAGTGCCGCCTTGGAGATCACTGTAGGTCGTTGCATTAATGGGATAAACGTGGTCTAACGTCACTGATTGTTCTAAAGGCGGAATTATAGTCATGCAGCACGACCTCAACGACCTCTATTACTTCGCCATGGTGGTGGACCACGGCGGCTTCGCCGCGGCCGAGCGTGCCCTGGGCATTCCCAAGTCCCGACTGAGCCGGCGCATCAGCCAGCTGGAAACCGACCTGGGCGTGCGCCTGCTGCAGCGCTCGACGCGCCGCTTCGCGGTGACCGACGTCGGCACCAGCGTGCACCGCCATGCGCAGACGATGCTGGCCGAAGCGCAGGCCGCGCGCGAAGTGGTCGACCGCCTCAGTGCGGAACCGCGCGGCGTCGTGCGTGTCAGCGTGCCGGTGGCGGTGGCGCAGATGCAGTTGCCGAAGATCCTGCCGGCCTTCCTCGACAAGTACCCGAAGGTGCGGCTGCAGCTGCACGTCAACAACCGCCGGGTCGACATCATCAATGAGGGCTACGACGTGGCGCTGCGCGTGCGCGCCAAGCTCGACGACGACGGCAGCCTGGTGATGCGCAGCTTCGGCCAGATCCAGGAACTGCTGGTCGCCAGCCCGAAGTACCTCAACCGCGCCGGTCGCCCGAAGGTGCCGGAAGACCTGGCCGAGCACGTCACGCTGAGCATCAGCGAAGACGAGGCTCGCCAGCGCTGGGAACTGCACGGCCCGAACGGCGAGGTGCGCCGGATCGAACTGAATCCGCGCCTGGCCGGCTTCGATTTCCCGTTGCTGCAGTCGATGGCGAAGGACGGTTACGGCATCACGCTGCTGCCGGAGACAGTGTGCGCGGAAGCCGTGCGCAAGGGCGAGCTGGAAGTAGTGCTGCCGGAATGGAGCCTGCCGCAGGGCATCTGCCACGCGGTGTTCGCGTCGCGCCGGGGCCTGTTGCCGGCGGTGCGGGTGTTCATCGATTTCCTGGCCGAGCATCTGCCGCAGCAGATCGAGTCGTCGCGGCTGGATTGCGGTGGCAAGTGTGCGGAGGAGAAGGAGAAGGCCATCGCGATGGCCATCGACAACACCAAGGCCGCCAAGGTGAAGAAGGCCTCGTAAGCCACGGCGGCGGGGTTCGTGCGAAAATGCGCCACGGCCTGCAACGGGCCGGGCGCGCTGCCGGGGTAGGGCGGCGAGGCACCGCGACGGCGTCGCGGGCAGTTCCAGAAAACGGAGAGATGGCCGAGCGGTTTAAGGCAGCAGTCTTGAAAACTGCCGTAGGTGTAAGCCTACCGTGGGTTCGAATCCCACTCTCTCCGCCACTTCGATAACCATGAAACGTAGGATGGGTGGAGCGTAGCGATACCCATCGTTTCCATGTGCCGGATCGTCAGCGATGATGGGTATCGCTGCGCTCAACCCATCCTACTGGCTAGAGAGTGCAATCAAGCGGACATACTTCTGAAAGCGAGAAATCGATGACGATTGGGGTAAGTGAAGAGCACCTTCGGTAAGCTTTATCGGCAGTCTTTTGAGATAGCAATTAACCTAGCGGCACTCCCAAAAAGATACCTAAGGGCGTGAGGAGTGGATAGAGCTTCGGTAGGAGGTCTGCGGCTATAGCGCTTCCCGTAGCACTTTCGAGCACTGTCCGAAGTGAAGACAACGAGTCTCGCAAGATGCTTCGCTTGGGTGAGCCGGACTCAATCTGAGTAAGTATGGTTTTTGCATCAGCTGCTGCGATTTTCTCAGAGCTCTTATCCAATTCCCCTGCTCGCGCCAAAATTAACTGCATTAGTGACTTCAATGCATCAAGGTCGATTTCGTTCTCTTGATTTTGTCGGCCACCGGAGTGCTGCTGGATCTGAGAGTGACTCATTGTTCCTATGTTGTTCGTAGTGATGATCACGTTGCTTTGCGCAGCCTGCGTCACCTCTTTGCGTGTAAAAGTAAGTCCATCTCCCTTCACGCCTCGCCCTTCAAGCTCGAGTGCCCAATCAAGCACTCGATTTCTAGTTGCTTCAAGTGGTCGCAAAAGCGCTGACCTGGGTAGCTGGATAGCAATTTCTGTGTCGCTACCGATTGCTTCGCAAATTGCTTGTCGCTTCCCGGGAGGAACACTCATCATGATGAATCCGTCGCGGGCGTCCGATATTCCTTCTTCGAGTTCACGCACTGACTGGCGAAAAGCAGTTCGGTCCGCTAGAGATGAGATTTCTGGATTCTGAAAGAAAACAGGCTTCCAACTGCCGTCCCAATCTTTGGCCTGCAGCCTGCCTACAACTTCGCGATACGCAGGGAGGTCTACATCGTTCGGATACCCGTTAAGCTCGTAGCCAACCCATTGTTCAATGTCTGGTAGCTCAAGGCGGCGTGAAGCGACCTTAACTTTTCTCAGTAAATCGGCCAATGGCGTGTCTTTATCCATCGCTGCATTGACAATTTCATCGATGAGGCCCACAGAACCTCCTTATTGATTATTGGAGTTTTAACGATATTTAAAAGTAAGCGCGGATGCGAAATGCTGATTGCGATGACCTTTCCATTATCGGGCGCAAAGCTTCGATCTCAGAAATATAGAGCAGCAGCTTAGCCGGTAGGATGGGTTGAGCGAAGCGATACCCATGAAACCGGCTCCCCGAAGCCGGCCTCACCAGATTCCGCACAGCCCCAATCCATCGCTAGCCTTCCGTCGCCGACAAACCGATGGAACGTCGAATAGCCCGTAGGATGGGTTGAGCGCAGCGATACCCATCTCTGACGCTCTCCGAAACCCGCCTCATATCCGTCCCGGCCACAATTCTCCCAGCATCCCATCGCGCGCGGACCGATGGAATGCCGAGTTTCGGCGGGCCTGATTGGCCGCGATGAAGGGTAGAGTGGCTTCGCCGTTGAACGCCGCTTCGCTCCCCTCATTCTGCGTACTATCGCCTCTTCGCGTTGACCACCAACGTCTCATCCAAGGAGTCGCCTAGGCATGCCAGCACGTGCAACCCAAGTTGCTCGTCGGTGCAGTTCTTAGGCAGCGGTGAGTACTCTTTGTCGAGAGGTTTGCCGCTGGTTCCTTTGCTTACCCACGCCGTGAGGTCGTAATTCTGGTCATCGGGCCAGTCCTCACTGCTGACACTCCCGGATTCCCTGTCCGCCTTGTTCAAGTCCTTGTTCTTTATGTCGAGCGCCCGGGATACGGGCTCCCCGAGCGGCGCGTACACCTGCTCGAACTCCTCCCATTCGACCCATGGCAGCGACATGCCTATTGCATGGCGAATCGATTTTCCGAAGTCCTGTGGGCTGAGATCCGTCAGGTCGAATCTCGCTTCCAGGCGAAGCGGCGTATTCCCCAGCCTATTGACCAGCATCCTCGAAAAAATATAGACGTGATCTCGAAAGAGCTTTATGTGTGCAGCGTGGCAACGAAGTGATGTGCTGGTGCTCATCGGCAGGTTCCAGTTCCGTGGTTTCTGATCGGTCGCGACGATGGTAGAGGGGCTTCGCCGTTGAAAGCCGCTTTGCTCAACCCATCCTACGACCATTCGGTAGGCGGACCCTGGTCCGTGAGTCCGCTAGACTCCAGCCACGCCTAAACAAGACACCACCCACATGGCCCTGACGCCCACCCCCCTCACCGCCGCCATCGCCGGCGTCTTCGCCGGTGTCGCCATGTCGTTGATCTGGCCGAAGCTGGGGGACGAGACGATGTACTGGGTGTTCGCGTTCCTGCTGGTGATCGCGCTGCCCATGCACGTGCTGGTCGTGGGTACCAAACCCATGCAGACCGCCGAGGGCAGGGCGGGCATCGATGCCGCCGTGCTCAAGCGCGTCGCCATCTGGCTGGTGGCCGGCATCGCCAGCGTCGCCCTGATGAAGATCGTCACCGCCTGACACCCCGCGTGCGCCGCGCACGCACACGATACGCAGCGTCCTGAACCTGCCGCGCCGCCCCGACTGGACGATGGGCCGCGCACCTGCCTATCATCGTCCTGCCTGATTACGCATGCATACGCAAAGGGCCCCTTGGAATCGAGGAGCCAGCCATGCGTGGGCACACCCCCGTCTCGACACATCCGACGCCGCAGAGCGCCGAAGGCCTCGCGCAGTGGCGCCGGCTGACACGGCAGGGCAACACCGCCTTCGCCGCCGGCCGGCTGGACCTAGCCGCCCTCGACTACACCCGCGCCCTCCAGCTCGCCACTACGCTCGCGTCCGGTGCCGCACTGACCGCCACGCCCGACGACTGCCTCGCCGCCCTCGTCGTGGCGCACCACAACCTCGCCGATACCCACGAACGCCGCGGCGATGACAGCGCCGCGCTCGACCACCTGTGCGCTGCGCATGACGCGCTGATGCGCATCGCCTGCGATGCCGGCGCGCGCGACGACGTCCGCCTGCACGCCATCCGCCACCTGACCGAAGCCCGCATCGCGCTGCTGCACTGGCAGCGCACACACGGCCACTGCACGCGCACCGACGCCCTGCTGTGCGCCAGCGCCACCGTCGCCTTCTCGCCGTTCGACGGCGCCCGTCACTGATCCCGACTTTTCCCCCGGAGACCCCGACCATGCCGCACACGCTGCCCGCCCTGCCTTACGCCTACGACGCCCTGGAACCGCACATCGATGCGCAGACCATGGAGATCCACCACAGCAAGCACCACCAGACCTACATCACCAACCTCAACAACGCGGTGAAGGACACGCCGTACGCAGACACATCTGTCGAGGAACTGATCGCCGACCTTTCCAAGCTGCCCGCCGCGCTGCAACTGCCGGTACGCAACAACGGCGGCGGCCACGCAAACCACAGCCTGTTCTGGACGGTGATGGCGCCGGCCGGCGAGGGCGGTGGCGGCGCACCGACCGGAGCGCTGGCGGCGGCGATCGACAAGGACCTCGGTGGCCTCGACGCCTTCAAGGAGGCCTTCACCAAGGCCGCGCTGACCCGCTTCGGCAGCGGCTGGGCGTGGCTGGTGGTCGGAAGCGACGGTCGCCTGTCGGTCGAGAGCAGCGGCAACCAGGACAGCCCGCTGATGGCCGGCATCGGCTCCGGCGGCACGCCCATCCTCGGCCTGGACGTGTGGGAACACGCCTACTACCTGAAGTACCAGAACCGCCGCCCCGACTACATCGCGGCGTTCTACAACGTCGTCCGCTGGGACGAAGTGGCGAGGCGTCATGCCGAAGCCGGACGCTGACGCGCCCTTGGGTGGCCTGAAGGCGCCACAGCCGCTGCGCGCGCGCGACCTGCGCCGCGCGCTCGGCATCGCCATTCTCGTGCTCGGCGTGATCGCGCTGGGCTGGAACTTCTGGCAGTTCGTCAACAGCTCGCCGGTGATCCGCGACGCCTTCATGGGCGGCTCGGTCGCGGCGACGGCGACCGCGCTGGGCGCGTTGCCGGTGCTGTTCTCGCAGAACCTGTCCACGCGTACGCAGGACACGCTGCTCGGCTTCGGCGCCGGCGTAATGCTGGCCGCGTGCGCGTTCTCGCTGATCATGCCCGGGCTGGACGCGGCGCAGGGCACGCCGCTGTTCGGTGGCGGCGAAGCGGCAGCGAGTGCGCTGATCGGGCTGGCGATCCTGCTGGGCGGCGGCGTGATGATGGCGCTCGACCGGTTGCTGCCGCACGAGCACTTCATCAAGGGCAGGGAAGGACAGGTCTCGGAGAAGCTGCGGCGCACCTGGCTGTTCGTGTTCGCCATCGCCCTGCACAACCTGCCGGAAGGCCTCGCCATCGGCGTGGGCTATGCGGGAAACGACGGCGTGGCACGCGCGAACGCACTGGCCATCGGCATCGCGTTGCAGGACGTGCCGGAAGGCCTCGTCGTCGCGGTCGCGCTGCTGTCAGCGGGCTACAAGCGCTGGCTGTCGGTGTTCATCGGGGCCGCCAGCGGCCTGGTCGAACCGCTGGGTGCCGTGCTCGGCGCATCGGTGGCCGCGCACTCGCAACTGATGCTGCCGTGGGGCTTGGGCTTCGCCGCCGGCGCCATGCTGTTCGTGATCAGTCACGAGATCATCCCCGAGTCCCATCGCAAGGGCCACGAGAGCTTCGCCACCACCGGCCTGATGATCGGCTTCGTGCTGATGATGGTGCTGGATACGGCGTTGGGGTGATCCCACCGCCGTCCACACAACCCACGTCGCGACGTCAACGGGACTACGTAGGATGGGTGGAGCGAAGCGATACCCATCACGCCATCTCTCCAACATTGCCGACCTCACCTTCTAAGCATCCCCAATCCGAAGACAGGAGTCCTTCCCGCACAAACCGATGGAACGTCGAATACGGCCAATCCACCACACGCGCCACATACCCATGCTTCACCGGATTGACGTGGATATAGTCGATATGCCGCTGCAGATCCGCCTCGTCCCGGATCAGGTGCTCCCAATACCGCCGTTGCCAGATACCGCGTTCGCCCTTGCCGGCACGACTCGCACGACGATGCTCGCCTTGCGGCAGACCATGCGAGAACCGCGTCTTGATCAGGCGCCAGCGCATCGGAAAGTCGGTATCGCCGGGCGGTAGCGTCCACACGGCGTGCAGGTGGTCAGGAAGCACGACCATGGCGTCGATGACGAACGGATGCCGCTGGCGGGTATGCCGGACAGTGTCGCGCAGCAGGTCGACATGGTCGACCAGCAGGGTCGTGCGGCGGTCGGCGAGGTTGACGGTGAAGAAGTAGGTGCCGCCAGGGACGAGGGCGCGTCGGTAACGGGTCATTCCTTTGACCTTGTGGATGGCGATGATGGGTAGACCGGCGATGCGGAAGGCGCTTCGCTCCATTCATCCTGCCTCTGATGGATGGCGACGATGGGTATCGCTTCGCTCCACCCATCCTACAGGTGCGCGCATGGCCTCCGGCGCTTAACCCGTCCTCTGTTCTCCGTATCATCGGCTGACCATAGGAGGGGGCATGCGTCGAATGCTCGTAGCTACTGGTAGCGGATGAGACCGGCGTCGCGTGGCGCCGGAAGCACGGCCGCAGGCGAATGGGTCATTTCTATCCAGTGTCGGGTCTTATTGATGGATCAGCCGATCATTTCGATCCAGTGTTCGATCTTATTGATGGATGAGCGGATCATTTCGATCCAATGTTCCATCTTCTTGATGGATCAGCCGATCAATTCGATCCAACGTTCGATCCTGGCGATGGATGGGAGGATCGTTTCGATCCAGCGTTGGACCTTGCTGACTGGCAAGAGCATCTTTCAGTCACGTAGCGCGGGTAAGGCCCACGGCCGCACCCGGGGGGCGTCATCCATGACGGTCATCGCGTGCCCCGGGTGCGCTGCGCTCACCCGGGCTACGGAAGGAGATGTCGATCGACGGGGACGATCGGGGCATTTCGATCCAGGCATGGCTCTTTCCGGACAATTGGCCGGAAGAAAGGCCTCAGTCCAGCTTGTCCAGCAGCGCCCTGGCCACGCCGACCGCCGAGGCCGGGTTCTGGCCGGTGATCAGCTCGCGGTCGACCACCACGTGGGCCTGCCAGGGCTGGGCATTGCTGCGGTACTGCACGCCGGCCTGCTGCAGGGCGGTCTGCGGGTAGAACTTCATGGTGCCGCCGTTGAGCGCGCCCTTGGCCTGTTCTTCTTCGTCGTTGCTGATCACCGTCACCTGATAGCCGGCATAGATCCATGACGACGGCGCAGTGGCGCGCTGCTGGCCTTCCATCTGCTGCAGGAACGAGGCGTTGCCGGGCAGCGTCGACAGCAGGGCGATGGGGCCGTGGCAGACCAGCGCGGTCGGCTTGCCTTGGGTGTGGAAGTCGGTCAGCAGGCGGCCCAGCGCCGGGCTGGCCAGCAGGTCCTGCATCGGCGCGTGGCCGCCGGGGATGTAGACCGCGTCGAATTCGCCGTAGCCGATCTGCTCCACGCGGGACAGGCTGAGCACCGGCGACTGCGCGGCGGCGGTCAGCTTGAGCTGCGCCAGCAGCTCCTCGTGCGCCTTCAGGGCGGCGGGGTCGTTGCCGAAGTAGGCCGCATCGATCGAGGTGCGGTCGACCGTAGGCGCACGGCCTTCCGGGGTGGCGAAGGTGATGCGGTGGCCGGCGTCGCGCAGCGCCTTGACCGGCTGCATCAGCTCGTTGAGATAGAAGCCGGTGGGATAGACGCGGGCGTCGCGCAGCTCCAGGTGGTCGGCATCGGACAGCACCACCAGCACGTGGGCGGCCTGGGCGTTGGCGCTGCCGAGGGCCAGCAGCACGGCGGCTGCGAGGGGGGTGAACAGGTTCATGGCGGTCTCCGGGCGGGGCGGAATGCCCCGGTTGGCGCGCACTTTATTCCGGCCTTTAGGGGCGATAAATTGGCCTCGGGGGAAGTCATCTGTTCGCTGGAGGCAATAATTGGGGCGCCGATTCGATCATCTGGCCGATGTGGAAGCGCTGGTCGCCGTGGTCGACCACGGGTCGCTGACCGCGGCGGCCGTGGCGCTGTCGACCACGCCGTCGGTGGTCAGCCGTGCCGTCGCGCGGCTGGAGGCGCGGCTGGGCGGGCAAATGCTGCGACGGACCACGCGCCGGATCGGCCTGACCGAGGCCGGTCGGTTGTACGTGGAGCAGGCGCGTGCCGCCTTCCATCTGATCGACGATGCCGAACGCGCCGTGCAGGGCGAGGCGGGCACGCTGACCGGGCAGGTGCGGATCAGCGTGCCGACCACGTACGGGCATTACCGGTTGCCGGCGTTGCTGCGCGGCTTCGTGCAGCGGCATCCGCAGGTGCGGGTGGAGGTGAACATCGCCAACCGCAATGTCGATCTGGTGGCGGAAGGATTCGATCTCGCGATCCGGCTGGGCGAGCTGCCCGATAGTGGCCTGGTCGGGCGCAAGCTGGAAGACGCGAGCTTGAGCGTGGTGGCGTCGTCGGACTATCTCGCCGCGCATGGCACGCCGACGTCGCTGGCCGCGCTTGCGCTGCACACCTGCCTGCCGTTCGTGCTGCCGAGCAGTGGGCGCGTGGCGCCGTGGCTGTTCCGGGTGGAAGGCGACGATGTGGATTGGACGCCGGCTTCGCGCATCGAAGTATCCGACGATGTGCTCGGCGTGGTGTCGCTGGCGCAGGCCGGTGTGGGCCTGTGCCAGAGCTACGATTTCATCGTCGATGCGCCCCTGCAGCGCGGTGCGGATCTGGTGCGCGTGCTGCCGCAGTTGGCCGGACGCACGCGTCCGTTCTCGCTGATCTATGCGCCGCATCGTCGCCTGTCGGCCGCATCGCGCGCGTTGATCGACGCACTGGTGGAAGCGACATCGCGCGCGACGTGAGCGTATCCGCATGCGCGCACGGTGTTCGATGCCCGATGCGACAGCGGCGGAAATCCGCGGAAAACACGGGATTTCGCGCGTGCATTTAACATTCTTAACATCACGTTGACCTCTCAATGTGAGATGCGGACTACAATGCTGCATCGCATCAGTCGATGTCCGCGTCCATGTCTGGGGACGGACGCGCATCTGTAGCGCATATGCGCGCAGCGTGCCTGGCACGCGACGACTCTCTTCCTGCGCCCCTCACTGCGGCGTATTTCCGGTGCGTTTCCCCGCCTGCGTCCCTTGACGCTCTGCGTCGTGCCCCGTGCGCGGCCTCACCCGCGAACATGGAGTGCACCCGCATGACCCTGTTGAAATCCCCCTCGCAGCCGTTGCTGCTCGCCACCGATCTCGATGGCACTTTCCTCGCTGGCGATGCGGATGCCCGCAAGCGGCTGTACCACCTGGTCGATGCGCATCCGGACATCAAGCTGGCCTGGGTCACCGGACGCGGGCGCGAGGCGATCCTGCCGCTGCTCGCCGATCCCGGCCTGCCGACCCCCGATTACGTGATCTGCGATGTCGGCGCGACCGTGCTGCGCACCGCCGACATGCAGCCGATCCAGCCGCTGCAGTCGCAGATCGAAGCACGCTGGCCGGGCGAACACGTGGTGGCCGATGCGATGCGCCGGTTCCCGATGCTGGTGCGCCAGGAAGTGCCGCAGGAGCGTCGTTGCTCGTATTACTGCCATCCCGAACAGCTGTCGACGATCCAGGCCGAGGTGGAAGCCGTCGCCGCATCGCTGGGCTGCGAAGTGCTGTATTCGGCCGACCGCTATCTCGACATCCTGCCGCATGGCACACGCAAGGGCAGCACGCTGACCGCGCTGGTCGATGAGCTGTCCCTCGAACACGCCCGCGTGCTGGTCGCCGGCGACACGCTCAATGACCTGTCGATGTACGGCGAGGGTTTCCCCGGCGTCTGCGTCGGCGAGTCGGAACCGGCGCTGGTCGCTGCGACCACCGGCATGGACAACGTGCTGCATGCCGAGGCGCCGGGCTGTGGCGGCATCCTGCAGGCGATGGCGCATTTCGACCTGATCGAGGCCGAGGGCTATGCGCCGCCCACACACGCGCCCGGAAAGGCGGAACTGGTGATGGTCTACCACCGCCTGCCGTACGAGGAGCACATCGTCGATGGCCAGCGCCTGCGCAAGCCGCACACCTCGCCGAACGGGATCATTCCCAGCCTGCTGAGCTTCTTCGCCGATGGCCGCCCCGGTTCATGGGTGGCTTGGACGGTGGACGATCCGAAGGCGCCGCCGATCGAGCCGCGTGCGACCGTGGATGCCGAGCGCTATCCCGGCCTGACCGCGACCCATGTGCCGCTGACGAAGCACGAGGTGGACGTGTTCTACAAACGCTTCTCGAAGGAGGCGTTCTGGCCGGTGATCAACAGTTTCTGGGAACGCGCGCGTTTCAACGAGGACGACTGGTCGCTGTTCAAGCGCGTCAACCGGCGCTTCGCCGAGGCCGCCGCGGCCGAAGCCGCGCCCGGTGCGACGGTGTGGTTGCACGACTACAACCTGTGGATGGTGCCGTCGGTGCTGCGCGAGCTGCGCCCGGACGTGAAGATCGCCTTCTTCCACCACACGCAGTTCCCGTCGGCGGACATCTTCGCGATCCTGCCGTGGCGCCGCGAGATCCTCGGCAGCCTGCTGGCCTGCGACTACGTGGGCTTCCATATCCCGCGCCATGCGGAGAACTTCACCGACGCGGTGCGCAGCACGTTCCCGGTGGAAGTGACCGCGCGTGCGTCGTGCGCGCCGCGCTTCCTGACCTTCGGCTGTGCGGTCGGGGTGGAGGACATGGCCACCGAGCTGCGCATCGACGGTCGCACCGTGCGCATCGGCGCGCACCCGATCGGCACCGACGTGGGCCGCATCCGCGCCAGCCTGGAGACCGAGCAGGTAGCCGACGACATCGTGCGGATCCGCGACGAGATCGGCCGGCGCAAGCTGGTGCTGTCGATCGAGCGCCTGGACTACACCAAGGGCATCCTGCAGAAGCTGCATGCCTTCGAGCGCCTGCTGGACGAATCGCCGGAACTGCGCGGCGAGGTGACGCTGGTGCTGGTGTGCGTGCCGGCGGCCAAGGAGATGACCGTGTACCGCCCGCTGCAGCAGCAGATCGAGCAGGCGGTGGGCCGCATCAACGGCCGTCTGTCGCAGCTGGACTGGACGCCGGTGCGCTTCTTCTCGCGCGTGCTGCCGTTCGCCGACGTGGTGGCGCACTACGCCGCGGCCGATGTCATGTGGATCACGCCGCTGCGCGATGGCCTGAACCTGGTGGCGAAGGAGTTCGTCGCCGTGCAGGGCCTGGAGGGCGGCGATGGCGTGCTGGTGCTGTCGGAGTTCGCCGGTGCGGCGGCCGAACTGAAGGGCGCGGTGCTGACCAATCCGCACGATCCGGCGGACATGGCGCGCACGCTGCGGCAAGCGCTGGTGATGACACCGGGCGAACGCGAAGATCGCCAGCGCAGATTGTTCGACATCGTGCGCCACCACGACCTGTCGCGCTGGGGCCGCGAGTTCCTGGCGGCGGCGCGAGGTCGCCAGGACGAGGGTGACGCAGGAATCCCGACCGCTCGGGCGGCTTAATGCATTTACGTTTGACGCGACCGTGTGGACGCCGCGATAGTGACTTCACACACGGGGCAGGAGACCCACGATGCGCATGTTGGTCGTACGCAGCATGGCCTGGCTGTTGATCGCCGCGACGGCGCTGGTGCTGCTCGGGCTGGCGCAGGTGCCGGAACTCTGGGCCGGCTGACGCAGGCAAAAGAAAACCCGACCATGGGCGATCGGGTCTGAAAGGGGGAGTCCCCGGCTCCGGCAGTGCTGCTTGCTCAAGGCAGCGCCCTTGTTCCATTGCAGAGCGGCCATTCCTGGCCTGCGCAGGGCGTGCTGCCGGGGACGTGCGTATCGTCGCCCACGCCGTTCACATTCACAGTCGGGTGTTGTCCCGGCGTGCTGTAGGAAAAATCCTACCCACCTGTGCGGATCAACCGAACAGACCGTTGATCGCGCCGTAGCCCATCGCCTGCGGATCGGGCAGGGCCGTGCGGTCCTCGCGCAGGAACGTGCCGACCTGTGCAGCCAGTCGCCCGTACATCGACTCGACGAGCGCCGAGCCGGTGCTGACGCGACGCACGCCGAGGGTTTCGAGCGCGGCGAGGTCCTGCAGTTGCGGGCGCAACATCACGTTGAGCGGCAGACTGCACCGCGCGGCGATGGTGCGGATGGCGTCGACGTCGACCAGTCCCGGCACGAACAGGCCGTCGGCACCGGCCTCGCGATAGGCCACGGCACGCCGCAGGGTTTCGTCCACATGCATGCCTTCGGTTGCCAGACCGCGCAGGTAGACATCGGTGCGCGCATTGATGAAGACGTCGACGCCCTGCGCCGTGCAGGTCTGGCGGATGGCGCGGATCTTCGCCGCCAGCAGGGCCGGATCGCCGGCGCCATCCTCGAGGTTGATGCCGGCGGCACCGGCGCGCACCACGCGCAGGACGGTATCGGCGACCTGGGCAGGATCGTCGGAGTAGCCGCCTTCGACATCGACGGTGAGCGGCACGTCGATGACGCGCGCGATGCCGGTGACGGCGTGCAGCAGGGCGTCCACGTCGAGGGCATCGCCGTCGGGATAGCCCTGCGCCCATGCCAGGCCGGCGCTGGTGGTGGCGACGGCGGGCGCACCGAGGTGTTCGATCAGACGGGCGGTGCCGGCATCCCAGGCATTGGCGAGGCGGAGCAGGCCGTGCGTGTGCAGGGCGCGGAAGCGTGCGGCGGTCATGGCGTCACGGGTGTCGTCGGAATGGGGTCGACAGGGTGCCACGCCCGTGCCGGGTGGACTCACCCCATGCGGTCACCGACCTTGCGCCGGTGACCTCGGCTCAGGCGCAGAGCCGCCAGCCTTCGAACAACCGCCAGCGGCCGTCGCCGCCTTCGATGTTGATGGCGTAATCCAGACCCTGCCGGTGGCGCTGGTTGGCGAGCTTGACCGCGTACCCGAGCGCCGCGCCGCGGCTGCTGAAATGCAGGGGCGGCGACTCGTTGACGGACAACTCGAAGGTGCCGTCGTCGGCCGGGGTGTGGAACAGGTCGAAGGTCATCATGGCGAGCGCTGAAGCATGGTGTCTGTGCGACAACGTACGGGGCGTTCCGTGACGTCGGTGCATACGCGCAGCATGCCGTTCGCCGGGGTTAAGCGGCGTGCACGCCGCGTGAGAAAACTGTGCGGTCGGACTGAACGGCCTACACGCGGCCTTCGCATTTCTGTCCGTACAACGACCGCAGTGGTCGGGCGGCGGATCCACCCCCTCTGCTTCCCGCGCAAAACCCTGCTTCCGAGTCGCAAGGCTGACACCCAGGGCACCACGAGAGAACCGAACGCAGCTTCTCCGGACACCCCCTGTTCCGTGCTGCGCCTGGCGGTGGACCGCGAGTCCGACATCGTCGCCGCCCGGAGAGCCAGGCGTGTTCTCGCCGCAAACGCAAACGGGCCCGCAAGGGCCCGTTCGTGTGTCCGGCGGCAGGACCGCGATCAGTGCGCGTTCTGGTGGTCCCAGGTCCGCAGGCCCTGTTCGACCACGCGCAGTGCGTCGTCCACGCGTGAGGCGTCGAGCTCGGCGGTGGTATCGCGCTCGCTGTGGATCACCTGCATCACCTTCGGCACCTGCGCCGGCTTGCCGCCGCCGAAGACCGCGAGGATCGGATCGATCTCGTCGCCGCCGACCAGCGAGAACGACACCGCCGGCCAGCCGGCCTTGAGAAAGGCCAGGTGGTCGGTGGGCGGGTACTTATCGCCGGGCGAGAAGCCGAGCTTCTCCTTCGTGCTGGCCTCGCGCAGCGCGGCGACGAAGGGCGTGCCGCCGTCGGGCGCCATCATCCACAGCGTGTCGCCCCAGCCGAACACGTCGAAGTTGACGTACAGCGCGGGCTGCTCGCGTCCCGCCGTTTCGACCCACGCATGCGCGCCGAGCAGGCCCTTCTCTTCGAGATCCCAGAACACCACCTGCACACGATGGTGTTGCAGCGGCTTGGTCTTCAATGCCTGCGCCAGTTCCAGCACCGCGGCCACGCCGGAGGCGTTGTCGGTCGCGCCATGGCCGACGGCGACCTTGTCGTAGTGCGCGCCGATCAGCAGCAGCGGGGCGTTGTCGGGGCCACCGAGGTCGGCGACGAGGTTCTCGCCGGCCTGGTCGCCGCGCACGAACGCCTCGCGCTTCCACGCGATGCCGAGCGTATCCAGGCGCGCGCCGATGGCGTCGCCGCGCGCGACGGTGCCCTTGCCCGCACTGATGGCTTCCACCTGCTGGTGCCAGCGGCTGGAGACGTCCGCGGCCCAGGCCGGTGCACTGGCGAGCAGCGAGAAGAGCAGGGCGCAGCGCAGGCTGCGGCGGCGATGGTGCATGGTGGAATCCCCGATGGAAAACGATGGAAACCCGAGTATGCCGCACCCCGAGCGCGGGCTCGATGGCGCTACATGCATGTAGGGCGTCGACACCCGATACAATGTTAATTGCGCGGCGACGGACGGCCCCCCTACGCTCGACCCGTCCCTTCAAGGCAGCCGTTTTCATGACCATCCGCGTTTTCCTGATCGACGACCACGCCCTGGTACGCACCGGCATGCGCCTGATCCTCGGCGCCGACGCGGACATCGAGGTCGTGGGCGAAGCGGAGACCGGCGAGGCGGCACTGCCGTTGATAAGGCAGCTCAAGCCTGACGTGGTCCTGTGCGACCTGCACCTGCCGGGCTACAGCGGACTGGAAGTGACCGAACGCATCGTGCGTGCCGACATCGGCGTGCGCGTGATCATCGTGTCGGTGCTCGAGGACGGCCCGCTGCCCAAGCGTCTGCTCGAAGCCGGCGCGTCCGGTTACCTCGGCAAGGCCGGCGATGCGGCCGAACTGATCCGCGCCGTGCGCGACGTGGCGCGCGGCAAGCGCTACCTGGGCAGCAACGTGGCGCAGAATCTGGCGCTGCATACCGTCGGCGGCGATGCATCGCCGTTCGATGCGCTGTCGCCGCGCGAACTGGAGGTGGCGATGCTGCTGACCCAGGGCCTGCGCCAGGAAGAAATCGCACGCCGCCTGAGCCTCAGCGCAAAGACGGTGAACACGCACAAGACGCGCCTGTTCGAGAAGACCGGCGTGCAGGACAACATCGCCCTGGCGCGACTGGCCGCGCAGTGGGGCCTGATGGATCCGACGCGCGCGTTGTAGCGGGTAGTCGCGCCTGCGGCCGCCGTTCAGTGTGCAGGCGACGCAGGTTTGTCGGCTTCCGGTTTGCTGGTTTCGAGTCTGGCCGTGCAGGTCTGCAGGGACGTCACCATGGTGTCCGCCAGACGGTCGGCGCGCGCTTCCAGTGCCGCGCGGCTTTCGCCCTCGGCAGGCACGGCAAGCACGGCGATCTCGTAGCGGTTGCCGCCATGCACGAACAGGCGATGGACCGAAAGCGAGTACAGCGGTTCATCGGGCACATTCAACAGGGGACGCGCAACCGGAAATGGCTCGTCCGGGTCATCCCGACCGATGTTGAGCAACCGCACCCGCACGGTGGGGCCGAAGGCCGATGTTCCCGTGTCGACGCGGTAGCGATCCGGCGAGGTGGCCGCGCCGATGCTGCGTGCGTTGTCCTGTTCGCGGCGCAACTGCAGGTTGTATTCGTCCGAGGGGGTGCGGTCCTTCGGAACGGTGGAGGTCACGACGAACGCGCTAGGGCCGTCCTGGTAGCGCAGCCGGTAGTACGAGATCGCGCCGCCTCCCAGTGTGCCGTAGACAACATCCTCGGCCGGGTGCAGCCGGGGCATGTCGATGCAGTAGACATCCAGGAACCGCCAGTCGAACAGAAGCGCCTGCGATCCTCCCGTGCCCTTGGCCTGGTAGGGGCCATCGGTCCAGCCACGGACGCTGCGTTGTTGGGCGTTTACGCCACCAAGGGCGGTCAATGCCAACAGGAGGACCAGCACGACGCGTGACACGCACGCGGACAGGCAGATTCGACGCATGACCGGCATCCTTGCTGGGGAACGTAGGGCGACTGTACTTCTGCGGTGGCGGGTTCGCCAGTCGCCGTGGCTACAGCACCGGCTCCCGGAAACGACACTGGCCGCTTGCGCGGCCAGTGTGTTTTTCCCTCTGCGGAGAAACGCAGTACGTCAGGCGTTGCGTTCTTCCGTGCTGTCGTCGTCCTGCTTGTCGGCCTGAGCGATCTCGTCGACCGGCTTGACCGGGGTGACCACCGGCTCGAACAGGCTGCGGGTGACCGACGGCGGGGTATCCGCATCGGCGACGAAGAACAGCGAACCGGTGGCCGGTGCGGCTACGGGCTTCGGCGCGGCCGGCGGCGGGGTCGGCGCAGCGGCTTCGACCGGCGCTTCGACCTCGGCGGTGGCTTCGTTCACGGCGTCGACCAGGTCGATCTGCACGGGCTCGTTGCGCACGGCGGCGACCACCGGCGTCTCCACGACCTCGACGGCGGTGACGACCGCCGCCGGGGGCGCGACCGTCTCGACGACCACGGGTTCGACAACCACGGGAGCCGGTTCGGCGGCGATCTCGGCCTTGACCGTCTCGACGATGGCAACGGCCGCTGGCGCTTCGTGCTGCACCGTGACGGCCACCTCGGGCTGGACGCGCGCGGCTTCGGCCTTCACTTCCTCGATCACCTCGGCGGCCGCGACGGTTTCGACCACGACCGGGGCGGGCACGACGGCGGGCGTCGGATCGGCGGCGACCACCGGTACCGGAGCGGCCACTGCGGCGGCTACGACCGGTGCCGCGGCAACGGCAGCCGGCTGCGGCTGCGCTTTCGGCGGACGCGGTGCGGCGACGGCAGGTTCTTCATCGTCGAAATCGAACTCAGGCTGCGAACGGTCGGCGACCGGGGCGTCGTCGTCGCTGCCCAGATCGTCCGCCAGCATGCCTTCTTCGCCCGCGGCACCGGCTTCGCCATTGCCACGGCGACGGCGGCGGCCACCACGACGGCCACGGCGGCGACGGCCGCCTTCACCCGTGTCGCCGTCGGCGGACGGTGCGGCCTCACCATCGACCGCGACGACCTGCGTCGCATCGATGTCGATCGCGGCGGGCACATCGGTGGCCGGAACCGGCGTCGGTACGGCGTCGGGTGCCGTGCGCACGGCGTCCTGCGTGCCGACAACCACGGCGGCGGCCGTCGTCACCGCATCGTTGGCGACCGGTGCTGCCGGCTTCGCGGTGTCCTGCTGCGGGGCGCGCGGCTGGCGCTGACCCTGGCCTTCCTGCTGCGGCTTGCCACCCTGCTGGCCCTGCGGCTGCTTGGGCGCCTTGGGTTGCTGCTGGGTAGTGCCCTGGGCGTTCTGCGGCTGGCCCTGCGGCTTCTGCTGCTTCTGGCCCTGCTGCTCATTGCGCGGCTTCTGTTGCTGGGCGTTGCCGCCTTGCGCCTTGTCGCCCTTGTTGCGCTCGTCGCGGCGGTTGTTGTCCTGCTTGCCACCGCGGCCCTGGTTCTGCTGGCCGCGGTTGTCGCCCCGGTTGTCGCGGTTCTCGCGACGGCCGTTGTTGTTGCGGTCGTTGCGCTGGCGGTTGTCCTGCTGCGGACGGGCCTGCGGGGCAGGTGCTGCGGCTTCGCCACCGCCGAAGAGGCGCTTGAAGAAGCCGACCACGCCGCCCGAGGTGGGCGCGGCGACGGCGACCGGCGCGGCCACGGGGGCCGGCGCGGGCGCCGGTGCCGGGGCTTCACGCTCTTCGCGCACCGGAGCCGGCTGCGTGTGCTTGACGTGGGTGACGGCGGGCGCGGCCGGAATGTTGAGCTGCGCCTTGGTCAGCGCATGCACCGGCAGCTTGCGCTGGGTGCCGCGGTGGTAGCTGGGCTTGCTGCTTTCTTCGCCCAGCTCGTTCTCGCGGATGCGGGTGACTTCGTAGTGCGGCGTGTGCAGCGCTTCGTCGGCCACGATGATGACCGGCGCGTCGTGGCGCTGTTCGATCTCGCGCAGCGCGCTGCGCTTCTCGTTGAGCAGGAAGTTGGCGATCTCGAGCGGCGCCTGGATCAGCACCTGCCCGGTGTTGTCCTTCATCGCGTGCTCTTCGGCCACGCGGATGATCGACAGCGACAGCGACTCGACGCTGCGCATGCGGCCATGGCCTTCGCAGCGCGGGCAGACGATCTGGCTGGATTCGCCCAGCGACGGACGCAGGCGCTGGCGGGACATCTCCAGCAGGCCGAAGCGCGAGATGCGGCCGATCTGCACGCGCGCGCGGTCGTACTTCAGCGCGTTCTGCAGCTTGTTCTCGACTTCACGCTGGTGCTTGTTGCTCGACATGTCGATGAAGTCGATCACCACCAGGCCGCCGAGGTCGCGCAGGCGCAGTTGGCGGGCGACTTCCTCGGCCGCTTCCATGTTGGTGTGGAACGCGGTTTCCTCGATGTCGCCACCCTTGGTGGCGCGCGCCGAGTTGACGTCGATGGCGGTCAGCGCCTCGGTCTGGTCGACCACGATGGAGCCGCCGGAGGGCAGGCGGACGTTGCGTTCATAGGCGCCTTCGATCTGCGATTCGATCTGGAAGCGGTTGAACAGCGGGATGTCGTCCTTGTACGGCTTCAGCTTGCGCAGGTTGTGCGGCATGACCTGCTGCATGAACTCGCGGGCGGTTTCGTACAGTTCGTCGGTGTCGACCAGGATCTCGCCGACGTCACTGCGCAGGTAGTCGCGCAGGGCGCGGACGATCAGGCGGCTTTCCTGGTAGATCAGGAACGGGGCCGGCTTGGTCAGCGCGGCTTCGGCGATCGCCTTCCAGACGCTCAGCAGGTAGTCCAGGTCCCACTGCAGCTCTTCGGCGTCGCGGCCGACGCCGGCGGTGCGGATGATCACGCCCATGTCGTCGGGGATCGCCAGCGCATCCATCGCCTTCTTCAGCTCGGCGCGGTCGTCGCCCTCGATGCGGCGCGAGACGCCACCGGCGGTGGGCGAGTTCGGCATCAGCACCATGTAGCGGCCGGCCAGCGAGATGAACGTGGTCAGGGCGGCGCCCTTGTTGCCGCGCTCGTCCTTGTCCACCTGGACGACGACTTCCTGGCCTTCCTTCAGCAGTTCGCGGATGCCGGCCTTGTTGTGGTCGACGCCGGCCTGGAAGTAATCGCGGGAGATTTCCTTCAGCGGCAGGAAGCCATGGCGGTCCGCGCCGTAATCGACGAAGGCGGCTTCCAGCGAGGGCTCGAGCCGGGTGATGCGGCCCTTGTAGATGTTGGACTTCTTCTGTTCCTTCGACGGCTGTTCGATATCGATGTCGTACAGGGTCTGACCGTCGACGATGGCCACGCGCAGCTCTTCGGCCTGCGTGGCGTTGATCAACATGCGTTTCATTGTGCGTTCCTCGCGCGCTGCTACCGCGCGGAACGCCATGGCGTTTCGCCTCTGGAACGTTGCACCGCCCCTTGCGCAGGCGCAACGGGGCAGATTCGGGTTTCCAGCGCTACGACACCACGGCAGGCCGCGGGAGCGCTTTTCTTTCTAATAGGTGTTGCGGGGCCGGAGGCAGCTTCCCTTGGGAGGGGGCGCCACGCGGGACATGTTCAGCATCAGGTGCCGTCACGCACCCGGCGGTATCCGGGCCTGCCGATCAGCCGCTAACATGGCCGCCCCTGGGGCGGTGGCCGCGCACTTGCCGGAATCGCGGGGAGACGGGCTTCTGGCCCAACAGCAACTCCCTGCGAAATCAAACCCTTATCTCGCCCTCCGAGTGTAACAGAATGAATGGCTCCAACCCCAGCCCCCCCTCCGAGAAGCCAGCCGCAGGCGCCAAGACCGCCGTGCGGACGGTCACGGTCCCGGAGGACCGGGGCGGGCAGCGGCTTGACAACTTCCTGCTCGGCCAGCTGAAAGGCGCGCCGCGCAGCCTGGTCTACAAGCTGGTGCGCAGCGGACAGGTGCGGGTGAACGGCGGGCGGGCGAAGGCCGAACGCAAGCTGGAGGGCGGGGACGAGGTCCGCATTCCACCGGTGAGTCTCACCGAGGTGGGAGAAAAAGTGGCGCCGCCGGCCGGCTTCCTGAAGCGGATGGAGGCGGCCATCGTGTTCGAGGACGAGCGGCTGCTGGTCATCAACAAGCCCTCCGGCGTGGCCAGCCACGGCGGCAGCGGCATCAGCCATGGCGCCATCGAAACCATGCGTGCGCTGCGACCGAACCAGACGCTGGAACTGGTCCACCGGCTGGACCGGGACACCTCCGGCCTGCTGGTGATGGCCAAGAAGCGTTCGGCGCTGTCCGAACTGCAGGCGCTGCTGCGCGAGGACAGCGAGGACGGCACCCGCAGCATCGAGAAGCGCTACCTGACCCTGCTGGTCGGCCGCATGCCGGACGGCGTGATGAGCGTCGACGCGGCGTTGCACATCGGCCTGCGCCAGGGCGGTGAGCGCCACGTGCAGGTGCACCGCGACGGCAAGGAGTCGCTCAGCCACTTCCGGGTGCTGGAACGGCGCGGCGGACATTCCTATTGCGAGGTCCGCATCGAGACCGGCCGCACCCACCAGATCCGCGTGCATGCCCAGCATATCGGCCATCCCGTGGCCGGCGACGACAAGTACGGCGACCCGGCGGTCAACAAGCGCCTGCGCGAGCAGGTGGGCCTGAAGCGCCTGTTCCTGCACGCCGCCTCGCTGCAGTTCGCGCTGGATGGCGGCAGGACGCCTTACGTTCTCAACGCCCCTTTGGCCGACGACCTTGCGGCGGCGCTGGATCAGTTGGGCTGAGCGTTGCCGCTCAGTGCCAGAGACCGAGGATCAGTCCGAACAGGGTGAACTGCAGCGTGTGGTAGCCCGCATCGATCAGCCACAGCGTCGTGCCGCGTTGCGCGAACAGGTAGTTGATGCCGAAGCTCGCGGCGACGAGGCCGATGCCTGCCAGTGCTCCCGTGCAAACCGCCGTCGCCAGGGCCGGCGCCGGTCCCAGCAGCCAGGCGAACACCGTTGCCGCGACAAGCGAGAACACGAACGCGCCGCCGAAGATCTTCCCCGGATGTCCCTGCTTCTGCGGATCCATGCCGGCGGCGGTGCTCCATGCCTTGCCGAACAACGGCCCATACCAGATGCCACCCAGCAGGAAACTGGAAAGCGCGGCCGCCATCACGGCCCAGAGGTTGATGCCGTCCATCACGAGCGACTCAGCCCGCGCCCTGCCCGAAGCACCGCGTCGGCTTTTCCAGCACCGGTGGGAACGTCACCGGGACGTTGATCGTATGCGTGACCGGCTTGCCGTTGCGCGTGGCGGCGCGGAACTTCCACGTTTGCACCGCCTCCAGCGCGGCCTTGTCGAGCGCGGCGTTGCCGCTGCTCTGCACCTGGCCCACGCGCGTCGGCACGCCATCCTGTTCGATGGTCACGCGCAGTACCGTGGTGCCGCCGTCGCTGTTGCACTCGGCTTCGGCTGGGTAGGTGGGTGGCGGCGTGTCGATCGCGGCCAGTTCGGTCGGTGCGATCAGCGGTGCGGCGGATTCGTCCTGCTTCTTCGTGCACGCCGACAGGGCGAACACGCCGGCGAGCAGCAGGACGGGCGACAACAGGGTGCGGCGTTCCATCAGGATTCTCCCAGCAAGGCGCTGGCCTTGGCCGCGCAGATGAAGTCGTTCTCGCTCAGGCCACCCACGTCGTGGGTCGAGTAACGCACGACGGCCCGGTTGTAGTGCACGCCCAGGTCCGGGTGGTGATCCTCGGCATGCGCGACGAAGGCGAGGGCGTTCACGAACGCTATCGTCTCGTAGTAGTTGTCGAACGGAAACGTGCGCAGCAACGCATGGCCGTCTTCCACCACCTCCCAGCCGGGCACCTGGGGCAGCAGTTCCGCGATACGGGCGGGCGGCAGGCGGTGCTCGCTGCCGCGCAACGGCACGCAGTGCGCGCGGGCGAGGGGGATGAGGTCGGACATGGCGCATCTCCTGCGGGGCGACCAGTCTGAATGAACCACGACGACCGGCCTATGGATGTGAATGCCCATGGGGCAGGGGGCTAGAATAGCCGCATGATCCAGATTTCCGACAGCGCGCAGGCGCACTTCCGCAAGCTGATCGAGCGCGAGGCCCTGCCCGGATTGGGCGTACGCCTGAGCGCCGTCCATCCGGGTACCGCACAGGCCGACGCACGGCTGGAGTTCGCCGAACCGCGCGACCTCGCCGGTGACGAATGGGCCGTCGATTGCGACGGGTTCACCCTTTACGTGGATGCGGCCAGCGTGCACTGGCTGGACGGCGCCGACATCGACTACGTGATGAAGGGTGCCAGCACGCAGCTGACCATCAAGGCGCCGCGCATCAAGGGCGAGGCCCCTGGTGATGCCGCATCCCTGGTCGAGCGCGTGCGCTGGGTGGTCGACAATGAGATCAATCCGCAGCTGGCCGCGCACAAGGGGCGGGTGGCGGTGGAGGAAGTCGGCGGTGACGGGGTGGTGTGGCTGCGCTTCGGCGGCGGCTGCCACGGCTGCGGTATGGCCGACGTCACGCTCAAGCAGGGCATCGAGAAGACCTTGATGGCGCGCGTGTCCGGCGTCACCGCGGTCCGCGACGCGACCGATCACGGGACCGGTGATGCGCCGTACATCCCGCGCGGCAACGCGGCCTGACGGAGCCGAGCGCCGGTGACGAACGCCACCGACGTCATCGCACACCTGCTGCCGCGCAAGGCGGCACCCATCGTCGAACGCCAGACCGGCCTGCCTTTCGGGTGGGGACTCTGGTTGCGTGCGCTGCCCGAGCGGCTGGGCCGCATCACGCGCGAGAAGGCGGACGCCATCCTCGATCTGCTGGCCTCGCACACACCGAAGGCCAGGCGCGCCGCGCCGTTCCTGCCCAGCCGGTTCTACGCCCTGCGCTCGCTGTTCTACCAGGGGTGGGGACCACCTCCACGCGAAGAGCGCTGGATGCGCTGGGCAGCGGCGTTCACCAGCAGCACGCTGCACCTGCTGTTCTTCCTGTTCCTGCTGTGGGTGGCGCTGGTACAGATCCCGCCGCCGCCGGAAGAGGCCGGCGACAGCAGCCGCGTGCGGCTGGAAATGATCGGCGAGGGCAGTCCCGAGGCGATCGGCGGCGCGACCGAGGCGGGCGAAGCGGTCGCCGAACAACCGGCCAGCGCTGCCGCGGCTTCGCCACCTTCAGCGGCACCGTCGCCCAGTCCACCTCAGCCGGCCGCGTCGTCACCGCCATCCTCGGACGCTGCCGCGCCTCACGTCGCTGTGGACGTACCGCCGGTTCCCGCGCGCGATGTGCCGGTGCCCGAGATCGCGGACCAACCGCTGCAGGTGACCGAGGTGGCCGAACCCACTCGCGCCTTCGTGCGGCCGCCGCCCACGCCCAGGCAGCCGGAGATCACGCAACCCGCGATACGTGAAGTCGGCGTCCCCACCCGCGACATTCCAACGCCGATCACCGCGCCGGTCGTACGGCGCGACGTGCCTACGCGCAGCGTCGATGTGCCGACGATAGCCACGCGCGACGCTGAAGTGCAGGAGCGCGAGATGACCGCGCCCGCGCCGCAGGTGCGCGCGGTACCGGTACCGTCGCGGGAAGTGACGCCACGTGCCATCGCGGCGCAGGAACGCAGCGTGCGGCAATCGGAAGTCCGGGAGCCGTCGCCCCGACCGGCACCCGCACCGGTGCCCGCCGCGCAAGCGCCCTCCAATGCAGGCACCTCGGTCGCTACAACACCCTCGAGATCGACCGCGCCGAGCACGTCCAGCAGCGCGACGTCACCGCGAGGGACGACATCGCCTGCGTCCCGTACGCCAGGCCCTGCTGCTGCAACGAACCCCGGCGGATGGAACACGCCCGCGCGCACCGATGACTGGGGCAATTCTCGCCGCAACGCGGCGGGCGACAGCGCCGCGGACGGACGCGATCAGGCTGGTCTGTACAACGCCGATGGCAGCCTGCGTGTGCCGGGCAATGCCGGCGACAACGCTGCCGCCGATCGCGGAGCACCGGGCGGCGGCAACGATCAATGGACCCGCGAGCGTCTGGAGGAAGCAGGCACCTGGTTGCAGCGGCCGCCGTACGACTACGAGCCCACCAGCTTCGACAAGTACTGGGTGCCCAGCGAGTCGCTGCTGGCCGAGTGGGTGCGTCGCAACGTGCGCGAAGTGGACATTCCGATTCCGGGCACCAACATGAAGCTCAAGTGCTCGATCTCGGTACTGCAACTGGGCGGTGGCTGCGGCCTGGGCAGCCTGTTCCCGGAACCGCCGAAGGCGCGTCCGCCGCCGGAGATCCCGGTCAAGCGGACGCCGATCCCGACCGACAGCTGATGTCCGGATGACGAAAGATGTGTCGCGTGGCGTGTGAGCGACGTAAGTCGCGATAGGGCGCTGCGGTGGTTCATCGCGACTTGCGTCGCTCCCACAGAAGGCCAGGGTGTCGCCGCATACAAAAACGGAGCCTCTCGGCTCCGTTTTCGCATTCCCGACGAGGGCAGAAAGCGGCTTAGCGGTGCACCTTGTGCAGGTCGCGCAGCTGCGAGGGGCGCGAACCGAAGTAGGCGGCCAGGTCGGAAATGTCCTGGTCGCTCAGGTTCGCGGCCTGCGGCGTCATCAGCGCGTGCTGGCGGTCGCCGCTGCGGTAGGCCTGCAGCGCGTGCGCCAGGTAGTCGCCGTACTGGCCGCCCAGCTTGGGGTAGGTGTCGTCGATTGGCGCATTGCCCTCGGCGCCATGGCAGTCCACACAGCTCTGGCCGGTGGCCTGGCCCTTGGCCTTCGCCAGCTCCTCGCCCTTGGCGATGTGGCCCTTCGGCAGGCCTGCCGAAGAACTGGAGCCGTGCTGGCCGCTGGCATGGCCGGGATTCTCGGCCGAAGCCTCGGTGTTTTCCTTCGAGCAAGCCACCACGGTGAGGGCCGCAAACAGGACGATGGCTAGACGCTGGGCGTGCTTGGCGTTGGGCATGGTGGGCTTACTTGACGGTGGAGAGGAAAGCGGCGATGTCGGCGATGTCCTGGTCGGAGAAGCTCTGCGCCTGGGCCTGCATCGTGGGGTGCTTGCGGTTGCCGTTGCGGTACTCGATCAGCGCATTCGCCAGATAGTCGGCCGACTGGCCGCCGATCTTGGGCACCTTGAAGCTGGGATAGGCGTTCTTGTAACCCTCGATGCCATGGCAGCCCTGGCAGGTATAGGTGAGGGTGCGGCCGGTGTCGGCGTTGCCGGCCAGCGGCTTGGCGGCGGGAGCCGCGGCTGGTGCTGCGGCTTCAGTGGCGGCCGGCGCGGTGGCCGGGGCTTCCTGTTGGGCGGTCAGGGCGGCCAGCGGAAGGGCGGCCAAGGCAAGGCAAGCGGCGAGCGGCAGCGGTCGCATCATTCTCGGAGAACTCTCAGGTTGCGCGCGCCACGGACCACCGCAGCGCTTGGCTGAACGCAGTATAGCCTGCGACCGAATGTCGCGCACAGGCAGGGCTGCCATGCAGCCCGCTACGCCTTGGTTTGCCGCCGGATGGTTGCCGTGCTTGGGCGCATACATACGTTGACGATGACGTGGGGCCCGCATCGTCATGGCGCATCGTCGTCGTCACTCTCATGCCCACGCGTGGCAATCCATCCAGGTACCGGTCTGCATGCAGCACGAATGCGGACGCAAGTCACCATGACCTTCGGCGCATGGAAGTCATTCAGGGGTGATATACCTTCATACAACACCACCACAACGCCACGACGGTACCGCCCCATGTCCCGACCCCGCCCCCACTCCGGCCGTTCCTACCTGCGTCTTGCACTGGTCCCCGTGATCTGCGGCCTGCTGGTCCTGTCCGCCTGCAAGGGGGGCGGCCCCGCGGCCGAGGCCCAGGCCAAGAACGGCGAGGAGAAGAAGGAGTCCGAGGCCGTCCCGGTCGAGGTGGCCCAGGCTACCCGGCGCGCGGTGGCTGCCAGCTACAGTGGCACCACCACGTTGGAGGCGCTGGGCGAGTCCCAGGTCGTCGCCAAGACCTCGGGCGTCGCGCTGGCCGTGCTGGTCGAGGAAGGGCAGGTGGTCCGTGCCGGCCAGGCGCTGGTGCGGCTGGACCCTGACCGTCCGCGCCTGCAGGTCGCCCAGGCCGCAGCGCAGATGCACAAGCTGGAGAACAACTACCGGCGCGCCCAGCAACTGGTCGAACAGCGGATGATCAGCGCCAACGACGTGGACCAGATCAAGTACGACCTGGAGAACGCGCGCGCCGTCTACCGCGCGGCATCGCTGGAACTGTCCTACACCACGATCACCGCGCCGATCTCCGGCGTCGTCGCCTCGCGCTCCATCAAGTCTGGCAACTTCGTGCAGATCAACTCGCCGATCATCCGCATCGTCGACGCCTCGCGGCTGGAAGCCACGTTGAACGTGCCCGAGCGCGAGATCGCCAAGCTCAAGCCGGGGCAGGCCGTCGGACTGGCGGTGGATGCGTTGCCGGGCAAGCAGTTCACCGGCACGGTGGCTCGCGTCGCACCGGTGGTCGACAACGGAACCGGTACGTTCCGCGTCGTGGCCTCGTTCCCCGGCGACGGCGAATTGCAGCCGGGCATGTTCAGTCGCCTCAACATCAACTACGACCAGCGTGCCGATGCGTTGGTGGTTCCGCGCACCGCCCTGCTGGAAGACGGCGGCGAGCCTGCCGTGTATGTGGTCCGTGACGGCAAGGCGCAGCGCACCGTGCTGAAGCTGGGTTACAACGATGCCGGCTGGGTCGAAGTGCGCGAAGGGCTGAAGCCCGGCGAGCAGGTCGTTATCGCGGGCAAGGCCGCGTTGCGCGAAGGCAGTGCCGTGCAGGTGATCGGCCAGGACAAGAAGCCCGCCACCGTGGCCAAGGCGCCGGCCGCAGAGGCGAGCAAGCAATGAGTGCGCACGGACCTTCGTCCGGCGGTGGCTTCGACCTGATCGAGTTCTCCACGCGCCGCCGCGTCACCATCGCGATGATGACGCTCACCCTGGTGCTGTTCGGCCTGATCTCGCTGTCCAGCCTGAAGGTCGAGCTGCTGCCGGACCTGAGCTATCCGACGCTGACCGTGCGCACCGACTATGAAGGTGCGGCGCCGGCGGAAGTGGAAACGCTGATCTCGCAACCGGCGGAAGAGGCCCTGGGCATCGTCAAGGGCCTGCGCAAGCTCAAGTCGATCTCGCGCACCGGGCAGAGCGACGTGGTGCTGGAGTTCGCCTGGGGCACCGACATGCAGCAGGCCGGGCTGGACGTGCGCGACAAGATGGAAACGCTGCAACTGCCGCTGGAGGCCAAGGCTCCGGTGCTGCTGCGCTTCAATCCGTCCACCCAGCCGATCATGCGCCTCGCGCTGTCGTCCAAGCAGGAGGCCGGCAACGAAGCCGATGCGATCCGCCGACTGATGGAGCTGCGTCGTTACGCCGACGAGGACCTCAAGCGCAAGCTCGAACCCGTCACGGGCGTTGCCGCCGTCAAGGTCGGTGGTGGCCTGGAAGACGAAGTCCAGGTCGACATCGACCAGCGCAAGCTGGCCCAGTTGGGCCTGTCGCTGGATACCGTGATCCAGCGCCTGCAGCAGGAAAACGTCAACCTCTCCGGCGGTCGCCTGGAGGAGGGCTCGCAGCGCTACCTGGTGCGCACCGTCAATCAGTTCACTACGGTCGAACAGATGCGCGAGATGCTGCTGACCACGGCGGCAGGGGCCTCGTCCAGCAGCTCGACCGGCACCAACCAGCAGCTGATGACGGCGATCCTGGGCAGCAGCGATCCCAACGTGATCGCCGCGCTGCGCAGCGACAGCAGCGGTGGCGCGCCCAGCGTGCGCCTGAAGGACGTGGCCGACGTGCGCCAGGGTTACAAGGAGCGCGAAGCGGTAATCCGCAGCGCCGGCCACGAGGCGGTGGAGCTGGCGATCTACAAGGAAGGCGACGCCAATACCGTATCGACTGCCGATGCGCTGGAACAGCGCCTGGAGATCATCCGCAAGGAGATGCCCAAGGACATCGAGATGACGGCCGTGGAGGACCAGTCGGTCTTCATCCGCCACGCCATCAAGGACGTCAAGGTCGATGCGGTGATCGGCGGCCTGCTGTCGATCCTGATCATCTTCCTGTTCCTGCGCGATGGCTGGAGCACCTTCGTCATCTCGTTGTCGCTGCCCATCTCGATCATCGCCACGTTCTTCTTCATGGGCCAGCTGGGCCTGAGCCTGAACGTCATGTCGCTGGGCGGCCTGGCCCTGGCCACGGGCCTGGTCGTCGACGACTCGATCGTGGTGCTGGAGTCCATCGCCAAGGCCCGCGAACGCGGAATGGGCATCCTGGAAGCGGCGATCAAGGGCACGCGCGAAGTGTTCATGGCGGTGGTGGCATCGACGCTCACCACGATCGCGGTGTTCCTGCCGCTGGTGTTCGTCGAGGGCATTGCCGGGCAGCTGTTCCGCGACCAGGCGTTGACGGTGTCGATCGCCATCGCGGTGTCGCTGGTGGTGTCGATGACGCTGATCCCGATGCTGAGCGCGCTGAAGGGCCGCCCGCCGTTGGAGTTCCCGGCCGAAGAGCCGCGTGAGCCGTGGCGTCCCGAGAGCCGCTGGAAGAAGCCCGCGGCCTATGCGGGACGTGGCGTCGGCGCGTTGTTCCGTTATGGCTTCTTCTGGTTGGTATGGCTGGTGGTGCGGATCTTCCGCGGCCTCGCCGCGGTGATCGGGCCGGTGATGCGCAAGGCCAGCGACCTGGCGATGGCGCCGTACGGCCGGGCCGAAGCCGGCTACCTGCGGATCCTGCCGGCCGCGTTGAAGCGTCCCGTCCCGGTGCTGGGCGGCGCGGCGCTGGCGTTCGCGCTGACCCTGGCTGCGTTGCCGCTGCTGGGCGTGGACCTGATCCCGCAGCTGGCGCAGGACCGCTTCGAGATGACCGCCAAGCTGCCGCCGGGCACGCCGCTCGCACAGACCGACGCCCTGGTGCGCGAGGTGCAGCGTGCGCACGCGGGTGAAGAAGGCGTGCGCCTGCTGTACGGCGTGTCGGGCACTGGCACGCGACTGGACGCCAGTCCCACCGAAAGCGGCGAGAACATCGGCAAGCTGTCGGTGGTCATGACCGACAACGCACGCGAGCAGGGTCTGATCGAAAGCCTGCGCGGGACGATGAAGCAGTGGCCCGAGGCCCAGGTCGACTTCGCCCGTCCGGAGCTGTTCGCCCTGGCTGCCCCGCTCGAGATCGAGATCGAGGGCAACAACCTGGAGTCGATCCGCGTGGCGGGCAACCGCCTGGCCGAGATGCTGCGGCAGAGCCCGCACTACGCCGACGTGAAGTCGACGGTGGAGCAGGGCTTTCCGGAGATCCAGATCGTGTTCGACCAGGACCGTGCCGCTGCGCTGGGCCTGACGACGCGACAGATCGCCGATGCCGTGGTCAACAAGGTGCGCGGCAACGTCGCCACGCGCTACAGCTTCCGCGACCGCAAGATCGACGTGCTGGTACGCGTGCAGGAATCCGAGCGCGCCTCGGTCGACGACATCCGTCGCCTGATCGTCAATCCCAGCGGCAACAAGCCGGTGGAACTGATCTCGGTGGCCGATGTCATCGCCACCACCGGTCCGAGCGAGATCCACCGCGCCGACCAGCGGCGCGTGGCCATCGTGTCGGCCAACCTGCGCGACATCGACCTGGGCAAGGCCATCACGGAAGTGCGGGACATGGTGGCGAAGAACCCGCTGGGTACCGACGTGGGCATGCGCATCGGCGGCCAGGGCGAGGAACTGGGCGAGTCGATCAAGTCGCTGCTGTTCGCATTCGGCCTGGCGATCTTCCTGGTCTACCTGGTCATGGCGTCGCAGTTCGAATCGCTGCTGCATCCGTTCGTCATCCTGTTCACCATCCCGCTGGCGCTGGTCGGTGCGGTGGCGGCCCTGCTGCTGTCCCGCTCGCCGGTGTCAGTGGTGGTGTTCATCGGCCTGATCCTGCTGGTCGGCCTGGTAGTGAAGAACGCCATCATCCTGATCGACAAGGTCAACCAGCTGCGCGAGGAAGGCGTGGCCAAGCGCGTGGCGCTGGTGGAAGGCGCACGCTCGCGCCTGCGCCCGATCATGATGACCACCCTGTGCGCGGTGTTCGGCTTCCTGCCGCTGGCGCTCGCCTTCGGCCAGGGTGCCGAGGTGCGCTCGCCGATGGCGATCACGGTGATCGGCGGCCTGCTGGTGTCCACACTGCTGACGCTGCTGGTGATCCCGGTGGTGTACGACCTGCTGGACCGCAAGCCGGATGAGTTCTACGCCGAACGCGGTCGTCGCGCGCGACTGGTCGCCGCGCAGGCCGAACAGGTGATCTCGCACGAGGACGATCCCATCGGCGGCGTCGAGGGCTGATCCGGATGAACATCACCGAGCTGTCCATCCGCCGTCCCGTCACCACCATCATGCTGTTCGTGTCGATGGTGGTGATCGGCCTGATCGCCTCGTTCCGGTTGCCGCTGGAGGCCGAGCCGGAAGCCACCATTCCGTTCTTCTTCGTGTCGTTGCCGTATCCCGGATCGACCCCCGAAGAGGTCGAGCGCAACCTGCTGCGCCCGGTGGAGGAAGCCATCGCCACGATGCCGGGCATCAAGACGATGAATTCGCGCGCCAATGCCGAAGGCGGCCAGATCCAGGTCGAATTCAGCGATTGGGACCGGGACATCGCGATGGCCGCCTCCGAGGCGCGCGAACGCATCGATGCGGTGCGGGACGAGTTGCCGGATGATTTCCGCCGCTATTACGTGCAGCGCTGGAGCACCAGCGACCAGGAGGCGATCAGCCTTCGCCTCAGTAGCCAGGAAGACCTGACGGCCCGCGCCGACCTGCTGGAGCGCAGCATCAAGCAGCATCTGGAGCGGTTGCCGGGTGTGGCGCGCGTCGAGGTCGAGGGCGTGGCAAGGCAGGAAGTGCTGGTCGCGCTGGACAAGGACCGCATCAGTGCTCATGGGGTCGCGCTCAACGAGCTGGTCAGCAAGTTGCAGGCGGCCAACTTCTCGGTGTCCGCCGGGCAGATCACCGAAGCCGGCCGCCGTCTGCGCGTGCAGCCGCGCGGCGAGTTGCTCGAACTGCAGGCCTTGCGTGACCTCCCGATCGATGGCCGTGGCACGCGCCTGTCCGATATCGCCGATGTCAGCCTGCAGCCGCAGCGCATGAGCTACGTGCGCAAGATGGAAGGCAAGCCCAGCGTGGGCGTGGACATCTACAAGGAGCGTTCGGCGAACCTCGTGGACCTGTCGAGGACGGTGGGCAAGGAAGTGGAGGCGCTGCGGCAGGACCCGGCGATGCACGGGGTCGACATCGAGGTCGCCTGGGATTCGGGCAAGGCGGTGACCAGTTCGCTGCTGGCGCTGGCGGAGGCGGGGGCGATCGGCCTGGTGCTGTCGGTGATCGTGCTGTACGCGTTCCTGCGCCATTGGCCGTCGACGCTGATGGTGTCCATGGCCATCCCGATCTGCTTCATCATGACGCTGGGCTTCATGTACTTCACCGGCATCAGCCTGAACATCATCTCGATGATGGGCCTGCTGCTCGCGGTCGGCATGCTGGTCGACAACGCCGTGGTGGTGGTGGAGAGCATCTACCAGGAGCGCGAGAAGTTCCCCAACCAACCCGAGGTCGCGTCGATCATCGGTACCCGCCACGTAGCCATCGCGCTGTCGGCGGGCACCCTGTGCCACTGCGTGGTGTTCCTGCCGATGATGTTCGGCGAGAAGAACATCATCACGATCTACCTGTCGCAGCTGGCGGTGACGATTTCGGTGTCGCTGCTGGCCTCGTGGCTGGTGGCGGTGAGCCTGATCCCGATGCTGTCGGCACGGATGAAGACGCCGCCTGCAGTGAAGTCGCCGCTGATCAGCCGTCTGCAGAACCGCTACGCGCGCGTGCTGCGCTGGACGCTGGAACACCGCGGCTGGAGTGTCGCCGGCATCCTGCTGATCTCGGCGATCAGCGTGTTCCCGATGATGAACACCAGCGGCGGTGGCGACGAGAACGATCCGGACGAGATCAACATCTTCTACCAGTGGAAGGGGTCCTATTCGAAGGAGGAGATGGGCAAGGAAGTGCAGCGGGTGGAGGACTTCGTCAACGCCAACCGCAAGGAATTCCACATCAAGCGGGTGTACAGCCGTTACTCGGAGCAGGGCTGGGCGCAGACGCGGCTCTACCTGGACATCGACGACCGCGAGGTCAGCAAGAAGATCGAGGAAGAAGTCCGCAAGGGTCTTCCGCAATCGGCACGGGCCAAGCTCGGCATCGGCTGGCCGGGCGGCATGGGCAGCGAAGGCCAGGGCATACGCTTCAGCCTGATCGGCGACTCCAGCCAGACCCTGCAAGAGCTGGCCGAGGACATCATGCCCATCCTGGCGCGCGATCCGAAACTGCGCGATGTGCGCGTGGATGTCGGCGACGCCAATTCCGAGTTGGCCGTGCAGGTGAACCGCGAGCGTGCGGCATCCTACGGTTTCAGCGCGCAACAGGTGGCGCAGTTCGTCGGCATGGCATTGCGTGGCTCGTCGCTGCGCGATTTCCATCGCGACGACGTGGAGATCCCGGTCAACGTGCGCTTCGCCGGATCGGACCACTACGGCATCGAGGATCTGTCGTCGTTCATGGTGCGCAGTGCGTCGGGCCAGGAAGTCCCCTTGCTGGCGATGGTCGACGTCAACGTCAATCCCGCCGCCACGTCCATCCAGCGCCTGAACCGGCAGACCATGCTGCGGATCGAGGCGGGACTGGCCAAGGACGTGTCGATGGAGGACGCGCGCAAGTCCCTGGAGGCCACGCTGGACGGCATGGAGTTCCCGCCGGGGTACGGCTACACGTTCAATGGCGCGGGCTTCAACATCAACTTCGACGGCATGGACCAGATGGTGACCGCCATCATGATCGCGCTGGTGTTGATGCTGGTGATCATGGCGGCGGTGTTCGAGTCGCTGCTGTTCCCGGTCGCCATCATGTCCTGCGTGCTGTTCTCGATCTTCGGCGTGTACTGGCTGTTCTGGTTGACCGGCACCGAGATGAACATCATGGCGGTGATCGGCATCCTGGTGCTGATGGGCGTGGTGGTGAACAACGGCATCGTGATGATCGAACACATCAACAACCTCCGGCGCCGCGGCATGGCGCGCACGGATGCGCTGGTGGAAGGCAGTCGCGAACGCCTGCGCCCGATCATGATGACGATGGGCACGGCGATCCTGGCGATGATCCCGATCGCGCTGAACACGCAGACCGCCGACGGCATGCCGCCTTACCACCCGATGGCGCGCGCCATCGCTGGCGGGCTGGCGTTCTCCACCGTGGTCAGCCTGCTGTTCCTGCCGACCATCTATGCATTGCTGGACGACCTGCGCAGCGGGACAGCCCGTTCGATCAAGCGCGCTCGCCAGCGCCGCGGCGAGGCCCGTGTCGCGGCAACCGCCACCAGCCCGCACGGAGACTGACGCGGATGGCAAAAGAAAAGCCGGGCAATGCCCGGCTTTTTCCTTGGATCGGACCGCAGGGGGACTCAGCCGACCAGCTTGCCCAGCATCCGAAGACCGCCGGTCCACACGCCGATGGCGGTGCCGAGGCTGGTCAGGAAGAAATTCAGCAGCACGCGCGCCACGCGGTTCTTCCACCAGCCGCGCATCGTCTGCACGTCGTCGCGCAACGCCATGAAATCGGCGTAGGTCGGCTTGCGCAGTGTCGCTTCCACGAACGCGCTGACCGTGCCCGACGCGAGCGCAGGATGCAGCGGCGTGAGCGGTGAGGAAATGAAGGCCGCCAGGATGCTGAGCGGATGGCCGCCCGCGATCGCGCAGCCGATGGCGCCGAGGATGCCGGTCGCCAGCACCCATTGCAGCAGCAGGTCCGAACCGACATCGACGCCACCCTGCCAGAAGCCCCAGGCGAAGCCACCGACCAGGAACAAGCCGATGATGACTTCCATCCAGGGGAACCGCGACTTGGCTTTCACGACCTCAAGCGATTGACGTATTTCGGAAGGATCGGCGGTGTCGTCCCTCAAGTGCCGGGTCAGGCCGGGCAGGTGGCCCGCGCCGACCACGGCCAGCACGCGGTAAGGCGATGCCGAATCGGTCGGCTTGCCGGCGGCGACCTGGCGCAGCGCCGATGCCATGTACTGGTCGCGCTCGGCGATGATGGCCTGGTACAGCTGCGGGCTTTCGGCGGCGAACTCGCCGAAGCTCGATTCCATCAGGTCGCCCTGCTTGAGCTTTTCGATCTCGTCGTCGCCGACCTCCTCGTCGCCGAACATGCTGGCCAGGATGCCGGCACCGACCTTGGTCCGCTGCCACCAGCCCAGCGACTGCAGGGCGCGCTTGAAGGTCAGCCCGACTTCGCGGTCGATCAGGTGGACCGGCAGTCCGCGCGCCTTTGCATCCAGTGCGCCTGCTTTCAGCTCTTCGCCAGGCTCGACATCGAGTTGTTCGGCCAGCCGGCGCTGGTACGCCGCGAGCGCAAGGTTGGCGGCGAACAGATGCGTCTTGCCTTCGCGGATGACCTTCACCAGGTCCAGCCGCGCCAGTGTGTCGGGGTCGGTCAGCGACTGCAGGCGACCGGCATCCAGTTCCACCGCCACGCTGTCGTAGTCGCCACTGGCGACGGCAGCGCGCACGGCATCGACGCTGGCGCGCGACACGTGGGCAGTGCCGAGCAGGGTGTAGCGCACGCCGTCGCGCTCGACGATCTCGTGGGGCTGGCCGTGCAGCGGATCGGAAACGGTAACGTTCGGTTCGGTCATCGTGTCATTCGTCTTGCGGGGGCGCGGCAGTGCCGTGGCCGAGGGTGCGCTGCATCTGCACGGTGTCCAGCCAGCGGTCGTGCTTCCAGGCGATGCCGCGGAAGATGCCGACCAGGGTGAAGCCGAACTTTTCGTGCAGCCGGATGGAGGCGGTATTGGTGGGTTCGCCGATCACGGCGATCATCTGCCGGTAACCACGCGCTTCGCAGTCATCGATCAACGCCTGCATCAGCGCGGCGCCGATACCCTGGCCTTGCTGGCCGGGTACGACGTAGACCGAGTTCTCCACGGTCTTGCGATAACCGGCGCGGGCGCGGTAGCTGCCGGCGTAGGCGTAGCCGACGAAGCGGCCATCGAGTTCTGCGACGAGGTACGGATAGCCGGCGTCCAGCACTCCCTGCATGCGGCGCGCCATCTCGGCTTCGTCCGGCACGTCGTACTCGTAGGTGTTGACGTGGTCGCGGACTTCGTCGGCGTACAGGGCGGCGATGGCCGGCACGTCGGCCGGCGTGGCGTCACGGACGATCAGCGGCACGCCCGGACCTCAGTCGATGTAGCGCTTGAGCAGGTCGCCGTACGCATCGATGCGGCGGTCGCGCAGGAACGGCCAGATGCGACGGACGTGCTCGCTGCGCGCCATGTCGACCTCGGCCATCAGGATGGTTTCGTCGGTGCCGGCTTCGGCGATGAATTCGCCCTGCGGACCGAGCACATGGCTGTTGCCCCAGAACTGGATGCCAGACGCGCCCAGCGGTGAAGGCTCGTGACCGACCCGGTTGCAGCTCAGCACGGGCAGCCCGTTGGCGACCGCGTGGCCGCGATGGCTCAGTACCCAGGCATCGCGCTGGCGGTTCTTCTCGGGTTGTTCGTCGTCCGGGTCCCAGCCGATCGCGGTGGGGTACAGCAGCAGGTCAGCGCCGGCCAGCGCCATCAGGCGAGCGGCTTCCGGATACCACTGGTCCCAGCACACCAGCACACCGAGACGACCGACGGAGGTGTCGATGGGCGTGAAGCCGATGTCGCCCGGGGTGAAATAGAACTTCTCGTAGAACCCCGGATCGTCGGGGATGTGCATCTTGCGGTACTTGCCCGCGATGCTGCCGTCCTTCTCGTAGACGACGGCGGTGTTGTGGTACAGCCCGGCGGCGCGACGTTCGAACAACGACGACACCAGTACCACGCCATGCTGCTTCGCCAGCTTCCCGAGACGCTCGGTGCTGGGGCCGGGGATAGGTTCGGCCAGATCGAACTCCTGTACCGACTCGTGCTGGCAGAAGTACGCACCGTTGTGCAGTTCCTGCAGCAGCACGAGCCTGGCGCCCTGCTTGGCCGCCTCGGCGACGCGCGCCTCGATCACCGACAGGTTGGCGTCGGCATCGCCGTGGTTCTTTTCCTGGATCAGGGCAACGGGCAGGGTAGTACGGCTCATCGGGCGAGGCGGGGGCTATCGGGGGGAGGGCGCATGGTACCGCGTCCTCCGTGATGGCAGGCGTCCCGGGGGTGAATGCACGGATTCAGGGCGTATCGCGCGAGGCTTCCAGCTGCTTCTGGCGCCTGCCCAGCGCCACGCCGGTAACCGCCCATGCCACCGCCACACCGGCACCGATGAACATGGCGGCCGCGGGATGCTCCGCCAGCACGTCCAGTGCCCGCTTGACCCAGCCGCTCAGCGCATCGCCACCGCGATAGACCACGGTATCGATGAAGTTCTTTGCCTTGTACTTCTGTTCCGCGGGGACGACGGTGTAGAGCATCTCGCGGCCGGGTCGCACGAAGGCGTATTCGCCCGCTCGCCGAACCACCATCACCACCACGAAGACCGCGAACACGGGCGACAGCGCCAGCCAAAGGAAGCCGCCGGCCATGATCACCGGCACGGCCACCAGCAACACGCCCACACCCAGCTTCTGCGCGATGCGGCCGGTGATGAACAACTGGCTGAGAATGGCCAAGGTCTGCACCACCGTATCGATCAGGCCGAAGACCTGGGTCTGCTCTTCCTTGTCGGTGAACCGTTCGGCGACCAGCTTTGCCTGTTCGAAATAGAGGAACGTGGTGACCGTCGCCAGCAGCAGTACGAAGAACGCGATGCCGAGCAGGTACGGCGAACGGAACACCGCGGTCGCACCGGCGAACGGATTACCGCCCAGCGGCCGTTGCCGCTGTTCGGAGGAACTGGCACCGGCAGGCAATGGATGGCGATCGCGCCAGCGGTGCAACCAGGTCGCCGTCGCGGCGCTGGCCCCGATGAGCACGGCGGAGAAGAGCATCAGGCCGCCGTGCCCCAGGGGCTTGACCAGCAGGGTGGTCAGCAGCGGCCCGGCCAGTCCGCCGAGACTCGCGCCAGCGGCGATCAGTGCGAACAACCGCTTGGCTTCGTGGCTCTCCATCACGTCCGCCAGCACGCTCCACGCCAACGAGATCATCAGCAGGTTGATGACCGACACCCAGATGTAGAACGTGCGCGCCAGCCAGACATCGTCCGGCGTCGCCAGCATCGCGACGCCGTACCCCAGCAGGCTGGCCACCACCATGCCGAACACCCACGGCACGATGCGCCGCCGCGCGACCTTCGACGCAATCCAGCCGTACAGCGGCAGCACGATCAATGTGGCGACGAAGGTACCGGTGAACAGCCATTGGAGGTTGTCGACGCCACCTGCGACGCCCATCGTTTCGCGGATGGGCCGCAGCATGAAATAGCCGGCAAACAGCAGGAAGAACATCGCCAGTCCGGCGCCGACCACGGGCGCCTCGTGCTCGCGGACATTGAACAGACGGGCGATCCAGCCGGCAGCGCCGGGCGCGGGAGGTGTCGGCATCGGCTCAGGCCACTGCAGCGATCAGGGCGTCGCGCTGCGCCGGGGTCAGATCGGGGCCGGTACCTGCTTTCAGGTTGTCGGTCTGGCGATCGGGCTTTCCGGTCGCCGGAATCACCGCGGTCACCGCCGGGTGACTCAGGGCGAATTTCAGGAAGGCCTGCGCCCACGATGTCACGCCGGCCTCGGCCAGCGCAGGCGGCACCGGCTTGTCCTTCACTTGCGCGAACAGCTTGCCGTCCTCGAACGCACGGTTGATCAGCACCGCCACGCCGAGTTCCTGCGCCAGCGGCAGTACGCGTTTTTCGGCGCCGCGGCTGGCGACCGAATAATTGATCTGCAGGAAGTCCGGCTTCTCGGCCTGGACGATGTTGGCGAGTTCTTCCTGGGCACGCTCGACATAATGGGTCACGCCGACGTACTTCACCTTGCCCTGTGCCTTCAGTTCGCGCGCAACGGCCAGCTGCGTCTTCAGGTCACCCAGGTTGTGGACCTGCAGCAGTGCCACCTTGTCTGTCTTCAGCCGACGTAGCGTGTCTTCGAACTGTGCCATGCCGGCGTCGCGGCCGGTCACGCCTGAAAGCTTGGTCGCCAGCCAGGCTTTTTCGGTGAGGCCTTGCTCGGCGAGTAGGGCGCCCATGACGTCTTCGGCAACGCTGTAGGTGGGGGCGGTATCGATCAGGGTCGCGCCGGCGGCGAAGAACCGCGCCAGCACTTCCTTCAGCGGATCCCGTTCGGCTGCGCTCTGGCCGACTTCGAAGCTCCCTGAAGTCCCCATGCCGATGACGGGGACGCGTTCGCCCGAGGACGGGATCGCGCGGGTATTCAGCGGTCCCGGCGCGACGGGTGCTGCAGCGTTCGCAGGCGAGGGTGCGGCTGGTGTCACGCCATTTCCGCCAGCCTGGGCCGCGTCGCGGCAGGCCGCCAGTCCGAGGCCGGCGGTGGCCAGCGCGGTGGTGGTCAGGAACTTGCGTCGTGAATACACGGCCGTCTCCTCGATCAGGGGGAAACGGTGGTTATCCGGGATCGTGTAAGGCGATATGTAAACGAAGCGTTCAATCTGCGCCCAACTGAAGTCACGGTGCTGCGAACCGTGCGGCCGGGTCGATACTCAGTCCAGCAATCCCGCAGGCAACTGCATGGTGATGCAGTGCAGGCTGCCGTTCTGCCAGATCAGCGACCGGCAGGGCACCTGTACGATCTCGCGGTCCGGGTAGGCCTGCGCCAGGACCGCGGCGGCGGCATCGTCGGCCGCGTCGCCGTAAGCCGGCATCAGCACCGCGCCGTTGATGATCAGGTAGTTCGCGTAGGACGCCGCAAGGCGGCGGCCGTTGTCGATCACCGGCTGTGCCCAAGGTAGCGGGAACGTGCGGTAAGGATGTCCTTCGGCCGTGCGCAGGGCAGTGATGTCGGCAGCCATGGCCTGCAGTTCCGCGTAATGCGCGTCGCTGGCGTCATCGCAGGCCTGATAGACAATGGCGTCACCCGGCGCGAAGCGGGCGAGGGTATCGATGTGGGCGTCGGTGTCGTCGCCCTCCAGGTAGCCATGGTCCAGCCAAAGCACCCGGTCCTGCTTCAGCCAGCGCGCCAGCTTGTCCGTCAGCGCCTCGCGGGAGGCGTCGGGATGCCGCTCGTGCAGGCACTGCCATGTGGTCAGCAGCGTGCCGGCACCGTCGGTCTCGATGGCGCCACCTTCCAAAGCAAAATCAATACTTTGGACGAAATAGTTATGAAACAACTGCATACCGGAGAGCTCGCCGACCAGGCGATCGTCCCGGCTCGCTTCGTACTTGCCGCCCCACCCTGTGAAGCGGAAGTCGAGCAGCTTGAAGCGGTCGCCATCGCGCAGGGTGATCGGGCCGGAATCGCGCAGCCAGGTATCGTCGTACTCGGCCGGCACGAAGCGCACGCGCCCCATGTCCACGCGAGCGGAGCGCAGGCGGGCTTCGGCGTATGTCTGCAGGTCGTCGTCGGCGACGCAGATCGCCACGGACTGGAAACGGGTGATCGCAGCGACGAGGGCGACGTAGGTTTCTTCTACCTCGGCAAGGCGATCGGCCCAGTCGGTCTCGGCGTGCGGCCACGCGATCAGGACCGCGGATTGGGGTTCCCACTCCGCGGGGAAGCGAAAGGCATCAGTCATGGCGTCAATGTCGCGGCCGAGCCGCGCGTGTGTCAGCGGATGGGGGGCTTCGGGCCGATTTCCTCGGCACTGGCCTTGTTGATTACCACGTCGATGACGCGGCTCTTCTCGAAGTATACGGTGAAGCCCGGATACACCCATCGGTGAATCACCGGCCATTGGCGCTTCTGGCCGCCGCGCGGCTCGAGTTTCTGCTGCGGGGCACCGAAGCGGGCCTCCACGTCGGCCGTGGTCTGGCCGCGCACGGGCGCTGCGGCGGCAGGCGTTTCCTGCGCACGCTCGATCAGCAGGGTGTCGGCAAGCGCCGGGCCGGACAGGCCGAGCAGGGCGATCAAGGGCAGGGCAAGGACGCGACGGCTCATGGTTGGGTTCCCCTAGGTGACTCGCCTTTTATAACAAAAGGCCGAAAACAAAAAACCGCCCGAAGGCGGCTTTCTGCGGATTGCCCGGATCGCCTTGCAGCGGTCGGGCAGATCGGCCGTTCTCAGCGCTGACGCGCCTTGAAGCGGGGGTTGGACTTGCAGATCACGAAGACCTTGCCGCGGCGGCGGACCACCTTGCAGTCGCGGTGACGGGCCTTCGCCGACTTCAGGGAGGACAGGACCTTCATGAGTTGAAACCTCGGCGTAAATGTATGGGGTGAAACGAAGCCCGGCATTCTAACGGTAATTCCATAGCCGGATCAAGCGGTTGCATGGGCCGATGCGGAAGACCCGCTCGGACGTCGTCGGCGCGGGGTCGCCGAGCGCTCATAATGGAGGCCCTCTGACTTCTGGAAGCCCGTATGCCTGACCTCGCTCCCGTTCTGACCATTGATGGCCCCTCCGGCGCTGGCAAGGGGACAGTCAGTCGGATCGCGGCGTCTCGGCTGGGCTGGCACTACCTGGATTCCGGCGCCCTGTACCGGGCGGTGGGCGTAGCGGCGAGCTGGGCCGATCTGGACGTCTCCGACCCCGCCGCACTGGTCCGCTGTGCCTTCGATACCCGGGTGAGCTTCCGGGAGACCGAGGCCGGCTTGCGGGTGATCGTCGATGATCTGGACGCGACCGACGAGCTCCGTCTGGAAACGACCGGTGCGCTGGCATCCGCCATCGCCGCTATCCCGGAGGTTCGCTCGGCCCTGAAGGAACGCCAGCGGGCCTTCCGTCAGGCCCCGGGGCTGGTGGCGGATGGGCGGGATATGGGGACCGTCATCTTCCCGGACGCCCCTTACAAGGTCTTTCTGACCGCCAGCGCCGACGAGCGGGCCGAAAGGCGCTATAAGCAGTTGAAAGACAAAGGGGTTTCCGTCACAATCGACGGTCTGCTGCGCGAGATCCTCGCCCGCGATGCCCGTGACGCCCAGCGCACGGTGGCGCCCCTGAGGCCGGCCGACGACGCCGTTCTCATCGACACCACCGGCCTTGGCATCGACGCGGTCGTCGAGCGCGTGCTGGCCCTGGTGCCCGCACGCGCAGGTTGAGCCTCGCGCTGCAGAAGGTCCGTGCGGAATCCTCCGCGCGGTTTCTCCAACCACAACACTCACGGCCATACGCATCCCGCGCAGGCCGACAACGGGTGGACCGTCCGTACTCGCGTGCGCCGGTCTGTGTCATCAACCGAGTATTTTTCAATGACCGAATCATTTGCCGAACTGTTTGAACAGAGCCAGACCCAACTGGCCAAGCTGAAGCCGGGCGCCATCGTCACCGGCGTCGTCGTGGAAGTCCGCAACGACGTCGTGGTGATCAACGCCGGCCTGAAGTCCGAAGGCATCGTGCCGATCGAACAGTTCCGGAACGACGCCGGCGAAATCGACGTGGGCGTGGGCGACGAAGTGAAGGTGGCCCTCGACTCGATCGAGAACGGTTTCGGCGAAACCGTCCTCTCGCGCGAGAAGGCCAAGCGCGCCATGGTGTGGGACGAGCTGGAGCAGGCGCTCGAGAAGAACGAGACCATCACCGGCCGCATCAGCGGCAAGGTCAAGGGTGGTTTCACCGTCGACATCAAGGACGTCCGCGCGTTCCTGCCGGGTTCGCTGGTCGATGTGCGCCCCGTGCGCGACCCGGGCTACCTGGAAGGCAAGGAACTCGAGTTCAAGCTCATCAAGCTGGATCGCAAGCGCAACAATGTGGTCGTCTCCCGCCGTGCGGTGGTCGAGAGCGAGCATTCGGAAGAGCGCGAGCAGCTGATGGACAAGCTGCAGGAAGGCGTGGTGCTGAAGGGTGTGGTCAAGAACCTCACCGACTACGGCGCGTTCGTCGACCTGGGCGGCATCGACGGCCTGCTGCACATCACCGACATGGCGTGGAAGCGCGTGCGTCATCCGTCCGAAGTCGTGGAAGTCGGCCAGGAACTGGACGTCCGCGTGCTGAAGTACGACCGTGAGCGCAACCGCGTCTCGCTGGGCCTGAAGCAGCTGGGCGAGGATCCGTGGGACAACATCGCCCGCCGTTACCCGGCCAACAGCCGCGTGTTCGGCAAGGTCTCCAACGTCACCGATTACGGCGCGTTCGTCGAGATCGAGCCGGGCGTCGAAGGCCTGGTGCACGTGTCCGAGATGGATTGGACCAACAAGAACGTCAACCCGTCCAAGGTTGTCCAGGTTGGCGATGAAGTCGAAGTCATGGTGCTGGACGTGGACGAAGAGCGTCGCCGCATCTCGCTGGGCATGAAGCAGGTCGCCGCCAATCCGTGGGAAACCTTCGCGGCCACCCACAAGAAGAACGACAAGGTGTCCGGCCAGATCAAGTCGATCACCGACTTCGGCATCTTCATCGGCCTGGACGGCGGCATCGACGGCCTGATCCACCTGTCCGACATCAGCTGGAACACCACCGGCGAAGACATCGTGCGCAACTTCAAGAAGGGCGACACGCTGGAAGCCGTGGTGCTGGCCGTGGACCCGGAGCGCGAGCGCATCAGCCTGGGTGTGAAGCAGCTGGAGCAGGATCCGTTCGGCCAGTACATGGCCGCGCACCCGAAGGGTTCGAAGGTCGAAGGCACGGTGAAGGAAGTGGACGCCAAGGGCGCCACGGTCGAGCTCGCCGATGGCATCGAAGGCTACGTCATGGCGCGCGACATCAGCTACGACCGCGTGGACGACGCCAGCCAGCACCTGAAGGTGGGCGACAAGGTCGAAGCCAAGTTCATCGGCATGGACCGCAAGGGCCGCACGCTGCAGCTGTCGATCAAGGCGAAGGACGAAGCCGAGACCGCCGAAGCGCTGGCCGAGTACAACAAGTCGGCCGCCGAGGCCTCCACCGGTACCACCAGCCTGGGCGCGCTGCTGCGTGCACAGCTGGACGGTGGCAAGTCCGAGTAAGCGGCTCGCGCCGTTGCAGTATCACCCGCAGTAACGTTCCCCACCGGCCCGGAGATCCCGGGCCGGTGCGGGTACATCCGCCCGAATTCCGCACGCGATGACCAAATCCGAACTCATCGAGATCCTCAGCCGCCGTCAGCCGCACCTCAAGGCAGAGGACGTGGACTTGGCCGTCAAGGCATTGCTGGAGATGATGGGCGGCGCCCTGTCGCAGGGCGATCGCATCGAGATCCGCGGCTTCGGCAGTTTTTCGCTGCACTACCGGCCGCCACGCATGGGCCGTAATCCCAAGACCGGCGAATCGGTCGCGCTCCCGGCCAAGCACGTCCCCCATTTCAAACCGGGCAAGGAGCTGCGCGAACGCGTCAGCGACGTCACGCCCGTCGAAGAGGGCGGCGAGTAGTCCCGCTCCGGCGCGTGTCGTCCTGCGCCGACTCCGTTAAGCTAGGCGTCGTCCTGCAAGGAGTCGCCTGATGAACATGTTCCGCCTGGTCGTCGCACTGCTGTTCCTGGCCTACGGACTCATCATCGGCGTGCTCAACACGCAGCCGATCACGCTGAAACTCCTGTTCACCGAATTCCAGACCTCGTCCGGCGTCGGCATCATGCTGTCCTTGCTGCTGGGTGTGGTGGTGGGTGGCATGATCGTGGTCGCCACGCTGGTGTGGCCGTTGTACGCGAAACTGCGCAAGGCGCACCGCTCAGCAGCTGCTGCAGTGAGCGACGGCGGCCCCTCGACCGCCGACAGCGGTCGCTGAGCCATGGCCTTCCTTACCGAGTGGTTCTGGTTCTTCCTGTTCCTGCCGCTGGCCGCGCTCAGCGGCTGGATCATCGGCCGACGTGGCGGGCAACGGCATGGAGACACGCAGGTCAGCCGCCTGTCGAGTACCTATTTCCGCGGTCTCAACTACCTGCTCAACGAGCAGCCTGACAAGGCGATCGAACTGTTCCTGCATATCGCGGAACTGGACAAGGAGACGTTCGAAACCCAGGTCGCACTGGGGCATCTGTTCCGTCGCCGTGGCGAAGTGGATCGCGCCATCCGCCTTCATCAAGGCCTCGTGCAACGTGCCGACCTGAGCGACGCGCAGCGCGTGCAGGCCTTGCTTGCCTTGGGTGAGGATTACATGCGGTCGGGTCTTCTCGATCGGGCGGAAACCGTCTTTACGGATCTGGCGCAGATCGATCAACGTGCGCCGCAGGCGCTCAAGCATTTGATCGGCATCTATCAGGCGGAGCGTGATTGGGAAAAGGCGATCGACAACGCCAGGCGCTATGAAGAGGTCACGACGGAGCCGATGGGCAAGCTGGTGGCCCAGTTCGAGTGCGAGCTGGCCGAACGGCAGCGCACGGCGAACAATATCGAGGCTGCGCGTGCCGCTGTTGCGCGCGCTTACCAGGCGGATGCCGGCAGCGTGCGCGCCGGCATCATCGAAGGGCGGATCGAGGTGGACGCGGGCAATGCCGAAGCGGCAATCCGTGCCTTCGAGCGCGCCGCACGGCACGATCCGGATTACCTCCCCGAGGTTCTTCCCAGTCTGCTGACCAGCTACGACCAGGTCGGCGATCTGTCGGGCGCACGCGCGTTCCTGTCGGAGATGTGCGAGCACTATCGGGGTATCGCGCCGGTGCTCGCGCTGACGAAACTGGTGGAGCGTCAGGACGGCGTTGCGGCCGCGCGCGCCTATCTTGCGCGCCAGCTGAAGGACAGGCCATCGGTCAGGGGTGAGGCCTCACTGATCGATCTCACGCTGGCAGAGGGCGCTGATCCCGCAGCCACCCTGCATGACCTGAAGCACATCACCGACCAGTTGCTGGTGCGTAATCCGAGCTACCGCTGCACGCGATGCGGTTTCGGTGCCCGGACGCACCACTGGCAATGCCCGAGTTGCAAGGAGTGGGGCACGGTCAAGCCGCTATTGAACTACGCGGTGGTTTGATGCCGCCTCTGGCCGTCTGGCTGGCACTGATCGCATTGATTACCGCCGCGGCCACATGGTGCGCGCGGCGCTACGCCCTGCGCGGCAATCTGATGGACCAGCCCGGTGACAGGCGCAGCCACCAGGTCGCCACCCCACGAGGCGGCGGCATCTCCATCGTGCTGGTAGTGCTGACTGTCGGGTTTTATCTCATGTCGCGCGATACGTCCTTTCGCGCGCTGTGGATCGGTTTTCTGCCTGGCCTGCTGATCGTGGCCGGCATTGGATGGTGGGACGACCATCGGCCGCTGTCCCCTTGGTTGAGGCTGGCGGTCCAGGCGGTGGCTGCCCTGATGCTGGCCGCCGGGGCAGGGTGGCACAGCGGACATTGGCTACCGGCGGTGTTGGCCTTCGGGGCTGTCATGGTGCTGGTCAATGTGTGGAACTTTATGGATGGCATCAACGGTCTGGCTACCACCCAGGCCGGGCTGACGGCCTTGGCATATGCGGGACTGTTGGCGGGCGAGTGGCGCTGGCTGGCATTGGCGCTCCTGGCGGGTTGCCTGGGCTTTTTGCCGTTCAATTTTCCGAACGCGCGGATATTCCTGGGAGATGTGGGCAGCGGCGCACTTGGTTTCATCCTGGCGGGGCTGGCCGCCGCCGCGTTGACCACGATGCCACCGGTTACCGCCCCGTTGTTGCTGATCCCGTTGTGCGCATTCCTTATCGACGCGGGCTTCACATTGGCGGGGCGCATGCTTCGCGGAGAGCAGTGGTGGTCGCCGCATGTGGGACACCTCTACCAGAGGTGCTCAAGGCGCTTTGGACATACCGCTGTCACCTTGGTTTACATGGCGTTCGGTAGTATTAGCATATTGTTAAGCCTCGCATGGCCGTCGACCACATGGGCCGCCACCCTCCTGATTGTGGCGTTGACCTACGTTGTTGGCGGGACGCTCTGGGTTTTGTTGCGCCGGGGATGGCGTGATTAGTCGTTGGAGAAGGAACTGATGGAATCCTGGCGGGATCGATTGGGGGGCTTCATTCCCCGTGCGCTCGTGGCGGCTCACGATCTGGCCATGGTCTGGCTGTGTTGGCAGGTGCTGCACCGGCTGCGCTACGCCATGCTGCCGCACACGCCCGAGTTTCCGCTCTGGTCGAACGAGATCGCGGTCGTGCTGTTGGCCCAGGGGGCCGTGTTCTGGTGGATGGGGCTCTATCGCGGGCTTTGGCGCTTCGCCAGCCTTCCGGACCTGTGGAACATCGTCAAGGCCTGTGCGCTGGGGTTCCTGGGCGTCGTGCTGGGCCTGTTTTTCTACAATCGTTTCGGATCTACGCCCCGGGCTGTTCTCGGCTTCTACCCCTTTGCGCTGGTGGGATTCCTCGGCCTGCCGCGATTGGCCTATCGCGCCTGGAAGGACAGTCAGGTCCAGCGCACGACCGAAAGCGCATCTCGCGTACTCGTCCTCGGGGCTGGTCGCGCGGGCGAAGCGCTCGTTCGCGAGCTTCGGCGTACCGGTGTGTACCACCCGGTAGCCTTCCTGGACGATGCTCCACGGCTCCATGGATCGAAGCTGCTCGGTATTCCAGTGCTCGGTGGACTGGAGAATGCCGCCGCCGTCGCACGCGAGACCGCGGCACGGATGCTCGTCATCGCCATGCCATCGCTGGACGCCCCCGCAATGCAGCGCGTCGTTGCGATCTGCGAGAGCACCGGGCTCCCGTTCCGGATGGTCCCGCGCCTGGTCAATGTCCTGGAAGGACAGTCCATGCCGGGCGATCTGAAGGAAGTCGCGATCGAAGACCTGTTGGGCCGCAAGTCGGTCACGCCGGACTGGAAGCTGATACGCGGCTGGCTGGGCGGGCGCACCGTCATGGTGACGGGCGCTGGCGGTTCGATCGGCTCGGAGCTGTGCCGCCAGTGCGCGCGACATGGCGCGCAGCGGATAGCCCTGGTGGAGATCGACGAGTTGGCGCTTATCACCATCCAGGGTGATCTGCGGCGCGCGTTCCCCGATCTTGAGGTTCTTCCCGTGCTGGGCAATTGCGGTGACCCTGCCGTGATCGCGCATGCACTGCGTGTCGCCGAGCCGGATGCCGTGTTCCATGCCGCCGCGTACAAGCAGGTGCCCTTGCTTGAAGGACACCTGCGGGAAGCGGTCGGAAACAACGTACTCGCGACGGAAACCGTGGCGCGGGCGTGCCGGGAGTCGGGGGTCGGCACGTTCGTGCTGATCTCGACCGACAAGGCGGTAGATCCGGTGAACGTGCTCGGCGCGACCAAGCGGCTTGCTGAGATGGCGTGCCAGGCGCTGGACGACGGTCGTTCCAGTACGCGTTATGTAACGGTGCGGTTCGGCAACGTCCTGGATTCGGCTGGCAGCGTGGTACCTCTGTTCCGCGAACAGATCCGAAAGGGGGGGCCGGTGACGGTCACCGATCCGGACGTCACGCGTTACTTCATGACCATTCCGGAGGCCTGCCAGCTGATCCTGCAGGCGGCATCGGGTGCGGCCCACGCATCGATCTACACGTTGGACATGGGTGATCCGGTGCCGATCCGGCTCCTGGCGGAGCAGATGATCCGCCTGGCCGGCAAGCAGCCGGGGCGCGACATCGCCATCGTCTACACGGGATTGCGCCCGGGCGAAAAGCTGCATGAGACGTTGTTCCATGCCGACGAACGTTATCAGCCCACGTCGCATTCTAAGATCATGAAGGCGCTGGCGCGCGATGTGTCACCAGAGTTCTTGGAGCTCGCCCTGCAACGGCTGCGCGCCGCGTACACCCGTTACGACACCGCAGAGCTTGGCGAGGTACTCAGGGTCGCTGTTCCGGAATTCGCGCCTCTGGCGAGCGATCAGGATGAAGCGTCGGGTAATATCGTGGTCTTTCCCAGCCGTGACGCGCGTAGGATCCGATGACCCGAGCCAGAATCCGCAAGGCCGTGTTTCCCGTCGCTGGGCTCGGCACCCGCTTCCTGCCAGCGACCAAGACCGTTCCGAAGGAGATGCTGCCGATCATCGATCGGCCGCTGATCCAGTACGCCGTTGACGAAGCCGTCGAGGCTGGTTGCGACACGCTCATCTTCGTGACCAACCGCTACAAGCATGCGGTGGCGGACTATTTCGACAAGGCCTACGAACTCGAACAGAAGCTAGAGCGCTCCGGCAAAGCGGAACAGTTGGAACTGGTCCGCAACGTGCTGCCGCCGCACGTGCGTGCGGTATTCGTCACCCAGGCCGAAGCTCTGGGCCTTGGGCATGCGGTGTTGTGCGCCAAGCCGATCGTCGGCGACGAACCGTTCGCGGTCCTGCTCCCCGACGACCTGATCTGGAACCGCGGTCCCGGTGCGCTGAAGCAGATGGCCGATGCGGCCGAAGCCGGTGGCAGCAGCGTCATCGCGGTGCAGGACGTGCCGCGGGAGCAGACGGGCAGCTACGGTATCGTCGCGACCGAGGCGTTCAATGGCCGCGAGGGGCGCATCAGTGCCATCGTCGAGAAGCCGAAGCCCGACGTCGCGCCGAGCACGCTGGCCGTCGTGGGGCGTTATGTCCTCGACGCGCGCATCTTTTCGCTGCTGGAGAGCACGACGCCGGGCGCGGGCGGCGAGATCCAGCTGACCGATGCGATCGCGGCGCTGCTTGCGGAGAAGCCTGTTCATGCCTATCGGTTCCAGGGCACGCGTTTCGACTGCGGTACCCACATCGGCCTGATCGAGGCGACGATCCGCTACGCACTCGACCATGAGAAGCTCAGCGACGCAGCGCGAAGCATGATGCAGAGTGCCCTGAACGAGTTGGGCGTGCAGGACCTCGGCTGAGCGGATTGCCGTGGGGTGGGTGCGGCGTAGACGCGCCGCGCCGCTGCCCGCGTTTGGAGATGGCTCCGTGCAGATGGCATCGCGCAACTATTATGCGGAGACGGCAGGCACTGCTCCGGCGCTGCAAGTGCTGCAGTCACGCGTCGAGGCAGAGGTCTGCGTCGTGGGCGGTGGTTTCGCCGGTTTGAACACGGCGCTGGGTTTGGCCGAACGCGGTGTACGCGATGTTGTGCTGGTGGAAGCGGATACGCCGGCATTCGGTGCTTCCGGGCGCAATGGCGGGTTCGTGTTCGGCGGCTTTTCGCGTGGTGAAGCCTCACTGCTACGCGATCTTGGGCCGGTGCGTGCGAACGCCTTGTACGCAGGGACGACGGAGGCGGTGGAACTGATCCGTCGTCGTATTACCCGATATGGCATCGCGTGCGATGACACCCAGGCGGGGATCATCTGGGCGAACTGGTTCGACGACCGGGAGGTGCTCAGGCAGCGGCAGGCGCTGCTCCTGGATACCTTCGGTCAGGACTGGCAATGGATGGATCGCGACGAGGTCCGTCGCCAACTGCGCACGACCCGCTATCACGACGCCCTGTACGAACCGCGGGCGTTCCACTTCCATCCATTGAAGTATGCCAACGGGCTCGTGCGCGTAGCGGCTGAGCAGGGCGTTTCGCTGTTCGCCCGGTCGCCGGCGGTGTCGCTGCACCGTACCCGCGACGGTTGGCGCGTCACGACGCCTTCGGGAAGCATTGATGCCAGGCAGGTAGTGCTTGCCTGCGGTGGGTATCTGGCGGGTCTGCACAGGCGGGTGGACGCCGGTGTCCTGCCCATCGCGACCTACGTCATGGTTACGACGCCACTGGGTGCACGGCTGGAGGAGGCGATGCGTACCCGTGCCGCGGTCTACGACACGCGCTTCGCATTCGACTATTACCGGCCGCTGCCCGATTCCCGTTTGCTGTGGGGAGGGCGCATCTCCATCCTCGACCGCTCGCCACATGCGGTCAGACGCCTGCTGTACCGCGACATGTTGAAGGTCTTTCCGCAACTGGAAGGGGTGGGTATCGACTACGCCTGGTCGGGCCTCATGAGCTACGCACGTCACGAGATGCCGCAGATCGGGCAGGTCGAGCCCGGTCTCTGGGTGGCGCAGGCATTCGGCGGGCACGGTGTGGCCCCGACGACGCTGGCTGGCGAAGTCGTAGCCTCTGCCATTGCGGAAGGCGACGGACGTTGGCGTGAGTTCGGTGCCTATGGCCTGGTATCGGCGATGAAGCCAGCAGGATTCCTGGGTGCCCAGCTCAGCTACTGGTGGGCCGAAGCGAAGGATGCGTGGAAGGCGCGGATGGAACAGGGGCAGCGACCATGAGCGGAACTGCAGACCCGATCGGGTGGGACGACTTCATGCGTGTCTGGTTGTGCGCGGGCACCGTGCAGAGGGTCGAGCCATTTCCGGAGGCGCGAAAGCCGGCGTGGAAGGTATGGGTCGACTTCGGACCCTATGGGGTGAAGAAGACCAGCGCGCAGATCCGGTCGCTGTATGCGCCCGAAGATCTGGTCGGACGCCAGATCGTGGGTGTCATCAATTTCCCGCCCAAGCAGGTCGGTCCTTTCATATCGGAGTTCCTGCTGACCGGATTTCACACCGACGAAGGCGTGGTGGTCACGACGGTCGAACGCCCGGTGCCCGACGGCACGCGCATGGCCTGATCACGCTCACCGAATGCAAAGGAATGGCGCCTTCCGGCGCCATTCCTCGTTCAGGCGGGCGAACGGTCTGCTTACAGCGATTCGAAGATGCCCGCCGCGCCCATGCCGGTGCCGATGCACATCGTCACCATGCCGTACTTCTGCTGGCGACGACGCATGCCATGGACGATGGTGGCGGTACGGATCGCACCGGTGGCACCCAGCGGGTGGCCGAGGGCGATGGCGCCGCCCAGCGGGTTGATCTTAGAGGGATCCAGCTCGCTGTCGCGGATCACGGCCAGCGCCTGCGCGGCGAAGGCTTCGTTGAGCTCGATCCAGTCCAGCTGGTCCTTGGTCAGGCCGGCCTGCTTCAGCGCCTTCGGGATTGCGGCGATCGGACCGATGCCCATCACTTCGGGGCGCACGCCGGCGACCGAGAAGCTGACGAAGCGGGCGAGCGGGGTCAGGCCGTAGTCCTTGATTGCCTGCTCCGAGGCCAGCAGAACGCCGGCCGCGCCGTCGCTCATCTGCGAAGACGTACCAGCGGTCACGGTGCCACCGAACTGCGGGTTGCGGAACACGGTGCGCAGCTTGGCCAGGCCTTCCAGCGAGGTGTCGGCGCGCGGGCCTTCATCCTGTTCGACCAGCAGCTTCTTCAGGCGCACGGTGTTGCCGGCGAGGTCGGGTTGGCGCGAGATCACTTCGTACGGACTGATCTCGTCCCTGAACTCGCCGGCAGCCTGCGCGGCCAGCGCCTTCTGGTGCGAGGCGACGGCGAAGGCGTCCTGGTCCTCGCGCGAGACCTTCCATTCCTCGGCGACCTTCTCGGCGGTGATGCCCATGCCATAAGCGATGGCCACGTGGTCGTTGTCGAACACGCTGGGGGCCATGGCGATCTTGTTGCCCATCATCGGCACCATGCTCATGCTCTCGGTGCCGCCGGCCAGCATCAGGTCGGCGTTACCTAGGCGGATCTGGTCCGCCGCCATCGCCACGGCCTGCAGGCCGGACGAGCAGAAGCGGTTGATGGTCTGCGCCGCGATCGTGTTCGGCAGGCCGGCCAGCAGTAGGCCGATGCGCGCCACGTTCATGCCTTGCTCGCCCTCGGGCATCGCGCAGCCGATGATGGCGTCGTCGATGCGATTGAGGTCGATGCCCGGCGCCTGCGCCACGACCGACTTCAGCACGTGCGCCAGCATGTCGTCGGGACGGGTGTTGCGGAACACGCCCTTGGGCGCCTTGCCGACCGGGGTACGGGTGGCGGCGACGATGTAGGCTTCCTGTACTTGCTTGCTCATGTCTCTATGTCCTGTGTCGTCGGCGGTCAGTTACGCAGCGGCTTGCCGGTCTTCAGCATGTGCGCGATGCGGGCCTGGGTCTTTTCCTGCTGGGCCAGTTCGACGAAATGCTGGCGTTCCAGCTTCAGCAGCCACTCCTCGTCGACGAGTGCACCGCGGTCGACTTCGCCACCGCACAGCACGGTGGCGATGCGCACGGCGATCTCGTAGTCGTACGGGCTGATGAAGCGGCCTTCCAGCATGTTGACCAGCATCATCTTGAAGGTCGCGATGCCGACATCGCCGGCCACCTGGATGCGGCGGGCGGGCAGGGGCGGACGGTAACCGGTCTCGGCCAGCGCCAGCGCTTCCTGCTTGGCGATATGCAGCAGTTCGTAGGCGTTGAACGCGACCTTGTGGCCGGCACGCACCAGCCCCAGTTCCTTCGCCTCGACGGCGGAGGCGGACACCTTGGCCATCGCGACGGTCTCGAAGGTCTTCTTGAGTTCGGCGAACACATCACCGCCCGGGCCCGCCGCCTGCGACGCGCGCACCGCGATTTCCTTCAAGCCGCCACCGGCCGGCAGCAGGCCGACGCCGGCCTCGACCAGGCCGATGTAGCTCTCCAGGTGAGCGACGGTGCGTGCACTGTGCATCTGGAACTCGCATCCACCGCCCAGCGCCAGCCCGCGCACCGCCGCCACGACCGGCACGAGCGAATACTTGATGCGCTGGCTGGTGGCCTGGAAGTTGGCGACCATCGCCTCGAACTCGGCGATCTTGCCGGCCTGCAGGGCGCCCAGTGCGCCGGCGAGATCGGCACCGGCGGAGAACGGCTCCTTCGGCTGCCAGATCACCAGGCCCTTGAACTTCTGCTCGGCAATCGTGATCGCCTGTTGCAGGCCGTCCAGCACGGCGTCGGACACGGTATGCATCTTGGTCTTGAAACTGACCACGCCGATACCGTCGCCGTCGGTCCACAAGCGCACGCCGTCGTTCTCGAACACCGTCTCGCCCTGCGGGAAGGTTTCACCCAGCAGCGGATCGGGGAAGCGCTGGCGCTTGTACACGGCCAGCGAGGAGCGTGGCAGCTTGGCGTTCTTGACCGGGCTGTAGCTGCCCTCCGCCGCATGCACGCCTTCGCGGCCGTCGAACACCCAGTTCGGCAGCGGCGCGCTGCTCATGGCCTTGCCGGCCACGATGTCGTCGGCAATCCACTGCGCCACCTGCTTCCAGCCAGCGGCCTGCCAGGTTTCGAACGGACCCAGCGACCAGCCGTAGCCCCAGCGGATGGCCAGATCGACGTCGCGCGCGGTCTCGGCGATGTCGGCCAGGTGGTAGGCGCTGTAGTGGAACAGGTCGCGGAACACCGCCCACAGGAACTGCGCCTGCGGATGCTGGCTCTCGCGAAGCTTGGCGAACTTCTCGGCCGGGTTGCGGATCTTCAGGATCTCGACCACCTCGGGTGCCGCGGTGCGATCGGACGCGCGATAGTCCTGCTTCTCCAGGTCGAGGACGACGATGTCCTTGCCGACCTTGCGGAAGATGCCCGCGCCGGTCTTCTGGCCCAGCGCACCCTTGGCGATCAGCGCTTCCAGCCACTTCGGCGACTTGAAGTAGCCGTGCCACGGATCCTCCGGCAGGGTGTCGGCCATCGTCTTGATGACGTGGGCCATCGTGTCCAGACCGACCACGTCCGAGGTGCGGTAGGTCGCCGACTTCGGCCGCCCGATCAGCGGGCCGGTGATGGCGTCCACCTCGTCGAAACCCAGCTTGAACTCGCCGGTGTGGTGGGCGGTAGCGAGGATCGAGAACACGCCGATGCGGTTGCCGATGAAATTGGGGGTGTCCTTGGCGTACACCACGCCCTTGCCGAGCGTGCTGGTCAGGAAGCTTTCCAGGCCTTCGAGCACCGAGGCATCGGTGGATTTGGCCGGGATCAGCTCGGCCAAGTGCATGTAGCGCGGCGGGTTGAAGAAGTGGACGCCGCAGAAGCGGTGGCGGAGTTGCTCAGGAAGCACCTCCGCCAGCTTGTTGATGCCCAGGCCCGAGGTATTGCTGGCCAGAACGGCATGGTCCGCCACGAACGGCGCGATCTTCTTGTACAGGTCCTGCTTCCAGTCCATCCGCTCGGCGATGGCCTCGATGATCAGGTCGCAGCCCTTCAGGTGCTCCAAGCCGGTCTCGTAGTTGGCCGCCGTGATGGATTCGGCCAGCGACTTGCTGGCCAGCGGAGCGGGGCTCAGCTTCGCCAGATTGGCGATCGCCTTGTGCACGATGCCGTCGGGATGGCCGTCCTTGGCGGGCAGGTCGAACAGGACGGTGTCGACACCGGCATTGGTGAGGTGCGCGGCGATCTGCGCGCCCATCACGCCGGCGCCCAGCACGGCCGCCTTGCGAACAAGCAGGGGATTGGACATGGGATTTCCTTGGATTGCAGGGGTTTAGGTGCGGTCGGCGCGCAGGCCGGCCTCGGCGAAGCGGATCAGTTCACGGGCGGCACGCTCACGGTGCGCTGCCTCCGTGACACCCGTGGGGCGCTTGATCAGGCCGAAATCGGCCATGGCGTAGGTCAATGCCCCGGAGAAAAAATCGAGTCGCCAGTACAGCTCCTCCTTGCTGAGGTCGGGCACGCAGGTGGCGATGGCCTTGCCGAACTCGCGCAGCACGTGGCCGTAGTGGTCGGAGAGGAACTTGCGCAGGCCGTCGTTCTTCTCGGCGTAGGCGCGCGCGATGACCCGGACGAAGGCACCACCGCCATGCCGGTCCTGGGCCAGGGCCAGAGCGGGCTCGACGAAGGCGGCCAGGATGGGCTCAAGCTCGCCGGGGCGGTCGGCCAGCGCCTTTTCCAGCAGCGAAAGGCGCGCCACGGTCATGTCGTCCATGCGCCTGCGGAACACCTCGTTGACGAGGTTTTCCTTGCTGCCGAAGTGATAGTTGACCGCGGCGATGTTGACGTCCGCCCGGCTGGTGACCTGCCGCAGGGAGGTGCCGGCGAACCCGTGCTGGGCGAACAGCTCTTCGGCCGCTCCCAGGATCCGCTCCTTGGTCGAGAAATGCGTGGTGTTGCCCATGACCCCCTCCGGGACTGAATCAAACGCTTGTTTGACTCATTGTCTGTCTGGGCGGGTCGGGGTGTCATGCTGCGAAGCAGCAAATCTGCCCGTCCCCCGGCTGCACACTTCCGTCGGATACGTTAGAATCTCGCTACGCTTTCTGGTCTAAGCCCGCGTTTCGACGCGGGTTTTTCATGTTAACCTTGGGCCTTCAGTGGCCCGCCCAACGGAGATAATCCCCATGGCGCTGGAGCGCACCCTGTCGATCGTCAAGCCCGATGCCGTTGCCAAGAACGTCATCGGCGAAATCTATGCCCGTTTCGAAAAGAACGGCCTGAAGATCGTCGCCGCGAAGATGAAGCACCTGTCGCGTCGTGAGGCCGAAGGTTTCTACGCCGTGCACCGCGAGCGTCCGTTCTTCAATGCGCTGGTCGAATTCATGATCTCCGGTCCGGTCGCCATCCAGGTGCTGGAAGGTGAGAACGCTGTGCTGAAGCATCGCGACATCCTCGGCGCCACCAACCCGAAGGACGCTGCGCCGGGCACGATCCGCGCCGACTTCGCCGACTCCATCGACGCCAACGCGGCACACGGTTCGGACTCGGTCGAGAACGCGAACATCGAGATCGCGTATTTCTTCGCTGCGACCGAAGTGTTCTCGCGCTAAGCGATAGACGATGAGCAGCCACGAACTGCCGCCGATCGAGTTGAAGCTGGCCACGGACGCTCCGTCCGTGGCTATCGGCGCGTCCGTGTCCGCGAAACAGAACCTGATGGACCTGGATCGTGAGGGTCTTGAGCGGTTCTTCGTCGGTAAGCTGGGCGAGCAGAAGTTCCGTGCGCATCAGGTGATGAAGTGGATCCATCACCGGTACGTCACCGACTTCAATGAGATGACCGATCTCGGCAAGAACCTGCGCGCGAAGCTGCAGGAGCATGCTGAAGTCGTTGTGCCGCAAGTAGTGTTTGATAAGCCCTCCACCGACGGCACCCACAAGTGGCTGCTCGGTATGGGCGTGGACGGCAAGAATGCCGTCGAAACCGTCTACATTCCCGACAAGAGCCGCGGCACGCTGTGTGTGTCCTCGCAGGTCGGTTGCGGTTTGAACTGTACTTTTTGCTCGACCGCCACGCAGGGGTTCAACCGCAACCTGACGACCGCCGAGATCATCGGGCAGGTGTGGGTGACGGCGCGCCACCTGGGCAACGTGCCCGCACAGAACCGTCGCCTCACCAACGTGGTGATGATGGGCATGGGCGAGCCTCTGCTCAATTTCGACAACGTCGTGCGCGCGATGAACATCATGCGCGACGATCTGGGCTACGGTTTGGCGAGCAAGCGCGTCACCCTGTCGACCTCCGGCTTGGTGCCGATGATTGATCGGCTCTCCACCGAGACCGACGTATCGCTCGCGGTCTCGCTGCATGCACCCAACGATGCGCTGCGCGAACAGTTGGTGCCGCTCAACAAGAAGTATCCGATCGCCGAACTGATGGCGTCGTGCGTCCGCTACCTGCGCGCCAACAAGAAGCGCGATTCGGTGACGTTCGAGTACACCCTGATGAAAGGCGTCAACGACCAGCCCGAGCATGCGCGCCAACTGGCGCAGCTGATGCGCAAGTTCAGCAATGCCGCGCAGCTGAAAGATGCCGGCAAGGTCAACCTCATCCCGTTCAACCCGTTCCCTGGAACACGCTATGAGCGTGCACCAGAGGAAGACATCCGCGCCTTCCAGAAGCTGCTGCTCGATTCCCAGGTGTTGACCATGGTCCGCCGGACCCGGGGCGACGATATCGACGCCGCCTGCGGTCAGCTGAAGGGACAGGTCATGGACCGGACCCGTCGCCAGGCAGAATTCCGCCGGCAGTTGCAGGAAAAGGGCATCGACGATGCGGCCTAAGGCGATCTGCCTGCTGCTGATCACTCTATTGCTGGCTACGGCCTGCAGCCGCCTGACCTTCGTCCGACCCAAGGGCAAAATGGAGCCCATGTCCGGGCAGCAGACAACGCCTGAGTACTCGGTTGGCGACAGTCCTGAGGTGAAGCGCCGCCAAGCCTTGCAGACACTGCTGGCCCGTGCGGTGCAGCGACTGCAGGCGGGCGAGCCTGATGCGGCTGAGAAGGACGCGCGCGCAGCGCTGAAGCTGGATGCCGGCTCGGCTGATGCGACGACCGTGCTCGCGGTGGTCGAAGACCAGCGCGGCAACAGCGACGCGGCTGGAAAGCACTACAAGCGTGCTGCAGAGTTGGCTCCTTCGCAGGGCGCGGCGCTGAACAATTACGGTACCTGGCTGTGCGCAAACGGGTTTGCTGCGGAGTCGCTGGTGTGGTTCGACCGTGCGATCCAGGCCCCCGGTTACGCCACCCCTGCCTCGGCCATGGCCAATGCGGGAAGCTGCGCGCTGAAGTCCGGTCAGGACGAGCGCGCGGCGCGTGACCTGCGTCAGGCGCTCGCGCAGGAGCCGGCAAATGCGGTCGCACTGGAAGCCATGGGCGAACTCGAGTTCCGCCAGCAGCAGTACATGTCGGCCCGCGCGTTCGTCGAACGCAGGTTGGCGGCGGCGCCCGCCAGCGCCGCTGTGTTGAAACTCGCATCACAAATCGAGGATAGACTCGGCGACAAGGCCGCTGCCAGTCGATATGTTCAGCGGATTCGGGCGGAGTTCCCCGACGCGCAGGACGTCACAACCGGGGGAAATGCAGGGCCATGATGCAATCGGTAGTCGGGGATGTGCCCACGCCGCAGGGGTGCGGCGTGGTCTTGAAGGCGGCACGCGAGCGGGCCGGCCTGTCGGTGCAGGAGATCAGTCAGCGGCTGAAGATGCCCGTGCGGGTGATCCAGTCGCTTGAAGCGGGGCAATGGGACCAGTCCGGGGGCGTGGTATTCGTCCGGGGTCAATTGCGCAGCTATGGCCGCCTGCTGAAAGTGGATGTGGAGCCGTTCCTGCAGCAGGCGGAGACGGTGGTGGCGAGGCCGGCCGAGCTGGTCAGCCATTCCCACACCCCTCGTTTCCAGTACTTCTTCGAGAGTTTCAAGCGGCGTGCGGTCTATGTCGTGCTGACGCTCGTCATCGCCACGCCGGTGTGGATGGCGTTGCGTCCTTCGTCCGGTCCTTCGCCGGATGCCGCCACCGCGTCGCTGGACGTGGTGCCGGTCGCGCCGCGTGCGGGCCCGATGGCGGACGCATCGTCTCCTGCAGTCAAGCCTCAGGCGGCTCCTTACGTCGCCTCGATGGCGCCGTTGCCTCGTGCGGCGACACCTTGGCTCTCGCTGTCGTTCAAGGGCGACAGCTGGGTAGAGGTCAACGCGCCCGATGGCCGCAAGGTCGAGCACGCGTTGCTGCGTGCGGGCGATGAGCGGCGCTACGCGCAGGGCGAGGTGGGCCGCATCAAGCTCGGCGATGCGACGGCGGTCGACGTTCAGCAAGCGGGTAGTACGGTGGATCTGGCGCCGTACCAGCGAGCGAATGTCGCACGCTTTACGGTATCCTCTGAGGGTTCCCTGGCGCCGGTCGTTGACTGACCCGCGTGCGGGTTTGTCCAACCTAGACCGAGACCCCGCCTGAGACGGGGCAAGAGAGCGCATGGCGATTGACGATCTGCTCGACGAGCACGAACAAAGCGAACGTGTCCGCAGCTGGCTGAAGAACAATGGTGCCGGCCTGTTGGGCGGCGTGGTCCTGGGGCTGGGTGTGATCCTCGGCTGGCAGTGGTGGCAGAAGGACCAGGCCGGCAAGAAGGAGCAGGCGTACCAGAGCTATCAGGCTGCCGTCGAAGGGCTCGCCAAGGGCGATCTCAAGCAGACCCAGGGCGCGGTGGATGCGCTGGTCAAGGAGGACGCGCTGTACGCCGACGTCGCCGGACTGCAATTGGCCAAGGCGCAGATCCAGGCTGGCGAACGTGATGCCGCTATTGCCACGCTGCGCACCCTTACCCCTGACAATGCGTTGCGGCCGTTGGTGAATCTGCGGCTCGCACGCCTGCTGATCGATGCGGGCAAGCATGATGATGCGTTGAAGGTGCTGGACAAGGCAGACGATGCCTCCAGCCTCGAAGTGCGTGGCGATGCGTTGCTGGCGACCGGCAAGTCAAAGGAAGCGCAGGATGCCTACACCCGCGCGTTGACCACGCTGGATGCGGTTTCTCCGCAGCGCCGGCTGGTGGAGTTGAAGTTGATCGATGCCGGCGGCACGCCGCCCAAGACCGGAGGTGCAGCATGAAGCGCGCTACCGGTCCCGTGGTTCGCCTGGTCGCGGCCGCCACGATCGTGGCCGCGCTCGGCGGCTGCAGCACGGTGAAGGGCTGGTTCTCCGGCAAGGAAAAGGAAGGCGAAAAGCCGGTCGATCCTGCGGAGTTGGTCGACTTCACGCCGGTCACGTCGGTTTCCAAGCTGTGGAGCGCGAACGTGGGCAAAGGCGAGAAGCGCCTCGGCCTGCAGCAGGTGCCCGTGGTCGACGACGGTCGTGTTTATGCCGCAGCGGTGGAAGGCGGGGTGCGTGCGTTCGACCTGCAGACGGGCAAGCAGGTGTGGCAGTACAAGTCCGACCTGCGTCTTTCTGGCGGTCCGGGTGCCGGGGACGGGCTGGTGGTCGTGGGCACCCTCGACGGACAGGTCATTGCCCTGGACGCAGCGACGGGCGCGGAGAAGTGGCAGGCGAAAGTGCCCAACGAGGTCATCGCGGCACCGGCCATCGGCCAGGGCATGGTCTACGTTCGCACCAATGACGGACGAGTGACGGCGTTGTCGGTGGAAAGCGGCGAGCGTCGCTGGTTCTGGAACAACGAACTCCCCAGTCTCACGGTGCGCGGCAACGCGCCGGTCGTAACGGGTCCGGGCGTGGTGTTCGCGGCCAGCGACGACGGCACGGTCACGGCGCTGGCCGGCAACGACGGTCGTCCGATGTGGACGCAGGCCGTCGGCATTCCGGAAGGCCGCAGCGAGCTGGAACGCATGGCTGACGTGGACGGTGCCCCCGTCTTGGAAGGCAGCACGCTGTACGTCACCAGTTTCAAGAAGGAAACGGTCGCCCTCGAAGGCCCATCCGGGCGTCCGCTGTGGACCCGCGACAATGGGGGCGCCGGTGGTCTGGGCGTGACCAGCAGCGCCGTTGTCGTGTCCGACCCGGCCGGTACGGTGTGGGGGCTGGACAAGTACAGCGGCAGCGCGCTGTGGTCGAACACCACGCTGGCACGCCGGTCGCTCACCGCGCCGACGATCCATGGTGATTACGCGGTGGTCGGTGATTACGACGGCTACCTGCACTGGCTGAAGACGGACAACGGCGATGTCGCGGCGCGTGCGCGCGTCGGCGGCAAGGCCATCCGTGGCAAGCCGGTCGTGGCTGACGGCATCCTGCTGGTGCAGGATGTGGAAGGCGGGCTGACCGCATTCGGGTTCAAGTGATCCGATGAAGGAGCGGCCAGGCCGCTCCTCCGAGTTTCAGGAAAGGGCCGCATTGCGGCCCTTTTTCGCGAAGGGGGGCGTATTCCGCTACCATGGCGACCCCTTGATCGACCGGAGCGGTCGCGCCACCCGCGCGACGGCGAGCGTCCGGCGCCCCCTTTCTTCACGGTTGCCCCCTGCATGCTGCCCCTCGTCGCCCTGGTGGGCCGTCCCAATGTCGGCAAATCCACCCTGTTCAACGCGCTGACCCGCAGTCGTGACGCGCTGGTCCACGACCAGCCGGGCGTGACCCGTGACCGCAACTACGGTGTCTGCCGCCTCGATGAGGAGGACCCGTTCCTGGTGGTCGATACCGGCGGCATCGCCGGCGAAGAGGAAGGTCTGGCCGGCGCGACCGCACGGCAGGCGCGCGCCGCGGCCGAAGAGGCCGACCTGGTCCTGTTCATCGTCGATGGCCGCGAGGGCGCCTCCGCGCTGGATGACGACATCCTGGCCTGGCTGCGCAAGACGTCACGCCCCACGTTGCTGGTCATCAACAAGATCGACGGCATCAACGAGACCACCGCGATCGCGGATTTCGCGCGCTATGGGTTCGCCGACGTCATTACGATCTCTGCCTCGCACCGCCAGGGCATCGACGACCTGCTGGAAGAAGTGCACCAGCGCCTGCCCGAAGAAGGCGGCTCCGCGGGCTTGGACAACGATCCGAACCGCATGCGCGTGGCTTTCGTGGGGCGCCCGAACGTGGGCAAGTCGACGCTGGTGAACCGCCTGCTGGGCGAAGAGCGCATGATCGCGTCCGAGGTGCCTGGCACCACGCGCGATTCCATCGCCGTGGACATGGAGCGCGATGGCCGCCAGTACCGTTTGATCGACACCGCCGGCCTGCGTCGAAAAGGCAAGGTGGAGGAGGCCGTCGAGAAATTCAGCGTGGTCAAGACGCTGCAGGCCATCGAGCAATGCCAGGTGGCCGTGCTGCTGCTGGACGCGACTGAGGGCGTCACCGACCAGGACGCGAGCGTGCTCGGTGCCGTGCTCGATGCCGGCCGTGCGCTGGTGGTGGGGATCAACAAGTGGGATGGACTGACCGCCTACCAGCGTGAGCAGGCCGAAGCGCTGCTCGCCCGCAAGCTGGGCTTCGTCGAGTGGGCCGAAGTGGTGCGCATCTCTGCCCTGCATGGCTCGGGGCTGCGCGAACTGTTCAAGGCGATCCACCGCGCGCATGCGTCGGCGACCAAGGAGTTCGGTACCAGCGAGGTCAACAAGGCGCTCGAGATCGCCTACGAGACCAATCCGCCGCCAAGCATCCGCGGGCATGTCTCCAAGCTGCGTTACGTGCACCCGGGCGGCGCGAATCCACCGACCTTCATCGTCCATGGCACGCGCCTGAAGGTGCTGCCGGAGTCCTACAAGCGCTATCTGGAAAACTTCTTCCGCAAGCGTTTCAAGCTGGTCGGTACGCCGGTCCGCTTCATCTTCCGCGAGGGCGCCAACCCGTACGAAGGCAAGAAGAACGTGCTGACCGAGAAGCAGATCGCCAAGAAGCGCCGTCTGATCCGGCACGTCAAGCGCGGCAAGTGACGGGTTACCCGACCCGCATCGATTTCGCCACCGCTGCGGAGATCATCCGCGACGTCGCCGCCAACCGGATGCTGAAGGCCGAACGCGTCCCCGTTGGCCGGGCCGCTGGCCGCGTGTTGGCCGAGGACATCAACGCACCGCTCTCGCTGCCGCCATTCGACAACAGCCGCATGGACGGCTTCGCTTTCGCCCATGCCAGCCTTGCGCAGAACGAAGCGACGACGCTGCGGCTCGCGGGTGAGCAGTTTGCCGGCCGCTTGCAGGATATCCACGTCGGAACAGGCGAATGCATCCGCATCACCACCGGTGCTCCGCTTCCGGCCGGTACCGATACCGTCGCCATGAAGGAAGCATGTGTCGAGGCTGACGGCCAGGTCCGTGTACCGGCAGGATTGCCACGGGGCAACGATGTTCGCCGTGCCGGCGAGGACGTGGTGGCTGGCACGCACGTGCTCTCCGAGGGACAGTGGCTGACGCCGGCGCGCGTCTCGCTGGCCGCAGCGTTGGGCATCGCATCGTTGGCCGTCACGCAGCGCCCGACCGTGGCCGTCTTCACCACCGGTGACGAACTGGTGGAGCCGGGCCTGCCGTTGGCGCCCGGCCAGATCTACAACAGCAACCGCGAACTGCTGATGGGTCTGCTGCGCGCGGAGGGTCTGGAGCCAACCGCGTGGCCGACCCTGCCCGACGATCCCGAACGGATGACGACCCTGCTCACCGACGCGGCTGCGGCGTTCGACGTGGTCATCACCTGCGGTGGCGTGTCTGCGGGCGAGAAGGATCATCTGCCCGGGCTGCTGGCCGCGCATGGCCGTACCCACTTCTGGAAAGTCCGCATGAAGCCGGGCATGCCGGTACTGTTCGGCGAAATGGACCGTGCGCTTTTCCTGGGCCTGCCTGGTAACCCGGTCTCGGTGCTGGCGACGTTCATGACGTTGGGCCGTGGGCTGCTGGATGGTCTGCAGCGCCGACGCGAGCCACGGCCGCAGTGGAAGGCGGTCCTCGGCGCGCCGTGGCGGAAGACGCACGAGCGACTGGAGTTCCTGCGCGGCTGGCTGGACAGCGCCTCCGATGGCCGGTTGCAGGTCGTGCCGAATACGGCCGATGCGTCGCACCAGCTGCGTGCGGCGGCCGACAGCAATGCCCTGATCGTGCTGCCCGAAGGGGTGCGCGACTACCGTACCGGTGATGTCGTGGACGTGATCGCCTGCTGAGGCGGGCGACGCCGCGACTTGCGCGATAATCGACGCATGGCCATCCGCGAAATCGAACCCCGTGACGTTGCCGCGCTGCTCGCGCAGGGCAGCGTGTTCATCGACGTGCGCGAGGAACACGAACGCGCCAGCGGCCAGGCGGAAGGGGCGCTCGGCATCGCGAAGGCGGAGCTGGAACGCGATCCCGCAGCCCATCTGCCCGACCGCAATGCGAGCGTCGTCCTGATCTGCCAGATGGGCGGGCGCTCGATGGACACGGCGCGCGTGCTCGAAACCGCTGGCTACACCACGTTGGCTTCGGTCGCGGGTGGCACGTCTCGGTGGAGGGAACAGCGCCTTGCGATCGTCGTGCCGGCGCAGTCCGACGATGCGCGCGATTTCAACGAGCGCTATTCGCGCCATCTGTTGCTGCCCGAGGTGGGCGTCGCCGGCCAGCAGCGCCTGCAGCAGGCACGCGTGCTGATGATCGGCGCCGGTGGACTTGGCTCGCCGGCGGCGTTCTACCTGGCGGCGGCCGGGGTAGGGCACCTGCGCATCGCGGATGACGACGTGGTGGACCGTAGCAACCTGCAGCGCCAGATATTGCATACCGAAGCACGCATCGGCGAGCCGAAGGTCGCGTCGGCGCAGGCCACGCTGGCCGCGCTCAATCCACGCACGCAGGTGGAGGCGGTCGCCGAGCGCGTCACCGCGGACAACGTCGAACGTCTGCTCGAGGGTGTTGACGTGGTGCTGGATGGCGCGGACAACTTCCCGGCCCGCTACCTGCTCAACGACGCCTGCGTGAAGCTGGGCAAGCCGCTCGTGTACGGCGCCGTGCAACGGTTCGAAGGGCAGGTGAGCGTGTTCGACGCCGGGCGTCACCGCGGCGAGCAGCCCTGCTATCGCTGTCTGTTCCCGGAACCACCCCCGCCGGAGTTCGCGCCGAACTGTGCCGAGGCCGGTGTACTGGGCGTGTTGCCCGGCGTGATCGGACTGCTGCAGGCCACGGAAGTGATCAAGCTGCTGCTCGGTACCGGCGAGACGCTGGCCGGCAGGTTGCTGCACTTCGATGCGCTGGCCATGCGGTTCCGCGAAACCCGCCTGCGCCACGATCCGGCGTGCCCGGTCTGTGCGGCCGATCGGCCGTTTCCCGGTTACATCGATTACGCCGCGTTCTGTCGCACGTCCTGATCAGTAGGTCGCGCGCATGCGCAGTCCGTCGCGGAACTGTCGCGGGGTGATGCCGGTGTCACGCTTGAACGCGGCGCTCAGGTGGCTGTGGCTTGCGAACCCGCACGCGTGTGCGATGTCGGTGATGTCGTCGCTGCCGTTGAGCAGGTACCAGCGTGCGCGGCGTAACCGCTGCGCCAGGATGTACTGCGCCGGGGTCGTGCCGAAGGTGCGCCGGAACGCGATCAGCAACTGGTGCACGCTCATGCCCGCCAGTGAGGCGAGGTCGGCCAGTGCGATGCGCTGGCCCAGCGTGTCCTCGATATGGTCGCTGAGCTGCCGCGCCATGCGGGGTGCGAGCGATGCCGGGGCCGGCGCCGGCACGGCGGGCAAGCGGTAACCGTCGTACAGATGCTGGCGCAACAGCAGTTGCAGCCGCTCGGCCATCATGGCCGACACATCGTCGTCCTGCTGGCTGAGCCTGCCCAGCCGCGCGACGCTGTAGTGGAGGAATTCGTCGCGATGGCCCAGCCTGGGCATGAGCCCCTCGATGGGGACGCGCCGGTCGGCACCGATGTCGACGTCCGCCGTCGGTGAGATGCGCAGTTCGGCGTAGGTGATGACCTGTCCCATCGCCTGGCTGGCGTAGCGCTTTCCCGCGGGCACCAACCAGATGTCGCCGGGAGAGGGCGGGGCATGCGTGGCGCCGACGCCGTCGATCTCGGTATCCAGTTCGCGCATCGTGCCGCCCAGGTGGACGATGACCGTATGGCGTGGCGCGTCGATCGCCCACAGCGTGCGCTGGCGGATGTCCTCCCGGCAGAGCACCAGTTCCACATCCGGCCAGTGTGCCTGCGCCAGCACCCGGTACTGCGGCGCAGCGCCGGACGCCGGATCGTTCGCGGGCGGGATCGCCTCATGCGGCTCACTAATGTGAGTTGACGCCGGAGAATTTGATAGCGGATGGGACATCGTGAAAGCCCGCCGGAACGCTTCCATCGCATCTTAGACGTGCCTCGCCGCGCTGCCCACTGCAGCGGCGGTGGGTGTCCTTCCCTGCCAGGAGCATTCCCATGACCGACCATTCCATCCGCGGCAAAGTCGTCCTGATCGCCGGCGGTGCCAAGAACCTCGGCGGCCTGATCGCCCGCGACCTTGCGCAGCAGGGTGCCGCGGCCGTCGCCGTCCATTACAACAGTCCGGCCAGCAAGGCCGATGCCGACGCGACCGTCGCCGCCATCCAGGCTGCAGGGGCGAAAGCCGTCGCGCTGCAGGGCGACCTGACCACGGCGGCGGCCATGGAACGCCTGTTCGCCGATGCCGTCGCCGCCGTCGGGCGTCCGGACATTGCCATCAACACGGTCGGCAAGGTCCTGAAGAAGCCGATCGCCGAGATTTCCGAGGCCGAGTACGACGAGATGTCGGCGGTCAACGCCAAGAGCGCGTTTTTCTTCCTGAAAGAGGCGGGCAAGCACGTCAACGACAACGGCAAGGTGGTCACGCTGGTCACCTCGCTGCTTGGCGCCTTCACGCCGTTCTACGCGTCGTACGCCGGCACCAAGGCGCCGGTGGAGCACTTCACCCGCGCGGCGGCCAAGGAGTTCGGCGAACGCGGCATTTCGGTGACGGCGATCGGTCCCGGCCCGATGGATACGTCGTTCTTCTACCCGGCCGAAGGCGCAGACGCCGTCGCTTACCACAAGACCGCGGCCGCCCTGTCGCCGCACAGCAAGACCGGGCTGACCGATATCGAGGACGTGGTGCCCTTCATCCGCCACCTGGTCAGCGACGGCTGGTGGATCACCGGGCAGACCATCCTGATCAATGGCGGTTACACCACCAAGTAAGTCGCGCGGTCAGGCGGCCTCGTGCTGCCTGGCCCATGTCGTGCGGCGTGCGCTTGCGATAACGTGAGCGCAACGGACGACTACCGCAGAGGAAGAGCGTCATGCGCACCCTGATCTTCATCGCCGTCGGCGTGCTGCTGGTGGGCAGTGCGATGTGGCTGGTCCGCCCCGGCAGGCGTCGCGCCGTGGCGGCGGTCTTCAGCGTGGGCTGGCTGGCGGCCGTGTGGTGGAACCTGCGGACCGGCATGTCGCATGGCTATTCGCTGCAGGAAGAACTGCCGATCCAGGCCGCGATCTATGTCGTGCCGGTCGCGTTGGCGTGGTGGTTGGCGAGAAAGACCCGGCACTGAAGCGCGTGCATACCCCAGGATAGGGACGGCAAGGCGGACACCATCCGGTAGACTTCCCGCATGAGCGCAGAATCCGGTGCCAGCCAACTGGTCAGTGTCGTCGCCCTGCTGGGCGCAGCGGTGGTTGCGGTGCCGATCTTCCGGCGCCTGGGTCTGGGGTCGGTGCTCGGGTACCTGGCCGCAGGCCTGGCGATCGGACCGTTCGGACTGAAGTGGTTCACCGATCCCCAGTCGATCCTGCACGTTGCCGAACTGGGCGTGGTGATGTTCCTGTTCGTCATCGGCCTGGAGATGCGGCCCAGCCACCTGTGGAGTCTGCGCAAGCAGATCTTCGGCCTGGGTGCGCTGCAGATCGCGGTGTGCACGCTGCTGCTGACCGGCGTCGGCCTGCTGTTCGGCTATTCGCTGCCGGTGTCGTTCATCGGCGGCATGGGCTTCGTGCTGACCTCCACCGCGGTGGTGATGCAGTTGCTGGCCGAACGCGGCGATGTCGCCCTGCCCAACGGGCAGAAGGTGGTCTCGATCCTGTTGTTCGAAGACCTGTTGATCGTGCCGCTGCTGGTGCTGGTCGCCTTCATGTCGCCGCAGGTGGTGCAGCCGGAAGAGGGCTCCCGCTGGCTGTCGATCGGCATCGCCGCGGCCTCGCTGGGCGGCCTGGTCGCGGCTGGCATCTGGCTGCTGAATCCGTTCTTCCGCATCCTCGCCGCTGCCAAGGCGCGCGAGGTGATGACGGCCGCTGCGTTGCTGGTCGTTCTGGGCGCGGCTTTGCTGATGCAGCTGGGGGGCCTATCGATGGCGATGGGCGCGTTCCTGGCCGGCGTGCTGTTGTCCGAGTCGACCTTCCGCCACCAGATCGAAGCCGATATCGAACCGTTCCGCGGCATCCTGCTGGGCCTGTTCTTCCTCGGCGTCGGCATGGCCCTGGACCTGGCCGTGGTGGCCGCCAACTGGCCGCTGATCGTCAGCGCGGTGCTGGCGATGATGGTGGTGAAGGCCCTCTGCATCTACGTGGTGGCGCGCGTGACCCGCAGTTCGCACGTCGAGTCCCTGGATCGTGCCGTGCTGATGGCGCAAGGCGGCGAGTTCGCGTTCGTGCTGTTTGCCGCGGCGGCGGCGGCCGGCATCATCGACGCCACGGTCAACGCCAACCTGACGGCGATCGTCGTGCTGTCGATGGCACTGACGCCGCTGTTCGTACTGCTGCTGCGTCGCTTCACCCATCCCGAGAAGCCGTCGATGGAAGGCATCGAGGAGGCCAAGGGGCTCAGCGGCAGCGTGCTGATCATCGGCTTCGGTCGCTTCGGCCAGGTCATGAGCCAGTCGTTGCTGGCGCGCGATGTGGACGTGACCATCATCGACACCGACATCGAGATGATCCGCAGCGCCGAGGAGTTCGGCTTCAAGATCTACTACGGCGACGGCACGCGACTCGACGTGCTGCGCGCCTGCGGCGCGCAGACGGCGCAGTCCATCGCCATCTGCATCAACGACAAGGAAGCGGCCAGTCGCATCGTCGAACTGGTCCGGCACGAGTTCCCGCAGGCGCAGGTGCTGGCGCGCTCGTTCGATCGCGAGCACTCGCTGGCACTGATCGCGGCGGGCGTCGATTTCCAGATCCGCGAGACCTTCGAGTCGGCGGTGGAGTTCGGCAAGGCCGCGCTGATGAGCGTGGGCACCTCGCCGGAGGAGGCCGATGCGATCGCGCTGGAGATCCGCCGGCGCGACGCCGAGCGCTTCGAGCTCGAGATCGCGGGCGGTGGCGACCTCAAGTCCGGCATTCCTGCGCTCTACGGCAATGCCAAGCCGGCCAAGCCCACGCCGACTCCGTTCACCAAGCCCAAGCGCGAAGCGAAGGCATTGAACGAGGAAGCCGCCGAAGCGATCGGAGAGGAAGAAGAGGAGTAACCGTCGCGATCAGTCGGCGGGCGCCAGGAAGGCGCGGATGGCTGGCCAGTAGGACGGATCCGACGACAGGTCGTCGTGTCCGGCATGCGGAAAGTCGACCACCTGCGCCTGTCCCTTGTATGTCGCCAGCAGCCGGTCGGTGTGCGGGGGCGGTACCACTGCATCCCGGCCGGCGCGTAGCGCGAGCAGCTTCCCGTGGTGGCCGGGCAGTCGTGCGACGGAGTCGTAGCGGTCCTTCAGCAGCAGGCGGACCGGGAAGGCCGGATAGTGCGATTGCGCGACGGCGGCCAGGCTGTCGAACGGCGTGACCAGCACCAGATTCCGGACGGGGCGCTCCGCCGCCACGTACGTTGCCACGCCACTCCCCAGGCTGCGGCCGATCACGGCCACGTCGCCCCCCGTATGGCGCCCCGCGATGTCGTCAAACACTGCGTGCGCATCGGCCAGCAGCGCTGCGTCCGAGGGTTCACCGTCGCTCGCGCCGTAGCCTCGGTGGGCTACCAGATAAACCGTGCGGGACGGCAGCCACTGGGCAAATACACCGCGGTTGGCCTGCAACGCTTCGGCATTGCCACCGAAGTAAAGCACCGCGTCCCGGTGACCGGGATTGACGGTCCAGCCCCGCAGGACGGCGTCGGGTCGGGAGATCGCGAAATCGGTCTGGTCCGCAGCGACCCGGGTGAACTGCGGGTAGTAGATCAACCGGCGCTGCTGCAGGTAGAGCAGGGCGCACAAGGCCAGATACACCGCCAGCAGGGCAAGGGCGACCCACAGGAGCATGCGGCGGACGCGGCGCTCAGCCATGGCGCTCCTGCGCGGCCTTGAAGGCGGCCAGCTGCTCCGGCGTGGCCTCGCGCTGGTGCTTCGCCTTCCAGTCCGCGAACGGCATGCCATAGACGCGCTCGCGCGCCTGCTCCTTGTCCATCGCGATGCCCGCATCCACCGCGGCGTCGCGGTACCAGTCGGCCAGGCAGTTGCGGCAGAAGCCGGCGAGGATCATCAGGTCGATGTTCTGCACGTCCGGACGGTCCTGGTTGAGGTGTTGCAGCAGGCGGCGGAACGCAGCGGCGTCGAGGGCGGTCGTGTCTGTCATGGGTGCGGGTCGCGCTGGGGTGGGGTAATCGGGGACAATACGCGCCGACTCTACACCGCCCCTTCCCATGACTGCCCGAATCCTGGACGGCCGCCGCATCGCCGAGAACCTGCTGGACGAACTGAAAGTCCGGGTCGACGTGCGCGTGGCGGCGGGTCTCGGCAGGCCGGGCCTGGCGGTGGTGCTGGTGGGCGGCGATCCGGCCTCCACGGTCTACGTGCGCAACAAGCGACGCGCGGCCGAGAAAGTCGGTATCGAGGCGTTCGACTACGACCTGCCCGCGGGCACGTCCGAGGCGCAATTGCTCGCGCTGATCGACCAGCTGAATGCCGATCCCAAGATCCACGGCATCCTGGTGCAGCTGCCGCTGCCGGGCATCCCCGATGCCACGCGCCTGATCGAGCGGATCGATCCGCGCAAGGACGTGGACGGCTTCCATCCCGCCAATGTCGGCCATCTGGCACTGCGCCAGTTCGGCCTGCGCCCCTGCACGCCGCGCGGCATCACTACGCTGCTGGGCTATACCGACCAGCCGGTGCGCGGTCGCAACGCGACCATCGTCGGCGTCAGCAACCATGTGGGCCGGCCGATGGCGATGGAACTGCTGATTGCGGGTTGCACGGTGACCAGCTGCCACAAATTCACCCCGCGCGAGGTGCTGCAGGCCCGGGTCGGCGATGCCGATATCCTGGTCGTGGCCGCGGGCAAGCCGGGCCTGGTACCGGGCGAATGGGTCAAACCGGGCGCCGTGGTCATCGACGTCGGCATCAACCGGCTGGATGACGGGCGGTTGGTGGGCGATGTCGGTTTCGATGCGGCATTCGAGCGCGCCAGCTGGATCACCCCGGTGCCGGGCGGAGTAGGGCCGATGACCGTCGCCACGCTGATGCAGAACACGCTGGAAGCGGCTGAAGCGGGGCTCTGAGTCCGCTGGCCAGCGTTGCGGCCGTCGCACCGGCCCGTTCCATCCGCGACCACCGGACGCAGGCCCATGACCGGCGTTGTGCGGTACAATATCGCGCTTCCCCAACTATCCGGGCCCGCCGATGCTGCGCATCCAGGCTGAAGCACTGACGTACGACGACGTCTCCCTCGTCCCCGCCCATTCCACCGTCCTGCCCAAGGATGTCAGCCTGGAAACGCGCCTGACGCGCGACCTGCGGCTGAAGCTGCCGATCGTCTCGGCCGCCATGGATACCGTCACCGAGGCCCGCCTGGCCATCGCCATGGCCCAACTGGGTGGCATCGGCATCCTGCACAAGAACCTCACCGTCGAACAGCAGGCCGCGGAAGTGGCCAAGGTCAAGAAGTTCGAGGCCGGCGTCATCAAGGAGCCCTTCACCGTCGGGCCCGAGACGACGATCGCCGAGGTGCTCAAGCTCACCCGCGCGCGCAACATCTCCGGCGTGCCGGTCGTCGACGGCGGCCAGCTGGTCGGCATCGTCACCAGCCGCGACATGCGCTTCGAGACCAAGCTCGACGATCCGGTCCGCCACATCATGACCAAGAAGGATCGCCTGGTCACCGTGCGCGAGGGCGCCAGCGACGGCGAGGTGCTGCAGCTGCTGCACAAGCACCGCATCGAGAAGGTGCTGGTGGTCAACGACGCGTTCGACCTGCGCGGCCTGATCACCGTCAAGGACATCCAGAAGAAGACCGACAATCCCAACGCCGCCAAGGACAGCGCCAGCCGCCTCGTCGTCGGTGCCGCGGTGGGCGTCGGCGGCGATACCGACCAGCGCGTCGAAGCCCTGGTCGCCGCGGGCGTGGACGTCATCATCGTCGACACCGCGCACGGCCATTCGCAGGGCGTGCTGGACCGCGTCAGCTGGGTCAAGAAGCGCTTCCCGTCGTTGCAGGTCATTGGCGGCAACATCGTTACCGGCGACGCCGCGCTGGCACTGATGGACGCCGGTGCCGACGCAGTGAAGGTCGGCGTGGGTCCGGGCTCCATCTGCACCACCCGCATGGTGGCCGGCGTGGGCGTGCCGCAGATCACCGCGATCGACATGGTCGCCGAGGCGCTGCAGGACCGCATCCCGCTGATCGCCGACGGCGGCATCCGCTACTCGGGCGACATCGGCAAGGCGATCGCCGCCGGTGCGTCGACGGTGATGATCGGTGGACTGTTCGCCGGCACCGAGGAAGCCCCGGGCGAAGTCGAACTGTTCCAGGGCCGCAGCTACAAGAGCTACCGCGGCATGGGCAGCCTGGGCGCGATGGAGAAGGGGTCCAAGGACCGCTACTTCCAGGACGCCAGCGACGCCGACAAGCTGGTGCCGGAAGGCATCGAAGGTCGCGTGCCGTATCGCGGCTCGGTCGGCGGCATCATCCACCAGCTGGTCGGCGGCCTGCGCGCCACGATGGGCTACGTGGGCTGCGCCACCATCGAAGACATGCGCAGCAAGCCCAAGTTCGTCGTCATCACCGGCGCGGGCCAGCGCGAAAGCCACGTGCACGACGTGCAGATCACCAAAGAGCCGCCGAACTACCGGATGGGCTGATCGTTATCAGAGAAGGGAGACGCCAGCGTTTCCCTTCTTCGTTTACAGCTGCAGGACACCATGACGAATATCCACACCGACAAGATCCTCATCCTCGACTTCGGCGCGCAGTACACGCAGCTGATCGCCCGCCGCATCCGCGAAATCGGCGTCTACTGCGAAATCTGGGCGTGGGACCACGATCCGGAAGAGATCGCGAAGTTCGGCGCCAAGGGCATCATCCTGTCGGGCGGCCCAGAGTCCACGACGCAGCACGGAGCTCCCGCGGCGCCGCAGCAGGTATTCGACAGCGGCCTGCCGATCCTGGGCATCTGCTACGGCATGCAGACGCTGGCCGCGCAGCTGGGCGGCGCGACGGAAGCTGCCGATGCGCGCGAGTTCGGCCATGCCGAACTGCAACTGGTCGCGCACGACGCGCTGCTCGGCGGCCTGAGCGACCATCAGGGCGAGCCGCGCATCGATGTGTGGATGAGCCACGGCGACCACGTCGCCAAGGCCCCGCCGGGCTGGACGATCACCGCCACCACCGACCGCATCCCGGTCGCGGCGATGGCGCTGGAAGAGAAGCAGTGGTACGGCGTGCAGTTCCATCCGGAAGTGACGCATACCAAGCAGGGCCAGACGCTGCTGCGCCGCTTCGTGGCTGATATCTGCGGCTGCAAGACGCTGTGGACGGCGGCGAACATCATTGACGACCAGATCGCCCGCGTGCGCGAGCTGGTCGGCTCTGACGAGGTGATCCTTGGCCTGTCCGGTGGCGTCGACTCCTCGGTCGTCGCCGCGCTGCTGCACAAGGCGATCGGCGAACAGCTGACCTGCGTGTTCGTCGACACCGGCCTGCTGCGCTGGCAGGAAGGCGACCAGGTGATGGCGATGTTCGCCGAGCACATGGGCGTGAAGGTCGTGCGCGTGAACGCCGCCGACCGCTATTTCACCGCACTGGAAGGCGTCGCCGATCCGGAAGCCAAGCGCAAGATCATCGGCAACCTATTTGTCGAGATCTTCGAGGAAGAGTCGAACAAGCTGAAGAATGCCAAGTGGCTGGCGCAGGGCACGATCTACCCGGACGTGATCGAGTCGGCCGGCAGCAAGACCGGCAAGGCACACGTCATCAAGAGCCACCACAACGTCGGCGGTCTGCCGGAGCACATGAAGCTCGGTCTGGTCGAACCGCTGCGCGAGCTGTTCAAGGACGAAGTGCGCCGCCTTGGCGTCGAGCTCGGCCTGCCGCGCACGATGGTCTACCGCCATCCGTTCCCGGGCCCGGGCCTGGGCGTACGCATCCTGGGCGAAGTGAAGCCCGAGTACGCCGAGCTGCTGGCCAAGGCTGACGCCATCTTCATCGATGAACTGCGCAAGGCCGACCTGTACGACAAGACCTCGCAGGCCTTCGCGGTATTCCTGCCGGTCAAGTCGGTGGGCGTGGTCGGCGACGCGCGTGCCTACGAGTGGGTCATCGCGCTGCGGGCGGTCGAGACGATCGACTTCATGACCGCGCACTGGGCGCACCTGCCGTACGAGTTCCTCGGCACGGTCAGCAATCGCATCATCAACGAACTGCGCGGCATCTCGCGCGTGGTCTACGACATCTCGGGCAAGCCGCCGGCCACGATCGAGTGGGAATGATGGATTGCCGCGGCTTGTGACGGCCGCGGCAATGAAGCCGCCGCCGGGCGCAGGCCCGGCGATCAGCTCGGCATTACTGGATGGTGGTGTTGTCCGTCTGGGTCAGGCAGGACTCGAAGCCCGACACCTCGATGCCCACGGACGTGTTGCCCTTGCACAGTGCGGGTTGGCCCGACAGGCCCGAGACACCGGGCTCGCGCATCATCAGCGCATTGTTGATCAACTGGCCGCCCGTGGTGTTCGCGCCCTGCGCCCAGCCACTCAACCAGATGGCGATGGCATGCGTGTCCGTGCGCCGCCGCAGATCCATCACATGGTTGTTGACCAGTCGCGGATTGGTCGAGCCGGAAATCATGAGGCCCACCAGCAGATAGTCCGCCGTCAGGCCCGCGACCGTGTTGTTGATCGCCTCCTGACCGGTCGCCGAGATCGCGGGCGAGTAGGGCATCAGGCTGATCCCGACGACCTGGTAGGCGGCGCTGGGCAGGATGTTGGACACACGGTTGTTCACCACGCGCGCGTTGTGTCCCCAGACCATGATGCCGTCGGACAACACGTTCTCGACCCGGTTGTTGAGGATCTGGGTGTTGCTGCCTTCATGGCCCGCACTGATGCCGCGATCGAAGTTCCTGACGATGCAGTTCTGCACGGTGACGTTCTGCAGTCCCGACATGCCCGCGATACCGTCCGAACCGGGCGATTGCGTCGCGGCCTGGATGCTGCGGCCCCGGCAGTTCAGCACGACGTCGCTGGAGGCGATGTGGATGCCGTAATGGCTCTGGACGACGGCGTTGCTGCGCAGGCAATAGTGGCCTGGTGCCGTGATCGTGTAGGGCAGTGACGTGATGATGGTGGAGCAGGTGCCTGCGGTGGTGGCGTCCTGTGCGAAGGCCGGAGTGCCCAGGGCGGCCAGGGCGAATACCGCTGCGAGTTTCCCAAACATTTGCGCATCCTTGTGATCGGTTGATGGTGTGGGAGCGCACGCACACCGGCGCCCCCGCTCGCGCGGGCCGTCGGCCTTGGTATCGTCCCCGCGCCGATTCTATCCCTGCCTCAGGGCCTGCGTGATGGCAGCGCGTTGTGCGCCGCGGCAACGCAGGCGACAATCCCGGCATGGCTCCAGGACGATCCCCCGGATGAGTGGCATCGACGACGAACACTGGATGCGCCAGGCCTTTGCGTTGGCGGATCGCGCTCAACAGGAATTCGACGAGATTCCGGTCGGCGCGGTGCTGGTGGATGCCGGAGGACAGGTGCTGGGCGAGGGCTGGAACCGCAACATCGTCGACCACGATCCCACCGCACATGCCGAAGTCGTGGCGATGCGCGAGGCGGGCAGGGTGCTGGGCAATCATCGGCTGGTGGGTTGCACGCTGTACGTCACGCTGGAGCCGTGCGCGATGTGCGCGATGGCGCTGGTGCATGCGCGCGTGGCGCGGGTGGTGTACGGCGCCACCGATCCCAAGACCGGCGCCTGCGGCAGCGTCTTCGACCTGGTCGCGGATCCGCGCCACAACCACCGCATCGAGGTCGTCGGCGGCGTACTGGGCGAAGATGCCGGGCGCCGTCTGACCAACTATTTCCGCGCCAAGCGCGGTCGGCCACTGGTCTAGGGTGTCGGGAACTTCCGCTTGACCTTGCGGTGATCCATCTCTTCGTTGATCGCAGTCACCGCCAGCGTGGACTCGCGCGCAAGCAGCAGGCTTGCCGCCAGCATCGCCACCACGCCCAGGGCAGCCAGCCATGTGGGCAGCGAGCCCAGCTTGTGGCCTGAGAACGTATCGACCGCCACCGCCAGACTGGTACCGACGAAGCAGCTGATCGCTGCGTAAAGCAACTGGCCGGCACGCAGGATGATCAGGCTACGCAGGCGTTGCAGTGCGATGCGTTTCTCCAGCAGCGAGCGCTCGACCTCCTCTTCGGCCTCGGCCAGTTCACGCAACAGGGTGCGGGCCCGATCGATGATGCGTGCCAGCCGGTTGTTGGCCGACAACAGCAGCGACGCCGTCGCGGTCAGGAAGAATGCGGGCGCGAGCATCGCGGTGAGGACGGCATGATCGGTGGATGGGTTCATGGGCCGGTCGCCGGAGTGGTCTGCGTTATGATGACACGATGCGGCCAGTCCGCATTCCCGGCGTGGAATGGCCGGACCTTCTTCCCCGTCATGGACCGCTGCATGGCCTCGAACAACGCGCACACCGACCGTCTGATCTGGATCGACCTGGAAATGACCGGGCTCGATACCGATCGCGACTCCATCCTGGAGATCGCCACGGTGGTCACCGACTCGAAGTTGAACGTGCTGGCGGAAGGGCCCGAATTCGCCATCGCCCACCCCGTCTCGGTGCTGGAGGCGATGGACGACTGGAACCGCAACCAGCATGGCCGTTCGGGCCTGTGGAAGCGGGCGGTGGAGAGCGAGGTGTCGCTGGGGCAGGCGGAAGCGCAGACCGTGGCCTTCCTCAACGAGTGGCTGCCGGCCGGTGCGTCACCGATGTGCGGCAACTCGATCTGCCAGGACCGTCGCTTCCTGCACCGGCTGATGCCGCGGCTGGAGAAGTACTTCCACTACCGCAACCTCGACGTCAGCACGTTGAAGGAACTTGCGCGCCGCTGGGCGCCGCAGGTGCTCGAAGGCGTGCGCAAGCAGGCCAGCCACACCGCGCTGAGCGACGTGCGCGATTCCATCGAAGAGCTGCGTCACTACCGCAAGCACATGGCGGCGCTCGCGGGCGAGTGACGTCACCGGGACGCGAGCTCTGCCGCAGGAATCGACGCAGGATTTGACCTCCTGGAAGCGGCCTGCAGATAATGCCTTGGCCGTCGCAGGGCTTTGATAGGGGCGGCCTGGGCTTCTTGTCGGGGACATCTTGATGCGTATCCAAGCCTGGACCGTCCTGGTCATCGGACTGTGCTGCAATTTCTCCTACGCCACACCCGCGGCACCACAGATCGCACAGGAACTTCCGCGATGCCAACGGCTGCATGGTGACGCGCCCGCGCTACCGGTCGCGGAGGACTACCCCGGCGGCTTTTCGGCCAAGGGTAATGCGTTGACGCCGGCGACCGTGGCCGGTGCCCACACGGTCAATCCGGAAACAGCATCCTGCCTGATCGAGGCTCTTGGCGAGGAACTAGTGGTCATGCAGCCCATGAGCGATGCCGAGGGCATCGTTGATGCATGGTCTCTACCAGGGGTTGGCATGGGTCGCGAGCCGACGTCCGGCGAGCGGGAGGCGTTGCGCAGCCTGTTCGATACCATGATCAAGGGACGAAAGGACCGTCCGGTGCTGGTGTACTGCCATCACACGAGTTGCTTCCTTTCCTACAACGCGATCCTGCATTTGCGTGCGGAGGGCTATACCAATCTGCTGTGGATGCGTGAAGGCACGCGTGGATGGCGAGCAGCGGGTCTGCCGACGGGACTGACCCGGCAGAAGGGAAACCGTCAATGGCCCGACGTCGCGATCCCCGTGGTGACACCGACATTGGGTGACACCAACTACCCTGCCGCTCCGGACCACTACGACGATGCGCGCTGGGTATCGCTGAACGCAGCCGGTTTCGATCGACGCGCGTTCTGTCGGGCCATCGAGTCCGATGATGGCGACGTGGTAGGCGACCATGTGCGTTTCGCTTTTGAAGCCGTACTGGACAAAGCGGCGGGCGTGGATCGTCGCTTGGACAACTCTGTCGCCGCCGCCCGGAAGATACGTGCATTCTGGGTCGCCAATGCCCACCGGATGGAATGCCACGAGCCATTCGTCGGACAATTGAACGCATTCAAGTACGCGCTGTACAAGCGGCACGACTCATTGATCCTTCGTGCTGTCGAGGAGTGGCGGCTACCGGCCCCCGCATTCAACGTCATCGATGCCACGGATGGACGCACCTTGCTGGATTTCATTGCCGATCTACATGCGCGACGCGGCGGACAGTCAGGTCAGGAGGGCTTGCGCATGGCGTATCGGTACCTGTATCGCGCCGGTGCACGCACGCGGGCCGAACTGGAGGCCAGTGGCGTACTTCCAAGAGCTGCCGAACTACAGGCGCGCATCTTGCCATTGTGGCGCGAGCGTGCAGAGGCTGGGGATTCGGGTGCCATGTTCCATCTTTCCCACGTGTATCGACGCGGAGTCCACATAGCCGCCGATCGTGGAGAGGCCGATCGTTGGTGGGACAGAGCGGGAAAGCTCGCGATCGAGCGACGCGATGGCGCTACTTTGGCCAGCATCGGTACCACCTACTATCCGGGCATGTATAGCAAGCCGCACCCCAACGATATCCCCGCCGATCCGGCCAAGGCGTTGCTGTGGATCAAGCGGGCCCAAGCGCTCGATCATCGGGACGGCAACTTATGGATGGGGCGTACTTTCCTGGACGGGGTAGGCAATCCGCGCGACCCGCGTGCAGCCATCCCCTACCTGGAGCGCGCGCATGAGCAGGGTGACTTCAGCGCGGCGGTCAAATGGTTGGCAGTCGCGCACATCCGTCTCAATGAAGGCAGCAAGGCAGCCTACTATCTGCGCAGTCTGCCGCCGATTTCAGACGTGGAAGGCCTACTCGCGGAGGAGTGGTTCGACAGATTGAACGTGGACTTCTGCGGTCCGCGGGCCGGCCTGCCGGAGATCGTCTGCGACGGCACCAATCGGCGCCCGCCAGGAATGCCGTTCGGGAGCTGATGTCCAGCCGTGGCCATCCGTCAATTCGCACTCGTCAGCGGGGCGCTGCAGCATCGCCGTCGTCGGCGACGCCTTTGGTGATGATGTCGGTCAGCGGCGTGCCGTCGCTGTTGTGGTGGTACACGTGCAGGTCGCGTTGCGGATACGGGATGTTGAGGCCGTTGCCGATGATCTCGGTGCGGACGGCTTCGGTGAGGTCGCTCTTCGCGTCGCCGAAGTCGCTCGTGTTCGACCAGGCCTGCAGGATGAGGTCCACGCTGCTTTCGCTCAGTTTCGACACGATCACGCTGGGCGGGGGATCGCGCAGGACGAGGGGGTGATCCTCAGCGATCTGCAGCAGGATCTGTTTGGCGCGTTTCAGGTCGTCGTCGTAGCCGACGCCGACAGCGATGTCGATCCGGCGGTGCGGCTTGGCGGTGAAATTGATGATCGGTGCCGTCGTGATCAGGCTGTTCGGCAGGACGATCAGGCGGTTGTCGGCCGTGCGCATGCGGGTCTGGAAGATGCGCACTTCCTCGATGGTGCCTTCCAGGCCGGCTGCGAGGACGAAATCGCCGTCGCGGAACGGACGAAGCACGATCAGCATGACGCCGGAGGCGATGTTCGACAGTGAATCCTTCAGCGCCAGGCCGACGGCCAGGCCGGCGGCGCCGAGTACCGCAAGCATGGATGTGGGATTCACGCCCAGCGACGTGAGCGCGGTGATGATGACCAGCACCATCATCGCGGCATAGCTCGCGCGGCGCAGGAAGCCACCCAGCGTCGCATCGGCATGCGTGCGGCCGAGCACGCGCTCCAGGCCCGTACTCAGCCGCTTGGCCAGCCACATGCCGACCAGGAAGATGATCACGGCGGCCAGCAGCTTCAGACCCCACGTTTCCAGCAACTGCAGCCAGTCGATACCGCGAAGCTCGCGCATCAGCGCGGCGGGTTCGGTCGGAATCTCGGTGAGGGCGGGCGCGGTGGCGGTTGCTGCGGGTGTGGGCATGGGCACTCCTGAAAAGCAGCACGCCCCATCAGGGGCGTGCCGGGTCTACAGGAAGATGGTAACCGCCTTTGCGTGAAGGAAGTTGCGGTCGCGTCAGCCCGCCTTGGTCTTGGCCAGCCGCAGCCAGGTGTCGACCACAGTGTCGGGATTCAATGACACCGATTCGATACCTTCCGCCATCAGCCACTCGGCGAGGTCCGGATGGTCGCTGGGGCCCTGGCCGCAGATGCCGACATACTTGCCCTTGCTGCGCGCGGCCTTGATGGCCATCGACAGCATCTTCTTCACCGCCGGATTCCGTTCGTCGAACAGGTTGGCGACGATGCTGGAGTCGCGATCCAGGCCCAGCGTCAACTGGGTCAGGTCGTTCGAGCCGATCGAGAAACCATCGAAAATGTCCAGGAACTCCTCGGCCAGCAGGGCGTTCGACGGCACCTCGCACATCATGATGATCTTGAGCCCGTTCTCGCCCTGGCGCAGGCCGTGCTTGGACAGCACCTCGACGACCTTGCGGCCTTCCTCCAGCGTGCGCACGAACGGGATCATCACCCACAGGTTGTCCAGCCCCATCTCGTCGCGGACGCGCCGGACGGCCTGGCATTCCAGCGCGAATGCCGGCTCGAACGACGGATCGACGTAACGGCTGGCGCCGCGGAAGCCGATCATCGGGTTCTCTTCATGCGGCTCGTAGCGCGTGCCGCCGATAAGGTTGGCGTACTCGTTGGACTTGAAGTCCGACAGGCGCACGATGACCGGATGCGGAGCGACCGACGCCGTAATGGTGGCGATGCCTTCCGCCAGCCGGTCCACGTAGAAGCTCACCGGATCGGCATAGCCGGCGGTCTTGGCGTCGATTTTCTTGCGGACGTCGAGGTCCTGGCGGTCGTACTCCAGCAGCGCCAAAGGATGCACGCCGATGTGGCTGGCGATGATCATTTCCAGGCGCGCCAGGCCGATGCCGGCGTTGGGCAACTGGCCGAAATCGAACGCGCGCTCCGGGTTGGCCACGTTCATCATGATCTTCAGCGGCGCCGGCGGCATCGCGGCGAGATCGGTCGTCGTGCGCTCGAAGGGCAGGGCACCGGCATAGATGAAGCCGGTATCGCCCTCGGCGCAGCTGACGGTGACCTCGACGCCATCCTCGATCAGGTCCAGCGCGTTGCCGGTGCCGACGACGGCCGGTACCCCCAGCTCGCGCGCGATGATGGCGGCGTGGCAGGTGCGGCCGCCGCGGTTGGTGACGATGGCGCTGGCGCGCTTCATCACCGGCTCCCAGTCGGGATCGGTCATGTCGGCGACCAGCACGTCGCCGGGCTGTACGCGGCTCATGTCGTCCAGCGAGCGCACCACGCGGGCGACGCCGCTGCCAATCTTCTGGCCGATGGCGCGACCCTCGGCGATCACGTCACCGCGCTTCTCCAGCGCATAGCGTTCGATCTGCGTGGCCTTGGCGCGCGACTTCACCGTTTCCGGGCGCGCCTGCACGATGAACAGCTTGCCGGTCACGCCGTCCTTCGCCCACTCGATGTCCATCGGACGACCGTAGTGCTGCTCGATGACCAGCGCCTGCTTGGACAGCTCGTGCACGTCCTCGTCGGTGATCGAAAAGGTGTTGCGCAGGTTCGCCGGTGTGTCTTCGGTACGCACGCGCTCGCCGGGGACGTCCGAATACACCATCCGCAGCGCCTTGCTGCCCAGCGCACGGCGCAGGATCGCCGGCTTGCCCTGTTTGAGCGTGGGCTTGTAGACATAGAACTCGTCCGGGTTCACCGCGCCCTGCACGACCATCTCGCCCAGGCCGAAGCTGGAGGTGACGAACACCACGTCGCGGAAGCCGGACTCGGTATCCAACGTGAACAGCACGCCCGACGCGCCGACACCCGAGCGCACCATCAGCTGCACGCCGGCGGACAGGAACACGTCTTCGTGCTTGAAGCCGTGGTGCACGCGGTAGGCGATGGCGCGGTCGTTGTAGAGGCTGGCGAAGACTTCCTTCACCTTGTGCACGACATCGTCGGCGCCGGTGACGTTGAGGAAGGTCTCCTGCTGGCCGGCGAACGAGGCATCCGGCAGGTCTTCGGCGGTGGCCGAGGAGCGCACGGCCACCGCGACGTCACCGCCGCCGTTGTCGGCCGAGAGCTTCGCGTAAGCGGCGCGGATGTCGGCGTCCAGGTCGGGCTGCAGCGGGGCGTCGATGACCCAGCCGCGGATTTCCTTGCCGGCCGCCGTCAGCGCGGGCACGGCCTCGACATCCAGCGTGGCCAGCTTGTCGAAGATGCGCTTGGACAGGTCGTTGTGCGCGATGAAGGCCTTGAAGGCCTCCGCCGTGGTCGCATAGCCTCCCGGGACCGAGACGCCGAGGTTGGCCAGATGGCCGATCATTTCGCCCAGCGACGAATTCTTGCCGCCGACGCGGGCCAGGTCAGCCAGGCGCAGCTCATGCAACCACAGGATGTTCTCGTTCAAGCGCAATGCTCCGAAGCAGGCCGCGCCATGCCGATGACCATCGGCGTGGGGTGCCGTGTCCATGGGGAAAGAGGCGATATGATGCAGTGCATACCAATTGCAGACAAGCTTGATCTGACGGGGGTTTCCATGGTGAAGCAGGGAAGGGAAGGGCATGTCTGAGTTGCGCCCCGTGTTCTACGTCTCCGATGGCACCGGTATCACCGCCGAGACCATCGGCCACAGCCTGCTGACCCAGTTCGCCGGGATGCGGTTCCAGACCGACCGGCTGTCCTTCGTCGACGACGAAGAGAAGGCGCGGGACGCGGCGGATCGCATCCGCCGGACCGGGGAGCGGATGGGCGCGCGCCCCATCGTGGTGAGCTCCTGCGTCGATCCGGGCCTGAGCGCGCTCATCGCCGAGAGCGGTGCGCTGATGCTTGATGTGTTTGCGCCGTTCATCGAGCCGCTGGAGCGCGAACTGGGCGAGCAGCGGCAGTCGCGCGTCGGCCAGGCGCACGGTCTGGTCGATTTCGAGACCTACCACCGCCGCATCAACGCGATGAACTTCGCCCTGACCCACGACGACGGCATGGCGGTGAACTACGACGAGGCCGACGTGATCCTGGTGGCGGTGTCCCGCGCGGGCAAGACGCCGACCTGCGTCTATCTGGCGCTGCATTACGGCATCCGCGCGGCCAACTATCCGCTGACCGACGGCGATCTGGAAACCGACCGCCTGCCGGCCCGCCTGCGTCCGTACCGTCGCAAGCTGTTCGCGCTGACCATCGACCCCGATCGCCTGCACCAGATCCGGCAGGAGCGCCGGCCGAACTCCGGCTACGCGAAGATGGAAACTTGCAAGCGCGAGGTCGCGGCCGCCGAAGCGATGTTCCAGGTGGAACGCCTGCCCACGCTCAGCACGACCAACAAGTCGATCGAGGAAATTTCCAGCAAGGTGCTCTCCACGCTGGGTCTGCAGCGGGAAATGTACTGAGGGGAAGGGGACGGCGACCGGCGGGAAACGCACGCCTCGAACCCTTAACTTAGGCCGCACGCGACGGCGCGTCAATGCTGCCGCGATGGCGATCCGGCGTGTAGGATCGACCCATGTCTCAAGCCCTCGCACGTGCAGCGCGCATCCCCCGGCTGGGCCGTTTCGGCTGGCTGATGGCGCTGTATGCGGAGAACCATGCTCGCCTCGTCCGCCTGTTCGCGCCTGAGCACCTGCAGGTGGGCACGTACGTGTCGAGCATCGGCGATGGGCTGGACGTGCGGCTCGAGGTCATCGAGACGCATCGCTACACCGTGGAGCTGCGGTTGACCTACGGCATCTGCGATCCGCTGACCGGTGAGCCGGATCCCTCCGCGTTCGTTCGCCTGTATCGCGACGCGCACCAGGCTGAAGCGACGCACTGCTATGTCGGCAAGCGCTGGCAGGACGTGATCGGTCTGTATCCGCCGCCCGCGGAAGTCATCAGCCATCGCATGCGGATGAACACCTTCCTTGGCAAGTGGCTCGAGTACCTCGGTGAGCAGGGGCACGGCGTCGCCACCCTGCATCCGGTGGGGATCGCACGCGACGTGGCCTGACGCGCGCAGCGCGGTCGGTCAGGCCACGCGGGTAAAACGGATGGCGTTGAGCCGGCGCAGGCCATGGCTGGCGTCGCGCGACATGTTCATCACGTCGACGGCGCCCGATGATTCCAGTTCGAGCAGCCGTTGCGCGACCGCGTCGAACGCAGCCTCGTCCAATCCAAGTGAGCCCGCCGTCCAGCGCGTATCGCGATGGAGGGGCAATTGCGCGATCAGTTCGTCGGCGAGGGTATCGTGCGTCATGGCGGCAACTCCGCGAAGGTCGGAATGCACTTCGACTGCGACAGAAACTGCAACGATCGGCCGCGAGGTGGCGAGCCGGCGTTGCAGCAGCTTGTACGCTGGCACCGGTGAGGTTCTTGTAAAAATGAGCGCAAGCGCGCTCAGTCGCCGAACACCGGACAAAAAAAGGCCCGGTTTCCCGGGCCTTGAAGAGATTGGCGTCCCCACGGGGATTCGAACCCCGGTCGCTACCGTGAAAGGGTAATGTCCTAGGCCTCTAGACGATGGGGACGCACGAAAGTGTTGCCAGATTTTCTTTCCGGACGGCCTATTGTCCGGAAATTGGTGGAGCCAGGCGGGATCGAACCGCCGACCTCCTGCATGCCATGCAGGCGCTCTCCCAGCTGAGCTATGGCCCCACGTGCTGGCAGGAGCGGAATAATAGCCAGCCTCTTTCCGATGCGCAAGCATCCGTTACGAAAAATTTCACGACTGGCGAACGTCGGGGCAGGCGGGTTGAAATAGGCTGATCGGAATCGGCAAGGCATTGCGCTGCGAATGATCGGCTTTTCAGTGAGGGAGTGGTCGGCGTGGGCGCCGGGACTGGTGGATCGCGACGCATGGCGCGCGTGGGCCGCTGCGCCGTGGCTGCCGACGGGCGATGCCACGCCGGCGCTGGCCGAGGTGCCGGCCATGCAGCGGCGACGCATCGAGCGGCTCGGACGCATGGCGATCCAGACCGCGTTCTGGTGCCAGCAGGCGGAGGACAGTGGCCTGCCGCTGGTGTTCGCCTCGCGCCACGGCGATGTGGCGCGTTCGATGGAACTGCTGGAAGCCCTCGCGACGGCGCAACCGCCATCGCCCACCACCTTCGGCCTGTCGGTGCACAACGCGATCGCGGCGCTGTACTCGATCCTGCGGCGCGAGCGAGGCAACTATCTCGCACTGGCCGGCGGCATGGCGACGGTGGAGGCCGCCTGCGTCGAAGCGGCGGCACTGCTGGCCGATGGCGCGCCCGAGGTCATGCTCGTGGTGTATGACGCCCCGTTGCCCCCGGTCTATGCCGGTTTCGCGGACGAGCCCGATGCCGGCTTCGCGTGGTGCTGGCGGATCGGTGGCCGCGATGTTTCCGCTCCGACCTTGACGCTGGAATGGGAGGGCGACGACGGTGGCGGGAGCCCGCTGGCCTCCACGCTGCCGCATGGCCTGGACGTACTGCGTTTCCTCCTGGCGGGGGACGCATCGCTGCGCTGGCATTGCGACGGTTCGGTGTGGCAGTGGCGACGCGATGCGTGACCGCCTCGATCATGCGTGGCGTGTAGCGGGCACCGGCCTGAGCTTCCTCGCGTTCGGGGTGGGCGGTTTGCTCCTCGGGGTATGTGTCCTGCCGCCGATGCTGTGGCTGGTGCGCGACCCGGAACGGCGCCGGCGTTGGTCGCGTCGCATCGTTCAGCGCAGTTTCGCCGCCCATGTCGAGTTCATGCGTCGCATGGGCGTGATGACGTACGAGATCCGGGGGCGGGAACGGTTGGCCCGCGATGGCTTGCTGGTGCTGGCGAACCATCCCACCCTGATCGACGTGGTCCTGCTGGTGTCCCTGCTGCCCAACGCCGACTGCGTGGTGAAGTCCGCGGTGGCCCGCAATCCGTTCATGCGCGGGCCGGTGCGGGCGGCAGGCTACGTGGCCAACGACGACGGCGCCGGCCTGGTGGAGGACTGCATCGCCGCCGTGCGGGCCGGCGGTGCGCTGGTGATCTTCCCCGAGGGCACGCGGACCACCCCGGGGCAACCGTTGAAGCTGCAGCGGGGCGCCGCGAACATCGCCGTGCGGGGCGCGCTGGACATCACGCCCGTGCGGATATCCTGCTCGCCGCTGACGCTTGGGAAAGGGGAGAAGTGGTATCGTGTGCCGCCGGTGCGATTCCATATGGTGATCGATGTTCAGGAAGACCTGCCGATCGCCCCATTCCTGAACGGAGTGGCGGGGGCGGATCCATCGGCGGGGGGAGAGGCGCTGGCAGCCCGGCGGCTCACGGAACATCTGGCCAACTACTTTGCGGGAGATCCATCGCGTGCAGGCACTTGAGCACGAGATCAAGGAATTGATCATTTCGTCGCTGTCGCTGGAAGACATCACGCCCGACGACATCGACACCGGCGCGCCGCTGTTCGTCGAAGGTCTCGGGCTGGACTCGATCGACGCCCTGGAACTCGGGCTGGCGCTGCAGAAGCGCTACGGCGTCGCACTCTCCGCAGACTCGCAGGAAACCCGCCGGCATTTCGCCAGCGTGCGTGCCCTGGCGGATTTCGTCGCCTCGCAGGGCAAGGCCTGAGCAGGGACGGGCAGGACTGGCAAGATGACCAAAAACGAACTTTTCGACCGGATCGTCACGATCCTGCATGACAGCTTCGAGATCGAGCCCGCGCGCATCACGCCGGAGGCTCGGCTCTACGACGACCTCGACATCGACAGCATCGATGCGGTGGACCTGATCGTGCAGCTCAAGCCCTTGCTTGGGCGCAGCCTGCAGCCCGAGGCTTTCAAGTCGGTGCGCACGGTGCAGGACATCGTGGACGTGCTGTACGGCCTGATTCGCGACCAAGCTGCCTGAGCGCAGGCGCGTTCCCGTGTCCCGGATAGGCGCGGCCATCTTCGTGGCGTTGTCGGTGGCGTATCCCCTGGTGGTGTACTGGGCGATGGGCCGCTTCGAGCCGCGTTGGCTGGCGGTGCTGCTGCTGGTCCTCGCCGTGCTTCGTGCCATCGCGACCCGGCAGGCGATCTGGCTGGTCGCTGCGGCCGGCGCCGCGATGCTGGCGGCACTGGCCACGGCCTTCAATGAGGCGCTGCCGCTGAAGCTGTACCCGGCGCTGATCAACGCCGTAATGCTGGTGGTGTTCGCGACCAGCCTGGCGTTCCCGCCTTCGGCCGTCGAACGCATCGCGCGGCTGACCGAGCCCGATCTGCCGCCCGCTGGCGTGGCCTATACGCGCCGCGTCACCCAGGTGTGGTGCGGGTTCTTCGTCTTCAATGGCGCGCTCGCGCTGGTCACGGCGTTGTGGATGTCGGACCGCGCCTGGGCGCTGTACAACGGCCTGATTGCATACGCGCTCATCGGCCTGCTGTTCGGGGCCGAATGGCTGGTGCGGCAGCGCGTGAAGGCGGGGTACCGGCATGGCTGAGTGGCGCGCGCTCGCCGACGTCGCCGTGCGGCCCATGCCGGGACGCGCGTTCCTCGCTGCAGGCGCCGCGTCCGCGGACCACGCAGACTTCCATCGTGACGTGCTGCACTGGCAGGCGAGTTTCCGCGCGCATGCCGGCGACGTCTGGGCGCTCCATTTCGAGGACGCCGCGCGTTTCGCTGCAGCGCTTTACGGCGCATGGCACGCCGGCAAGACCGTGGTGCTGCCCGGCGATGCGCTGACTGGCACCCAGTCGCGCCTGCGGACGCGGGTGGACGGTTTCGTCGGCGACTGGATCGAGAGCGATATGCCGACGCCGGATCACGCGCCGGATACCGATGCCGTCGTGGGAGCGCTCGATGCGGACGCCACGCGTCTGGTCGTGTTCACCTCGGGCAGCACCGGTGAGCCGGTCGCCATCGAGAAGCGGCTGCGCCAGCTCGACGCCGAAGTGCATGCGCTGGAGGCGGCGCTCGGCCGGTCGCTGGACGGCGTGGCCGTGCACGGTACGGTCTCGCACCAGCACATCTACGGGTTGCTGTTCCGCGTGCTGTGGCCGTTGGCGGCCGGACGCGCCATCGTGTCGCGGGCGTTCTTTCCCGAAGACCTGTTGGCGGCGATGGACGGGCAGGACGCGGTACTGGTCGCCAGTCCCGCGCATCTGAAGCGCTTGCCTGCGCAGCTGCCGTGGGCATCGCTGCACGGGAAATTGCGCGCCGTGTTCTCCTCGGGCGGTGCGTTGCCCGCCGAGGCGGCGCACGAGGTTGCCCGCCTGCTCGGCGTGCCACCCACCGAGATCCTCGGGAGCACTGAAACCGGCGGCATCGCCTGGCGTCGCTGGGAGACGGAAGTGCCGGTCTGGTGCCCGCTGCCCGGTGTCGACTGGCGCGTGCAGGACGGCGTGCTCGAAGTGCATTCGTCCCACCTGTCCGATGATGCGTGGTGGCGCAGCCAGGATCGTGCGGAGCCCGACGGCGCCGGCGGCTTCCGCCTGCTGGGCCGGGCCGACCGTATCGTCAAAGTGGAGGAGCGGCGCGTGTCGCTCGACGCGCTCGAACGCCAGATCCAGACGCATCCCGCGGTGAAGGAGGCACGCGTGCTGCTGCTGGGCGGCGCGCGCAATGCCCTCGCGGCGGTCGTCGCCATGGCCGACGGTGTCCCCGTGCCGGACGATGCTGCGGCGCGCCGTGCCCTCTCGCAGTCGTTGTCGCGGCATCTCGCGGCTACCCAGGATGCGGTGACGCGACCGCGCCGCTGGCGTTTCACCATCGCGCTGCCCGTCAACGCGCAGGGCAAGGTGACCGAGGCGGCGTTGGCCGCGCTGTTCCGTCCCGAACGCCCGGACGCGCACTGGACCTTGCGCGAAGCGAGCCGGGCACAGGTGGAGTTGTCGCTGGATGCGTCGCTGGCGGTGTTCGACGGCCATTTCAGCCAGGCAGCGATCCTGCCGGGCGTGGCGCAGCTCGACTGGGCCGTGCAACTGGCGCGCGAAGCCTTCGACATGCCGTCGCAGTTCCTGCGCATGGAGGCCCTGAAGTTCCAGCGGGTCGCGCGTCCCGGCGACCTGATCCGGCTGGATCTCGAATGGCAGGCGGAGCGGGGCACACTGGTGTTCCGCTACACCTCCGTGCACGGGGCGCATGCGAGCGGTCGCGTGGTGTTTGCCCATGGCGAATGACCCTGCGCCGATGTCGGCCGGTTTCCACCCGTTGGTGGTGATCCCGGTGTTCGACCACGAGCATGCCATCGCCACGATGGTGGAGGGCGTGCTGGCGACCGGCACGCCGTGCCTGCTGGTGGACGACGGCTCGGGCGAGGCCTGCGCACGTGAACTCGACCGGCTGGCGGCGCTGCATGCGCCACGGGTGCGACTGCTGCGGCTGCCCGTCAACCAAGGCAAGGGCGGGGCGGTGCTGGCCGGTTTTCGCGACGCGGGCATCCACGGGCACTCGCATGTCCTGCAGATCGATGCAGACGGCCAGCACGACCCGGCCGACATCCCGCGTTTCCTCGCCGATGCGCAGGCGCACCCGGACGATGTCGTCTGCGGCGTGCCGCTGTACGACGCGAGCGTGCCGAAGGGACGGCTCTACGGGCGCTATCTCACCCATGTTTGGGTGTGGATCAACACCTTGTCGTTCGGTATCCGGGATTCGATGTGCGGCTTCCGCGTCTATCCGCTGCCGCCGGTACTGCGGCTGATCGACGAGGAGACCATCGGCCGCCGCATGGATTTCGACGTGGAAGTGCTGGTAAGGCTGTTCTGGCGGAACATCGCGGTACGTAACCTGCCGACGCGGGTGACCTACCCGCTCGACGGCGTATCCCACTTCGACGTGTGGCGCGACAACGTGCGCATCAGCCGCATGCACACGCGCCTGTTCTTCGGCATGTTGCGCCGGTTGCCGCGCCTGCTGGTGCGTCGTGCCCGGGTAGCCGCGGCATGAGCGGTCGCAGCGAACACTGGGCCGACATCGGCGAATCCACCTCGGTGCGCGGCATCCTGTTGCTCTGCGCGGTGCACCGCTGGCTGGGCCGCTGGCCGTTCCGTGTGTGCGTGTATCCGGTGGTGTTCGTCCACTGGCTGCTCAACGGCACGGCGCGACGCGCATCGCTTCAATACCTGCGGCGTGCGCACGGCCACCTGGGCGTGCCGTCGCCGCGACCCGGCGTGCGGCAGAGCCTGCATCACTTCGCGATGTTCGCCGAGACGATGCTGGACAAGATCCTGGCGCTGGGCCAGCGCTATCCCGTCGACAAGGTGCGGATGCTGAGGCAGGACGTCTTGGCACGGGTGAAAACGGGCGAGGGCGGACTGATCGTCACTGCGCACCTCGGATGCCTGGAGCTGTGCCAGGTCATGGCCGACCAGGTGCCCGGTTTCCGCCTGACCGCACTGGTGCATACCGCCCATGCCGAGCGCTTCAACCGGCTGATCCGTCGCCTCGATGCGGGCAGTCGCGTCGAGCTGTTGCAGGTCACCGACCTGGGGCCGGCCGATGCGGTGAAGCTGGCCGAACGTGTGGCGCGTGGGGAGTTCATCGCCATCGCCGGCGACCGCGTGCCCCTGCGTGGCGGCCGCAGCGTCATGGTTCCGTTCCTGGGACACGACGCGCCGTTTCCCATCGGGGCCTACGTGCTGGGCTCGGCGTTGCGGTGCCCGGTGTTCACCATGGCGTGCACGCACGAGGGCGACGGCTACAGCGTGCGCCTGGAGGCCTTCGCCGACCGGATCACGCTGCCGCGCGGCTCGCGCGATGCGGCCCTGGCCAGCTACGCTGCGCAGTTCTCGACATGGATGGAGCGGCAGGTCCGCCTGTCCCCGTACGACTGGTTCAACTTTTACCCCTTCTGGGATCAGGTACCGCATGACCTCCGCACTGAATGAATCCGTGGCGCCGGTGTTCGGCGACGCACCGCTGCGTATCGAGGACGTGGTGGCGCTGGCGCAGCGGAAGACCCACGCCGTGTTGTCCACGGACACCGTCTTCCGGGCGCGGATCGCGCGCGGCGCAGACTTCCTCAGCCGCCTCCTGGAAGAGGAGGGGGTCATCTACGGCGTCACCACCGGTTACGGCGACTCCTGCACGGTCAACATCCCGCCAGCGCTGGTGGCGGAACTGCCGCAACACCTGTACACCTACCACGGCTGCGGACTCGGCCGCTTCCTCGACGAAACCGAAACCCGTGCGGTGCTCGCCGCGCGGCTGGCGTCGCTGGTGCGCGGCATGTCCGGCGTCAGCCTGCCGTTGTTGCAGGGGCTGGAGACGCTGCTGCGCCACGACGTGCTGCCGCTGATTCCCGCCGAAGGGTCGGTCGGCGCCAGCGGCGACCTGACGCCGCTGTCGTACGTGGCGGCCGTGCTGTGCGGCGAACGCGAGGTGATGCACGACGGCCGGCGCCGTCCTGCGCGCGAGGCGCTGGCCGAGATCGGCATGACACCGCTGACGCTGCGCCCGAAGGAAGGGCTGGCGATCATGAACGGCACCGCGGTGATGACCGCGTTGGCCTGCCTGGCGTTCCATCGCGCCGAGTACCTGTCGCGGCTGGCAACGCGGTTGACCGCGTTCAACGTGCTCGCCAGCGACGGCAATGCCCACCATTTCGACGCCGTGCTGTTCGCGGCCAAGCCGCATCCCGGCCAGTCGCGCGTCGCGCAGCGCTTGCGCGAGGACCTGCACAGCGACCGTCCGCCGCGCAACGAGCAGCGTCTTCAGGACCGTTACTCGCTGCGCTGCGCGCCGCATGTCATCGGCGTGCTGGAAGATGCCTTGCCGTTCCTGCGCCAGCTGATCGAGACCGAGTTGAACAGCGCCAACGACAATCCGCTGATCGATCCCGAGCGCGAGCAGATCCTGCATGGCGGCCACTTCTACGGCGGGCATATCGCGTTCGCGATGGATTCGCTGAAGAACACCGTTGCCAATGTCGCCGACCTGCTGGACCGCCAGCTCGCCCTGATCGTCGACGCGCGCTACAACCATGGCCTGCCGGCCAACCTGTCCGGCGCCACCGGACCCCGCGCCGCCATCAATCACGGCCTGAAGGCGCTGCAGATCAGCGTGTCGGCCTGGACCGCCGAGGCGTTGAAGCTGACGATGCCGGCCTCGGTGTTCTCGCGCTCCACCGAATGCCACAACCAGGACAAAGTCAGCATGGGGACCATCGCCGCGCGCGATTGCCTTCGCGTGATCGAACTGACCGAACAGGTGGTCGCCGGCATGCTGATCGCCGCGCGCCAGGCATTGGCGCTGCGCGAGCGGGTCGGACTGCAGTCGACGTTGGGCGAGGGCCCGGCGGCGATGTACGCCGACCTGCAGCACCGCATCGCGCTGGTCGAAGAGGATCGCGCGCTGGATGGCGAGCTGCGCCAGCTGCTGGTCGACATCCGTGATGGGCGCTGGGACGTCTATGCCGGCTGATGCGCGCGAGGACCTGGCGATCGAGGTCCGGCTAGCGCCGGCCTTCCACGACTGCGATGCGATGCAGGTGGTCTGGCACGGGCACTACTTCAAGTACCTGGAGATCGCCCGCTGCGCGCTGCTGCAGCGGTTCGACTACGACTACCCGCAGATGCAGGCATCCGGCTACCTGTGGCCGATCGTCGACACCCGCGTGAAGTACATCCGGCCGCTGCTGTACGCACAGCCGCTGATCGTGACCGCGCGCATCAGCGAATGGGAAAACCGGTTGAAGATGGACTACGAAATCCGCGACGCGGCGAGCGGCGACGTGCTGACGCGTGCGCATACGATCCAGGTGGCGGTCGACGCCGCTTCAGGCGAGATGCGCTATCAGTGCCCGCCCGTGTTGTGGGAACGGTTGGGAGTCCAGGCACCATGAAGAGGCATCGCGTCGTACTGCTGCTCGCCTTTGCACTGGCCAGCGGCCTTGTTCCTTCCGCGCGCGCGGCCGATCCGCTGGCGCAGGTGCGCGCCCAGGTGGCTCAGGTGCCGATGCTGCGCGGCGAGTTCGCGCAGGAGAAGCAGGTCGCCGGGTTCAAGAACCCGTTGCGCTCGAGCGGCCGCTTCCTGCTGGCGCGCGAGAAAGGCGTGCTGTGGACCACCACCGCGCCGTTCCCGTCGGAGATCGTCATCACCCAGGACCGCATCCTCAGTCGCCAGCGCGACGGCAGCCGCCGGGTGGAAGTGGATGGCAGACAGCAGCCGGGGCTGCGCAGCGTCAACGCGATGATGTTCGCGTTGATGAGCGGCGACATGAAGGCGCTGACCTCGACCTTCGAGGTGAAGGAAGAGCCGGCCGCCACGGGCTGGAAGATGACGCTGGTACCGCGCTCGCGGCAACTGGCACAGGCGTTCACCTCGGTACGGCTGTCGGGCGACCGCTATGTCCGCGAAGTGGAACTGCGCGAAGCCAATGGCGACCTCACCCGCCTGCGCTTCAGTGGTATGAGCGAAACGCCCGCCACGCTGTCGCGCGACGAGGCGGCCCGGTTTGAGTGATTCCGCACTTCCCGCAACGCCGGGCCACCCGCTGCGTGGCTGGCGATGGCTCGTGCTCGCGTGGCTGCTGGTGCTGGCGGCCGTGGCATGGCACCAGTGGGGGTTCTGGCAGTCGCCACGCATCGACAGCGACGTGCTGGCGCTGCTGCCGCAGGAAGCGGGCGATCCCACGGTGGCCGACGCCACGCGCCGCATCGCCGAGAACAGTTCGCGTGACGTCGTGGTCATGCTGGGAGCGAAGGACGCGGACGCCGCGCTGAAAGCGCGTCAGGCCTTCGAAACCGCTCTCGCGCAACCCGCGGCGCAGGCCCTGCTTGAGGCCGGGGGCTCGCCGGAGGACTGGTTCGCGCAGGCGCGCGATACGCTCGCGCCGTATCGCGATCGCTTGCTGACACCCGCGCAGCGCGAGGCGCTGATGCAGACTCCGGCGGATGCGCTCGCCGAGTCCGCCTTGGCGGCGCTGTACGGGCCGATGGGCGCGCCGCGTCTGACCGAGTGGCGCAATGATCCGCTGGGGCTGTGGCCGCAATGGTGGCAGGCGCAGGCTGCGGCCTCCGGTATGGCGCTGGATGGCGATGGCCTGCTGCAGGCCGAGGACCGCCATTGGGCGGTGATGCAGTTCACCCTGAAAGGATCGGCGTTCCGGCTGGATGGCGAACGCCATCTGCAGGACGTGCTGGATGGCGCGACGGCTGCCGCGATGGCCTCCGCGCCGGATCTTCGCGTGCTGAAGGCTGGCGTGCCGCTGCACGCCGAATCCGCCGCCGTCCAGGCGAACCGCGAGGTCAACACCATCGGCTGGGGATCGCTGGCCGCGGTGCTGCTGCTGGTCTGGCTGGCGTTCCGCTCCCTGCGCCCGCTGCTGCTGGTGGCGATGTCGCTGCTGGTGGGCTGCGCGGTCGCGCTGACGGTGACGGTCCTGGTGTTCGGCAAGGTCCATCTGCTCACGCTGATCTTCGGTGCCAGCCTGGTCGGCGTGGCGGAGGACTACGGCATCCACTGGTTCGCCTCGCGCCAGGGCGTGGCCAGCGAGCGGCGCTGGTCGCTGCTTCGGTACCTGTTGCCGGGCCTGTGGCTGGCGCTGCTGACCAGCGCCATGGCCTATCTGGCACTCGGCCTCGCGCCGTTCCCCGGCCTGCGGCAGATGGCGCTGTTCTCGGTGGTCGGCCTGACGGCCGCTTTCCTGACGGTGATCTTCTTCTTCCCCTGGCTCGATGGCGGACAGGTCCGCACCACCGGCTTCTCGCGCTGGCTGGGCGGCACGCTGGCGCGCTGGCCGCGCCTGGGCAGCCGACGCGCCGGCATCGTGCTGGCGGTCGTCGTGCTGGTCGTCGCCGTGCCCGGCCTGTTGCGGGTGCAGGGTAATGACGACCTGCGGGGCCTGCAGTCGTCGCCGCCGGAACTGATCGCCCAGCAGCGCGACGTCGGCCGCTTGCTGGGCATGCCCAGCCCCGCGCAGTTCTTCCTCGTGCAGGGACGCGATGCCGAGCAGGTGCTGCAGCGCGAAGAACACCTCATCGCGCGCCTTCGCCAGGCCGAAGCCCAGGGCAAGGTGGGCGGACACCGTGCCCTGAGCGACTGGCTGCCATCGCAGCGCCGGCAGGATGAGGACGCGGCGTTGACCGCGCGCGTCGAACAGGACGTGCTGGCGCGCCTGTCGACGGCGACCGGCGAGACGCTCGCACGCGGTGAGCTTGCGCCGTCGGCGTTGGGCATCGACGCCTTCCTCGCGTCGCCCGCGTCGCTGCCCGTGCGTCATCTGTGGCTGGGACAGGTGGGGCAGGGCATGGCGTCGGTGGTGATGGTCAACGACCTGTCGCGGACGGATGCACTGGCCACGTTCGCGGCGCAGGCGGAAGGCTTGGAGGGCGTGCGCTGGGTCGACCGCACTGCCGATATTTCACGCCTGCTCACGCACTACCGCCACATGATGTCGTGGCTGCTGCTGGCCGGTGTCGTCGTCGTGTTCGCCGTGCTGGCGCTCCGCTATCGCGGCCAGGCGTGGCGCGTGATCACGCCGACCTTGCTGGCGGGCGTGCTGACGGTGGCGCTGCTGGGCTGGCTGGGCCAGCCGCTGCAACTGTTCAACGTGCTGGCGCTGATGCTGCTGCTCGGCATGGGCATCGACTACGGGATCTTCCTGGTCGAACACCGTGGCGATGCCAGCGCATGGCTGGCGGTCTGCGTCGGCGCGGCGAGCACCTGGCTCTCGTTCGGTCTGCTGGGCCTGTCGGCCACGCCGGCGTTGCGCGCGTTCGGTCTGACCCTGCTGTTCGGCATCGGCCTGGTCTGGCTGCTGTCGCCCCTGTTCCGGCCGCCGCCGGATGACTCCTCCTCGCATGGAAACACGGCTGCATGAAAACGGAACGTACTGACATCCTGATCATCGGCGCCGGCCCGGCCGGCTCCGTGGCGGCGGCGATGCTGCGCCAGCAGGGCCGCAAGGTGCTGATCGTCGAGCGCGAGCAGTTCCCGCGCTTCTCCATCGGCGAGAGCCTGCTGCCGCAGAGCATGGAGTACATCGAGGCGGCGGGCCTGCTGCAGGACGTGGTGCAGGCCGGCTTCCAGTACAAGAACGGTGCGGCGTTCGTGCGCGGCGAACGCACCACCGAGTTCGATTTCCGCGACAAGTTCTCGCCCGGCTGGGGTACCACCTACCAGGTGCAACGCGCCGACTTCGACCATGTGCTGGCAAAAGGCGCCGAGCGCATGGGCGCGGAAGTACGTTACCGCCATGAGGTGCTTTCGGCCGAACCGGGCGACACGCCGCGCGTGACCGTGCGGTCGCCGGAAGGGGAGGAGTACGCGATCGAAGCGGACTTCATGCTCGATGCCAGCGGCTTCGGGCGCCTGCTGCCGCGCCTGCTGAAGCTGGAGTCGCCGTCGAACTTCCCGGTGCGCGGCGCCATCTTCACCCATGTGCGCGACCACATCCCGCACGACGCCGGTTTCGACCGCAACAAGATCCTGATCACCACGCATCCCGAGCATGTCGACGTGTGGTACTGGACCATCCCGTTCTCCAACGGCTGCTGCTCGCTGGGCGTCGTGGCGGAAATGGACTTCCTCAACCGCTACCAGGGCACCGATCTCGAGCGCCTGCAGGCCATCGTCGGCGAGGACCCCAACCTCACGCGCCTGCTGAAGAACGCGGAATGGGCGGTGCTGCCGGTGCGGCAGATCACCGGGTACTCGGCCAACGTGTCGTCGCTGTCGGGACCGGGTTACGCGTTGCTCGGCAACGCGGGCGAGTTCCTCGATCCGGTGTTCTCATCGGGCGTGACCATCGCGTTCAAGTCGGCGCAGTTGGCGAGCGAATGCCTGCGCCGGCACTACGCCGGCGAAACCGTGGACTGGGAAGCCGACTATTCGGTGCCGCTGCGTGGCGGCGTGCAGACGTTCCGCCGGTTCGTGGAATCGTGGTACGCCGGCGGATTCCAGAAGATCATCTTCCACCCGGACCCGCAGCCCGACATCCGCCGCATGATCTGTTCGATCCTCGCCGGCTATGCGTGGGACAAGAAGAATCCCTACGTGGCCGATACGCAGCGGCGGCTGCAGGTGCTGGAGCAGCTGTGCACCGGCTGATCGCCCTCCTGTTGATGGGCCTGGTACTGGCGGCGTGCGCGACGCGCGTGCCGCCATCTGCCGTCACTCTGCCTGCGCTGAGGCTGGCGCCGGCGTCTCTAGGCCACGAACTGACGGCGCAGCAGCACCTGGTGTTCCGCTTCGGCGCGCACGTACGCGAGCTGGATGCACTGCTCGAAGTGGACGCTGGCGAAGTGCGCCTCGCCGTGCAGGCCATGGGACGGACCGGCGTGCGCCTGCAATGGGATGGCAAAGACCTGGTCGAGCAGCGCGCTGCATGGCTGCCGGCCGCTGTGCGAGGCGAACGCGTGCTCGATGACGTGCAGTTCAGCCTGTGGCCGGCAGAAGCCATCCGTGCGGCGCTGCCTGCAGGATGGGAGCTGGCCGAACGCGATGGCTCCCGCGAGCTGCGCAAGGATGGCCGGACCTGGCTGCAGCGCGAACAGGTGGATGCCACCACCGTGCGCGTCCGCAATGAGGCGGATGGCTACGAGCTGACGATCGAATCGGTGGCTGGCGGAGTCCACGACCCGTGAGCGGCGCCCCGGTCTTCCTGAACCACCTGGGCATCGTCTGTGCGCTCGGCACGGACGTCGCTACGGTGCGCACGGCGCTCTTCCGCGCCGATGCGCCGGCTGGCGTCGCCGTCGACGACACACTCGTGCCCGGACATGCGCTGGCACTGGGCAAGGTGGCCGACACGCTGCCCTCGCTCGACCACCACCCCGTGCAGCTTCGTGGCCGCAACAATGCGCTGCTGCGCGCGGCCTACCTGCAGATCCAGGACCCCGTGCAGCAGGCCATCGAACGGTATGGCCCTGCGCGCGTGGCCATCGTAGTCGGCACCAGCACCTCGGGCATCGGTGAAGCCGAGCAGGCGATGGCGCACTGGCAGCAGCACCGCCAGTGGCCCGCAGGCTTCCACTACGTGCAGCAGGAAATCGGCGCGCCGTCGCGCTTCCTTGCCGCCGAGTCCGGCGCCCGCGGCCCGGCCTGGACGATCTCCACCGCCTGTTCCTCCAGCGCGAAGGCGATGGCGTCTGCCGCCCGCCTGCTGCGTGCAGGCCTGGTCGATGCGGTCATCACGGGTGGCGCCGACTCGCTGTGCGAATTCACCGTGCGCGGGTTCATGGCGCTGGAATCGGTCTCGGCCGAGCGCTGCAATCCGTTCTCCACGCATCGCCACGGCATCAACATCGGCGAGGGCGCGGCCCTGTTCCTGATGACACGCGCACCGGGACCGGTGCGGTTGGCGGGATGGGGCGAAACCGCGGATGCCCACCACATCTCGGCGCCCGAGCCGCAGGGCATCGGCGCCATCGAGGCGATCGGGCAGGCGTTGGCGCGGGCGAAGCTGTCGCCGGCGCAGATCGACTACGTGAACCTGCATGGCACGGCCACGCCGCAGAACGACGCGATGGAAAGCCGGGCCGTGACGGCGGCGCTGGGGAGCGGCGTACCGGTCAGTTCCACCAAGCCATTGACCGGCCACACGCTGGGCGCGGCCGGTGCGGTCGAAGCGGGCCTGTGCTGGCTGGCGATGACCGACAATCCCACGTACCGCCTGCCGCCGCACTGGTGGGACGGGGCGGCGGATCCCGCGCTGCCGCCGCTGGCCTTCGTTGCGCCGGGCGACCGTGCGAAGGGGCCGCTGCGCCACGTACTGAGTCAGTCGTTCGCATTCGGCGGCAGCAATGCCGTGCTGGTGTTCGGAGGGGAATGATGCGCGAGCTGTACGACATCGAACGCGTGGTGCCGCATCGCGGAACGATGCGCCTGGTCGAGCGGCTGGTCGACTGGGACGAGGACACCGTGGCCGTCGAACTGCGCGTGCCCGAAGAAGGTCCGTTCAGCCACGCAGAAGGCGTGCCTGCCTGGGTGGGCGTGGAATACATGGCGCAGACCATCGCGGCCTGGGCCGGCTGCCATGCGCGGGCCGCGGGACGTGAGCCGTCCATCGGATTCCTGCTGGGCACCCGCCGCTACGAGAGCCGCACCTCGTGGTTCCCGGCCGGGACCGTGCTGCGGGTGGAGGCGATCCGCGAATTGCTGGGCGACAATGGGCTGGGCATGTTCCGCTGCCGCATCCTGGGGGAGGGCGAGGAACTGGCGACCGCCAACGTGTCGGTGTTCGAACCACCGGACGCGATGGCTTATCTGGAGAGTACGCAGGAATGAGTGCAGAGAATACGGTCCTGGTCACCGGGGGGAGCCGGGGCATCGGGCGGGCGATCGCGCTGCGGTTGGCGCAGGACGGCTTCGATGTCGTCGTGCATTGCCGCAGCCGGGTGGACGAAGCGGAGGCCGTCGCTGGCCAGATCCGCGGGTTGGGCCGCGCGGCGCGCGTGCTCGCCTTCGATGTGGCCGACCGCGCTGCCGCTGCGCAGGCGCTTGAGGCGGACATCGGCGAACACGGCACCTACCACGGCGTCGTCTGCAACGCCGGCATCGCGCGCGACACCGCCTTCCCGGCGATGAGCGCGGAGGATTGGGACGACGTGCTGCGCACCAACCTCGACGGTTTCTACAACATCCTCAATCCGCTGGTCATGCCGATGGTGCGGCGGCGCAAGCCCGGCCGCATCGTCACGCTGTCGTCGGTGTCGGGCCTGGTGGGCAATCGTGGCCAGGTGAACTACAGCGCGGCCAAGGCCGGCATCATCGGCGCGACCAAGGCGCTGGCGCTGGAGCTGGCCAGCCGCGAGATCACGGTGAACTGTGTGGCGCCCGGCCTGATCGATACCGAGATGGTCAGCGGCGAGGTCGTCGACGAGGCATTGAAAATGATCCCCATGAAGCGTGTGGGCAAGCCGGAGGAGGTCGCCGCGGTGGTGTCGTTCCTGATGTCGCCGCAGGCCTCGTACGTCACGCGCCAGGTGATCTCGGTCAACGGAGGACTGGTCGGATGAATCGCAACGATCGACGCGTGGTGGTCACCGGTGCCGGCGCCATCAGTCCACTCGGCCACGACTGGCCCAGCGTGCACCTGCGCCTGCGCGAGTGCCGCAACGCCGTGCGCCACATGGATGACTGGGCGAAGTACGAAGGGCTGAACACCCGCCTGGCGGCGCCGGCCGAACCCTTCGAGTTGCCCTCGCACTACAACCGCAAGACCACGCGCAGCATGGGGCGCGTGGCGCTGATGTCCGTACGCGCGACCGAACTGGCGCTGGAAGAGGCCGGCCTGCTGGGCGACCCGGTGCTGAAGAGCGGCCGGGTAGGCGTGTCGTACGGCTCGTCCGCGGGCAGCCATGAGGCGGTCGGCGATTTCGGCCGGATGCTCAACGAGTACACCACCGAAGGCATCAACGCGACCACCTACCTGAAGATGATGAGCCACACCGCGCCGGTGAACATCGGCGTGTTCTTCGGCCTGACCGGGCGCGTGTATACGACTTCCAGCGCCTGCACGTCCGGCAGCCAGGGGGTCGGCTGTGCGTACGAGGCCGTGCGCAGCGGAAAGCAGGTGGCGATGATCGCCGGTGGTGCCGAGCAGCTCGATGCGACAGCGGCGGCGGTGTTCGACACCCTGTTCGCCACCAGTGTGCGCAACCACGAACCGGAACTGACGCCGCGTCCATTCGACGCGAACCGCGACGGCCTGGTGCTGGGCGAGGGCGCCTGCACGCTGATCCTGGAAGACCTCGACCACGCGCAGGCGCGTGGCGCGACCATCCTGGCCGAGATCGTCGGCTACGGCACCAACAGCGACGGCCAGCACGTCACCCAGCCCAGCGCCGACACGATGGCGCAGGCCATGCGGCTGGCGCTGGACGATGCCGGCCTGTCGCCGGACGCCATCGGCTATGTCAACGCGCACGGCACGGCCACCGACCATGGCGACATCGCCGAGACCGCGGCGACCGCGTCCGTGTTCGGCAGTCGCATGCCGATCAGTTCGCTGAAGAGCTACGTCGGCCACACGCTCGGTGCCTGCGGCGCCTACGAGTCGTGGATCACGCTGCAGATGATGCGCGAGGGATGGTTCGCCCCCACGCTGAACCTGGAAACACGCGACCCACGTTGCGCCGACCTCGACTACATCACCGGCGAGGGCCGCGAACTGCAGACCGATTACGTGATGAACAACAATTTCGCTTTCGGCGGCATCAATACGTCGCTGATCTTCAAACGCTGGTAAGCGAGCGGGCAGGGGTGCCCGCGCCGGCGTTATCCACGACAACAGGGGGAAGGATGAGCAAGCGTTCCGTTTCGTTGCTGCTTGCGGCCGTACTGGCCGCTGCCTGTGCGCCCGCCATCGCCGGCAAGCAGGACCCGATGGTGATCCCGGCGTACGAGAAGGTGGAATCCACCAACGGCATCGCGCCGACCGCCGCACGCATCAAGGCGGCGATCATCCACGCCGGCAAGTCGCGCGGCTGGACCGTCAGCGACAGCGAGCCCGGCAAGGTCACGCTGCGCTATGCGCCACGCACGCACGAGGTCATCGTGGCGGTGCGCTACGACGCCAATGGCTTCAAGATCGAGTACGTCTCCAGCAAGGAGATGAACTACGAGGTCAAGCGAGGAACGCCGGAGATCCACGGCAACTACAACCGCTGGATCAGCAATCTTGCCTTCGACATCCAGAACTCTCCCGTGTTCCACCAGCCTGATGCCGCCGCTACCGAGGCCGCCACCCCGTGATGGCTGCCCGCTTGCAGGTCGTGTTCGCGCTGTGCCTGATCGCATTCGCCTCGCCGGCGATCGCGGGCGACGTCATTCTCACCAACCCACGCATCACGCTTCGGGACGGTTACGTCGGCTCGCCGGAGTTCATGAAAGAGTGCGACTGGGCGGCGGAGCTTCCTTCCCATCTGGTCGAGTACTCGAAGGGTCTGGTGGAGCTGACCGATCAGGAACTCCAAGGCCTGCCGGGTCGGACGCTACGGCTTCGCGTCATGCACATGCGGTCTGCCGACGGTGGCGGCTTCTCCGGACCCAAGTGGGCAACGGTGCGCGCAGAGTTGTTCCAGGACGGGAAGCTCGTCGGTCAGTACCAACCTTATCGGCAAACGATGACGCTGTTCCGTGGCGGCTGTTCGTCGCTGAGCAAGATCAGCGATGCGTTGGCAGGCGACATCGCGACATGGCTACGCCGCGGAAATTTCAGCGTGCAGTTCACGGATGAACAGAACAGGATCGAAATCGGCCCCGAAGAGGACGTGCCGCCGATCCAGTGACACCCTGTTAGACGCCCGTGCGGGCCTCCACGCCACCCGAACATCCCGGTTGGCAAGCTTCACTCTTCAGCGGCCCGGCCGCCCATCCCCCAGGAGCTAGACCTTGAAACGACTTCTGACCACCGGACTGACCTGCCTGATGCTGGCGGCAACGCCCGCTTTCGCGGCCGATACCCGACTCGAACTGCCGCTGCAGGAGCTGATCAACTCGCCCGAAGCCAAGGCGGCGGGCATCGATGGCAGTGTGCGCTTCTATCTTGCCGGCCAGAAGACGCCGGCCGTGGTGTCCCGTTTCGGCGAAGACGTCACCAACAAGAAGACCAACGGTGTGGGCAAGTCCGATGCCGAGTCCTGCCGCTGGGTGGCGCTGTCGGCGCTCAAGGCACTGCAGGAAGGCGCCAAGGACCGCGGCGCCAACGCGGTCATCGATATCGTCAGCTACTTCAAGAAGAAGGAGTTCCGCAGTGCCACCAACTACGAGTGCCATGCGGGCGGCATCATGAGCGGCGTCGCGTTCAAGGCCACGTACGTCAAGATCAAGTAACGTCGCATGCGTTGCCACACAGGGCCGCCGCAGGGCGGCCCTGTGCTTTTCAGCCGTCGGCGAGCCGCGCATGCCGCAGGCGCAGCGCGTTGCCGACCACCGACGCGGAGCTGAGGCTCATCGCCAGGGCCGCCAGCATCGGCGACATCAGCGGGCCGCCGAACAGCCCCAGCACACCGGCGGCGACCGGCAAGCCCAGGGCGTTGTAGGCGAAGGCGAACGCCAGGTTCTGCCGCATGTTGCGCACGGTCGCTTCGGACAAGGCCTTGGCACGCGCGATGCCGCGCAGGTCGCCTTTCACCAGCGTCACCTGGGCGCTGGACATGGCCACGTCGGTGCCCGTTCCCATGGCGATCCCGACATCGGCCGCCGCGAGCGCGGGAGCGTCGTTGATGCCGTCACCCGCCATCGCGACATGCCGTCCCTCCTGTTTCAGGCGCGCCACCAGCGCGGCCTTGTCGGCCGGGCGTACGTCGCCGTGAATTTCCTCGATGCCGAGTCGCGCGGCGATGGCGCGTGCCGTGCGCTCACCGTCGCCGGTCGCCATGATGATGCGGAGGCCGTGGCTGCGCAGCGTGCGCAGCGCCTCGGGCGTACTGGCCTTGATCGGGTCCGCCACGGCCACGCAACCGGCAAGGACGCCGTCCACCGACAGGAACATCACGCTGCCGCCTTCCCCGCGTAGGTGTTCCGCATGCGCCTGCAACGCGTCCGTGGACACGCGTTCTTCCCGCATCAGCGTGGCGTTGCCGAAGGCGAGGCGGTGACCATCGACGCGCCCACGCACACCGATGCCGCTGCCGGACTCGAAATCCTCGGCCGTGGAGAGCGACAGACCGCGGCGACGTGCTTCCTGCACGACCGCTTGCGCCAACGGATGCTCGCTGCCGGCATCGAGGCTCGCCGCCAGCTGCAGCACCTGGTCCCCGTCGAACGGCGAGGATGCGTGCACCGAATGGAAGGCTGGACGCCCCTCCGTCAGCGTGCCGGTCTTGTCGACGATCAGCGTGTCGACCTTGCGCAACGTCTCGATGGCTTCGGCGTCGCGGAACAGCACGCCCGCCTGCGCGGCGCGGCCGCTGGTCACCATCACCGACATCGGCGTGGCCAATCCCAGCGCGCAGGGGCACGCGATGATCAGCACGGACACAGCGCTCAGTACGGCATGCGTCCACGACGGCGAGGGGCCGAACAGGCCCCAGCCCAGCAGCGTCGCCAGTGCCGCGGCCAGCACCGCCAGCACGAACCAGAACGACACGCGGTCGGCCAGTCGCTGCATCGGTGCGCGTGAGCGCTGCGCCTGCGCCACCAGATGCACGATCTGCGCGAGCACGCTGTCGCTGCCGATCTTCTCCGCGCGCATCACCAGGCTGCCGCTGCCGTTGAGCGTGGCACCGATGACCGGGTCGCCGGGCGTGCGCTCCACCGACATCGGTTCGCCGGTCAGCATCGACTCGTCCACGTGGCTGCGGCCTTCCAGCACCACGCCATCCACGGGTACCTTCTCGCCCGGCCGGACACGCAGGCGGTCGCCGACATGGACGTGCGACAGGTCGATGTCTTCCTCGCTGCCGTCTTCGCGCAGCCGGCGCGCGGTTTTCGGGGCCAGCCCAAGCAGGGCACGGATGGCGGCCGAGGTCTGTGCGCGCGCCTTCAACTCCAGCAACTGGCCAAGCAGGGTCAGCGAGACGATCACCGCAGCCGCCTCGAAGTAGACGCCGACATGGCCATGTTCGCGGAACGAAGGCGGGAACAGCTGCGGTGCCAGTACCGCGACCACGCTGTAGCCGTACGCGGCCGCGACGCCGGTACCGATCAGCGTCCACATGTTGGGACTGCGGTGCCGGATCGACTGCGCCCAGCGCTGGAAGAACGGCCACGCCGCCCACAGCACCACGGGCGTGCTGAACGCGAACTCCAGCCAGGTCCGCACGATGGGCGGGATGACGGTGATGTACATGCCACCCATGGCCAGCACCAGCGTGGCCGCGCTGAAGGGCAGCGTCCACCAGAAGCGGCGACGGAAATCCGTGAGCTCCGGATTCTCGCCTTCGTCCAGCGAGGGCAGCATCGGTTCCAGCGCCATGCCGCAGAGCGGGCAGATGCCGGGACCGTCCTGCACGATCTCCGGATGCATCGGACAGGTGTACTGCGTGCCTGGGGGTGCAGGCGCCTCGTCCGCCCCCGTGGGATGCAGGTAGCGGGACGGGTCCGCGATGAATTTCGTGCGGCAGCCGGCGGAGCAGAAATGGAAACGCGCGCCCGCGTGGTCGGCGTGGTGCGGCGTCGCGGCCGCGTCCACCTGCATGCCGCAGACCGGATCGATGGTCTGAGTAGTGCCGGCGGGCGGCGAATTTTTGTGGCCACCGCAGCAGGCGGACTTCGCCGGTACGGCACCGGCATGGGCAGGGGAGTGCGAAGGACCGCTCATGCATCACCGCCCAGCGCGGACAGGATGGGGCACTGGCCCAGGGCGCCGTGTCCCGGGCACGCGTCGACCAGCGTGCGCAGGCCGTCACGCACGCGCGTCAGTTCCGCCAGGCGATGCTCCACATCGGCCAGCTTGCTGTCCGCCGCCGCGCGGATGGCGGACATGTCGCCATCGTGCGCCTGGCTCAACGCCAGCAGGTCGCGGATCTCTTCCAGCGTGAAACCGAGCGTCTTGGCGCGGCGGATGAAGGTGAGCCGCAGCACGTCGCCATCCTCGTAATGGCGGTAGCCGGACGCGCTGCGCACGGGCGCCGGCAGCAGGGCCTGTTTCTCGTAGTAGCGCACCGTATCGATGGGCACGCCGGTGCGGCGGGACAACTGTCCGATGTTCATGCGGGGACTCCTCGAAGTGCCTGCAGTCTGCACCCTGGAGCACACTCCAGAGTCAAGCCTCGGGGCGGCGTCCCGGCCGCCCCTGGCTGCTCACGGCCTGTGCTGCGCGTAGGTGGACGTGGTGCCGTCATGACCGACGGCGAGCACCGTATACGCCTCGGCGTCGACGCCCTCGACCTCCATGCCCGGGGAGCCCATCGGCATGCCGGGCAGGACGAGGCCGTGGAGGCGTGGGCGTTCCCTCAGGAGCCGGCGGATGTCGGATGCCGGCACATGGCCCTCCACCACGTAGCCGCCGACCTCGGCCGTATGGCAGGACGCATGCTCCGGCGCGATGCCCAGGCGCTGCTTCACCCGGCCCATGTCGTCCTCGACGCGGTCGTCCACCTCGAAGCCCTCCTTGCGCAGGTGTTCCACCCACAGGTGGCAGCAACCGCAGTACGCATCCCGGTGCACGGTGATGCGCGGCCGGGTTTCCGCGGGCGGCGGCGATGCAGCGACGGCCGTGCTCACCGGCGACGGTATCGCCTGCGTACAGGCAGTGGCGACGGCGAGCAGCGCGATCGATGCGCCGCGGAGCAGGGGAGTGCGATATCGCATGGTGGCCTCCATCAGAACCAGAGCCTGACGCCCGCCACGAAGCGGGTGTCGCGGGGGGATTCGCCATCGGCGCGTCGATGGTCGGCGGTATCGCCAAAGACGCGTTCGTGCACCACGCCCACATACGGGGCGAAGCGACGGCGGATTTCGTAGCGGAGCCGCACCCCCGCTTCGATGCCGGAGACACCACGCCCGATGCCGTAGTCCGGATCATCCTTCGCCGCGATGTCCACCTCCACCAGCGGCTGCAGGACCAGGCGGTTGGTGATGCGCAACGTGTACTCGGCCTCGACGTTGGCGGCGACCTGGCCGTCTTCGCCGATGTACGCGGTCGCCGCAACTTCGAACCGGTAGGGCGCCATGCCCTGCACGCCGACGGCAGCCCAGGTACGCGCATCGCCGGGCTTGAAGTCGTGGCGGACACCCGCCACCACGTCCCACCAGGGCGAAACGCTGCGGCCATACAGCACTTCCAGGTCCGCGCTTTCGGTATGGCCGCCGATGCGTTCGCCTTCGCTGCGCAGCCACAGGCGATCGGTGTCGGTGCCGAACCAGGCGATGCCTTCCCAGGCCTGGCCGGTGCCTTCGTCGGCGTCCCAGGCTTCCAGCCGGTTGAAGGTCACCTTGTGGTTGAACGCCGGTGCGTGCTGCATGGCGTGGTGGTCGATGGCCGGGAACGCCGCCGCCAGATCGTCCGCAGTGATGGCGGGGATCGGCTCGCGCGGGGACGTCGCGATGGCCGCCGGTGCTGCATGCGACATCGCGCCATGGTCGTGCTGCGCGTGTTCGTCCTGCGTCGGCGAGGCCTGCGTTGTCGCGTCGTCGGTCGTGTGCTGCGCATGGTCGTGATGCTGCGCGAAGGCAGGCGCAGCCACACCGAGCGCGAAGGCAAGCGCGCCGGCGAGAGGGAGCGGGGCACGGGAGAAGGTCTTCATGCCTCGATCCTCACTTCCCGCATCATCCCGGCTTCCATGTGGTACAGCAGATGGCAATGGAACGCCCACCGTCCGAGCGCATCGGCACGCACGCGATAGCTGCGCCGAGTGCCGGGCGGCATGTCGATGGTGTGCTTGCGCAGATGGAAATCGCCGTCGGCATTTTCCAGGTCGCTCCACACGCCATGCAGATGGATCGGGTGCTGCATCATCGTGTCGTTGACCAGCACGATGCGCATGCGCTCGCCGTACTTCAGTTTCAACGGCTCGGCACTGGCGAATGGAATGCCGTCGAACGACCAGGCGAACTTTTCCATGTGCCCGGTCAGGTGCAGTTCGACGGTGCGGCCGGGTTCGCGACCATCGGGGTCGTCGAACAGGCTGCGCATCGCGCCATAGGTCAGCACCTGGCGGCCGTTGTCGCGCAGGCCGATGCCGGGATCGTCGAGCTTGGGTTCGCCGGCGGACGACTGCATGTCGATCAGCGGATTGCCGGTCTCGCTGGCGGGATGGTTCGGTGCGACCGATGCCGATGCATGCGCGCTATGGTCCATCGCAGCCATGTTCGCGCCACAGCCGCCTTCGCCCATCATCGCGCCACAGCCCCCTTCCATGCCCTTGTGGACGCCATGGCCCCCCATGTCATGGCCCATGTCGGCCATCGTCAGCAGCGGACGCGGGTCGCGTGCGGGAATCGGCGCTTCCAGCCCGTCGCGCACGGCCAGCGTGCCGCGCGCATAGCCGGTGCGGCCCATGTCCTGCGCGAAGAGGGTGAAGGCGTCCTGGCCCACCGGTTCGACGATCACGTCGAATGTCTCCGCCACGGCGATACGGAACTCATCGACGCTGACCGGGTGGATGTACTGTCCGTCGGCAGCGACGACGGTCATCTTCAGGCCGGGGATACGCACGTCGAAATAGGTCATCGCACTGCCGTTGATGAAGCGCAGCAGCACCCTCTCGCCCGGCTTGAACAGTCCGGTCCAGTTGCCGTCCGGCGCCGCGCCGTTCACCAGGTAGGTGTAGGTGTGCGCGTTGATGTCGGAGATGTCGGTGGGCGTCATCCGCATGCGCCCCCACATGCCGCGATCCTCGACGGTCTTCGCCAGCCCGTCGCGGCGCGCATCGCGCACGAAGTCCACCAGCGTGCGCTGGTAGTAGTTGTCGTGCTCCGGCATCTTCTTCGTCCGCCGGTACAGTGCCGCCGGATCGAGGTCGGTCCAGTCCGACAACAGCACGATGTGTTCGCGGTCGTAGTGGTACGGCGCCGGTTCGCGCGGATCGATGATCAGCGCGCCGTACAGACCGGCCTGCTCCTGGAACATCGAGTGGCTGTGGTACCAGTAGGTGCCCGACTGCTTCAGCTGGAAGCGGTACTGGAACGTCTCGCCCGGTGCGATGCCGTTGAAGCTCAGGCCGGGCACGCCGTCCATGTTCGACGGCAGCAGGATGCCGTGCCAGTGGATCGAGGTCATGTCGTGCAGCCGGTTGCTGACCCGGACGGTGACCGTGTCGCCTTCCCGCCAGCGCAGCGTGGGGGCGGGCAGGCTGCTGTTGACGGTGATCGCCGGCCGCGTGCGGCCGGTGATGTTCACCGGCATCGCGCCGATGCTCAGCGCGAAGTCGGTGCCGGCCACCAGCGCGGCACCGCCGCGTCGTGCGGGGGTCCCGGCGGAGGCGGGCATGCGGGCAAGGCCGAAGCCGAGTGCGACGCCGCCGGTCGCAAGGCCGGTAACGAACTGGCGGCGCGTAGGCCGGAACGCGCCCAGGCGCCCCGGTGTGGAGTCATCGTGTTTCATTCAAACCATCCTGTGCATCGACGGTACGACCGACTGCTGCCGATGTCGTCCGTCGTGGTCGTGGGACCGGTGCGCGTCAGGCGCTGTCCGGTCCTGCGGCAAGCCGCAGCGTGGCGGCGTCAGGCCGCCTGGATGGGAGGTCGATGACGGTGCGACAGGCGCACGGAGGCATGGACATCGGCACGGTAGACAGGTGCATCGGCTGACGGATACCGCGGTGCTCCCAGCGGAGCCAGCCAGGTCAGCGCGGGCGCATGCTGGGCACAGAACCCATCGCAATTGCCGGCCTTGCAACAATCGGGCAGGCCCGCATCGTCGTCGTGATGGTCGGCCGTGGATGCACCCGCGTGGTCCATCGCCATGTCCATGTCCTCGTGGCATGGCGGCATGTCGTCGTGGCCGGATTGTGCGGCCGCCGCCATGTCGCCCATCGCCATGCGCGTGGCGGCATGCGCATACGCCGTGCCGTTGAGCAGCAGCGCAAGGCAGAGCAGGGCACGGAGCAGGGTAGCGACGCGGGACATGCCACCATCATACGCCATGCCGCCGGACGTACCGTGGCGTAGGGATTCCGCGGCGGCGAGACGATCGTCCACGCTGCCAAGGGACGTGGCGACGCGATATCCTTGTCGCGTTATTGAAGACTCCGGACAACGTGGCGATCGCATGGCGGGCACGGTAATGACGAGCAAGGTGCCGGCGGGCGTCCCGACCGATTCCTCCCAGAAGGATTCCATTTCCACGCGCATCATCGTGGCGGACGTGGGCGGCACGTATGCACGGCTGGGCTGGATCGAGGCCGACGGCAGCAACGAGATCCGCGACTACCGGCGCTACGCTTGCGCGGAACACCCTGATCTCGCTTCTATCCTGCACGACTACGCCGCGGGCACCCCGTGCCACGGCGCGGTCGTGGCGATCGCGGGTGTGCTGGAAGGCGATCGCCTGATCAATTCCAACCTGCCGTGGGCCGTCTCGGTGGAACAGACGCGTGCCGGCGCGGGACTGGCGTGGGTACGGCTGATCAACGATTTCGAGGCCGTGGCCAATGCGGTTCCCACGCTGTCGCCGGACACGCTGTCACCGCTTACGCCAGCGACCGGCTCTGGCACGTCGTCACCGGCCCTGGTGATCGGTCCGGGCACCGGGCTTGGCGCCGCTGTCTGGATCGAGGGCCAGCCGCCGCGCGTGCTGCCGACGGAAGTCGGCCAGGCCTCGCTGGCCGCCGGCAACGCCCTGGAGCTGGATATCGTCCGTCGATTGCTGAAGGACCGTCCTTACCTGCACAACGAGCATGTGCTGTCCGGTCCGGGCCTGATGAACCTGTACCGGTGCCTGTGCGAACTTCGGGGCGAGACGCCCGTGCATGCGGATGCCGGCGCGCTGGTGGCTGCCGCGGACGCAGATGATCTTGCGAAGGAAACGCTGCAGACGTTCTCTGGCTGGCTGGGCAGCGTCGTCGGCGACCTGGCGATCATCTTCGGTGCGCGGGTCGTCTATCTCGCCGGCGGCGTGACTGCGCACATTCCACAGTTCCTGCACGACGGGCGCTTCCTGCAGCGTTACCTCAACAAGGGCGTGATGACCGAGCAGTTGGAGCGGGTGCCAGTGTGGCGGGTGGAGCATGGGCAGCTGGGCCTGGCGGGCGCGGTGGCTTGGTATCGGCAGAACCGCGCTGGGATCTGATCTGTCCTGCACGGCGTCTTGTACATAATAGGCATTATGCGAAATTGCGCATTTCATCCGTTATGTAGTGCATTGTCGGTGTCGTTAGTTGCTGTCCCCTGACATTAGTTCGTGCTTCTCATTGATTCTATTGGGGCCGCAAACTCACTTCTAACTTTGGTTGCTGTCCCATCTGGCACTAGTTGGTGTCCGGGAGCATGCTCCGTCGAAAGCCCGCGACCAGGGGCCTTCTGGTTCTACGCGTACCATCGACCCCGCAGAACCTCGTTGCATTTCCAAGCAATGCTCCCGAAGTGCCAGACTGCCATGGCCATCCAACTCAGGCCGAGGGAAAGTAGCCAGCCCTGCCAGCCCCACGCTGTTAGGGACAGGGAGTTGGCTATTCGTAGGTAGTCCGGCACAGCTTGAGCCAACACGTAGCCGTAGTAAGCCGTGATCAAAAACGACGGAGCTCCGAGAACTACCAGCAGCCAATCTGGCATCTGCTCATATTTGTCGTAACGCTTGCGGCGCTTCCACAATGAATGAACGCGCCTGAGGGTTTTGAAGTTCAAATCAACCTCTTTGTTGGTTCTCAAAACGACATCATGCCATCACGTGTCTCACCCGCTGCGACGCAATGAGAGCGCTAGCCTGGAACGGTTACCCGTCGTAGAAAAGCTCATTGCGTGCGGGCGGGCTTATCACGACGCTTGGTGGTTCTTGGCTTGGCCGGTGCCAGCGCAGCGCGAACAACGGATGGCAGATCTTGGAGTGCAGCAAGTTTGGCCTGCAGCGCATCCGCCCTCGTCCGTTGGGTGACGGCCTGCTGGTTTGCGGTCGCAAGTTCCCGCGCGGCTCGCTGGCTGTGGCTCGACCGCTCTTTCTCTAGCCGAGCGTGGGCTTTAGTGACCTCGTTCAACTGGAGTTTGAGTTCCCTAGTCTCTAGTCGTGTGCGGTCGATTTCCTGGTGTGCTCGATCCTCGACGGCGCGGATATGCTGGGTAAGTTGCTCTCGCTCGGCTTGGGTGGTGGTCAATTGGTGATGCAACTGTTGCTGGAGCGCGAGGCCGGCTTCGCGGGCTTGATCGGCCAGCAGTAGTGCCGCGTCTCGTTGCTGGCTGGTCTCGGCGATCTGAGCCTGTAGCTGGGCCACCAAACGCTGTAACTCCCGTGCCTGCGTAAGGGAGAGCTGCTCCGCATGGCGCGCTGCCTCCAGTTGATCTTCAAACTCGCGGGCGCGCGCGATCAGCGCAACGTTTTCCTCTTGCAACTCGGCGCGTGCTGCTTGCAGGGCAGATCGATCCTTAGCCAAGGCGTTGTCTGCCAGTTCCCGACCGCTGGCCACGGCGAGCGCCCACCACTGCCCTGCCAAGGCCGTTACAGCCTCGGGCGCCTCCGGCACCTGCAGATCTAGCGTCTGCCCATTCAAACGCGACCCTAGTCGCTGCCACCAGGTTTCCAGCCAGCGAGTAACCGTATTTGGCGAGCCTGTGCCTAGATGAGCCCGTATCCGCTCCACCGTGGGACGCTCGCCTTTCACTACAAGGTCATCTGCAGCGGTGTGGACATCGGTTTCGGTAATGCCTCGTGCCATGAAGTGCCTCCTCGATCTCCGCCCTGCCCCGTTGAATACGTACTCACGATAAGTGATGATTATCGCTAGTAGATGCCCTATTTCATAACGTACATTACATAGTATGAAGCGAAATAGCACATTGCCCACCGTGGCTGCGACGGCCGCGAGCCTGGTGCTCCCCGAGCAACTTGCCCAACAGGCCGCCGACGCAGTGCGTGAACTGCTCGCCGAAGCGGCTGCGGCCAACACCACCCGCAGCTACGCCACCGCCCTGCGCTATTGGGCCGGTTGGCACCAGGCCCGCTACGGCGTGGAGCTGGCCTTGCCGGCCAGCGAGGCTGCGGTGATCCAGTTCCTGGTCGACCACATCCAGCGCAAGAACAAGGCCGGTCTCGTCAGCGAACTGCCGTTGGCGATCGATCGGGCGCTGGTGGCGGCGGGACTCAAGGCCAAGGTCGGACCCTTGAAACTGTCGACGGTGGTTCAGCGCGTCGCGGTGCTGTCCACGGCGCACAAGCTCAAGCGTCTGGCCAACCCGTGCGAGTTGCCAAGCGTACGAACGCTGCTGAGCCGAGCCCGCCGCGCCGCGGTCAAACGCGGCGAGGGCCCAGCAAAGAAGACCGCCATCACCCGCGCCGAGCTGGAAGCCATGCTGGCTATCTGCGACGACAGCCTGGAGGGCCGGCGCGACCGTGCCCTACTCTGCTTCGGATTTGCCAGTGGCGGGCGCCGGCGAAGCGAGATCGCCGCCGCGGACATGCGAGACCTGCGCAAGGTTGGCGAGGACGGCTATATCTACCGGCTGGAGTATTCCAAAACCCAACAGGCCGGGGTTACGGTTGATTCGACCCCAGACAAGCCGATTCTGGGGCGCAGCGCCAATGCGCTGGCCGCTTGGCTTGAAGCTGCAAAGATCCACGAGGGAGCGATCTTTCGGCGGATTTGGAAGGGGCGGGTCGGGCCTGCCCTCCTCCCTGGCTCGGTGGCCGCGATCGTGAAGCGACGGGCCCGCTTGGCGGGGCTTGAGGGGGACTTTGGAGCACACAGCTTGCGCTCCGGGTTCGTAACCGAGGCCGGCAAGCAAGGTGTGCCACTGCCTGCCGTGATGGCGATGACTGAGCACCGCTCTGTGGCGAGCGTGATCGGCTACTTCCAAGCCGGCGCTGCAGAGGACAATCCGGCAGCCCGACTTCTGAAGTAGTTAAGAGCCAGCACACGCGACATTCGCGTGGATGGATGAATCCAGAAACTTGGAGGCGTCAGAACTCCGAGTCGACCGACAGGCACACCCCTGCTTGAAGTCGAGCTGCGTTCTCGGCGGTGCCATCATCTAGGAGTTTGGTTCCGCGCGACACCTGCACGATCTTCGCTCATCCAGCGCTTCACTTCTTCAACGTTGTCAACTACGACGTGCTGCGTGGCCGGATTGTCTGAAACCACTAGTTCTTGCAAGTTCAAGTGGCGCAATGTGTAGAAGAGCATCGCTTTACGGCACTCGAGCACACATCGATCCTCTTTCATGCCGTAGTCGCGCATCACGGCTTGCCGCTGCAGCGGGCTGAGATCTGGATGAGGCTTCAAACAGACTGCCACGGTTGTGTTCCAGCCAACATCCGACTCGGGGTCGATCAGCTCTGAGCTCTCCACAGTTCTCTCAATAGACAGTCGGCCGATCGCAAAATCTCTGAACAGCTGCCGCGTATGACACCACGCGCGAACATGCCATCTCAGTCCATCAAAACCGACCGCATGCGGGGTCAGCAGCCAGTAGCGCGGCTCGTGTGCATCCATGGATTGATAGGTCACCTGCAGAGTGTGGCGATCTCGTATTGCTCTCACGATCGTGGCCACTTCTGCACTATCAATGGTGCGAGCGGGCGTGGCGACCACACCGGTCGGTGGGACAAAGCCAATGAAGCTGTCTTCCTCGGCAATGACCCCGCGGGCTAAGCGGCTCAGTTCATCCAGGTACCGGGTGGCAACGGAGCGACCAAACTGCGGATCAAAGGTGGGAAGCGCAACGTAGGTGCGAAGCCTAGGGTCGTACTCCAGGTTCGCTGGCGCCATGGACTGGTACAGGGCCAAGTCGGCCGATGCCTGCGGGACCGAGATATCGAAGAAAGCGATCAAGTCTTTGCGGTTGATGCGCCCGTCGTATTGGAGCCTGACATCAATGAAGGCCAGCCGACGTGCTTGGCCCCATCGGGGCCTATCTGTGGCCAAATCTGACGTGGAGGTCATGTAATCGGTTCCAGCGGGACTTAGTCTAGGCTATCATGCGAATAGTTACTTGACGATAAAGAAACTATTCGAATAGGCTGTGAGCAATCCCCAGACTATGCGGTCCCGCCCCCATGACTCGTTTCTCAAACGACCGCCTAGTGGCCCTGCTCAGGGAGATCGAACTGCCTGACCGGGCGTACGAGAAGGCCGAATCCCGCTATCAGAGCCTGGCACAGTGGTTTTCACGTCCCGGCTCGGAGCTGCAGCCGTACGACGCCCACCTGTTTGTCCAAGGCTCGTTCGCTCTGGGCACCTCCGTGCGGCCCGTCAGTCCGGAAGAAGAGTACGACCTGGACTTCACCTGCAAGCTGCGCCGCGGCGTGACGCGCCAGACCCACTCACAGGCCGACTTGAAGGCCCTGCTCGGTCGCGAGATGGCGGCCTATCGCATCGCCCAGCAAATCCAGAAGCCGCTTGAACCCAAAACCCGCTGCTGGCGGCTGAGCTACGAGGATGCGATGCCATTTCATATGGATGTCGTGCCCGGCCTGCGTGCGGACGATGTGCGTCGCAAGTACCTGAGCAACCGCATGCTGAGCCAGACCCTTCCGATGGCGCTGGCCGAACAAATCGCGCGGCGTGCGCTCTGGATCACCGACGACACGCTAAGCACCTACCGGCAGATCAGCGACGACTGGCCATCCAGCAATCCAGGCGGCTATCAGCAGTGGTTTCTCTCGCGCATGCAGCACGAGGACCCGTCCAAGATCCTCGCCAAGGCACATGTGGATCCCATGCCGGTATACCGAGGCAAGTCACCTCTGCAGCAGACAGTGCAGCTGCTCAAGCGCCATCGGGACGTCCAGTTCTCCGATGATCCCGATCTGAAGCCCTCCTCGATCATCATCACCACGATCGCCGCGCATGCCCATGTTCCGGGCGATGACCTGACCACCTCGCTGCATCGAGCGCTGGCAGCGCTCGAACAGGTCAGAGCATCCGACATCAACAACATCCTCAACCCGGTTGAGCCGGATGAAGACTTCGCCGATCGCTGGCGCCGGGCGGACCTGAGGCACCTCAATCTCAAAGCCCACTTCCACGACTGGATCAGTGCAGCGCGCAGCGCATTCCAGCGCTACCTGACGCAGGAGGTACCCCAGCGCCTGTTGGATAGCGCATACGATGACTTCCGGGTAGGAATGTCGGGTGATACGGCACGGGCGCTCACCGGCGCCTCTGTCGTCGTGCCTTCAGCCCCGACCAAGGTCGCCCTGGCCACCACGCCTGCAGCGCCGTGGGCTGAGTAATGCCATGCACTTCCGGGAGTCCGACATCGTGCAGGGGCTGGAGAAGTGGTCCCGCTTGCGGCGGCGTCCCAGTCGTGACGCGTCCATCGCAGTCCTTGAGGGCGAGATCTTCTTTGAGCTTTCACCGGCAGGTAAACCGACGGTGCAAGACACCTACCGAGTTCGATTGGAAATCCCGACCGAGCCCGGCGCCAAGCTCCCGGTCGCACAAGAAGTTGGGGGGCGGATTCCGCACGGGTTGGACAGCCACAATCCGGGAGGGCGTTTGTGCCTGGGCTCTCCGCTCCGGCTGCTGACGCTGCTGGGTCAAGCCCCCAGTCTCAATACCTACATTGAGCAGTGCGTCGTGCCCTTTCTCTATGCCCACACGCTGCGGGAACAGGGGCATGACTATCCGTTCTCCGAACTGGCGCACGGTACGGCGGGACTTGTAGATGATTACGTCCAGCTGTTCGGTTTGAAGGGCGGCCATCAAGTGCCCAGCGCTCTGCATGCGCTAAGCCTGCGAAAACGCGTGGCCAACAAGCGGCCCTGCCCATGTCAGTGCGGAAAGCGCCTGGGTCGGTGCCGAACTCGCCACTACCTGGCGCCCTTCCGACACTTGGCACCGCGATGGCTCTATCGCTCAGAGCACACGGGCAGGAACTGGGGAGTAGCAGGCTGACATGAGCACAACATGGACGCGGTGGTCCCAGCACATTCTTGAGCACCTCGTTAGGTGGACAACGCGGCGCAGACACGGCGGCCGTGTGCTGCTGAAGACGGGGGTCATGATCGTATTAGCCACCTTTGCCGGCGGCTACTCGCTTCAACTCAAACACCAGGCAACGCTTGGCAGCTGGACAGCGTGGCTGTCCACGGGCGAAGGCTTGCCCCTGGAGATGCTCAGGGTTGCCTTCTGGCTTGGGGTGGTGCTGATTGTCATCGGCACGCTATGGATGTGTATCAATGCTGCCGACGACCGCCGTAACGCCTCGCGTGCGACCGTTATTGCAGTTGAGCTTCGCGGCTTGGTGGACACCTCCGACACACCGCTCAACGCAGCGATCCCGCGACGGCTACCCGGTGCGCGCCTGTCGATCCTGCTGGATCTGCGCCCTCAGGCTCGTACAGGCGCGGCCGAGGCCGCCTTACAGGAGCTGTTGCGACTACCGGACTTGCTGCGCCTTACGCGCGTAGATCGCCCTCGTGAGTTGACGCAACTAGTGGTTGGAGGTGTGGTGCAAGTGCCCTTCCTCTTTGCCGCAGGCATGCTGCTCGACGATGAAGGTGCGATTCTCTCCATGGACTGGGATCGTCAGGGAAGTAGGTGGCGTGAGCTTGATGAGCCTGATGACGGAGAGCGCTTTGAAGTGAAAGGCTTGGAGAGCCTGCCTGAGAATTCACCTCGGATACTGGTCGCTGTCTCCGCTTCTTACTTGGTGGATCGCCGCGCGATCTCTGAAACTTTCTCAGAACTGCCTATGGTGACACTGGCATTGCCAGACCCGCGCCCCAATGTCCTTTGGTCTGCAGAAAAACAGGCGGCACTCTCCCAACAGTTCCTTGAACTTATGGCCATGCTCGCAAACCGCGCGGTGTCACGTGTTGACCTGGTGCTAGCCGCGCCGGCTTCCTTGGCCCTGCGCTTGGGGCGCGCCTATGACCTCAGAAACATGTCGAGTGTGTACTGTTACCAATATCAGAGGGACCATGCGCCACCCTATCCATGGAGCGTCAGCGCATCTCTGGGAGAACCTCTAAGGTTGACCTACACGCCCTCCAAGTGATCGCATCGGCATTCTGAGAAGTATTGTTCTAGGGTGGGAAACGGTATCGGTAAGGAAAATCTCATGCTCTACGCTCCGACATTTCAAGATTGCGCACTTGTCACCGATGACGCACTTCTGGCAGCGCAGGTATCCGCTCTCTTTACTCGTCAGGGATGCTACTTCCCGGTAATGGATGGGCCGCGGTTAGCGCGTGAGGACGCGGAAAACGAAACGATACGTCGACGAAACGCACTTGTTCTTTCTGGAGTGCAGCAAGTCTTGATCGGCGGCCTACCTAACGACGCGGCAGTAGCAATGGCGGTTGGCTGGCCGCGCTGTGCCCACCATGACGCATATCCGGATCTTAAGGCGATTGTTGGCGGGCGTAGTCGCTCAAGAGGATCGCTGCACTGGGGCAAGGACAACTTGGGCGTAGGCGTATATCAAGCGCGTCTGGCCTCATGCGAACTTGTAATCGACCTCGACTCCTCGCCAGAGATATCGTTGGTAAGCCGGGGCAAACATCTGCTTGTAGTGTTCGAGCGGGGCGATGCGTTGGCGGAAGTTATCGCCAGCAACATCGCTTTCGCTAGCAACGCTTCTTTCGTGACCATCCCAGAGTTGGCTGAGGAACTACATAATCATTGGATTGAGGATATATACGATCTTGGCGAGGGCGGCGAAGTAAGCACGCGCTTCAATGCCATTGTGGAACGTGCTCGACAACACGTTGGGACGCTGGAGCTTACGAGCTATGACTCCATTCTCTTTGTTACGGCCGGATTTCCTTGGGGAGTGATCGCTCCGCATACGGCCGTTACCCACATGTATCGCTACCCCGACTTTGGACGGTCTACGATCGAGGGCATCTGGGCTTCCCAAGGGCGGGCACGATCGACGCGTACTGCTTTGCTTGTCGACCCGGGTGCCGTCGAGGGCGCAGAGATGGTTGATGTAGCGCATGCCCTTCATGAACGAGGAGCATTGGTGCGTACGGTCAAGGGGGAAGAGGCCACTCCAATGATGGTGCAGTTTCTTTTTGACCTCGTCCCGTATGACGTCATCGTGATATCCAGCCATTCGGGAGACGCGCAGGGGCATCGGCTTACCTATGAGTTCCCGGACTTGGAAGGAAAGCACCGAACCCTGATCGTGGATCGCGCCCTAAGCTTTAGCTACGACCGATTCGAGGACATGTTTCGGGTAATGGAGTACTACCGCTTTCATTCATTGGATGGCGTGAGCTGGCGCGACAAAGCCGGCAAGGAGGCTTTACCGGTAGGCAGCGCTATGTTGGCCTGGCGAGATCTTGGTGGACTTGAGGGTCGCAATGAATACTTGGTAGCCAGCGAGGAGATCGGCCGCGTCCCTGGCTCAATGGGGATCCAGATGCATGGGGAGATCATGCTTTTCGCTTCTCATGCATTCGCAATGGGATCGGCCCCCCTCTTCTTCAACAACTCTTGCTGGTCGTGGCATGAATTGAGTATGCGCGCCACGTTCGCAGGTGCACGTGGCTACATTGGAAGCCTTTATCCGGTCTTGGATCCTGAGGCTCAAGATGTTGCGCGAGCACTTTTCGCATCGCCTTCTGACGTTGCGATTCCGGTAGCGCTGTGGCGAGCTCAGCAGGATGTTTACGGAAGCACTTCACGTCGCCCCTATGTAATGGTCGGGCTTCCGTATCTTTCGCTTCCTCGCAATGAGGCCGATTCTATAGCCTTTCTGCATAAGGCTTATCGAAGCGGGCGCGCCGCATGGACAGCCAAGGCGCAGGAGTCTGAGCACGAGGACGTGCGACGCAATGCAGCTCGATACGAGAGGTTTCTTCGGGAAGATGAAGCCCGGTTCCACAATCAAGTCCGCGCTTTTGGCTTGAGCGTCAACACTGAATCGCTATTCTTCTCGTAAGTCCCGTCTACTACTGTCCCCTACCCTCGATAAATCTCCCTAATTCCCCTGAGTCGATCTGAGCTCCTGGCTAGAAGCAGCTATACGAAGTTGGCAATCACAGAGCCAAAACTGATCCTCCGACCACTCTCCAGCCGATAGCAGTGGCGACCCAGAAGCGACAGTACTGAAAGTCGCCTGAGAATTCGGTCCCATCGAACTTTCCAGCGAGACTGGCGTTCACTAGCGTTACAGCTGACGAACCGTGCATGACTACCTCGACAGATCGCCACTCAGCCTTTGTCAATTTCTGTCGCCCAGACCTGTGAAGATTCAGATCATCCTCCTTTTTGAAGACGTCGCCGGATGGTCCCACAAAGATCAGCCCATCCGCGATCAACGAATCTAGAGCAGCTACATCGCTTGCAAGCATCGCACCACGCAATGCTTCTTCCAGTTTCCTGACCGTCGATTCCATAACAATTCCTCAATAGGCCTCTGCCTGCATGAAATGCGCAAACCAATACTAGCCTCCAATCAGCCCTGAAGCTGTGCCTGCGATGTCTCGCAGCTGGGCTGGACGAGTTCGCAAGGCGAATCCCGCCAGACCTCAAGTGGTCGACCACACCGTCGCTGTTACACAGAAGCACGAGGCTGCCTGCGTTGAGGCCGTACTCCTCGCGCTTCTCAGCGTATACAGAGGCGACTAAGAAGCCGGCCTGACCCGTGGCGCCAGAAGGAGTCGATGTCAGTCTAGCGATGGCAAGCGATACGACTGGACCCGATTCAAGCTGCGGTTCGTCGATCAGCATGCCAGGTCGACTTTGAAACGCGTCACACGGATCGCGTGGTCCCATGCGAGGCTTCTTCCTGAAGCCACTGGCAGAACGCGTCGACGGTGGCATCCGCTGTCCGCCCGGCCTGTCGGACCACCCAAAATCGGTAAGCGTTCTCCGATGTCGGCTCGAACGGTCGGACAAGACGTCCCTGGCGAAGATCTTCTTCCACCAAGGGCGCAACGCCCATCGCGACGCCGTGTCCGGCAATGGCAGCCTCCTGTGCGAGATAGATACTGGCGAATACGGGACCACGGCGCGCGTCGACAGTGTCGGCGCCGGCGACCTTCAGCCAGTCGGACCAGGACGGAACACCGGGTCGGCCACGCGCACTCTCGTCGTGCAGTAGCGTGTGATGCCGAAGATCTGTCGGCCGATTGAGCGGCGGCGAGCCTTCTGCGAGCAACGAGGGCGCGCATACCGGAAACACTGGTGCATCCATCAAAGCTTCATAGCGAACGTCTGCATAACCGCCAGGTCCGTACCGAATCCCGACATCGAAGCCCTCACGTACGAAGTCAACGTGCCCGTCACTGGTGACGACACGCACCCGAATATCGGGCCGCGTGCGCTGGAAGCGATGCAGTCGCGGCGCCAGCCACTTCGCCGCCAAGGATTCCATTGTCGTCACCTGCAAGTCCGTCGATGCCCCTGACGTAGCACGATCCAGCGCCACATCCAGCTTCCCGAGCAGTTCTCCTACCGTGTCGGCCAATGCCTGCCCTTCCGGCGTCAACACGACCGAGCGGTGATTCCTCTGAAAGAGCGCGGTGCCCAGATAAGCCTCGAGGTGCTTGATCTGGTGACTGACGGCGGCCGGCGTCACGAACAGTTCCTGGGCCGCCACATTGAAACTAAGGTGGCGCGCAGCGGCCTCGAAGGTTCGCAGGGCATTAAGAGGTGCGGCGTGGCGTCGTTTCACGAGCATTCCTACAGCGCAAGTCCGAGCATCGTATCGCATTAGTTTTTATAACGCGAAGTTGAGAATAACTCGTTTGCCGCAGCGTCTCCGCTTGCCCACGATGCGGACATCCTGACAATGGCTTCCGTCGTGCGAATCGAAAACCTATGTGCTGACGTAATGATGTTCGTGGGTGATGCTTACGAATCCGTGGCTACCGCTTTCATTGACGGCAGCAAAGTACTCCTCATCGACGCGTTGGGGAGCGAAGAAGATGCGCGCTGGCTGCGCGCCGTGCTCTGCGACCAGATGGGAATCACCGTACACCTGGTCGCCACCACCCACTTCATGAGCGACCACATGGCCGGGCTCACGCAGTTCCCCGGCGCACTGGTCATTGCCCACCCACATTACCGTCATACCTTCCTTTCGCAGAATCAGCCTGTTGCCGCGTTCTACCGGGAGCCGAACCTGATTCTCGACAACATGGTCCTGCAGTGGGGCCGGCACCAACTCCACTTCGTGTTCAATCCCGGCAAGACGATGGACCACTTCAGCGTTGATGTGCCGACGGCGGACCTCGCTTTCGCGGGCGACAACATCGTCGGCAACATCGTCTACCTGTCGAAAGCCGATCCTGTGCTGCAGCGTACTGCCATCGGTCGCATCCGCACACTTGGAAGAAGCAGGATAGTGGGTGGCCACATTGGTGCGTTCGATGCCCCGGTGCTCGACAACGCATTGCATTATCTCGAACGTATCCAGGAAAGCGTAGTACGCATTCGCATGGATTCTCCCGCGGCAGAGGTACCGCATCGGATCGCATCGATCCGGATAGAGGACTGCGTGGAATCGCATGTGCAACCGACGCCGTTCGAGCGGGAATGGCACGCGCATAACCTGGACGTCATCGTCTCCCAGTCCATCTTCACGCTGGACGCATCGCTCACGTCCATGAGGTCCGCCGCATGAAGGGCAAGAGCGGGCTACCGGCTGACGAAAGCCGCCGGCGTATTCTCCTCCGTTTCGCAGGTGCATCGGCCACCGCGTTGCTTCCTGCATCGCTCTTGGCTTCTCCGCGGGCGACCCTGCGCGCCCAGCGCCTGGCGTGGGCGGGTATCCGCTTGCAGCTTCCGGATGCGACTCTCCTTATCGATCCTCTGGTGAACCAGGACGCCTGGGGCGCCGCACTACCGGACACGCTGATATCCGTGGACAACACAGTGGGCGACACGAGCGTGCTGATCACCCACTCCCACTCGGATCACTTCGATATCGGGGCAGCAAGATCGGCACTGCGTCGAGGCGGCGTGTTGGCGCATCCGGCCGGCATTCCGCCTTTGTCGCTACCTGACGGTGTACGCGCGCGACCCAGCCCACTATGGGAGCCCCAACTACTGGGCAACTTCACCGCCACGCCTGTTCCAGCGGCGGATGGCTATGGCGATACCCAGGTGTCCTGGGTCGTCAGCGCGGGGGGGAGGCGCATCTTCCACGGTGGCGACACGCTCTGGCACGGAAACTGGTGGCGCATCGGTCGTCAGTTCGGTCCATTTGATGCCGCCTTCCTGCCCGTCAACGGTGCGCGCTTCGGATGGCGCAAACCCGTAAGCGATCAACCTGGTGTACTGACCCCCGAACAAGCCGTCGCGGCGGCTGACATCCTGGGTGCGAGAATCCTTGTGCCGATCCACTACGGCGTAACTGGCATGAAAGAGTATGTCGAAGTCTCTGATCCGATCGGTGAACTGCACCGCGCGGCACGCAAGCGATCCATCCACATCCAGGAACTTGCACCCGGCGAATGGATGGAATGGGCGAGTTGACCCTGTACCCTGCCCACGGCGTCGCAAGTTGGCGCATCCGCTGAATAGTCTGCTGCCATGCTGGCGACTAGCCCAGCACAATTGGCGTCGTCAGACCGCGGCGCGGACAGCTATGCCCTCGCTCTTCAAAGCATAGGTCTGCGCATTGATGACCTGTCCGTCTTCGAGCGTGGCTTGAATGGGAACGCGTGCATAATCGTTCCCTTCGAACTCATCCAGGCGATGCCAGTGCGCTTGGAGTTCCGAAGAAGAAAAGACGAACCCTGTCACGACGTCATCGAACTCGCCGGCTTGGGACGGAACGATTCCTGGATAGCCCAGTTCCGCACCCCACCCCGCATCAACCAACTTACCGTGCACAGTCGCTTGCGCCCACGTACCGGAGACGCCTGCGAGAACGTGCTCATTGGGCTTTCCCGGCGCCAATGTGCCGTACACGAAAAGTTGATCGACCATAGCTTCTTCGAATGTTCTCGGCGAGATTGACAAGGAGATTGCTCGACATAAGAACGATCAGATGCGCATCTGATTGACTTCATCAGGCCACTCTTTGTACGCGAGTATGGCTGACTCACCGATCGGGCGGGTTGAATATCTTGATAGCAAGGCGTCGATCTGTCACAAGACGGATCGCGCGATTGTCCTCGCCCGGTATGATCAGGCCGCGCGCACGGCGCTCGGTGACATGCCCATGATCCGCTTGAACGCACGACTGAAAGAAGCCTCAGAGTCGTAGCCTAAACGCTCGGCCGCCACTGCCACCCGCATGCCTTCGTTCTGGATCCAGCGGCGAGCCTGGAACATTTTGACCTTGGCTACATAGCGGGCAGGCGTTTCGCCAACGGTACGGGTGAAAGCTTCGGCGAAACGTGAGCGCGAAGCGCCCATCAGTTCCGCCAGCGCGGGCACGTCCCAATCGCGCTGCGGCTCTGCATGGATCGCGGCGATAACCTTGCCGACCTTCGGGCATTGCACAGCGGCGATCCAGCCGGTGGAGTCGCTGCAGCCGCATTCGACCCAAGCGCGGATGATGCTAGCAGCGAGCACATCGGCAAGCCTGGCAAGGATGCCGCAGGCGCCAATCCTGTCGAGTGCGACCTCGCGTTCCATCGCGTCCAGCAATGCCGGGACCGCGGGGTCGCGGCTGACGAGCGCGCCGGCATGCATCAGGTCAGGCATCATCGCCAGTAGAGGATGCAGCGGATCCAAGTTGAAGCGCATCGCGCCACAGAACATCACGCTGTCGAGCGTGCCGGCAACGTGCGGTGCTTCGGGGGAACTGCCCTCGTTGAGCAGATACAGCTTGTCGGCAACCGGCTTGCGCGCCACTAAGGCGATGTCGACGGCGGGAACTTCCGGTGCGCTGGCCATGACGTGGTGGCTGCCGCGCGGCAGCAACACGGCATCGCCTGCCTGCAGCCGCTTCCACGGCATCTGAGGCGTCCACAGCCAGGCTTCCCCGCGGGCGACGAAATGGAAGCGCGCATCGCGCTGCGCGGGAAATGACAACGCCCACGGCTCGCGCAACACACAGCGGCCGTACTCGACGCCCTCCAGACGCAGATCAAGCAGTACCCGGGTCAGCAGGTCGCTCGGGCGCGGCACGATGGGGGCATGCAAGCGGGAGGAATCGTCAAGCATTGCGGTCTTTCCGGCATGGAAACGCCCGCATCCTACCCCTAACCTGCCCGGCCCCCCCTTATTGGCAGCTTGTCGTGGCCCAAACCGAGTGTTCTGTTTGCGATGTCTCTGTGGTGTCGGATCCCGCGCCCGCCCCCGCGCATTGGCCTGCCGTCGTTTCCCTGACGTTGGGCGTCTTTGGGCTGGTGACGGCCGAGTTCCTGCCGGCCAGTCTGCTGACCGCGATGGCGACCGATCTTGGCATCAGCGCGGGCGCCGCCGGGCAGACGGTCACAGCGACCGCGCTGATCGCCGCCGTGGCCGCGCCGTCGATCCCCCTGCTGACCGGAAAGCTCGATCGGCGTAGGGTCATGCTCGCGTTAACGGCGTTGCTGCTGGTGTCCAATGCCTTGTCGATATGGGCAGATGATCTGTGGACGCTGATCGGGGCACGCGTGCTGCTCGGCGTTGCGCTGGGCGGTTTCTGGTCGATGGCGGCGCCGCTGGCATTGCGCCTGGTGCCAGAAGCGCTGTTTCCGCGCGCCATGGCGTTGATCCTGTCGGGTGTGTCGGTGGCGACGGTCTGCGCGGCGCCGATCGGCGCATGGATGGGCGATGTCTTTGGCTGGCGCAGTGCATTCGTCGCCGCAGGCGCGATCGGTCTGGTGACGCTGGCCACGCAGTGGGCAACGCTGCCCTCGCTGCCCGCACAGGGCGGCGCCAATCTGCGCATGCTGGTGCACCTGATCGGCCGCCCGTCCGTGCGTACAGCGCTGCTGGCGGTACTGCTGGTGATCTCCGGCCATTTCGCCGGCTTCACTTACGTGCGGCCGCTGATGGAAAACGTCGCCCAGTTGCCGATCGGCGCGGTCTCGGCGGTGTTGCTCGGCTACGGTATTGCCGGTTTCTTCGGCAATCTGGCCGGCGGTTACGTGGCTGGCCGCAGCGAGCGCCTGGTGGTTGTGCTCGGCAGTGCGATGATCGCCGCGCTGGCGGCGGCCCTGCTGATGGCCGGCCAGTCGGCCGTGGTGACATCGGTGGCGATCATCCTGTGGGGATTCGCCTTCGCCGCCTTCCCCGTCGGCTTCCAGATCTGGATCGTGCGCGCCGCGCCCGACCAGGCTGAAAGCGCGAGCGGCCTGCTCGTAGCCGCGTTCCAGATTGCCATCGCCAGCGGCGCGGTGGGGGGCGGAGTGCTGGTGGACAGCGTTGGCGCGCTGGGCGCGCCCATGTTCGCGCTGGTGGCAATGTCGCTTGGCGCCCTGCTCACGCTGCGCTTTGGGCCGCGCGGCGCATCGCCCGTCGCCGTTTCGCAGACCCACTGACCGACTACCATGGATGCCTCACCGATCAATCGCCGCATCGTGCTCGCCGCCCACCCGCGCGGCCTGCCCTCATCGCAGGATTTCCGCATGGAAATCAGCACAGTGCCCGTGCCCGATGTAGGCCAGGTACTGTTGCGCACGCTGTACCTGTCGCTGGACCCGTATATGCGCAATCTGATGGAGCCGGTCGGGCCGGGCTATGCGCCGCTGGTGCCGTTGGGCCATACGCTGGTTGGCGGCACCGTCAGCCAGGTGGTTGCCTCGCGGCACCCGGGCTTTGAGGACGGCGAGGTCGTCGACTAGCTCAACGAGTGGCAACCTTCAAACCAGCCGACTCAACCGTCTTGACGCCCTTGATACCGCGGGCAACCTTGAGTGCCTTGTCCTTCTCTGCCTGGGACGAGATCGTGCCCGACAGCGTAACCACGCCGTTTGCGGTCTCGACCTTGATCTCAGTGCCAGGAACATTGGAGCTAGCCAGCAGGTCGGCCTTTACCTTCGTGGTAATCCATGTGTCATCCACCGGCTGGGCTGACTCCTTGTGCTGGGCATGTTCTGCTGCCGCCTTCGGCTTGGCGCCATCTGAGTAGGCGAAAGTCAGGCCGGGTATGGCGAGCATCGCAACCGTAAGGGCGGAAAGCGCAACATTCGAAATCTTCATCGGTTATCTCCAAGGGGGTGAGGTCTAGAATTCGTAGTCCTCAGCGTCGCCTTCGGTCGCAGCGCTTCGGACATGCAGGCTGATCCTTCACCTGTAGCGACGCCGTGAATTAACCCCACCATTTCTCACTCAATCTGAACGTGAATGCCAAGATGTGAAGGCGTTCTTTCACGCTTGGGTGACGCTCTCTGGAGCACAGTTACAAAGATTACTCTTCGTAGGTAGCACGTATGTCCGCCTTTGCACTCGTGCTCATTATCGAGGATGACCTTCTCGTTGCTGAGTCAGTTGGTAGCTATCTGGTAGCAAAGGGCATGGAGATCGACTATGCCCATGATGGTGAAGAAGGTTACCGTCTGGCGATTGAGACGCGATATGACGCCATCATCATGGATGGCAATCTCCCCCGGCTTGATGGGCTAGAGATCGTGACAAAGCTCCGCACCGAAGCTCGCGTCCCTACGCCTATCATCATGGTGACGGGAAGAGACCTCCTTGAGGACAAGATTGCCGGTCTGGATCGGGGTGTCGACGATTACCTCACTAAGCCATTTGCGCCTAGCGAACTCGAGGCAAGGCTCCATGCCGTTATACGGCGCAGCCGCAAGGAGGTGGGACGTCAAATATTCAGGGTTGGAGACTTGTCGTTCGATCCTTCGTGTCATCGCATTCAGCGAGCTGGTAAGGAAATTGAACTATCCCCAGCAGCGACCAAGTTATTGAACATTCTTATGCGAGAGTCTCCCCGGGTAGTGAGTCGAAGAGAGCTTGAACGTGAGCTCTGGGGAGATGACTTGCCGGATTCAGATGTGCTGCGAAGCCAACTTTACAATCTCAGGAAGCTGATTGACCGAGGGTTCGATAACCCTTTGCTACATACCGTCCAAAGTGCCGGGTATCGCATGGCAGATCTCGCTCACGCACACAAAAGCACGGCGAAATCCTCCGGTTTGTATGGGTCTGGGAGCACCGGCCTGAACATGCTGCTATCTGACACAACGGCCAGATCGCACTAGATTCCCCAACGGCAAGGATCATCCTGCGTCGTGCCTGCTCGGCACCTCTCCAGGCTGTTCGAATGCCTTCATTCCTGATTGTTCAAGTCCCTCCCGCTTCCACCAAGCGCATGCGATCCTCACTTCAATCGGCTTGCCTCATCTTTTGGCATGGCCTTTAGGGGTATGCCATGAGCAGAAGAACGAAGAAGTCTGAAGAAGACGGATACATCGTCGTCCGCGGTGCACGCGAGCACAATCTCAAGAACGTTGATCTGGATATCCCCCGCGACGCGCTGGTGGTGTTCTCCGGCATCTCGGGTTCAGGCAAGTCTTCCCTGGCGTTCGGGACGCTGTATGCCGAGGCTCAGCGCCGCTACTTGGAGTCTGTGTCTCCCTACGCGAGGCGCCTGATTGATCAGGTCGGCGTGCCCGATGTAGATTCAATCGAGGGTTTGCCTCCTGCTGTCGCTTTGCAACAGCAACGCGGGACACCCAATGTGCGTTCAACCGTAGGCAGCGTGACGACGATCTCCAGTTCGCTCCGCATGCTCTATTCGCGCGCCGGCACCTATCCGGCCAAGCAGCGCATGCTCTATGCAGAAGACTTCTCTCCTAATACGCCTCAGGGCGCCTGCCCACACTGTCACGGGCTTGGACATGTGTATGACGTTCCCGAATCATCCATGGTGCCGGACGCAAGCCTGAGTATTCGCGATCGTGCCATCGCCTCATGGCCACCGGCATGGCATGGTCAGAACCTTCGCGACATTCTGGTAACGCTTGGCTATGACGTCGACAAGCCTTGGCGGGATCTTCCCAAGAAGGACAGAGACTGGATCCTCTACACCGAAGAACAGCCTAGCGTGCCGGTGTATGCCGGATTCACTCCTGCGGAAACCCGAGCGGCGCTGCGGCGCAAAACGGAGCCCAGCTATATGGGCACCTTCATAGGTGCTCGTAAGTATGTGCTTCATACGTTTGCGACCACCCAAAGCGCACAGATGAAGAAGCGGGTATCCCGCTTCCTGAAAGGCACGGTGTGCCCCATGTGTAAAGGGGGGCGTCTCAAGCGGGAAGCGCTGTCTGTCACCTTCGCCGGCTTGGATATTGGCACGCTCTCGCACCTACCCTTGAACCGCATTGCTGAGGTGCTGATGCCGGCGGCCTCGGGACAGTTCTCACCCCAGGGGCGCGGCAAATCCAGAAGCAAAGCTACAAGCAAGCAGGATGCCCGCCTGCGGGTGAGCCAAGGGGGTGCTGCCCATTCTGGCAGCTCTGACGTCCGGCGAACCCCTGACATGTCGGAGGAGAAGCAGATCGCGGCCCAACGCATTGCGCAGGATCTGACCGAGCGAATTGCCTCCCTGCAGGCATTGGGACTGGGCTACCTATCCCTGGATCGGATCACGCCGACGCTGTCATCGGGCGAGCTACAACGATTGCGCTTGGCCACACAGATCCGATCTCACCTATTCGGCGTTGTCTATGTGTTGGATGAGCCCTCCGCCGGGCTGCATCCCGCGGACGCTGCTGCCCTGCATGACGCATTGGATGATCTCAAAGCCGTCGGCAATACGCTTTTTGTGGTCGAACACGACCTGGACATGCTTCGGCGGGCAGATTGGCTGGTCGATGTGGGGCCAGACGCGGGCACCGAGGGCGGCCAAGTCATCTACAACGGACCACCTGAGGGTCTTCGAAGTGTCGAGCGGTCCCATACCCGTCGCTATCTGTTTCCAAATAGCCAAGTAGCACCCCGTTTGCCCCGAAAGCCGGCGGGCTGGTTGGTGCTCAGCGGAATTCATCGCAACAATCTGCGCGACTTGGAGGTCCGATTTCCGCTGGCAGTGCTAACCTCGGTTACCGGGGTTTCGGGATCGGGCAAGTCCAGCCTCGTGAGCCAGGCGCTGGTCGAACTGGTGAGTGAGCATCTGGGACACGCCCCCACTGAGGAAGGTGACGGTGAGCCGACACTCGTCGAGTCGCTGGCTAAGACACAGGGAGGTATTGTCTCAGGCGCTGAGCAGGTCAAGCGACTGGTCAACGTGGATCAGAAGCCAATCGGGCGCACGCCCCGCTCCAATCTGGCCACCTATACCGGCTTGTTCGACCATGTGCGCAAGTTGTTCGCCGCCACGCCCGCGGCAAAGAAGCGGCGATTCAGTGCAGGCCGGTTCTCCTTCAATATCGAGCAGGGCCGCTGCGCGACTTGTGAAGGGGAAGGCTCTGTGCATGTGGAGTTGCTCTTCATGCCAAGTGTCTACGCGCCCTGCCCGACCTGCCATGGTAAGCGTTACAACGAAAAGACGCTCGAGATTACGTGGCGTTCGCACGATATCGCCAAGGTGTTAGCCTTGTCTGTAGACGCGGCGATCGACCTCTTCGAAGGTGAGCCAGTCATTCTTCGTCCACTGCTGTTGCTGCGAGATATAGGTCTTGGCTATCTCACACTCGGACAGCCGGCCACGCAATTGTCAGGTGGTGAGGCGCAGCGGATCAAACTCGCCACAGAGCTTCAACGCAGCCAACGCGGCGACACGCTTTATGTTCTAGACGAGCCCACTACGGGACTTCACCCGGCTGACGTCGATAAGCTCATGGCGCAACTCCAAGGATTGGTGGACGCAGGGAACACCGTGGTGATCGTGGAACACGAGATGCGCGTGGTCGCCGACAGCGACTGGGTAGTCGACATGGGCCCGGGTGCGGGTGATCAAGGCGGCAGGATCGTCGCGGAAGGATCACCGTCAAAGATTGCGACCTCCAAGCGAAGTGCTACTGCTCCTTACTTGCTAAGCGCAATGCAGCAGGCACCTTAGTGCTTCACTGCCCTTACACGGATGGCGCGTATGGTGGATCCATCTGCTCGCCAGGGTAGTCGTCGCCTGCAAGCCGCCCAGCACGCCAGTCGGGTTGATTGAGGCTCCCAAGCAAATCCAACACGTGGGGATTCATATGCCCGCCTTACAAGACCCCGTGCTTTATCACTCCGAATTGGAGCAGATCCAGGAAGGCGAAAGCGCCGCCATCGAGGAGCTGAAAGAAGTCTTTGTGCGCATGGCAAGCACGGTCGCCGAACATGAGGGGCAGGCCCATCGAGCAGTTCACGCCAAAGGTCAGGCGCTCTTGCGAGCAGCCTTCAAGGTTCATGCCGACCTGCCACCTGAGCTCGCTCAAGGTCTGTTCTCATCTCCTGGCCTGTATCAGGCGCTGATTCGCTTCTCCTCCCCTCCTGCAGAACAGTTGCCAGATTCGGTTTCAACACCCCGAGCTGTGGCAATAAAGATCATTGGTGTGGAAGGTGAGCGGCTACCGGAGAGTTTGCCTGCGAAGACCCAAGATTTCCTGCTGGTCAACGGACCTACATTTACAGCGCCTACTCCAGCCAAGTTCTTGGGCCCAGCAAAACTGCTGGCCTCCACGACAGAGAAAATGCCACGAACGAAGACGGTGATATCCGCCACGCTGCGAGGAGCCGAAGCAGCACTGGATGCTTTAGGCGCACCCAGTGACAAATTGAAAGCATTGGGAGGTGAGCCGCAGCGTCATCCCCTTGGCGAGACCTATTTCACACAGGTGCCGTTCCTCTACGGGCGCTACATAGCCAAATTCTCACTCGCGCCGTCTGACAATGCACTGCTTGCATTGGAAGGAGCCCCGATCTCAAGCTCGTCCGACACCCAGCGAGAGGCTATTGATCAACTCACCAGCGCCCTGGATCACGATCTGATGTGGGAGTTTCGTGTGCAGTTGTGCCGAAACCTCAGCGACATGCCATTGGAAGATGCTTCGGTGCCGTGGTCGGAAGAGGAGAGCCCATGGCTGACAGTGGCCACCGTGTATGTGCCGCCTCAGCGGGGCTGGTCTGACGCAGCAGCGCAGCAGGAGGTCGGTCTGGCCTTTGCTCCATGGAATTGCTTGGCTGCCCATCGCCCGTTGGGTGGCGTCAACCGAGCTAGGCGCGAGGTTATGGCGGCGTCTAGGGAGTTTCGTAGCGCCTTCAACCGATGTCCTATTACCGAGCCCCACCGATTCGATCCAACAGCGCGTGGACTTGACGGCGACGACATCGATCTATCGGCGGAAACTCCGCAGCGGGACTGAAGATTCCGAAGTCGTAGCGAGCGCCGCGCTATAGATGCGTTGTAGCCCAAATAAGGTAGGGCCGACACAGGGGATGCCGGCCCTACCGCAAACCCGCCACCAGTAAAGGCGACTGGGCGCCAAAGCAGTGTCCAGTGTCAGGCTTGATGAAGGTGTGAACACCAACCATTGAAACGTGCGCCACGCCTCCTACACGCAGAGTCAGATACGGTTTCGCTATGCGCCGCTTCGCCCAAGCATTAGCAACTGCAGACGTTCTCCCCGAAGGGCTGCCCGAGGTCTTGGCTAGTGCGCTGATAGATGGCCCAGATCGCTATAACGTGGCCAAAGGAAAGCCAGCGTTGGTGCTGGCCATGGATGCGCAAGGAAAATTGTGTGTCGCGGAGATGATCTGGGGCCTAATACCGCGCTGGTCCAAAGAACCGGCAACCCCCTACACCACCGTCACAGCTCGTCTTGAGCGCGCTCCAAAAAGCCGAATATTTGCTCAGGCCTGGAAAGAACGGCCCTGCGTTGTTCCGATGACCGGATATTACAAATGGGATCGGCAGCGTAAGCCACCGTGGCCGCGTTTCATCCAGCGGCAGGACGGCTTAACACTGTTAGCTGCTGGCCTGTGGGAAACCTGGTTAGGGGAAGAAGGAGCGTTTCTGCACAGCTTCGCGCTGTTGACCGGACCCAATCCTTCGATTCCTCTCCCGCTTACCCCTGATGGCCCCGTGTTCCTCGACACGGACCAAGCGCTGCGCTGGCTGCGAGGCTCGCTGTCCTCTCCCCGCAGTTTGATGCGGCATGCCCAGCGCCCACTTTTGGAGAGCTATCCCGTAACCCGCGCCATAGGTGACCCCACGCGAGAAGACTACACACTGCTCGAACCAGTAGATCCAGACTTGCAGCCGACTACTGTCGAAGATGAATTTGACGAGGTGGATGGTGACTGACGCGCCTAGAAGACGTAGGCAGCGCTCCAAACAAATGCCCCGCTCAACGCGGGGCATTCTCTTCCTACCACTGCTGATCAGCGCTTCTGATTCTGCTCTTTCTGCTGATCGTTCGCCCGCTGCTCGGTGGTCTGCTTCTGATCGCGGTTCTGACCTTCCTGCTGGTCACGACCCTGACCCTGGCCTTTCTGCTCGCGGTTTTGGCCTTGGCCCTGCTGATCGTTCTGCTTCTGACCACCTTGGTTCTGGTCATTCTGGTTTTGGTTGTTACCCATTTCGATTCTCCTGATCACCGACGCACTTGTCGTAACACCGAAGCTAGGCGCTATGTAGTGAGCGCAACGTGATCCGTGAGAAGTATTTTCAACCTCACTTCGCATTGACGTCTGAGGAGTAGAAGTAGGTGATGACGCTCGGCTCGAATGGAGAATATTTTCTGATTAATCTCATCCCTATTCAGACAGCTCGAGACGTGTAGTCCTGCGAGTCGCCATGAAGCAGAACCCCTCACTGAAACACGAGAAGAACTCACTCTAAGGATTCATATGAAAGCCCTGACCTATCACGGCTCGCACGATGTGCGCGTTGAAGAAGTTCCCGATCCGAGTCTCGTTCAGAACGACGACATCATCCTGCGCGTCACCGCCACCGCGATCTGCGGGTCCGATCTGCATCTCTACCGGGGCAAGATGCCGGCACTCAAGGACGGCGACATTCTGGGCCACGAGTTCATGGGTGTCGTGGAGGAGGTCGGCAGTGGTGTTTTCGAAGTGGCTGTGGGTGACCGCGTGGTCATTCCCTTCGTTATCGCATGTGGACAGTGCTTTCATTGCCTGCTGGAAGAGTTCTCTGCATGCGAGACCACCAACACTGGTAAGGGGGCGGCGCTCAACCAGAAGGGGATCAAGCCCCCGGCCGCCCTGTTCGGCTATACCCACCTCTATGGGGGTGTGCCGGGAGGCCAAGCCGAGTATGTCCGCGTGCCTAAGGCCAACGTGGGGCCGCTAACGATTCCTGACGCCCTGTCCGATGAACAGGTTCTGTTTCTCTCTGACATCCTACCGACTGGGTATCAGGCCGTGCGCAACGCCGGCGTCGGAAAAGGCTCCTCTCTGGCCATCTTCGGTGCCGGACCCGTGGGTTTGATGTCTGCCGCGTGCGCACGAATGCTGGGCGCGGAACAGATCTTCATGGTGGACGAGTTGCAATATCGGCTCGACTTCGCCGTTCAAGCCTATGGCGTCATACCCATCAATATGAAAGACGTCGATGACCCGGCTGAGCTGATCATGCAGCAGACGAACGGTCGTGGCGTGGACGCCACCGTGGACGCGGTAGGGTTCGAGGCCAAGGGCAGCACCACGGAAACCATCCTGACCAACCTCAAGATCGAAGGCAGCAGCGGTGCTGCTCTGCGCCAGTGCATCGCTGCCACCCGCCGATGCGGCACGGTCAGCGTGCCAGGCGTCTATGCAGGCTTCATCCATGCGTTCATGTTCGGGGACGCCTTCGACAAGGGCCTGACCTTCAAGATGGGCCAGACCCATGCCCAGGCGCTCATGCCTGAGCTGCTGGAACACGTAGGCAACGGCCTCATCAAGCCGGAGATCATCATCTCCCATCGGATGAGCTTGGCAGACGCCGCCGAAGGCTACGCTACGTTCGATAAGGCAGAAGACGACTGCAGGAAGGTTGTCTTAACCCCATAGCGGGCACGGGCAAAAGGATTTAGCGAAAGAAGGGATCCGCCAAACACCCCCGTCGACCACGTCACGGGGGTGTTCTCTTACCCATACGTATCGTGTCTGCGGGTTGAGCTAGTAGAGAACCTGGCAGCGCTCACAGAAGAAGCTTCGCCGCTGCGTCTTGCCCAGATAGGCTTTGGTCAAGAGCTGACCACAACTGGGGCAAACCCGTTTGGTGTGCACCAACCAGTGCTTCTTCAAAACGAAGGCCTTCTTCCACTCCAGGAAGTCGAAACTGTATTGGCGCGCCTGCTTGATCATCTCGCCCAATTTCCGGGGAGGCAGATCCCCCACCAGGCTGGCTGGCTGGACCCGGATGCGATACAGCACTTCGTTCTTAATGATGTTGCCCACGCCAGCAAAGATGTTCTGATCTAACAGGGCATCGCATACCAGCGTATCGGGGATCTCTTTCAGCTTGGCTCTAGCCTTCTTTGGACTCCATTGATCGGACAGCACATCGCCGCTCCAATCGTAGGCCTCCTCGAGCGGACCTTGGATGTATTTCAAGGAACACGTGTAGAAATTGATCTCACCCTTATCAAAGCGAAGGGACAGCCGTGGTTTTGCGCCCGCCTTCTTTTCATCGATTCTGTAGGAACCGAACATCATCAGATGAATGCGCAGGCTAAAGCCGGAGAACTCGAGCAAGAAATGCTTGCCCCAGCTGCGCACAGAGACAATCCGTCTGCCCTGCATGCGCTCGATGTCCAGGGTGCTGTTCCCACTCACTGACCGCACCGTCTTGCCTCTAAATCGTGCAGCTTCCTGCCGGAGAACGAGGATGGAAGGACCTTCCGGCATCAGGGCTCACCCTTTAGATCGACTGAAAACAGCGTTTTCAGGCGTGCCGCATTCGCAGTGGCATAGCCGTGCGCCGTGTTATCGAAGATGACCCATGCCGATACCCGCTTTGAGAGTTGTCCGCGCACTTGATTGGCCAATGTCGCCAACGCGTCTTCGCCGTAGCTGCTGTAATACATCCGCGGCGATCCATGCCACCTCCAGTAGCGAAGGCGCCCAAAGGAACCTGGTGTGGCGGCTTCGCCAGTGATCGCAGGGTCCGCAGCGGCTCGACTGATCTCGTATCGCTCGAGAGCAAGCTCAGCGCTGGCTTCAAACCAGGTGCGATGGCGTGGCTCGCAAACAATCGGGGCTGACGTTCGTCTACGGACCATGGCAAAGAACGTGGACGTCACTCGTGCATCGAATCCCATTGAGGGCGGCAACTGCACAAGGAGGCCGCCGAGTTTGCTACCGAGCCCCTCAACTTCACCGATGAATTGATCCAAGAGTGCGCCACAGCCTTGCAGCCGGGCTTCGTGGCTGATGGACTTCGGTATCTTTACCGAGAACTGGAAGTACCGAGGGACCGCCTGCGCCCAGCGATCGTAGGTCTTGGCCTGATGGGAGCGATAGAACGAGGAATTTATTTCAGCTGCATTGAACAGCGTCGCGTAGCGCTCCAGCACGGTCTCACCTTCACCGAAGAGACCGCGCTGAGCGGCGGGAATGCTCCACCCTGCACACCCAATCTGCAGGCGAGTCTTAGCCGCCGTCATGGAAGCCGCCATTCGGCTTCATAACAGAGGCGGATCCGTTTCCCGCCCAAAGTGCTTATGCAGGGCTAACGCTTCCAGGAACTGGCCCGCTGCGCCCTCATTCGGCTCGTTCTGAAGCAGCAGCCCCGGATCGGCCTCATCCCTCAGCACGCCGGCACCCTCTACGAAAGCGACCGCCTCGCCCAGGGCCAGAATGGTCTTGAGGTGTCGGAACTGCTCCTTTACGAACTCCGTAGCGCGCCCGTCTCGCGCCCATCCCTTTGCCGTGCCCTCCCCATCAGGAAGGATCACCCCATCGAACAGGACGGCGGGCTCGTTCTCGAAGGAGGCGTCTGCGTCGATCTCACTGCCATCGGCCGCAGTAAAGACGCCAATCCGATGGCCAATCAGGCGACCCACCGCACCGGCGTCCAGCAACGCCTGCTGGGCCTCTGCCACTTGGTCGCCGTCGACCCCGTCGCCTACAAAGATGGCAACCTTACGCGTCGCCACGCCCGCCTTCCCTGGGTGGGCGAACATCGATAAGGATTGGGAAACGTCCACTTCTGCCTTGGGCGGCTCTGGGAGAGCCCGGGGCATGGCATCCGGGAGGGGCATGCCGAGCCCTTCAGCCACTTGCGCCGCTAGGTCTTCCGAGGCGCTGCGAAGCATGGACAGGACGCGCTGGCGAATCGCCGGCACCGTCAGCTTCGACAACTCGAAGCGGAAGGCGGCAGCAATATGGGCTTGTTCCACAGGAGTCTGGCTATTGAAAAACAGGGCCGCCTGATTGAAGTGCTCGGCGAACTTTTCGGGCTTGCCACGAACCTCGTCCTGCTCAACCGGTTCGGGGAACGAGACAATCCCGGCGGCACCGGCCTGAAACGGACAGCCGCCGCCCAGTGAGTTCGGCTCATAGGAAACCTTGCCCCGGTGAATGGCTTGGCGGTGCAGCCCATCACGCTGGTTGTTGTGAACGGGGGCGATGGGCGCGTTGATCGGGATTTCGTGGAAATTCGGCCCGCCCAGTCGGCTCAGCTGAGTGTCCACATAGGAGTGAATTCGACCTGCCAGCAAGGGATCATTGGTGAAGTCGATCCCCGGAACCACGTGGGCCGTGCAAAACGCCACCTGCTCCGTTTCGGCGAAGAAATTGTCCGGGTTACGGTTGAGCACCATGCGGCCTAAGGGGGTAACGGGCACGAGTTCTTCAGGGATGATCTTGGTCGCGTCCAGGATGTCGAACGAGAAACGCTCAGCATCCTCTTCGGAGAATATTTGCACGCCCAACTCCCACTCCGGATACGCGCCCGCCTCGATGGCCTCCCAGAGATCTCGTCGGTGGTAGTCAGGGTCGCAACCGGAAATCTTCACAGCCTCGTCCCAAAGCAGAGCGTGGGTGCCCTGAAGAGGTGTCCAATGGAACTTCACGAAGGACGACTGGCCTTGGTCGTTGACGAAGCGGAAGGTGTGAACACCGAAGCCTTGCATCATCCGGTAGCTGCGAGGAATGGCGCGGTCAGACATCAGCCACATCAGCATGTGGGTGGACTCGGGCATCAGCGACACGAAATCCCAGAAGGTGTCGTGGGCTGACGCCGCTTGAGGCATGGCATGCTGCGGTTCGGGTTTAACCGCATGCACCAGATCGGGAAACTTCATCGCATCCTGGATGAAGAACACGGGCATGTTGTTACCCACCAGGTCCCAATTGCCCTCGTCGGTGTAGAACTTCACGGCAAACCCGCGCACATCACGGGCGGTGTCCTTGCTGCCGCGCTCGCCGGCCACGGTGGAAAAGCGGACAAATACCGGGGTGATCTTGCCGGCCCCCTGGAAGGGTGCGGCACGAGTCAGCTTGCTTTGATTCTCGTAGCTTTCGAAGAAGCCGTGGGCCGCTGAGCCACGCGCATGCACGATACGCTCCGGAATACGCTCGTGGTCGAAATGCGTGATCTTCTCGCGGAGGATGAAATCCTTCAGCAGTGCAGGACCACGCAGACCTGCTTTCAGCGAGTTCTGGTTGTCAGAGATTGGGACACCCTGATTCGTGGTCAGGCGTTGGCCGCTGCTGTCCACACGCACGCGATCGAGGGAACCGACCATCGGATTCACGCCTTCCTCTGCGCGTGTGCCTAGTTTCTCCGAGGTATTGGTCTCCGCCAGGGTGCTGGCAGTCACCAATGAGGACGGAGGGATGATCTGGGTGCCCTCGGGCGGATCCAGTGCCCCTTCCCGCCCATGCTCAGCGGCCTTGTTCTCGTTGAACGGCATGGCGGCAGCAGTAGCCTCCACCTCCGCGCTCTGCTCTGCCGCCAAGTCATTCGAGCCCTGCGGTGGGGCCTTTGAGGCCGAACTGTCTGAATTGCGTACGGCCGAAGCCCCTGCAACGTTCTTCTTGGTTTTGGGGCTGGATTTGCGTGACGTCGCCATGAGTAAGTCCTGATCGAGTAAGTCCATCCATCGTTGATGGCGGGGCTTCTAAAAGAAGTAAGCCCGCCAATTGGCGGGCTCTTGGTTACAACATGTCTTCGCGGGCCTGTTCGGCTCTTGCCGCACCGATGGCGGTTTCGACCTTCTTCACCTCTTCCGGCGGAGGTAGAACCGCGGGCATTCCCAAGCTTTGAATCCAAAGCTCTCGGCACCAGCCTTTGGTGTGGTAAAGATGATGATCTTCATCGTCCTCCACCTCGTCGTAAGCTGCCTTCAATACCTGGCCCAGCTTGCCGCCCGCGGCTTCGGCAACCTTGCCGATCAGTTCCCAATTCGTGTGATCCTTGGTCTCAGCCAACACTACACACTCGCATGCCACCAACTCTGCAGCAGCGGGATCTGCGTTCGCTTGAGCCATCTCGATAGCTGCCACCAATGAGGCGCCTAGGTGAGCGCAAACTTCACGACCGGGACTCATTTCCTCGGTATCCATGCCCAGTTCTCCGAAGACCTGGGTAAGCACCTCCTCATGATGCTCTGTCTCCTCCAGATACTCCTGCCACTCTTCGCGAAGATCATCATTTACGGCGGCATTGACTGCTGCCGTGTAGATCTTGATGCCACCGCGTTCGGTTTCCAGCGCCTGAAGGAGTAGTTCCTTGACACCGCTTTGCTCATAGCCCTTGCTTGCCATTTCTGACTCCATTAGCTGGGGAGGAAGGAGTCCGGATACTCATCCTGTCCCCGCGAATGTCGCGTGAGCACTGCACCTTCCGCGCGCCGAAGAATCAACATCGCTGCGCCTTTCGGAATGCAGTTCAATAGCAAGAACGTCCCTCAATTCCCACGATAAAGAAGCTCAACGGCTACCGTTTGCCAATTCATCGGGGAACATCGACCCGCCTGATCGATCAGCGCTTCTCATGCTGCACAGAACTGCTTACGACTTTTCCGTCGGACAGACGGTAAGAGCGCTGAGCTAGGTGGTGAGCATCACGTGACCACGCTAACTGAACGTCATCTAGTGACTTCAATCCAAGCAGGGGCATGATCGCTGGCTTTCTCCAGCAACCTCACCCACCGATCTACTCCAGCACTCTTGAGACGCTTGGAAAGGACGGGATTGAGCAACAAGTGGTCAATTCGCAACCCCCGATCCCGTTCAGCGTGTTGGCGGAAGTAGTCCCAGAACGTGTAGAGCCCTCTGCCCGGTCCGTAAATTTTCAATAGGCTGTCTGTCCAACCTTGTTCGAGTAGCCGGAAGTAAGCTTCGCGCGACTCTGGCTGTAACAAGGCGTCCCGTCGCCATCCCTTGGGATCGTAAATGTCCTCATCAGTGGGGACGACATTGAAGTCACCAATCAGGGCGACCGGATGTGGGAGATCTACCAAGGTCTTGGCATGTCGGTGTAGCCGAGACATCCACTTGAGCTTGTAGTCGAACTTGGGGCCAGGCTGGGGATTTCCGTTGGGGAGGTAGACACACCCCACCACGATCCCGTGCACCGCCGCCTCTATGTAACGACTCTGATCATCCTTTGGATCCCCTGGAAGGCCTCGTCGGCTCTCAATTGGATCTTGGCCGCGCGACAGAAGGGCCACGCCATTCCAAGAACGCTGACCCTGCCAGATTGCGCCGTAACCTGCCTCGTTGATGTCCGCTTCCGGGAATGCACTGTCGACAGATTTGAGCTCCTGAAGGGCAACAATGTCGGGCTTCTCTTTCTCTAGCCATGCCAAGAGATGTGGCAGACGGGAGCTGATGCCATTGACGTTAGAAGTCGCGATTTTTAGCGTCTTGGCTCGTGCCATGAGGTTGCCCGCCTAAGCCATAGTCGTTGGTGTGAAAGCGAAGGGATCTCGCCCTCCCCTGCAATCCATACCTCATAACGCTGCCGTAAATCGTTTCTGCTCGCACGAAGACACTGCAAACACATGCCTAAGCGTCCAATGAGTTCGGATGTGGGAGATTGAGAACAAACGTCTTACCTGCTCTATAGCACAAGGAACGCTAATGTCGCCCGATGTAGTTGGTTGGCTCGCCTCCGCTATCCTCCTGGCCACGCTGGTGAAACAGATTCACAAGCAGGCCGCCAACAAAGATGCAGAGGGTGTCTCTAGATGGCTCTTTGTCGGCCAGATAGCGGCGTCTGTGGGGTTCATCGTCTACAGCTGGCTGCTAGAGAACTGGGTCTTCATTACAACGAACTCCCTTATTCTTCTCACTGCACTCATCGGCCAATGGGTCGTCTGGCGGAAGGACCGGGATAGGTCCACCTAACTCTCACCGGTCTCTACTGAAGGATGGTGAGCGTCCAGCCAAGCCCAGGATCGCATCACGATGTCCCGCACTTCCGGCCATAGCTTGGTCGAGTTGCCGCCCAACTCGTCCCAAAGAATTTCCATTTCTGAGTCGTCTTGAGGAAGGTCGTAGCTCCCTACCGACACCAATCCCAGCGCGTAAGCAGGACATACATCAGACCACTCAGCTTCCACACCTTTGAAATCCTTCTTGGCAAAATCATTGAAGCCGATTGGTATGGGGGTCATGTCGGGGTAAGGCAGGCACTTACCTACCCCACCTGACTGGTTGAGGAAATCTACCAAACGTTGGAAGCGCACTGGATCTAAGGGCGCCATGGCTCTCTCCGGACATGTCGGCTGACGCTCAGCCTGATAGCGCGCCGACGCAGCCTCAGGCTCGTCGTCATCACTACATCCAGCGCTGTGAAACCCGTGTCAGGCGGAGATCCGCTCGTCCTAGTGCAAGGCGAGATGCGCCATGTCAGGCTGTAGGTAGGCGAGCTCAACCCTCTTAGGGATCAGCATGGAACTTGACTGCATCATCATCGGCGGTGGTCCTGCCGGACTCACCGCAGCCACCTACCTGCGGCGCCTGCATCGAAGGGTCATGGTCTTCGACGACGGCCGTAGCCGGGCGCGGTGGATCCCGGAAAGTCACAATTGTCCCGGCTTTCCCTTGGGCGTGTCGGGCAATGAGCTGCTTCACCGTTTGCGTGAACAGGCGGCTACCTACGGGGCGACGGTCAATCCAAAGAGGGTCAGCTCCATTCATCGGGAGTCTGGAACCTGGCGCATCGAGGCTGACGGTGAAACCTGGGACTCGCCCACTGTGCTGCTTGCCACTGGCGTGGTTGATCGCCTGCCTACGCTGGCGTCTGGCGATCCCGAAGAGGCGTTGCGCAACGGTTTGCTGCGGTCCTGCGCGCTGTGCGACGGCTACGAGGCCACAGACCAGCGAATTGCCGTGGTAGGCCCACTGGCTAAAGCGGCCGCCAATGCCCGCTACATGACCACGTTCTCTGCTGACATCACTGTAGTTCCGATTGACGAGCCTGCTCAGGACGCTAACGCTGCTTTTGATACCGCAGGGCTAGTGGTGCTGGCCGCCCTTCAAAGCTTGTCGTGCAAAGAAGGGGCGTGGGAAGTGATCGATACGCAGGGGCGCAGCCACAGGTTCGACTTGGTCTACGCAGCCATGGGGGCACCTGCTCGCGGTGAGTTGGCGCGTTTGGCGGGGGCAAAAGTCGATGAGGATGGCGCCGTGATCACGAACGAGCATATGGAGACCTCGCAAACGGGCCTCTTTGCGGTCGGAGATGTAGTAACCGACCTCAATCAGATCGCGGTGGCTTTTGGTCATGCCGCGATCGCGGCTAGCGCAATACACCGAACCCTTCCTCCTGCACCAAGATGACAAAGCCGTGGAATGATTAGGACCATCACACCTATCACCCGATGGGCTTATGTCGGAAACTTTGGGTATCGTCCGCCCGCCTCAGCCACTCGAAGAACTCAGCACCCTCTGACTTGAATTCACCGGTTATGTTCGACTCCGCTATCGAAAAGTGCTTATTCCTGACGCAAGCCAGAGTCTGGTTGCTTCCGTGTCCTCGATCTCTATCGAAAGTGATGTTCCTTTAGCCAATGACCCTCGCAGGCCATGATCTGTAGGCCCTGACCTTCCGATCTCGCCCAAAATTTCAACGATGCGAGCGATACGTAGCTTGGCGAATACAGCGAGTCGTCACCCCGATCGCCGAAGCCTAGCAGCCAACATGCTATCGGCGTAACCACAGCCCGCCACAACTGAAAGCCTTCTTTCGCAATCGGCTAGCGCACATGAGGCAATGTCCGCTATGGGTCGACAGCTGCCATGTCCCCTACCCCTGATAACGATCCCTAATCGCACAAGTGGCGCCATCTGCAATTCCCGATCTTCGCTTTCCTCCGAGTGCAGCCTGGGTCATGAACTTCGACCCTAGTGGATGCAGTACTAGCGAGTCTTCTTCGATTTGCCGATCCACCGTTGCTTTGCTAAGGGTGCGTGCTGATCGATGAAGGCGTGCATCTGGCCTCGATAGTTCATCGCATCGCGAGGAATCACTACATCCAGCTCTTTTGAGAGGGCTATGGCAAAGGACGTCTGAGCCGCGGTCGGCCTCTTGATATCCCAATCCAAGGCGTCCGATAAGCCGCTTTCCAACTGATCCGTTACACGTCGGACAAATGCATCCATCTGTTTCCCGTCTTGCAACCGGCTCCACTGCAGTGCCATTGCAGACTGCACTTCCTCAGACAGATTCAACTCGATAGCCATCTCGAGGGCCGGCGAAATCAGATAGAACGCCATGGGGCTGCAACCCGGGCTTGGGAGCTTCTGATCTTAGCGCCATTCCACACGATTTTCATGTAATCGGAGGCGCTGCCATAGATTCTCGGTCGCTACTAAGACGCGACCATGGCCGCCAAGACAATATATACCGCTGCCCATCGGAAACTCGTGGCGCGCCTACGCGCGCTACGGGAGGACGCTGGTCTTTCGCAGTCGGACTTGGCTAAGGTTTTGGGCTGGCCCCAGCAGCGCCTCTCGGCAGTTGAGGCCGGCGCCCGTAGACTGGATGTGATCGAGTTTCTAAGCCTGACCGAGGCGCTCGGCTTGACACCTGAACAAGCAATACATTTGGCCGCGTCACGTCAGCGGAGTGCTTAGCTGGCGACTCCGCGTGGGACGATGCTCCCGAGCCTGCTGCAGAGTGACAGGGTGTCAGTGGCCAGTTGCAACACACCTCTCAGCTTCTCGAAGGGCTCACGGGCGAAGCCGCAGAGACATGCAGTTGGTATCCCTGATGCGGAGCGCAAGTGGCATGCGTGCGTGTGGCAATGGCGAGGGTCTTTGACGACCTCATCGCTAGCTCTACTTACGGATCAATTTCTCGATTGCCTCAGATTTGCTTGATGGTAACCTAGCTTGTCGACGTGCCAGCCATCGCCAAGCACGCCTAGGTAGAGATGGCGGAAACTGCGTTTGTTCTCCTCTAAAGTAGCGCCAGCATCTATGCGCTAACAGCAACCCTCCGATACGCTCGGGTGGCGCCAGGTCACCTAAGCGTCCCGGATATCCTGGATTGTGCATTTCGAGGCGACCCTGATCTCGCCACCCTAAGCGTGCGAGCTGGCGCGCGCCTACCTTTGCATTGGGACGTGCCCTTATTGGAGTCCAGTTGCGGATCGCGGCATGAACTAAGTCGTGGCGCCAACGTGACTCTTCTTGAGCATCGAGTCTTCTCGAGAAGTCCAGAAGTATCCACTGATGTGTCCAGTCATATAGATCAAAAAGATCATGCTCAAACTTGCACGCAGTATGGCCATGATCGATGCCAAAACCGGGGTATCTGTAAACCAGCGGGAAACGATGAGTTGGACAAGTCAGCTGGCGAGCATCGAGCCACGAAATGCATGTTGGCCAGCGCCGACCACCCTGTTGCTTGACATAGCACCTGCTGCAGAAGACATGTCTTTGCGCAGCGCCCAAGCGCCACCGCGGTTCTATCTCATCAATATCCCCTAGTTCGGCCGGGAGTCCTTCCCAGCGCCTCCCTTTCGCTGGACGTTCGGGTTCGCGATGACACGCGCCAACCATCTCTCGCCAATCTGACTCATAAATTGGGGTAATTATCCCTATTGCTCGCATCCATGACTGGCGGGCCTCTGTATTCAGAGGCGTAGGAAGTACAGGAAGCGTTGAAAAGTCCATTGCGACTCCACCGAGCGTGATCAGTACTGGTCAACCGGATCTAGGCCGGCCAGCGAGAAGTTGTCGAATGGAGGCCTCAGTTCTAGCCCTAGCGCGAGGCCTCACTCTCAATTCGCTCCCATTGCCGAGACAAGCGCTAGAAACCGCCTGCGCGCATCGCCTTCAAGCCGATGAAGCCATCGGCGCCTCAGCCAGTACCACGCCCTTGGTGGCAAGCGCGGAACACTAGCCGAACAAGACTGGAAGCAGCGCCACGTGCGATAGGCTAAGAGTAGAGTTCCTAGCCGCTCTGGTGCGGACAACACTCCCAGCCTCCCCGGCTCACTGGCATTGAGTCTTCCGCTCATTTCTTGGCCATGCCATCCCATCTGCCATAGCTCCCATGCACCGAGGCCGGCAGCCGAATGAGAGCGTGCAGGCGTCCAGTTCCTGCACATCATATGGACAAGGTCTCGACGCCACCGGGTCTCCTGTTGCGCGTCTCCTGAAATTCCGTCCATACGTTGCCATTGTTGCGTCCATGTGTAGACCTCAACTAACTCTGGTAGGGCGAGGCACTGAGCGTGTCCAGGATCCTCTCCCTGCATAGGGTCGCGATACACCAGCGCGCATGCATGTACTGAACATGTCAGCTGGCGCACGTCCAGCCAACTGACATGAGTCGGCCAACGAATCTGACTCCCCTGCATGACGAAGCAGTGGGGACAATAGACACGTCGTTGCGCAGACGCCAAGCGCCATGTGGGCGCGATGGTCCGGATGTTTCCTAACTCTCGCGGAAACCCGCTCCAAGACGTTCCTCGATTAGGGCGTTCAGGCTCTCGGGGGGAGGCCTGCACCATTGCCCACCAGTCTCTTTCATCCAAGGGGTGGAGGCGAACCGCAGCCTTCAGCCAGGAATGCCGAGTCTCACCGGCCAACGGGATGGGCCAACGCGGCAACGACGAGAAATCCATTACGCACCCGTGTCCGGCGGCATGATCGCCTCGGCAACCTCCTTGATCAGCTCCAAAGTGATGTGGGTGTGCCCAGCCCTGATGGCCACCGTGGCCACGTCCCGGAGCAAATCGACGAGGGCAGATGTGATCGTGTAGCCTTGGCTCACCAGCCAGCGCACGACCTTGACTTGATCCAGCCGCGATGGCTCCGGAAGCGGCAGTTGGGATTCGATTCCAGCCAGAAACTGGCGCAACTCTTGCGACTCGGTCCAATGCGGTAGTCGCACTTGCATGAAGCGAGAACTCAGTTGCTCGTCAGCGGCCAGCACCGGCTTCATGTTCTCGGTGGTGGCAATGCAGAGTGTGATGCCTTGGTTAGTGATCGTCTTTAGAAGTGCGAGACACTGCTGCTGACTGTGCTTGCCGCCCAGCAATAGGTGGCCTGCCTCATCGATAAGGATCTGCCGCACGCCTGACTCGCGCAGAACCGGCACGACGCGGTCGAGATAGTTTCCCGGCCGGGTGGGCCGGAAATCGAGTAAGCAGGCCGCGATCAAGTCCGTGCACAAAGCCTTGTAGTCACCATTGCGCATCTCGATCAGTACCACCGGCCTTGCGCGATGACCCTCGGTGTCTCGCTCATCTTGACCATGCAGCTGGGCGTGATGCTTGAGTAAACGGGATTTGCCCATCCCTGCCGCCCCGATCAAATGCATGCTGCGAGGACGATCACGTCCATATTCGGTGGCTTTCAAATGACGTAACCAGCGCAAAGCCGCCAGCCCTGCCGGATAGGGCACGAAACGCAGCGTTCGTAAGTACTCGCACCGCTCTTGAGCGCTCAGCAGCAAGACCTTGGCGGTGTCAGGATGCAGGTGTGAGTAGGATTTCATATCTCGTCCGCCTCCTCGAAGTTGACCGGCGCAATGGGCTGGCTGTAGTCCACGCTCACCGCGGGCGGCGTCAGTGCGGTGACAGGCGCACGCCGGGCCTGCTTTTGGCGCACTCGCTTGGATGTTGCAGCCGCCTCATCCTGAATCTGTCGTTGCCGGGCCATTGCGGCGAAGATCACTTCTTCGCGTGCACGCGAGCGCACTTGGGTGTCCAATGTGCGCTTGGCCTCGCGCAACTCGTAATAGGTGAAAGGCGGTCGTGTCCGATCCAGCAACGGAACGTCGATGTAGTCACCTTGGTAGTGCAGGAACACCTTGGTCAGATCGCCATGGTGGTAGTGCACGTGATGCCGGCGCCCGTCGTTGATCAGCTGGGCGATGGCTGGATCCCAGTAGCGCAGCCCGAACTTCGAGATGCCCTCCCGCGTTACTGCGCGTAAGTCTCGAGGCAGCAGTCCGATTAGAAAATGGCGTGGATTGGCGATCATCGATGGCAGGCCAATGCTGCCGTCGGGCCTAATCCAGCCTGCTTGCCACTTCTCGGCCGGCGTCTTGCCCTCCAAGCCGCGATGGGGACTATGGTGGTAGACCCCGGCGATCTCGTTGCCTAGCCAAGCGGCCAACTCCTGGAGCGTCATGATCGCGTGACGTTCCGACGCGTAGTCCTTGCGCTGCTGGGGGTTGGAGAAGGTAGTGCCGGGGAGCAAATGGATCTTCCCCATCAGGTTGCCGATGTACCGCTCGATGTAGGCGCCGTAATGCGGCTTCTTGACCGGCCGCAAGTGCACGCGTATTCCATAACGCTCACACTGCGCTTGGATACCGGAGGCCCTAAAGGTCTTGGCGTTGTCCCAGCTGACTGCCTCAAATCTACCGAACATCGAGTACTCAATGTCCAAGTCCAGGCGGCGCATCCAATCGTGCTTAGGCAGACAGGCGTGGGCCAGGCATAGCGCCACGCAGGTCTGCGTCGGTGGGTCCATGCTCAGGTAGTAGCCGACCACGCAACGTGTGTGCACATCGATGGCCACCGTGATCCACGGGCGGCCAATGGGTTGACGCGTTTTCGGGCACACCACGACCAGATCGACCAGCGCATGATCTATCTGCACCATCTCCAACGGGCGGTAGGTGACCAGCCCCCGCACGGAGGGCGCCTGTACCGCCAACGCGCGGTCGGCTCCCAAGCGCTTGGTCGCGGCCTTCATGGGATCCACGGCCTTGATCCGCTTCTTGATCGCGCCGTATGAAGGCGCCTTGATGCCAACTTCGGCACACAGCTGGCGTACGCGCGCCGCCACGGCCGTCATCGGTGCTCGAGTGCGTTGGAGATGGACCTCATGAATTGCGCGGTCGATGATCGCTTCTTGAGCTCCGGACAATCGGCGTGAGCCAAGTGCCGGTCCCGGGGGCATGGCCAGCTGCGATTGCGGGCTGGGGTCGGCAAGGAACCGGTCGAAGCGCCGTAGCACGGTCTTTGAGTCGACCTGCATGGCAACGGCCACCAACCGGATCTGCTGTCTGGTTGGTTGCAGCGGCAGCTGACCCAAGGCATCGCTCCAGGCCAAGGCCTGCCTCTGTGCATCAGGATCTGCGTCGTGCGCCGGAACCAGTAAACGCACCGGCCCGGCTGGCTCAGGGGCTGAAAGCTGTTCCGCCCGCACCCAGATAAGCTGGCGGGTCCCCTCGACCTGAACTTGGATCCGGGTTGGGTCACACACGTCCATCACCCGAACTGCCCTGCCCTCATGGACAGCGGCGGTGCCGCGAACCACGTCAAAAGCAGCCACAAGGGCCTTAACGCGCAAGCCAGATTGCATGGTCGATTCCTCGACCCCGCGGCAAGCAAATGCCCTCCTCTCCCCTCTTGACGAAAGGAAAAAGCAGGAGCAGGCTAGATCCATCGGCGGACAAACCGTGTATGCAATTCGGGCCCGAGCGCACCACACGCTCGGGCCTTTGCATTTCTAGCCCCTAGGACATCCCGAACCGCTAGGTCATGAAAGGTTTCTCCGCCGAAAGAACGCTCCTAAGTCATACTCGTTTTTGCCCAGAAAAGCTATGGCATATCAAATACTTAGAATAACCACCTAAGGCATTACCAGAAATAGATTTATTGGCTTCCCGATAATTGCTTTTTTGGCTGCCGATAATGGATTTGTTGGTAGGCGCTCTTTAATGGGATATGGCTCCATTCCATTCTTTCGTAAGCACGTGTCTCTGAGCCCATGACCTCGCTAGCGCAAAAACACATGCTGTATGAGCTGGCCATACATGCCATCAACTGCCAGGTCTCGAAGATCAGTGATCAGTTGAACCAGGTGCGCACGAGTTCGCCCAATGATCTTGAACACATTGCGCAACTGAAGGAGAAATCCAGCGCGTTTTTCATGGAGCGCGAAGGGTTGGGCGCAGAGGACGAGGTGGCTGCGGAAGCAATCCTGCGGAAGTACGCGGTCGACCCCGCGCGCGTTGACGAAGCGCTTGCCATGATTGGCGAATTTGAAGACGGCGCCGCAAGCGACTAGGGGCGACGATCGCCCCAATGATGTAGATCTGCGCGCTTGCCTATCTGCCTTCCGGCTCTCGGCGATGCCAGCTGGCAGTGGGCCCGCCCTGTCAGCGTTCTAAGGAGCCGCTCAATACCGGAATCCTTCCACCATGGGAAAGCTCTTTCCCCGGCTAGGCCGCTTCCCAAGGGCTTGCCACGTAGTACGGGCGATGAAGCAATTGCCAGCGATCTGACCTTAGATCGTGTCCAAAGACTGCAAGCCGCGTTGTTCCCTTGACTCCCTATTGGGCATCCTATTGAAAGCAAAGGCATTCAACTAGGGACATCGATTAGTGTCACCGACATGCATGGCGTCGGACTGGACTGAGGCATGGAAATGGGCCTCGACGCTTGCATGGCTGTGATGTCGCCCCCCTCCCCTTTGCGGAACTAGGCCTGAAGCCAACAGAGCTTTCTTGAACCGCTATGTTGCTTTGGGTCGATAGCTGAGATCGAGCATCGGAAAACATGCAACGGCAACTAAGCGATGATCTCGATCTCGCCTTCGGTAAACCAGCCCTGCTCCACAGCCGCGGCTCGGGCAGCCCCTACCGCCTCAGCATAGTAAACTACCGCCAGGCTATCCTCGGCTCGACTACAGGTCACATAGAAGAGGCGCCGGGTCCGGTCGATGGACGTCTCCTTTCCGGTCGCCTCGTTCTTTAGATCCGTTTCGCTTTTCCCCTTTGCGCCAAACAGCTTGTCATAGGCGAACATAAAGCCACGTGCTTCATCATCGCTTACGATCACCATCACGCGTGGAAACTCCAGCCCCTTAACACCTTGGTGTGTGTCGAAGCTTGAAGCGCCTTGAATGTAGCGATCGTAACGCTCAATTTCGTCTAGCGGAGCTTCCAACGCCTGTCGCCAGCCACTGAGTTCTGTGTTCAATTCCTCCTCGTCATCGCCCGCTGAGTCCTCCTCGGCGGGCGTGTCCGGCACCGCGAATGGCGACAGTACTTCTGGAACTATGAAAAGCCGCTTCTCTGCGATGTAACGCAGTATGCTTCTCGCCGTAGGTGCCGTGTTGCTCGACGTCAATTCAAGTAAGCCATCGCAAGCGGCTTTCGCACCGGCCAACACTGCGGCCTGGTCTTCGTTAGCCTCCTCAAGCGACTTGCGATCTAGGAGTGGCGATGTCTTGCGAACGATCGACGCAACTGCGAACCGGTCAGACCTACGAAGTGCCGCGACGAGTGGTAGGACCTCGCGGGTAAAGAAGCCGATTCCGGCCCCTGTGCCTTGTAGAAGGCTCGTTCTGATTCGCTCGACGGCGTATAGCGGGCTGAAGAATCGTTCGAATCCGAAACGACGAGCGGACATTAGGTGCTCAAGTGCCAGAATCTTTATGGCCTCGGACGAGGACCAGCGTTCGTCGCCCGTGACTTCTTGCATCCGTCGAGCACAAGCCGTTTCCGTCGCCGGCTTGTCCGCCCCCTGCGACGCAATGAAAAGGCGAACGGTGCCCGCTGCGGCATCGCTCCGGGGCGTCTGCTCTTCGCCGTCATCGTCTCTTCGGACGCGATTGATCAGCTCCACAACCCTTGTCGGGCAGCGATGGTTCATGCGCTTGCGCGGCCGAGCCCAAACTTCTGGAATGGCTTCAGCCAAGCGCTCTTTCCCGTCGGCATAGATCCTTTGCATGGTGTCGCCGAAGAGCCCAAGGCAGAACCTTTCTCGGTGATCCGCCTCGACATCAAGCAGCGCATCCATGAGCTGGCGGCTCGTATCCTGACTCTCGTCAATCAATAGCACCGGGAACCTCGTAACGAGGAGGCGGCGCAAGCCGGGCTTTCCCATGAGGAAATCCGCTGTCATGGCGATCACCTCGGCGTGGTTCAGAGAGTCACGCGTCCGGTTATCCCCGGTTGGGCTGTAGATAAAGCGGATGATTGATCCTAGGTTCTCGTATCTACGCCGCTTGCTCTCTATCGAACGGGCGCGATCGACGGCTGCCTTGCTTGTCGCGCGCCCTTTCGCCTGCGCTTCCTCCAACTCCGCAATGTCCTGAAGCAGCCGGGTGGCTACCCATCCTCGGATATCGTTATCGTAACCGGAGACGAGAGACCAAGCGAAAGCGTGGATGGTTGACACCTCGACGCGTGGATCAAACTCCAAGCGCTGCTTGATTTCGTCACATGCCGCATTGGTGTAAGTGATTACGCCGATTTTCTGGCCGCCCAACGACAAGTGTCGGCCTTCTCGTTCACAAATTGCTCGAATGGCCTCTACGAGCGAACGCGTCTTTCCAGACCCCGCGCCTGCGTAAAGGAAGAAGCTGCGCGGTTTTTCGAGATCAAGGCAGCTGATAATCGTCTCATCGGCTGCAGCATCGTATAAATCATCCGCTGTGCTCATCACGTGGCAGGCTCAGGTTGTGATGCGTTCGGCTCGGCAAGTTTGACTTCGGGAAGAATTTCGACTTGCTTCTTCTTCAGCTGCGCCAGTAGCCATTCCAAGCCTTCGGCGATGTAGCGTGGCACACCGAGGCCATCGAACCCATCGGCCTCCAGCACGTCGAGGGCAAACTCGGCTTTCTTGCCATTCTTTAGCGCCTGATACATGCGGTTACCAATCTCGGCGGCGCCACCGCCACTCTCGATCGCCTCCTTGAACTTCCGCACTAGTCCGGTCCCTTCAAATGCCGAGAAGAACTCAATATTCTCGAATGCAAGCGCATCTTCAAAGGTATATGGAAATGCGATATCCGGACCTGCGACCCCGGGAGTCGTCAGTTCCACGGGCACCTGATAAGCGACGCGCACTGCAAAAAGCGGATCGCCATCGGAGAACTGGATCTTCGCCTTATCATCAGCATCGATGAGGGCGTCGACGTCATCCGTCGCCGGGATCCAGGATTTAAGCGTGGCATTGTTAGTCTTCTGGCCCGTTCCCCTTGCGGGCTGAGCCGAAGTTCCTCCCGTCCCCGTCAAGGTGTCCAAGTCCGTGATTACGAGCGTCAAGAGACCTAGGTGCTCAATCAAAGGCCGCAGCTTGTGAGCATGGCTCCCCCCAATCTCAAGCAACGTGATGTAGCACTGGTTAAGCTCATCGTAGTGCGCCCGGATGAAGTTCGGGACAAGCATTCGCTCTGCCGGCCCCTCAACGAGAATGGCGGCATCAGCAAAGAATAGATCGGCGTGTTGCGCGCGCAGGTATCGGGTAACGAACCGCTCCGTCTCGCCATTGGCTCCAAAGACTTCTGACATGTTGATCACGGTTGAAACAGGTACTTTCGCGGCCATTCCAGCCGGCAGTCGACGAAAGTAGCGAAGGCAAGAGAAAGAAGTCTCGTGTGCGACATGACTCGAATGGGTGCTGACGACGAGTTGGGTGCGCAGTTTCGCATTGCTCCCAAGGTCCTCATGGGTGCGCAGCACCGCATAGGCCTTCTTAATGAAGACTTGCTGGACCTGCGCGTGCAGGTGTGCCTCCGGTTCCTCGACTAGCACGAGGTGCAGCGGTTCGATGTGGACAGCCGATGTGGCTTTCGAGGCTTTGCCGACGCGCATCCACGCGTCGCGGAAGCTCATTAGGCGGAAGATCATCGAGATGAGATTCTGATATCCCAAACCGTTGTTAGCTTCGGGTAAGCGCAGGATCGGTGTCATTCCGCCGTCGTCAGCGATTACGTCGACTTCGAAGGTGATTGCGGCGCTGTGATTAAGGCCGTCGATCGCCTTTAAGCGAGTCGACACTCGCGGCCTAGGGTCGGTCACGCCGGGATAGCCCATGCCTTCGACCTCAGTGAATGCGGCCTTGAAGCTCTCGGTGAGGCGCTTGTCGAATGCGTCCTGCGCGGCTTCAATTGCCTGCAGTGCGCCCAGATCCTTGGGGTCGGGTCCTTTCGTTGGGTCAAGATGTTTGGCGTAGTAGCTCTTTAGCTGGTCTGAAAGGCGGCTTCCTGCCATCGCCGCCGGCGTATCTTCGTCCTCCTGCGACGGTTGCTCCTCGCCGAATCCACGCTGCGCCGGGATGTCATGCACGCGAATGAGGCCGGCCAAGACATCGCCTCCGATAGGGAGCGACGTCGGGGGCAGAGTCTGGGGCCTAGCCTGGGACCTGCTCGGCTCCAAGAGCTTGGTCGGATCAAGCGAGTAGGCCTGAACCGTGAAGTAAGTGGACAGGCGCTTACCCAGGAAGTCCACGAGGCTCTCTGGCCAGATCGTCAGCTTGGGTGGCGCAGGCGGCGGATCGACGTCCGGGTGCTCGGCTGCCACGGCGGCAATTGCAGCTGCCCGCATCGACTCGGCATCGCCGAGCGCTCCCATGAAGTCCTTGTATAGAAGGTTCAAGTCCTTCGGTTCATAGCGGAGACGGACACCGAGACTGCCGCCCTCCCAGTCAAGTGTCGGAATTAGGTCGCGCACATGATGCATCTCCCCCGATTCGACGTGAAGCCAAAGATCTAACGTCGGCAGGACTGACACCCACTGGTCAATGACGAGATCAATAACCTCTTTCTTGTCCCGTGCCTCGATCCAGCTCTTCCCAATGTCAATGATCGTGGGCCAGTGGCATAGGGTGAAATCGTGCATCTCGAAGGGACAGCGCCGCGGCGACAGGAAGCGTCGTAGAGCAAGCATCGCGGAGGTCTTGCCGCTATTGTTTGCGCCAACAAACAACGTCGTCGCTGCCGCAAGATCAACCCGGATCGACAGCAGTTTCCTGAAGTTGGAAATCTCAAAGAACTTGATGTGCATCTCACCCACCCCCTAGCATTGGTGCAGTCCTTAACGCGGTCTTGATCGGATGGACCTTCGGGTACGGCCATACGACGGATCCGCAGTGAAGACCCCATATGCGGCTTGATCTTAGAGCGGCCATATCTGGTTAACAAGGCGGCACCAACAACCATATTCGCAGCGCGCAAGGAACATGCGCCAGGGAATATCCGCGTGAGATCGGAAGCTCCCCTTCCCTACGCACGACAAACATCCCTTACCCCGTCACGGCGATGTCCGATTCCAGGTAGAAGCTGGCAACGACCAACACTAGAATCGAGCCGGTCCGCAAGGTGGGTTCGGCTTAAATGGCCTGTTAGGCAGCGGAGCGAGCAACGATGCGCACGGATGTATTTGGTGCTGTTGAGTAGCTGCCGCAGGGCAAGTCTCTGGACTGCTCATCGATCGTCACGTCAATGATCGTAGATGCTGCGGCGCCATGTTTCACGAATGATACTTCTAGGCCGCAAGCACAACTTAGCAGATGTTTGTCTGTCTCGATCTCCCTGCGATAAGAGACAGGCCCGCACCCAACGTGGAAAAACTTTGTGCCGTGAACGGATAGCTCTGATTCAATCTTCGGGTTATGAACTTCAAGTTCGACAAGCATTGAGCCCTCCAGACTGCAAATGCCCCAACGAGTCCACGAGGCGAAGCGGCATAGGCTGAAACTAGTGGCTAGGGGGAACCTCCGATAACACCCGCTGCCATACACCTATGATGTTCTTACTGCGAGCATTGTAGAACCTCGAGACAGGCTCAAAGCCGGACGATCTGAACAAGTGCTCGCTCGCGATGTTTCCAGCGCGGATGGTGCTTTGAAGAATTCGCGCACCATCAGAGATGGCGCGGTCCGTAGCCTCAGTGATCAACGAGCGAGCATGACCCTGCCGGTGATGCTGTTGCGAGACGGTTACATGCAGTAGTTCGAACTGATACCACTGAACCTTCTTGAGCTCGGCGCAAGCAATCACTCTTCCGGAGCTGTCCAAGCGGACCAGATAGTTATCCTGGCAAGCAAGGACGCGATCAGCGCCGTAGTGGACAGTGAGCTGATTCTGCGTGTTGAGCAAATTGGCAATCTGCTCGGCTTGGTTGCGTTCCATCTTCCGCTCTCTTGTGCCTGGCTCAGGTTAAACAGATTGTCCAGGGTGATCTCCGTCTGCTTCTATCAAGAGCCACGGCTGGCGTTTCGTAGCGCCAACCTCAAGTATATGGGCTCGATTTAAACAGCCGCATCTTTCCCTTTGTTCGTTTGGCTGGGTTTGGTGAATGTATCGCAAGCAAGTTGGTGACGAGTTGGCTGGCTAAGAGTGACAAATCTATGCCTCTTAGTTTGGCAAGCATTTCAACAGTGGTCGGAACATCCGTGGGACGCGCGGGCCTGCTCATGAAGCTGACAAATGGCCCGTCCGTCTCCGTGAGGAGGCGCTCCAAAGGTAGCGTCTGTAGTAGTGATCTATTCTTCCCTGCCGAGATCATCTCGGCGTTGATCGAAAAGTAGCAGCCGAGGTCAATTGCTCTGGCAGCTTCAGAAGGCGTACCAGTGAACCAATGTAGAACCGGAACACAGTTTTCGTGAGTGAGATTCTCCTCAAGCTCTTTGATGACCTTTGAGACAGATCTGACGCTGTGAATGCTAAGAATCTTTCCACCCTGCTCATCACAAGCGCGAAGAATCCGGCTAAACACTCGCTTCTGCTCTTGAAAGCTGGCGTAGAAACGAGGGCCCGCGTCAAGGCCCACTTCACCTACATACTTTGTCGATGGTAGGAGCTTCTCAAACAGGGGAAGCTCACCTGAACGCTCGGATACTAGTTGTGGATGAAGACCAAGCCCAGTAAGAACGTAAGAGCTTCCGCTCGCAACTTCGATGTTGCGCGCGAATGCCTTCGGGGTCGTTGTAACCCCTAAAGTAACGATCTTCTCCGCATTACATTCGCGCACGAGACGCTGATGGTCCTGATATAGGTCCAGGTGGCAATGGAAGTCGACCCATCTTGGCGAACCGAAGGCGTTCATCAGCTTGAAGGCCTTGCCTCAACATTTTTTAGCAGTTTGGCGACTTCCTCGAGACCGTTTCGATAGACGGCTTCGTACTCCGCCCAGTCGTTTGGAAAGTCTATCAGGGGGCCTGGCTTATGTATGTCAAACCTTGCTCTTCCTGGATGCCGGCGAAGGCGTGAGATGGCGAGTTGGAAGGAACGCACGTGCTCTCCTTCTGCGCTCTTGCTGTCAAGCACGCCAGCCTCAAGGTTCACAAGTTGGTAGTCGGTATCGTCCTCACCATGTCCATGCATGATGGCGGCACGTCGAATCAGGCACGGTACGCAGTAGCCGCAGTTTTTAGGCTGTCGGCGTTCCTCATCCTGAGAGAACCTCGCCTTATTTGGTGATGAGCAGGAGATGGTCTCGCCGACATGATCCCTAAGGAAATCCGGGTCCTCGCATTCCGCCACCATCTCGCCCTTTGTCATATGACGATACGTGTTATGCAAGCGGCCTCCTAGCCCAAGCGCGGCCAAGATGTCGTTGAAGCGAGCCATGTAATAGGGATGAGTGGTTCGTGTGCTGAGCGAGCCTAGGCGTAGCGGGTCTAGTGGAACATTGAGAGATATGAGTCCGTTCTCTGGAACATGGATGTTCACTGATCCCCCGATGGCATCTGCGGCAAGTGCTGCTAAGGCGAAGAAGAGGAACGAGCGCCCCCTTAGCGTGTTCTCTCCCCACGATCCATCAACCGTCCCGGCGGCGAATCCTACCCTTGCTCGTACTGAGAAGAAGTCAACGTCGGTGTAACGCTCATGAAGGGCGGTCAGGCATGTGTCCTGGTACTTGCTAGTGATCCCATCCCAATAGTGACTAACTAGGAGCACTCGCTCATTCTTCGCCAACAGGTCAATTGCGCCAATAAAACTGTCCAGGCCACCTGAGAAGAGGCATACCGATGTCGGCTTGTCGGCCAAAGTCGGAGTGATGGGGTCCAAGAGCCCTGATGTCGACGCTGTCCTTCCCCTGAAAGCCAGGGTCCAGCGGTCCCCTGTTAGGAAATTTAGAGTTCCTTCGAGGAGCGGAACCAAGCCTGTCCAAACATCCGGCTCGCGTACGGGTAGGCAGAGCTCAAGTTCGCGTGTCCATCCATCTTGGCCATCCACGCCGCGCTCCACCCTGGTATCTGCGGCAGTGACCGCCGCTGCCAGAATGGTCATATCCAATGCGCGCTCGGTAGGCTGCAACCCCAGCTCTTCCAACTTGCTTAGGACGTCGCCGAGTTGGTGGTCCAGTTCGGCTAAGCCTTCAAACCTAATCTCAGTGGCGTGGGCGCCGGTGAGCCTATGCGATATGGGATCGGCATCATCCAAGCCAATGCGAAAAACGATCGACTGTCTGCTCATTGCAGATCCCCCGCAGTTGAAGACACGAGTTCGAATGAGGCTTCGTAGATAGTCTCGACGATCGCGGAAACCTCTTGGTCATTCTTCTGAGAAATCCCGTCGAAGTGCTCGCTTAGGTGGCCATGGACGCAGCCCGCAACGAAGTCGTGCAGCTGGTCCATAACACCCTCAACCTCCACCACGCTCTCTGGCGCATCGACGATGTGCTTTCCGATATCCGCAATCACCCGGCCTTCGATAGTGCGAATGACAAAGTCCATAAAAAACTCTGATAGTTGTTGAGCGGTCATTTCCTCGAACGTGCCGGTTTCTATCTCTGCCAGGTGGGCGACCGCATCCAGGAGTGCTTGGCGAGCAATCGCCTCGTCCACCCGACCGCCTGGCGGACACATGCCCTCAAGCAGCACGATGAAGACCTCAGCCGCCGGCCGTCCTGCCAAGTGTGTGAGGTTGAGCTTCTGCAGAACCTCTGCTGCACCAACGCGATCTATGTCGCGGATAACCTGCAGCAGCCGCTTTCCTACGCTGCGGGATGCACCCATACGTTTGGCAGCTTTGCCGGCGGATCCAGCACCGTTCCTCACGTACTGCGACACAGATCGTCTCAGGGTTTCTGAATCGCCACTGCGAACGAAGCGGGTGAAGTTTCCCTTCGCGCCGCTAAGCCCGCCAGCTGACGAAGTGTCCGGTGCAGATGGGGGGATAGGAGGCTGTGGTGCGGGGCCGCTACCATCACTCCCGCCAGCGGCTCCGCCCGGTGTTGCGGCAGGCGCGGAGCCCGCTCCTGGAGCGGTGTCGTCTATCCAGCTGGGAACTAGCCCCGATGGGGCGCCACCGTATCCTTTCGATGTACCCATGGCCTACTTCGCTCCGACTTTTTTAATGAGGTTGGTTGCCTTCTGTAGAGCCTTGTTCTCTGTCTGGGACTCCCAGGCTTTAAAAACTTCCTGGTATTGCAGCAAAGCATGTGCATCGGTGAACGCGGTCCCGAATGCGGCTGGTGGCCAAGCCCCCAGTTTTGCTATTGGCAGATCTCGCACGAAATCGACCAAACGCCCCTCCAACTCGGGTCGCACTTTGACCAACTCCAGCAGGCCCCTCACACCCTTTGGTTCTAGTTTGAAGGTGTCCTCTTCCAGGATTCTCAGCCTCACGGAGTCGAAGAGTTCCTCGGCAAATGACGCGGTCATCGACTGCGTAGTTTGAGCGGCCGCTTTTGCTTTCCAAGACCCGAACATCAGTTCTTCGGTAAACTGAGCGAGCTGTGTCGATGCTCCTGTACCGCCGAGGAGCATTCGTTTGTCCCTGGATACGAAGACATAGGGGCGAAGATCGACGTCTCCCAAGGACGGCGCAAGCCCCGCCCACGTCTTGATCCAATCGATCTTGGTCCAGTCCTCAATGTTGTCTGGGATCGTGCCCTTGCCAGGAGATGATTTTAGGAGGGCGCCCGGTTTGGGTTGCTCTGTAAGTTCCGATGGCTTACTTGAAACAAACGCCTCCAGCTTCTTGACTCGTACCGATCGCCCATCGCTGGCGCCACTAGCCTCGCGTGCTATCTCTTCGAAGAAGTCGGATTTGAAGCGCTCTGCCAGCATGAGTTTGGCAAGGATCGGAACAGATATATCCGCGCCGAATCCTCTAGCTTCGCCGATCTCCTTCCTGAGTAGCATGGAGTTCAAGAAGCGTTTGATCTGCCGGGGATTGCCTTTCGTGCCTTCAGCGAGCATCGCCGTGAGTTGGCCTGCGAGGACAAGTGCCTGATCCGCCTCGGGAGGTATCGTGCCACCCATCGCTGTTGCCATGGCCTTTGCCGTCACGCCCTCGCTCAGCCAAGGGCGGCGCATGTCCTCGCGAGCAGCTTCGAGAAGGCTTTTGAAGCCAGCGTTGCTGGAGCCGTACTGGGCCTCGACTAGAAGAAGCGTGATGTACGTACGTGTCTCGGCGACACCAAGTGTAGGTATGCGAAAAGGAACCTGTATGAGCTTCTCAAGATAGTTTCGCGCATAGCTGACCGGGCCCATGGATGGGGGCAGATCGGGAAAGTGATCGCGGACGGCGTACTCGATCATCATCTCGTCGGCCCCAATGACGAAAGCCGTCCGCTCAACGAACAGAAACAATCGAATGGCTTCCAACGTCCCAATTGCCGTCGGCGGGAGACAACGATCTAAGTCATCCACCATTACAACCAGTTGCTTGATCTCCGCGGCATCCAGCAGCTCAACGAACTCTTTCCGGAAAGCATGGATGTGAGCTGGGACGCTGTCCTCCTCCGCGTCCTTGAAAAGGCTGGTCGCCTCGTCTGCAAAGCCCTCGATGTCCTGCCTGGTGAGTTCTTGCGCATTCTTTCCAAGCGCAGATCTCGCAGCACCGATGATGTCGCCAATTTGGCCGAAGGTTGGAAGCCCGGTAGCTATCGTGAATGCGAGGCCGCCGGCCTTCTTCGCTGCCTTCAGCCAATCCACCCTTTTGAGCAGCTTCTTAACGGCATCCTGCACCTTCTTGGATCCGGGTCGAGCTCGCTTCAGTTCTTCGATGATCGTCTCAAGCACGACCGTCTTGGCGTCTTCGAACCCCTCAAATGCCCAGCCGTTGAACCAGATGCAGAGCACTCCGTCTTGCTCTCCGAGCGCTGCCTGCGTCATCTTTAAGACGCTCGACTTTCCTGCTCCCCAATCGCCATGCACCCCAATAGTCACCGGGATTCCGGGCGACTCTTCGATCAACTTGACTACCGTTTTGGCGATGGCTTCGTACTGCAACATATCTGTCGCAGTCTCTTGGTCACTAATGAACACGCTCACCCTCCTTAGTTGTGCGCTAGTAGCTCAGGAAGTCCAGTGCAACAGGCGCATAAGTGCCCTGCCGGTGCACTCTTGCAGGTTGAAAGTTGTGAACGGAGGGACGCTCTGGCTTGGCGCGAGAGCCGGTCAATGGTGTTGGAAGGAGTTGCTCCGCCAATCTGACGCTATCGACGACAAGCGTGGATGCGACGCGCGTTTGGTTGCCACCCGAGCGGCGACAGACCGAATGCGTCTTGGCATTCGCCGATAAAAACTGAGCGTCGAGCTTCGGCTCGATGCAATCCATGGCCCCACCCCCGTGTGCCTTGCTTTTATGCTGCGCCGCCGGCGGGGGTGAGTTCAAGACCTCGACAGCATGTACTGGCGAACGCTACATACTAGTAAACGCATGTACGTTCTCGCGCTACTTCCGCTTTGCGTTACGTACCGCCGCGGTTGCGGCGGTAGGCTTCGGCTTTCGCACTACCCTGGCCTTCGGCTGCGAGGCGCGCACCGCCTGCAACGTGTTTGCCCGTGCCTCGGCGGCCGCCGTCGCAACACTGGCCACGCGGAGACGCTCCTGCAGGTCGGCCTGGGCGATGGTCATCCGCTCAATCGCCTTGTCTCGCTGGACAATAATCGCAGCGTGGCGTGCGGCTTCTTGACGGGCGCGATCCACCTCCTGAAGCCATCGGTCCTCGGCGGCGCGATGCGCTTGCTCGCGCTCGGTGCGTGCCGCGTTGGCGGCCGCGGTCGCATCTTGGGCGGCCGCCTGTGCAGCCAAGAGCTGCCCCAACAGGCCTTCCCGCTCGGTGTCCACCTGTGCATGCTGGCGCTGAAGTTCATCCAGATGCCGGCCCAGCGCTAGCAAATGGGCCTCCAAATCCTTCACTCCTCGCTGCGCGAGATCGCGCGCGTGGATCAACTCTGTGCGCTCCGCGGCCCAGGCGAGACGCTCACTGGCAATCTGCGCCTCGCTCCTGGTCAGGGTATCGGTGCGTGCCTGCAGCGCGGCGTGGGCATCGCCCAAGGCTTGCGAGGCAACGGTGTGCGCGTGGGTGACCGCCACCTCCCACCACTGCTGCGCTAGGGCGGCGACATCGGCAGGTGGATTCCCGGCAGCCAGTCCCGACGCCCCCGCCCGCAGGCGTTCGTCCAAGCGCTGCCACCATGTTTCGAGCCAGCGCGTCACCGTGTTCGGCGAGCCGGTGCCGAGATGGGCGCGGATGCGTTCGATGGTTGGGCGCTCGCCTTGCGCCACCAGTGCATCAGCGGCCTGGTGGACGTCGGTTTCGGAAATGCCGGTGGGCATGAGAGGTCTCCTACATCTGGCGAGTGGCGGTCTTGGCTGCTACCTTCGATAATTGAAAGTTATCGCTCGTGTCAGCCCTCTTCGCATCGCTGCCAGCCACCAGCGGGCGCCATTACCTGGGACCAGCCATTGGGGATCTTTTGAAAGGCTTGGCCGCCAATGCACGCGAAGCCGGTGGCTTTCGCGTCGGCACTGCCTAGTGACGGTAGGTTGATGACGCTGTCGGAAGGAGCAGGTCTACCTGCTCGGCGCGCACTGTCAGACAACAAGCGACGTTCCCATCGCTCGCACATGAGGCGGACACCCTGGTGCGGGTGGAATTTCACCTCAGGCCGTGAACAATTCAGTGGCGTCGTGTCCTGTGAGGCCGGGTTGTGTGCGACCCGGGGCTGATAGTGAACCCGGGGCTCTCCAGTACCGCGAGCTGTCTTCACCTGAGCCAGTGCCGTCGGTGCACAGGCAATCGCGACGGCAAGAACGATCCATTTCATTGCGCACTCCTCCCCTGCCCCGCGATCAAGCGTAGCGCCAAATCACGCACGAAGGGACAAGGCAGATCCCGCACAGGTCGCAGTCGGGTGCGCACGCGCTCTGCATCACGTGACGCCATCACCGAATCCCCGACGCCTCACGCGTCGCGTCAATTCTTCGACACCAGTTCCTCGATCAGCTTGCAGACCGTTGCCCGCTTCCTTGCCGGAAGACTGCGGACGGCTTCCAGTACGCGTACTTCGATGTCGTCGATGGCGTACTCGACCGCGACTGCGGGAACGTCGTGCTGCGGACACTGCGCGGAATCGCCGCGACCGGTCGCCAGCCATTCGAACGGCACCCGGGTCGCCACGGCGACCGTGGCGAGGTGTTCGACGCTGGGGTGCGTGCCCCCTTCCCTTTCCCACTGCGCAACCGCGCTGCGGTTGACGCCCACCTCCTTTGCCAACTGGCTCTGGGAGAGGCTGGCGAGCACGCGGGCGCGGCGTATGCGTACGGCGATGGTGGGCATTCGGCGTCCTTCCGTCCCTTGAAGTGAGCGCTTCTGAACAAGAAGCGAATCTAACGGCTGCTCGTCCGCTATCCCTAACGCGCGCGCCAGGCATTGGCGTTGAGCGTTGTGTTCACGGACGTACTTAGCGCTGCTAACCGACTTCGCTGCAGCGCGGTATTGCAGCCCCCTGTCGAATCACATTAGTTACGTCGGCAGCGACAGGCAATCCCTCAACCGTGTAACTGGATTTACGCGCACCCGTGACGACTGTGAAGACCGCGTAAAAGAAGCCGCACATCGACTACTCAGGGGTAGGTGGATGCTCAGGCAGACAAGGCCAATCGAAAAACTCCGCGCATGGATGCTGGCCGGCATGGCGTTGCTGGCATTGGCCTGGGGACATTCCGCAACGGCGCAGACCGGTTGCAGCACCGGTGCCTGCATGTCCGCAGGTCCTCGCCTGGTATCCGTCGACAGCACGCAGGGCCCTCTCCTCAATACGCTGTTCCAGGCGCTGCTGCCCGGCACGACCGTCAACCTGAGCGTGCTGGACTGGAACGCGCTCGCGGGTTCCAGCATCAATCTCAATGCGCTGGTCACGCGGCTCGGCGTCAACCTCGGCATCAGCGATACCTCGCAGGTGCTCAACACCGACATCACGCTGGCGCAACTGCGGCTGGCCATGGTGCAGGTGCTGCAGGCCGACGGTCAGACCGCCGCCGCCAACGCGCTCAACCTGCTGCCGCTGAGCGTCGGTTCGCTGACGGGCTCGATCCGGCTTTCGCAACTCCTGCGCATCGATCTTCCCACCGGCGCGCTCGCCGCTGTGCGGCTGCACCTGCTCGACCTGGTCACCGGTTCGGTGCAGCTCTACAACTTCCGCAACGTCCTCACCACGCCGACGCCGATCACGCTGAACACCTCCGCGCTCGGCCTGACCGGCGTGGCGAACGTGCAGCTCTGGCTGCAGGTGGTGGAACCACCGGTCTACGCCTGCGGCCCGCAGGGCACCTCATTCCACACCGGCGCGATCCGACTGAAGTTCAATCTCGACCTCGTGCAGGGGCTCAACCTGCAGGCCGTGATCAACGCGCTCAACGCCGCGGGTCTCGGCCTGGTCAACCTGTCGCTGACCGCCGATGTGCTGAAGCTTCAGCTGTACGCCGACGTCGCGCGGGCGGAAGGCACGATCACCGCCGTCGACTACGTCGCGGGCGCGGTCAGTTTCCAGGCGCGTCCCGGTCTGGTGAACCTGTATGCCGGCAGCGTCTCCGACAGCCTGTTCTTCAACCGCTCGCACGTGCTGACCCCGGCCGACGTCACGCCGCTGACGATCAACAACCTGGACCTGCGCTTCAACGTCAATCTGCTCGGCATCGGCTTGGTGGCCGTGCGCGTGCCGCTGCAGCTGACCGCACGCGCGGCGGCGACCGGCTCGCCTGCCCTGCAGAACTTCAGCGTCAACGGCCCCTTCCCGCAGACGCGCACCGCCAGCAGCGGCACCGTCAGTGCCGGCAGCCTGGTCACCAGCCTGCTCAGCACACTGGACCTGCACGTGGTGAACGGATCGCCCGAAGTGACGCTGCTCGGCTTGCCCATCCTTCCCCCGGGATTGCTCACGCCGATCCTCCACTCGGTCCTCACGGTGGTGGAAACCACCCTGCGCGGTGTGTCCAACGCGGTCCTGCAGCCGGTGTTCAACCTGCTGCTGCGCGACCTGACCGACAACCTGCTGGGCCTGCTCGGCATCCGTATCGGCAATGCGGTGTTCACCGTCGAAGGCGTCGCACGCTCGTGCGCGGCGACACTCACGCTGACCAAGGTGCTGCAGCCCGCGGCCGACCCCGGCCGCTTCACCCTTGCCATTACGCAAGGCGCGACACCGGTGGCGAGTGCGAACAACGTCGGCAACGGGGGTGCCACCGCACCTGCGGTCACCACGCCGGGACTCAGCTACACGTTGGCCGAAACCGCCGGCACCGGGACGCAGCTCGACCGCTACACCACCACCTGGGCCTGCCTGGACCAGGACGGCACGGCGGTCAGCTCGGGTACCGGCACCAGCTTCACGCTGAGCGCGCCCGCCACCAGTGCCACGGCGGTGGCGATCACGTGTGCCGTCACCAATACGCGCGCCCTGCGCTCGGATGTCTCGGTCGCCAAGACCGACAGCCAGGCGAGCTACACGCCGGGAGGAACCAGCACCTACGTCATCACCGTATCCAATGCCGGCCCCGATGCGGCCAGCGGCGTGGCCGTCAGCGATGCGCTGCCGGCCGGCATGCGGCTTTCAGGCCCATGGAGCTGCGCGGCGACCGGCAGCGGGAGCTGTCCCGCCAGCGGCGGCGCCGCCGGCGATGCCGCCGTGAACCTGAGCGTCAACGTCGATGCGGCGGGCACCGCCACGATCACGGTCCCCGTCGTCTACAGCGCCGATCCCGCGGCGTACTGATCCGGAACGCCGCCCCTTTCTCCGCGAGGCACCGCATGGACGAGACCGCCGCGACTCCCGCACACCCTGCCCTCCGCCCGCTGCTGCGCAGCGTGGCGCTCGGCATCGTGCTGGCCGCGGCGGCGCCGGCGTTCGCGCAGAACTACCCCGGCAGCCTGGGCAACAGCGCCACCGCCACACCGCCCGGCGGCGTGACCGATCCGGAGCCCGGCAACAACACCGGCACCGACACGAACACGCTGGCGGCCATCACCGGACTGAGCGTGCAGAAGACCGTCACCAGTGGCGCGACCGTCGGCAACGGCGGCACGGTGAGCTACCGCATCGACGTGGGGAACGCCGGTCCCTCGGCTGCGCTCGGCGCCACGCTCAGCGACATCGTGCCCCCCCAACTGACGTCGGTGGCCTGGACGTGCACTGCCAGTGCAGGCTCCAGCTGCAGCGCGGCGAACGGCACGGGCAATGTGGTGCTGACCCTCGGCCTGGCGGCGGGCGGCAGCGTCGTGGTGCAGATCACCGGTGTCGCGCCGACGCTGACGCCGGCGACGATCGGGGCGAACACGGTGACGATCACGCCGCCGCCCGGCACCAGCGATCCCACGCCCGGCGACAACACCGCGACCACGCCGACGGTTCCGGTGATACCGCGCACGCTGCTCGCCTTCGCCGATTCGGCCGGTCCCGTCGACGGCACGCCCGGGCAGCCGAACGTCGTCAACGTGCTGGCCAACGACACCCTCAACGGCGTCGCGGTGGCGCCGGGCCAGGTGGTGCTGACGTCCTCCGCGACGGCGCCGCTGACGATCAACACCGACGGCACCGTCGATGTTGCGCCGGGGACGCCGACCGGCACCTACACCGGCAGCTACCAGATCTGCGAGACCGCCGATCCCGGCAATTGCGCCACCGCACAGGTGACCGTGTCGGTGAATGCGAGCGCCACGGTGGATGCCATCGACGACGTGCTGCCGCCGCGTGCCAGCGGCACCACGGGCGCGGCCTTCAACGTGCTGGCGAACGACACCATCAACGGTGCGCCGGCCGCTGGCCTGGTCACCCTGACCGCCGACAACACCGGGCCGTTGCAGATCGCCGCCGATGGCAGCGTCACGCTCGCCGCGGGCACAGCAGCGGGCGTCTACAGCACGACCTACCGGATCTGCGAACCCGCCCTGCCCTCCAACTGCGATACCGCCAGCGCGAGCGTGCAGATCCTCGCGCCCCTCGACGCGGCCGACGACAGCCTCGGGCCCGTCAACGGCAGCACGGGCGCCGTCGCGGTGGCGAACGTGCTGGACAACGACAGCGCGGGCGGCAGCACCCCGCCCGCCGCCGGCGTGGTCACGCTGTCCGGCGGCAGCACGGCGCAGATCGTGTTCGATGCCGATGGCCGCGTCACGGTCCCGCCGGGTACCACGGCCGGCACGTACAGCGCTTCGTACACGCTGTGCTATGCCGATGCACCGACGGTCTGCGACAGCGCAACCGTGCAGCTCACCGTGGTGACGCCGGGCGCACTCGTCGCCAATCCCGACAGCTACAGCGGCGTGAACGGCAGCGTCGGCGCGGCCAATGTCGGCAACGTGCTCGGCAACGACACCCTCAACGGGGCTGGCATCACCGCAGGACAGGTCGTGCTGACGCCGGCCGTTGCGGGTCCGGTCACCATCGGCACCGATGGCGTGGTCGCGGTGGCCGCCGGCACGCCTGCGGGCACCTACACGCCCGGTTACCAGATCTGCGAAACCGCCGTGCCCGACAACTGCGCCACGGCCACCGCCACCGTCGTGGTGGCGACGATAGCGGCATCGCCGGACACCCTCGGACCGGCGCTGCCCGGCACCGTGGCCGGCAACGTGATCGCCAACGATTTCGTCGATGGCATACCGGCCAGCGATGCGACGGTCACCGTCACCCAGACCGCCGGCGCGCCCGGCTTCACGCTTGCGTCCGATGGCAGCGCAACCATCGCGCCGGGCACAGCGGCCGGCACGCTGACCGGCAGCTACCAGGTCTGCCAGGTCGCCGTGCCTGCGATCTGCGACACCGCCAGTATCAGCATCACCGTCGCCGCCGGCACGCTCATCGCCGCCGACGACACGCTGGGTCCCGTCAACGGCGTGAGCGGCGGCACCGCCACCGGCAACGTGCTGGCCAACGACACGCTCAACGGTGTCGCGGTCAGCGTGGGCCAGATCATCCTGACGCCGGCCAGTACCGGACCGGTCACCGTCGCCACCGATGGCAGCGTCAGCATCGCGCCCGACACGCCGGCTGGCACGTACCTTGCCGGCTACCAGATCTGCGAAGCACTGAACCCCGCCACCTGCGACAGCGCACAGGTGAGCGTCGAGGTCACCACGCTGGTCGCCAACGACGACAATCTCGGCCCGGTCAATGGCGACACCGGCGGCGTCGCCGGCAACGTGCTGACGAACGACCAGCTCGACGGCGTTCCGCCCGGGTCCACGCAGGTGGTGTTGACGCCGACCAACAGCGGCCCGCTGACCATCGCTGCCGACGGCACCGTGCTTGTCGCCGCCGGCACGCCCGCGGGCACCTACGTCGCCAGCTACCAGATCTGCCAGGCCGCCTCGCCATCGGTGTGCAACGGCGCCAGCGTGTCGGTCGTGGTTGTCGTCAACGCGGCGCTCAACGCGGTGGACGACGCGTTCGGTCCGGTCGATGGCACCGCCGGCAATGCCAATCTCGGCAACGTGCTGGCCAACGACACGGTGGATGGCGCCGTGCTGGCGCCGGGCAGCGTCACCCTGATCAACCAGAGCAGTGCGCCCATCGTCATCGCCGGCGACGGCACCGTGTCCGTGCCCGCCGGCACGGCGGCCGGTCTCTACGGCGGCAGCTACCAGATCTGCGAAATCGCCAACCCGTCCAATTGCGATGTCGCCACACTGACCGTCAACGTGCGTGTCGCTGCGGCGCTCGCTGCCAACGACGATGGTCCGCTGCTCGTCAACGGCACCACGGGTACCGCGGATGCGGGCAACGTGCTGACCAACGACACGTTCAATGGGGCGGCGATCGTGGCCGGAAACGTCACCGTCATCAGTGCGGCCAGCGCGCCGGTCACCATCGCCGGCGATGGCACGCTCGGCGTGGCCGCCAATGCGGTGCCGGGCACATATGCCGCGGGCTACCGGATCTGCGAGGTCGCGGCGCCGGACAACTGCGATACCGCGATAGCCACCGTGCGCGTGTCGACGATGGGTGCGATCGATGACACGCTGGGTCCTGCCGGTCCGGGCGGTGTGGCCGGCAATGTGCTGGCGAACGACGTCGTCGACGGCGCGCCCGCGACAGCGGCGACGGTCACGCTCACCCAGACGGGCGGTGCGCCCGGGTTCACCCTTGCCGCCGACGGCAGCATCACCATCGCGCCGAATACGCCGGCCGGCACGCTGTCCGGCAGCTACCAGGCGTGCCAGGTCGCGCAGCCGACGATCTGCGACACCGCGACCGTCAGCGTCAATGTCGGTGCCGCCGCGCTGGCCGCCAACGACGACGCGCTGGGCCCGGTCGATGGCACCACCGGAGGCACGGTGGCGGGCAACGTGCTCGCCAACGACACGCTCGACGGAGGCGCCGTGGCCGCTGGCCAGGTCGTGCTGACGCCCACCAATGTGGGGCCTGTGAGCATCGCCAGCGACGGCAGCATCACCGTGGCGGCAGGGACGCCTGCAGGTTCCTACGTTGCCGGCTACCAACTGTGCGAAACACTCAACCCCACCAACTGCGATACCGCCCAGGTCGTCATCGCGGTGACCACGCTGATGGCCAACGACGACGCGCTGGGCCCGGTCAATGGTGGCCTGGGGGGCGTAGCCGGGAACGTATTGACCAACGACCGGTTGGATGGCGCGCCGTTCGCCGCGGGCGCGGTCGTACTGACGCCCACCAGCAACGGGCCGCTGACGATCGGCGCCGACGGTACGGTGACCCTCGCCGCCGGCACCGCGGCAGGCACCTACACCGCCAGCTACCAGATCTGCCAGACGGCGCAGCCGTCGGTCTGCGATGGCGCCAGCGTGTCGGTCACCGTCACCGTCAATGCGGTGATCAACGCGGTGGACGATCTGCTGGGCCCGGTCGATGGCATGACCGGCAACGCCAATGTCGGCAACGTGCTGACCAACGACACGCTGGACGGGGTGGCGCTGGCGCCCGGCATCGTCACTTTGGTCAGTTCCCCGAGTGCACCGCTCGTTGTCGCGGCCGACGGCACGGTCTCGGTGCCGGCAGGCACCGCCGCCGGCGTCTACAACGGCAACTACCGCATCTGCGAAACCGCCAACCCCGGCAACTGCGATACCGCGGCGCTGACCGTCGTGGTGTCCTCGCTGGTGGCGAACGACGACACGCTCGGGCCCGTGGCGCCGGGTGCGTCGGCCGGCAATGTACTGGCGAACGATCTCGTCGACGGCGTCACCGCCACCTCCGCCACCGTCATCCTCACCCAGACCGGTGGCGCCCCCGGCTTCACCATCGCCTCCGATGGCACGGTGACCATCGCGCCCGGTACATCGGCCGGCACGCTCACGGGCGCTTACCAGGCCTGTCAGGTCGCGCAACCGACCATCTGCGATACGGCCACCATCAACATCACCGTCAGCGCCGGCAGCGTAGCCGCCAACGACGACACGCTCGGCCCCGTCGACGGCGTGACCGGTGGTGCGGTTACGGGCAACGTGCTGGCCAACGACACGGTGAACGGTGTCGCCGTGAGTGCCGGCCAGATCGTGCTGACACCGTCCAGTGCGGGACCGGTGACGATCGCGGCCGACGGCAGTGTCGTGCTCGCCGCGGGCACGTCCGCCGGCGCGTACGTCGCTTCCTATCAACTGTGCGAAGCCGTGAACCCGGGCAACTGCGACACCGCGCAGGTGACCGTCGCCGTCACCACGCTGGTGGCCGGCGACGACGCGCTGGGTCCGGTCAATGGCAGCCTCGGTGGCGTGGCGGGCAACGTGCTGACCAACGACCGCCTCAATGACGCACCGTTCGCCGCCAGTGCCGTCGTGCTGACGCCGGGCAACAGCGGCCCGTTGACCATCGCCATCGATGGCAGCGTCAGCGTCGCGGCCGGCACCACGCCCGGCACCTACACCGCCAGCTACCAGATCTGCGAAGCCGCACAACCGGCAATCTGTGATGGCGCCAGCGTGTCGGTGACGGTCGCCGGCAATGCGGCCATCAACGCGGTGGACGATGCGTTCGGTCCGGCCGATGGCACGACCGGCAACGGCAATCTCGGCAACGTGCTCGCCAACGACACGCTGGATGGCGTGACGGTCACGACCGGCAACGTCACCCTGACCAGCACCGTGGTTGCCCCGCTGTCGATCTCGCCCACCGGCGTGGTGGCGATCGCGCCGAATACCGCCGCCGGCGTCTACAGTGGCAGCTACCAGATCTGCGAAACCTCCAATCCGACCAACTGCGATGCCGCGTCGATCGCCGTCGTGGTGTCGTCGCTGGCCGCGAACGACGACATGCTGGGTCCGGTCCTGCCGGGCGCACCGGCGGGCAACGTGCTGGCGAACGACCTCAATGACGGCGTACCTGCCACACCGGCGACCGTCGTCCTCACCCAGACCGGCGGCGCGCCCGGCTTCACCGTCGCACCCGACGGCAGCGTGACCATCGCCCCGAACACGCCGGCTGGCACGCTCACCGGTGGCTACCGGATCTGCCAGGTCGCGCAGCCCACGATCTGCGACACCGCCACCGTCAGCATCACCGTCGGTGTCGGCACGCTGGCCGCCAACAACGACGCACTGGGTCCGGTCGATGGCATCACCGGCGGCACGGTCGGCGGCAACGTCCTCGCCAACGACACGCTCAACGGCAACGCGGTGACCGCGGGCCAGGTCGTACTGACGCCGATCAATGCGGGACCGGTCACGATCGCCAGCGACGGCAGCGTCAGTCTCGCGCTGAACACCGCGGCAGGCAGCTACCTTGCCGGCTACCAGCTGTGCGAAACCCTCAATCCGAGCCATTGCGTCACCGCCCAGGTGACGGTGGCGGTGGCCACGCTGGTCGCGGATGACGACGTGCTCGGCCCCGTCAGCGGCAATGCCGGTGGCGTGGGCGGCAACGTGCTGACCAACGATCGCCTCAACGGGGCGCCGTTCGCCGCGGGCGCTGTCGTGCTGACCCCCGTCAACAATGGCCCGTTGACCATTGGCGCCGACGGCACCGTCATAGTGGCGGCCGGCACGCCCGCCGGCACCTACAGCGCCAGCTACCAAATCTGCCAGGCCGCATGGTCGTCGCTCTGCAACGGCGCCAGCGTGTCGGTCACTGTCGCCGTCAACGCCGTGATCAATGCGGTGGACGACGCGTTCGGTCCCGTCGATGGTGCGACCGGCAGTGCCAGTCTCGGCAACGTACTGGCCAACGACACACGCGATGGCGCGACTGTCGTGGCGGGCAGCGTCACGCTGACCAGCACCACCGCCGCACCGCTCGCACTCGCCAGCGACGGCACCCTGTCCGTGCCGGCGGGCACGGCCGCCGGTGTCTACAGCGGCAGCTACCAGATCTGCGACATCGCCAACCCCGCCAACTGCGACGGTGCGACGCTGACCGTCGTGGTGTCGTCGCTGGCGGCGAATGACGACACGCTCGGCCCCGTTGCACCCGGCGCGTCGGCGGGCAGTGTGCTCGCGAACGACGTCGTCAACGGCGCCCCGGCCACCTCCGCCACGGTGACGCTCACCCAGACCGGCGGCGCACCCGGTTTCACCCTCGCCCCGAGCGGTGTCGTGACCGTCGCACCGAACACACCGGCCGGCACGCTGACCGGCAGCTACCAGGCCTGCCAGATCGCGCAGCCGACGATCTGCGACACCGCCACCATCAGCATCACCGTCAGCGTCAGCCCGCTGCTCGCCAACGACGACACGCTGGGTCCGGTCGAAGGCATGACCGGTGGCGCGGTCGCCGGCAACGTGCTGGCCAACGACACGCTCAACGGTGCCGCCGTCAGTGCCGGCCAGGTCGTGCTGACGCCGTCCAATGCAGGACCGGTCACGATCGCACCCGATGGCAGTGTGAGCATCGCCACGAACACACCCGCCGGCTCCTACGTCGCCGGCTACCAGCTGTGCGAAACGGTAAACCCCGCCAACTGCGATACCGCGCAGGTGATCATCACGGTCACCACCCTGGTCGCCGACGACGACGCGCTGGGTCCGGTCAACGGCGGCCTGGGGGGCGTGGCCGGCAACGTGCTGACCAACGACCGCCTCGACGGCACGCCATTCGCCGCCGGTGCGGTGGTGCTGACACCGACGAACAGCGGCCCGTTGACCATCGCCCCCGATGGAGCCGTGACCGTTGCGGCCGGCACCGCCGCCGGTACCTACGCCGCCAGCTACCAGATCTGCAACGCGGCCTGGCCGTCGATCTGCGACAGCGCCAGCGTGTCGGTCACCGTCGTCGCCAGCGCGGCGATCAATGCGGTGGACGACGTGTTCGGCCCCGTCGACGGCACGCCCGGCAGCGCCAACCTCGGCAACGTGCTCGGCAACGACACGGTGGACGGCGCACCGATCAACATCGCGGCCTTCACGCTGGTGAGCACCGCCGCATCGCCGTTGTCGATTTCCCCCGCCGGCGTGGCGGCACTCTCTCCCAATGCCCCCGCCGGCACCTATACCGCCACCTACACGCTGTGCGATGCGGGTGACACGAGCAACTGCGACACCGCCACCGTCACCGTGCAGGTCGTACGCGTGGATGCGCAGAACGACAGCTTCAGCCTGGCCAGCGGAACGGCCGGGGGCGTGGTCGGCAACGTGCTCAGCAACGACGCGCTCAACGGCGGTACCCCGAACGTGGTCACCGCCTTCTGGGGAGGACTGTTCGACAGTCACCTCAGCATCGAGCCCAACGGCGACCTGCGCGTGCTCGCGGGCACGCCGGCCGGCACCTATGCAGGCAACTACACCGTCTGCGTACGCAACGCACCGTCGATCTGCGACGCCGCCACGGTGACCGTGACCGTGGCGAGCGGCCCCAGCAGCCTGGCCGCGGCGAACGATACCGGCAGCGTGGACGGTCGCAGCGGTGGTGTGGCCGTGGCCAACGTGCTGGCGAACGACAGCCTGGGTGGCACGGCACCGACCACGGCGCAGGTGGCGCTGTCGGTCGTCACGCCACCGGCCAACCCCGGCATCGTGCTCGACCTCGCCAACGGTGCGGTGACGGTGGCCGCGGGAACGCCGGCTGGCAACTACTCGTTGCGCTACCGCGCCTGCGAACAGGCCGAGCCTGCGAACTGCGTCGAGGCGCTGGCGATCGTCGCGGTCACCGCGGTCGCGATCGACGCCATCAACGATTCCGCCGGTCCGGTCGACAGCGGAACGCCATCGGTGGTGAACGTGCTGACGAACGACACGCTCGCTGGTACGCCGGTGGCGACGGGTCAGGTGAGCTTGTCGGTGGTCACCGCCTCCCCGGCGCTGATCCTGCACGCCGACGGCCAGGTGGACGTCGTCGCGGGCACGGTGGCGGGCAGCTACAGCGCCACCTATCGGATCTGCGAAGTGCTGAATCCCGCCAACTGCGACCAGGCTACCGTGACGATAGGTGTTGCCGTCACCGCGATCGATGCCGTCGACGACGCCGCGCCGGCACCGATCGCCTCCGGGACAGGCGGCCAGGCCATCGCCAACGTCACCGCCAACGACACGCTGGGCGGCGTCGCGGTGTCGTTGAACCAGGTACTGCTGACGCAGGTGTCCAGCACGCAGGCGAACGTGCAGCTCAACGTCGCCACCGGCGCGGTCACCGTCGCGCCGCGCACGCCTGGCGGCACCTACACGCTGGTTTACCGGCTGTGCGAACGGCTCAATGTCGGCAATTGCGATGAGGCCACGGCGACGGTGACCGTCGCCCTGCCCAGCCTGGATGCGGTGGACGATGCGCCGGCGCCGGTGCCAGGCGGGAATGCGGTGCAGGACATCGTCAACGTGCTGGGCAACGATCTCTACGACGGCGCTCCCGTGCTGCCCGACCGCGTGATCCTGGCGCCGGTGACCGCAGGCCCGCTCAGCCTGCAGGCCGATGGTACCGTCGATGTCGCCGCCGGCACGCCGGGCGGCACCTACACGCTGGTCTACACGCTATGCGACGCGCTGACACCCAGCCACTGCGACAGCGCGACGGTCACGGTCGTGGTGCTCGCGACGACGCTGGTGACCGCCGACGATGCCGGGCAGACGCCGCAGGGCGAAGCCGTGGTGATCGCCGTACTGGCCAACGACACCTTCGCCGGTATCGCGGCCGATCCCACGCTCGTCGTCGTGACGGTGCCGCAGGCTCCGGCCAACGGCACTGTGGTGGTGCAGCCCGACGGCAGCCTGCGCTACACGCCGGCGCAGTACTACAGCGGACAGGACAGCTTCACGTACAGCGTGTGCGAAGCGGCGGCGCCCGACAACTGCGCCACCGGCACGGTGACCGTCACCGTCCTGCCGAACACCGTGACGGCCGTGGACGATCAGGTCAGCACGCGTACTCGGACCACCCTCATCGCCGTGCTGGACAACGACACGGTCAGCCACGCGCCCTTGAATCCGGCCTCACTGTCGGTGGTCCGCGCGCCGGCACATGGCGAAGCGAGCTGCGCGCAGGGAACCTGCACCTACACTGCCTCGGCCGGCTTCAGCGGGCAGGACCGCTTCGGCTATCGCGTCTGCGATGTGTCCGTGCCGAATGCGGTCTGCGCGGAGGCCGACGTGGTGATCGACGTGGAAGCCGCGCCGGCCGTGCTGCGCGTGGCCAAGACCGCGGTGCAGCGTACGGCCAAGGTCGGCGACATCGTCCGCTACACGATCGTCATCGACAATGTCGGCGAGGTCGATGCGCAGCAGGTATCGCTGGTCGACAGCCTGCCGCCCGGCTTCGCGGTCGTCGCGGGATCGATCCAGGTCGGCGATGCCGATGCCAGTGGCGCGCCGGCCATCGCCAGACCGTTCCGCATCGACGCACTCGACATCCCGGTCGGTCAACGCGCCACGATCGGCTATGCGCTGCGCGTCGGCGCCGGCGTTGGTCCCGGCGTGCATACCAACCGCGCCGTGATGCGCGATGCCGACGGCGCCACGATCAGCAACGAAGCCACCGCTGACGTGCAGGTCGTGGGCGATCCGCTGCTGGAAGACAGCCTGATCATCGGCACCGTCTTCCACGATGTCGATGGCGACGGCACGCAGGACCCGGGCGAACGCGGCCTGGCAGGCGTGCGCGTGGTGTCGGTGGAAGGCCTGGTCACCGAAACCGACCCCTACGGCCGCTTCCACATCACCGGCATCAGCGGCGGCCGCTGGGCGCGTGGGCGCAACTTCCTGCTGAAGGTGGACGTTGCCACCCTGCCCCCGGGCGCGCGCTTCACCACCGAGAATCCGCGCGTCCTGCGCATCACCCCTGGCGTACCGGTGCGCTTCGACTTCGGCGTGCAGGCGCCGATGCCACCCCCACGGGAGGTGCCGTCCGGTGGCGCCGCCTGTCCCGACGGCCAATGCGGAGGGCCCTGACCATGCGCGCCTCTCCGTTGATGATCGCCGTCGGCGTTGCCCTGCTGCATACGGCATTCGCCTCGCATGCGCAGCCGGTGCAAGCGCCGCCCGATACGCCCGCCGTCGCCACCCCGGGCGCGCCGGATCCCGCCTTCCAGGGACCGGCCGGCAGCCTGGGCCGTTTCGTCGTCGACCTGCCGCAGGGCGGCACGCTGTGGGCAATCGAAGATCCCACGCTCGGCGAACCTGTGCTCAACGTGCAGGCCGCTTCCATGGTGCCGTTCGAGGACGGCCGCATCACCCAGCCGGTGCGCTTCCACGGCTACAGCAACTACGCCGCGTTCTACGACCGCCTGGAAGTGCGCGTCTATCGCGGCACCGACCTCGACCGCGTGCGTCCGGTCGCGACCTTCGAGCTGCCGGTCGGCGCAGTGACGCAGGCGCAATGGGACGGCGTGCTGCCAGACGAGCTGCGCCCGCAGGTCGGCGACACGCTGCAGTACGTGGCGCGCGCCCATGCGGCGGATGGCAGTTTCGACGAGACCGCGGCGCAGATCATCCAACTGGTGACACCGGCCGACCATGCGCGCGGCGTGCAGGTGCTGCGCGACCAGTTGCAGCGCGAGCGTAACGACACCGTCGACACGCTGGGCGCCGAATCGCTGCAGGTCAGCGATTCCATCTACGGCACCAGCAACCTGCGCCTGCGCAACATCCCGGTGTACGGCTCGCGCGTGCGCATCCTCGGCCAGCAGATCCCGTCGACGATGCAGGTCACCATCGACGGCCAGGTCTTCCCGATCGACCAGGAGCGCAAGTTCGTCGCCGAATTCCTGCAGCCGGTCGGTTCGCACCGCTACGCCGTCAAGGTCACGGACGGCAAGGACGTCGTGGCCGAGACCGCACTCGATGTCGACGTCACCGGGCGCTACGTCTTCGTCACCGCGCTGGCGGACCTGACGTTGACGCGCAACGAGGCCAGTGGTTCCACCGACGCGCTGGCCGACGACATCCAGCGCGACGACGGTTTCCTCAGCGAAGGCCGGCTGGCGTTCTACGCCAAGGGCAAGTGGCGCGGCAAGTACCTGGTCACCGCGCAGGCCGATACCTACGAGAGCGAACTGGGCAACCTGTTCGATGGCTTCTTCGATGCGCAGCCGTACGACATCTTCCGCCGCCTCGATCCGGACCAGTACTACCCCGTGTACGGCGACGACTCGCGCACGTACCGCGACGTCGACAGCCAGGGCAAGCTGTACGTGCGCGCGGAATGGGACCAGAACCGCGCCGTGTGGGGCAACTTCCTCACCGGTTTCGACGGCACCGAGTACGCGCAGTATCCGCGTGCGTTGTATGGCGCCGCGCTGGACTGGCGCTCGCGCGCCGCGACGTCGCTCGGCGATCCGCGCAGCCTGCTGAAGGTGTTCGGTTCCGAGGCGCAGACCGCGATGGGCCATACCGAATTCCTCGGCACCGGCGGCAGCCTGTACTACCTGCGCCATACCGACGTGCTGCCAGGCTCGGAACAGGTGGTGCTGGAAGTCCGCGACCCCACCACCGGGCGCGTCGAGACGCGGGTCAACCTGCAGTCCGGCGTCGACTATGAGATGGACGACCTGCAGGGCCGCCTGCTGCTGACGCGTCCGCTGAGCCAGATCACCCGCGAGAACGTGCGCACGCTGACCCGGGACGCCCCGCTGGACGGGTGGCGGCACCTGCTGCTGGTCGACTACGAATACGTCCCCGCCGGTTTCGATGGCGACGACACCACCATCGGCCTGCGCGGTCGGCACTGGTTCGGCGACCACCTCGCCGTGGGCGGCACCTACGTCGACGAGAACCGCGGCGGCGACGACTATTCGCTGCGTGCCGCCGACGTGACGCTGCAGGCCGGTCGTGGCACCTACGTGCGGGTGGAGAATAGCCGCACGGAGGCGACGGTGGCACCGGTGTTCTACTCGGACAACGGCGGCCTGAGTTTCGTGCAGCGCAATCCGGCGACCGACGCGCGCTCCGGCACGGCGCGCCTGATCGAGGCGCGCGCCAACCTGCAGGAACTGGGCTGGACCGAGAACGAGTGGTCGATGGGCGCATGGCGGCGCGAGGTCGATGCGGGCTTCTCGATCAGCCGGCAGGATTCGGGCCAAGCCATCGAGGAGTACGGCGCGGAATTCCTCGGCTACCTCAACAAGAACTTCAGCCTCTACGGCCGCTACACGCATGCCGAACGCGGCGCGAACACGCTGGAGCAGACCCAGCTGACCGCCGACTGGCAGATCACGCCCGACGGTCGCCTTGGCGGCGAAGTGCGGCAACTGTCCGAAGAAGTCTCGGGCGTCGGCATCGACGCCACCTTGCTGGCGCTGAGCTACCGGCAGCGGATCGGCGCGACGTGGGAACTGTACGGCGTCGGCCAGTACACGCTGGACGATGATGGCGGACGCTACGAACGCAACGACCTGCTGACGCTCGGCGGCAAGTACCTGTTCGGCGACCGCTCCAGCGTGGGCCTGGAGGCGAGCAGCGGCAGCCGCGGCCAGGGCGCGAAGGTGGACGGCGAGTACCGCTTCGGTCCCGACCACACCGTGTACGGCGCCTACAGCTACAGCACCGACCGCACCACGCGCGACGCGCTGTTCGACCGCAGCCTGCAGACCGGCTGGACACTGGGCCAGCGCTGGCAGCTCAACTCGCAGGTCAACGTCTACAACGAGAGCCAGTTCATCCAGGAGCGCCGGCGCGGCAGCGAAGGGCTGGTGCATACGCTGGGCATGGACTTCCGCCCTGCCCCGTCATGGAATCTCGGCTTCACCGTCATGGACGGCACGCTGGACACGAGCACCGGCCGCGTCGACCGCCGCGCCTACAGCGTGAGTGGCGGCCGCACCGATGCGCGCACCGACTGGTCGAGCAAGCTGGAGTACCGGCACGACAGCGGCGCCGAGCAGCGCGAGCAGTGGGTCACCACGCATCGCCTGCTCCATCGCGTCAACGAGGACTGGCGCATCGCGCTGCGGGCGAACTATGCCGATACGCAGGACGACCTGAATCCCGCCGCCGGTGCGAAGCTGGCCGAGGCCAGCCTCGGATTCGCCTGGCGCCCGCACGACAGCACGCGCTGGGCGGCATTCGGCAAGTACACCTACCTCTACGACCGCATCTCCGCCGGGCAGATCGATGCCGACCAGTACGACCAGCGCTCGCACGTGCTGTCGCTGGAAGGTACCTGGCAGATGGCGGACCGCTGGCAGATGGCGGGCAAGCTCGCCGGCCGCTGGGGCGAGTACCGGCTGGGCCGAGGCGAGGGCGTCTGGCTGGACAGCCGGACCGATTTCGCCGCGCTGCAGCTGCGCTACCACCTGATCCGTCGCTGGGACGCGCTGGCCGAACACCGCTGGCTGCGCGTGCGCGACGGCGGCGACCGCAGCGGCTGGCTGGTCGGCGTGGACCGCCAGATCAGCGACCATTTCAAGGTCGGCGTGGGCTACAACTTCACCGACTTCAGCGGCGACCTGACCCAGCTCGACTACGACTACCAGGGCTGGTTCCTCAACATCGCCGGCTACTACTGACGACCCTGCCGGCTCACGGGGTCGTGAGCCGCTCCGGATGGCTGTAGACCACATGCCGTCCTTCGCGCAGGAAGCCCACCAACGTGAGTCCGCATCCCAGCGCCAGGTCGACGGCCAGTGCGGTAGGCGCCGATATCGCGGCCAACAATGGCATGCCGGCCATCGCCGCCTTCGCGACCATCTCGTAGCTCGCACGACTGGTCACCAGCGCGAAACCCGACGTCACGTCGACGCTTTCGTGCAGCATCGCACCGATCAGCTTGTCCAGCGCGTTGTGGCGGCCCACATCCTCGCGGACCAGCATCAGCGTGCCGTCCACGCTTGCCCATGCCGCGGCGTGGATGGCACCGGTGGCCGCATTCAAGGGCTGACGCTGTTCCAGCTGCGCGAGTGCGATGGCCAACGCCGACGATGCGATAAGGCTCCCGTTCGCCACCGCCTCCGGTTGCCTGACCACATCCTCCAGGGCGCGGTTGCCGCAGATACCGCAACCGCTGCGACCGGGCAGCCATCGGTCGGCACGCACCGGCAGCGGATCGCGTGTCCGGATGTCGATCCGGATGCCTTCAAGCAAGGTCTCCACCGTCACGGACAGCAGGCCTTCGCCGGCCACACCGAGCTCGGTCAGCGCGAAACCGCGGGCGAAGTCGGCCAGATCGCACGGCGAGCCCATCATCACCGCGAGCGGCTCGCCGTTGCCATGGACGGCGAGCGGTACTTCTTCGGCCAGATGATCCTGCCGCGGCGTGGATACGCCACCGGTGACGTCGACGACCTCGCGTCGCGCCACGCCTTCGATGCGATCAGTCGGCATGCGCATCCGCAACGGACAGCTTGCGCACCCGCACCGGGATGGACTTGTAGGCGGGCGTACCCGATTGCGGATCGTGGCTGTCCAGCGGCACCAGCCGGTTGCCTTCCGGGTAGTACATCGCGGCCGATCCGCGCGGCAGGTCGTACTCGACCGCGATGAAGCCCGAGATCGCGCGCGACGGCGCACCGTCGGCGACATGCGATGCCACCTCGATCCGGTCGCCGTGCTGCAGTCCCCGCGACTGCATGTCCTCGCGATTGAGGAACACCACGTCGCGACGTCCACTGACCCCGCGGTAGCGGTCGTCGAAACCGTAGATGGTGGTGTTGTACTGGTCGTGCGAACGGATCGTGGTCAACGTCAGCAGGTCCCTGCGCCCCGTGTCGGGATCCTCACCAACACCGGGCGCCACCAGGAAGCGCGCCTTCCTGCCCGGGCCCCAGTCGCGTTCGGACGCACCGATGTAGAGCCGGAATCCGCCCGGCTCGCGGACGCGGCGGTTGAAGTCACTGAACATCGGGAACACCGCTTCGATGTCGTCGCGGATGCGGTCGTAGTCGCCGACCAGGCCATCCCAATCCACCTTCGTCTGCGGCAACGTCGCCTTCGCGATGCCGGCAACGATGGCGGGTTCGGACAGCAGGTGCTCCGATGCCGGCGGCAGGCCGCCCTGCGAGGCGTGCACCATCGACATTGAATCCTCCACCGTCACCGATTGCAGTCCACTGGCCTGCACGTCGCGCTCGGTACGCCCCAGGCAGGGCAGCAGGAAGGCCTGCTTCGCCGGAATCAGGTGCGAGCGGTTCAACTTGGTCGCGATATGCACCGCAAGGTCGAGCGTGCGCATCGCGGGAATCGTGGTCTCGGGGTCCGGCATCGCGACGGCGAGGTTGCCGCCCATGCATACGAGCGCCCGCGAGCGGCCGTCGCGGATGGCGCGTACCGCTTCCACCGCGTCGTGACCATGCGTCAGCGGGAACTCGAAGCCGTAGCGCTGCTTGATGGCATCGACCAGCGCCTGCGTCGGCTTTTCGGTGATGCCGACGGTGCGGTCGCCCTGCACGTTGGAATGCCCACGGATCGGCGCGATGCCGGCGCCGGGCTTGCCGACGTTCCCGCGCAGCAGCATCAGGTTGGCCATCTGCTGCACGTTCTGCGTGCCGCGCCGGTGCTGGGTCATGCCCATGCCGTAGCAGAGGATCACCCGTTCCGCCTTCGCATAGAGCGCCGCGGCCGCGGCGATGTCCTCGCGCGACAGGCCGGAGTGTTCGACGATCTCGTCCCACGACGTGCGCGCCAGATCCTCGCGCAAGCCATCGAGGCCCTCCGTGTGCTCGGCGATGAAGGCATGGTCGAGCACGCCGGCGCCACCGGCGGCGAGATCGTCCGCATCGGCCTGCAGCAGCCACTTCATCATGCCTTTCAGCAAGGCCAGGTCGCCGCCGATCTTCACCTGGTAGTAGGTCTGCGCGATCGGCGTGGCGGTATTGGTCAGCATCTCCGCCGGGTGCTGCGGCGAGGTGAAGCGCTCCAACCCGCGCTCACGCAGCGGGTTCACCGCCACGATGGGCACGCCGCGCTTCGATACCTCGCGGAGCGTGGACAGCATGCGTGGGTGGTTGGTGCCCGGGTTATGGCCGAAGCTGAAGAGTGCATCGCAGTGCGCGAAGTCGTCCAGCGTCACCGTGCCCTTGCCCACACCGATGGATGCCGGCAGGCCGACACTGGTGGCCTCGTGGCACATGTTCGAGCAGTCGGGAAAGTTGTTGGTGCCGTACTCGCGCACCATCAGCTGGTAGAGGAAGGCGGCCTCGTTCGACGTTCGCCCGGAGGTGTAGAACTCGGCCATGTCGGGATGCGGCAACGCGCGCAACGCATCGCCGATACGCGCGAAGGCATCCTCCCAACTGATCGGCACATAGCGGTCCGCATCGGCGTCGTAGGCCATCGGATGCGTTAGGCGGCCTTCGTCCTCGAGTGCGTGGTCGCTCCACTCCCACAGTTCCGCCAGCGTGTGTCCGGCAAAGAATTCGGGCGTCGCCCGCTTGCCGGTCGCCTCCCACGACACCGCCTTGGCGCCGTTCTCGCAGAACTCGAAGGACGAGGTGTGCTTCGGATCGGGCCAGGCGCAGCCCGGACAATCGAAACCGGTCGGCTGGTTGACGCGGCGCAGGGCCGAGGTCTCGCGGCCGACGGCCATCTGGCTCTTCACCGCCCGCGCGACGGCAGCAAGCGCACCCCAGCCACCGGCAGCGCCTTCGTACTCGTCGATGCCCGGAATCTTGCGCTCAGTCATCGGAACATCCCGTCGTTGCATGCCATCGCCGATACCGCAGCAGGATACCCGATGGCATCGCGCAACACGCGCGACAAGCGCCTGCAGCGCATGTGAACCGGTCGCTCAGCATCGGGTTGCTAGCATGCGGAACGTCCTCGACCCGGTATCGATCCCGCCTCGTGCTCCGAATCGTGCTTCCCATCACCGCCCTGCTCGCCAGTGTCGCCCTGTTGCTGGGCGGCAACGGACTGCTGGGCACGCTGCTGGCGATGCGCAGCCAGGCCGAGGGATGGGGCGAACGGACGACCGGGCTGGTGATGTCGGGCTATTTCGTCGGCTTCTTCCTCGGCACGTTCACGGCGCCGCCATTGATCCGCCGTGTCGGCCATATCCGTGCGTTCGCCTTCCATGCCGCGCTGGCCGCTGCCGCGGTACTGGTGTATCCCCTGTGGATGGAGCCGGTGGGCTGGATGCTGCTGCGCGTGGTGACCGGCATGGCGCTGGTGGGCCTGTGCACGGTGATCGAGAGCTGGCTGAACGCGCAGGCCGCACCGGAGCATCGCAGCCGCGTGTTCGGCGTGTACATGGTGGTGTCGCTGCTGGCGCTGGCCGCTGGCCAGTTGCTGCTGGATCTGCAACCTCCCCGCAGCGCGGTGCTGTTCAGCGTGGTGGCGATCCTGTTCGCGCTGGCGATCCTGCCGGTGAGCGCCACCCGTCTGGTGCCGCCGGTGATGACGGTGGCGCCGAAGATCCATCTGCTGCAGATCTGCCGCGTCGCACCGAGTGCCGCGGCGGGCGCCGTGCTTGCCGGACTGGCGCTGGGCGCGTTCTGGGGCATGGGCGCGGTGTACGCCGCCTCGCTCGGCCTCGACCGGGCCGGGATCGGCACGTTCATGGCGGTCACCATCGTAGGCGGTGCCGCGTTGCAGCTGCCGATCGGCCGTCTCTCCGATCGTGGCGACCGGCGCAGCACGCTGGCCCTGGTCGCGGCGGCCGGTGCGGCTACCGCGCTGCTCGCGCTGCGTTTCGATGCGCAGGCGCATGCCCTGTTCTTCCTGTTCGGTGGACTGGCGTTCGCGCTGTATCCGCTGGCCGTCGCGCACCTGCTGGATCGCCTGCCGGCGGAGCAGTTGCTGGCCGGTTGCAGTGCGCTGCTGCTGCTCAACGGCATCGGTGCCGCCATCGGTCCTGCCGTGGCGGGTGCGCTGATGCAGTGGTCAGGTCCCTCGGCGCTGCCGCTGTTCTTCGCCGGCACGCTGGGCGTGCTGGCGTTGGTGGCGGGCGGCCGTCGCCTGTTCAAGGTGCGGGAGCTGCTGCATGCGGGCAGGTTCCATCCAATGCTCCGCACCACGCCGGCCGCACTGGAGATGCTGCCCGAGATTCCCGATGCGCCCGAGGCCAGGCCACACGATTCACGGGTGAATTGATCCCGATCAATGCGGCAGCAGGACGCGCGCCCTAGCCTGTGCGCCATGGGCATCGTCTCTCCCTCCCCGCTGTTCGATGCGGACCTGCTGCGGCGCTACGACACGCCGGGACCGCGCTATACCTCCTACCCGACGGCACCCCAGTTCAGTGCGGGATTCGGTGCCGAGCAACTGCGCGACCATGCCGCCGCCACCAACCGTCGGGAACATGCCCGCCCGTTGTCGCTGTACGTGCACGTGCCGTTCTGCACCAGCCCCTGCTTCTACTGCGGCTGCAACCGGGTGATCACGCGCGACAAGGCGCGCGGCGAGCTTTATCTGGACTACCTGTACCGCGAGATCGCGCGCATGGCGCCCCTGTTCGACAGCGGACGTCCGGTGGTGCAGCTGCACTTCGGTGGCGGCACGCCCAACTTCCTGACGCCGGCGCAGATCGCGGATTGCGTGGCGGAGCTGCGCAGCCAGTTCAGCTTCTCCACCGACGGCACCATGGACTTCTCCATCGAGCTGGATCCACGCTTCGTCACGCCCGCTGACATCGGCGAACTGGCGCGCGTGGGCTTCAACCGTGCCAGCCTGGGCGTGCAGGATTTCGATCCCAAGGTGCAGAAGGCCGTCAACCGGGTGCAGAGCGTGGACGAGACGCTCGCCATCGTTGCCGCGTGCCGCGACCACGGCATGCGCTCGGTCAATATCGATCTGATCTACGGCCTGCCGAAGCAGACGCGTGCCGGGTTCGAACGCACCCTGGACATCGTGGTCGGCGCGCGTCCCGACCGGATCGCGGTGTACAGCTACGCGCATCTGCCGCAACTGTTCAAACCGCAGCAGCGGATCGCGGCCGACGACCTTCCCGCGCCGGAAGAGAAGCTCGCGCTGCTGCAATGCGCGATCGAACGTCTGGTGGCTGCCGGCTATGTCTACATCGGCATGGATCACTTCGCGCTGCCGGACGACGACCTGGCGCGTGCGCAGGAGCGCGGTGGCCTGCACCGGAACTTCATGGGCTACACGACGCACGCGGAGAGCGACCTGCTCGGTTTCGGTGTCAGCGCCATCAGCCACATCGGCGACAGCTTCAGCCAGAATCCACGCGACATCGCCAGTTGGGAGCGCGCCATCGACGATGGCCGGCTGCCGGTCTGGCGCGGAATGCCGCTGGAGCGCGACGACGTGCTGCGGGCGGAGGTGATCCAGGAACTCATGTGCCACGGGCGACTCGACTTCGCGCGCATCGGCAAGCGCTTCGACATCGAATTCGCGGAGTACTTCGCCGACGCCCTGCCCCGGCTGCACGCGCTGGCCGACGATGGCCTGCTCACCTTCACGCGGGTCGGCTTCCAGGCCACGCCGAAAGGCCGGCTGCTGCTGCGCGTGATCGCCATGTGCTTCGACCGCTACCTGCCCGCGACGCCTGCCCCGGACGCACCCCGGTTCTCGCGGACCGTCTGATCGAGGGCCGTCAGCGGCAGGCCTCGTTGACGCGGTCATCGAGCTTCCGGCTCGTCGCGAAGTCGCGCTTCAGGCCCAGGCGGGCGTAGGCCTGCTCGCGCGACTTCTTCGCGCGCGCGCACGCGACCGGATCCTTGTGGAGTGAAATCACGGCGCCCTGCACGGCCCGTTGCCGGCGTCCGGTGCTGCGCGTTGCCGCGCGCGGGCGCCCCTCCCCTTTCGCCGTTCGTGGCGCAGGTGCGGGCGTAGCACGCGCGGCAGGCGGCGATGGTGCCACCGGATAATCACGAACCCATTCGGTGCGCTGCGTGGGCGCGCAGGGCGTCGACTGGTAGGACGACTGGCCATCGGGGCCCGCGCATTTGTGGATGGCGCCGCTGCCCCAGGCGGGCGAATGAGGCAGGCAGAGGACGCAGGCCAGCACGATGCACCAGGCGGTCGGGGATGGATTCGGCATGAGCGGCTCCTGCGGGAAGTCGCCTGCAGCATCCGGCCGTGGTCCACCGCGGGGTATCGGCGCATCCCGCAGCAGGCCGTCGGGATTCGTCCCGCTTTCACCGGCCCGTCACCGCTCACCCTGCATGAAGGCGGACATTCCCCAAGGAATGCTTCCATGGCGACGGCCTATCTTTACCTCAATGCCCTGGTCTACCTGCTGCTCGCCGCCTGGTGCGCGGTCGCACCGGCGCGCACCGCGGCCGCGGTGGGCTATACCTCGCTCAGCCGCTCCGGGCAGGTGGAATACCTGACGATCTACGGCGGCCTGCAACTGGGGCTGGCCATCCTGTTCGCCTGGTTCGCGTGGAGCCAGCAGATGCGCACGGGCCTGGTGCTGGCCGTCGCGCTGTACGTCCCGATCGTGCTTTTCCGCAGCATCGGCCTGGTTCGCTGGTGGCCGGTGGAGACCACCACGCTGGTGCTGGCCGCGGTCGAATGGCTGATGCTGGCGGTGGCCCTGTGGCTGTGGTGGCAGGGACGGCCCGGCTGACACGCCGTGGTCAGAAGTTGATCGGCACGCGCGCGGTGAACGTCATGTCGGGCGTGTCGCGGGTGATGCCCACGCCCAGCGCCACGTTGAGCGACATGCGGTCGCTGAAGCGGTAGGTGCCACCCAGCAGCAGCGTGCCCAGGGTGGTTCGCACGGCACCCGCGACGTCCTCGCCGTTCTGCTTGGTCTTGTCGACGATGCTGGTGTCGTAGCCGATGCTGATGGCCGCTTTCTCGTTGAGCGCCAGGCCCATGCCAAGGTTGAAGCCGAGGATGTCGCCGGCCTTGATGTCGCCGAGGAATTCGGTCTGGCCGCCCAGCACGCGCCGCGATACATCGCTGCGCTTGAAGTTGTGCAGGTAGCTGAGGCTGCCGAAAAACACGACCGGATCGGACGGGTACAGCCAGGTGATGCCGGGCTGTACCGCGTTGAAGCCGCTGCCGGTGGGCAGGTCCAGCGGCAGGCCGGTGCCGGTGGTATTGGCGACGCAGCGGGTCACGCAGTCGGTGGTCACGTCGAACAGGTCGCGGCCCGTGCGGCTCTTGTAGCGCAGCCAGCCGATGTAGAACGGTTTGTCGGCACCGCCGCGGTTGAGCTGGTAGCGGCCGGTCAGTTCCACGTCGCCCAGGCCGCTGCCGCGCGCATTGAACACACGGTCCTGCGCGGAGCCGGTAAAGATCTCGCGGCTGACCGTATCGCTGTGGATGTAGACGTAGGGCAGCTTGGCTTCCACTTCCATGCGCCGGTTGACGCCGTAGCGCCCGGTCAGCGTGGCGACGGCGGTGGTGGTCTTGACCTGGCGTACATCGATCAGGCCGATCAGGATCGCCGGAATGATGGTGTAGCCCACCAGCGCCACCCGGTCGTTCGCCGAATAGCCGTACTGGATGGCCGGCTCCACCACCAGCTTGCCCTTGGGCGTCAGCACGCCGGGCTGGTCGAAGATCTGCGCCACCTCCGGCGGCCGTGAGTCGCTCTCCGGCGCTTGCCCCACGCGCTGCGGCGCCTGTGCATCGCCGGACGTGGTCTGCACCTGCGCACCCTGCGGACTGCGTGCCGGCGCAGCGGCCTGTGCCACCTGCGCGCCGGTGTCGTAGGCAGGCGAAGTGCCGCCCGTCTCTGGTGTGGAACCCGGCGCCGGTGCGGGACCGACGACGATGTAGGTAGGCGAACCCGCAGGCGCATCGCGGAATGTCGGCGCCTGGTTCAACGAGGGCACGATGACCGGCGCGGGCGCGCCGCGCGCACGCGCGTTGGCCAGGATCTCGTCGTTCAGCGCGTTCTGCAGGCTGAAGATCTGCTGCTCCTGCGCCTGCATCAGCTCGCGCATCTGCTGCAGGCGCTGGGTCTGCTCGTTGAGCTGCCGCTGCAGGGCATCCAACCGCGCATCAGCCGTGATCTCGTACGGCTGGGTCGGCACCGGGGGGGCCTGCGTCGCCGGCAGCGGGACATCCTGCGCCCTCGCCTGCCCGGCCTGCACGCCCAGTCCGACCGCCAGTGCCAGCGGTGCGACCTCGATCAGAGACGTCCCTTTCATGATGTTCCCCTTGTCGTGTGCGATGGTCGCGGTGGACGGCGCGAGACGCGCGTCAGGGCCCGCCCGGCGAGCGGATCAGCGCATCGGTGAGCGCGCTGCCGGCATTGAGGTTCTGGTATGCGCCCAGCGTGTCGACGTCTACGTCGATGCGGGTGACGGTGCGGATGTCCTGGCCGTCGAGGGTGTTCTGGATCACCAGTCCGCCGGCGACCTGGGCGGGATCGAAGCGGTTGCCGTCGCCGATCTGCACGACGAGCCCGCGATTGAATTCGGCCAGCGCCTGCGCCTGTTCCGGTGTGATGCGCGCCACGTCCGGGATCTGCACCGCGATGCGCGCGGTCAGTTCGCCATTGAGCAGGACGACGCGTTCGATGCCGAACGACAGCATCATGCCGGTCGGCATCTGGAAGCCGCCGCGCATCTGCGCCAGCCGTGCAGGGTCCACGGGCTGCCAGTCGCCGCCGAGGTCGCCGCCGTGCCCACGCGCACCCACCGGTGCCAGCAGGATGGCGAGCAGGAGTGCCATGCGTCGTGGCGCGCGTCGTTTCCCGTCCATGTCAGATGTCTCCCGGACCGCGCCTGGGCACGGTGATGTTGCGCAGGCCATCGCGCTGGATTCCCATGTCGAGCGGCGCCGGGGGTGCGGTCTTCCAGTCGCTGGCCTGGTTGAAGCGGGCGCGTTCGCGCCGGTTGTGCACGACGAACAGCACCCGGTTGTCCCACAACGTCTCGAAGCGCGAACGCGGCATCGCGCGCGTGCCGCGGGCCGGATCGCCCAGCAGCACGCGGCCGTCGCGCAGGCCTTTCACCACCACGAAATGCCGGTAGCCGCGGTCGTTGAGCAGGACGATGGCGGGCACGCCCTCTTCCTGCAGCTTGTCGAGCGGCAGCTCGAAACCGTCGGCTTCGTAGCCCTTCGAGCGCAGGTAGCGCCGCATGTCCAGCAGCGAGAACCCTTCCTTGCGGATGCGTGCCTGGTCGCCGTTGTTGTACATCTGCACGAACACGTCGACCTCGCTGACGGGATGTCCGTACTGGTGCGTCAGCAGCGTCGCGGTGGCCGCCGAGCCGCAGCTGAAGTCGTACTGCTGCGGCAGCGTGGTCTTGAAGCGGGCTTCCTTGAGACTGGTCAGCCGCACGCTGTAGGCACCGCCGGGCACGCGCAGGTCGCTGGTCGCGGCCGACGCGCCCCCCAACCCGGCGAACGCGCAGGCCAGTGCGGCGTAGACGGGCCAACGCCAGCGTCGCGTGCCGCGTTTCATTGCGTACCGCCGGCGAAATCGACGGTCACGATCATCGCGTTCTGGATCAGCACGTTGCTGCCGGTGTTCTGGATCACCGTGTTGATGCCGCTGGCGTTGTTGAATGCGCCGTCGGCGATGCTGTTCGACCCGCTGGTGATGTGGTGGGCGGTGTTGTCGTCGACGGAGCCGTCGACATCGATCAGGTTTTCCGTCTGGCTGGCGTCGCCGCCGCGCATCGTCGACAGCCGCCCCATCGCGACGGGGTGCCCGAGCTCGCTGACTGCCGCGACGGGCACGTCCGGCGCCGGCCTGGCGACGGCCGGAGGTGGCACGTCGACCGGTGCGGCGGTGTCCTGCGCCGCTGCGCCGAACGCGACGGCGAACATTCCCCAGGTTGCGAAGCGCAGCCTGGCCTGCTGGTGCGTAAGCATGGTCGGTCTCCTTCGACATGCGTCCGCCGCGCGGCCATGCGGTGTCCCGCGTCCTGCAGGACACCGTCGCCCACGCGGAACGTCCCGGCGGTGGAGCCGGGACGTCTGCGGAGCGCTTATGGGCCTACGGTCAGGTTCGCCTGGACAGTGATGCCCTGCTGGATCAGCGAGGCCATGCCGCTGTTCTGCGCGGCCACCATGATGCCGGCGGCGGACTGGCCGACGCTCGTCATGTTGTTGGACATGTCGAACGTGCCGGCATCGACCGCCACGGAACCACCTGCACCGCCCGCACCGCCGGTCGCGCCGTTGCCGACGCCGCCGTTGCCGTCGCCGCCCATGCCGTCGCCGCCATTGCCCACGCCGCCTGCGCCGCCGGTCGCACCGACCGCGCCACTGGCGCCGTTGCCGGCCGTGGCGTCGCCATTGCTCGCGCTGGACGAGGCACTGCCGTTGGTGGCATCGCCGTTGCTGGCATCGCCACCGGCACCGCCGTTGCCTGCGGTCGCCGTCACGCTGCCGCCTGCACCGCCCCAGCCGTTGCCGGCACCGCCGGTCGCGGTCGCGTCGCCGCCCGTGCCGGAACCTGCACCGCCCGTACCGGAACCGTCGCCACCGGTGCCCGTGCCGTCGCCGGAGGTGCCCGCGCCTGCCGTTGCAGTACTGGCCCCGCCGGTCGCGGTGGCATCACCGGACGTGCCGGCCCCACCCGTCGCCGTGCCGTCGCCACTGGTGCCGTCGCCGGCGCCGCGTTCGCGCACGTTGCCGCTGCCTGCACCGGCATCGCCGCCGGATGCACCTGCCATCGCGCCACTGTCGCCGCTGACGCTGCCGGCGTCGCCGCCGGACGCACCGCTGGCGCCGTCACCGTCACCACCCCAGCCGCCGGCATCGCCGCCGCGGCCACGACCGTTGCCGGCGGTCGCGTTGCCGTCCGCGCCCCAGCCACTGCCGTCGCCGCCGTTCGCGCCGCGGGTGTCGTCGGCATTGCCACCGCGTCCACCGTTGCCGGCCGTCGCGTCGCCGATGCTGGCGCTGCCATTGGACGAGTCGCCCGCGGTCGCATCGCCGATGCTGGCGCTGCCGCCGCTGCCGCCGTCGCCACCTGCGCCTCCGTTGCCGCCATCGCCGCCACTGCCGCTGCCGCCACCGGCCTCGCCGCCGTAGCCGTCGCCGCCGTAGCCGGCACCGCCGCGGCCACCGCTTCCGCCATTGGCATTGCCCCAGTTCTGGGCGACGTTGCCGATGTCGTGCACGGTCACGCCGGACACCGAACCGATCAGCTTGGTTTCGGCCACCGCCTTGCTCTGGTTGAACGAGTTGGAGAACGTCGAGGTCGCCGTGCTGCCGTTGTTCGCGGCCGTGGAGCCATAGCCTTCCGCATTGGCACGCCCGCGGTTGTCGCGGTTGTCGCCATCGTAGGAACGGTTGTCGCTGTTGTCCGAATTGTCCGAGTTGTCCGAGTTGTCGCTGTTGTCGGAGTTGTCGGTGTTCGTGCTGTTGTTGCTCATATCCGCAGCGAGATTGACCAGGATGTCATCGCCGGTCCCGTTCTCGGTGTTGGTCTGCTGGGCGAAGGCCTGTCCCGTCATGCCGAGCGCCAGCAGTACCGCCGACGCGATCAGAGTCTTGCGTGTGCACATGTTGAGTCTCCTTGTGGCCGCTCCGGAGCCCAGGGGAAGCCCCTAAAAAGCGACGCGGGTCACACTTGCACACGATTCGTTAGCGCGTTCCGGCACCCAGGTTAAAAAAACATTAGCGGCACGACCGTCTGTCCGCAGGCAAACCGGGACCGTCAGACATGGGCGCGCCTTGGCCGGCGTGGGATCCGGTCATCGTTCCGGCAATCGGCCGTCACCAGGCCGCGGCGCGGATCGTGCCTGCGGTGCGCGCGCCCAGCCATACCAGCAGCAGGCCCAGCACAAGCGTCACGACGAGATAGCCGAAGGCGGCACCCTGCCGCTCCGACCGCGCGAACATCAGGCACTCGACCATCAGCGCCGAGTAAGTGGTCAGCGCGCCCAGCACGCCGACAACGAGGAACGCCCGCCAGTACAGCGCCGACGGCCCACGTCCTTCCAGCCAGATCGCAAGGAAACCTGCGGCGAACGAACCGATCATGTTCACCGCGAACGTGCCCCAGGGAAATCCCGTGCCCAGCTGGCGCAGCAGTACGCCGCCCAACCAGAACCGCGCCGCGGCGCCGAGTGCGCCACCGGCCATCACCAGCATCAGTTGCTGCCACCACACCCAGGCCTGTACCGGCATGCGTCGCGCCTCGTCTTCGGACTCAGTCGTCGCGACCGGCCTGCTGGCGCGCCTGCCGGCGTGCGTCGCGCAGACGATCGAGTTTTTCCTTCAGCTTGATTTCCAGCCCGCGTTCGACCGGCTGGTAGTACACCCGCTCGCCCATCGCATCGGGGAACGCGGTCTGGTCCAGCGCGATCCCGCCTTCGGCGTCGTGGTCATACTGGTAGCCCGTGCCATAGCCCAGCGACTTCATCAGCTTGGTCGGCGCACTGCGCAGGTGCATCGGCACGTCCTGCGTCCCATGCTCGCGCACGTCGGCCTTGGCAGCGTTAAAGGCCATGTAGCCTGCGTTCGACTTGGCGGTGCTGGCCAGGTAGATCACCAGTTGCGCCAGCGCCAGATCGCCCTCGGGACTGCCCAGCCTGTCATAGGTGTCCCAGGCATCGATCGCCATCTGCAGGGCGCGCGGGTCGGCCAGGCCGATGTCTTCCACCGCCATCCGCGTCATCCGTCGTGCGAGATAGGCCGGGTCGCAGCCGCCGTCCAGCATGCGCGCCAGCCAATACACCGCGCCATCGGGGTTCGAACTGCGCACCGACTTGTGCAACGCCGAGATCTGGTCGTAGAACTGCTCGCCGCCCTTGTCGAAGCGGCGCGTACGGTCGGCCAGCACCTGCGCCAGCGTCTGCGGGGTGATGCGTCCCCCTTCGTCGGCCGCGAGCTCCGCCGCGATCTCCAGCAAGGTCAGGCCACGGCGCACGTCGCCGTCGGCGGCGGTGGCGATCTCCAGCAGAGCCGCGTCGTCGACCTCCAGCGCCAGTTCGCCCAGCCCGCGCTCGGTATCCGCAAGCGCCATACGCAGTGCGTGGCGGATGTCGTCCGGCGATACGGCTTCCATCACGTGCACGCGGCAGCGCGACAGCAACGCGGAGTTCAATTCGAAGGATGGATTTTCGGTGGTCGCGCCGACGAACAGGATGGTGCCGCGCTCGATATGCGGCAGGAAGGCGTCCTGTTGCGCCTTGTTGAACCGGTGCACTTCGTCGACGAACAGCACCGTGCGACGCCCGCCTGCGAACCGCTGCGCCGCCTCCGCCAGCACCTGGCGGACCTCGGGCAGGCCCGACAGTACGGCCGAGATCGCCTTGAATTCGGCATCGGCATAGCGCGCCAGCAGCAGCGAAAGCGTGGTCTTCCCGCAGCCCGGCGGGCCCCAGAGGATCATCGAATGCACATGGCCGGACTCGACCGCGCGGCGCAGCGCGCTGCCCGGCGCCAGCAGGCGCCGTTGCCCGACCATCTCGTCCAGGGTGCGCGGACGCATGCGCTCGGCCAGCGGCCGCAGCGCATCGGTATCCGTGCTCAGCAGGTCGACCTGCGGTTCAAGAGGGGTACGTGTCCTAGCCACGCGTCATTGTAACGTCGTGGCCCACCGGGTCCCGCTCAGTGGCCCGGTCAGGGGCCGCCCACCACATCCACGCCCTTCGCGGGCGCGTACTTGAAGGTGCCGCCGGCGAACGCCGGGTTGCGCTTCCAGCCGCTGAAGCTGATCTCGGTGCGCTGGCCGACCGCGTCCTTCACTTCCATCTTCACCAGCGTGCCGCCGGAGAAGGCGAGCCGCGCGGTCTGGAAGCTGGCATCGCCTTCCTGCTTGGGCGTCAGGGTGAGCCACTGCACGCCACCCTGCCCCGCGGCTTCGGCCACATTGAACTGCTGGTCGAGCTTGCCCGGATCGATCAGTGCCGCGAGCGGGCTGTTCTCTTCTTCGATGCCCTGCTCGCGCACCGTGGCCTGCTGGAGGTCCGGATCGTAGACCCACACCTTCTTGCCATCGGCAACGATCAGCTGCTCGTACGGCTTGTTGTATTCCCAGCGGAACAGGCGCGGCGCCGACAGCGCGACCCGACCGTTCGAGGTTTCCTTCAGCTTGCCACCACCGTCGTAGACCTTCTGGGTGAACTGGCCATCCAGGCCCTTCAGGCCGGTGGTGAAGGTCTTCAGCTCGTCTCGCGCGCCGGCGAGGGCCGTGGTGGCGAACAAGGCGGTGGCGAGGACGGCGTAGCGTGCAGTGCGGAGCATGGTGCGTTCCGGGATAAGGGACGTTGGACGGAGTGTGCCGGGATGAAACTGAACAGGCTGCCGACCGCGGACGGCGGACGGCACGTCGTTCAGTCAGCGCGGCGGTGGCGGAGCCAGCACCTGGCGGTCGCCGTTGTGTTCGGGCGGCGTCACTACGCCGGCGGCTTCCATCGCCTCGATCAGGCGTGCCGCGCGGTTGTAGCCGATCTTCAGTCGTCGCTGCACGCCGGAGATCGAGGCACGACGGCTCTCTGTGACGATCTTCACCGCCTCGTCGTACAGCGGATCGGACTCGTCGCCACCGCCGCCGCCCGATTCCGGCAGGCCGGTCGGGCCCACGACGATGCCATCGCCCATGGTCTGGATTTCTTCCAGCACGCCCTCGATGTAATCGGCGCTGCCGCTGGCCTTGAGATGCTCGACCACGCGGTGGACTTCCTCGTCGCTGACGAACGCGCCATGGATGCGCTCGGGCATCGCGGTGCCCGGCGGCAGGTACAGCATGTCGCCGTGGCCCAGCAGTGTTTCCGCACCGGACTGGTCGAGGATGGTGCGGGAGTCGATCTTGGAGCTGACTTGGAATGCGATGCGCGTCGGGATGTTCGCTTTGATCAGGCCGGTGATGACGTCCACCGACGGACGCTGCGTGGCCAGGATCAGGTGGATGCCGGCCGCACGCGCCTTCTGCGCCAGGCGGGCAATCAGTTCCTCGACCTTCTTGCCGACGATCATCATCATGTCGGCGAATTCGTCGATGAAGATGACGATGAAGGGCATTGGCTCGAGCGGGCGCGGCGCTTCGGCCAGGTCCGGATTCGGCTTGAACAACGGATCCATCAAGGGTTGGCCCGCGTCCTGCGCGTCCTTCACCTTCTTGTTGAAGCCGGCCAGGTTGCGCACGCCCACCGCGCTCATCAGCTTGTAGCGGCGCTCCATCTCCGCCACGCACCAGCGCAGGCCGTTGGCGGCCTCCTTCATGTCGGTGACCACCGGCGCCAGCAGGTGCGGAATCCCCTGGTAGACGCTGAGCTCCAGCATCTTCGGGTCGATCATCAGCATGCGCAGGTCTTTCGGCGAGGCCTTGTACAGCAGGCTCAGCACCATCGCGTTGACGGCGACGGACTTGCCAGAGCCGGTGGTACCGGCGACCAGCAGGTGCGGCATGCGGGCCAGGTCCGCCACGGTGGGACGGCCGGCGATGTCCTTGCCCAGCGCCAGCGTCAGCACGCTGCCGGACTTGTCGTATTCCTTCGACCGCAGCAGCTCGGAGAGGAAGATCATCTCGCGGCTGGTGTTCGGGATTTCCAAGCCGATCACCGACTTGCCGGGAATCACGTCGACCACGCGCACGGACTTCACCGACAACCCGCGGGCGATGTCCTTGTCCAGCGAGCTGATCTGGCTGACCTTGACGCCGGGCGCAGGCTCCATTTCGAAGCGGGTGATGACTGGGCCCGGATAGGCGCCAACCACCTGCACATCGATGCGGAAGTCCTTGAGCTTGAACTCGATCTGCCGAGACAGCGTCTCGAGTGTTTCCTCGGAGTAGCCCTTGGTCTGCGGTTTGGGGTCGTCCAGCAACGAGAGCGGCGGCAGGCCGGATTCGTCACCCCCGGTGCCGTGGAACAGCGGGATCTGCTGCTCGCGTTTCGCGCGTTCGCTCTTCTCGACCACTGCTGGGGCGGGCGGCTCGATCTTCACCGGCTCACGCTTGGCGCGCGCGACGGCGTCGGTCTTGCGGACGACCTCGCGCTCCTCGCGCATCGCCCGGGTCTGCTGCCATTCGTTGGCCTGCTGGCTGCCGCGGCGGAACAGGTCGGGCAGCATCAAAACGTACTTGCCGATGCGCTCCATCACCGCGAACCACGACAGGCCGGTCGCCAGCGTTACCGAGGTCAGGAACAGCACCAGCAGGAACAGGTTGCCGCCCAGTCCGCCAAACAGCTTCAGCAGCGACTTGCCCACCAGCGTGCCGAGGATGCCGCCTGCGCCCGCAGAGAAATGTTCGGCCGGTACGCCGCGCAGGTGCAGCAGGCCTGTCGCAGAAATCAGGAAACCCACCATGCCGATCAGGCGCAACGCCGGCCCGAGGTCGGCCTCGCCGTCGCCATCGGTATCCATGCCGAACAGCGCGATCCAGGCGACCGCACCCAGGATCAGCGGCAGCAGGAATGCCACATAGCCGAACAGCCACAGCAGCATGTCGGCGAGGTAGGCGCCCGCCAGTCCCCCCATGTTGTGGACCGGTGCGGTCAGGCTGCCCGACTGCGACCAGCTGGGATCCTGCGGCGAGAAGGTAAAAAGGCTGGCCAGCAGATACAGCAGCAACGGCGCGATCGCGATCAGCGCGAGATCGCGCCACAGGCGTTGCCGGCGCGGATTCGGCGGCGATGCCTGCTTGCGTGCGGCCGCGGCGCCGCCCTTGGATTTGCCGTTGTCCGGGAGCTGCTTCGCCACCTTTGGACCAGACCTTAGGAAATTTCTGTTAGTGATTGATAGTAAACGAATCGTGCGTCCCGCAACAGCGGGGCACGCGTACCGACACAAGGGATCGCCAAAGGCCGGATAGCAAAAACGCCGCGCGGTCGCGCAGCGTCTTCGTCTGATCGGTCCAGGGTCCGGCCTGCATCACCGCTTTCCATCTGAGCGCCTTGATTCGCCGGATACGCAACGCCACTCTATGTGCCTGCGGACGATGCACGACTGCGTCATTGCCTGCCCGATCACCACCTTTTCGCGAGTATACATGAGCACTTCGAAGCACTGCCGCCTGTTGATCCTGGGCTCCGGCCCCGCCGGCTGGACCGCGGCCGTCTACGCCGCCCGCGCCAACCTCAAGCCCGTCGTGGTCACCGGTCTGCAACAGGGTGGACAGCTGATGACCACCACCGAAGTGGACAATTGGCCCGGCGATGCCCACGGCCTGATGGGTCCGGACCTGATGGCGCGCATGCAGGCGCACGCGGAACGCTTCGAGACCGAGGTGATCTTCGACCACATTCACACCGCCGACCTGTCCAAGCGTCCGTTCAAACTGATCGGCGACAGCGGCGAGTACACCGCCGACGCCCTGATCATCGCCACCGGCGCCACGGCGAAGTACCTGGGCCTGGAATCGGAAGAGAAGTTCAAGGGCCGCGGCGTGTCCGCCTGCGCCACCTGCGACGGCTTCTTCTACCGCGACCAGGACGTGGCAGTGATCGGCGGCGGCAACACCGCGGTCGAAGAGGCGCTGTACCTGTCGAACATCGCCCGCAAGGTCTACCTGGTGCATCGCCGCGACACGCTGCGCGCCGAAAAGATCATGCAGGACAAGCTGTTCGCCAAGATCCAGGCCGGCAAGATCGAACCGGTGTGGCACCACACCGTCGACGAGGTGCTGGGCAACGATGCCGGCGTTACCGGGATCCGGGTGAAGTCGGTGCAGGACGGCAGCACGCGCGACATCGACGTGCACGGCTTCTTCGTGGCCATCGGACATACGCCGAATACCGGTCTGTTCGAAGGCCAGCTGGACATGAGCAATGGTTACCTGAAGATCCGTTCCGGCATCGAGGGCAATGCCACCTCCACCACCATTCCCGGCGTGTTCGCGGCCGGCGACGTGACCGACCAGCATTACCGCCAGGCCATCACGTCGGCCGGCTTCGGCTGCATGGCGGCCCTGGACGCTGAGCGGTTCCTGGACAAGGAGGGCTGATCCTCACGGCGCCGTATCGCCAGGGATGGACAAGCTGCTGATCAAGCAATGCCTGTTCTACGGTAGCTGGCTGGTCTGGCCGTTCATCGCCTGGCTGGCCTGGCGGCTGCGGCAGCGCCGTGGCCGCACGCTGGTCGTCCTGCTGCTGGCAGGTTGCCTGCTGTTCGCGTGGGCACGCTTCGTCGAACCGCAGCGCATCCGGGTGCAGGAGACCGTACTGGCCGGCACCGGCGCACAGGCACGACTGGTGTTGATCAGCGACATCCACCTGGGTGTGTACAAGGACAGCGCTTACCTGCAGCGGCTGGTAGACCGGATCAACACGCTGCCGGCCGACGCGGTGGTGATCGCGGGCGACTTCACCTACGAGCCCGACGGCGCGTCGCTGGCGCGCCTGTTCGCGCCGTTGGCTGGCCTGCATGTTCCGGTCTATGCAGTACTGGGCAACCATGATCAGCAGGCGCCCGGTCCCGATATCGACACCGAACTGCGGGCCGCATTGGCGCAGCTCGGTGTCGGCGTGATCGAGGGGGACGTCGTCCGGGTTCGTGGATTCCGCCTCGCCGGACTCGGCGACCGCTGGGCGGGCCGGGACGATCCGGCCTTCCTGGCGTACGCTCCCTCCCCGATGCCCACCCTCGTGCTGACCCATAACCCGGACAGCGCGATCAATCTTGGGCCGGAATCGGCGTTGGTGCTGGCCGGTCACACGCACGGCGGGCAGATCCGGATTCCCTGGCTGTACCGTCATGTGATCCCGAGCCGGTATGGCTTCGACCGTGGCGAACAGGTCCTGACCACGCCGCGGGGACGCGTCCGCGTCTACACCACGGTTGGCACGGGCGAAATTGGCCTGCCGATGCGGTTGTTCAATCCACCCACCATCGACGTGCTGGAGCTGCGTCCGTAGCATCTGCATCGATGGTCGACGTCCGTTTCCTTCCTTCGCTCGCCGAGGTGCCCGCGTCTGTCTGGGACGCGCTGCACGACGGGCGCAACCCCTTCGTTTCGCACGCGTTCCTGCATGGGCTCGAGGTCCACGGCTGCCTGCGCGAAGACTGGGGCTGGACGCCTCACCACGCCACGCTGTGGGAGAACGGCCAGCTACTCGCCGCAGCACCTGGCTACCTGAAGGACAACTCGCACGGCGAATTCGTGTTCGATCACGCGTGGGCGCACGCGTACGCGCAGCACGGGTTCGACTACTACCCGAAATGGCTGGGCGCCGTGCCCTACTCCCCCGTCACCGGCCCGCGTCTGCTCGCCCGGAATGACGCGACACGCGAAGCGTTGCTTGCCGCGATACGAGAAGAGGCGGGACGGCTCGATCTGTCGTCCGCACACGTCAATTTTCCCCTGCCCGCCGAGGATGCCGCGTTCCCCGGTGCCTGGCTCCCGCGCATCGACGTGCAGTACCACTGGCGCAATCCGGGGCACTGGTCCGACTTCGCCAGCTTCCTGGCCGACTTCGACCACAAGCACCGCAAGAACATCCGCCAGGAGCGGGCCAAGGTGCAGCGCGCAGGCGTTTCGTTTCGCGTGGTGCATGGCGATGAGGCCAGCGAGGCGGACCTGCGGGCCATGTTCGGCTTTTACCTGCAGACCTTTCATGACTATGGCAATTCACCGGCACTTACGCTGACCTTCCTTCAGCATCTGGCCGCCACCCTTCCGCGCAGCCTGGTGATGTTCCTGGCGGATCATGATGGGCGCCCCGTCGCCGGCGCCCTGTGCCTCCGAGGCCCCGACACGTTGTATGGCCGTTACTGGGGCGCCACGGCCAGCATTCCCGGCCTCCACTTCGAGACGTGCTACTACCAGGGCATCGACTACTGTCTGCGCGAAGGGCTGACCGTGTTCGAGCCGGGCGCACAGGGCGAGCACAAGATCGCACGCGGCTTCCTGCCGGCGGTCGTGCACTCGCGGCACTGGATCGCCCGTCCCGACTTCGCCGCCGCCCTCGCCCGCTGGTGCGCGGAAGATGCGCTGGCGGTGCGTCGCTACGCCCGGACCCTGGAGACACAAACACCCTTCAAGCATCGAGGGTGAGATCCGGCAATCTGTGCCGGCAGCGAGCGCTTACAATCCGGGCATGCGCCAACGGCCGTTTGTCCTGTCCTCCGACCCTCACGCGCCGTTCCCGCCAGCCGCCAGCGCCATGCGTGATCCGGATGGCCTGCTGGCGATCGGTGGCGATCTTTCGTTGCCGCGTCTGCTCAACGCCTACCGGCACGGCATCTTTCCGTGGTTCTCGCCCGGCCAGCCCCCGCTGTGGTGGTCGCCTGACCCGCGGATGGTGTTCCATACCGATGGCGTGCGCCTGTCCTCACGTTTCCGTCGCGCCCTCAGGCACAGCACCTGGCAGGTCCGCACGGATACCTGTTTTGATCAGGTCATCACCGCGTGCGCGCATGCGCCGCGCCCCGGACAGCACGGCACGTGGATCACGTCCGGCATGCGGCAGGCCTACCTTGATCTGCATCGGCAGGGACATGCCCACTCGGTAGAGGTGTTCGACGGTGACGCGCTGGTGGGCGGTATCTACGGGGTCGCGATCGGCCGGATGTTCTTTGGCGAAAGCATGTTCAGCAGTCGCTCCGGGGGGTCAAAAATTGCGCTTGCGGCCTTGGCGTCGCGCCTGCACGACTGGGGATGGCCGTTGATCGATGCCCAAGTGGAAAACGATCACCTCCACTCTCTGGGGGGACGCCTGATGCCGCGCGAGGCCTTCCTCGAGCGGGTCGCCGAGCTGGTGGATCAGCCCGCGCCGGAAGACGGCTGGGTCGAACGATTCGGCCTGCTGCCGGCTTCCGCGTTGTCGCAACCCTCGGTCTCATAACGGAATTTTTGCACCGGGGACGCAGCTGGCGTACAATGCCCGGCTTCATGGCACCCGCCATCCCTCGCGGCACACACAGGTCTACATGTCGAAAGACGATTCCATTGAATTCGAAGGCACCGTTGCCGAAACGCTGCCCAACACCATGTTCCGGGTCAAGCTGGAGAACGGGCACGAAATCATCGCCCACATCTCCGGCCGCATGCGCAAGAACTACATCCGCATCCTGACCGGCGACAAGGTGAAGGTCGAAATGACCCCGTACGACCTCACCAAGGGTCGAATCACCTACCGCATGAAGTAATTGTGGTAAGTAATTGATTGAAAAGCGGCCAATGGCCGCTTTTCGCGTTCTTGGAGAACGCGTGTCCTCCATGACCATCGACACCCGGCCGGTCGTCATGCGGACTTCAGGCAGATTCCACGTGATGGCGACGCCTTCAGCATGGCGCAGCGTCCACTCCGGGCGCGGACCCAGAAGAGAGCCGCCATGAACTCCCGTCGTCCTACCCCCCTGATGTTCGCGCTGGCATTGGCCATCGCTCCGAGCGCCGCATTCGCTGGCGAAGCCATCACCGATTGCGTCGATCTCGGCGATGACCAGGAAATCGTGCGTGCCGCTGGCGGACAGCAGTTTTTCCTCCGCAACGGCAGCGATCACTATCGCGTCGCCTTCCAGCACAGCTGCGACTCGATCCTGATGACGCCCCGGGTCGACATCAGCACGGGTGGCCAGGCCAATCGCCTGTGCGCCGCCGATACCCGCGTGAAGACCACCCGCGACACCTGCCGGGTGGCGTCGGTGGAGACCATGACAGCCGAGGAGTTCGCCAAGCGGAAGAAGCGCTCGTCACGCTGATCGCCTGCAACGAAAAGGCGGCCATGGGCCGCCTTTTCTTTTCTACCCGTTCTGTTCCTGCACCCGGGTCGTCATGACACGGTGGCGGGCAGCAACCGCTCCGGCTCCGCCTGCGCATCGACAACCAGTTCGCCGTCGCGTACGTCGATGCTGACCCGGCCGCCGTTGACCAGCTTGCCGAACAGCAGTTCGTCGGCGAGCGGACGTTTGACCTTGTCCTGGATCAGACGCGCCATCGGACGCGCACCCATCAACGGGTCGAAACCGTGCTGTGCCAGCCAGTCGCGCGCCGTCGGGGTCGCCGACAGGCTGACGTGCTTCTCCTGCAGCAGCATTTCCAGTTCGATGACGAACTTGTCCACCACCCGCAGGATGTGGTCGAAGCCCAGCCCCTGGAACTGCACGATGGCATCCAGCCGGTTGCGGAACTCCGGGGTGAAGCTGCGGCGGATCACTTCCATCGCGTCCGTCGAATGATCCTGCTGAGTGAAGCCAATGGTGCGGCGCGATGCCTGCGCTGCGCCGGCGTTCGTGGTCATCACCAGGATGACGTTCTTGAAATTCGCCTCGCGGCCGTTGGTATCCGTCAGCACGCCGCGGTCCATGACCTGCAGCAGGATATTGAAGATGTCCGGGTGCGCCTTCTCCACTTCGTCCAGCAGCAGCACGCAGTGCGGTGTCTTGACGATCTTCTCGGTCAGCAGGCCACCCTGGTCAAAACCGACATAGCCCGGAGGCGCGCCGATCAGTCGGCTGACCGAATGCGGCTCCATGTACTCGGACATGTCGAAGCGCACCAGTTCGATGCCCAGTTGCAGCGCCAGTTGCTTGGTCACCTCGGTCTTGCCGACGCCGGTGGGGCCGGCGAACAGGAAGTTGCCGATCGGCTTTTCCGGATTGGCCAGGCCGCTGCGCGCCAGCTTGATCGACGACGCCAGCGTCTCGATCGCCGGATCCTGCCCGAAGATCACCATCTTCAGGTTGCGCTCCAGGTGCTGCAGCACGTCCTTGTCGGACGAGGACACCTGCTTGGCCGGGATGCGCGCCATCTTGGCCACGATGGTCTCGATCTCCTCGACGTCGATCAGCTCCTTGCGCGTGCCTTCCGGCAACAGGCGCTGGCGGGCACCCGCCTCGTCGATGACGTCGATGGCCTTGTCGGGCAGCAGGCGGTCGCCGATGTGCTTGACCGACAGGTCGACGGCCGCCTGGAGGGCGTCGTCGGCGTAGGTCACGCCGTGGTGCGATTCGTACTTGGGCTTCAGGCCCTGCAGGATCTCGTAGGTCTCGCCCACGGTCGGCTCGACGATGTCGATCTTCTGGAAGCGGCGCGCCAATGCACGGTCCTTCTCGAAAATGCCGCGGTACTCCTGGAACGTGGTCGAACCGATGCAACGCAGGTCACCCGACGCCAGCGCCGGCTTGATCAGGTTCGACGCATCCATCGTGCCGCCACTGGCCGACCCGGCGCCGATGATGGTGTGGATCTCGTCGACGAACAGGATGGCGCCCGGGATCTTCTTGATCGCCGCCAGAACGCCCTTCAGGCGCTTCTCGAAATCGCCGCGGTATTTGGTGCCCGCGACCAGCGCGCCGAGGTCCAGCGAGTAGATGACGGCGTCCAACAGGACATCCGGCACCTCGCCCTCGACGATGCGCTTGGCCAGGCCCTCGGCCAGCGCGGTCTTGCCGACGCCGGCTTCGCCGACATAGAGCGGATTGTTCTTGCGGCGGCGACAGAGCACCTGGATGGTCCGCTCGATCTCGTCGCCACGGCCGACCAGCGGATCGATCCGGCCCTGGCGCGCCATGTCGTTCAGGTTGCTGGCGAACTCGGTCAGGGCGTCGCCCTTGCCCTCGCCGTCCGCTCCTTCAGCCTTGCCTTCGCCCTCCGGCTGCCCGCCGGTCTCGTTCTCCTCGCCTTGCTTGGCGATGCCGTGAGAGAGGTAATTGACGATGTCGAGGCGGGTGACGTCCTGCTGGTTGAGGAAGTAGACCGCGTGCGAGTCCTTCTCGCCGAAGATCGCCACCAGCACGTTGGCGCCAGTGACTTCCTTCTTGCCCGAGGACTGCACGTGGTAGACGGCGCGCTGCAGTACACGCTGGAAGCCGAGTGTCGGCTGGGTATCGCGGCCGTCGTCCTCCGCCAGTCGCGACACCGAGGCCTCGATCGCTTGCTCGAGGTCCGCGCGCAGGCGGTTGGCGTCCGCGCCGGTCGCCTTCAGGACGGCCTGCGCCGACGGGTTTTCGAGGAGCGCGAGCAGCAGGTGCTCGACGGTCATGAATTCGTGCCGAGCTTCACGGGCGCGCTTGTAGCACTGGCCAATGGTCTGCTCGAGGTCTTTGCTGAACATGGTTGCCTCCGGGGCCTATGCCGACAATATGCGGCTTGGCGGGCGGTTTTCCATCACCCTACCGGATTTCAGTGTTCAGGGATCGTTGCCTTGCGTCGACCTGGCGGTGCCCCCACACCGTAACCGGCCCGGCGTACCCGCGCCGGTCCCCTCAGGACTTCTCCATCGTGCACAGGAGGGGATGCTGGTTCATACGCGAAAACTCGTTGACCTGGGCCACCTTGGATTCGGCCACCTCGCGGGTGTACACGCCGCAGACGCCGCGGCCGCGCGTATGGACGTGCAGCATCACCTGGGTGGCTTTCTCGAGATCCATGACGAAGAACTGCTGCAGGACGGTGACCACGAAATCCATCGGGGTGTAGTCGTCGTTGAGCAACAGGACCTGGTACAGGGGCGGTGGCGCGACCTCGGGCCGGCTGGCTTCCACCATCAGGCCATGATCGCGTTCGTTTTCGTTCTTGCGGGACATGCGGCAATTATAGGCGCCAGCCGCCGTCGCCCGCATGGACGCCATGCGTGACCCCCGCCACAATGTACCCTCCTGCACAGAAGAATCGATCGTGAAGCCGATGCTGTCCCGTTTGCCCGCCATTTTCCTGATCTGCGCCGCCGTCTTCGCCGCGCCGGTCCTGGCTGCCGATGCCTCGGTGGACGCCCGCCTGAAGGCGAGTGGCATCCCGTTCGAGGTGGACGGCGATGGCGACTACAAGGTGACGTACTCCTACACGGAGGACAACCGCACCCAACTGGTCTTCGTATCGGGGCGCACCGAGCAGGTCGGAGGCATTGAAGTCCGCGAAATCTTCTCGCCCGCCGCCCGTGTGGCCGCCGACAGCATCGACGGCGCCAAGGCGCTGGCATTGCTCGCGGAGAGCCGCACCAAGAAGATCGGTGGCTGGGAACTGTCCGGCGACGTCCTTTACTTCGTCATCAAGCTGCCCGACACCGTCGACGCCGCAGGTCTCGAAGCCGCCATGGACATCGCGGCGGAAACCGCCGACAACAAAGAGCTGGAACTTTCCGGCGACAAGGACGACCTGTAAGTGAGCTACCGCGAGGGACGCTTCTGGCAACCCGATGTCACCGTGGCCACGGTCGTGGTGCGTGACGGCAGGCTTCTGATGGTGGAGGAGCGCGCGCAGGGCCGACTGGTGTTCAACCAGCCTGCCGGGCACCTGGAGCCGGATGAAAGCCTGCTGGAGGCCGCCCTCCGCGAGACGCTCGAGGAAACCGGCTGGGAGGTCGCGCTCACCGCCTTCATCGGTGCCTACCAGTGGAAGGCCGAAACCGGCCGCCATTACCTGCGTTTCGCCTTCGCCGCCGAACCGGTGCGCCACCTGCCGGAACGCCCGCTCGACGATGGCATCGTGCAAGCCGTGTGGCTGACGCCAGCGGAACTCCAGGCGCAGTCCGAGCGCCATCGCAGCCCACTGGTATGGCAGGTCGTGCAGGATTATCTGGCCGGACGTCGCCTGCCGCTGTCGACGCTGCAGCAGATCGGATGAGCACGCCACGCGTCATCGTCGGCGTATCCGGGGGCGTGGATTCGTCCGTCGCCGCCCTGCAGCTGGTGCAGCAGGGCGAGCCGGTCGCGGGCCTCTTCATGCAGAACTGGGCCGATGACGGCAGCGGCGACTGCCGCGCCGAGGATGACCGCCGCGACGCCGTCGCGGTGTGCGGTCGCCTGGGGATCCCGTTCCACTTCCGCGACTTCTCCAGCGAATACTGGCAAGGCGTGTTCGAGCACTTCCTTGCAGAGTACGCCGCCGGCCGCACACCCAATCCCGATGTGCTGTGCAATCGCGAAGTGAAGTTCAAGCACTTCCTCGATGCCGCGCGCGAACTGGGTGCCGAGAAGATCGCGACTGGCCACTATGCCCGCGTCGATCGGCACGGCGACCGCTGGCGTCTGCTGCGCGGTGTGGACCGCAGCAAGGACCAGAGCTACTTCCTGCACCAGCTCGGCCAGGCGCAGCTGTCGGCCACGCTGTTCCCGATCGGCGAACTGCAGAAGACCGAGCTGCGCCGCATCGCGCGCGATGCCGGCCTGCAGACGCACGACAAGAAGGACTCCACGGGCATCTGCTTCATCGGCGAACGCGATTTCCGCGAGTTCCTCGGACGTTATCTGCCGGCGAAGAAGGGCGAGATGCGTGATCCGCAGGGCCAGGTGATCGGTGAGCACCCCGGCGTGTTTTATTTCACGCTCGGCCAGCGCGAGGGCCTGCAGATCGGCGGCGTGCGTGGTCGACCGCAGGCGCCGTGGTACGTGGTCGGCAAGGATGTCGCCGGCAACGTGCTGTACGTCGACCAGGACACGCAGAGCCCTTACCTGATGTCCACGCGACTGTGGACGGAAACCACCCACTGGATCGCCGGCAGTCCGCCGGCGGCCCGCTTCACCTGCACCGCGCAGACGCGCTATCGCCAGCCCGACGAGGACTGCGACGTCGAGGTGCAGGACGATGGCAGCGTGGCGGTGCGGTTCCTGCGTCCGCAACGTGCCGTCACGCCGGGCCAGTCGCTGGTCCTTTACGCTGGCGACGAATGCCTCGGGGGCGCCGTGATCGCACGCACGGACGCCCCTCTCGAAACGAAACTCGCGGAGCAAGCAGCTTGAGCAATCGATATTCCGACCGTGTGCTGGCCCTCGCCGGGCTGGCGCAGGCCCTTCACCAGGTCCGCCGCATCGCCGAAACGGGACAGTCCGAAGGCGCTGCCGTACAGGCGGCACTGGACAGCGTGTTCCGTATCGACGCGGCGACGCCGATGGCCGTGTACGGCCGCGTTGGCGACATCACGCCAGGCCTGCGCGTCCTGCGCGGCTACCTGGCCAAGGAAGCGCAGGACGACGGCCTGTCGCGCCTGGCGATGGCCGTGCTGCAACTGGAGCGCCGCTTCGTACGGGAGGAGAACACGGTGCATGCGGTCACCCGCGGGCTGGCCGAGATCGCGCCGCGTGCCGAGCAACAAGGCAGCACGCATCCCGATGTGCTGTCGGCATTGGGCGGCCTGTATGCCGATACCATCAGCCACCTGCGCCCTCGCGTGATGGTCCAGGGCAACCCCCACTACCTCGGTCAGCCGGGCGTGGTCGCTGAAATCCGCGCGATCCTGCTTGCCGCCGTGCGCTCGGCGGTGCTGTGGCGCCAGATGGGCGGCACGATGTGGGACTTCGTCTTCGGCCGCCGGCAGATGCTGGAAGCGGTGGACGACTGGCTGCCCTGACAGCCCAGCGCGTCCATGAAAAAGGCCCGGCAATGCCGGGCCTTTTCTTTTTCTTTGCTGCCGTGATCAGGCCGCGACGGTCTTCGCCACGTCCTGGTACTCCTCGATCTGGTCGAAGTTCATGTAGCGGTAGATCTCGGCGCCCTTCTCGTTGATCACGCCGATGTCGGCCATGTACTCGGCCTTGGTCGGGATCTTGCCCAGGCGCGAGCAGATCGCGGCCAGTTCCGCCGAACCCAGGAACACGTTGGAGTTGCGGCCCAGGCGGTTCGGGAAGTTGCGGGTCGAGGTGGAGAACACGGTCGCGCCCTCGCGCACCTGCGCCTGGTTGCCCATGCACAGCGAGCAGCCCGGCATTTCCATGCGCGCACCGGCGGTGCCGAACGTGCCGTAGACGCCTTCCTTGGTCAGTTCCGAGGCATCCATCTTGGTCGGCGGCGCGACCCACAGACGGGTCGGGATATCGCGCTTGCCTTCCAGCAGCTTGGCAGCTGCACGGAAGTGGCCGATGTTGGTCATGCACGAACCGATGAACACTTCGTCGATCACCGTGCCGGCGACGTCCGACAGCGTCTTCACGTCGTCGGGATCGTTCGGGCAGGCCAGCAGCGGCTCGTGCACGTCGGCCAGGTCGATGTCGATGATCGCGGCGTACTCGGCATCGGCATCCGGCTCGAGCAGCTGCGGGTCGGCCAGCCACTCTTCCATCTTCGCGATGCGGCGGGCCAGCGAGCGTGCGTCGGCGTAGCCTTCGGCGATCATCCACTTCAGCAGCGTGATGTTGCTGGTGAGGTACTCGATGATCGGCTCCTTGTTCAGACGCACGGTGCAGCCGGCGGCGGAACGCTCGGCCGACGCGTCGGACAGTTCGAACGCCTGCTCCACCTTCAGGTCCGGCAAGCCTTCAATCTCGAGGATACGGCCGGAGAAGATGTTCTTCTTGCCCGCCTTGGCCACCGTCAGCAGACCGGACTTGAGCGCGTAGTACGGGATGGCATTGACCAGGTCACGCAGGGTGACGCCGGGCTGCATCTCGCCCTTGAAACGGACCAGCACCGACTCCGGCATGTCCAGCGGCATGACGCCGGTGGCCGCGGCGAACGCGACCAGGCCCGAGCCGGCCGGGAACGAAATGCCCACCGGGAAACGCGTGTGCGAGTCGCCGCCGGTGCCGACGGTGTCGGGCATCAGCATGCGGTTGAGCCAGCTGTGGATCACGCCGTCGCCCGGGCGCAGCGAGATGCCGCCGCGGGTGGAAATGAATTCCGGCAGCGTGTGGTGGGTCTTGACGTCGACCGGCTTCGGATACGCGGCGGTGTGGCAGAACGACTGCATCACCAAATCAGCGGAGAAGCCCAGGCAGGCCAGGTCCTTCAGCTCGTCGCGGGTCATCGGGCCAGTGGTGTCCTGCGAACCCACCGAGGTCATCTTCGGTTCGCAGTACGCGCCCGGGCGCACGCCCTGGCCTTCCGGCAGGCCACAGGCGCGGCCGACCATCTTCTGCGCCAGCGAGAAGCCCTTGCCGCTGTCGACCGGCTGCTGCGGCTGGCGGAACAGCTCCGTCGCCGGCAGTTTCAGTGTTTCGCGTGCCTTCGCGGTCAGGCCACGGCCGATGATCAGCGGGATGCGGCCACCGGCGCGCACTTCGTCGAACAGCACGTCGGACTTCACCTGGAACTCGGCGATCACCTGCCCGTCCTTCAGCGCCTTGCCGTCGTACGGGCGCAGTTCCACCACGTCGCCGTGGTTCATCTGCGACACGTCGAGCTCGATCGGCAGCGCGCCGGCGTCTTCCATCGTGTTGTAGAAGATCGGGGCGATCTTGCTGCCCAGGCAGACGCCACCGAAACGCTTGTTCGGGATGAACGGGATGTCCTCGCCGGTGAACCACAGCACGCTGTTGGTCGCCGACTTGCGCGAGGAACCTGTACCGACCACGTCGCCGACGTAGGCGACCAGGTGGCCCTTGTCCTTCAGCGACAGGATTTCCTGGATCGGGCCGCGCTTGCCGTCTTCTTCCGGCACGAACGGCGCGTCGGGGCGCTTGTTCTTGAGCATCGCCAGCGCGTGCATCGGGATGTCCGGGCGCGTGGTGGCGTCCGGTGCCGGCGACAGGTCGTCGGTGTTGGTCTCGCCCGGCACCTTGAACACGGTGATGGTCAGGCTCTGCGGCACTTCCGGCTTGCTGGTGAACCACTCGGCGTCGGCCCAGCTCTGCAGCACGGCCTGCGCGTGGGCGTTGCCCGCCTCGGCCTTTTCCTGCACGTCGTGGAAGCTGTCGAACATCAACAGCGTGTGCTTCAAGCCCTCGGCGGCGGTGGCGCCCAGCTCGGCGTTGTCCAGCAGCTCGATCAGCGGATGGATGTTGTAGCCGCCCAGCATCGTGCCCAGCAGTTCGGTGGCGCGCTGCGCGGTGACCAGCGGGGTCTTCTCGCTGCCGAAGGCAACGGCGGCCAGGTACGACGCCTTGACCTTGGCGGCATCGTCGACGCCGGCCGGGACGCGGTTCGTGATCAGGTCGACCAGGAAGGCTTCTTCCCCGGCGGGCGGGTTCTTCAGCAGCTCGATGACCTCGGCCGTCTGCTGGGCCGACAGCGGCAGCGGCGGGATGCCCAGCGCGGCGCGCTCGGCTACGTGGTGGCGATAGGCTTCCAACATGGGTGACTCCGGTCGTTCGATGGTGCGGTGGAAAGGGAAAACGGTAAGGCTTATTCGGTAACGGGCACGATCAGCTTCAGGCCCTTGAAATAATCGCGGTGGAAGGCGGTGTCGAAGGTGATCAGCCCGTCGCACTGCAGCAGCGCGTGGGCGCCGACCAGGAAGTCGGCGATCGGCCGCGCATCGCCATCCCGCTGGCGATGCCGGCGCTGCATCTCGCCGGCACGCAGCGCGGACTTGGCTTCGACGGCGTTGAAATGCACGCCCATCTCCTCCAGCGCGGCCAGCGCGTCGGCGCCGTTGCGCAGCGAGGCGCACAGCTGCGCCAGCGCGGCATCGCAGACCACCACCCGGCCACTGCCCAGACTCTGGCGCAGGCCGGCTTCGACGGCGTCTGCACGGGCGCCATCGGTCAGCAGCTCGATCAGGACGGGGGCGTCGACGGCGATCATTCGTTCGTGGCGCCCGGCGTGCCGTCGGCATCGAGGGCGAACTTGCCGCGCACGCGCGAAATCGCGTCGTCGACGCTCTTCCGCAACACGATGCGGCTACCTTCCAGTTCGACCTTCAGCACGCTGCCCTTGGTCAGACCCAGCGCATCGCGCACGGCCTTCGGCAGGGTGATCTGGCCGCGCTCTGCAACGGTGGCTTCCATCGGCGGACCCTCTTGAGTATGGAGAAATTATACATACTTTACTTGGCATACCCCAGCCCGGACGCCCGCCATCCCGCCCGATCCCTGCCCCTTTGGTCGGATCACCACCGTCTCACTCATGACGGATAATCCGGGCAAGCCTCAACAAGACACGCAGCGCCAGCGGCTTATGCTGACCCCTGCCCCTTCTTCCCCAGCTACAGGAGCCTCCGCGATGAGTGATTCCTTCGCCACCCGCCGTTCCCTCGAGGTCAACGGCACGTCCTACGCCTACTACAGCCTGCCGGCCCTGGCCGATCGACTGGACCCGACGGGCGGCTTTGCCCGCCTGCCCTACTCCATGAAGATCCTGCTGGAGAACCTGCTGCGCTGCGAGGACGGCGTGACGGTCCTGCCCGAGCACATCCAGGCCGTCGCCGGCTGGGAAGCCGCCAAGGAGCCGGACACCGAGATCGCCTTCATGCCAGCCCGCGTGGTGCTGCAGGACTTCACCGGCGTGCCCTGCGTGGTCGACCTGGCCGCGATGCGCGATGCCGTGGTCAAGCTGGGCGGCAGCCCGGACCAGATCAACCCGCTGATCCCCTCGGAGCTGGTGATCGACCACTCGGTGCAGGTGGACGTCTTCGGCAGTCCGGACGCGCTGGACCTCAACGGCAAGATCGAGTTCGACCGCAACAAGGAACGTTACGGCTTCCTGCGCTGGGGCCAGAAGGCGTTCGACAACTTCAAGGTGGTGCCGCCGAACACCGGCATCGTCCATCAGGTGAACCTGGAAAACCTCGCCCGCGTGGTGATGACCGGCGAGAAGGACGGCCAGGCCATCGCCTACCCCGACACCGTCTTCGGCACCGACAGCCACACCACGATGATCAACGGCATCGGCGTGCTTGGTTGGGGCGTGGGCGGCATCGAGGCGGAAGCCGCGATGCTGGGCCAGCCGTCGTCGATGCTGATTCCGCAGGTGGTCGGCTTCAAGCTGACCGGCAGGCTGCCGGAAGGCGCCACCGCCACCGACCTGGTGCTGACGGTCACCCAGATGCTGCGCAAGCTGGGCGTGGTGGGCAAGTTCGTCGAGTTCTACGGCGACGGCCTGCAGCACCTGCCGCTGGCCGACCGCGCCACCATCGGCAACATGGCGCCGGAATACGGCGCCACCTGCGGCATCTTCCCGATCGACCACGAGTCGCTGAACTACCTGCGCCTGTCCGGCCGCAGCGAAGAGCAGATCGCGCTGGTCGAGGCCTACGCGAAAGCGCAGGGCCTGTGGCATACGCCGGACAGCCCGCATGCCGAGTACAGCGCCACGCTGCACCTGGACATGGGCGATGTGAAGCCGTCGCTGGCAGGCCCGAAGCGCCCGCAGGACCGTGTGCTGCTGCAGGACGTGAAGCAGAACTTCCGCGACAATCTGGTGCCGTTCGCCGATGCGCGTCGCAAGCGCATCGACCTGGTGCAGGAAGACCGGCTGAAGAACGAAGGGGGGGGCGGAACGGCGGTCGGCGCGCACGCATCGGCGCACGAATCCTCACCCGACAGCGGCGCGGCGCTGAAGCTGCGCGACGGCGATGTCGTCATCGCCGCCATCACCTCCTGCACGAATACGTCCAACCCGGCGGTGATGCTGGGCGCCGGTCTGCTGGCCCGCAATGCGGCCGCCAAGGGCCTGAAGGCGCAGCCGTGGGTGAAGACCTCGCTCGGACCGGGGTCGCGCGTGGTGACGGACTACCTGGAGAAAGCCGGCGTGCTGGACGATCTGGAGAAGCTCGGCTTCTACGTGGTCGGTTACGGCTGCACCACCTGCATCGGCAACTCCGGCCCGCTGCCGGATGACGTGTCGGCGGCGATCGCGGCCGACGATCTCGTCGCGGCATCCGTGCTGTCCGGCAACCGCAACTTCGAGGGCCGTGTGCATCCCGAAGTGAAGATGAACTACCTGGCCAGCCCGCCGCTGGTCGTGGCCTACGCCATCGCCGGTACCACCAACATCGACCTCACCACCGAGCCGCTGGGTACCGGCAGCGACGGCCAGCCGGTCTTTCTCAAGGACATCTGGCCGAGCAACAAGGAGATCGGCGACTTCATCGCCAAGACCATCGGTCCGGAGATGTTCGCCAAGAACTACGCCGACGTGTTCAAGGGCGATTCGCGCTGGAACACCATCGCCTCGCCCGACGGCGATCTGTACGCCTGGGATGGCGATTCCACCTACATCAAGAACCCGCCCTACTTCGACGGCATGTCGATGGAGATCGGCAGCATCGATGATGTGCACGGCGCGCGCGTGCTCGGCCTGTTCGGCGATTCCATCACCACCGACCACATCTCGCCGGCCGGCAACATCAAGAAGGATTCGCCTGCGGGCCGCTTCCTGATCTCGCGCGGCGTGCAGCCGGCGGACTTCAACAGCTACGGCAGCCGCCGCGGCAACGATGATGTGATGGTGCGCGGCACTTTCGCCAACATCCGCATCAAGAACCTGATGTTCGGTGGCGAAGAAGGCGGCAACACGCTGTACTTCGGCAGCACCCCGCCGGAGAAGATGTCCGTCTACGACGCGTCGATGAAGTACCAGGCCCAAGGCGTGCCGCTGGTCGTGATCGCCGGCAAGGAGTACGGCACCGGCTCGTCGCGCGACTGGGCCGCCAAGGGCACCAACCTGCTGGGCGTGAAAGCGGTGATCGCCGAGAGCTTCGAGCGCATCCACCGCTCCAATCTGGTCGGCATGGGCGTGCTGCCGCTTCAGTTCAACGACGGCGAGAACGCGCAGTCGCTGGGCCTGGATGGCTCGGAGGTTTTCGATGTCACCGGCCTGCAGGACGGCGCAGCGAAGACTGCCAAGGTCACCGCCCGCAAGGCTGACGGCAAGACCGTCGAGTTCCAGGTCAAGGTACTGATGCTCACGCCGAAGGAAGTCGACTACTTCCGCCACGGCGGCCTGCTGCACTACGTGCTCCGCCAACTCGCGGCACGCAATGCCGCCTAAAAAAGGCATCGCCGGAAACAGGAAGGCCGCCCTCGGGCGGCCTTCTTCTTGCTTGAAGGGGCGGCGTCAGCGGGTTCCTGCGGCAGGCGCGGCCCCGGCAGCCTGCCCCTTGTTCTTCACGTAGCGCTCCAGCCACTGGTCCTGTTCCCATAGCAGATGGAGGATCGATTCCTTCGCCGCATAGCCGTGGCTTTCTTTCGGCAGCAGCACCAGCCGCGTCGGTGCGCCGAAGCCCTTCAGCGCATTGAAGTAGCGCTCGCTCTGCATCGTGAACGTGCCCGAGTTGTTGTCCGCCTCGCCGTGCACCAGCAGCAGCGGCGTCTTCATCTTGTCCACATGCATGAAGGGCGACATGCCGTTGTAGACCTCCGGCGCCTCCCAGTAGTTGCGCTCTTCCTGCTGGAAGCCGAACGGCGTCAGCGTGCGGTTGTAGGCGCCGCTGCGCGCGATGCCGGCCGCGAACAGGTCCGAGTGCGTCAGCAGGTTCGCGGTCATGAAGGCGCCGTAGGAATGCCCGCCGACGGCCACGCGCGTGCGGTCGATGTAGCCCAGGGCATCCACGGCATCGATCGCCGCCTTCGCGTTCGCCACCAGTTGGGTGACGAAGGAGTCGTTCGGCTCCTCCTTTCCCTCTCCGACGATCGGGAACGCGGCATCGTCGAGCACCGCGTAACCGCGCGTCACCCAGTACACCGGCGAACCGTAGCTCGGGAAGATGAACTCGTTCGGGTTGGTCGTGTTCTGGCCCGCGCTGTCGCGGTCCTTGTACTCGGCCGGATAGGCCCACATCACCAGCGGCAGCTTCTGCGTCTTTGCGGCACGGTCGTAGCCCGCAGGCAGGTAAAGCGTGCCGGTGAGCGGCAGGCCATCGGCACGCGCGTAGGTCAGGACTTCCTTGTGCACGCCCTGCAGGCCCTTGAACGGATTCTCGAAGTGCGTCACCGGGACCGGCGCGATGCGCTGCTTGAGATGGCGGATGTAGTAGTTCGGGAACTCGGTCGGCGACTCCAGTCGCACCAGCACGGTACCGGCCGCCGGATCCAGCAGTGCCTGGATCGCTTCCTTCTGGCCGGTCAGGCGCGAGGTATAGACGCGCTCCTTCTTGCCCGTCGCCAGTTCCATGCGGTCGATGAACGGGAACTGGCCCTCCGGGGTGAAGCCGTCGCCGATCAGGTGCGCCTGGCCGGCGTCCAGCGCCAGCACGCGCTGGCCCGCCGCGTTGCGCCGGGTCTCGAACTCGCCCGGATCGCTGTACTGGTCCTGGTAGTTGCGGCTGGCGAGTTCGCGTAGCGGCGCACCGGCTTGCGAGGGATCGAAAAGATAGGTGCGCGTGTTGCGCGTGTTCCACCAGTAGTCGGTCACGATGGCGTGGCGATCATCGCCCCACAGCACGCCCTGCACGCGATCGATGGTCTTGAAGATCGAACGTGGCGCCGCGGTGAACGGCGCTTCCCACGCGAAGGCCTCGTCGCGGAACGGCACGTTCACTCCCGGATCGCCCTTGTCCAACGCCTCCGCCCATACCAGCGTCGCCGGCTGGTCCGCGCGCCAGTCGATGTCGCGACGGCCCGCGCGCACGGCCATGAAACCTTTCGGCAGGTTTTCGGCGAGCGGCGCGTCGACGACCGTCACGGCCGGCTTGCCGGTGGTCTCCACGACGTCGGCGCTGAATGGGAAACGGCTGTAGGGCACCAGATACGAGAACGGCTTCTTGAGCGTCCGCAGCAGTACATAGCGGCCGTCCGGCGAAAACGACTCGCCGGTGTACATGCCGGCGCTGCGCCACAGGGTCGCGCGCCCCTTCAGTGGAACACGGTGCAGTTCGGACGTGGCGAGGACGGAGAAGTTCGCTTCATCCTGCGGGTTCTTCAGCAGGTCCTGGTAGGTACGGTTCTGCGCCTTGCTGCCGTCACTGATCGACACGGTGGGGCCGGTGGGCACCTGGCGAGACGTGTCGATCAAGGCGGGACGTTGCACCGGCAGCATGCGGACCAGCAGCGCCTGGTTGTCGCGGAACCAGGTGAGCGGATTGCCGACGTTTCCGTTCACGCGCGCTTCGGTCAGGCGCGTCGCCCGTGCCGACGCCAGCTCGAGCACCCACACTTCGACGCCGGTACGCGTGGTGTGGGTGAAGGCCAGCCGCGTTTCATCGGGTGACCAGACGAAGTTGGCCAGGCGTGGCAGCGCCGGAAGGCCGGTCACCTGCCGCGCCGGGCCTCCGGCGAGTTCCTGCACCTGCAGGTTGTTGAAGTAGGTGGCGGTGCTGGCGATGTTGGTTCGCGGATTGACCCGCAGGCCGCCCAGCCGCAGTTCCTCGTCGGACAGTTCGGCCAGCGATTTGAACGCATCCCGATAGAACAGCACCAGCCGCGTCTTGCCGCTGTCCGCCACGACGCTGGGGGGACGCTGTACGTCTGCCAGTTGCAGGATCTCCGCAGGCGGCGTCTGGTAAGGCAGCGCGTCCTGCGCAACGGCGTTGCCGGCGGCCAGCCACAGGCATGCCAGGATCTTCCAGCGAATCGACATGGATCTCTTCCCCTTTTCTGTAAGGCTCGATGATCCCGTCCCGAGCGCGCGCGGGCAACCCGACCTATTGCCGGTTGCTCGCCCTCCTTGCGTTGCGGCTGTTGAAGGCCTTCTTCCGAAGGCCGTAGGGGACGGGCATTGAAGACCAAGCTTCCGCGCGCACTCATCGGGTGCGCCTGCCTCTGCATCGGCATGCTGCCGGCCACGCGTTTCGCCGCCGCTTCCGGCGCGGACGCGTCGAAGAAGATCGCCGACCAGTTCGTCGCCGGCAAACAGGCGGGCCACATGGAAAGCTATGAAGCCACCGAGGTCCTTGCGGCCGATCTCAATGGAGATGGCCAGGATGAAATCGTCGTCCTGTGGACGATGTACGGCCCTACCTATTCGAACAACGGTGTCGCAGTGCTGGCCAAACAGGGGGCACGCTACGCGGCAGCGGGCGAAACGCACGATCCCCTGGGGCTGGTCGAAGGCATGACGGTCGCAGACGGCCTTATCCAGCTCACGACGAAGTGGCCTGGCCCCAACGATCCCCGCTGCTGCCCGAGCGTCAGCAAGACGCTGCGCTATCGCTGGACGCCCGGGAAGCTCACGCCGGTGAAGTGATCACTGCCCGCGCTCCCAGCGGGCGTGGTACACGCGCCAGTCGCCATCCTCGCGCCGCCAGGCGGTCGTGACGCGATAGGTGCCGGCCTGGTTCGGCAGCAGGCGTCCGCTGCTGGAGGTCAGCAGCACGTTGAACGCGAGCTCTGCGTTGTCGCCCTCCACCCTGACGTCGAGCGGTCCCGTGGTGGCGCCGATGCGCGCATTCATCAGCGTGTGGGCCCGGATCATGTTGTGCAACGCAGCACGATCGATCCCCTCCTCACCGGTGAAATCCGGACTGACGCCGTCGATGAAATCGCCTGCCTTGCCGGCTTCGACCGCCGCCTGCATCGCATCGAACTGCCGCCGCAACTGCGCTTCCGGCGCATCGCCTGCGCAGGCGGCCAGCATCAGCATGCAGGCGAGCAGCCACCCGCACGCGGTGAATCCGGTCTTCGTCATCGAAACCTTCGCCTTTTCCATCCGGAACGGTATGCTCCCAGCAGGCGCCATCTCCGGCGTTTGCCCATTGAACGCCGCGAGGCGGCCCGAAGACCCTGGGGAGGGAATGGAACGATGAGTCAGGAACGTCCGTGGTTCAAGAGCTACCCGCAAGGCGTGCCGCAGCAGGTGGACCTGGAGCAGTACCGCTCCATCGTCTCCGTCTTCGATGAGGCCATCAGCAAGTACCGCGACCGCCCCGCGTTCCGCAACTTCGGCAAGACCCTGACCTACGGCGAGATCGACAAGCTCAGCCGGCAGTTCGCCGCGTACCTGCTCGGCGAGCTCAAGCTCAAGAAGGGCGACCGCGTCGCCATCATGATGCCGAACTGCCTGCAGTACCCCATCGCGATCTTCGGCGTGTTGCGCGCCGGCCTGACGGTGGTCAACGTCAATCCGATGTACACCCCGCGCGAGCTGAAGCACCAGCTGGTGGATTCGGGCGCCAGCGTGCTGCTGGTCGTCGACAACTTCGGCAAGACCGCACAGGAAGCCCTCGCCGGGACGCAGGTCAAGCAGGTGGTCACCACCGCGCTCGGCGACCTGGTCGGGTTCCCGAAAGGCGCCATCGTCAACTTCGTCCTCAAGTACGTGAAGAAGATGGTGCCGGACTACGACATTCCCGGCACCGTGCGTTTCAAGGACACGCTGACGCTCGGCCAGTTGCACACGCTGCCCGAGGTCGACATCGACTCCGGCGACATCGCGTTCCTGCAGTACACCGGCGGCACCACCGGCGTCGCCAAGGGCGCGATGCTGACGCACCGCAACCTGGTGGCGAACATGCAGCAGGCCGGCGTGTGGGTGGGCACCGGTCTGGACTACGGCAACGAGGTGATCATCACCGCGCTGCCGCTGTACCACATCTTCGCATTGACGGCGAACTGCCTGGTCTTCATGAAGCTCGGCGGCCTCAACCACCTGATCACCAACCCGCGCGACATGCCGGGCTTCGTGAAGGAACTGAAGGCCACGCGCTTCACCGCGATCACCGGCGTCAACACGTTGTTCAATGGCTTGCTCAACACACCGGGCTTCGACGAGGTGGATTTCTCCAACCTCAAGATGACGCTCGGTGGCGGCATGGCGGTGCAGCGCGCCGTCGCGGAGAAATGGAAGAAGGTCACCGGCGTCACGCTGGTCGAGGCCTACGGCCTGACCGAAACCTCACCCGCCGCCTGCATCAATCCGATGGATCTGCACGATTACAACGGCGCCATCGGCCTGCCGGTGCCGTCCACCGATGCCTGCCTGAAGGACGACGACGGCAACGTCGTGCCGCTGGGCGAAGTGGGCGAACTGTGCATCAAGGGGCCGCAGGTGATGAAGGGCTACTGGCAGCGTCCCGAAGAAACCGCGAACGTCATGGACGCCGATGGTTGGCTGCACACCGGCGACATGGCGAAGATGGACGAGAACGGGTTCTTCTACATCGTCGACCGCAAGAAGGACATGATCCTGGTCTCCGGCTTCAACGTGTACCCGAACGAAGTCGAGGACGTGATCGCGGGCCTCGAGGGCGTGCTGGAAGTGGCGGCGATCGGCGTGCCGGACGACAAGTCGGGCGAAGCGGTGAAGGTCTTCATCGTGAAGAAGGACCCTGCCCTGACCGCCGAGCAGGTCAAGGCGTTCTGCCGCGACAACCTGACCGGCTACAAGCAGCCGCGCCACATCGAGTTCCGCACGGAACTGCCGAAGACCAACGTCGGCAAGATCCTGCGCAAGGAACTGCGCGAGCCCGCCAAGACCTCCTGAAAGCCCTGTTCAGCTTTATCGGAAAGGCCGGCCTTGTGCCGGCCTTTTTCTTTGGGTTCAGGACTTTAGGGGTGGATTCTAGACGCCTGTCACAAATATCGAGACTGGTGGCGACTTGACGCCGGCAACATGCCGCAAGCGCGCGTGTGCACTGGATTTTAATTATTCGTTCAGGTGTAGGATCGGCGCGTGATGCCACCTGCGTCACATTAATCCGTCACCCGCTTCCCCTGCCGCGCGGGCAATACCCCTCCAAGGAGCTCTCCATGAACAACGTCGAAAAACTGCAGCGTACCCGTGCCTTCCCGACCATCCGCGTCGAATCCGAACCGAGCGGTGACGCGCACTGGATGTACATGCATTCGGATGTCGCACCGGGCGTGCGCCCCTGCTTCCGCAGCCAGATGCTCGACGACGTGCTGAGCTTCATGAACTCCATCACCCTGCGCGAATCCCAGCGCCAGCCGGGCAAACTGCGTCATCTCGTCGTCGCCTCCGACGCGAGCGCGTTCAACCTGGGCGGCGACCTGGAACTGTTCTCCCAGCTGATCCGCGAGAACAACCGCGACCGCCTGCTGAGCTATGCGCGTCGCTGCATCGATGGCGTCCACCATCTCAACACCGGCCTCGGCGGCGACGTGCGCACCATCGCGCTGATCCAGGGCGACGCACTGGGCGGTGGTCTGGAAATCGCGCTGTCCTGCCACACCATCGTGGCCGAAGAAGGCGTGGACATGGGCCTGCCGGAAGTGCTGTTCGGTCTGTTCCCGGGCATGGGCGCCTACTCGTTCCTGTGCAAGCGCGTGTCGCCGCAGGTCGCCGAGAAGATCATCCTGGAAGGCAACATCTACACGAGCGACGAGCTGTACAAGCTGGGCGTGGTCGATGTGCTCGTGCCCAAGGGCCAGGGCGCGGCCGCCGTGCAGACGATCATCGACAAGCAGCGCCGTTCGCCGCACGCGCACCTGGCGCTGAACGCCTGCCGCAACCTGGCGCAGCCGGTCGGTTATGACGAACTGATGGGCATCACCGAAGTGTGGGTCGACACCGCCCTGACGCTCGGCGACAAGTCGCTGAAGATGATGGAGCGTATCGTGCGCGCGCAGGAAAAGCGCTCCATCCGCGCGGCCTGAGTACATCCTGCAACGCTGCTTTCACCGCAGACGACCACAGGGGAAATCAGGGGGTTGAAGCGCATTCTGCGTCTTCAAGGGCGAGTCCGGGTCACCGTACTCGCCAGGGACCCGCCACCGGCGGACCCAATACCACACCGCTCCACCATTGCCACCCACCGCCGTCATGGGCGGCGGGCAGCCGCGTCACGGCGACGTGCTTTCGCTGCCCTTGTCCACCGCACCACGGATACGTTGCCGGGCATCGAGTGCAGCACGGCCGTGACTCAGGTGGGAGTTCAGCGCCGCCAGGCGATGACGCCATTCGCGTGTGATCTGCCAGTCGGCCAAACTCATCATTTCGCCCGCCGCGGCCGCCAGTTTCACCAGGCCCAGGTTGCTGGCCACGCCTTTCAGCGCATGCGCATGCTCGCGCAGGTGCTCGCCATCGCCACGCTCCATCGCATGCGCCATGGCGCCGATGCATCCGTCCGCGTCGTTGAGGCACTGCTCGATGAATTCGCGCTCGAACGCCTCGCCCATGCCGAGCGCTGTCAGTTCGTCCAGTACGCTGACATCGAGCACGCCGTCCGAGACTTCCGCAGCACGCGCGGGTGCCATGGAAACCGCGGTGGCGGTGACCCGGCCGGAGGTGGCGATATCGGCCAGTGCATCCAACAGGCGCGTCGCGACGACCGGCTTGGCCAGGAACGCGCGTGCGCCGGCCTGCTCGCAGCGCTGGATCGATTCGGGCGTGACATCCGCGCTGAGGATCAGCACCGGAGTGCGGCTGCCGCTGCCGGCCTCCATCACGCGTAGCTGCTTCAATAGGTCCAGGCCGCTCAACCCGGGCATGTGCAGATCGCAGATGACGGCGTCATAGGAAGCCGACTCCAGCGCATCCAGCACTTCTTCGCCGCCGTTGACGCAGGTAATGCGATGGCCCGCCTTCTGCAGCAGCCGCTGGACGACCATGCGATTGGCTTCGTGGTCGTCGGCCACGAGGATCTGCATGCTGCGCACGCGTGCGCGATGGCGCAGGAACGGATCGGAGAACGCGATGATGTTTTCCGCGCTCGACGTTTCCGGTTCTTCCCGCAGCCACTCCGCATGGCCGTGCACCGCAGGTACCACAACGCGCTCGGGCACCGCTTCGAACGGCAGCTCGACCCAGAAGCAGCTGCCACGCTGTTCATGGCTCTCGAACCCGATGGTGCCGCCCATCGCCTCGGTCAGGCCCTTGGCGATCGTCGTGCCCAGACCGGTACCGCCGTAACGACGCGACAGGCTGACGTCGGCCTGCTCGAAGGCCTCGAACAGGCGCTCGCGCAGGGCGACCGGCACGCCGATGCCGGTATCGGTCACGGTGAAGCGCAGGCGCACCTGGCTGCCCTCGACCAGGGTCGGCGTGACGACCACGCGTACTTCGCCCTCGTCGGTGAACTTGACCGCGTTGCCGGCCAGGTTCAGCAGCACCTGCCGCAGGTGGCCGGCGTCGCCGCGCAGCTTCAGCGGGATCGCATCGTCGACGACGCCTTCGTAGCGCACCTGCTTGCCACGTGCCTGCGGCATCAGGATCAGACCGATGTTGTCGACCAGTTCGCGCGGCGAGAACTCCACCACGTTGAGCTTGACCTTGCCCGCCTCGATCGCGGAGATGTCCAGCACGTCCTCGACCAGGCCCAGCAGGGTGCGCGTGGAGGCCTGGATCGTGGACAGGCACTCGCGCTGCTCCGCATCCAGACGCGTTGTCGCCAGCAGTTCGGACATGCCCGCCAGGCCGTTCAGCGGCGTGCGGAACTCATGGCTCATGTTCGCGAGGAAGCGGCTCTTGGCCTCGTTCGCGCGGCGCGCTTCGTCGGTGGCGCGGGTCAGGTCGCGCAGCAGGCCGGACAGATACATCGGCACCGCGATGAGGCCGAGCACCAGGCCCACGCCCAGCGTCAGGTTGGCGTGCCAGTAGTCGTTCATGGCGACCACCGCGGCGAACGCGGTGCTGGCCATCGCCACCGCGACGACCAGGTAGCGGTTGCCGTAGCGCAGGCCGTTGCCCACCGTGATCCACATCAGCACGACGTACGCCCACGATAGCGGCTCGCCCATGCCGTTCATCGCCGCGGCCAGCAGGCCGTAGTCGGCGACCATGCCCAGGCCGCGCCGGACGTGCGACTGGCCCGGTTGCACCAGCAGCCACGCGAAAATGCCCAGGCCGTTGACCAGGCCGGAGGTGATGATGGTCAGGACGATGGTGTACTGGTCAGCCGGCAATGCGGCGCGCGAGGACGGCAGCAGCGCGTAGGCCAGGATGATGGAGATCAACGCGACGCGGATCAGCGCCTGGCCGTGCTCGCTGTCGCCGCGATGCGCCAGTCGCGACTTGATCCAGCTGATGGGATTGGTCATGGCTCACTCCATCCCTGGACGGCTCTGCACCGTCGAATAGCGTTCGCAGATGTCGTCCAGCCGCGCCCGCCCACGGATCAGCGCGTCGACACATGCGGGATCGAACAGGCGACCGCGCTGGGCGTACAGGTAAGCCAGCGCGGCGTCCTTTTCCCATGCCTTCTTGTACGGTCGCGGCGAGATCAGGGCATCGAACACGTCCGCAACCGCCACTATCCTCGCTTCCAACGGGATCTGCTCGCCGACGAGGCCATCGGGATAGCCGCTGCCGTCGTAGCGCTCGTGGTGCCGCAGCGCGATCAGCGCACCGGTCTGGATGAAGCGGTTCTGGCTGCCGGACAGCAGCTGGTGGCCGATCTTGGGGTGGCGGCGCATGACCTCGGTTTCGTCCGCGGTCAGCGGACCGGCCTTCATCAGTACCGAATCCGGGATCGCGATCTTGCCCATGTCGTGCAGCGGCGCCGCCATCTCGATGGTGCGCACCTCGTCTTCCGGCAGGCCGAGCTGTTCGGCGATCAGGCCGGCCACGTGGGCCATGCGTTCCAGGTAGGCGCTGGTACCGCTGTCGCGGTACTCGATGGCGCGCGCCAGGCGCGACAGGGTCTCGCGTTCGCGCTCCTCGACCTCGTGCATGCTGGACAGCAGGCGCTGCTCCAGCGACAGGGCGCGCTGCTTGACGTTCTCGGACTGCTGGCGGAGCTGAAGCAGGTTGCGGCAGCGGGCGCGCAGTTCGCGCGGCCGCACCGGCTTGACCAGGAAGTCGATGACGCCCGCTTCCAGCGCCGCCTGGCGGATCGGTTCGTCGCCGACCACGGTGATCAGGATGATCGCGATGTCGCGGTGCATCGGCAGCCGGCGGAAGCGCCGCGCGAACTCCAGCCCGTCCATGCCCGGCATGCGGTAATCCAGCAGCAGCAGGTCGGTACGGTTCTTCTCGCACCATTCCAGTGCGGCCAGCGGATCGCCGAAATCATGGACGGCCAGCTCGGACGCGATGTCCTCGATGACATGGCGCAGCATCGTGCGCGCAGACGTCTGATCGTCGACGATGACGATGTTCAAAGCGTTACCCACCCCTTGTGGCCACATCGCGTGGCTGTCGGGCAAGGATACTCCGGCGGGGCTCGCATCCAACATGTCGTCAGTCCTGTCCGGCGGCACGGTCCCGGGCGGGGTCCGTGAACCACGAAGGGAACCGATGCGAATCACGGGGCCCCCTCCCCTGATCTCTATCGGCGCGGGCGGCGGAAAATTGACCGTCCTGCGCGTAAAGCGACGCAGGAAGCGTGCCAGCCGCCGCCACGGCCTGTCGGGACTCAACAAATTGACCTCCGTCACGGATTTGCCGCCCTCCCAGCCGGTCCGTGGCGGGTAGCTGGCGGCAGAACGGCCATCCGACGACCGTCCTTTCCGCAGCAGTGGCCCCGCCGCGTCATCCGGACGGGTGCGTATTCTGCCCCGGAGCGTCACTTCGTTGGCGCGCCGGGACGTCGTGTTCAGCCTTGGCTTTCAGGACGCATGTACGGGAACAGCAAGACGTCACGGATCGAATCGGAGCCGGTCAGCAGCATGACCAGGCGGTCGACGCCGATACCCAGGCCGCCGGTCGGCGGCAGCCCGACTTCCAGTGCGCGGATGTAGTCGGCATCGAAGTGCATCGCCTCGTCGTCGCCGCCTTCCTTGGCCTGTACCTGCGCCATGAAGCGCGCCGCCTGGTCCTCGGGATCGTTGAGTTCGGAGAAGCCGTTGGCGATCTCCTTGCCGTTGATGAACAGCTCGAACCGATCCGTATAGCCCGGCTGGTCGTCGTTGGCGCGGGCCAGCGGCGACACTTCCACCGGATGGTCGGTGATGAAGGTCGGCTGCACCAGGGTGTGCTCCACCGTCTTTTCGAAGATCTCCAGCAGCAGCTTGCCCCAGCCGTACGACGGCTTCACATGGATCTTCAGGCGCTCGCAGTGCCGCACGAGCGCGTCGCGATCGGTGCAGTCGGCGGCGCTGATCTCGGGGTTGTGGTGGCGGACGGCCTCGTCCATGCGCCAGCGGCGGAACGCCGGCTCCAGATCGATGTCCTGCCCGTCCCAGACGACCTGCCCGGTACCCAGCACCTCGTGCGCCACATCGCGGATGACGCCTTCGGTCAGGTCCATGATCTCGGTGTACGAGGCATAGGCCTCGTACAGTTCGAGCATGGTGAATTCGGGGTTGTGGCGGGTGCTGACACCCTCGTTGCGGAAGTTGCGGTTGATCTCGTACACGCGCTCAAGCCCGCCGACCACCAGGCGCTTCAGGTAGAGCTCCGGCGCCACGCGCAGGTACAGGTCCAGGTCCAGCGCGTTGTGGTGGGTGGTGAACGGCTTGGCCGCGGCGCCGCCGGGGATGTAATGCATCATCGGCGTCTCGACTTCGAGGAAGCGTCGGGTATCCAGCCATTCGCGGATCGCGCGGATGATGCGCGAGCGCTTGATGAACACCGCGCGTGCTTCCGGGGTGACGATCAGGTCGACATAGCGCTGGCGGTAGCGCTGCTCCACGTCCGACAGGCCATGCCACTTGTCCGGCAGCGGGCGCAGCGACTTGGTCAGCAGGCGGAGGCCCTCGGCCTTCACCGACAGCTCGCCGGTGCGGGTGCGGGTCAGGCCGCCTTCGACGCCGATGATGTCGCCGATGTCCCAGCCCTTGAACGCGTCGTAGGTGTCGCTCAGGGTATTGGACTGGAGGAACAGCTGGATGCGGCCGGACTCGTCCTGGATCTGCACGAAGCTGGCCTTGCCCATCACACGCTTGGCCATCAGGCGGCCGGCCAGCTTCACCTGCCGGCCGCTGCCTTCCAGTGCCTCGCCGGACCACAGATCGGCATCCTCGTACTGCGTCTGCAGATCGCCGGCGTAGTCGGTGCGGCGGAAATCGTTCGGGAACGCGATGCCCTGCCCGCGCAATGCGGTCAGTTTGGCGCGACGCTCGGCGATGAGGCTGTTCTCGTCCTGCGGAGCGGCTTGTTCTGTCATGGGGTCGTGTCGTCTTCTGGAACGTGGGAGCGACGTCAGTCGCGAGCTTTCTCGGTGGCCATTCGCGACTGACGTCGCTCCCACAGGGGGATTGGCCGAATCAAGCGTCGATGCGTTTGGAGCCCGCTTCCAGGCCGGATTTCAGGCTGGCCTCGACGAACTCGTCCAGGTCGCCGTCCAGGACCTTCTGCGTATCCGAACGTTCGATACCGGTGCGCAGGTCCTTGATGCGGCTCTGGTCCAGTACGTAGTTGCGGATCTGGCTGCCCCAGCCGATGTCGGACTTGGTGGCTTCCACCGCGTCGCGCTCGGCGTTGCGCTTATGGATTTCCAGCTCGTACAGCTTGGCGGCCAGCATCTTCATCGCGTTGTCGCGGTTCTGGTGCTGGCTGCGGCCGGTCTGGCAGGCGACCACGATGCCGGTCGGCACGTGGGTGATGCGCACCGCCGATTCGGTCTTGTTGACGTGCTGGCCACCGGCGCCGGACGAGCGGTACACATCGGTCTTCAGGTCGGCCGGATTGATGTCGATGTCGATGTTGTCGTCGACTTCAGGCGACACGAACACCGAGGTGAAACTGGTATGGCGGCGGTTGTCCGAGTCGAACGGCGACTTGCGCACCAGGCGGTGGACGCCGGTCTCGGTCTTCAGCCAGCCGTAGGCGAAATCGCCTTCCACCCGCAGCGTGGCCGATTTGATGCCGGCGACGTCTCCACCGCTGGCCTCCATCAGCTCGGTCTTCCAGCCACGCGATTCGCACCAGCGCAGGTACATGCGCAGCAGGATTTCCGCCCAGTCCTGCGCCTCGGTGCCGCCGGCGCCGGCCTGGATGTCGACGAAGGCGTTGGAGCTGTCCATCTTGCCGGAGAACATGCGCTGGAATTCCAGCTTGCCGACATGCACGGCATAGCGCTCGACATCGGCCACCACGGCCTGCGCGGTGTCCTCGTCGTTCTCCATCTCGGCCAGTTCCAGCAGCTCGCTGCCACCGGCCAGGCCTTCCTCGATGTCGCGGATGCCGTTGACCGTCTTGTCCAGCAGCGAGCGCTCGCGACCGAGCTGCTGGGCGTACTCGGCGTTGTTCCAGATGTCCGGGCTTTCCAGCTCGCGGTTTACTTCTTCCAGGCGCTCGCGCTTGGCATCGTAGTCAAAGATACCCCCGGAGCGAGGCCAGCCTGTCCTGCAGGTCGGCGATGCGCTGGCGGATGGGATTGAGCTCGATCATGGGGTGTGGGGCGGGGGCTGGAAACGGTCGGCAAGGATACCAGAGGCTCACGCGACGACGAGCCGACGCCCGGCGGCTGGAACGGGACTTGCATCGCTGCAGGCGCGTCCTCCCGAGAGCCGTCCGCACATGCCGACTCCCGCCACTCCCCTGCCCGTCCCGCTGCTGCCTTGCCTGCTCGGCCTCGTCTTGCTGCTCGGCCTGCCGTCTTCACGTGCCCAAGGCACGCAGCCGGTCGTCGACCGGCGCGCGGACGAGGTGAAGCGTTGCCTGCAGTTGCGACGCGATGCGCCTCCGGTCGCCGTCGCGCTGGCGGAGTCGCTGCTGCGCGAGCCCGACCTGGCGGTCGAGGATGAAGTGAAGGTCTACAGCTGCCTCGGCATCGCGGCCGGGCTCGCGGGCGACAGGACCCGCGCCGTGGAGGCCGGTGCGCAGATGGAGCGGCTGGTGAAGGAGCACCCCCGCCTGCCCGCGCAGTTCCGTGCACGCGCCTACTCGCAGGCCGGCTCCGTGTTCCACGGCGCAGGCCAGATCCATCGCGCGGAAGCCGCCTACCTGCATGCGCAGGGCCTTGCCGCGCAGCTGCCGGCCGAGGAGGCCGCCCTTTTCCAGGCCACCACGCTGACCAACATCGGCCTGATCCATGCGGACTACCTCGATTCGCCGGAAGTCGCGGATGGCTACTACCGCAAGGCGCTGGCGGCCGCGGGTTCGGTCGGCCTGGAGGATCCGCTGATCCTGCACAACCACGCGCTCAACCTGGTCCGGCTCGGCCGCACCGAGGAGGCGATGGCCGTGATCGACGAAGGCGAGGCGCTGGCGCGCCGCAAGCAGGCGCAGTCGGTGGTCGACCGTCTGCGCGCCGAGCGGGCCGGCCTTTGGATCGCACAGGGCCGCCTCGCGCAGGCCCGGCCTTTGCTCGACGCCGCGATCAAGGCACAGCAGGACAGTGCCGACAAACCCGGCCTGGCGGGATCGCTAGCGAAGTTGTCGACGTTGCAACGCCTGTCGGGCGACTACGCGGGCGCGTTGGCGACCGCGAAGCGTGCCTGGTCGAACGTGGACGGCACGCCGCAGCCGCAGAAGCAGCGCGAAGTGCTGCGCGCCTGGATGGCCGCACATGCCGCTCAGGGCCAGGCGGACGACGCCATGGACGTCGGCGCGCGCCTGCACGCGCTTGAAATGCAGACGCTGAAGGAACAACGGCTGGAGTTGCTGGCCGACCTGCAGGCCCGCAGCGAGAGCGCCGCCGCGCAACGCGAACTGGCGACCATGCGCCACCAGGCGCAGATCCGCGTGCTGAACGACGAGAAGTCGACGCTGCTGCGCCGCTATGGGGTCGCCCTGCTGGTGCTGCTGGTGCTTGCCGGTGTCGGATTCGGCCTGTTGCAGCGTCGCAAGAACCGGCAGCTGCGCAAGGTCAGCGCCACCGACTCCCTCACCGGCCTGCGCAACCGGCGGGCCGCGACCGAAGCGATGAAGGCGATCTCGTCGCAACGCCCGGTGGCCGGCACCCGGCACGTCCTGTTCCTTATCGACATCGACCATTTCAAGAAGGTCAACGACGGCTTCGGCCACCATGCCGGCGACCAGGTGCTGGTCGCCCTGGCGCGCCGCCTGCGCGACATCGGTCGCGTCGACGACGTCATCGCCCGCTGGGGCGGCGAGGAGTTCCTGATGGCCTGCGCCGACCTGACCGAGGCGCAGGCCTGCACCGTGGCCTCGCGCCTGCACGAAGCGCTGTGCGAAGTGCACGAGCTGGCACCGCGGCAGCAGTGGCCGTTGACCGTATCGCTGGGCTTCGCGCCATTCCCGTTCTTCGACAACGCAGCTGGCGGCTGGGACTATGCGCTGCGCATGGCGGACCGTGCCCTGTATGCCGCCAAGGACCGCCGCAACGCCTGGGCCGGCCTGTGGGGACGCGCGTTGCCGGCCGGCGCCACGCTGCAGGCATTGCTGGAAGCGCCCGAGGAAGCCGTCCGCGGCGGCGCCATCGAGCTAGTCGCCAGCTATGCGGTGGAACGCCTGCCGCAGGTGCCGGCGACGCGCGCGGCGTAGCTAGGCGTCGGCAGCGCCGGTGCGTTGGCGCAGGTCCTGCCGGTAGCGCCGACTGCATGGCAGGGCGCTGCCGTCCTTCATGTGCACGCGCGCATCGCCGGTGTCCAGCGGCTCGATCGAGGCCACCTGGTCCAGGCTGACGATGTAGCTGCGGTGGATACGGGCGAACATCCGCGGATCCAGTCGCGTCTCGATGCCGCCGATGGTGCTGCGCAACGGATAATCGTGCCCGCGTACGCGCAGATTGACGTAGTTGCCGGCGGCCTGCATCCACTCGATGTCGTTGGCGGCCACCAGGAATTCCCGCCCGAGCTTGCGGATGAGGAAGCGTTCCGGCCTGTCCACCGGTTCCAGCGGCGGACCTTCGTCGGGTTCGGCGAGCAGACTGGCCTCGCCCTGCCAGCGACGCAACAGCAGGCGATACGCCTCCATGGTCAGCACGATGTAGGCGAAGCTGCGGATGTCCTTCAGGTACTCGTAGAACAACTCGCGCGGCCATGGCCCAAAGTCGTAGGTCATCCCCTGGGTCCGGTAGGCCAGCATGCGCAGCGCCACCATGCCGACCACGTGTACCAGGCAGACGATGACGCTGGCAGCCGCGTAGCGCACCAGTTGCCGCCGCCAGTCACCCCATTGGAAGGGATAGCGGCGGGTGAACCAAGCCATCGCCGGTAGCACCACCAGCAGCCACATGACCGCACTGCTGGCCTCCCACACCGCAGGCTCCCAGGCTTGCACGCCCGAGTCTCCCCGGCGGAAGTCCATCAGCGTGGTGATGCTGTTGGCGATGCAGTTCGCCCCGATCATCGCGACCCAGAAGCCGATCTCGGCCCAGCGGCGCCAAGGCAGATACCGTTCGTACGTCAGCGTGGCCTGCTCGGTCATGCCCGCATTCTAACGTTCGTGACAACGCATACCGTCCGCGATTGGTCCCTCACCACCCGCCACTGGCCCCTGCGCGACCGCGACGCATCCCTTTGCGATGGCCTCGAGATAGCCGACCGGCGACGCTGGTCATCCGCAATGAAGAGAGACCACCATGCAACGCCGCCACGATCTGGACTGGGTCCGCGTCTGCGCCTTCGGGCTGCTCGTGCTGTACCACGTGGGCATGTACTACGTGACCTGGGACTGGCACGTGAAGAGCCCGGCCGCCAGCGATGCCCTGGAACCGTTCATGATGCTCAGTTCGCCGTGGCGACTGTCCTTGCTGTTCCTGGTGTCCGGCACGGCCACCGCGTTCCTGCTCGGCAAGGCCCGGAGCGCAGCGGACGCCGGCGGCACGCGCACGGGTTTCCTCGGCCCGCGCTCATGGCGGCTGCTGGTGCCACTGGTCTTCGGGATGCTCGTGATCGTGCCCCCGCAGGCGTACTACGAACTGCTCGATTCGCGATATCCCGGTGGCTACCACGACGGCTACCTCGCGTTCTGGGGGCGCTACCTTGCGGCCGACGGCAGCTTCTGCGACGACGACGGCTGCCTGCGGTTGCCGACCTGGAACCACCTGTGGTTCGTCGCGTACCTGTGGGTCTACACGGTCCTCGTCTGGGCGCTGACGCGATGCGCGCCAGCCGCGATACAGCGCATGTCGGACCGGCTCGCCGCCGTCCTCGCCTCGAATCTCGGGATTCTGCTCTGGCCGGTGCTGTTCTTCGCCGCAGCAAGGATCGCCCTGATCGGCACCTTCGGCTCGACCCATGCCCTCATCGACGACGGGTACAACCACGTCCAGTACTTCGGCATCTTCCTGTTGGGCTTCCTTGTCGCACGTTGCGACGCGGTGTGGCGTGCGTTCGTGCGCGTGCGCTGGGCGGCGCTGGCCCTGTGGCTGATCAGTTGGGCTTCCATCGTCCTCTACTTCTCTGCCTTCGCCGATGTCGAACCCCCGCAATGGCTGCGCATCGTGATGCGGGGCGCATGGGGACTGAACCAATGGTGTGCGATCGCCGCGATCCTCGGCTTCGCGCGACGCTGGAATCCCGGTGACAGCCGCGCGTTGCGCTACCTGTCGCAGGCGGTGTTCCCGGTCTACATCCTGCATCAGACGATCATCGTGCTGCTGGCCTACAACGCCCAACGGTTCGAACTGCCCCCGCTGCTGGAAGGCCCTGCACTCGTGGTCCTGACCCTGGGCTTGTGCTTCGCCGGTTACGAAGTGGTGCGTCGTGTCCCTCCGCTTCGGCCGCTGTTCGGATTGAAGCGCAACGCACCGACGACGCATCCCTCCGCCACACGGGATCCGCAGCCGTCCTGACGCGTGCTCAGGCGGCCGGTGTCCAATGGCGCAGCAGCAACTGGATGCCGCGGCGGTCGCGCCAGTCGTCGGTATCCAACTGGTAGGCCGCGTGGATGCGCGCAGGAGGCGGATCGTCGTGCCAGCCGTTGAACTGGATGGCGCTCAGCGGCACGGCGTGTCCGGCGGCCCGGAGCGAGAATTTCAGGTGCTTTTCCCCGACCACACGCCAGTCCAGTACGTCGAACTCGCCATCGAATACCGGTTCGGGAAAGCCCTGCCCCCACGGCCCGGCGCTGCGCAGCACGTCGGCATGCGCGCGATCGAGCTCGCCCGAGGCCAGCTCGCCATCGCTCAGCACTTCCTCGCGCAGCAGGTCGTCGTCGAGCATTGCCGCTGCGTGCTGGTGAAAGGCGGCCCGGAACTGCGGCAGCGCGCTTTCGTCCAACGACAGTCCCGCCGCCATGGCGTGGCCGCCGAAGCGCTGAACCAGGCCGGGATGCGCGGCATCGACGGCGGCCAGTGCATCGCGGATATGGAAACCCGGGATCGACCGCGCGGAACCCCGCAAGGTGGTGCTGCCCGGCTCGGCCGGCGCGAACGCGATCACCGGGCGGTGCAGCCTTTCCTTGATCTTGGACGCGACCAGGCCGACGACGCCGGGATGCCATTCCGGATCGAACAGGCAGGGCGCCAGCGGCACCGGCGCATCCTCGCCGGTCTCGATACGGGACAGCGCCGCCTGCGCCTCGTCGACCATCTGCTGCTGCACGCCGCGGCGTTCGGCGTTGATGCCCTCCAGCACGCGTGCCATCTCGTCGGCCTGGGTGGCGTCGTCCGTCAGCAAACACGCGATGCCCAGCGCCATGTCCTCCAGGCGACCGGCCGCATTCAGGCGCGGAGCGATGGCGAAGCCAATGTCGGCCGCGGTCAGGCGTGCAGGATCGCGGCCGGCCGCCCGCATCAGCGCCTGCAAGCCGGTGCACCCCTGCCCTGCGCGCAAGCGGCGCAGGCCGGCACCGACGAGCGCGCGGTTGTTCGCGTCCAGTGGCACGAGGTCGGCGACCGTGCCGATGGCGACGAGATCCAGCAGCGTGGAGAGATCCGGTTCGGCGCCCACGAACGCGCCGCGCTCGCGCAGCACGCGGCGCAACGCCAGCAGTACGTAGAACATCACGCCGACGCCGGCCAGCATCTTGCTGGGGAACGGATCGCCACGCAGGTTCGGATTGACGATGACGTCGGCCGGCGGCAATACCTCGCCCGGCAGGTGGTGGTCGGTGACCAGCACCTGCCAGCCGCGTGCTTTCGCTTCGGCGATACCGGCATGACACGCAATGCCGTGGTCGACCGTCACCAGCAGGTCGGGCTGCAACGCGGCCAGTTCGTCCACCAGCGACGGCGACAGGCCGTAGCCATGCACCATGCGGTTGGGCACGGCCGGCGTCACCCGCGTCGCGCCCAGCAGACACAGGCCGCGCACACCGACCGCGCACGCGGTGGCGCCATCGCAATCGAAGTCGCCGACGATGACGATGTGCCGGTCCTGCGCGATCGCGTCTGCCAGCAGCGCGGTGGCCTCGCCCAGTCCGCCCAGCAGGTCGGGCGGCAACAGCTGCGCCAGCCGGGGCTGTGCCTGGTCGATCGACAAGGCGCCACGCGCTTCGTAGATGCGCCGCAGCAAGGGGGGCACGCTGTCCGGCCACTGCCCGCCCGTCGCGATGGCACGACGGCGGATACGCGGGCACGGCGTCATGCCGGCACGTGGTCGGGGCGCACCGTGTCCAGTCGCTGCAAGGCGCCTCGCCACAGTCGCCAGCGTTGTTCGCGACGCAGGGAAAACAGGGCACCGTCCTCGAAATCGAGGTTCAGCGCATCCAGTTCGCGCTTGCGCAGCGCATCGAGCAATGGGCGCAACGCATCGCTGCACAGCAGATCGAGATTGCGCAGGTGACGCAGGTCGATCAAGGCATCGACACCGCCCTCGCCATTGGCGTGACCTGCCTCGATGCCCGCGACCTGCGCGAGCGACTGCAGTAGCACGTCATTGCCCTTCACCTGGCGGAACCCGGTACGCACCGCGTCCGGCAGCACGCCGCCCCCCCAGAACCACAGCGAGTTCACCGGCGGCTTGCCTTGTGCCGCACGCTGTGCGTTCCACGGGTGGTTGTGCAGCAGCACCTGCGCCTCGCTGAGCAGCGCACGCCACCGGCGCCCGGCATCGCCTTCGGGCAGGTGGGCGAACAGATCGTCGCCGAGTACGTCGCTGGCCGGTGCAAAGGCGGGCAACTTCGCTTCCACGGGAAGGCGCAGATACCAGCGCGACGCGTTCGGCGCATCGAGCAACATGCCGGCATCGCCGAACAAGGGCTTCAAGGCCGGCAGCAACTGGACGGTGTCCTCATCGGTCAGCCCCAGCGCTTCGCCATAGGCAAGCATGCGGGCACCGGTCATGTCGGGCGACACGCGCGCCGGATCGGCACGCAGCCACATGGCGCCGGCCGCATCGCGCGCGTCGCGTTGCCGCGTCAATGCGGCGACCGGCCAGTGGTCGGGCACCAGCTGGAACTGGCGACGCAGCTGCGCGCGTTCGCCGGCGTCGCCCTCGCTACGGTCGGCACGCCCGAGCGCCTTGGCGATATCGGGCGGCAGGACCTGCCCGACCAGGCGGGTACGCGCAGGCAGCAGCAGGGTGGCCTGGGCCATCGGTCCGTCAGTCGGCGTAGGAGACGCTGACGATTTCGTACTCGCGCTGTCCGGCGGGCGCATCGATGGTGACGCTGTCGCCCTCGTGCTTGCCGATCAGGGCGCGGGCCAGCGGCGACGAGATCGCGATCAGGCCCAGCTTGATGTCGGCTTCGAGGTCGCCGACGATCTGGTAACGCTTCTCTTCGTCCGTATCCACGTCGGCCAGCACCACCTTGGCGCCGAACACGATGCGCGAACCCGCGTTGAGCTTGCTGACGTCGATGATCTCGGAGTGCGACAGCTCGCCTTCCAGCTGCTTGATGCGGCCTTCGATGAAACCCTGCTGCTCGCGCGCAGCGTGGTACTCGGCGTTCTCCTTGAGATCGCCGTGCGCACGCGCTTCGGCGATGGCGGTGATTACTTCAGGGCGCTTGACCGTCTTCAGCAGGTCCAGTTCCTGGCGCAGGCGCTGTGCGCCTTGCATCGTCAATGGGGCTCTCACCCTTGAAGCTCCTTGTGCAGTTCCTGCAACGCCAGGACCGGGCCGGTGCCGCGGAACTCCAGCGAATGCACCAGCGCCTTGGCACCGGCGACGGTGGTTGAATAGGTGACGCGGTGCTGCAGGGCCTCGCGTCGGATCGAGAAGGAGTCGGCGATCGCCTGGCGTCCTTCCGTGGTGTTGACGATATACACGATTTCGCCGTTCTTGATCAGGTCGACCACATGCGGACGGCCCTCAAGCACCTTGTTGATCTGCTCGCAGGCGATGCCGTGCTCACCGAGCCATGCCGCCGTGCCCGCCGTAGCCACGATGCTGTAACCCCGGCCGACCAGCTCCTGCGCCACCGGCAGCACGCGCTTCTTGTCCGGGTCGCGCACCGAGATGAACACCTTGCCGACCGGCGGCGCCTTGATGCCGCCGGCTTCCTGCGCACGCGCCATGGCGGCACCGAAACTGCGGCCCACGCCCATCACCTCACCGGTGGAGCGCATTTCCGGGCCGAGGATCGGGTCCACGCCCTGGAACTTGGCGAACGGGAAGATCGCCTCCTTGACCGAGTAGTAGTCCGGCACGATTTCCTTCGTGGCGCCCTGCCCGGCCAGCGTCTTGCCGGCCATGCAGCGGGCCGCGATCTTGGCCAGCGGCATGCCGGTGGCCTTGGACACGAACGGCACGGTGCGCGACGCGCGCGGGTTCACTTCCAGCAGGTAGACGATGTCGTCGCTGCCGTCTTCGCTGGACTGGATGGCGAACTGTGTGTTCATCAGGCCGACGACCTTCAGGGCCTTCGCCAGCTCGACCACCTGGCGGCGCAGTTCGTCCTGCGTCTTGGCCGACAGCGAATACGGCGGCAATGAACACGACGAGTCGCCCGAGTGCACGCCAGCTTCCTCGATGTGCTCCATCACGCCACCGATCAGCACGTTGCCGTCGGCGTCGGCGATGATGTCCACGTCCACTTCCACCGCGTTGTCGAGGAAGCGGTCCAGCAGCACCGGCGAGTCGTTGGAGACCTTCACCGCGTCGCGCACGTAGCGCGCCAGGTCGGATTCGCCATAGACGATTTCCATCGCGCGGCCGCCCAGCACGTACGACGGGCGCACGACCAGCGGGTAGCCGATCTCGCGCGCCAGCAGCAACGCTTCCTGGTCGTTGCGGGCGATGCGGTTCGGCGGTTGCTTCAGGCCCAGCTTGTCGACCAGCTGCTGGAAACGCTCGCGGTCTTCGGCCAGGTCGATGGAATCCGGGCTGGTGCCGATGACGGGCACGCCATTGGCTTCCAGCGCACGCGCCAGCTTCAGCGGCGTCTGGCCGCCGTACTGCACGATGACGCCCTTCGGCTGTTCAAGCTCGACGATCTCCAGCACGTCTTCCAGCGTCAGCGGTTCGAAATACAGACGGTCGGAGGTGTCGTAGTCGGTGGAGACGGTTTCCGGATTGCAGTTGACCATGATGGTCTCGAACCCGTCCTCGCGCAGCGCGAGTGCCGCGTGCACGCAGCAGTAGTCGAACTCGATACCCTGGCCGATGCGGTTGGGACCACCACCGAGGATCATGATCTTGTCGCGGTTGGTCGGCTGCGCTTCGCATTCGTCCTCGTAGGTCGAATACAGGTAGGCCGTGCCGGTGGCGAACTCGGCCGCGCAGGAGTCCACGCGCTTGTAGACCGGCTTCACGCCCAACGCCTTGCGCAGCACGCGCACGGCGGCTTCATCGGTGCCGGCCAGTTGCGCCAGGCGCGCATCGGAGAAGCCCATGCGCTTCAGCTTGCGCATGCGCGCCTTGTCCAGCGAACCCAGCCCATCGGCAGCGAGCTGCTGCTCGGTGGCGATGATCTCTTCCATCTGGTCGAGGAACCATGGGTCGATGAACGACAGGGCATGCACCTGCTCCACCGTCATGCCGGCGCGGAACGCATCGGCCACGTAGAACAGGCGCTCCGGTCCCGGTGCCTTCAGTTCGCGGCGCAGCTTGGCCAGATCGTCCTCGTCCGCCAGATCCAGGCCGGTGGGGTCGAGGCCGACCTTGCCGGTCTCCAGGCCGCGCAACGCCTTCTGCAGCGATTCCTGGAAGGTCCGACCCATCGCCATCACCTCGCCCACCGACTTCATCTGGGTGGTCAGGCGCGCGTCGGCCTGCGGGAACTTCTCGAACGCGAAGCGCGGGATCTTGGTGACCACGTAGTCGATGGCCGGCTCGAACGAGGCAGGCGTCAAGCCGCCGGTGATCTCGTTCTTCAGTTCGTCCAGCGTGTAGCCGACGGCCAGCTTGGCCGCAACCTTGGCGATCGGGAAGCCGGTGGCCTTCGATGCCAGCGCCGACGAGCGCGACACGCGCGGGTTCATCTCGATGACGACCACGCGGCCAGTCTGCGCGTTGATGCCGAACTGCACGTTCGAACCACCGGTATCCACGCCGATCTTGCGCAGCACCGCGATGGAGGCGTCGCGCAGGCGCTGGTATTCCTTGTCGGTCAGGGTCTGCGCCGGCGCGACGGTGATGCTGTCGCCGGTGTGCACGCCCATCGGGTCGAGGTTCTCGATCGAGCAGACGATGATGCAGTTGTCCGCGGTGTCGCGGACCACTTCCATCTCGAATTCCTTCCAGCCCAGCACCGACTCTTCCACCAGCACTTCGGTAGTCGGCGACAGCTCCAGGCCGCGGGTGACGATGTCGACCAGCTCTTCGCGGTTGTAGGCGATGCCGCCGCCGCTGCCGCCCAGGGTGAAGCTGGGGCGGATGATGGTGGGGTAACCGACGCGGGTCTGGATCTCCAGCGCTTCTTCCAGCGTGTGGGCGACGGCGGCCTTCGGGCACTCCAGACCGATCTCGCCCATCGCCACGCGGAACAGCTCGCGATCCTCGGCCATGCGGATGGCTTCGCGCTTGGCGCCGATCAGTTCGACGTTGTACTTCTCCAGCACCCCGTTGTCGGCCAGGTCCAGCGCGCAGTTCAGCGCGGTCTGGCCGCCCATCGTCGGCAGCAGCGCATCGGGCTTCTCCTTGGCGATGATCTTCTCGACCGTCTGCCAGTTGATCGGCTCGATGTAGACCGCGTCCGCCATTTCCGGGTCGGTCATGATGGTCGCGGGATTGCTGTTGACCAGCACCACCCGGTAACCCTCTTCGCGCAGCGCCTTGCAGGCCTGCGCGCCGGAGTAGTCGAACTCGCAGGCCTGGCCGATGACGATCGGGCCTGCGCCGATGATCAGGATGGTTTTAAGGTCGTTGCGCTTGGGCATGCTGTCCTCGATCTCTTGCGTGGCCGTCGCGCGCGATGCGCAGCGCGACGGTGTGGGTATTCAGCGCATCCGGTGGATGCTCAGAGGGTGGCGTCCTCGATGCCGCAATGGGTCCGCGCGTCGTCCTTGAAGGCTTCGAGCTCGGCGTCGGTCATATCCAGATCCGGAAACTCGCGCTCCAGCACCTTGGCCGCCGGTGTGCCCATGAATTCGACCACCTGCGCCATCTGCGCCTGCGGCATTCCGCCCAGAACCGATTCGGCTTCGGGAGCCGGCTGGCCGCTGATGCTGGCCTCCACCCCCTTGCGCACGAACTGCATGAGCTTGCCGCCGCCGTCGGTCTGCGCGAAGGCGATCCACTGCCCCGCCGTCTGCTCATCGCCGAACAGGGTACGGAACGCGTCGACGAGTTTCACCGACATGATCGGTTCGATACGCGCCAGCAGGCACGTGCGCTGCGTGGGCGTCAACGCGGCGAACGCGGGCTCCTTGCCGACCTCCGTTTCCATCACCCGCACGATCGCGCTGTCGAAACCGAACAACTGCTGCAGCTGCTTCACCTGCTCATGGGTGGGCACGGCCGCGGCGGCCGGCAACGCCAGGGCGGCCAGCAGAAGCCCGAGACCGTTGCGTCGCAGGCTCATCGCGATGCATCCATGGACTGCACGAAGCGGTCGAACAGCGGCGCCACGTCGTGCGGGCCGGGCGATGCTTCGGGATGTCCCTGGAACGAGAAGGCCGGTGCATCGGTCAGTTCGATGCCCTGGTTGGTGCCGTCGAACAGCGAGCGGTGGATCACGCGCACGTTGGCCGGCAGCGAAGCCTCGTCGACGGCGAAGCCGTGGTTCTGCGAGGTGATCATCACGCGGCCCGTATCGAGGTCCTGCACCGGGTGGTTCGCACCGTGGTGACCGTGGCCCATCTTCATGGTCTGCGCACCGGCGGCGAGCGCCAACAGCTGGTGGCCCAGGCAGATGCCGAAGGTCGGGATCTTCTTGGCGATGAACTCGCGGATGGCGGTGATGGCGTAGTCGCACGGCGCCGGATCGCCCGGGCCGTTGGACAGGAACACGCCATCCGGCTGCAGCGCCAGCGCGTCGGCGGCGCTGGTCTGCGCGGGCACCACGGTGACGTCGCAGCCACGCTCGGCGAGCATGCGCAGGATGTTGTGCTTCACGCCGAAGTCGTAGGCCACGACCTTGAACTTCGCCGGCGCCTGCACGAAGGCATTGCGGTCCAGATCCAGCTGGCCGTCGCGCCACGGATACGGCGTGTCGGTGGTCACCACCTTGGCCAGATCCATGCCCTTCAGGCCGGGGAACTTGCGTGCCGCCTCGAGCGCCTTTTCGACATCGAGATCGTCGCCGGCCATCAGCGCGCCGTTCTGGGCGCCGCGCTCGCGCAGGATGCGGGTCAGCTTGCGGGTATCGATACCGGCGATGGCGACGATGCCGCGCGTGGACAGCCACTCGGGCAGTGCCTGCTGGTTGCGCCAGTTGCTGGGACGACGCGGCACGTCGCGCACGATCAGGCCGGCGCACCAGACCTTCGATGCTTCGTCGTCCTGGTCGGTACAGCCGGTGTTGCCGATATGGGGGTACGTCAGAGTGACGAGCTGGCGGGCGTAGGACGGGTCGGTCAGGATTTCCTGATAGCCGGTCATCGCGGTGTTGAATACCACTTCGCCGACCGAAAGGCCGGCTGCGCCTACGGATTCGCCCTCGAATACGGTGCCGTCTTCGAGTACGAGAATTGCGGGTCGTGTCACGGGGTTCGCCTTGGGGTGGAGGAACCCTGTCCCACCGGCTTGCGGCTGCAAGAAACCGCAGACGCGGCGTTCATCCGGTCCGTGGCGATGGGTAACAGGCGAGCGGGAATTGTACGGAAACGGCCTGTTCAGCGCTACCGTTTTTTCGCCCGCTGGCGCACCGGAAGCTTGCCGAGCGCGTCGTATTCAGGTTCAGCGGCCGCGCAGGCATCGCCGGGATGCCCGTCAGTCCAGCAGATCGCGCACCCGGTAGGCGCCTGGCGTGCGACCGCGCACCCTTCCCGCCACGTGCAGGGCACCGCGGGCGAAGATGTCGCGGTGCGTGGCCCGATGCGTCAGTTCGATGCGCTCGCCGAGGCCGGCGAACTGCACGGTATGTTCGCCGACGATGTCGCCGGCCCTCAGGCTGGCGTAATGCACCTGCGCACCCGCACTGCCGGCGGCCTGGCCCAGGGTCAGGGCGGTGCCGGAGGGCGCGTCCTTCTTGTGCACGTGGTGCGACTCCACAACATCGACGTCCCAACCTTGCAACGCCGACGCTGCGCGCTCGACGAGTTCCGCCATGACGGCAACGCCGAGGCTGAAGTTGGTCGCCCAGACCAGCGGAATGGTGGCGGCCGCAGTGGCCAGCGCGTTCTGCTGCGCGGACGAGATGCCGGTGGTGCCCGACACCAGCGCCGCCTTGCGCTCGACGCACAGCGCGAGGAGCGGATCGAAGCCTTCCGGCAGGCTGAAATCGATGGCGACATCGAACGCGGGCACGCCCGCCAGTTCACTCGCCGCGAAATGAGGTACGCCGTCGACGACGCGCGGCGACGGTGTCCGCCGCGTCACTGCGCCAACGATCTGGTAGCGCTCGGGCTCGACTGCCGCAAGACGGAGCAGCGCCTGCCCCATCCTGCCGGATGCGCCATGGATCAGGAGACGGGTCGGTGAGGTATTCATGGCCGCATGGTAGCCCCGGTCCGCCGGGCTGGCGACCGCCAGGGCACGCTCCCGGGTCAGGGCACCTGCGGGTGGCCCAGATGGTAGCCCTGCGCGTAGGGCACGCCGAGGTTCTTCAGGGTGTCGAGCTGCTCCGCGGTTTCCACGCCCTCGGCCACGAGTTCGGCCTGGGTACCGCGGGCGAACGTCAGCAACGCCGCGATCAGGGCCTGCATGCGCGGCCGCTGGTCGACCTCGCGCACCAGCGTGAAGTCGAGCTTGATGATATCCGGCGCCAGGCGCAGCACATGCCGAAGGCTGGAGAAGCCGGCACCGGTATCGTCCACCGCGATGCGCAGGCCCAGGGCCTGCAGGGCGGACAGGCAGGCATTGAGCCGCTCGTAATCTTCCACCGGCGTGTGCTCGGTGATCTCCAGTACGAGGCGGCGCATGTCGTGCGCCTGGATCATCGACTTCAACGCGTCGCTGCAGACCGTTTCCGGCGATACGTTGATCGCCAGGTAAGCGTCGGCCGGAAGCCGTTCAAGCTGATCCAGCGCGACCCGGGCCGCCGCCAGCTCCAGCTGGATGCTCATTCCGTGGCGTGCGGCTTCCTCGAACCAGCGTCCGGTCGACAGGTCGTACTCCACCGGGAAGCGCGCGAGCGCCTCGTATCCGACGATCGCGCCATCGGCGAGGCGCACGATGGGTTGCAGGGCGGCCGTGAGCTGCGCACCCTCCAGCACGGCCTCCAAGCGTTCGCGGCCTTCCCGGGATTGCTGGCGGTCGCGATCGCCCTGCCCTTTCCTCTGTTCCAGCGCAGCCCGCATCTGCGCGTGCTCGATGGCCTTGTACAGGCTGGCGGCCACCAGCGTGCTCAGTTGGTCGAGCGTGCGCTGGTCGGTATCGCTGTATGCGTCCGGCGTCGTCGAGACCACCTTGAGCACGCCCACGGCCTGGCGACGGAAATACAGCGGCGCGACCAGCATCGAACGTAGCCCGACGTTGCGGCAGGCTTCGCGGTTGACGCGGGGGTCGGTCTCGCTGTCGTCACAACGCATGACGCGCCCTTCCTCCAGGCACCGGCCCGACAGGCTGCCTTTCACCGGAAGCATCAGGCCGACCTGGTTGCCCGCGATGCCGCTCGCCGACCAGTAGCGCATGTTCTCGCCATCCCGGATCTCGAGCACGGCACCCGCCGATCGCGTCAGTTCTTGCGCGCGATACGTGATCGCATCCACGACGTCCTGCGGGTCCGGGCCGGCAGCGGCGATCTCGCTCTGCGCCGACACGATCCGCGTCAACAGCGCGACCGCATCCTCGTCAGCCATCGCCGGGACCGGTGGCCGCGCCGACGAGAGCGAAATCAGTTTGTTGTTGCGAGCCATCTCCGTCGCTCCCTGCGGATGATGATGGGATGCGCACACGTCCACGCATCACGATGGGACCGATGCTAGGCCTCTCATCTCACAGTTGTCGAGTAAACGAATTTACTACGCAGCAGGTTGTCCAGAATCGCTAAACACGACGCTACGAAAGGACGCGCCCGAGCCCCTGCGCCACGATGTCGAACACTGTCTTTTCCAGGGCAACGGGATCGACTTCATCGAATCCGATGCGGAAGTGCACTTCTCCCCCGGGCGTACGCGAGGAATGGATCGACGAAAGACTGACACCATGCCGCTCGAAGACATGCAGCAAGGCGCGCAGCGATCCGGGGCGATCCTCGGGCAGGTGCACGCTGAGCGCCCGGCCCGCCGCGAGATCGGCCAGCAGGTAACCGATCCGTTCGTAACTGTAATTGCCGGCGGCCAGCGTGGCCTCGCCGATCGCGCTGCGGTTGTCGCGCAGGAACTCATCGCGGAATGCCGCGCGCGCAGCATCGCTGCCCTCACCCACCAGGGTCGCCATGCGCGTGATCTGCGCGCCGAGTGCCTGCAGGACCTCGCCGGCGTGCGGATTGCCGAACTGGATGTCCTCGTAGATTGCGGGATTCAACGACAGGATGCGCGCGACGATGGCGGCATCCATCTCGAAGGACGCCGAGCGGAACGGCATCACGGCGGCCAGGCTGCCCACGTGTGGCGCCTGCCCCTTCAGCACACCGGCCTGCGCGAGATGCGTGGCGTGCACCATGGCCTGCACCAGTGCCATCACGCGGTCGTGCTGCTCGGGCGACGCCTGCACGCACTCGGCCTCGAGGGCGAGCAGCAGGCCGTCCAGCCAGGGACGCCAGCGCTCGAGGCGCGCGTCGCAGACGACCATCACCCTGCCCTTCAGCGTAGGCGACTTGGGCGGCGCGGTCATCGGATGCAGGCCGACAACCTCGGCGCGCGAGCGCAGCATCGCGTCCACCGGCACGGTCTTGATCGAGGTGACGTCGAGCCACAGCTTGCCGGCTTCGTTGCCGTCCGCCAGCGACACGTACCGGGCGATGAGCGATGCGGTTTGGCGGATCGGCGCGGAGAACACCAGCACGTCGGCGCGACGCACCAGCTCGGACTCCCCCGTCGACGACGCGTCCGCAGGGTCATGGCCGATGACGTCCAAACCCATCCGGGTACGGAAGAACTGCTGCAGCCAGCGACCGTAGGCGCCGGCACTGCCGACGATGCCAATGAGGGGTCCGGACACGAAATGGGCTCCGCGAAGGAGCCCTATTCTAGAAGCTTGCCGGGACGGCCGCGCCTCAGGAGGTCATGCGGTCCCAGAACCCCTTCACGCCATCGAGGAACGTCGCCGACTTCGGCGAATGCTTGCGTGCTTCGTCGCCGATGAAGGTGGCCTCGAACTTCTCGAGCAGTTCGCGCTGCTCGTTGGTCAGGTTCACCGGCGTTTCGACCACGACGCGGCAGTACAGGTCGCCTTCGCTGCGGCTGCGCACGGACTTGACGCCCTTGCCGCGCAGACGGAACAGCTTGCCGGTCTGGGTTTCGGCCGGAATGCGGATCTCCGCCTCGCCATGCAGCGTCGGCACACGCACCGTGTCGCCGAGTGCAGCCTGGGAAATGCGGATCGGCACTTCGCAATGCAGGTCGTCGCCATCGCGCTGGAAGATGTCGTGCTCACGCACGCGCACTTCCACGTACAGATCGCCCGCCGGCGTGCCGGGCGGTCCTGCTTCGCCTTCGCCGCTCAGGCGGATGCGGTCGCCGCTGTCCACGCCGGCCGGAATCTTGACCGAGAGGACCTTCTCTTCCTCGACCCGTCCAGCGCCGTGGCAGCTGGTGCAGGGATTGTTGATGGTCTGGCCACGCCCGCCACAGGCAGGACAGGCCTGCTGCATGGCGAAGATGCCGCGCTGCATGCGCACGTTGCCGCGTCCGCCGCAGGTGGTGCAGGTCTCGATCTTGCCATCCGCCGAGCCCGAGCCCTTGCAGGGCTCGCAGGGTGCCAGCGACGGAATTTCGATGCGCTTCTCGACACCGGCGACGGCCTCTTCCAGGTCCAGCTCCATCACGTAGCCGACATCGGCACCACGCCGCGCCGCGCGTGCGCCACCGCCGCCGAAAATGTTGCCGAAAATGTCGCCGAAAATGTCGCCCATGTCCGGGCCGCCCGGACCGCCGCCGCCGCCCATGCCATGTTCGAAGGCGGCATGACCGTGCGCGTCGTAGGCGCGGCGCTTGGCGCCGTCCGACAACACTTCATAGGCCTCCTTGCACTCCTTGAACGCGGCTTCGGCCGCCGCGTCGCCCGGGTTGCGATCCGGGTGGTGCTTCATCGCGCAGCGGCGATAGGCCTTCTTCAGGTCTTCGTCGCTGGCGTCCCGGGCCACACCCAGGACTTCGTAGTAGTCGCGCTTGCTCATGTGCTGTCAGGCTGATCTCGCTGGGTCGCCGGATGGCAAAACGGGAGGCCGTGGCAGGCCACGTCTCCCGTCCGCCGCATCCCGTGGGCCGGGATTACTTCTTGTCGTCCTTCACTTCGGTGAACTCCGCGTCGACCACGTCGTCGGCCGCCGCCGAAGCACCGCCGGCCGGACCGGCACCACCGCCCGGCTGGTCGGTCGATGCCGCTGCCGCATACAGCGACTGGCCGGCTTCTTCCAGCGCCTTGGCCTTGGCCTCGATCTGGGTTTTCTCGTCGCCCTTCATCGCGGTTTCCAGTTCGGCGATGGCGGACTCCACGCGGCCGATCACATCGCCCGGCACCTTGCTGCCGTGCTCGGTGATGGCGCTGCGGGTGGCGTGGATCAGGCCGTCGGCGTGGTTGCGCGCCTGGACCAGCTCCTGGAACTTCTTGTCCTCCTCGCGGTGCGCCTCGGCATCGGCGACCATGCGCGCGATTTCGTCCTCGGACAGGCCCGAACCGGCCTTGATCTCGACCTTCTGTTCCTTGTTGGTCTTCTTGTCCTTGGCCGACACGTGCAGGATGCCGTTGGCGTCGATGTCGAACGACACCTCCACCTGCGGCATGCCACGCGGCGCGGCGTCGATGCCGGACAGGTCGAACTTGGCCAGCGACTTGTTGAAGCGGGCCTGCTCGCGCTCGCCCTGCAGCACATGCACCGTCACCGCGGACTGGTTGTCCTCGGCGGTGGAGAAGGTCTGCGAGGCCTTGGTCGGGATGGTGGTGTTCTTCTCGATGATCTTGGTGAACACGCCGCCCAGCGTCTCGATGCCCAGCGACAGCGGGGTCACGTCGAGCAGCAGCACGTCCTTGACGTCGCCGGCCAGCACGCCGCCCTGGATCGCGGCGCCCAGCGCCACGGCCTCATCGGGGTTGACGTCCTTGCGCGGCTCCTTGCCGAAGAACTCGGCCACCGCCTGCTGCACCTTCGGCATGCGGGTCTGGCCGCCGACGAGGATCACCTCGCCGATGTCGCTGGCGCGCAGGCCGGCATCGTTCAGCGCGATGCGGCACGGCTCGATGGTCTTCTTCACCAGGTCTTCGACCAGGGCTTCCAGCTTGGCGCGGGTCAGTTTGATGTTCAGGTGCTTCGGACCCGACGCGTCGGCCGTCACGTACGGCAGGTTCACTTCGGTCTGCTGCGAGCTGGACAGTTCGATCTTGGCGCGCTCGGCCGCGTCCTTCAGGCGCTGCAGCGCCAGCGGATCCTTGCGCAGGTCGATGCCCTGGTCCTTCTGGAATTCCTCGACGAGGTAGTCGATGACGCGCTTGTCGAAGTCTTCGCCGCCCAGGAAGGTGTCGCCGTTGGTGGCCAGCACTTCGAACTGCTTCTCGCCATCGACGTTGGCGATCTCGATGATCGACACGTCGAACGTGCCGCCGCCCAGGTCATAGACCACGATCTTGCGGTCCGCCCCACCCTCGCCCTTGTCCAGGCCGTAGGCCAGCGCGGCCGCGGTGGGTTCGTTGATGATGCGCTTGACGTCCAGGCCGGCGATCTTGCCCGCGTCCTTGGTGGCCTGGCGCTGGCTGTCGTTGAAGTAGGCCGGCACGGTGATGACGGCTTCGGTGACGGTCTCGCCGAGGAAGGCTTCGGCCGTCTTCTTCATCTTCTCCAGGATGCGCGCGGAGATTTCCTGCGCCGAAAGCTTCTTGCCGTCGCTCGTCTGCACCCAGGCATCGCCGTTCTCATGCGCGATGATGTCGTACGGGACCAGGTCCAGGTCCTTCTTCACTTCCGCGTCGGTGAACTTGCGGCCGATCAGGCGCTTCACCGCGTAGAAGGTGTTCTTCGGATTGGTCACGGCCTGGCGCTTGGCCGAGGCGCCGACCAGCACTTCGCCGTCCTTCGTGTAGGCCACGATGGAGGGGGTGGTGCGGTCGCCTTCCGAATTCTCGATGACGCGGGCCTTGCCGCCGTCCATGATCGCCACGCACGAATTGGTCGTGCCCAGGTCGATGCCGATGATCTTGCCCATTTGAATCTCACTCCCTAGCGAATTCTGATGTTGGACCCGGCGATCGGCCGGGTGGATGGTCCCGATATAGGGGTGCGATGACGCCGTTCAAGCGCCGTCGCGCAGGCGTTCAGTCGTGCTTCGCGACCACCACGAGCGCCGGGCGCAGCAGACGGCCGTTGAGCACGTAGCCCTTCTGGAACACCTGCACGACGCTACCGGGCGCCGCACCGGGTGCATCGGCCTGGCTGATCGCCTGGTGGTGTTCCGGATCGAAGGCTTCGCCGGTGGGGTCGACCAGGGTCAGGCCGTTGTCGCCGGCGACCTTCAGCAACTGCTTGAAGGTGAGCTCCAGACCGTCCTTCAGCGGACTGGACTCGGCGCCGGCGGCGGCCAGGCCAGCGTCCAGGCTGTCGAACACCGGCAGCAGGTCGCCCAGCAGGCGCTCGTTGGCGAACTTGCGGGCCTGCTCGATATCGCGGGCCACGCGCTTACGCTGGTTTTCCAGGTCGGCGCGCTCCAGCAGCGTGGTGGCGCGCAGCTGGTCCAGCTCGTTGCGCAGCGTTTCCAGCTCTGCCAGCAGGGCGGCGTCGGTCTCGGCGGTATCCGGCGCCTGGCCGGACGGAAGGTCGTATTCGTGCTGCTCGTTCATTTCGGTTCCCTGGCGGCAGGTCCAGCCGCCCAACCGGGAACCTATGGGGCCGTAGATTCCGGATTCAAGGCCGCACCCAAGACATCGGCCGCTGCCTGCACCACCGGAATCACCCGATCGTAGGCCATGCGCGTGGGCCCGATGACGCCCAGCACGCCCAGCACCTGCCCGCCCGCCATGTACGGCGCGGTGACCACCGAAACCCCGTCATGCGGCGCCAGCCCCGTGTCCTCGCCGATGAAGATGCGCACGCCGGGTGCCCGGATCGTGCGTTCCAGCAGCTGCAGGATCTCGCGCTTGCGGGCGAAGGCCTCGAACAGGTCGCGCAGCCGCTCCAGGTCGGACAGCTCCTGCACGCCCATCAACCGGGTCTGGCCTGCCAGCACCACGTCGTCGCCGGGCGGGGCCAGTGCCTGCTCGGCCAGTTCGATGGATTCGGCCAGCAGCCCCTCCATTTCGGTCTGCGCCCGGCGCAGGTCGCGCAGCAGGTTGGCGCGGATCTCGGACAGCGGCCGGCCCGCGAACTGGGTGTTCAGGTAATTGGAGATGCGCTCAAGCTCGGAGCGCTCGTAGGGGCGCCGCGTCTCGATGACCCGGTTCTGCACATCGTTGTCGGCGAACACCAGGATGGCCATCACCCGCTGCCCGTCCAGCGGCACGAAGTCGATGTAGCGGAAGGCGAACTGCTCGCGCCGCGGCACGCTGACCACACCGACGAAATGGGTCATGGCCGACAGCAGCTCGGAAGCATTGCCCAGCAGCGCCTGGGTGCCGGCGCCGGCGGACAGTTCGGCGCGCAGGCGCGCCACCTCGCCGTCCCCCAGCGACTTCACCTGCACCAGGCTGTCGACGAACACGCGGTAGCCCTGTGCCGTCGGGATCCGGCCGGCCGAGGTGTGGGGCGAGCTCAGCAGCCCGACTTCCTCCAGCTCGGACAGGATGTTGCGGATGGTCGCCGGACTGACCTCCAGCCCCGCGTGGCGGGCCAGCGTCTGCGACCCCACCGGTTCGCCATCGTGGATGTAGCGCGAGATCAACGTGCGCAGCAACTGGCGGGCACGCGGATCCAGCGGGGGCGATGGCGTATTCATGGCAGCTAGATAACGTCGCGCCCTCGCCTTTGCAAGCCGGCCGCCGGGTGTCTCAGTCGGTGAGCCGGCTCCGCTTACAATCCGCCGCATGCTCAGACATCTCGCCCTGAAGGATTTCGCCGTGGTCCGCGCCGCCGAACTGGAGTTCGGTGACGGCATGACCGTCATTTCCGGTGAAACCGGCGCCGGCAAGTCGCTGCTGGTGGATGCCCTCGGCTTCCTGTCCGGCCTGCGTGCCGACAGCGGAGTGGTCCGCCATGGCGCCGAGCGTGCCGAACTGTCCGCCGAATTCGCCGCCGCCCCCGGTTCGCCGGCGCAGGCCTGGCTGGCCGACAACGAGCTGGACGATGACGGCCAGTGCCAGTTGCGCCGGGTGATCCGGGCCGACGGCGGCTCGCGGGCCTGGATCAACGGCCGCAGCGTGACCCTGTCGCAACTGGCCGAACTGGCCGGCCGCCTGGTCGAGATCCATGGCCAGCACGAGCACCAGGCGCTGCTCGCCCGCAACAGCCAGCTGGACCTGCTCGACGCCTTCGCCCGCAACGACCGCGAGCGCGCCACGGTCCGCGACGCCGCCCGTTGCTGGACGACCCTGCTGCGCGAACGCGAGCAGTTGTCGGGCCAGGGGGATGTGTCCGACCGGATCAATTATCTGGAACATCAACTGGTCGAGCTGCAGTGCGAGGATCTTTCACCCGCCGCGCTGGACGCGCTGGTGGCCAGCCACCGCCGCCAGGCGCACGCGGCCGGCCTGATCCAGGCCTGCGACGCGGCGCTGGGCCAGTTGGCCGGCGACGATACGCCCTCATTGACGCGCCAGTTGCAGCAGGTCAGGGCCGATCTCGCCCGACAGGCCGAACACGAGCCGCGCCTGCGCGACGTGGATGCGCTGCTGGATGGCGCCGCGATCCAGATCGAGGAAGCCCTGTCCCTGCTCGGCCAGGTGCGAGACGACCTAGACGCCGAACCGATGCAGTTCGATGCACTGGAACGCAAGCTCGCCCGCGTGCACGACCTCGCGCGCAAGCACCGCGTGCCGCTGGACGGCCTGCAGGAGCAGAGCGACCGCCTGGCCACCGAACTGGATTTGCTGCGCGGCGCCGGCGAGCGCCTGCTCCTGCTCAACGGTGAGATCGAGACGGCCAGGGCGCAGTGGCGCGATGCCGCGGCCACGCTGACCCGTACGCGTCAGCAAGCCGCGAAGTCCCTGAGCGACACGACCACGGTGCTGATCGCCGAGCTGGGCATGGGCGGAGGCCGGTTCGAGATCGCGCTGGAACCCCTGGAAGGCGAACGTCCCGATCCTACCGGTGCCGAGCGTGTCGAATTCCTGGTCTCGGCCAATGCGGGTCAGCCACCGCGCCCCCTGCGCAAGGTCGCTTCAGGCGGCGAACTCGCCCGCATCTCGCTGGCGATCGAAGTCGCCGCGCTCGGCCTGGACGCCGTGCCCACCATGATCTTCGATGAAGTGGACACCGGCATCGGCGGCGCCGTGGCCGAGATCGTCGGCCAGAAACTGCGTGCACTCGGTGCCGAGCGGCAGGTCCTGTGCGTCACCCACCTGCCCCAGGTCGCCGCGCAGGGCCATGCCCACTATCGGGTCAGCAAGGCACCCGTGGACGGCATGACCCAGAGCGCCGTCGAGAAGCTGGGCGCGAAACAGCGCGAAGAGGAGCTGGCCCGCATGCTGGGTGGCGTGGAAGTCAGCAAGGAAGCCCACGCGGCCGCCAAGCGGCTATTGGCCAACGCGGTCTGAAGGCATCCCACCCTTCTTCCGGTGGGAGCGACGCAAGTCGCGATGAGGTTTCACCGGCGACGCTGCTTCACGACTTACGTCGCTCCCACACCTGCCGCCACGAATCTCCCGCTGTCAGCGCTTCTTGCGGACGTAGAGCACCAGCGAGTGCTCTTCCAGGATATAGCCGTGCTTGGCCGCGATCTCCCGCTGGAGTTTTTCGATCTCGACGCTTTCGAACTCGATGATCTTGCCGGTGTCCACGTCCACCATGTGGTCGTGATGCCCGCCACGATCGAGTTCGTAGACGGCCTGGCCGCCCTCGAAGTTGTGCTTCAGCACCAGGCCCGCGGCCTCGAACTGGGTCAGCACGCGATACACCGTCGCCAGGCCGATCTCATCGCCGTGCTCGAGCAATTGGCGATAGATGTCTTCCGCGCTCAGATGGTGCTGGGCGTTCTTCTGCTCCAGCAACTCCAGGATGCGCATGCGCGGGTGGGTGACCTTGAGGCCGACTTTGCGTAGATCCTGCGATTCCATGGCGTCTCCGTTCACTCTCGGTTTAGCGCCAGCTGCCTGAAGCTCGGTTGCGGCGGTCCGCGGGAGTGTATCATCGGCCCGGTTTCCCACCGTACCTGTCCCAATGCGCAAATTCCTGCTGGTTGCCGTCCTCGCTTCCGCCACCACTGGCTGCGGCATCCTCTACAAGCAGCCGATCTACCAGGGCAACCTGATCGAGAAGACGGCCGTGGACCAGCTGCAGGCAGGACAGAGCAAGCAGCAGGTGCAGTCGCTGCTGGGCAGCCCGTCGATCGCCGACCCGTTCCACGCCGACCGCTGGGACTACACCGCGAGCAACCGCACCAACCGCCGCGGTACCAGCGAGATCAAGAACCTCACGCTGATCTTCAATGGCGGCGTGCTGGCCAGTTGGGAAGGCGAGTATTTCCCCGAGGCGGACCTGCAGCTATCGCGCGACGTGCGCAAGTTCGGTCCGAACCTCGCCAAGGAAAAGAAGAAGGGCGGCCGCCGCCGCTAAGCGCTCAACCGCGCGCCCGACGCCGGCGCGCCTCTTTCGGGTCGATCAGCAACGGCCGCAGCACTTCCACGCGGTCGCCTTCGTTCAATACGGTGGCGCTCGTGGCATTCACACCGTGCACCGCGACGCCCGTATGCTCCGCATCCGCAAAGCCGCTGGCCGCGAGCGCATCCGCCACGGTGTCCCCCGCTGACATCTCCAGCGCCACCGATTCGAACCGGTGCGGCCATGCCCGGATCACTTCCACCCGCACGTCATTCGCCCCGATCGGCGGCACGCACGAAGTCGTCCACCATGCGGTCCGCCAGCCCCTGAAAGCCCAATGCCATTGCCGGCGCCAGCAGGCGGCTGGACGGCTCGAATTCCAGCGTCAGCGTGACCTTGCAGGCCGATTCGTCCAGCGCGTGGAAGTCCCAGCGCCCGTGCAGCTTGCGGAAAGGCCCGTCGACCAGGTTCATGTCGATGCGGTGCGGGCGGTCCAGCGTGTTTTCAGTGGTGAACCAGGTCCGCAGCGAGCCCAGCCCAAGGTCGAGCCGGGCGACCAGCCTCGCCTCACCCTGCTCGATCAGGTCGGCGGCGCTGCACCAGTCGAACCGGCGCGGATAGGCGGCCACGTCGTTGACCAGGTCGAACATCCGGGTGGCCGAGTGTTCGACCAGGGCGCTGCGGCGGATCGTTTGCATGTGGCTCGCGTAGGGTTCCGCCTTCGGCGACAATAGGACGGATGGCAAAGAAACCGGACAAGAATAAAGCAACGGGCACGATCGCGCTGAACAAGCGCGCCCGTCACGAGTACCACTTCGAGGAGCGCTACGAGGCGGGCCTCGCCCTGCAGGGATGGGAACTGAAGGCGATCCGCGCCGGTCGCGCCAACATCACCGAGGCCTATGCGATCGTCCGTCATGGCGAGATCTTCCTGTTCGGCGCGCAGATCACGCCGCTGATCCAGGCCTCCAGCCATGTGGTGGCCGACGACCGTCGTACCCGCAAGCTGCTGCTGCACCGGAACGAGATCGACAGCCTGATCGGCAAGGTCGAGCGCGACGGCTACACGCTGGTGCCGACCTCGCTGTACTGGAAGGGCAACAAGGTGAAGGCCGAGATCGCCCTGGCCAAGGGCAAGCAGACCCACGACAAGCGTGCGAGCGAGAAGGACCGCGACTGGGCACGCGAGAAGTCGCGCGTGATGCGCCAGCACAACAAGGATGCGTGAGACCCCGGATCGGATGTGGATGTTGGGTGTGGGAGCGACGTAAGTCGCGAGCGCTTCGGCCAGCGCTCCCCCTATCAACCGGGCTTGCATCCCTGGCGTGCCTATCGGGAACAGCGATCGCGACTTACGTCGCTCCCACAACCGGCCTCCACTAGGTGAAGCCCGGTTGACCCCCGCCCACCCCGAGCCTTGTCACCTGCCTACCCCGCCCCTACACTGGTCTTCGTCAGGACGTTTCTGACTCCCGGGGGTGCACTGGCTTCGACGGGGGTTGCGAAGTTGCCTGGTGCATGCCGAGGGGGCAGCTTTCCTCGTAAATCCAGCGGCAAAACTCTAGTTGCCAACGACGACAACTACGCTCTCGCCGCTTAAGGCGTAAGCCCTGAAACTGCTTGTGTCCGTGCTCGCAGCGTAAGGTCATCATCACGGAATCGCCGGGAGTGGCTGCCTGTCAGCTTCCGGTTAACCTAAAACAGGCTGGTCCTGCGGTGCGCTTCGCCCACCGTGCTGTCGCAGGACGAGATCCAACGGTGGGATAAGCATGTAGTACCGGGGATGGAGTGCCTTCGGACGGCGGTTCAATTCCGCCCACCTCCACCATTCAGAAAGCCGGAACCGCGAGGTTCCGGCTTTTTCTTTGCCCGTCGGTTCGCTCGCCTCAGATTGAGCCCGGATCCGGCCTGCCGGCTTGGTGCTTCCTGTAAAATTGCCGTCTTTTTTGAGTGTCAGCGTGGCATTACCGCAATCCCGGGTCGCCGTCTCGGCCCCCGCCTTCGTCCGGCGCCTCGCCCGGCTGGGCGACCTCGACCTCCCTGCTGCCCCCGCATTGTCCGAGCGACTCGGCCAGTGGCTCGACTGGAACCGCGCCATCGCGCTGTCGCGGGCCCTCGACGGATCGACGGCTGGACCCAGCGACGCGATCCCGGTCGATGCAGAGGAAGCCGCCTGCGCGCGTGCTCGCGCGACCCTGACCACCGCGATCCTGCGCCGAGACCGGCTGGACCTGCTGGCTGGGGACGACGTAGCGCCGTTCCACCGCCACTGCCTGGACCTGCAGCGCTCGATGCAGGCCGCTACCGGCCAGCTGCGTGGGCGCCTGCGCGATGCATTGGCGAAGGGCACCGCCGACCAGGCGCGGCTGGCCGAGGTCGACGCGGTCATGGAGATGACCCTCAGCCCGCGCGAGCAGACCCTGCTGGCCGCCACCCCCACCCTGCTCGGCCAGCATTTCGACCGGTTGAAGCAGACCAACGCCGACGCGGCGGACGACACGTGGCTGGCCACGTTCCGCCGCGACCTGCAGGACGTACTGCTCGCCGAGCTCGACGTTCGCTTCCATCCCATCGAAGCGCTGCTCGCCGCGCTTCGTTCTTCACCTGTTTCCGGAACACCATGAACCGACATTTCCTGTTCGCGCCCCTTTCCCTGCTGGGCCTCGCCATCGTCACCTGGATCGGGGCCGGCTACGTCGGTACGCATGCGCTGGGCGTGGTCGTCACCCTGGTGATCGGCGCCTGCTACCTGGCGGGCGTGCTGGAACTGCATCGCTACCGGCAGGCGACCGACACCCTGCTGCGCGCCGTCGCGGACACCTCGGCCGCCAAGGACGGACTATCGGCGTGGCTGTCGTCACTGCACGCGAGCCTGCGCCCCTCGGTGCGCCAACGCGTCGAAGGCGAACGCGTCGCGCTGCCCGCTCCGGCCCTGACGCCGTACCTGGTCGGTCTGCTGGTGCTGCTGGGCATGCTCGGCACGCTGCTAGGCATGATGGCCACGCTGCGCGGCACCGGCCTGGCGCTGGAAAGCGCCACCGACATCGACGCTATCCGCGGCTCTCTGGCGGCACCGGTGAAAGGCCTGGGCTTCGCGTTCGGCACCTCGATCGCCGGTGTGGCGGCTTCGGCCGTACTCGGCCTGCTTGCCGCGCTCAGCCGTCGCGAGCGGCTGCAAGCCGTGCATCTGCTCGATGCGGAAATCGCCTCCTCACTGCACACGCATTCGCAGGCATTCCAACGGGAGGAATCGTTCCGCCTGCTGCAGCAGCAGGCTGCGCTGATGCCGGACCTGGTCGAACGCCTGCAGGCGATGGTGGCGTCGATCGAAACGCAGAACGCCGCCGCTGGCGAACGCCTGGCCACACACCAGCAGGCCTTCCACGAACGTACCGAAGCGGCACAGGCGCAGTGGGCCACGTCGTTCGAGCAGGCACTGAAGTCAGGGGTCGACGCGAGCGCGCGTGCCGTGGTCGCCGCACTGCAACCGTCGACCGAAGCGACGCTGGCCGGGCTCGCCCGCGAAAGTGTGGCGATGCAGACCACCGTCACCGAGGCCGTACAGCGCCAACTGGATGGACTGAGTGCTGGCTTCGGTGCCGCCGCAACGGCGGCAGCGGCCAGTTGGACGACAGCGCTCGAGCAGCAGCAGCGCTCGAACGCTGCGCTCACCGGCGACATGCAGGCGCTGACCGAGCGCCTGTCCCTTGCATTCGACACGCGCGCCTCCGCGCTGATCGACGGCGTGTCGTCGCAGCTGGAACGCAGCGCCGCAACACAGTCGGACCGCTGGAACCAGGTGCTCGCACAGCAGGAAGCCACCAGCGCCGGCATCGCCGCGCGCAACGAGCAGGCCCTGGCCGCCAACGCCGACGACATGCGGCGCCACGCCACGTCGCTCCTCGACGCGATCGCGTCGTCGCATGCCGATGTCCAGCAGGCGCTCGTCGCGCAGGATGAACCACGTCTCGCAGCGTGGGCGGAGCGGCTGGCGACGACCGGCGCCATCCTGCAGACGCAGTGGGAACAGGCCGGCGCACGGACTGCAACTCTGCAGCAGGACATCTGCGACGCCCTGTCGCGCAGCACGCAGGACATCACCGCGCAGGCGCAAGCGCATTCCGCCCAGACCATCGCCGAGATCTCGCAACTCGTGCAGGTCGCGTCGGAAGCGCCGCGTGCGGCGGCGGACGTCATCGCCGAACTGCGGCAGAAGCTGTCCGACAGCATGGTCCGCGACACCGCGATGCTGGAAGAGCGCAATCAGCTGATGGGCACATTGCAGACCCTGCTCGACGCGGTGAACCACGCCTCCACCGAACAGCGCGGCGCCATCGATGCGCTGGTTGCCACCTCGGCCGACCTGCTCGACCGCGTAGGCACCCGCTTCACCGACCATGTCGAAGCCGAGACCGGCAAGCTGGGCGGCATCGTCGCGCAGGTCGCCGCCGGCGCCACCGAAGTCGCCAGCCTCGGCGACGCGCTCGGCACCGCGGTGCAAGCCTTCGGCCAGTCGAACGAGGAGCTGCTGGTTCGGCTGCAGGGCATCGAAAGCGCGCTCGACCGTTCGCTGGCGCGCAGCGACGATCAGCTCGCGTACTACGTGGCGCAGGCTCGCGAGGTCATCGACCTCAGCCTGTCCGCGCAGCGGCAGATCACTCTCGACCTGCAGCAGTTGGGCGGCGCGCAGCCGGCAGAAGCCGCGTGAGCGTCGAGACCGGAGACGACGCCGAGCTCGGCGCGCCTGTCTGGGCCAGCTTTGGCGACCTGATGTCGGTGCTGTTGGGCGCATTCGTGCTGGTGCTGGTCGGTGTGATCGCCGTGCAGGCGCAGCTGTCGCAGCGACTGGACGAGGAAGTGAAGCGCCGCGAGCTGGAAGCGCAGCAGCGCAAGGCACTGGAAGAGGCGCTTGCCGAACCGCTGGCCGAAGGCCGGGTGACGATCGTGGACGGCCGCATCGGCATCCGCGGCAACGTGCTGTTCGCGCTGAACTCCGACCAGTTGCAGCCGGAAGGCCGCGAACTGCTGAAGGGCCTGGCCGCGCCGCTGGCCGGCTACCTGCGCACGCGCGACGAGATCCTGATGGTCAGCGGCTTCACCGACGACCGCCAGGTGAGCGGCAACAACCGCCAGTTCGCCGACAACTGGGAGCTGTCCGCACAGCGTTCGCTGACCGTCACCCGCACGCTGATCGCCGACGGCGTGCCGTCGTCGTCAGTCTTCGCGGCCGCGTTCGGTGCCGAGCAGCCGGTCAGCGCGAACGACAGCGAGGACGGTCGCGCACGTAACCGTCGCGTCGAGATCGCGCCGATCGCGCGTCCCGCCAAGCGCCAGGCCACGCCCTGATGGACGGCGACGCCCTGTCCGCCGCCGCGCAGCTGGCAGGCTGGCGCGCTCGCGGCGCCGAGCGCATGGACCCGGTGCGCTTCGCCTTCATCGACGCGCTGGCGACACGGGCGCGCGCCCACGAAGGCGCGGCCCGACGCCTGCTGGACGCACGCCTGTCCGGCCTGATCGCGACCTATGCCAGCGATCTCGCAACATGGACGCCGAGGTCGCCACGCGAGACCGCGCCATCCGAAGACAGCGCACTGCGCCTGCTGGTGACCGCATTGCAGTCGCGCACCCCTGGGCAGCCGACCGCGGACACGCACACCGGTACGCCGGCCGGCCACGCACCAGCGGTGCTCGAGGAGGCCCGCCGCGTGTGGACCCAGGTGCGCACCGACAGCCAGCTGCGCGCGTCGCTGGACGATCTGCCTGCCGACGCCGGCCCGCTCAACTCCGGCAAGCTGGTGCACCGTGCGCTGCACTTCATGCGCGATGTATCGCCGGGTTATCTGCAGCATTTCATCGCCTACACCGACACGCTGTCGTCGCTGGAGCGCCTGCAGCAGGAACGCAGTCCCGTGGCGCCGCTCGGCGCGGACAGCGGCAGGCCCGCTCGCCGCAGCCGGACCCGCAAGCGCCCGGCCTGAGTCCGGGCGCTCATCGCGGGCGCGATCTCAGTCGCGATGAATCATCCGTAGCGCGTCATCGTGACCGACATCGCGCCCACGGCACGTCTTCCCTACCGTTCACGCTCCGGGTACAGCAGATGGCGCTGCCGCAGTGTCCGGAACTGTTCGAGTGCAGGCGCCCAGCGGGCCTCGATGACATCGATGCCCTCTCCGCCCGTGATGGCCCCGCGCAGCCACGGCACGCCGGCAAGCCGGTCGAAAAACGGCGGATCGCCGGGCAGGAACGCGAAATCCTTCGGATGCTGATCGTGCAGCGCCTTCAGCACGGCAACACCGGTACGCACCGGACGGAAGGCGGTGCGCTCGGTGACATGCAGCTGGATGCCCGCGCAGGCCTCGCCGGCATGCTTGGAGAACGTAGGCGTGAACCAGGTGGGACGGAAATGCACGCCCGGCAGTTGCATGGCGTTGAGTCGTTCTGCGAGCGCTCGCGCATCTACCCAGGGCGCACCCACGGTCTCGAACGGTCGCGTTGTGCCACGGCCTTCGGAGACGTTGGTGCCTTCCAGCAGGCCCGTACCCGGATAGACCAGCGCGGTGTCGGGTGTCGGCATGTTGGGGGACGGCGGCACCCAAGGCAGCGCGCTTCGCAGCGGTTCGTCGCCCCGCTGCCAGCCGTGCATCGCCACCACGTGCAACTCGGCGCCGATGCCGAACTCGCTGTTGAACAGCATGGCCAGTTCGCCGAGCGTCATGCCGTGCCGCAGGGGAATCGGGAACAGGCCTACGAACGAGGCCAGCGGGGGCTCGAGCACCGGGCCTTCCACCAGGACCCCGCCCATGGGATCGGGACGGTCGGCGACAACGACGGGAATGCCCGCGCGCTTAGCGGCGTGCATCACCCCGGCCAGCGTATACGGGTACGTGTAGAAGCGCGTGCCGACGTCCTGGATGTCGAACACCAGCACGTCGATGCCTTCCAGCATGGCCGGCGTCGGTTCGCGATGCTCCCCGTACAGACTGTGCACCGGCAGGCCGGTGACGGCATCGCGCGTGGACGCGACCTTGTCGCCGGCCTGCACGTCGCCGCGCACGCCGTGTTCGGGACCGAACAGCGCCACCAGCTTGAAATCCGACTGCCCGGCGAGGCGATCCACGCTGCTGCGCAGTTGCGCATCCACGCCGGTGGCGTTGGTCACCAGCCCCACCCGCTTGCCCCGCAGCAGGTCGAGGCGCTGCTCCAACAGCACCTCGATACCAAGGCGTGGCGCGGTGACGGCGCAGTCGCAGACGGGTTCGTCGACCACAGATTGGGCCGACAGCGCGGGCGCCACAGCACCGGCGCAGAGCAAGGCAAGCATCAGTCCGCGCGCCGTGGGGCGCAGTGCAGCATGCAGCGGACGAGGGAACCGGGGCATAGTGTCGCGACCGTTTGCTATCGTTGTCGCGACGATAGCAGCCTGCGTCCGGCACCGTGCGAAGGGGATCTGCCGCCGGTACCGACGCATTCTTCCGTTGTCAGGTGAGGGATCCGATGTCCCGTATGGCGAAACGCATCATGCACAGCATGTCTTTCCTTGTCATGGCCGGCGTGCTGGCCCCCGCGGCGGCCCAACCCGCATCGAACCGCCTGGGGGTGTCGCCGTCAGCGCAATCGCAGGATTTCGTGGCGAACAAGCAGCAGTTCCAGTTGCACAGCCTGCTGACCGAGCAGCGCCATCCACGCAGCTTCGACCTGAGCACGCGCATCGCCGCCGATACCACCGATGGCCTGGCCTCGCTGCTGGCGGTGGACGAAGACATCGCCAAGGCGCTGCGGGGCGTGGCTGACGATCCGGCCCGGCTGGCCGCGCTGGAGACCGCTTCGCACGAGATCACCCGCGCATTGCGCGAAGGCCACCGCCTGTACTTCTACGGAACCGGTTCCACCGGCCGTCTGGCCGAAACCATCGAGAGCGGCCTGTGGCGGCCCTTCTGGCAGCGCACCGCGCAATCGCCGCTCTCGGCGAAGATCGATGCACGCTATCCCGCCCTTGGCGAGCGCGTGCGCGGCGAGATCACCGGCGGCGACCGTGCACTGATCGCTTCGCTGGAAGGCTTCGAGGACATTCCCGAGATCGGCCGACTGCAGCTGCAGGACAATGGTATCCGGCCGCACGATCTGGTGTTCGCGGTCACCGAGGGCGGTGAAACGTCCGCCGTGATCGGCACCGCACTGGCCGCCGCCGACCAGGCAGGTACGGACGCGCGGCGCACCTGGTTCGTCTACAACAATCCCGATGACGTGCTGCGCCCGTTCGAACGCAGCCGCCGCGTGCTCGACGATGCGCGTATCACCAAGATCGCGCTGCCGACAGGTCCGCAGGCGATCACGGGTTCCACCCGCATGCAGGCCACCACCACCAGCCTGTACGTGCTGGGTGTCGTGCTGGAAGACGCCACCCGCGCACTGCTGCGCGACGTGTTGTCGGCCGACGAACTGGCGTCGCTCAGCTTCGGCGAGGCCAGCATCGCTGACCGCCTGCGCGGCTTCACCACGCTGCAGCAGACCGCCGCGGCCGCTGCGCCCAGGCTGGCCGCATGGACCGATCGCGAGGCCGCGAGCTACGCGAACGGCCACCGCGCCACCTACCTGGCCACGCGCGCACTGATGCCGGTGTTCGTGGACGTGACCGAACGCGCGCCGACATTCCGCCTGGGGCCGCTGGATGCGGTCAATGCGACCGAGCGTCGTTCCTGGATCCAGGTGTGGACGCCGGCCGACGACGGCGCGCAGGCCTGGCAGGCACTGCTGCACCGGCCGTTCCATGGCCTCGACAAGGCGCTGTACCTGCCGCCGTTCGAGAACGGCATCGCCGATCCCTACCTGAAGGAAGCCGCGCTGCGTGGCCTGTCCAATGCCGGCGACGAACAGCAGGCGCTGTACGACCTGTCGTACTCCGCGGCGAACATGCAGCGCAATGCGCCCGCCGCAGGCGATTCCGGCGCGCTGATCCTGCTCGGTGACGAAGCGCACCAGGCTGCCAACCGCACGTGGCTGGAGGCGGCGACGGCGGCCGGTGCGGAACTGGTCCTGTTCTCGGTGTCCGCGCGACCGCTGGATTCGGACGTGCTGCGCGATGTCGCCGCCCTGCCCCGTCCGGTGCCGGTGATCGCGGTGACGGTACCGCAGCGCGATGCCTTCGAGCTCAACCAGACCATCGTGCTGAAGATGCTGCTCAACGCGCATTCCACCGGCGTGATGGCCAAGCGGGGCCGCGTGGTCGGCAACACCATGACCAGCGTACAGCCCGGCAACCTGAAACTGATCGGCCGCGCGACGTGGCTGATCCTCTCGCACGTCAACGGCGTGCTCGCCACGCCGACGTGGCGCGATGCGCACGGCACGACCGCAGCGTTGTCCTATGCGGAGGCCAACGCCGTGCTGTTCGAGGCCATCGAACAGCGGCGCAGCGCCACCGGTGCATCCGCACTGCCGGAAGTGGAGTTGTCCGTGGTCGCGGTGCTGGACGCACTGAAGGCCGGCAAGCCGGTTGACTGGAGCGCCGCGGCGGCGACGTTGCGCGGTGGCGGCCTGAACCGCTACCTCGCGCCCTACGCGGCTTCCACGCCCTGAGGAAACGCGCTCCCTGTCCGGGAGCGCGCCTTGATCAGCCCTGCCCCTTTGCGCGGGCGAACGCCGCGGCCAGCGCGTTGTCCGCGGGTGCCGCCGTCGTTTTTGCAGGAGCCGGGCCACGCCGCTGGTCACGCGGATTGCCGCGGTCCTGTCCGCGCGGCGGTCGCGGATCGTTGTTGCGGGCTTCGCGCGGGGCCTGCGGGGCCGGCGCGTCGTCCAGGCGGCGCGTCAGCGCGATGCGCTTGCGGGCCACGTCGACCTCCAACACCTTCACCTTGACGATGTCGCCGGCCTTCACCACCTCGCGGGGATCCTTCACGTAGCGGTCGGCCAGCGCGGAGATGTGGATCAGGCCGTCCTGGTGCACGCCGATGTCGACGAACGCACCGAACGCGGCCACGTTGCTGACCACCCCTTCCAGGATCATCCCTTCGCGCAGGTCCTTGATGTCCTCCACGCCGTCGGCGAAACGCGCGGCCTTGAACTCGGGACGCGGGTCGCGGCCGGGCTTCTCCAGTTCCTTCAGGATGTCGCGGATGGTCGGCACGCCGAACTTGTCGTCGGTGTACTGCTCGGCCTTCACCGCACGCAGAAACACGATGTCGCCGACAATCTGCTTCACCTGCCGGCCGCTGCCGGCGAGGATGCGTTCCACCACCGGATAGGCTTCCGGGTGCACCGACGAGGCGTCCAGCGGCTCGTCGCCATCGGCGATGCGCAGGAAGCCGGCACACTGCTCGAAGGTTTTCTCGCCCAGACGCGGCACGCCCAGGAGCGCTTTTCGGGTGCGGAAGGCACCGTGCTCGTCGCGGAAGCGGACGATGTTCTCGGCTACCGTCGACGACAGACCGGACACGCGCGTCAACAGTGCCGCCGACGCCGTGTTGACGTCCACACCCACCGCGTTGACGCAGTCCTCGACGCGCGCGTCCAGCGCACGCGCCAGGCGGAACTGGTCGACGTCGTGCTGGTACTGGCCGACGCCGATCGCCTTCGGCTCGATCTTGACCAGCTCCGCCAGCGGATCCTGCAGGCGGCGCGCGATGGACACTGCGCCACGGATGCTGACGTCCAGATCAGGAAACTCCTTCGCCGCGAACTCGGACGCCGAGTAGACCGACGCGCCCGCTTCGCTGACGACGATCTTGTCCATCTTCAGCTCGGCGGCCTGCTTGATGAGATCGCCGGCCAGCTTGTCGGTCTCGCGGCTGGCGGTGCCGTTGCCGATGGCGATCAGGTCGACCCGGTGCTTCGTGCACAGCGCGCGCAGCACGTGCAGCGACTGGTCCCACTGACGCTTGGGTTCGTGCGGATAGATGGTCGCGGTGTCGACCAGCTTGCCGGTACGGTCGACCACGGCGACCTTCACGCCGGTGCGCAGTCCGGGATCGAGACCCAGCACGGCTTTCGGTCCTGCTGGCGCGGCCAGCAGCAGATCTTTGAGGTTGTCGCCGAACACGGTGATGGCCTCGGCTTCGGCCTTCTCCCGCGCCTGGTTGAACAGGTCGAGCAGCAGGTGCATGTGCAGCTTGGCGCGCCAGGTCAGGCGGCAGGCATCCAGCAGCCACTTGTCGGCGGCGCGGCCCTGCGCGGAGACCCCGGCGTGCACCGCCACGCGACCTTCTGCCTGCTGATGGCCTGGCTCGGCCTCCATGCCCGGATCGAGATCGAGCAGCAGGATCTCTTCGCGGCGCGCACGGAACAGCGCCAGCAGGCGGTGCGAGGGAATCTTCGCCAGTGATTCGGCGTGGTCGAAGTAGTCGCGGTACTTCGCACCTTCGTTTTCCTTGCCCTCGGCGACCTTGGCGCGGATCACGCCCACGTCGGCCATCCAGCCGCGCAGCTCGCCCACCAGCCCGGCGTTCTCGCCCCAGCGCTCCATCAGGATCGCGCGCGCGCCATCGAGCGCCGCCTTTGCATCGGCGACACCCTTCTCGGCATCGATGTAGGCGGCCGCTGCGGTCTCGGGCACCTGCGTCGGGTCTGCGAGCAGACCGTCGGCCAACGGCTCCAGACCGGCTTCGCGCGCGATCTGCGCGCGGGTGCGGCGCTTGGGCTTGTACGGCAGATAGAGATCTTCCAGCCGCGACTTCGTGTCCGCGGCCTCGATCTCCGCACGGAGTACATCGGTCAGCTTGCCCTGCTCATCGATGCTGGCAAGCACGGCAGCGCGGCGGTCTTCCAGTTCGCGCAGGTAGGTCAGGCGCACTTCGAGGTTGCGCAACTGGGTGTCGTCGAGGCCGCCCGTGACTTCCTTGCGATAGCGTGCGATGAACGGCACCGTGGCGCCCTCATCCAGCAGCACAATGGCAGCCTTGGCCTGGGCAGTCTGCGCGCCGATCTCGGTGGCGATGGTGGCAGCGATGTGCTGGGCGATCTGGGGATTGCGGTCTTGCATTGCGTCCGTACTTGAATGACCCGATGGATCGGGTGGGACCCCGATTGTGGCAACGGATGGCGGTGCTGGAAACGGGTTGACAGCGGATGGCAGACCCGCCAAAGAAAACGGGCCGCTTGCGCGGCCCGTTTCGCCCATCTCGCGTTGACGTGTTACGAACGCACCGGCAGCACGCGAACCTCGACGCGGCGGTTGGCGGCACGCCCCGAGTCGGTGTCGTTGCTGGCGATCGGATAGCGCTTGCCCATGCCGACGATCTCGAAACGCTCGCGCTGCAGGCCCTGGCCGATCAGGTAGTTGCCGACCGATGCGGCGCGCTGCTCGGACAGGCGCTGGTTGACGGCATCGGAGCCGACACTGTCGGTGTGGCCGCTGACTTCCACGATCGTCTGGTTGTACTCGCGCAATGTCGACGCCACGTTGTTGAGCGCCGGATAGAACTGCGACTTCAGGTCGGCCTTGCCGAAGTCGAAGGTCACGCCGTCAGGCAGGTTGAGCTTGATGACGTCGCCATCGCGGCTGACGTCGATGCCGGTGCCGGCGGTCTGGCGTCGCAGTTCGGCTTCCTGGCGGTCCTGGTAGGCGCCGATGGCGCCGCCGGTGAGGCCGCCCACGCCGGCACCGACCAGCGCACGCTGGCGGCGCTCGGTGGCATCGCCGCCACTGAGCAGGCCGGCGACCGCGCCGATGCCGGCGCCGATCAGCGCGCCGCGCTGGGTGCGGTTAGGGTCGTTGGGATCGTTGGTCTGGCCGGTGTAGCTGGCGCAACCGCCAAGCATCGTGACGGTTAGTGCCGCAAGGGCGCCGGTCTTCAGCATCGCATTCATGAGTCCTCCTGGGTGGCTTGCGGGGTGACGCGGAACGGGGGCAAGCCTAACCAGCGGAGTGTTCACTTCATGCGATTTGAGCCCTGTTCATTCAGGTGGCGGCGGGGATCAGGACAACAGCGCGGTGGCCGCCGGCGCATCCAATGTCTGCCCCCAGTCGCCCATCAGCGACAGGTACAGCAGCTTCTCGAACTCCGGACCGAAGCGGCGGATCACCGCATCCGGATCGGGGATCAGCTTGGCATCGGAGATCAGGCCGAAATGCACGCGACCGTTGTAGCTGAGGATCGACACGCCAATGCCGATCGAGCCGGTCTGCGGCACCCAGAACATCATGTCCCTGAGTCGCGAACCACCCATGTAGAGCGGCTGCTGGGGGCCTGGCACGTTGGTCGCCACCGCCGTTGCTTTGCGCGAGAACAGCTCCAGCGCGACGCTCTGGATGGCCGATGGCGCCATGCCGAGCGCAGCAAGAAGTCCAAATGCAACAATGGCTTGACGCGAGTTCTTGAGATCCCGCATGCACTCGGCAACCCGTTCGAGGCGACGGATCGGGTTGTCCTCGCCGACCGGCAGGTCGAGGAACACGAGGCCGAAGTGGTTGCCCAGCTTGCGGGCGTGCTCGAGCGGTCGCAGGTTGACCGGCACCGTTGCGCGCAAGGTCACGCCGTCGAGCTGCTCGCCGCGTTCCAGCATGTAGCTGCGCAACGCACCGGCCGCGGCGGCCATCAGCACATCGTTGACCGTGCAGTCGCAGGCACGGCCGACCGCTTTCACTTCCTCCAGATCCAGCGGCTCGGCCCACGCCACGCGCTTGCTCACCCCCAGCTTGCCGCGCAGCAGCGTCGGCGGGTCGTCCGACAGCGACAGCGCATGCAGCAGCTCTCGGCCGATCTCGCCGCCCTCCTTCGCCAGCATCGTGGCCAGCGTGGGGTCCTGCATCATCTCCATGCCCTTGCCGATCACCTTGCCGCCGATCTGCACGTAACGGTCGATGGCACCGACGCGGCGCACGACCTCCGCGCCATCCTTCTTCAGCCAGCTCGAACGCAGATCCTTGCCGGCATCGGGTTTGCGGCTGGTATCGGTCAGCGACAGCAACACCTGGACCAGCGCGATGCCGTCCGCATAGCTGTGATGGATGCGTGCGACCAGGGCCGAGCCGGTGCCATAGCGTTCGATCAGGTGGAACTGCCAAAGCGGCTTGGTCTTGTCGAGCGGCGTGGAGGCCATCTGGCTGGTGAATCGCTCCAGCGCCTTCTTCTCCGATTTGGGATCGTGACGCCCCGGCAATGCGGACAGGCGCACGTGCCAGTCGAGGTCGAAGTCGGGATCGGTCACCCACGACGCGCCCGCTGGCGTGTCGACGGCCTTCTGGAGGAAGCGCGGATAAGCTAGGAAGCGCTTCTTGATGACCTGCTTCAGCGTGTCGAGCGTCATCGGCTCGTCAAACATCAGCACGCCGGTGATCATCATCGGGTTGGTCGGACGGCACATCCGCAACCAGGCGGTATCGACTCGCGACATCGGCTCGCGACGCGGCTTTGCCGACGCTTTCTTCGTGGCCATGCTTGCCCTCCTGTCCCGCGCCGAGTGAAGCACGCGGCGCCGAAAGGCGTCAACGCGGCCTAGTCGGCGGTCTTGCGGTAGGCGGCCAGCGCGCCTTCGCGACCGGCCGCCAGATCGGCGATCGGGAGCCAGGGATAGCCGGGCGCGAGCCTGGCCAGCACGTCGGGCTTCTGCCACGGCGCGAAACGCAGCGGCAGCGGCACCTCCGCCAGCTCCGGCACCCAGCGCGCGATGTAGCTGCCCTTCGGATCGAACTTCTCGGCCTGCGTGACCGGATTGAAGACGCGGAAGTACGGCGCGGCATCGGCCCCGGTGCCCGCGACCCACTGCCAGCCCAGCGTGTTGTTGGCCAGGTCGGCGTCGACCAGCGTGTCCCAGAACCAGCGCGCACCGTGCAGCCAGTGGTAGCGCAGGTGCTTGGTCAGGTAGCTGGCGACGATCATGCGCACGCGGTTGTGCATGTAGCCGGTAGCCCACAGCTCGCGAAGGCCCGCGTCGATGATCGGCACGCCGGTACGACCCCGCTGCCAGGCCTGCATGGCGTCCGGATCCAGCTTCGCCCAGTCGAAATGCTCGAAGCGTGGATTGAGGTTTTGCGTGGTGGTCTGCGGGAAGTGGTGCAGCAGGTGGTACGCGAACTCGCGCCAGCCCAGCTCGCGAATATAGCCATCCATGTCGGCGCTGTTGGACGCAGTGCGCGCGCGTTCCAGTTCAGCGACGATGCGCCAGGGGGCGACCTCGCCGAAGTGCAGGTGCGGCGAGATCCGTGACGTGCCGACGCGGTCCGGACGATCGCGATCGCTGCGGTAGCCGTTGAGCGCGCCGTCGACGAAGATTTCGAGCGCTTCACGCGCGCCCGTTTCTCCGGGCATCCACGTCTCCCAGAAGCCTGCATCCCAGCCGAGCGCCGGCACCAGCTTCCAGCTATCGAGTGTGTCGCTGTGCAGGGCGGCGTCCACGTTCGGCAGCGTAGCGGGCGCGTCCCACGGCGACGGCGCGCGCCACTGGGTCAACGCCGATCGCCAGAAAGGCGTGAACACCTTGTACGGATTGCCTTGTTGCGTGGCCAGGTCCCAGGGCTCGAACAGCAGGCTACCGTTGAAGCTCTCCACCTGCAGCCCGCGTTCGCGCAGGGTCTTCTTCAAGGCCGCATCGCGCGGCTGGGTGGCGGGCTCGTACTTGCGGTTCCAGAACACCGCTTCAGCGCCCGTCTGTTCCAGCAACAGGTCCAACGCGGCCGCACTTCCTCCTCGGCGCAGCAGCAGGCGGGATCCACGCACCTGCAGGTCCGCATCGAGCGCGGCCAGCGACTTGTGCAGCCAGGCCATCGATGCTCCGCCCGGCGCCCACTCGCCCTCCTCTTCCGGCGCGAACACGTACACCGGGATGGGCGTGAACCCGCCCTCGAGCGCGGCGCGCAGCGCGGGCTGATCGTCCAGGCGGAGATCGTGGCGGAACCAGACGAGCGCGTGAGGCATGCGGGCGAAACTCTCGGCGAGAACCCTACCGCTTACGCGGCGGACGTCCCGGTGGATGCACCGCCGACATACTCGCGTGGGATGCGCGCATTGAGGCCGGTCAGGATCTCGTACGGGATCGTGCCGGCGGTCTGCGCCACGGCCTCGCAGGTGATCGCGTCGTCATCCTGCCGGCCGATCAGGACCACTTCGTCCTCGTTGTACGCCGTGCCCGACGGGCCGAGGTCCACCATGAACTGGTCCATGCAGACCCGCCCCACGATGGGATGGCGCTCACCGCGCACCAGCACCTCGCCGCGCGAGGACAGCGAACGCGGATAGCCGTCGCCGTAGCCGATGGGCACGGTGATCACCCGCGTGTCCGTCGAGGCCGTCCAGGTGGCGCCGTAGCTGACGGTGCGGCCCGCCTTCACCACCTTGAAGTACACCACCTTGGACACCAGCGACAGCGCGGGCTTCAGCGCAACGGTCGGGCGCGACGCGGGATCCGGCATCACACCGTAGAGCGCGATGCCCGGACGCACCATGTCCAGGCAGGTGTCGGGAAAGTGCAGTACGCCGCCGGAGTTGGCGAGATGGCGGATCGGCATGGGCGCACCGACGCGATCAAAGTACCCGCACGCATGCAGGAAGCGCTGCAATTGCTCCTGCGTCATCGGCGACGCCGGGTCATCCGAACATGCGAGATGCGAGTAAATGCCCTTCAACTTGCACCAGGGCGACGCCAGCGCGGCCTCGATCAGTGGCGCGGCGTTCTCGCTGTGCACGCCGATGCGTTCCATGCCGGTGTCGATCTTGAGATGGATCACCGCCTTGCGGCCCAGCGCCTCCGCCGCCTGGGCCACTTGGCCAAGCTTGGCGATCGATGACACCGTCACTTCGAGATCACAGGCGAGGAACTGGCTGACCTGGGGTGCGTGGATGCCACCCATGACAAGGATGGGCACGGCGACACCCGCACGACGCAGCGCCAGCCCCTCCTCCACCAGTGCAACACCAAGCTGGCCGATACCCTGTGCCTGCAAGTGGAGCGCGACCGGCACCAATCCATGCCCGTAGGCATTGGCCTTGACGATGCCCATGACAGGTACGCCTGCGTGGGCCTCCAACACATGGAAGTTGTGGCCGATCGCCTCCAGGTCCACCCGGATTCGCGTGGGCCGGTCGTTCGCCTCGGGGCGTTCGTGCAGGGGTAACACAGCGTCATCAGCCGGGAGGGTCATGAGCGGATTGTAGCGTCAGCGATTCCCATCACTGCCACCGTGCGCTCAGGGATGCGCTAGGCTGCGGGCAGACCTCAAAAGGACTGGCCTCCATGGAACCGCGCTCCAGGTCGCATGCAATGATCGTGCTCGCCGTACTGCTCGTCGCTGGTGTCGGCACATGGCTGTGGATGCGCACGGCGAGCATGGATGCGGTATCGAAGCCCGATAGCGCGCGCCCTGTGCGTGTCACCACCCCCTCCATCGAGGCCTCCGGCGCACCAGCCGCCGCCGCGGACGCACCGATGCCGGCATCGGGCCATCCCGACGTAGCCGGTGAAACGATCGCTGCGGCACAAGATGCAGCACGACCGCCGGCATTGGGCTCAGACACCAGCGCTGGCGTGCGTCCACTGTCTGTGGAAGGGGAGCGTCGGGTGGACAAGTTCCTCGCAGGACTGCGGACCACCAGCACGGACGCGAAGGACTACGAAACACTGGGCCGTTCGGAGCCTGCGGACCCCGACTGGTCTCCGCGGCTGGAGGCCCTCATCCAACAGGTGATCGAGCGCCATGCCCGCGAGTTCTCTCGTCTGGAAATCAGTCGACCCCGTTGCAGCAAGAGCTTGTGCATGCTGACGGCTGTGGCGACCACGCGGAACCCGCAGCAGCTCGCCAAGACCGACTTCCAGCGTCTGGTCGGCTACATGATGCAGGAAACCTGGTTCCGGGAGTCGTTCTTCGATGTCAGCACGACCGTGGCCGGCGATGCCACGGGCGATGTATACGTGAGCTACTTTATCCGCAAGTAGTGGTCACTCGAACGCGCCGATATTGTCGTGGCTTAAGTTGTCGAAGCGGGTGTACTCGCCGAAGAACCGCAGCTTGCATGAGCCGGTCGGGCCCGAACGCTGCTTGCCGATGATGATCTCGGCAAGGCCTTTGTCCGGCGAGGTTTCCTTGTTGTAGTAGTCGTCGCGGTAGATGAAGACGATCATGTCGGCGTCCTGCTCGATGGCGCCCGATTCGCGCAGGTCGGCCATCACCGGGCGCTTGTCGGTACGCGTTTCCAGCGAGCGGTTGAGCTGCGACAGCGCGATCACCGGCACGTTGAGCTCTTTCGCCAGGCCCTTCAGCGAGCGCGAGATCTCCGAGATCTCGGTGGCGCGGTTCTCGCTGTTGCCGGGCACCGACATCAGCTGCAGGTAGTCGATGACGATCAGTCCCAGATCGTGCTCGCGCTTCAGCCGGCGCGCCTTGGAGCGCAGCACATCGGGCGACAGGCCGGGCGTGTCGTCGATGAAGACCTTGGCCTGGTCCTTGAGGATGCGGATGGCGCTGGTCACGCGACTCCAGTCCTCGTCTTCCAGCGCGCCGGTACGCAGACGGGTGGCGTTGATGCGGCCGACCGACGAGATCAGGCGCATGGCCAGCTGGCCGGCCGACATTTCCATCGAGAACACCGCGACGGCCTTCTTCGATTTGATCGCGGCGTACTCGGCGATATTCAGCGCGAACGTGGTCTTGCCCATCGCCGGGCGCGCCGCCAGGATCACCAGATCGGTGGGCTGCAGGCCCGCGGTCATCTGGTCGAACTCGGTGTAGCCTGTCGGCAGGCCGGTCACCGTGCCGCCGCTCTCCGAGCGCACGCGCAGGACTTCGAAGGCGTCCTTCAATGCGTCGTTCATCGCCACGAAGTCGGTCCGCCCGCGCGCGCCCTGCTCGGCGATGGCGAACACCTTCTGCTCGGCCACGGCCAGCATCTCGTCGCTTTCCTTGCCGTCGGGCTGGAACGCGTCGTTGACGATCTCGGTGCCGACCTCGATCAGCTGGCGCATCACCGCCTTGTCGCGGACGATCTCGGCGTAGGCGGTGATGTTGGCGGCGGACGGCGTGGTGCTGGCCAGTTCGACCAGATAGGCGCCGCCGGCGATCAGCTCCATCTGGCCTTGCGATTCGAACCATTCGCCCAGCGTCACCGCGTCGAACGGCCGGTTGCGCTCGGCCAGCTCGCCGATGGCGCGGTAGATCAACTGGTGATCGCGCCGGTAGAAGTCGTTCGGCGTCAGCTTGTCGTTGATGCGGTCATAGGCTTCCGGCGCCAGCATCAGGCCGCCCAACACCGCCTGTTCCGCCTCGATGGAGTTCGGCGGCACGCGCAACTGTTCGATGCGCGCATCGTGGGGATCGGAGCGGAAGCCGGGGCGTGCGGACATGGGCAGTGACAACCAGAGCGTGGAAGGCCGGACCCGACATGCTAGGAGCCCTGCCTGTGGGCTCGCGACGGAACAACCTGTGGATAAGTGACAGCAGACTGGTCGCCTGCCGTCTCAGTTCCTGCGACGGCATACATCGCCGGCCGGCAGAAACAGGACGGGCGCCTTTCGGCGCCCGTCTGTCGGCATCACGGATGATGCGCGGGGTGGATCAGGCTTCGGCCTGCACCACGACCTTGACGGTCGTCTGCACGTCGGCGTGCAACTTCACGACGATGTCGTACTCGCCGATGTTGCGCAGCGCGCCTTCGCCCATGATGACTTCGCTCTTCTCGAGCGGCAGGCCAGCGGCGGTGAAGGCATCGGCGATGTCGCGCGGGCCGACCGAACCGAACAGCTTGCCTTCGGTCGCGGCATTGGCGGTGATCGTGACGCTGGCGCCTTCCAGCTTGGCGGCGCGGCTTTCGGCGTCGTCATGCACGGCCTTGGCCTTGGCTTCGTAATCGGCGCGCTTGGCTTCGAACTCGGCGACGTTGGCGGCGGTGGCCGGCACGGCCTTGCCCTGCGGCACCAGGTAGTTGCGGCCGTAGCCCGGCTTCACGTTGACCTTGTCACCCAGGACGCCCAGGTTGGTCACTTTCTGCAGAAGAATCAGTTCCATCGTATTGCTCCGTATTCGTTAGCAGGCAGGGCCTGCAGCGATTGGCTGTCCGAATGACAGTGGGAAAAAAGAGCCTCCCCGTGCGGGGAGGCCCTGGATTACACGTCGTGGTTGTCCGTGTACGGGATCAGCGCCAGGAAACGGGCGCGCTTGACCGCGGCGGACAGCTGACGCTGGTAACGGGACTTGGTGCCGGTGACGCGGCTCGGCACGATCTTGCCGTTCTCGGTCAGGTACTGGCGCAGGGTGTTGAGATCCTTGTAGTCGATCTCTTTCACGCCTTCGGCGGTGAACTTGCAGAACTTGCGGCGGCGGAAGAACTTGGACATAGGTGTGCTCCTCAGGCGGCTTCGGCGTTGTCGGAATCGGTCGAGGCAGCGGGGGCCTCGCCTTCTTCGTCGTCACGGCGGCGACGCTCGCCACGTTCGGGCTTGTCGCCCTTCTCGTCCTTGTTCTTCATGATCAGGGACTGCTCGGTGTCCGGACCATCGCGCTTGATGACCAGGTTGCGCAGCACCGCATCGTTGAAGCGGAAGCTCTCGACCAGCTCGTTCAGCACGGCCTGGTCGGCCTCGATGTTGAGCAACACGTAGTGGGCCTTCACCAGGTTCTGGATCGGGTAGGCCAGCTGACGGCGGCCCCAGTCTTCCAGACGGTGGATGGTGCCGTTGCCGCCTTCGATCAGCGCCTTGTAGCGCTCGATCATGGCCGGCACCTGCTCGCTCTGGTCCGGGTGGACCAGGAACACGACTTCATAGTGACGCATCGTTTTTACCTTTCGGATGTATGCCCGGCCAGGAAAACGGCCGGACGGGACAGCCCCCCGATGCCTGGATCGGACACGGTGGGGCGAGGAACCGGTGACCAGCAGGCCTCCGGGAGCCGGAAATTATGGCAGGTCAATCACTTAGGGGCAAGTCGTGCCCCGGGACGCGATCAGGCGGCGTCCGCGGCCGTGGTGAAGCTCTCGCCGCAGCCGCATTCCGCGGCCGCATTGGGGTTCCTGAAGACGAATGTCTCGGACAGCCCCTGCTTGGCGAAGTCGATCTCAGTGCCGTCGACCAGCGGCAGGCTGGTGGCATCCACATAGATCTTCACGCCGGCGAACTCGAACACGGTGTCGCCCTCGCGCTCGTCGCGGGCCAGGTCGGCCACATGACCCCAGCCCGAGCAGCCGGTACGGGTCACGCCGAAGCGCAGACCCAGCGCAGCCGGGGTCTGCTCGACGAAGCGCTGCACGCGCTCGAGTGCGACCGGGGTCAGGGTGATGGCCATGCGTGTCTCCTGTGCAACGCGGACGATTATAGCCGCCGGCATGCCGAGGGCTGCGCAGCTCTTGTAAACTCCGCGTTCCATTAATAAGTCTGTTATCGAAGGATTCAAGCCATGACGGTGGTGAGCGTCGAACATGCGCTGGCGGGCAAGCTCCCGGCCGGCGGCGAAGTCACGGTGCGCGGCTGGGTGCGCACGCGGCGCGATTCCAAGGCGGGTCTGTCCTTCGTCAACGTCAGCGACGGCTCGTGCTTCGCGCCGATCCAGGTGGTCGCACCCGATTCGCTGAGCAACTACGAAGCCGAGATCAAACACCTGACCACCGGCTGCGCGGTCGTCGCCACCGGCACGCTGGTTGCCTCGCAGGGCCAGGGCCAGAGCTTCGAAATCCAGGCCTCGTCCCTCGAGGTAGTGGGCTGGGTGGAAGATCCCCTCACCTATCCCATGCAGCCCAAGCAGCATTCGCTGGAGTACCTGCGCGAGTTCGCCCACCTGCGGCCGCGTACCAACCTGTTCGGCGCGGTCACCCGCATCCGCAACTCGCTCGCCCAGGCCGTGCACCGTTTCTTCCACGAGAACGGCTACTTCTGGATCAGCACGCCGATCATCACCACCTCCGACGCCGAGGGCGCCGGCCAGATGTTCCGCGTGTCGACGCTGGACCTGGTCAACCTTCCCCGCGACAAGGAAGGCGCGGTGGATTTCTCGCGCGACTTCTTCGGCAAGGAAACCTTCCTGACCGTGTCCGGCCAGCTCAACGCCGAGGCCTACGCGCTGGCGATGAGCAAGGTCTACACCTTCGGCCCGACCTTCCGCGCCGAGAACAGCAACACCACGCGCCATCTGGCCGAGTTCTGGATGATCGAGCCGGAGGTCGCGTTCAACGACCTGGCCGCCAACGCCCAGTTGGCCGAGGACTTCCTGAAGTACCTGTTCCGCGCCGTTCTCAGCGAGCGTGCGGATGACCTGGCCTTCATCGCTGAGCGCGTCGAACCGACCGCGCTGACCCGCCTGGAAGCCTTCGTCAATTCGCCGTTCGAACGCATCGACTACACCGATGCGATCTCGCTGCTGCAGAAGTCGGGGCAGAAGTTCGAGTTCCCGGTCGAATGGGGCCTGGACCTGCAGACCGAACACGAGCGCTGGCTGACCGAGCAGCACGTCGGCCGGCCGGTGGTGGTGACCAACTACCCCGAGCACTTCAAGGCCTTCTACATGCGCCTGAACGACGACGGCAGGACCGTCGCCGCGATGGACGTGCTGGCGCCGGGCATCGGCGAGATCATTGGCGGCAGCCAGCGCGAAGAGCGCCTGGACGTGCTGGACGCACGCATGGCGCAGTTCGGCCTGGATCCGGCGCACTACGGCTGGTACCGCGACTTCCGCCGCTATGGCTCGGTGCCGCACGCCGGTTTCGGCCTCGGCTTCGAACGGCTGGTGGTGTACGTCTGCGGGCTGTCCAACATCCGTGACGCCATCGCCTACCCGCGTGCGCCGGGCAACGCGGAGTTCTGATGATCCTGTTCTTCGCCCTGTGCTTCATCGGCGTGGCGATCGCCGGGTTCTGCGCGTTCGTGATCTTCTGGCCGCTGACGCTGGTGCATGTGCGTGACCGCCACGGTGCGCTCGGCGCGCAGTGGGGTGAGGGCGCGTTCCTGAAGCCTGCCGCACTGCGCTGGCTGCTGGCGGGCGACTACCGCCGCATCGCGGACACCTCGCTGTCGGGCCTGGCGACGCCGGCCCGCATTTCGCTGTGCGTCATCATGTTAGGCCTGTCGATGGCAGGCCTGCTCGCGCTGTGGGCGGAGGCCTTCGCATGAATCCGTACACTCGTGAAGACTGGTACCTCACTTCGCTCGGCCGCACGTTGATCTGGGCGCGCCTGCGCCTGCTGGAGGCCGGTACCGCAGAGGTGCTGGACAGCGACGGCAATACGCTGGCCTACGACAGCGAAGACAGTGCCCGCGCCGCATTGTTCGATGCGGAGTTCGTCGCGTTCGACGGCCTGGACGAGGACGATGCGCTGGCGCGCGGGTTCTCGCTGACGGGCGTGCAGCCCCCGCAGGGCGAAGACGATGCCGCCCTGGTGCCACAGATGGTGCAGTCGCTCGGCGCTCGCGCCTGAGTCCATCATGTACACGCCGCGCGCGTTCGTCGAAACCGATCTGGTCGAACTCGACCGCTTGGTCGCGCGCGATGCGTTCGTCACGCTGGTGACCGTGGCCGATGGACTGCCTGTCGTCACCCACCTTCCCGTGCTTTACGCGCGTGAAGGCGACCGGATCGTCATCGAGGGTCACTGGGCGCGTCCGAACCCCCAGGCACGCCATGCCGGTCCCGCGCTGATGATCGTGCACGGTCCGCATGCCTATGTGTCCCCTGGCTGGTACACGGACAAGGAAGAAGCCGCGCGCGTCCCGACTTGGAACTACGCGGTCGCGCACCTGCATGGCGTGCTGGAGATCACCGACGACACGGCCACGCTGGCGTCGATCGTCGACCGGCTCAGCCAGGTCAACGAGGCCCAGGTCGGCAACGACTGGCGCTTCGAACACGACCGCGACGACCACCTCCGCCAGCTGCGCGGGATCATCGGTTTCCGCTTCGAGGTCCAGCGCGTCGAGCTGAAGTTCAAGCTCAGCCAGAACCATCCGGTCGCCAACGTCGAGGGCGCGGCAGGCGCGCTGCAGCGATTGGGTGGCGAAGACAACACGGTGGTCTCCGAGCTGATGCTTGAGCGCCTGGGCCGTCGGAAGCAGGATGTGGGAGCGACGTAAGTCGCGAAGCGGGATCTGTCCCGCAACCGGTTGGCATAAAAGCATCGCGACCTGCGTCGCTCCCACGCCCCACATCATGCAGGGCTACACTCGACGCCCAGTTCTTTCCGGGAATGACGCATGGACCTCAATCTCGCCGGCCGGCACGCGCTGGTCTGTGGCGCCTCCGAGGGCATCGGCCGCGCGGCGGCCCATGAGCTGGCCCTGCTGGGCGCGGACGTGACCGTGCTGGCCCGACGCCCCGAGGCGCTGGCCGAGGTGGCGGCTGCACTGCCCCGCGTCGCGACCAGCCAGCAGCACGCAACCGTCGCCCTCGATGTGGCCGATGCCGCGACATTGCGGGAGAACGTCGGCCGTCTCGTGGAGGCGCGCCCGGTGCACATCCTCGTCAACAACACCGGTGGCCCGCCAGGTGGACGCGCCATCGAGGCCGATGCGGACGACTACCTGGCGGCATTCCAGCGCCATCTCCTGGCCAACCAGGCGCTTGCGCAGCTGACAGTACCTGCCATGCGCGCCGCCGGCTGGGGCCGCATCGTCAACGTCGTCTCCACGTCCGTGAAGGAACCGATCGCCAACCTCGGCGTCTCCAACACCATCCGTGGTGCCGTCGCCAGCTGGGCCAAGACGCTGTCGAAGGAACTGGGCGCGGACGGCATCACCGTCAACAACGTGCTTCCTGGCTACACCCGTACGCAGCGGCTGGAGCAGATCCTGCGCGACCGTGTGCAGTCCACCGGCAAGGATGAGCCGGCCATCAGCGCCGCCATGCTGGCCATCGTGCCGGCCGGCCGCTTCGCCGAGGCGCACGAGATCGCCGCCGCCATCGCCTTCCTCGCCTCACCCGCCGCCGGCTACATCACCGGCGTCAGCCTCGCGGTGGATGGCGGCCGCATGCAGTCGATCTGAGGTTGCGGGACGGGGGGCTTGCCAGCCGGGTTAAGCTAGTGGGCATGGACCGCTTCGGCCACATCATCGAAGGCGAACCGCGCCCCGGCAGCGCCTGGCGTCCCGTGTTCGAACCGGCCTCGGGCCAGATCTATGCCGAGGTCGCCGATGGCAGCGAGAACGACGCGCTGCTGGCCGTGCAGGCCGCCGAGGTGGCATTCCCCGCGTGGGCAGCACTCACGACGAGCGAGCGGTCACGCTGGCTCGAGAAACTGGCCGACGCCCTGGAACAGCGGCGCGACGCCTTCGCCGCCGTGGAGTCGCGCGACACCGGCAAGCCGTTGGCGCTGGCGCGCGACATCGAGATCCCGCGCGCCATCGCAAACCTGCGCTTCTTCGCCCACGCGACCACCCAGTTCGCCAGCGAGTCGCACCACGGTGAGGCGGGCCTGAATTACACGTTGCGGCAACCGCTGGGCGTAGTCGCGACGATCTCGCCATGGAACCTGCCGCTCTACCTGTTCACCTGGAAGATCGCGCCGGCCCTGGCAGCAGGCAACACGGTGGTGGCCAAACCGTCGGAGATCACCCCGGCGACCGCCACCATGCTGGGAGCCTTGGCCGCCGAGATCGGCCTGCCACGCGGCGTGCTGAACATCGTGCATGGCACTGGGCCGGCCGTCGGCGAACCGCTGGTACTGCATCCCGCCGTCAAAGCCGTCTCCTTTACCGGCAGCACGACGGTGGGCCGGCGCATCGCCGGACTCGCCGGACCTGAGCTCAAGAAAGTGTCGCTGGAACTGGGCGGCAAGAACGCGACGCTCGTGTTCGCCAACAGCGACTGGCGCGCGCACCTGGACACCCTGCTCCGCTCAGCGTTCCAGAACGCGGGACAGATCTGCCTGTGCGGTTCGCGCCTGCTGGTGCAACAGGCGATTTACGACGAGTTCCGGGACGCCCTGCTCGAGCGCGTGCGCGACCTGAAAGCCGGTCCGCTCGACGATCCCGCCACGCGCCTCGGTGCGATGGTGTCGCAGGCGCAATTCGACAAGGTACTGGCCTGCATCCAGCGCGCCCGCCTCGAAGGTGGCCGCGTCCTCGCCGGCGGCCACGCACTGGAGCGGCCGGGCTGGTACATCGCACCGACCGTGATCGAGGGCCTAGGCCCCGAAGCCACCACCAACCGCGAGGAGATCTTCGGGCCGGTGGTGACCTTGCAGCCCTTCACCGACGAGGCGCATGCGCTTGCACTCGCCAATGCCAGCGACTACGGACTGGCCGCGACCGTGTGGACGCGCGACCTGGACCGCGCCCACCGCCTGGCCGCGCAACTGCGCGCCGGCATCGTCTGGATCAACACCTGGATGACGCGCGACCTGCGCACGCCGTTCGGCGGCACGGGCTCGTCGGGCCTGGGCCGCGAAGGCGGGCTGGAGGCCATGCGTTTCTTCACCGAACCCAAGAACGTCTGCGTGGCGTTGCGCTGAGGATCACCGAACCGAATGTCCGACCTTTCCGAACTCGAGAAACTGCTGCAGAACAACCGCGACTGGGCCGACCGCATCAAGCAGGAGGACCCCGGCTTCTTCAAGCGTCTGTCTCAGCAGCAGTCGCCGCGATACCTGTGGATCGGCTGCTCCGATTCGCGCGTGCCGGCCAACCAGATCCTGGGCCTGGACCCGGGCGAAGTCTTCGTCCACCGCAACATCGCCAACGTGATGTCGCACGGCGACCTCAACGCGCTGTCGGTAATCCAGTTCGCCGTGGATATCCTCAAGGTCGAACACATCCTGCTGGTCGGCCACTACGGCTGCGGCGGCGTGCACGCGGCGATGACCGGCCTGCGCGTGGGCCTGGCCGACAACTGGCTGCGCCACGTGGCCGACGTCGCACTCAAGCACCAGGCGCTGCTGGAGCAGGTCGACACCGAGTCGCTGCGTCACGCCCGCCTGTGCGAACTGAACGTCATCGAGCAGGTCTTCAATGTCTGCCAGACCACGGTCGTGCAGGACGCATGGGCGCGCGGCCAGCCGCTGGCGATCCATGGCTGGGTCTACAGCCTGTTCGACGGGCGCGTGCGCGAACTGGGCATGGATGTGGCGGCGCAGGACGAACTGCAACCCTCCTACCAGCGTGCCCTCGCCGGTGTACCGCCGAAGGGCAAGCGCGATGAGTGACGTCGTGCAGGCTGGCGGCGCGCCGAAGCCCGTGGGGCACTATCCGCATGCGCGGCGTGTCGGCGACCTGCTGTTCCTGTCCGGCATCGGCCCGCGCGAGCCGGCGACCAACGCGATTCCTTCCGGTATCGAAGCGCAGACGCGTGCCGTCTTCGCCAACGTGCGTGCGGTGCTCGACGCCAGCGGTGCCCGCTGGGAAGACCTGGCCGACGTGACGGTCTACCTGACCGACATGGCGGGCGATTTCACCGGCTACAACCGGGTGTGGGCGGAGTACTTCCCGGAGGCCGCCAGCGCACCCTGCCGCACCACGCTGGGTATCACCGCCTTGCCCACGCCGATCTCCATCGAGCTGAAGTGCATCGCGCACGTGCCGGAGCGCCGCTGACATGCTGCCCACCCCGCTCAACTTCCAGGCCTGGATCGACGAACATCGCCACCTGCTGAAACCACCGGTCGGCAACAAGGTCATCTACGACGGCGACTTCATCGTGATGGTGGTGGGCGGGCCGAATGCGCGCACCGACTACCACTGGGACGAAGGCCCGGAGTGGTTCTACCAGTTGGAAGGCGAGATGGTGCTGCGAATCCAGGAAGACGGCGCCGTCCGCGATATCCCGATCCGCGCCGGCGAAATCTTCCTGTTGCCGCCGCGCGTGCCACATTCGCCGCAGCGCATGCCGGGCTCGGTCGGACTGGTGATCGAGCGCAAGCGCCTGCCGCACGAGGACGACGGCCTGCTCTGGTTCTGCGAGCGCTGCAACCACAAGGTGTATGAGGAGTACTTCCACCTCAACGACATCGAGCAGGATTTCTTCCGCGTGTTCGAAGCCTTCTACCGCAGCGACGACCTGCGGACCTGCAAGGCCTGCGGTCACCTGAATCCCCGCCCCAGCCGCTACGAGATGCAGGCGGACTCGCAGGCCGACATCACCTGAGCTTGCACTTACCCAATCTGGGCATTATCGTGCCCGATATGGGCATGAACGACACCCCCGGATCCGGCAAGGTCAGCGAGGCGGCCGCGCGCTACGCCACCGCCAGCCTGTCGGGCGCCCTGTTCACCACCACGCAGCAGCGGGTGCTGGCCTGCCTGTTCGGGGAGTCCGGGCGCTCGTACGCCGTCAACGAGCTGATCCAGGCCACCGGCGCCGGCAGCGGTGCGGTCCAGCGCGAGTTGGCCCGGCTGGCTGGCAGCGGGCTGCTGACCGTCGAGCACGTCGGCAACCAGAAGCGCTACCGCGCCAATCCCGACGCGCCGATCCACGACGAACTGGTGTCCATCGTCCGCAAGACCTTCGGCCTAGCCGAACCGCTGCGCGAAGCGCTGGCACCGCTCGCCGACCGCATCCACGCCGCGTTCCTGTACGGCTCGATCGCCAAAGGCAACGACACTGCCCGCAGCGACATCGACCTGATGGTGGTCGCCGACGACCTGGCCTATGCCGAACTCATGCTGGCCCTTCATCCGGTGGCCGAGCGTCTGGGCCGGCAGGTCAATCCCACGGTGTATGACCGCGACGAGCTACGCAGTCGCCTTGATGCCGGGAACAGCTTCGTCACCCGCGTGATGGCACAGCCGCGGCAATGGTTGATCGGGGGCGAACATGACCTCGCCGCTTGAGAAACTGGCCACGCACAGCGGCCCGCTCAGTGCCGAACCGCCCGACAAGAAGGAAACTGCCGGCCTGCTGCGCTCGGGACTTGCACGGCTGGCCGATGCCCATAACGAGGCGCTCTCGCTGGAGAGCCGCTTCGACCTGGCCTACAACGCCGCCCATGCCCTGAGCCTGGCGGCGCTGCGCCGTGCGGGCTTCCGTGCGCGCCACCGCTACATCGTCTTCCAGGTATTGCCGCATACGCTGGGGCTTGGCCCCGAGGTCTGGCGCGTGCTGGCCAAGGCACACGACCTGCGCAACCTCGCCGAGTACGAAGGTCACGTCGAGGTGGACCGCCGCCTGGTCAACGACCTGGTCGCCGCATGCGAGCGCGTCTCCGACGCACTGGAACGATGAACGCCGACGCCGCGCACGTTCCTGTTACATCGCGGCACTGCAGCGCGAATCCCCGGCGGGCAGCCCCTACAATCCGACGATGCTGAAGATCGACACCCACGCGCATTTCCTGCCCCGCGACTGGCCCGACCTCGCGGCCAAGTACGGCGACCTGCGCTTCCCGGTGATCCACCACGGCGACGACGGTCGCCACCGCATCTACAAGGACGGCAAATTTTTCCGGGAAATCTGGCCCAAGACCTGGGATCCGGAAGAACGCATCGCCGACTACGCCCGGTTCGGCGTGCAGGTGCAGGTCATCAGCACGGTGCCGGTGATGTTCAGCTACTGGGCCAAGCCGCATCACGCGCTGGAACTGCACCAGGCGCTCAACGACCACACCGCTGTCGCATGCCGCGACTATCCACGCCACTACGCGGGCATCGGCACCGTGCCGCTGCAGTCGCCGCGCTTGGCGGTGCAGGAACTGGAACGCTGCATGGACCAGCTGGGCCTGCAGGGCGTGCAGATCGGCAGCCACGTCAACGACTGGAACCTGGATGCGCCGGAGCTGTTCGAGTTCTTCCAGGCCGCGAGCGAACTGGGCGCTGCGATCCTGGTGCACCCCTGGGACATGATGGGCGCCGCCTCGATGACGAAGTACTGGCTGCCCTGGCTGGTCGGCATGCCGGCCGAGCAGTCGCGTGCCGCGTGCAGCCTGATCTTCGGCGGCGTGCTGGAACGCCTGCCGGAACTGAAGGTCTGTTTCGCGCATGGCGGCGGCAGCTTCCCCTACACCATCGGCCGCATCGAGCACGGCTTCAACATGCGGCCGGACCTGGTGGCCACCGACAACCCGCGCAATCCGCGCGACTATCTGGGCCGCGTCTACTTCGATTCCTGGGTCGCCGATCCGCGCGCCCTGCGCTACCTGCTGGACACCGTCGGCCACGAGCGCGTGATGCTCGGCACCGACTACCCGTTCCCGCTGGGCGAGCAGGAACCCGGTGCCGGCATCGCCGCGCTTGGCCTGGATGCATCCCAGGAAGCGCGTCTTTACCACGGGACCGCGCTTGAATGGCTCGGCCTGCCGGCATCGAGATTCGCATGACCTCCCTTCCGCACCGGTGGCATACCGCCGGCACCGTTCCACCTGATCCGACGCACCCATGACCGACCCGTTGTCCCGTACCCACATCATCGCCCTTGACGCCGCCGATCCCCTGCGTGCGATGCGCAATGAATTCCTGATTCCCCGCCACAAGCACAACGACCAGATCTACTTCTGCGGCAATTCGCTGGGCCTGCAGCCGAAGGGCGCACGCGTCCACCTCAACGAGGCGCTGGACAAGTGGGCGAACGAAGCCGTCGAAGGCCACTTCACCGGCAACGCGCAATGGATGACCTACCACGAGCTGGTGCGTGAACCGCTCGCGCGCGTGGTCGGCGCCGAGCCGGCCGAGGTGGTGGCCATGAACACATTGACCACCAACCTGCACCTGATGATGGTCAGTTTCTACCGCCCCACCGCGGAGCGGCCGGCGATCCTGATGGAAGCCGGCGCCTTCCCGTCCGACAGGCACGCGATGGAGTCGCAGGTGCGCTTCCACGGTTTCGACCCGGCGACCGACCTGATCGAAGTCGAGCCGGACCAGCCCGACGGCACGCTGTCGATGGCGGCGATCGAACGCGCCATCGCCGAGCACGGCCCACGCCTGGCGCTGGTGCTGTGGCCCGGCATCCAGTACCGCACCGGGCAGGCGTTCGACCTGAAGGAGATCGCGCGCCTTGGCCATGCGCAGGGCGCCGTTGTCGGTGTCGACCTGGCGCACGCGGTCGGCAACCTGCCGCTACAGCTGCACGACAGCGGTGTCGACTTCGCCGTGTGGTGCCACTACAAGTACCTGAACTCGGGTCCCGGCGCGGTGGCAGGCTGCTTCGTGCATGCGCGTCATGCGAACACCGACCGGCCGCGGTTCGCCGGTTGGTGGGGCCACGAGAAGGAAACCCGCTTCCGCATGGGCCCCGCCTTCGTGCCGACGCCCGGTGCCGAGGGCTGGCAACTCAGCAACCCGCCGATCCTCGGGCTAGCGCCGCTGCGTGCGTCGCTGGAGCTGTTCGAGAAGGCCGGCGGCATGGAGGCGATCCGGACCAAGTCGTTGAAGATCACCGGCCTGCTTGAGGCACTGATCCAGGCGCGGCTATCGGACGTGCTGCAGATCATCACGCCAGCGGACACGGCGCAGCGTGGCGCGCAGCTGTCGTTGCGCGTGATCGGCGGCCGCGAGCGCGGGCGCGAACTGTTCGAGTACCTGCTGTCTGTCGGAACGGTCGGCGACTGGCGCGAACCGGACGTGATCCGCATCTCGCCCGCCCCGCTCTACAACCGCTACATGGACGTCCACCGCTTCGTCGAGGAAGTCGAGACGTGGCGGGGGTTCTGATCCGGAGACACGACCTTGGGCATTGAAGCGCCACGCCACATCACCATCATCGGCGCCGGCCTCGCCGGCGCGCTGCTGGCCACGCTGATGGCGCGCGCCGGCTGGCGCGTGGACGTGTTCGAGAAGCGCGGCGATCCCCGCGTGCAGGGCTACGCCGGAGGTCGCTCGATCAACCTCGCGCTGACCGAGCGCGGCCGGCATGCGCTGCGGATGGCCGACGCCGACGATGCGGTGATGCGGCAGGCCGTGATGATGCGTGGCCGCATGGTGCATGCGTTGGACGGACGGCTGCAGCTGCAGCGGTACGGCCGCGATGACTCCGAGGTGATCTGGTCGATCCATCGCGGCGACCTGAACATCACGCTGCTGGATCTGGCGGAGAACGCTGGCGCCGCCCTCCACTTCGATCGCCGCCTGAACGCCGTCGATTTCGATGCGTCCGTCGCCCACTTTGCCGACGAGCAAAACGGGGGCGTCCATGCCGTCGCGTTCACCGCCCTGGTAGGCGCCGATGGCGCGGGGTCGTCGCTCCGGGGCGCCATGCAGCGTCGGGAGGATCTCGGCGAACGCACCGAGTTCCTCGACCATTCCTACAAGGAACTGGAAATCCCGCCGTCCGCCGAGGGCGGCTTCATGATGGAGCCCAATGCGCTGCATATCTGGCCGCGTGGGCACTATATGTGCATCGCGTTGCCGAACGACGAGCGAACGTTCACGGTGACGCTGTTCCTGCCCAACCAGGGCGACCCCAGTTTCGCCAGCGTGCGCAACGGCAGAGAGGCGAAAGCGCTGTTCCTGCGCGATTTCGCCGATGCCGTGCCGTTGATCCCCGAGCTGGAGCAGGACTGGGAAGCCAACCCCACGGGCCTGCTCGCCACGCTGTACCTGGACCGCTGGCATCTCGGAGGCCAGGCGGTGCTGCTCGGCGATGCCGCGCACGCGATGGTGCCGTTCCATGGTCAGGGCATGAACTGCGCCTTCGAGGACTGCGTCTCGCTGTCCCGCCACCTGCAGGCCTCTGGCGACCTCGCCAACGCATTCGCCGCCTTCGAGGCCGAGCGCAAGCCGAACGCGCTCGCCATCCAGGAGATGGCGCTGGAAAACTACGTAGAGATGCGCGACAAGGTGGACGACAGCGGCTTCCTGCTGCAGCGCGAACTGGAGCTGGCCTTGCAGCAACGTCATCCGCAACGCTTCGTCCCGCATTACACGATGGTCAGCTTCATGCGCATTCCGTACGCGCTGGCGCAGTATCGCAGCCACGTGCAGCGCGACCTGCTGGTGCGGCATACCGCCGGACGTGCATCGCTCGACGGCGTCGACTGGCCGGCGGTGGATGCGGATGTGCATGCGCAGCTGCCGCTGCTGGAGGAGGCCGAGGGGTGAGCGCAAGCTTTCTCTTCTATGATCTCGAAACCTTCGGCGCGGACCCGCGTCGCAGCCGCCTTGCACAGTTCGCGGCGGTACGCACGACCCCTGCTCTCGAAGTGATGGACGAGCCGATCAGCTTCTTCGTGCAGCCGGCGGACGATCTGCTGCCCTCGCCCATCGCCACGCTGATTACCGGCATCACGCCGCAGCGTGCCGTGCGCGAGGGCGTCAACGAGGCCGAGGCCTTCGCCCGCATCGCCGACGAAATGAGCCGGCCGGAGACCTGTACGCTGGGCTACAACAGCCTGCGCTTCGACGACGAGTTCGTGCGCCATGGCCTGTTCCGCAATTTCCACGAGCCGTATGAGCGCGAATGGCGTGGCGGCAACTCGCGCTGGGACCTGCTCGACGTGATGCGGTTGATGCACGCCCTGCGGCCTGACGGCATCGTCTGGCCCAAGCGCGACGATGGTGCCACGTCGTTCAAACTGGAGCAGCTTGCCCTCGCCAATCGCGTACGTGACGGCGATGCGCACGAAGCACTGTCCGACGTCTACGCCACCATCGGCCTGGCCCGGCTCATGCGGCAGTCGCAGCCGCGCCTCTGGGAGTACGCCCTGCAGTTGCGCGACAAGCGCTTCGCCGCGCGCCTGCTCGACACGACGGCCATGCTGCCGGTACTGCATGTATCCCAGCGCTATCCCGCGCACCGGCTGTGCGCGGCACCGGTGCTGCCGCTGGCCCGGCATCCGCGCATCGACAACCGGGTGGTGGTGTTCGACCTGGACAGCGACCCGACGCCACTGCTGTCGATGTCGCCGGAGGACATCGCCGACCGCCTATACACCCCGGCCGCGGATCTGCCGGAGGGCGAACAGCGCATCCCGCTGAAGGAAGTCCATCTGAACCGCGCGCCGGCACTGGTCGCCTGGTCGCACCTGCGGCCAGCGGACATGGACCGCCTCGGCATCGACCCGGCACGCTGCGAGCGGCATGCCGCGATGCTGCGAGAAGCGGGTCCGGATCTGGCGGAAACCGTGCGTCGGGTGTTCGCCAGCCAGCGGGCGTTCGAGGCCGGCGACGTGGATGGCTCGCTCTACGACGGCTTCCTCGCCGACGCGGACAAGCGCCGCTTCACCGACGTGCGGACCACGCCACCGGCGCTGCTGGGCGAACGCGACTTCGGCTTCCGCGATGCGCGCTTGCCGGAGCTGCTGTTCCGCTTCCGTGCGCGCAACTGGCCCGGCACCCTGTCCGCCGTCGAGCGCCAGCGCTGGGACGATTACCGTCGCCAACGGTTGACGACGAACAGCGGCCTGTCGGAGTACAGCTTCGAGACCTTCGATGCCGAAGTCGCCCAGTTGCGGCAGGCCGAGGCCGGTAACGCCGACCGATTGGCCCTGCTGGACAGGATCCAGCAGTGGCGCAACGAGCTCGAGGCCACCCTGTAAGCGGACATCGAGGGCAGCCTTGTCGGTTCCATGACACCGGCGTGTCTAGAATGGCGGCCATGGCCACCTATTTCTCCGATGCCAGTTTCAAGTTCCTGCGCGGGCTGGCGCGCCACAACGACAAGACCTGGTTCAACGACCACAAGGCGCAGTACGAAGACCACGTCCGCCAGCCGTTCCTGCGGCTGTTGACGGACCTGCAGCCGGAACTCGCCGCTGTCAGCCTGCACTTCCGTGCCGACCCCAAGACCGTGGGCGGCTCGCTGTTCCGCATCTACCGAGATGCGCGTTTCTCCAACGACAAATCGCCGTACAAGTCCTGGCAGGGCGCACGGCTGTTCCACGAACGCCACAAGCAGGTGCCCGCCCCGTCGTTCTACCTGCATCTGCAGCCGGGCGAGTGCTTCGTCGGCGCGGGTCTGTGGCATCCGGAGCCGGATACGCAGCGCCGTGTGCGCCAGTTCATCCTCGACAATCCCGGCAGCTGGAAGAAGGCCGCTCACGATCCCGCATTTCGTCGCCGCTTCGAGTTCGAGGAGAGCGAAAAGCTGGTGCGGCCGCCGCGCGGCTTCCCGGCCGACTTCGAGTTCATCGAAGACCTGAAGCATCGCAACTTCGTCTTCTGGCGTTCGCTGGACGATGCCACGATGACCGGGCCGCGCCTGCGACAGACGCTGGCCGGGGACCTGAAAACGCTGGGGCCGTTCGTGGATTACCTGTGCGCCGCGCTGGACCTGGAGTTCTGATCCGCAGGACTCACCGATGAAGGGCTCGCCGATGAAGAAGTGGCTCGTGGGAGGTGTCTTGCTGGCTGTGGTGCTGGGCATGGTGGCGTATGTCGTCGCCGGTCCCTACCTGGCCATCCACGGCATCCGCACCGCATTGGCCGAGCAGGACACGGCGAAGCTCGAACGGCACGTCGACTTCCCCGCGTTGCGCGTGAACCTGCGTGCGCAGGTGGAGGACTATCTGGCGCGCAAGGCGGGACCGGAGGTGTCGTCCAACCTGTTCGGGGCCGCTGCATTGTCCATCGCCAACCAGGTGCTCGGACGCGGCGTGGACACCCTGGTCACGCCGATGGGCATCGCGGCCGTGCTGCAGGGACGTGCGACATGGAAGCGCGCCATCGGTGAAACCGTCGGCGGCGACACGTATGCCCCTGCAGTCCCGGCAGAACCGTTGAAGGAAGCCGAGCATCACTACGAGTCATTGTCACGCTTCACGGCGACCGTCCATGACGAGAATGGCGAGCCGGTCGTCTTCGTCATCACGCGCCAGGGACTGCGCTGGCGGTTGACGGACATCCGGCTGCCGCTCTGACCCTGCGTGGAGATGAGCGCTCAGGCATTCGCCGGCGATGCATCGGCCCACTCGGCGTCGGCGTCCGGCAACGCAAGACGGAACAGGTCGGCGACCGTGCGCATGCGGTCGAAGGCCGCGGCCTGCGTCGCTTCGTCGGGCTCACCCTGCAAGCCGTTGTCCCGCCATTGCTGGGTGAGGACCTGCTGCTTCTCGTAGTCATCCACCCGTGCGTACCCGCTTATCCGCTCTATCCGCCGGGTCCAGCTGCTCTGCCAGTAGAAGTGGCGATGGTCGGCGAAGTACTCGCAGCACGACACGAAATACAACGGCCGTTGCGCGTGCTCCAGCACATCCAGCCCCTCCGTGATGGTGAATGCGTAGATGCGTGCGTCGTCGTGCGCGAAGCGGGTGCCCGGCACCAGCCTGAAACGCTCGGCATCGGCATCCTCCACCCATGCGCCGCGGCAGTAGACCCGCTCTTCGATACGCGCATAGTGCGGCGACAGCACCTGGAGACCATCGAAGGAAGCACGCGGTACGCGCAGTACCCGGATCTTGTTGGGCAACCAGTAGCTCACGTAGTGCAGGTGGCCCCGGTCGGCGACATAGGCCCAGAAATCCGGTCCGTCGCCCCCGCAGGCGATGACACGGCAGGAAGCCGTGGATAGCCCGAGATCGTAGACCTTCCTTTCCATGATCCGCTCGCTTCCCCACTCGTGCCTGCAGTGGACCAGTTGCAGGCGCCCGTCCCGTTCTTCGAGGCACACGACACACCCCCACTTCAACACTCCGCGAGGCTGCGAAGTGACTTGTGTTCAAGCAATCGGGGAGGTCTGCAGCGCCCGGACAGGGACGATGCGATGGGCGTCACGGATTCGCGACGCCGTGCGGTACGTGCCCCGCCGCCACATGGTGGCGGGCACTGTCGATATTGTGCTGCGAGTCGTCGAAGAAGATGTCGGCGCCGAAGGCTTCCAGGAACGGCCCCTTGTGACGGCCGCCGAGGAACAGTGCCTCGTCGAGGCGCACGCCCCACTCGCGCAGCGTGCGGATCACACGTTCGTGCGCGGGTGCGGAGCGTGCGGTAACCAGCGCCGTGCGGATCGGCGAGCGCTCGTCCGCCGGGAATACCTGCTGCAACTGATGAAGTGCCGACAGGAAGTTGCGGAACGGGCCACCGGACAGCGGCTCGCGTGCGCGCTCCTGTTCGTGCCTGCCGAAGGCTTCCACACCCTGCTCGCGCGAGATGCGCTCGCTCTCGTCGCCGAAGATGACCGCATCGCCGTCGAAGGCGATCCGCAACTGGTGCTCATGGCGCAGCTGTGGTGCACCGGCAGGCAGGATGGTGGCCGCCGCGATGCCGTGTTCCAGCGAGCGCCGCACCGAGTCCGGATTGGCCGACAGGAACAGATCGGTGCCGAACGGCTTTACGTAGGGCCAGGTCGGTTCGCCCGCAGTGAACGTGGCGCGCACGATGCCCAGGCCATAGTGCTGGATGGAGTTGAAGATGCGCAGCCCGGTATCGGCCGAGTTGCGCGACAGCAGGATCACCTCGACACGCGGCGTGTCGACGGACGCACCGGCATTCAGGGCCAGCAGCTTGCGTACGACCGGGAAAGCGATGCCGGGCGCCAGCACGTCGTCCTCGTGCGTGCGCTGGAAATCGGCATAGGCCTGTACGCCCTCGCGCTCATACAGCGCGTGGCTTTCTTCCAGATCGAACAGGGCGCGCGAGGTGACGGCGACGGTCAGCAGGCGGGGGGTGTTGTCGGCCATGTGCACAGTATCGGCGATCCATGGCGCAGGAGGCGAGACAGCCCCTAGCTTCCGGGCGCCGCCGCGATACGCAGTTGCGCGGGCGGCCCACGGCGGTTGTCCGCGGTCACCGCGCGCACTTCCACCACCAGGTCGATGGGCGCCTGTTGCGCCGGCGGCCCATCGCGCCACAGGAACACGAATTCGCTGCGCCGGCCCTCCACCCGGCTCGACACGGCATCGCGGGGGAAGATCGCGAGCGCGTCGTCCCCCACCACCCGGAACTCGAACCCGAGGTCACGCAGCTTGTAGTCCGTGCCCCGCGGCCACTCCACGCTCAACGTCAGCAAGCCGCTGGCGTCGCAGGACGCCCGGCCATCGACGCCGCGCGTCAGGCTGACCAGTTCCAGCACCGGCGACTTCAGGCCGGCATCGTCCCTGACGGACGCCACCTGGCCCTTTGCAAAGGGCGCGACGCCGGTCGACAGGTTGCAGGCGGCCGCATCGGACACGGCCAGCAAGGCGCACAGCGCCACAGCGCACTTCAATGGCATCGAAACCCCTCCCCGGGTGGATGCGAACCGAACCGCTACGGGGCGCTGGATAGCATGTGTGAGGTGACGCAGCAAGCCGCAATGCGGCGAAACCAGCCTGTCCGTCCGGACAATGCGACTCAGGTCATGAACTGTTCGCTGAGGATGCGCTCTTCGAGGTTGTGTTCGCGATCGAACAACAGCGTCACCGTGCGATCGCGCGATTCCCGGATGGTCACCTCGACCACGTCGCGGACTTCATGCGAGTCCGCGGTGGCGCTGACGGGTCGCTTGTACGGATCCAGCACGCGGAAACGCACTTCGGTGTCCGCTTTCAATATGGCGCCGCGCCAGCGGCGCGGGCGGAACGGGGCGATCGGCGTCAACGCGATGGTGTGCGAACCCAGCGGCAGGATCGGGCCGTGGGCGGAGAAGTTGTACGCCGTGCTGCCGGCTGGCGTGGCCGTCAGCACGCCGTCGCAGATCAGTTCGTCCAGCCGTGTCTCGCCATTGAGATCGATGCAGATGTGCGCCGCCTGCCGGGTCTGGCGCAGCAGCGACACCTCGTTGTATGCCAGCGACGAGGTCGACGTACCGGACTCGGTCAACGCCTGCATCTCCAGCGGACGCAGCTTGGCCGGCTCGGCCGCGCCGATGCGCTCGATGAGGCCGTCCGGACGATAGTGGTTCATCAGGAAACCGACGGTCCCCAGCTTCATGCCGAACACCGGCTTTCCCAGCGCCCCATGGCGATGCAGCGTCTGCAGCATGAAGCCGTCTCCGCCGAGCGCGCACAGCACGTCGGCCTGGTCGGGCGCGTGTGCGCCGTGTTCGCGCTGCAGCGTCGCCAATGCCTCCTGCGCTTCGGGCGTGGGACTTGCGAGGAAGGCGATGCGGGGGTCGGACATCCGAAACTCCATCGTCGGGCCTGCACAGCGTACAGAAAAAAGGCGGCCCGAAGGCCGCCCCGTTTCCATTGCCGTGAGCGAAACTCAGCCCTGCGAGGCCAGTTGCCCCAGACGCTGCACCGCCACCGATGCGGTCGGATAGTCGAGTGTCTTCTGAGCGGCCAGCTCGTTGAGCATGCTGAGCGTGAAGCGCAGGCCCGCGTCGTCACGACCCAGCCATGCCTTGACCTTGGCGTCGGCATTGGCGCCCGGAAGCGACAGCACCTGGTTGGCGAGCGTGCGCTGGTGCGCGGCGAGTTCGTCGCGCAACACGCCACGGGCCACCGCGTGCCAGCGTCCATCCACCTTCAGGGCCTCGATCTGGTCCTGCAGCCACGGCAGGTGCAGGGCCTCGCCCAGGCGGTAGTGGACCTTCGACACCTCGACCGGCTTGAGCTTGCGCGCGCGCGCCAGTTCGATGATGTCGCAGGACGGCTCCAGGTACGGCAGCGCGGCGATCTGGCCAGCCAGTGCCGCCGGCAGGCCCTTGTCCTTCCATTCCTGCAGGCTGGCGTTGTACGCCGGACGCAGCGAATCCGGCAGCACCCCATCGGCCGCACGGATCTCGTTGAAGCCGTCGTGGTAACGCTCCACCGCGGTGGCGATCGCGGGGATCGGTCCCTGACGGGTCAGCAGCCAGCGGGTGAAGTTGCGCTGCACCTGCCAGATGACCTGCAGGGCGTCGATCTGCACCGATTCCGGCACCTGGCCGTCCAGCGCGTCGATCTGGTTCCACAACGCCCGCGCATCCAGTGTTTCGCGGGTGATGGTGAACGCTTTGGCGACCTCTGCCGGCGAGCGGCCGGTGTCTTCCTGCATGCGCAGCAGGAAGGTGGCGCCCATGCGGTTGATGGTGGTGTTGGTGACGGCGGTGGCGATGATCTCGCGCTTCAGGCGGTGCTTCTCCATCTCCGAGGCGTACTTCTTCTGCAGCGGCTGCGGGAAGTAGCGCTGCAGCTCCTTGGACAGGTACGGATCTTCGGGGATGTCGGATTCCAGCAACTGCTGGAACGCCACCAGCTTCGAGTACGACAACAGCACCGACAGCTCGGGCCGGGTCAGGCCCTGCCCGCGTGCCTTGCGTTCCGCGAGCTCCGCATCGGACGGCAGGAACTCGATCTGGCGATCCAGCAGGCCTTGGGATTCCAGCGTCTGGATGAAATGCTGCTTCGAGCCCAGGCGCGACACGCTCATGCGCTCCATCAGGCTGATGGCCTGGTTCTGGCGGTAGTTGTCCCACAGCACCAGGTCGGCGACTTCGTCCGTCATGTCCGCGAGCAGCTTGTTGCGCGCGTCCATCGACAGCTTCTTCGCCTGCACCACGCCGTTGAGCAGGATCTTGATGTTCACCTCATGGTCCGAGGTGTCCACGCCGGCGGAGTTGTCGATGAAGTCGGTATTGAGCAGTACGCCATGCTGCGCGGCTTCGATGCGGCCCAGCTGGGTCAGGCCCAGGTTGCCGCCCTCGCCCACGACCTTGCAGCGCAGGTCGCGGCCATCGACGCGCAGGCCGTTGTTGGCGCGGTCGCCGACGTCGGCGTGCGTTTCGCTGGCGGCCTTGACGTAGGTGCCGATGCCGCCGTTCCACAGCAGGTCGACCGGCGACTTGAGGATGGCGCTCATCAGTTCGTTCGGCGTCATCGACTTCACGCCGTCGGCGATGCCGAGCGCAGCACGCACTTCCGGCGTGATCTCGATGGACTTGGCGCTGCGCGGGTGGATGCCACCGCCCTTGGAGATCAGCTTGGCGTCGTAGTCCGCCCAGCTGGAACGCGGCACCTTGAACATGCGGTCGCGTTCCTTGAATGACTTCGCCGCATCCGGGTTGGGATCCAGGAAGATGTGGCGGTGGTCGAACGCGGCCAGCAGGCGGATGTGTTCCGACAGCAGCATGCCGTTGCCGAACACGTCGCCCGACATGTCGCCGATGCCGACGCAGGTGAAGTCCTCGCTCTGGCTGTCGCGGTTCATCGCGCGGAAGTGGCGCTTGACCGACTCCCACGCGCCGCGCGCGGTGATGCCCATGCCCTTGTGGTCGTAGCCCACCGAACCGCCGGAGGCGAACGCATCGCCCATCCAGAAGCCATGCGCGATGGCCAGGCCGTTGGCGATGTCGGAGAACGTCGCCGTGCCCTTGTCGGCGGCGACGACCAGGTACGGATCGTCCTGGTCATGGCGCACCACGTCGACCGGCGGCACGATCCTGTTGCCGACGATGTTGTCGGTGATGTCCAGCAAGCCCTGGATGAACAGCTTGTAGCAGGCGATGCCTTCGGCGAGCACGGCATCGCGGTCGCCACCCACCGGCGGGCGCTTGACGAAGAAGCCGCCCTTCGCGCCGACCGGCACGATGACGGTGTTCTTCACCATCTGCGCCTTCACCAGGCCCAGCACCTCGGTGCGGAAATCCTCGCGGCGGTCAGACCAGCGCAAACCGCCACGGGCCACCGGGCCGAAGCGCAGGTGCACGCCCTCCACACGCGGACCATAGACGAAGATCTCGCGGTAAGGACGCGGCTTCGGCAGGTCCGGCACCTTGGCCGAATCGAACTTGAAGCTGATGGTGTGCGCCGACGTACCATCCTTGCCGACCTGGTAGAAGCTGGTGCGCAGGGTCGCTTCGATGGCGCCCATGAAGCCGCGCAGGATGCGGTCCTCGTCCAGGCTGGACACGCGGTCCATCAATTTCAGCAGCGCCTGGTGCGCCGCGTCGGCCTGCTGTTCGCGCTTGCCGTCGCGTGCATCGACCAGGGTGGCGAGCGTCTTCTGCGCGGACTCGTCGTTGCCCGCCAGCGGCTTCAGCTGCGCAGCGAAGCGCTCCTGGCCTTCCTTGATCTGCGCCTTGCTCTCGCTGCCGGTCGCCGGGTCGAAACGGGCTTCGAACAGTTCCACCAGCAGGCGTGCGAGCAACGGATAGCGGTTGAGGGTCTCTTCCACATAGCTCTGCGAGAACGGCACGCCGGTCTGCAGCAGGTACTTGCAGTAACCGCGCAGCAACGCGACCTGGCGCCACGCCAGGCCGGCGCCCAGCACCAGCTTGTTGAACCCGTCGTTCTCCGCATCGCCGCGCCACACGCGGGCGAACGCGTCTTCGAACGTCGGAGCCAGCCGCTCGACGTCGAACTCACCGCCTACCGGCTCGACCTCGAACTCCTGGATGTACCGCGCTCCCTGTGCGGTCTCCAGGCGGAACGGATGCTCGGAGATCACGCGCAGGCCCATGTTCTCCATCAGCGGCAGCGCATCGGACAACGGGATGTCGGATTCCTGCTTGTACAGGTTCAGGCGCAGGCGGCCCTGGCCGGGACGCTTGCGGCGGGACTCGTGCAGGCTCAGGCGCAGGTCGTCCTTGCCATCGAGCGCGGCGAGGTGCTCGACGTCGCGCGCGGCGCCTTCCGGCGACACGACTTCGATGTAGCCCGCCGGCAGCGCACGGCCATAACCGCCGGCCAGCAGCAGACCCTTTGACTCGCCGTGACGGCCGATCAGCGTCTCGCGCAGATCGTCCTGCCAATTGCGCAACAGGTGGGCGATGTCGCCTTCGAGCGCGGACGTGTCCACCTCGACCTGCTCGCCTGCCTTCGGACGGATGGTGATGTGCAACTGCGCCAGCGGGGATTCGCCCAGCAGCACGCTGCTGTCGACGTACTCGCCACGCATGGCGTCCTTCAGCAGCGACTCGATGCGCAGGCGCACGTCGGTGTTGAAGCGCTCGCGCGGGATATAGACCAGCGCCGAGTAGAAACGGCCGTAGCGGTCGCGACGCAGGAACAGCTTGCTGCGTACGCGCTCCTGAAGGCCGAGGATGCCCATCGAGGTGCGGAACAGTTCCTCGTCGCTGGACTGGAACAGCTCCTCGCGCGGCAGCGTCTCCAGGATGTGGCGCAGCGCCTTGCCGCTGTGGCCGCTGGGCGACAGGCCGGACTTCTGCATGACGTACTCGTGGCGCTCGCGCACCAGCGGGATCTCCCACGGGCGACGGTTGTAGGCACTCGAGGTGTACAGGCCGATGAAGCGCTGCTCGGCGATCGGATTGCCCTGCGCGTCGAACTCCAATACGCCGATATAGTCCATGTTGCCCGGACGGTGCACGGTGGAGCGGCGGTTGGTCTTGGTCAGGATCAGCGCGTCCACCGAGCCACCCTGCGGCAGGTAGTGCGCGGCCAGCGTCTTGATGTTGCGCGGCGGCGTGGTGTCGCCCTCGCGCAGCAGGCCCAGGCCGCTGTCCTCGACGGCGGCGAGGATGCCGGTGCGCTTCTCGACGCGGTACTCGCGGTAGCCGAAGAAGGTGAAGTGGTCAGCGGCAGCCCAGCGCAGGAACTCCTGCGCCTCGCGACGGCCGTCATCGTCCACCGGCATGCGGCGGGTGGCCATGTCGTCGGCCAGCGCCAGCATCTTCTCGCGCATGCTGGACCAGTCACGCACGATGGCGCGGACCTCCTCCAGGACGCTGCGGATGCGCTTCTCGACCTGCGCCATGTCTTCCGGCGGCAGGCGATCGATCTCCAGCAGCATCAGCGACTCGTGCTTGCCCTCGCCCACCGCGGAGACCTTGCCGGCCTTGTCGCGGGTGAAGCGGACCAGCGGGTGGCCAAGCACGTGCACGCCCACGCCCATCTCGGCCAGCGCCATGCTCACCGAATCGACCAGGAACGGCATGTCGTCGTTGACGATCTGCAGCACGGTGTGCGGCGACTCCCAGCCATGCGTCTTCAGGGAGGCATTGAAGATGCGCACGTTGGCGGTGCCCGGCTTGCGGCTGCGCGCGAACGCGAGCGTGTCCGCGGCGATCGCCGCCCAGCCATCGGCGCTGTGATGCGGGTACTCGTCCTCTTCCATGCGCTTGTAGAACGCGTCGGCGAACGTACGCGCCTCGGCCTGCGCCGCGGTGCCGGATACGCGCTTGCGGATGGCATCGAGAATGGGGGACAGCGAGAACGTGTCGCCCGACTTCACCGCTGCCTTGCCCTGCTCCCCTGCGGCCTTCGCCGCCTTCACCGGTCGGGCAGCCACCTTCTTGGTGGGCGTCGCCTTCGGGCTCACCGACTTCGTGGCCTTTGCGGCTTCCGGTTTGGACGTCTTTTTCGAGGCTTTTTTGGGGCTGCGCGCAGCGTTCATGCAGAGAATGACTCAACAAGTGGTAGTCGAATGGTCATTGTATCTCCGGGCGCCATGACAAAACTTGCTGCGAGGCGTCATAAGCGTGGCTTGCAATCGCACGTGGGATTGTCTAGCGCGAGCCTGGTGCAGCGACCGGTTGCATGCGGCTCGGCGGATCGACGAGAACGACGCCAAGATTCGGCAGTGCGCACAAGCAGGCCCCGCTCCATCACGTGTTCTTTACAAATTCCGTGCCCGCCTTTGCGCACGGAAATGCGGTGCTTTCAAGCCTGTCAAAATTCTAAACTGGACGGTATAGTCTAGACCCCATGCGCCCCGCCCCCACCCCTGCCGCGCCCGATCAACGTCGCGCCCGCGTCCACCAGGCCGTGCGCGAACTCATGTCCGAACAGGGCTTCCGCATGAGCATGGATACCGTGGCGGCACGGGCAGGCTGCTCCAAGCAGACGCTTTACGCACACTTCGGCAGCAAGCAGGAGCTGTTGCGAAGCGTGATCGCCGAACACCAGGACCTGGCGACCGTACCGCTGTCGCCCGTGGTCGAGGACCCGCGTGCCGCACTGCTGGCGTTCGCGAGGGAACACCTCCGGCACCTCAACGATCCCATCATCGTCTCCACCAGCCGCCTGCTGACCGCGGAAGCGCACCAGTTTCCCGACGAATCGCGCGATCTCTACCAGCAAGCCTGCGATACTTTGGTCCAGCGCCTCGCCACCTGGCTGCAGCATGCGATGGACCAGGGCCGGCTGAGGCATGACGATCCGCACTACGCCGCGGAGCTGCTGCTCAGCATGATCGTGGGAATGGATTTCGAACGGCAGCGTTTCGGCGTGGCCCACCGCGCAGGCGACCGTGCGCGCCGACGCTGGGCCGAATTCTCGATCGACACCTTCCTGCGAGCCTTCGCCCCCACGCCCGAAGACGACGCTCCGGCGCCCTCTCCTGCGGGCCGCCGTATCCGCTCACCGCATTCCTCTCCCACGTCTCCAAGAAAAAGAAACGGAGTTTCCCCATGACGTCCCCCATCCGTTCCCTCGCCCTGGCCAGCGCACTGCTGGCGGTCCTCGCGGCCTGCAGCAAGCCCGAACAGCAGCAGATGCCGCCGCCCGAAGTGGTGGTGATGAGCGCCACGCCAAAGGACGTGCCGCTGCAGCGCGACCTGGTGGGCCGCCTCTCGCCGATCCGCAGTTCCGACGTGCGCGCCCGCGTGGCCGGCGTGGTGCAGAAGCGCGTCTACCAGGAAGGCAGCGATGTGAAGGAAGGCCAGACGCTGTTCCTCATCGATCCTGCTCCGCTGCAGGCATCGCTCAGCGCGGCGCAGGCAAGCCTGGCGTCGGCACAGGCGACCTACGCGAACGCCAAGGTGTCCGCCGACCGCGCACGCCAGCTGGCGCCACAGAAGTTCGTATCCAAGTCGGACCTGGACAACGCCGAAGCCGCCGAGCGCAGCGCCGCCGCCGCCGTGCAGCAGGCCCGCGCGAATGTGGAAGCTGCCCGCATCAACCTGGGCTATGCCTCGGTCACCGCGCCTATCTCCGGCCGCGCCGGCAAGCAGCAGGTCACCGAAGGCGCGCTGGTCGGCCAGGGCGACGCCACGCTGCTTACCACCATCGACCAGATCGATTCGCTGTACGCCAACTTCTCGATGAGCTCGAGCGAGCTGCAGACCCTGCGCCAGGCACAGGGCGACGGCAAGGTGCAGCTGGCGGGCGAAGGCCAGCGCACCGTGCAGGTGATCCTGCCGAACGGCCAGGCCATCGACCAGACCGGCACGCTGGACTTCTCCGATACCGTCGTCGACCCCGCCACCGGCAGCGTCTCGCTGCGCGCCACCGTACCGAACGCCGACCGCACGCTGTTGCCCGGCACCTTCGTCACCCTGCGCGCGACGCTGGGTGAACAGAAGGGCGCGTTCCTGGTCCCGCAGGGCGCCATCCAGCGCGACACCGTCAGCGCCTTCGCCATGGTGATCGGCAAGGACGGCAACGTCGTTCGCAAGAACATCACCACCCAGCAGGCCATCGGCGCCGACTGGCTGGTCACCGACGGCCTGACGGCCGGCGACCAGCTCATCGTCGAAGGCCTGCAGAAGGTCAAGGAAGGCGCACCCGCCAAGGGCGTGACCGCCGAACAGGCCGCTGCCGCGAAAGCCGCGCAGGCCAAGCCCGCGCCGGCGCAAGGCAAGGCCGAATAAGAAGGACCCGCCCCCATGCCCAAGTTCTTCATCAACCATCCGATCTTCGCCTGGGTCGTGTCGATCCTGATCTCGCTCGCCGGCGTGATCGCGATCCTCAACCTCGGCGTCGAGTCCTATCCCTCCATCGCACCGCCGCAGGTCACGGTGGGCGCCACCTACCCCGGCGCCAGCGCCGAGACCACCGAGCGCTCGGTGACCCAGGTCATCGAGCAACAGCTCACCGGTATCGACAACCTGCTGTATTTCAGCTCCAGTTCCAGCTCATCCGGTCGCGCCACGATCACCCTGACGTTCGAGACGGGCACCGACGCGGACATCGCGCAGGTGCAGGTGCAGAACAAGGTCTCGCTGGCGACGCCGCGCCTGCCGAGCGAAGTCACCGCACAGGGCGTGGTGGTGGCCAAGGCCAACGCCGGCTTCCTGATGGTGGTGGGCCTGCAGTCCGACAACCCGAGCATCGACCGCAACCGCCTGAACGACATCGTCGCCTCGCGCGTGCTGGACCAGATCTCGCGCGTCCCCGGCGTCGGCAGCACGCAGCACTTCGGTTCCGAGTACGCCATGAACCTGTGGCTGGACCCGGGCAAGCTGCAGGGCTACAACCTGTCGGCCACCGAAGTGCTGACCGCGGTACGCAGCCAGAACGTGCAGTTCGCCGCCGGTTCGGTCGGCTCCGATCCCGCACCCGAAGGCCAGGCGTTCACCGCGACGGTGTCGGCGGAGGGTCGCTTCACCTCGCCGGACCAGTTCGAGCAGATCATCCTGCGCGCCAACAGCGACGGTTCGACCGTGCGCCTGAAGGACGTCGCGCGCGTCGAGTTCGGCGCGCAGAACTTCGGCTTCGATACCCAGTTCAACGGCAAGCCCGTCGGCGCCTTCGCCATCCAGCTGCTGCCGGGCGCCAATGCACTGAACGTGGCCGAGGCCGTGCGCGCCAAGATGGACGAGCTGCAGCCCAGCTTCCCGCCCGGCGTCAGCTGGTTCTCGCCGTACGACACCACCACCTTCGTCAAGATCTCGATCGAGGAAGTCGTCAAGACGCTGATCGAGGCGGTGATCCTGGTGTTCCTGGTGATGCTGGTGTTCCTGCAGAACTTCCGCGCCACCATCATCCCCACGCTGGTCATCCCGGTCGCCCTGCTGGGCACCTTCTGGGGCCTCAGCCTGATCGGCTTCACCATCAACCAGCTGACCATGTTCGCACTGGTGCTGGCCATCGGTATCGTGGTGGACGACGCCATCGTGGTGATCGAGAACGTCGAGCGCATCATGGCGGAGGAAAAACTCCCGCCGCGCGAAGCGACGATCAAGGCGATGGGCCAGATCACCGGCGCCGTCATCGCGATCACCGTGGTGCTGGCGGCGGTGTTCATCCCGTCGGCGCTGCAGGGCGGTGCCTCGGGCGAGATCTACAAGCAGTTCGCGCTGACCATCGCCATCTCGATGGCCTTCTCGGCGTTCCTGGCGCTGGGCTTCACCCCGGCGCTGTGCGCGACGTTCCTGAAGCAGCACGAGCACGACAGCCACGAGAAGAAGAACATCGTCTTCCGTACCTTCGAGAAGTACTACGGCAAGATCGAGAAGACCTACGTCGGCCACATCGGCGCGGCCATCAAGCATGCGCCGCGCTGGATGATCGTGTTCGCCCTGTTGACGGTGCTGGCCGGCTTCATGTTCACCAAGCTGCCCAGCAGCTTCGTGCCCGAGGAAGACCAGGGCTACGCGCTGGCCATCGTGCAGCTGCCACCGGGCAACTCGCTGCAGAAGACCAAGCAGGTGTTCACCCAGATCCGCGGCACACTGCAGCAGATGGACGGCTTCGACAGCGTCATGGAGATCTCCGGCTTCAGCTTCCTGGGCCAAGGCGAGAACGTGGGCATGGCCTTCATCCGCCTCAAGCACTGGGACGAGCGCGACGTCACCGTGCCGGAGTTCATCCAGCAGGCCAACCAGCGCCTGTACGGTATCAAGGGCGCGCAGATCTTCGTGGTGAACCTGCCGACCATCCAGGGCCTCGGCCAGTTCGGCGGCTTCGACATGTGGCTGCAGGACCGTGCGGGCCTGGGCGAGGAAGCCCTGATGGCCGCCCGCAATCAGCTGCTGGGCGCGGCGGCGCAGGACAAGGGGCTGATGGCGGTGCGTCCCAACACGCTGGAGAACGCCCCGCAGCTGCAGTTGCACGTGGACCGCGTGCAGTCGCAGGCGATGGGCATGTCGTTGAGCGACATCTACAACGGCATCCAGCTGATGCTGGCGCCGGTGTATGTCAACGACTTCTTCTATGAAGGCCGCATCAAGCGCGTGAACATGCGCGCCGACGCCCCGTACCGCACCGGCGCGGACTCGCTGGCGCGCATCTATTCGCCCAGCAGCCAGCAGACCGACGCCAGCGGCGGCCGCGCGATGATCCCGCTGTCCAACGTGGTGCAGTCCTCGTGGGCCTCGGTGCCGCCGTCGCTGTCGCGCTACAACGGCTACTCCGCGGTCAACATCAACGGTGCCGCCGCACCGGGCAGTTCGTCCGGCCAGGCGATGACGACCATGGAGAACATCGTCACCGAGCAGCTGCCGCAGGGCTTCGGCTACGACTGGAGCGGCATGTCGTACCAGGAGATCCTGGCCGGCAACAGCGCCACGCTGCTGATGGTGCTGTCGATCGTGGTGGTGTTCCTCTGCCTGGCCGCGTTGTACGAAAGCTGGTCGATCCCGGTGGCGGTGCTGCTGGTGGTGCCCCTGGGCGCCCTGGGCGCGCTGGCCTTCACCATGATGCGCGGGCTGTCGAACGACCTGTTCTTCAAGATCGGCCTGATCACCATCATCGGCCTGGCAGCGAAGAACGCGATCCTGATCGTCGAGTTCGCCGTCATGGAACGCAAGCAGGGCAAGACGCTGCGCGATGCGGTCATCACGGCCTCGCACCTGCGCTTCCGCCCGATCCTGATGACCTCGTTCGCCTTCATCATGGGCGTGCTGCCGATGGCGATTTCGAGCGGCGCGGGCGCCAATGCCCGTCATGCGATCGGCACCGGCGTCATCGGCGGCATGGTGTTCGCCACCTTCCTCGGCCTGCTGCTGATCCCGGTGTTCTTCGTGGCGGTCCGTCGCCTGCTGGGCGACAGGATGGACGAGCCGTCGAAGGAGTACCTGCTGGAACAGGAGAATCCCGCTTCGCGCTGATCGCGCAGGCGGTAGGCTCCACTCGGACAGCCCCGGCAAACGCCGGGGCTGTTTCGTTACGGGCCGGGTAGTGGAGAGAGTAATTACGGTTTCAGTCCCTGGGGGCGCTATCAGATGCGCCGTGTGCACACCGATTCCGCGTCCGCGCAAGGGCCTAAACCCACTTCTAGCGTGCGTCTCAAACCCTGATAATCCGACCCGCCATGCTGTCGAGCCTGCCCTCGCCCGCTCGTCGCTCTCCCGACTCCCCCGCATCCAAGACGAACCGACCATGACACGGAAAGACCCCCAGGCACGGAAAAAGCCCTCCACCACCTTGCGCATGGTCCTCATGCTGATAGGTGTCGCCGTCGTGTTCGGCGGTGTGTTCATCGTCAAAGGAGGGTTCAGCGCCAAGACGAACGAATTCTTCGACAACATGCCGCAGCCAGCGGCCGCCGTCACCGACTGGACCGCCAAGCAGGAAGAGTGGATCGACGCACAACAGGCCGTCGGCACGTTCGTCGCGATCAACGGCACCGACGTCACCACCGAGGCCGGCGGCGTGGTGCGCAGCCTCTCGATCGACGTGGGCAAGCCGGTCAAGGCCGGCACCGTGCTCGCGCAGCTCAACAGCGCCAATGAGCTGGCCGTGCTGAAATCGCTGGAAGCCTCCTCCAAGCTGGCATCGGTACAACGCGACCGCTGGCAAGCGCTGGCCCGCGACAAGCTGGTCTCGCAAGCCGAGGCCGAAGAACGCTCCACCGTGGCGGCGACCTCGCTGGCGCAGGTCGAGGCGCAGCGCGCCCTGATCGCGCAGAAGACCATCCGCGCCCCGTTCGACGGCGTGCTGGGCATCCGCAAGGTCAACCTGGGCCAGTACCTCAACCCGGGAGACGCCATCGTCAGCCTGCAGTCGCTGGACCCGATCTACCTCGACTTCACCCTGCCCGAGCAGCGCGTGGGCCAGGTACTGCCGGGGGCGAAGATCCGCGCAACCGTCGATGCCCTGCCCGGTCAGGTGTTCGAAGGCGAAGTGACGGCGGTCGAACCGCAGGTCGACCCGGCCACGCGCAACTTCAAGGTGCAGGCGACGCTGGCCAATGGCGAGTACAACCTGCGCCCGGGCGCGTTCGCCCACGTCGGCTTCGACACCGGCGATGCCCGCAAGGTCGTGGTGGTGCCGCAGACGGCGATCAGCTTCAACCCGTACGGCAACGCCGTCTACGTGATCCAGGAGGTCGACCGCGCCAAGGGCGAGAAGGACATGCAGGGCAATGACCTGACCGGCAAGAAGCTGATCGTGCGCCAGCGTTTCGTGAAGACCGGCGCTGCCCGCGGCGACCTGATCGCGGTGACCGAAGGCCTGAAGCCCGGCGAGCGCGTCGCCACCAGCGGCCTGCTGAAGCTGCGCAACGATGCTGAAGTGACGGTCAACAACAAGGTGCAGCCGGTGACCGAGGCCCAGCCCAAGCCCGAAAACCGTTGACGGAGCGACGGCATGAAATTCACCGACATCTTCATCAACAAGCCGGTGCTGGCGATCGTCGTCAGTCTCTTCATCCTGCTGTTCGGCCTGCGCTCGTTCAGCGAATTGAACGTGCGCCAGTACCCCGAGCTGCGCAATGCCGTGGTCAACATCAGCACCACTTATTACGGTGCGGATGCGGACCTGATCCAGGGCTTCATCACAACCCCGCTGGAGCGGGAAGTCGCCAGTGCCGAAGGCATCGAGTATCTGACCTCGACCAGTTCCGCCGGCGTCAGCGTGATCCAGGCGTACATCCAGCTGGACCAGGACGCGAACGAAGCGCTGACCCAGATCGCCGCCAAGGTCAACAAGATGCGCGGCCAGTTGCCGCCTGAGTCCGAGGACCCGGTGATCGACCTGCAGCAGGGTCAGCAGATCGCGGCGATGTACGTGTCCTTCGCCAGCGAAACGCTCGACAACAACCAGATCACCGACTACCTGACCCGCGTGGTCCAGCCCAAGCTGGTCACCGTGTCCGGCGTGCAGCGTGCCGACATCCTCGGTGCGGGCACGTTCGCGATGCGCGTATGGCTTAAGCCCGACCGCATGACCGCGCTGCAGGTGACCGCCAGCGACGTGTCGACCGCGCTGTCGTCCAACAACGTGCTGGCGGCGGTGGGTTCGACCAAGGGCCAGATGGTCGCTATCGATATGACGGCGCGTACCGACCTGCGCAATGCCGACGAGTTCCGCCAGCTGATCATTCGCGAGCAGAACGGCGCCATCGTGCGCCTCGGCGACGTGGCCGACGTGCAGCTGGGATCGGAAAGCTACGGCACGTCGGTCCGCATCAACGGTGAAGCCGCCACGTTCATGGGCATCTTCGTGGCCCCGGACGCCAATTCGCTGGACGTCATCAAGAACGTGCGGGCGATGTGGGACAGCGAAATCGTCCCGCAGCTGCCGGAAGGCATCAAGGCCACGATCCCCTACGACAGCACCGAGCAGATCCAGGACGCCATCGACGAGGTGGTCAGTACCATCGTGGAAGCGGTGATCATCGTGATCGTGGTGATCTTCCTGTTCCTGGGTTCGCTGCGCAGCGTGCTGATCCCGGCGGTGACGGTGCCACTGTCGCTGGTGGGCGCCCTGTTCCTGATGCTGCTGATGGGCTTCACCATCAACCTGCTGACGTTGCTGGCGATGGTGCTGGCGATCGGCATCGTGGTGGACGACGCCATCATCGTGCTGGAGAACATCCACCGGCATATCGAAGAAGGCATGTCGCCGCACGACGCGGCGATCCGCGGTGCGCGCGAACTGGCATGGCCGGTGGTCGCGATGACCACCACGCTGGTGGCCGTGTACCTGCCCATCGGCTTCCAGGGCGGCATGACCGGCGTGCTGTTCACCGAGTTCGCCTTCACTCTGGCCGGCTCGGTGCTGCTGTCGGGCGTGATCGCGCTGACGCTGACACCCATGATGTGCGCCAAGATCCTCAAGCCGCACAGCGATGGCGGCAAGGGCAAACTGGAAAAGTGGCTGGATGAGCGCTTCGAGAAGCTCAACGCCGGCTACCAGCGCCGCCTGCACGGCACGATGGAAACCAAGTCGGTCGTCGGCGTGTTCGGCATCCTGGTGCTGGTCTCGTGCGCGTTCCTGTACATGACCGCGCCGAAGGAGCCGGCGCCGCTGGAGGACGAAGGCTTCATCTTCTCCGTCGCCAGCGCCGACCCCTACTCCACCCTGGACTACGTGGAGCGCTACACCGAGGAAGTGACGTCGATCGCCAAGGGCGTGCCCGAAGTGCAGGATTACTTCCTGTTCAACGGTGGCTTCGGTGGCAGCGGCGGCGGTGCGAGCCCCAGCGCGATGGCGGGCTTCGTGCTGAAGCCCTGGAGCGAGCGCGACCGGTCGACCAATGCGGTGCTGCAGCAGGAACTGCAGCCGAAGATGAGCCAGGTCAGCGGCCTGAACATCTTCGCGCTGGTCCCTCCCTCGTTGCCCAGCGCAGGCGGCGACGGCGGCGGTGGCGAGTTCATCATCGGTGGCGTCGGCGAACTGAGCCAACTGGCCGAACTCGCCGATCAGATCCTGGCGAAGGCGATGGAAAGCAAGCGCTTCATCTTCCTGGACAAGGATCTGAAGATCGACAAGCCACGCATCGAGGTCAACATCGACCGCGACAAGGCCGCGAGCCTGGGCATCGACATGCGGACGCTGGCCGCGGACATGGCCGCCATGCTGTCGGGCGGTTATACCAACCGCTTCGCCATGCAGAACCGCTCGTACCTGGTGATCCCGCAGGTGCAGCGCAGCGACCGCCTCAACGCCAGCGACCTGGAGAACTACTACACGCGTACCCGCGATGGCGAGCTGATCCCGCTGTCGACGCTGGTGACGCTGAAGGAAAGTGCACAGCCGCAGTCGCTGAAGCGGTTCCAGCAGCTCAACGCCGTGTCCATCACCTTCGCGCCGCGTCCCGGCGTCACCAAGGGTGAAGCGCTGGCGATTCTCGACCAGGCGGCAAAGGACGTATTGCCGCAGGGCTACTCGGTGGACTACGCCGGTGAATCGCGCCAGTTCAAGCAGGAAGGCGCCGCCATGCTGGTCACGCTGGCGCTGGCGCTGATCGTGATCTTCCTGGTGCTGGCCGCGCAGTTCGAAAGCTTCCGCGATGCGCTGATCATGCTGCTGACCGTCCCGATGGCGATCTGTGGCGCCCTGCTGACGTTGAATGTCCTGTCCCTGGTGTCGCAGGTCCTCCAGTTCTCGGGCATCGAAGCCTTCCCCGGTATGAGCATCAACATCTATACCCAGGTGGGTCTGGTGACGCTGGTCGGCGTGATCTCCAAGCACGGCATCCTGATCGTGGAGTTCGCCAACAAGCTGCAGATGGAACGCGGCCTGTCCAAGCGTGAAGCGATCGAGGAAGCCGCGGCGATCCGCCTGCGTCCGGTGCTGATGACCACCGCTGCGCTGGTGTTCGCGATGATCCCGCTGCTGATCGCGAGCGGCCCGGGTGCCGCGTCGCGCTTCTCGATGGGCGTGGTGATCGCCTCGGGCATGACCATCGGTACGCTGTTCACGCTGTTCGTGCTGCCGGCGTTCTACCTGTACCTGGCGCGCGACCATGCGCATGACCGCGACCATGAGACTGCGATGCAGCGGGACGACGCCGATGGACAGCCGCCGGAACCCGCGGCCGGTCACTGATCGGCGGCGAACGCCTTGCAAGACCCGAAACCCCGGCGATGCCGGGGTTTCTTTTTGGGGCCTACGGCCGACCGTGCGCGACGCAGGTGTATGCTCGCTCCGTTCCTGACCGGCGAAGGACTGCCATGCTCAAGCCGATGCTTGTTGTCCTGTGGATGATGGTCCTGGTGCCGCGTACCGCGCAGGCCTGCAGCGTGACCACTTCGCCCGAGTTCGTCGTGGACCGCAGCGCGATGTGGACCGCGCCCCCGTCTCCCGGCGTCCTCAACGCCCGCCTGTACCTGGTCCGGTTCGGCTCCGGCAGCTGCGCGGATATCCAGCTCGCGAACCTCGACGTGTCGGGAATGCCCGCCCGCAAGCTGCGGCACTTCGGTTACCTGATCAGACCACTCTCCGGGTTCAACGGTGGCGGACCACTGCCCGATACGCACCCTTTGGCGCCGATGGTCTGGGGCGACACCGCCAATCTCACCTGGATGGGCGGCGACATCGTGCCCGATGCCGACGGCCATCTCCGATGGCGGCTGGAAGTCACGCCGGTCTCCCGCTCCGGCACGCGCGGCACGCCGTTCGAGGTCTGCGCGGCCACGGATGGCTCGTGCCCCGCGTTACTGCCCTGCGGAAAGACGTGCCCGGCACCCTCTTCGCCCTGAGACGGCTCCGGCCACGCGACGGTGTTCAGAGTGGCGCATTGGCCGCCGGCGCGACATACGCCTGGCGCGCCGCGCGCACTTCGTCATGGTGGTCGGAAGCCCACTGGGCCAGCATCTCGATGCGCTCGAAGAACGACGCGCCCAGGGCCGTCAGCGCGTAGTCGACGCGAGGCGGCACCGTCGGAAAGACCTCGCGTCGCACCAGGCCATCCTGTTCGAGGCGACGCAGCGTCTGCGCCAGCATCCGTGGCGAGATGTCGGCGATGCGCTTGCGTACTTCGCTGAAGCGCAGCGTGCCGCCAGCCAGTTCGTGCAGCACCAGCACGGTCCAGCGGTCGCCGAGCCGGTCCAGCACATCGCGGATCGGGCAGTTCTCGGTGAGGATCAGGGATTGGCGGTGCAGCGTCATGGACGACATCCGGTGCATGGTTACCGCGCGGTAACCGGGTTACTTCACGCTCCCTGCTTGTCGGAGCGAAAGCCATTAGTACTATAGGGTAACCAACATCCTTTCCGTTACCAAGCCAGGAGCCACCATGAGTACCCCCGCCCCCACCCTGCTGGTCACCGGCGCCTCCGGACAGCTCGGCAGTGCCGTCGTCCGTCATCTGCTGGACACGCTGAAGTTTCCGGCGGAGCGCATCATCGTCACCAGCCGCTCTCCTGAGGGACTGGCGGACCTGGCCGCACGCGGCGTGACCGTGCGCGCGGCCGATTTCGACCAGCCCGGCTCGCTGGTCGCCGCGTTCGCGGGGGCTGACCGCCTGCTGCTCGTCAGTACCGACGCATTGATGGAACCCGGCAAGCGCCTGACCCAGCATCGTGCCGCCGTGCAGGCCGCGGTCGACGCGGGCGTGAAGCACGTCGTCTACACCTCGCTGCCGTCCGCGGATACCTCGCACGTCTCGTTCGCGCCGGACCACTGGGGTACCGAGCAGGCGCTGTCCGCCTCGTCGCTGGGTTGGACCGTGCTGCGCAATGCCTGGTACTTCGAAAACCTCGCCTATTCCCTGCCCGGCGCACTGGCGTCCGGCGAATGGGCGACGGCCGCGGGAGAAGGTCGCATCGCCTACATCGCCCGCGACGATCTGGCGCGCGCCGCAGCGGTTGCGCTGGCGTCCGGCAACGCGACGAACCGCATCCTCACGCTGACCGGCGAACGGGCCTGGTCCGCGCGCGACATCGCCGCACGCGTCTCCGCCCTGACCGGCAAGCCGCTCGCAGTCGTGGACATCACTCCGGAGCAGCTGGTCGAAGGCCTGAAGGCGCACGGCTTTCCGCCCGTGCTGGCCGATGTGTTCGCTTCCTTCGATGCCGCGACCGCGGCCGGCGACCTCGGTGCGGTCACCGACGACTACGCCCAGCTCACCGGCCAGACGCCGACCGCACTGGATGTCTGGCTGCCGGCGAACGTCGAACTACTGACCAAGGCGCACTGACGCCTGAAACAAGAACCCCGGCGCAAGGCCGGGGTTCTCGGTATCGCCAGTAACCGCGGATCAGGCCTTGGCCTTTTCCTTCGCGATCCACTGGTCCACGCGACGCTCCAGCAGGTTCAGCGGCAATGCGCCGCCGCCCAGCACGGTGTCGTGGAAGCCCTTGATGTCGAACTTCGCGCCCAGTTCGGTTTCGGCTTTCTTGCGCAGTTCCTGGATCTTGATCATGCCGATCTTGTAGGCCGTGGCCTGGCCCGGCATGATCAGGTAGCGCTTGATCTCGGACTCGATCGCCGCACGTGGCACGGCGCTGTTGTCGTCGAAGTACTCCACCGCCTGCTGCTCGGTCCAGCCCTTGGCATGCAGGCCCGTATCGACCACCAGACGGATCGCGCGCCACATTTCCGAGCTCAGGCGGCCATATTCCGAGTACGGATCCTGGTAGGTGCCCGGCATTTCCTTGGCCAGCCATTCCGAATACAGGCCCCAGCCTTCCGCATAGGCGGTGACGCCGTACTGCGTGCGGAACTTCGGCACGCCGGTCAGCTCCTGCGCGATGGCGATCTGCATGTGGTGGCCCGGCAGGCCTTCGTGGTACGCGATCACTTCGAGCTCGGTCTTAGGCATGGCGTTCATGTCCGACAGATGCGCGTAGTACACGCCCGGACGCGAACCGTCCGGCGTACCCGGGTAGTAGTGCTGCGCCGCGCCGTCCTGCTCGCGGAACGGTTCGACGCGCTTGACCACCAGGTCGGCCTTCGGCAGCAGGCCGAAGTACTCAGGCAGCACCTTCTTGATGTTGTCGATGGCGCGCGTGGCGTCGTCGATGTAGGCCTGGCGGCCGGCATCGGTGTTCGGGTACTTGAACTGCTTGTCGGTGTCGATGAAGGTGAAGAACGCATCCAGGTCGCCCTTGAAGCCGACCTTGTCCTTCAACGCGGTCATCTCGCCCTTGATGCGCTCGACTTCCTTCAGGCCCAGCTCGTGGATCTGCTCGGCCGTCATGCCCGTGGTGGTCATCTGGCGCAGCTGATACTCGTAGTACGCCTTGCCGTTCTTGTGGGTGGTGCCCACGCCGGTAGCGTTGACGGCCGCCTTCGGCAGCTCTTCCTCGCTCCACGCGATCACACCGTCGTAGGCGGGCTTGAACTGCTCGAGCAGTGCCTTGCGTGCTTCGTCCTTCAGCGCGGTGGCGCGGGCGGCGTCGATCTTGCCGGCCTTCACCAGCGCATCGGCCTTGGCCTGGGCATCGGCCCAGATCGCCGAATCCGGGCCGGCGGAGAACGGTGCACCGGCGACGACCTTCTTCGCCTGGTCGATCACGCCTTCATAGGCGAACTTGGGCGGACGGATGCCCTGCCCGGCCGACGCGCGCGCACGCTCCAGCAACTGGTCGAACGCACGCTGGGTCGCCTTGATGCGGGCGATATAGGCGGTGTAGTCCGACTCTTCGTCGACCTTGTGGAAGCTGATCAGGAAGGTCGGCCAGAAGCCCTGCGCACCATTCATCTGGTCGAAGGCATAGCCGTCCTGCAGGAACGGCAGGCCATCACGCGCATTCTCGTACTGCAGCTTCCACAGGTCGTACGAGAACTTGGTCTCGTCGTCGAGCTTGGCGTAGGCGAACGTCTTCTCCATTTCCTCGACGCTGGCCTGTTGCCACGCGACCTGGTCGCGCTGCGCCTGCTCGGACATGTCGTCGACCTGGTCGTACAGGTCCTTGCGCCCCTGGAAGGTCAGCTGGATGGGGCTGAACTTCAGCTGCTCCTCGTACTTCTTCTCGAACCACTCGTTCAACCGCTTGCTCTCGGCGGCGATATCGGCGGCGGACGCCACCGGCGCCGCGGCATCGGCGGCTGCACCGGCGGGGGCGTTGCCCTTGTCGCAGGCGGCCAGGGCCAGCGTGAGGGCACAGACGATCAGGGTTTTGCGCATCGGGGTCTCCAGGAGGAAAACGGGGGACGCACCCCCGCATCAGGCCACTCTAGCGGACCACCGCCCCTGCGGTCCCATGACCAAAGACGGGGGTCGGGATACCGGTGTCCCGGAAACAAGAACGCCGCCTCGCGGCGGCGTTCTTCCTGACAGGACAACGGATTCAGCGCAGGCCGGTCTCGTTGCGGGCGATGACCAGGCGCTGGATCTCGCTGGTGCCCTCGTAGATCTCGGTGATCTTGGCGTCGCGGAAGTAACGCTCGATCGGCATTTCCTTCGAATAGCCCATACCGCCGTGGATCTGCAGCGCCTGATGGGTGATCCACATGGCCGCTTCCGAAGCGGTGAGCTTGGCGATGGCGGCTTCGTTGCTGAAGCGCTGGTCTTGGCCCTTCACCCACGCCGCGCGCAGCGTCAGCAGCGTGGCCGCGTCCAGCTTGCACTTCATGTCGGCGATCTTGGCCTGGGTCATCTGGAAGGTGCCGATCGGCGCACCGAAGGCCTTTCGCTCCTTCACATAGGCGATCGTGGCCTCGTAAGCGGCGCGCGCGATGCCGATGGCCTGCGAGGCGATACCGATGCGGCCGGCGTCCAGCACGCTCATGGCGATCTTGAAACCCTCGCCCTCGCTACCCAGCACGTCGGCAGCGGGCGCCACGTAATCGGTAAATTCGATCTCGCAGGTGGCCGAGGCGCGGATGCCCAGTTTCGGCTCGGTCTTGCCGCGGTGGAAGCCGGCCTTCTCGGTGTCGATCATGAAGGCGGTGATGCCGCGCGCGCCCTTGTCCGGCTCGCTCATCGCGAACAGCACGATGTACTTGGCCACCGGACCGGACGTGATCCAGCTCTTCTTGCCATTGATGACGAAGCTGCCGTCGGCCTGCTTCACGGCGCGGCAGCGCATCGCGGTGGCGTCGGAACCCGACTGCGGTTCGGTCAATGCGAAGGCGCCGATCTCGCGACCCTCGGCGATGGCGCGCACGTAAAGCTGCTTCTGCTCTTCGGTGCCGAACTTCAGGATGCCGTTGCAGAACAGCGAGTTGTTCACCGACACGATCGTCGAGTGGGCCGCATCGGCTGCCGCGATCTCGATCATTGCCAGCACATAGGCGATCGGATCCATGCCCGCGCCACCGTACTCGGCCGGCACCTCGATGCCCATCAGGCCGTTCTCGCCCAGCAGGCGGATGTTGTCCAACGGGAACTCGCCGGTCCGGTCGTGGTGCTCGGCGCTCGGGCCGATCTTTTCCTGGGCGATCCGGCGCGCGACGTCCTGGATCATCAACTGCTCTTCGGTGAATGCGAAATCCACGGGTACCCCTCGACCAAATGTTAGATACCAATTGTAACCCGCGACCATCCGTGGGCGTATGCCGCGGGTTGACCGCGACCGGGTCCAGTCTTCAAAATATCTCTATATCGCGATAGGAAGATATTTATGGATCTGGAAGCCTGGTCGACCCGGCTGAAGGTGTTTGCCGACGCCACCCGGGTGCGCCTGCTGGCGCTGCTGGCCCGCGAGGAACTGACCGTCGCCGAACTGTCGGCGATCACGCAGCTCGCCCAGCCGCGCGTGTCCACCCATCTGGCCAAGCTCAAGGAGGCAGGCCTGGCGCGCGACCGGCGTGCCGGCGTGTCGGCGTACTACCGCTTCGACGAAGACAACCTGGACACCGTGCAGCGCGAACTCTGGCGCAGCCTGCGCGATGGCAGCGACGACCCGCTGCTGCGGCAGGATGCCGAACGCATCGCCGCGGTGCTCGCCAACCGCGCCGCCGACCAGAACTGGGCCGACAGCGTCGCCGGCGACATGGAGCGCCACTACTCGCCAGGGCGCACCTGGGAGGCGTTGGCTCGCACCGCCCTGCCCCTGCTCGAGACCGGTGACGTGCTGGATATCGCCTCCGGTGACGGCGTGCTCGCTGAACTGCTCTCGCCACACTCCAAGCGTTACGTCTGCATCGATACCAGCACGCGCGTGGTCGCGGCGGCTGGCGAGCGCCTGCGCCGCTTCCCGAACGTGGAAGTCCGCGAAGGCGATATGCATGCGCTACCGTTCAAGGACGGCAGTTTCGACCTGGTCGTGCTGATGCATGCGCTCACCTATTCCGCCAAACCGGCGCAAGCGGTCGCGGAAGCGGCGCGCGTGCTGCGACGGGGTGGTCGCCTGCTGCTCAGCAGCCTGGGCAAGCACGAGCACAAGTCGGTCGTGGAAGCGTACGGACACGTCAACCTGGGCTTCAGCGAGAAGGAACTGCGCAAGTTCGCCGAGAAGGCGGGCCTGGACATCGCCAACGCTGAGACGGTTACCCGTGAGCGCCGCCCTCCCCACTTCGAAGTCATTTCGCTGACGGCGGTGAAGCCATGAAGACCCTGCCATGGCTCCACCCTGGGCGCGCCAGGATGCTGGAGGACGCGCTCGCGCAGCGCATCCTCATCATCGACGGCGCCATGGGCACCATGATCCAGCGCCACGGCCTGCAGGAAGCGGACTACCGCGGCCAGCGCTTCACCGATGGCTGCGATGCCCAGCACACGCACGATCACGGCCCCGGTTGCGACCATGACCTCAAGGGCAACAATGATCTGCTGTTGCTGACCAAACCCGAGGTCATCGCCGGGGTGCACACGGCCTATCTCGAGGCCGGTGCCGACCTGATCGAAACCAATACCTTCAACGCCACCTCGATCAGCCAGGCCGACTACCACCTCGAACACCTGGTCTACGAACTGAACAAGGCCGGCGCGCAGGTGGCGCGTCAGTGCTGCGACGCCATCGAAGCCACCACGCCGGACAAACCGCGCTTCGTCATCGGCGTGCTCGGACCCACCAGCCGCACCGCGTCGATCAGCCCCGACGTCAACGATCCGGGCTTCCGCAACACCAGTTTCGACGAACTGCGCGCCACCTACCGGGAGGCCATCGAAGGCCTGATCGACGGCGGCGCCGATACGCTGATGGTGGAAACCATCTTCGACACGCTCAACGCCAAGGCGGCGCTGTACGCGATCGAGGAAGTCTTCGACGCGCGCGGCGGGCGCCTGCCGGTGATGATCTCCGGCACGATCACCGATGCCTCCGGACGCACGCTGTCCGGGCAGACGGCCGAAGCCTTCTACACCTCGGTGGCGCACAGCCGCCCGCTGTCGATCGGCCTGAACTGCGCACTGGGCGCGAAGGACCTGCGCGAGCATGTCGAGACGCTGGCGACGGTCGCTGATGCCTACGTCAGTGCGCATCCGAACGCCGGCCTGCCCAACGCCTTCGGCGAGTACGACGAGACACCGGAAGAGATGGCTGCCACGCTGAAGGAGTTCGCACAGTCCGGCCTGCTGAACCTTGTCGGCGGCTGCTGCGGCACCACGCCCCCACACATCAGGGCGATCGCCGAGGCCGTCGCGGGACTTCCGCCACGCAGGCTGCCGGCGAGACTGGAGCAGGCAGCATGAGCGCGCCCGCGCGCCACACGCGCCTGTCCGGCCTGGAACCGCTAGTCATCACGCCGGATCTGCTGTTCGTCAACGTCGGCGAGCGCACCAACGTCACCGGCAGCGCGCAGTTCCGCAAGCTGATCAAGGAAGAACGCTACGAGGAAGCCGTCGAGGTCGCACGCCAGCAGGTCGCCAGCGGCGCCCAGATCCTCGACGTCAACATGGACGAGGGCCTGATCGACTCCGAGAAGGCGATGGACCGGTTCCTCAACCTGATCGCCTCCGAGCCCGACATCGCCCGCATCCCGGTGATGGTCGACTCGTCCAAGTGGAGCGTGATCGAAGCCGGCCTGAAATGCCTGCAGGGCAAGGGCGTGGTCAATTCGATCTCGCTGAAGGAAGGCGAGGACGCCTTCATCGACCATGCCCGCAAGGTGCTGCGCTACGGCGCGGCCGCGGTGGTCATGGCCTTCGACGAGACCGGCCAGGCCGATACCTGCGCGCGCAAGGTCGAGATCTGCACGCGCGCCTACCGCATCCTGACCGAAGAGGTCGGCTTCCCGCCCGAAGACATCATCTTCGACCCCAACATCTTCGCCGTCGCCACCGGCATCGAGGAACACGACAACTACGCCGTCGACTTCATCGAGGCCACGCGGATCATCAAGCAGACCCTGCCGCACTGCCACGTGTCCGGCGGCGTGTCGAACGTGTCGTTCTCGTTCCGCGGCAACGAGCCCGTGCGCGCCGCGATCCATTCCGTGTTCCTGTACCACGCCATCCAGGCCGGCATGGACATGGGCATCGTCAATGCCGGCGGCCTGCCGGTGTACGACGATCTGGACGCCGAACTGCGCGAGCGCGTGGAGGACGTGATCCTCAACCGCCGCAAGGATTCCACCGAGCGATTGCTGGAGATCGCCGACCGCTACAAGGGCAAGAAAGGCGAAGCGCCGGTCGAGAATCTGGCCTGGCGCGAGAAGCCGGTGCGCGAGCGTCTGGCGCATGCGCTGGTGCATGGCATCGACGCTTTCGTCGACCAGGACACCGAGGAAGCCCGGCAGCAGGCCACACGGCCGCTCGACGTGATCGAAGGCCCGCTGATGGACGGCATGAACGTGGTCGGCGACCTGTTCGGTGCCGGCAAGATGTTCCTGCCGCAGGTGGTGAAGTCCGCTCGCGTCATGAAGAAGGCAGTCGCCTACCTGCTGCCCTTCATCGAGGCCGAGAAGCTGCGCACAGGCGACGTGGGCAAGTCGAACGGCAAGATCGTCATGGCCACGGTCAAGGGCGACGTGCACGACATCGGCAAGAACATCGTCGGCGTGGTACTGGCCTGCAACAACTTCGACGTGGTGGATCTGGGCGTGATGGTGCCCACCCAGAAGATCCTGGACACCGCACGGGCTGAGAACGCCGACCTGATCGGCCTGTCCGGCCTGATCACCCCGTCGCTGGAGGAAATGACCCACGTGGCGCGCGAAATGCAGCGCCAAGGATTCGAGATGCCGCTGCTGATCGGTGGCGCGACCACCTCGCGCGCGCATACGGCACTGAAGATCGACCCTCACTACACCGCACCGACGGTGTGGGTGAAGGACGCATCGCGCGCCGTGGGCGTCGCCCAATCGCTGATCTCGCGCGACATGCGCGCGGCCTTCGTCGCCGCCAACGATGCCGACTATGCCGAGATCCGCGAACGCCACAAGAACCGCGGCGATGCCAAGCGTCTGGTCTCGCTGGAGAAGGCCCGCGGACAGAAGTTCGATGGCGGCTGGGATGCCTATACGCCGCCCGCGCCGAAACAGCCCGGCCTGCACGTGTTCGACGACTATCCGTTGGCCGAGCTGGTGGACTGCATCGACTGGACGCCGTTCTTCAATGCCTGGGAACTGTTCGGCAAGTACCCGGCGATCCTGACCGATGCCGTCGTCGGCCCGCAGGCCAGCGAGTTGTATCGCGATGCGCGCGCGATGCTGGCGAAGATCGTCGACGAGAAGTGGCTGACCGCGAAGGCCGTGTTCGGCCTGTGGCCGGCGAACAGCATCGGCGACGACGTCGAGCTGCAGGTCGAAGGCCGCAGCGAGCGCCTGCACTTCCTCCGCCAACAGGTCGACAAGCCGGTCGAACGCCCGGATTTCTGCTTGGCCGACTTCATCGCGCCGAAGGATTCCGGCCGGCAGGACTGGATGGGCATGTTCGCGGTCACCGCGGGCATCGGCATCGACGCGCACGTGGCGCGTTTCGAGGCCGACCACGACGACTACAACGCGATCCTGTTGAAGGCGCTGGCCGACCGCCTGGCCGAGGCGCTGGCCGAACGCCTGCACTTGCGCGTGCGCAAGGAGTTCTGGGGCTACGTGGCGGACGAATCACTGGACAACGATGCCCTGATCGCCGAGAAGTACGTCGGCATCCGCCCTGCGCCCGGTTATCCGGCCTGCCCGGAGCACAGCGAGAAAGGCACGCTGTTCCGCCTGCTCGATGCCGGTGGCAACGCCGGCATGTCGCTGACGGAAAGTTTCGCGATGCTGCCCACCGCCGCGGTATCCGGCTACTACTTCAGTCATCCGCAGAGCCAGTACTTCGTGGTCGGCCGCGTGTCGAAGGAGCAGGCCGCGGACTACGCGAAGCGCAAGGGCGTTGAGCTGGCGCAGGTGGAACGCTGGCTGGCATCCAACCTGGATTACGACCCCGAGTAGGTTCGCGACGCTCGCAGGATGGTAGTGCCATGAGGCGGCGACTAAGCTGGTCGTCCCCCACCACTGGAACCGCCATGCACCGTCGAACGCTCATGCTGGGCCTGATCGCCACCTTCGCCGCGTTGCCCGCCGCCGCGACGGACACCGTGATCCTGGAGAACGCCCGCGTCTTCGACGGCCGAAGGGATCTCGGCATCGTTGATGTGGTCCTGCAAGGCGAGCGCATTCTCCACGTCGGCAAGGCCAACGATGCGCAGCGACGCGATGCCCGCCGCATCGACTACACCGGCAAGCATCTCCTGCCCGGCCTGGTCAGCAACCACTCCCATGTCGGCAACACCGGCGGGCTGGAGCACGGCGACCGCTTCTACACGCGGGACGTCGTCGTTCGCGACCTGCAGCAGTTCCAGCGTTATGGCGTGACCACGGTCACCTCACTGGGCATGAACGGCGATGCGTTCGCTTCGATCCGCGCAGAAGTTCGAAACGACCCTGGGCTGGGTGCACAGCTCTACGGCGCCGGCGCCGGTATCGGCGCCGTAGCCGGTGCTCCGCCGACGCAGATCATGGGCCTGGCGAACGATCCGGTTGCGCGTCCCGCCACGCCCGACGAAGCCCGTGCCGCCGTGCGGGCGCAGAAGGTCGCGGGCGTGGACGTCATCAAGTTATGGGTCGACGACCTGGGCGGCCGTTTCCCGATGATGGCGCCGGAAATCTACCGCGCGGCCATCGACGAGGCGCATCGCGTCGACCTGCGAGTGGCCGCCCATATCCATGACCACGCGCAAGCGGCCGACCTGGTGGACGCCGGCGTGGACATCATCGCGCACGGCATCCGCGACGCGGCCATCTCGCCCGCGCTGGTAAAGGCGATGAAGGACAAGGGCACGTGGTACATCCCGACCGTCAACATCGATGAAGCCAACTATCTCTACGCCGAGAATCCCGCCTGGCTGCAGACACCGTTCCTGCGCCATGCACTGCCGGAGGCGGTGGCGACGCGCTGGCAGGACCCGCAATGGCAAGCGCAGCAGCTGGCAGGCGCCAACATTCCCGGGGCACGCAAAGCCGTCGCCATGAACCTGCGCAACCTCCGCACGCTACGCGAGGGCGGCGTGGACATCGGCTTCGGTACCGACTCGGGCGCCATGCCGCAGCGCGTGATCGGGTTCGCCGAGCATCGCGAACTCGAACTGATGACGACGGCCGGTTTCACTTCTGCACAGGCGCTGGCGGTCGCCACCTCGGAAGCCGCACGCCTGCAGGGCCTGAACGACCGCGGCATCGTCGCCGTCGGCAAGCGGGCCGACCTGCTGGTACTGGATGCCGATCCGCTGCAGGACATCCTCAACACGCGCCGCATCCACGCCGTCTGGCAGGCAGGCCGTCAGGTATCTGACGGTCCATCCGACGTCACGCACGCGCCATAATCGCCACCCCGGAACGCGAGCCGTCGCACGGTCGATGACATGACTCCCACATCTTCCGCGACGGCTCCGTATCCGGCGGCGCGCCTGTCCAGCTTCTATTTCTTCTACTACGCCGCGCTGGGCGCCTTCACGCCGTACTGGAGTCTCTATCTCGAATCCCGCGGCCTCGGCGTGGCCGCCATCAGCGTGTTGATGAGCCTGTGGTACGCCACGCGCATCGTGTCTCCCAGTCTGTGGACCACGCTGGCGGCACGCTCGCCCCACCCCATCCGCTGGCTGCACGCGGGTTGTGTCCTGGCGGTCGGTTGCTTCGCCCTGTTCGTGCTGCCCCTGGAACATGCCGGCCTGTTCGCCGTGATGCTGGGCTTCTGCTTCGCCTACAACGCGGTGATGCCGCAGTTCGAGTCGATCACGATGTCGCACCTCGGCGTGCGCAGCGATCGCTACGGCCTGATCCGCGTCTGGGGATCGATCGGCTTCATCGTCGTCGTCGCTTCGTTCGGCTGGTTGATCGACGAGCGGCGGCTTGGCGTGGGCGCGCTGCCGTGGCTGATGCTGCCGGTGCTGGCGGGCGTGCTGGGATCCGCCCTGCTGAACCGTTACGCGCACGACCCGAGCCTTCCGGCACACGATGCGGACGGCGGCTTCCGCGCGCGGCTGAGGCGACCCCAGGTGATCGCCTTCTTCGTCGCGGCGTTCCTGACCCAGATATCGTTCGGCCCGTTCTACACCTTCTTCTCGATCTACCTGTCCGAACACGGCTATCCAACCGCGACACAGGGCGTGCTCTGGACCGTCGGCGTGCTGGCGGAGATCGGGGTGTTCTTCCTCTCCAGCCGCATCTTCCGGCGCTGGGATGCCAGCCGCGTGCTGCTGCTGGCCCTGCTCAGCGCCTCGGTGCGCTGGCTGGCCACCGCGCTCTTCCCGGACAACGTCCCGGTGATGGTGGTCGCCCAGCTGACCCATGCGCTGAACTTCGGCGCGTTCTTCGCCGCCGCGATGCAACTGCTCGTGCGCTTCTTCCCCGGACGCATGAACGGTCACGGACAAGGCGTCTTCTACGGCCTGTCGTCGGGCGTCGGTGGTGTGTGCGGCGCGCTGCTCGCAGGCCAGCTGTGGCGCATCAGCGGCGAGGCGGCCTTCCTCTGCTCATCGGCCATCGCGCTGGTGGCGGCCTTCATCGTATGGCGGTGGCTGGTGCGCGGTCCGACGCCGCGCTAGACGCACGCGTCGTCGCGGAACACGTCCAGCAGGCGACCGATCTCGACGGCCGCAGGTACCGGCGCCACCTGAAACAGGAAATGCGGCGCATCGACCACCGCGTGACGCGCGTGACGTGCCAACCGAAGCACGTCACGGCCCGCGTGCGGCCAGATCAACCTGTCGTGCCTTGCCTGCAGATACAACACCGGCATGTCCAACGCCGCCAGTTCGCGGCTGACGTCCACGCGCAGCGCGGCCACAGCACGCTGACGAAGCACGGGGAGCGGCACGCTGGCCACGATCACTTCGAACTCGGCGCGCAACGACGGCGGCAATCCGCTGCCTGTCAGCAGCCTTTCCAACACGAACAGGGGCGGCGCGATCGCGGGCAGGCTCTCCACGAGCGCTGCGGCGACCCGGCTGAGGGGAAGAGGAGCGCGAACGAAGCTCGCCGCCATCACCAGCGCTCGCACGCGGCCCGGATGACGATGCGCGAGCAGGACACCTAACGGGCCCGCAAAGGACTCCGCCACAAGCACGATGTCATCGTTCCGTCGCAGCAGCGCGGGCTCGATCGCATCGGCCAGCGCCGAGTAGCCCTGGAACTGCCCATTGTCGTAAGCCAACACCTCGGCGTCGCCGGCTTGGGCCAACGACGCCGCCAAAGGGGCATAGAGCCGTCCGGTGCCATCCAGTCCCGGCAACAGGCAAAGCCGTGGCCGGGTAGACGCTGTCACCACACCAGGTCGTCGGGCACCTGGTATTGCGGATCGGCGTAGGGATCATCTTCCGCCGGTGCGTTGGGATCGACCTTGAGCGCGACGGCCGGCGCGAAGATGGATTCCGCTTCGGCGAGCACCGCCGAGGTCACCAGCAGGTAGCGGCCGTTCTGCTGCACCACGCCGAGCTCACCGGCGTTCAGCGCCTTCAGCTGTTCCGCGTTGACGTAGATGCGCTTGATCTTGCCGCCATAGGGAAAATGCCGCGCGATGTCGGCGTCGGCATGGTTGAGCGACTTGTCCTTGAGAAAAGTCTCGAGCCTCGCCTTGGCTTCACGGCGCACGCGCGCCTCTTCCTGCTTCACCCGCTCGGCTTCGATGCGCTCGTCCTTCTCGCGCTGGGCGCGGATGGCGTAGGCCTTGGCCAGATCGATGTCTTCCTGGCTGCGCCTGGGTTTGCCGGCTCCCTGCGGCGATCGCGGTTTGCCGCCCTGCCCCGGCTTCTGATGCGCGGCAGGCTTGCCCCCCGCCTTGTGGGCGTCGCGGCGTGGATCGGGGCGGCGTTCTGGTTTGCGCTCGGGCTTGGGCGCGGGCTTGAAGCCCAGACCCAGCAACTGGTCACGGAGTGAATCGGTCATCGGTCGTTCGCGGGGACTGCTATGCCGCAAGCGTATCAATAATGCGGCGGCGGCGGTTCACTGGCAGCATCCTCGAACAGTGAGGTGCGCACCTTGCCCAGTTCTTCCACCATGGTCCGCAGCAGCAATGCCGTCCGCTGGTTCTCGGCACGCGCATCGGCCAGCGCCTCGCTCATTTCGTTGAGCGAGTGCTCCTGGAACGCCAACCGGGTTTCCAGTTCGACCAGGCGGCGCTCCAGCGTGTCGCCCGACAAGGGCAGGTCAGCCTGCACGCACGGACCTGCCGCGTCCGATGCCGTAATAGGCCAGGCCGGCCGCTTCCACTTCGGCCGGCTCGTACAGGTTGCGGCCGTCGAAGATCACGGCATCGCCGAGCGTCTCCTGCAGACGCGCAAAATCCGGGCTGCGGAACTGCTTCCATTCGGTCACGACCACCAGCGCGTCCGCGCCCTCGATTGCAGCGCGCGCGTCCTCGCACAGCACGAGATCATCGCGTTCTCCGAAGATGCGGGACGCTTCGTCGCGCGCCTCCGGATCGTAGGCCTGCACGCGGGCGCCGGCCTCCCACAACTCCGCCAGCAGGCGCCGGCTGCTCGCCGCGCGCATGTCGTCGGTGTTGGGCTTGAACGACAGCCCCCACACCGCGAACGTCTTGCCCCGCACGCCCTCGTCCTCGCCACGGTCGTAGTGGCGCTGGATCAGTTCGAACAGATGGCCCTTCTGCCGCTCGTTGACCGACTCCACCGCCTGCAGCAGCTCCGGCACGTAGCCGTTCTGCTGTGCGGTGCGGGCCAGGGCCTGCACGTCCTTCGGGAAACAGGAACCGCCATAGCCGGCGCCGGGATAGATGAAGTGCCAGCCGATGCGCGGATCGGAACCGATGCCCTGGCGTACCTGCTCCACGTCGGCACCTACGCGCTCGGCGATGTTCGCGATTTCGTTCATGAAGCTGATCTTCGCGGCCAGCATCGCGTTGGCCGCGTACTTGGTCAGCTCGGCCGACCGCACGTCCATCACCACAATGCGCTCGTGGTTGCGATTGAACGGCGCGTAGAGGCGGCGCAGCTTCTCCACCGCCTGCGGGCTGGCTGCACCGACGACGATGCGGTCCGGGCGCATGCAGTCCTTGACCGCATCGCCTTCCTTGAGGAATTCCGGATTGGATACCACGTCGAACGAAACATCGACGCCGCGCGCCGCCAGTTCCGCCTCGATGGCAGCGCGCACCTTGTCGGCGGTGCCGACCGGCACGGTGGACTTGTTGACCACCGTGCAGGGACGCTGGAGATTGAGGCCGATCGTGCGTGCCACGGCGAGCACGTACTGCAGGTCAGCGCTGCCGTCTTCGTCCGGCGGCGTACCGACGGCGATGAAGACCACTTCACCGTGCGAAATCGCATCGGCGGCATCGGTGGTGAAGCGCAGCCGCCCGGCTTCGTGGTTCGCCTTCACCATCGGCGACAGGCCGGGCTCGTAGATCGGTACCACGCCCTTGTTCAGGCCGTCGACCTTGGCCGGATCGATGTCCACGCAGACCACGTCGTGGCCGACTTCCGCCAGACAGGTCCCCGTCACAAGCCCAACGTAACCCGTACCGAAGATCGCTACACGCATCAGCCCATCCCGTCAGTGAAAGTTCAGTGCCGAATACGGCGATTCGGTTTACTGCAGGACACCCATCAGTTCGACTTCGAACGTCAGCGTCGCGTCGGGACCGATCTTGCCGCCCGGGGCGCCGTTCGGACCGTAGGCCAGGCTGGACGGAATCCAGAAGCGGTACTTCGCGCCCACCGGCATCAACGCCACGCCCTCGGTCCAGCCGGCGATCACCTGGTTGAGACCGAACTCGGCGGGTTCGCCACGCGCGTAGGAGCTGTCGAAGACCACACCATTGAGCAGCTTGCCTTCGTAGTTGACGCGCACGCGGCTGGTCGACATCGGGCGCTGGCCGTTGCCCGGGCGCAGCACCATGTACTGCAGGCCCGACGGCGTGGTGACCACGCCCGGCTTGACCTTGTTGGCGGCCAGGAATGCGGCGCCCTCGTCGCGGTTGCGCTGTCCTGCGGTCGCCTGGCGCTTGCTGAGGTAGGCCTGCATTTCGGCCTGCGCCTGCTCCACCGACAACAGCGGCGTACCGGTCTTGCCGGTGATCGTGCGCACCGCCTGCACCAGCGTTGCGGGGTCGATTTCGTCCTTGAACGGCAGCAGCGACGGACCCACCACATAGGTGCCCAGGAACAGGCCTACCTTGGTCTTGTCGACCGGCGGCGGCGTGCTGCCCGGCGGCATGCCCGGGATGGGCTGGCCGTCGGCGACGGCCAGGTTGACGCGCAGCAGCTGGTCGGTCGCCTGCGCTTCCTGCTCGGAGATGAGGTTCGGCTTGCCTTCGAAGGTGTTGACGATCGCGCGCTGGAACGCGGCGGTGTCGAGGAACGGCCCGACCGGCTGCAGCGAGTTGCCCACGTCCACGCCGATGGCGTAGCTGACCTTGTCGCGCTCGGACACCAGCGCGGTTTTTTCCTGTGCAGACACACTGCCTCCCAGCATCGACATCGAGATTGCCAACAACACGGCTGCGCCGCGGACCGACCGCTTCATCCTTTCTGCTCCTGGAACCTGCACCACGGTGGTGGCGCCAAAACGATATTGTGGCACGCCCGCCACCTGCGGAGGCATCGCATCAGCGCGCGGCGCGCTGTGCCTTCAGCTCGCGCTCGATGGCAGCGACGACGGCAGGATCGTCCGGCGCCGTCTTGCTGGGGAAGTTCGCGACCACGCGGCCGTCCCGACCGATCAGATACTTGTGGAAGTTCCATGCGGGCGCCGTGCCTGTCGCCTGCGCGAGCGACTTGTACAGCGGCGTGGCCTGGTCGCCGGTCACCACGACCTTCTCGAACATGGGGAACTTGACGCCGTAGGTCAGCGTGCAGAACTCCTGGATTTCCTTCTCGCTGCCCGGCTCCTGACCCTTGAAGTCGTTGGACGGGAACCCGAGGACCGCAAAGCCCTGTGCCGCGTAGCGCTGATGCAGGGACTCGAGCCCTTCGTACTGCGGCGTGTAACCGCATTTACTCGCGGTGTTGACGATCAGCAACACCTGCCCCGCATACGCCTTCTTCAGGTTCACCGCCTGCTTGCCGGCCAGCGGACGGTAGCTGACGTCCAGCAGACCCGCCGCCAGGGCCGCTGCGGACCCGCCAGCAAGGACCATCAATACCAGTATTTTCAACAACTTGAGCTTCATTTGACGACCCCGCTAGTGCGAACATCACAAGTATGCCTTCAGTTGGGTGACAAAACCTTCCCGGACAGTTGACGGGCCGTGTTTTGGTGTTATAGTTGAATACAACACCACTCACCCAACTCACGGGGAGATGCCATGAACCAGAAACTGACCCACACGCTGCCCAGCCTGGCCGTCGGCGGCCTGCTGCTGGCGGCGGGTGCTTTGGCGGCCATGTCCGGCGCCCGCACGTCCGAGGTGGATGCCTCGACGCTGGTGGGCGCGCTGGAATCGGACGTCCGCGAAATCACCGGCGACGACAGCGCCGCGGAGCCGACCCAGCACAAGCGGCGTGCGCGGGCTTCGCTGGCCATGCCGTACTTCTCCTTCGGCCAATCCCTGCGTCCGAGGAGCTGACCCATGGCGCCCATCCAATGGAGCGACGGTGCTCCCATCTACCGTCAGCTGAAGGACCGCGTGATCGCCATGATGCTGGACGGCATCCTGAAGCCGGGCGACGCGCTGCCCTCCGTCCGCCAGGTGGCGGCCGAGTACCAGCTCAATCCGATAACCGTTTCGCGTGCCTACCAGGAACTGGCGGATGAAGCCCTGGTCGAGAAGCGCCGCGGCCTGGGCATGTTCGTCACCGACGAAGCGGCTAGGAAGCTGCGCGGCAGCGAGCGCGAGCGGTTCCTGACCGAGGAGTGGCCCGCGGTCGCCGAGCGCATCGAGCGCCTGGGCCTGTCCATCGAAGAGTTGCTGCAATCCAAGGGGATCAAGTGATGAATGCTGCAATCGCCAATGCCGTGGTGTCGGCCCACGGCCTGCGCAAGGCCTACAAGAACAAGCTTGCGCTGGACAACACCAGCTTCGAGATCGAAGCGGGCAAGATCATCGGCCTCATCGGGCCGAACGGGGCCGGCAAGACGACGGCGCTGAAGGCCATCCTGGGCCTGACGCCGTTCGAGGGCCAGCTGAAGGTACTGGGCCTGGACCCGCGCAAGGACCGCGATGAGCTGATGAAGGATGTCTGCTTCATCGCCGACGTCGCCGTGCTGCCGCGCTGGATGAAGGTGAAGGAGGCCATCGACTTCGTGGCCGGCGTGCATCCGCGCTTCGACCGTGCCAAGTGCGAGCGCTTCATCGCCAACACCCAGCTCAAACCCAACCTGCGCGTGCGCGAGATGTCCAAGGGCATGATCGTGCAGCTGCACCTGGCGCTGGTGATGGCCATCGACGCCAAACTGCTGGTGCTGGACGAGCCTACGCTCGGCCTGGACATCCTGTACCGCAAGCAGTTCTACCAGCGCCTGCTGGAGGACTACTTCGACGAGCAGAAGACGATCATCGTCACGACCCACCAGGTGGAGGAGATCGAACACATCCTCACCGACGTGATGTTCATCCGCGACGGCAAGATCGTGCTGACCTCGCAGATGGAAGAAGTCGCCGAGCGGTACACCGAGGTGCTGGTCAGCGGCGATGCCGTCGACCAGGCCCGCGCTCTCAAGCCCATCGACGAACGCGCCCTGCCCTTCGGCAAGACCGTGCTGCTGTTCGATGGCGTACCGAAAGGACATCTCGCCGCCCTCGGCGAAACCCGCACCCCAGGCCTGGCCGACCTGTTCGTCGCCATCATGAAAGGAACCTACGCATGAACGCCGTGACTTCGACGTTGGGCAAATCCTCCAAGCCGGGCGCGTTCACGTGGTTGCTGAAGCGTGAGTTCTGGGAAAACCGCGGCGGCTTCTTCTGGGCACCGGTCATCACCGGCGGCATTTTCGTGGTGCTGAACCTGATCCTGGCCGTGATCGGCAGCATCGCCGCCCGCGGCAAGCTGAGCGATGGCGGCTTCAGCATCGAGGAGGCGCCGGAGAAGGCCCACCAGATCCTCGGCGGTGTCGGCGATGGCATGCTGCTGGGCGGCGTGATCCTCGCCTGCGTGGTACTGGCCTTCGTGGTCTTCTTCTACGCGCTGGGCACGCTGTACGACGACCGCCGGGACCGCAGCGTGCTGTTCTGGAAGTCGCTGCCGGTATCCGACACGCACATGGTGCTGTCGAAGCTGGCGTGGGCGCTGGTCCTGGCACCGCTGCTGGCGGTGGGCGTGGGCATCCTGATCGGCCTGGCGTTGTGGCTGATCTCGGCGCTGACCATCACCGTCAACGGCCTGCCGGCGGGTGCCGCGGTATTCACCCACTCGCATCCCCTGCGCGTCATCGGCGGCGTGATCGCTTCACTGCCGGTGTACATGCTGTGGGCGCTGCCGACGATCGGCTGGCTGATGTTCTGCTCGGCCTGGGCGCGCAGCAAGCCGTTCCTGTGGGCGGTGCTGGTGCCGGTGCTGGCCTGCGTGATCATCAGCATGACCGACATCCTGCCGAGCCTGGAGATCCGCCACGACCTGATCTGGTACACGGTCGTCTATCGCGGCCTGCTGAGCGTCCTGCCGGGCACCTGGTTCCCCACCTTGCCGGGCGGCGTCGCCAATCCGAACGCTGATTTCAACTCGCCGGACGAACTGGCCAACGCCATCGACCTGACCCGCAGCTGGCAGGCCTTCGCGACCGCCGACCTGTGGATCGGTGCGGTGATCGGCGTGGCCCTGATCGCCGGTGCGATCTACCTGCGCCGCTGGCGCGAGAGCGAGTAAGCACACCACCTCACTCCCGGGCGGGCCGAATCCGGCCCGCCCCTCCCAAGGACACGGACATGCATCCCTCTCTTTCCCTCATGCGCCCCCTCCTCGTCGTCGGCGTGCTGGCGCTCGCAGCCTGCCAGCCGGCGGACAAGGACAGCGTGCCCACCGGCGTCGCCGCCAAGGCGCTGGACGAAGTCGCCAACGGCCTGGGCGACGCCAGCAAGGAAATGGAAAAGGCCCGCCAGGAAATCGCCGCGGCGCGCGAGCGCCTGGCGCGCGAAAACATCTCGCTCAACCGCGATGCGAAGCAGGACCTGCCGAAGGCGGAAATCACCCCGGCCGGCGAGTTGCTGATCGAAGGCAAGTCGATCGCCACCTCGCCGGAACAGAAGGCGCTGGTGCTGGCTTACCGTGGCGAACTGCTCGGCGTGGTCGGCGACGGCATGGCCATCGGCATGGAGGGCGCGCGCGTCGGCATCGATGCGGCGGCCTCGGCCCTCAAGGGCATGCTGGCGGGCCAGAACGGCGACGACATCGGCAAGCAGGTCGGCGAGCAGGCCAAGGCCAAGCTCAAGCCGATGGTGGCGCAGCTGTGCACCCGCATGCCCGGCCTGTTGTCGGCCCAGCAGGCGCTGTCGGCCGCCCTGCCCGAGTTCACGCCCTACGCCACGATGGACCAATCCGACGTGGACGACTGCGGGGATGCGAACGGCGACGGCAACTGGACCTTCTGATTCGCGGACGTCACATCCACACCCCCCAGACCCGCAAGGGTCCATGCACAGGAGACCGACATGCGCCACCCAAACCTACGCCTCGCCGTGATGTCGCTGCTCCTGGCCGGTGCACTGCCCCTGGCCGCCCAGGCCGCTGCGCCGAAGGACAGCAGCGTCGGCGCCGAGATCAGCGCCAACCTGACCGAGGCGCGCCAGGAAGTGCGCCGCGAACTGGCCGCCGCCCGTCGCGAACTGGAAACGGGCAATCTGCGGTTGAACGACAACCTGCGCTTCGGAAAGTCCGACAAGCGGCGCGCCCGGCAGGAAACGTTGCCGAAAGCGGAGATCACCCCGAAGGGCGATTTCCTGATCGACGGCAAGGCCGTCGCCATCGACGCCCGCCAGCGACAGGAACTGCTGCGCTACCGCGCCCAAGTGATCGAGATCGCCAAGGCCGGCCTGGACATCGGCGAGCTCAGCGCCCAGGCGGCACTGGAGGCCGTGGACCGCGGCCTCTTCAGCCTGATGGTCGGCGCCATGACGGGCAGCCTGGAACGTCGCGTGGAAAAGACCGTCAAGCAGACCATCGAGCCCGGCGTGCGGCAGATCTGCCGCAGCCTGCCGGCCCTGCACGACAGCCAGCAACGTCTGTCCACCAGCCTCCCGTCGTTCCGTCCATACGCCACGCTGGAAGCGGACGCCGCCGAGGACTGCGAACGCGAGGTGCGTCAGGAGTTCGCGACGCGCTGACGCACCGCCACGCCCTCCGCCCCCCGGCGGCAGGCGACCCCGTGTGACCTGATCCCGGAGACCCGATGATGCGCACCGCCCTGATCGCTTCGCCCGTCCTCGCCCTGCTGGCGCTGTCCTCGTCCGCGCTGGCGTCGGACCGCTATTGCAAGCACGAAGAACCGCGCCAGGTCACGCTCGATGTCGGCAACGCCAAGACCGTGGTGTTCGAGGTCGGCCCCCACGACCTGACCGTGGAATCGCGCAGCGGTGCACCTGCCGCGATGAGCGGACGCGCCTGCAGCAGCCACGCCGACCGGCTGGCCAACCTGAAGATCGAACAGCGACGCGCCGGCGACAAGCTGATCGTGCGGATGTACCACGACGGCAAGTTCAGCGGCGTCTTCTTCGGCAGCAACTACGCCTACATGAACCTGACGACCACCCTGCCCGACCATCTGACCGTGCAGGTGAAGGTCGGCTCGGGCGAGGCCGAGGTCATCGGCGCGCCGGTGTTCAGTGCCGATGTCGGCTCCGGGCACGCTGTCGGGCGCAGCATCCGCGGGCTGGCTGCGGCATCGGTAGGCTCGGGCGATGTCGACATCCACGGTGCCGGCAGCCTGAAAATCGTGTCGATCGGTTCCGGTGACGTGGAAGCCGACAACATCCAGGGCGCCACCCACGTCGGCAGCATCGGCTCGGGCGGTTTCGAGCTGTCACGCGGCGGCAGTGTCGAGATCGGCTCGATCGGTTCCGGCGGTGCGGAACTGCGCGACATCACCGGCGACGTGGTCGTGGCTTCGGTGGGCTCCGGCGGCGTGGACGTGCGCAACGTCAGCGGCAACCTGACCGTCCGTTCAATCGGTAGCGGCGATGTCGACCACGAGGGTGTCAAAGGTACGATCGACATTCCTAAGCGCCACTGACTTCAAGGAAAGACCATGGTCCGTACGTTCGCGATCGCCCTGTCCGCCGCCCTGCTGCTCGCCGCCTGCTCGAAAGGCGGCGGTACAGACGATGGCGGTGAGACATCCAGCGCCCTTTGGGGGCAGAACCTCAAGCTCAACGCGAGCGGCCACCCCCGCGCCGAGGTGTCGGCGAAAGGCGACTTCATCGTCGATGGCAAGCCGGTGCCGGTGAACGACCAGCAGCGCGCCCTGCTCGTGGCGTATCACCGTGAACTTGGCGGCATCGCCGATGCGGGCATCGCCACCGGCAAGGAAGGCGCGAAGCTCGCCGGCAAGGCGGTGGGTGCGGCGGTGAAAGGCATCTTCAGCGGCGATCCCGACCGGATCGACCGGGAGATGGAGGCGGAAGCCAAGAAGGTGGAAGCCGAAGCGATGAAGATCTGCGACCGCCTGCCCGCCCTCCACAAGGCACAGCAGGACCTGGTCGCTGCCCTGCCCGCATTCCAGCCGTATGCGGGCATGGAGCCGGCCGACATCGAGGAGTGCCGCAGTTCGCACGACGAGAGTTATGAAGCCGGCAAGAACGTGGGGCACGTCGTCGGCCAGGCCGTGAAGGCCACGCAGGGCAACGCCGCGCAGGAAGCCGATGCCGCAGCTGCGGAACCGGCCCCTGCCTCCACGCCTTGAGTGTCTGCCGGCACCTGTTCCGGCAGGCGCCCTCCTCGGTTCAGCCGCCGCCACCGCCCGGCTTGCCGTGGATACCGCCCTTCGCCAGCACCGCCGGATCGAGCAGCGGCTTGAGCGTCTTTTCAGGTAGTCCGGTGACCTCGCGCGCGACGTCCAGCACCGGCCGGTTCTGCTTGTAGGCCTGCTTGGCGATCGCCGCGCCCTTCTCGTAACCGATCACCGGGTTGAGCGCGGTCACCAGGATCGGATTGCGGTCCAGTGCTTCCTGCACACGTCCGGTGCGAACCGTCAGGCCGGCGATACAGTCGTCGGCCAGCAGGCGCGACACATTCGACAGCAGTTGGATGCCGTCCAGCAGGTTGTTCGCGATCAGCGGCAAGGTGACATTGAGCTGGAAGTTGCCGGTCTGCCCGGCGACGGTCACCGCGGTGTGGTAGCCCATCACCTGCGCGCAGACCATCACCGTCGCTTCCGGGATCACCGGATTGACCTTGCCCGGCATGATGGAACTGCCCGGCTGCAGCGCCGGCAGTTCGATCTCGCCCAGCCCCGCCAGCGGCCCGGAGTTCATCCAGCGCAGGTCGTTGGCGATCTTGGTCAGCGCGACGGCGAGCGCGCTGAGCTGTCCAGAGAGTTCGACCGCGTCGTCCTGCGCGGCCAGGCCCTCGAACTTGTTGGCCGCACTCTCGAAGCGCGTCCGGGTAGTGGCCGACAGAGCCTTGGCGACGCGTTCGCCGAAGCGGGGATCGGCATTGATGCCCGTGCCGATGGCGGTGCCTCCCAAGGGAAGACGGCGAACGCGCTTCAACGCATCTTCGAGCCGACCCTCTGCCGACGACAGCTGCGCCGACCACGCGGAGAATTCCTGGCCGAACGTCAGCGGCATGGCATCCATCAGGTGGGTGCGGCCGGTCTTGACCACCTTGCCCAGCGCCTTGCCGCGCGCATCGATCACCTTGCGCAGGTGCTTGATGGCGGGGAGCAGGTCTTCCACCACGGCCAGCTGTGCGGCCACGCGGATCGCCGTCGGGATGACGTCGTTGGAACTCTGGCCCAGGTTGACGTGATCGTTCGGGTGCACGCTGGCCTTGCCGGCACGCGTCGCCAGCGTGGCGATCACCTCGTTGGCATTCATGTTGGACGACGTGCCGGAGCCCGTCTGGTACACGTCAATCGGGAAATGTGCGTCGTACTCGCCCGACGCCACCGCCAGCGCCGCGTCCTGCACGGCCTTGGCGATGCCCTTGGGCAACAGGCCCAGGCCGGCATTGACCTCCGCCGCTGCGCCCTTCACCAGCCCCAGCGCACGGATGAAACCGCGCGGCATCGGCCGCCCTGAAATGGGGAAGTTCTGCACGGCGCGCTGGGTCTGCGCGCCCCAGAGCGCCTCGGCGGGCACCTTCAGCTCGCCCATGCTGTCGTGTTCGATGCGGGTTCGTGCAACGCGGGACTTGCCCGCGGGCTTCTTGCTGGTCATCAACCGTCTCCTGGAGGGATTCACGGCTTGCGCGCCGGCGAGGAGCCGGTGGCTGGCGGGGGTCACAGGATACGCCAGGCCGGATGGCCGCCTTCCCGGGGTAAAATGGAACGCTCCCTTTCAGGCATTCCCCGCGCCCATGTCGGATTCGTCCCTGCTCGCCCTGTCCCCGCTCGATGGCCGCTACGCCGGCAAGGTCGACGCCCTGCGCCCGATCTTCTCCGAGTACGGCCTGATCCGCGCCCGCGTGAAGGTCGAAGTGGAATGGCTGCTGGCGTTGGCGGCCGAACCCGGCATTGCCGAACTACCCGCGTTCTCCGCCGAACAGCAGGCCAAGCTGCGCGCCCTGGCCGATGGCTTCAGCGTGGCCCATGCGGCCCGCGTCAAGGAGATCGAACGCACCACCAACCATGACGTCAAGGCGGTGGAGTACTTCATCAAGGAGCAGTTGAAGGACGATGCCGACCTGGCACCGGCACTGGAATTCGTCCACTTCGCCTGCACCAGCGAGGACATCAACAACCTCTCCTACGGCCTGATGCTGGAACAGGCCCGACGCGAGGTGCTGCTGCCCTCGCTCGACGGCGTGACCGCGACCCTGCGCACGCTGGCCCATACGCAGGCCGCGCAGCCAATGCTGTCGCGCACGCACGGCCAGACCGCCTCGCCGACCACGCTGGGCAAGGAGATCGCGAACGTCGTTGCGCGCATCGAACGCCAGCGTACGCAGATCGCCGCGGTGGAACTGACCGGCAAGATCAACGGCGCCGTCGGCAACTACAACGCTCACGTGGCCAGCTATCCCGATGTCGACTGGCGGGCCTTCGCGCAGCGCTTCGTCGAAGGCCTGGGCCTGGTCTTCAACCCGTACACCACGCAGATCGAGCCGCACGACAACGTCGCCGAGATCGGCGACGCCGCGCGCCGCGCCAACACCATCCTGATCGACCTGGCCCGCGACATCTGGGGCTACATCTCGCTGGGCTACTTCAAGCAGCGCCTGAAGGAAGGCGAAGTCGGTTCGTCGACGATGCCGCACAAGGTCAATCCGATCGACTTCGAGAACGCGGAAGGCAACTTCGGCATCGCCAACGCGCTGTTCGAGCACTTCAGCGCCAAGCTGCCGATCAGCCGCTGGCAGCGCGACCTCACCGACTCCACCGTGCTGCGGGCGCTCGGCACCGCATTCGGTCACACACAGGTCGCACTGGACTCGCTGGCCAAGGGCCTGGGCAAGCTGGAAGTGAACCCGCAGCGGCTCGACGCCGACCTCGACGCCGCCTGGGAAGTGTTGGCCGAAGCTGTGCAGACCGTCATGCGCCGCCATGGCCTGCCGAACCCGTACGAACAGCTGAAGGCGCTCACCCGCGGCCAGGGCATCACCGCCGATTCCATGCGCGCCTTCATCGAATCGCTCGACCTGCCCGCCGACGACAAGCAGCGCCTGCGCGAGATGACGCCGGGCAGCTACACCGGCCTCGCAGAGCGGCTCGCCCGCGCCATCTGACCTCCGGGATACGAGGGAACGGCGATGCACCTGCTGATCAACATCGACGTTCCCGACCTGCCCGCCGCGGAAGCGCTGTACACGCAAGCCTTCGACCTGATCGCCGCGCGCCGCTTCGGCGACGGGGGCGTGGAGCTGCTCGGCGCACAGGCGCCGATCTACCTGCTGCAGAACCCCTCGGGTTCGATGGCCGCCGCCGATAGGCCCCGCGACTACACCCGCCACTGGACGCCCGTGCACCTGGACGTGGTGGTGGACTCCCTTGAACCTGCCCTCGACCGCGCCCTGCAGGCCGGCCTGGTGCAGGAAACCGACATCCGTGAAGCGAACTGGGGCCGCATCGTGCGGCTGGCCGATCCCTGGGGCCATGGCTGGTGCCTGCTGCAGTTCGTCAACCGCGGCTACGACGAGATCGCCACATGATGCTGCGCTCCACCCTGTTCGGCGGCCTGCTCGCCCTCGCGCTGCCTGCCACGGCATTCACCTCCGAGGTTCCTGCTGCCACGGCCTGCAAAGACGACGCCGGCTGGAATGATCCTGCCACGCCGCTGCACGTGTACGGCAACACCTGGTATGTCGGCACCTGCGGCATCAGCGCCTTGCTGGTGACCTCGGATGAAGGCCACATCCTGGTCGATGCCGCCACGCCGCAGGCCGGCCCGCAGATTCTGGCCAACATCCGTGCGCTGGGCTTCAAGCCCGAGGACGTGCGCGCCATCGTGTTCTCGCACGAGCACTTCGACCACGCTGGCAGTCTGGCGGAGTTGCAGCGCGCCACCGGTGCACCCGTGTACGCACGCGCGCCGGCCGTGGGCACGCTGAAGCGCGGTATGCCGGACCGGACGGACCCGCAGCTGGAGGTGGCCGAACCCATGGCTCCGGTGGCGGATGTCGTCACGCTCGCCGACGACGGCGTGGTGCGCGTCGGACCGCTGGTCCTGCAAGCGGTCGCATCGCCCGGCCATACGCCCGGCGGTACCAGCTGGACCTGGCGCGCCTGCGACGGCAACGACTGTCGCCAGATGGTCTACGCCGACAGCCTGACCGCCATCTCCGACGACGTGTACCGCTACACGGACGAAGCGGCGCATCCCGGCTATGTGGCCGCGTTCCGCGCGACGCTGGCACGAGTGGCCGCGCTCGACTGCGATGTCCTGATCACGCCGCATCCGTCCGCCAGCCGCCTGTGGACGCGGATCGGCCCCGCGGCCAATGCGCCGTTGGCGGATCGTGACGCCTGCCGTGCCTACGCGCAGAAAGCCTCCGAGCGGCTGGACAAGCGGCTGGCCGACGAAGCCGAGAAGGCCGCATCCGCACGCCCTTGATCGGCATCAATGTCCCCGGCGTCGCCATCGGCGACGCTACCTTCTCCTTTCCCTGCACGGCGCATCGCCGCGCGATACCGACCCGATGACCAAGAAGACCTCTCCCCGCGCCGCATCGCTTCCGTTCGAGATCGACGCCACCCGTCAGTACCCGCTCGGCATGCCGGCCGACCGCTTCCTGCGCGATTACTGGCACAAGCGTCCGCTGCTGATCCGCAACGCCTTCCCCGATTTCGAGACGCCGGTACAGCCGGAAGACCTCGCCGGCCTGGCCTGCGAAGAGGGTGTGCTGGCGCGCATGATCAGCCTGGACAAGGCGACGGGCGTCTGGGACGTGCGCACCGGCCCCTTCCAGGAAGAAGACTTCCCCGGCCTGCCCGACCACGACTGGACCCTGCTGGTACAGGATGTGGACAAGTGGGACGCCGATGTCCGCCAGCTGCTCGAACAGTTCCGCTTCCTGCCGCGCTGGCGCGTGGACGACATCATGATCAGCTTCGCCGCCACCGGCGGTTCGGTCGGCGCGCATGTGGACCACTACGACGTGTTCCTGCTGCAGGCGCAGGGCGAGCGGCGCTGGATGATCGATGCCAGCGTGGCGATGGGGAAGCCGGCGCCCGACCTCGCCTTCCAGGATGACGTGGCGATCAAGCTGCTGCGCCAGTTCGATCCCACGCACGAATGGGTGCTGTCGCCGGGCGACATGCTGTACCTGCCGCCGCTGGTCCCGCACCACGGCGTGGCGGAGAACGCCTGCCTGACGTTCTCGGTGGGCATGCGCGCGCCGTCGTCGGCCGAGCTGATCGGCGACTACCTGGACACGCTGATTGCCGATGCGGACGACGCCGTCCGTTACCACGACGAAGACCTGACGGCACCGCAGGACCCCAACGAGATCGACGCCCGCGCGATGGAGCGCGTGGTCGATGCCTTGAATGCGCTGCGCATGAACGATCCCGACCTGGTCGGCGACTGGTTCGGCCGCTTCATCACGACCTACCGTGCCTCCGGCGATGTCATGCCGGCGCCGGATGCACCGTCACGCATCGAGATGGAGTGGGACCTGCAGCAGGGCGCCCAGCTGCTGCGCCACCCGTTCTCGCGTTTCGCCTGGCGCCGCCGCCGCAAGGGCGCGACCCTGTTCTGCAACGGCGTCGACTATGTCTTGCCGGTCAAGGAAGCCCAGCAGTTGGCGGCACTGGAAGGCCTGGACGGCAACACCTATGCGGCGCTCAGCGAGGCCGGCCGCGATGCGGTGATGGCGCTGGCAGCGCAGGGCCACTATCAGCTGGCCGTGCCCGACGACGATCCGGACAACGGGGACGAGGACGCATGAGCGCCACGCGCGACTACCACGTCGACACCGTCGACTACGCCGCGGACCCAGGCGTGGTCCACCAGGTGCGGGACGTGGTGTTCGTGCAGGAACAACAGGTGCCGCGCGACCTGGAACGGGACGCGCTTGATCCGCTCAGCCATCACGTGGCGGCCCGTGATGCCTCGGGTACCCCGATCGGGACGGCGCGACTGACGCCCGAGCACCGGATCGGCCGCATGGCCGTGCTGTCGGCCTGGCGCGGTCGCGGCGTGGGCGACGCCCTGCTGGTCGCCCTGCTGGATGAAGCCCGTCGACGCCAATGGCCCGACGTATCGCTGCATGCCCAGGTCGCGGCCGAGGCGTTCTATACCCGGCATGGCTTCCTGCCGGAGGGAGAGCGCTTCATCGAGGCCGGCATCCAACACCAGGCCATGCGGCGCGTGCTGGCCGGACCGGCAGCGATCGCCCGTCGCCACGAGGCCGTGGCCATCACCACGGCGGTCATCGCCCAGGCCCGACGGGCGCTGGTGGTGTACAGCCGTGCGCTGGATCCCGGCCTGTGGGATGCGCCCGCCGTCGTCGAGGCCTTGCGCCGCTTCGCCACCCGCCAGACCGGCGCCCAGGTGCAGTTGTTGCTGCAGGATGCCGCCACCCCGCAGCGGGCATTGGCGCCCCTGATCGGCCTGGGCCAGCGACTGCCCAGTGTGTTCGTATTCCGCGAGGTGCAGGACCCGGTTGACCTGCCCTACACCGCCGCCTTCGTCGCCAACGACGATCACGGTTACTACTTCAGGCCGCTCGGCCATCGCTTCGATGGCGAAGCGGGACTCGCGCACGCAGGCCGCGCGCGCCAGCTGCGCGAGGAGTTCTCGCAGATGTGGGAACGCGCGCGCCCGGTCAGCGAATACCGCGCGCTGGGCATCTGACAGCCCTGTTCCCTCGCGGCAGGCATCGCCCTCACGGGGCCGCAACCTGCGTCTTTAGTCCAATCCGGTTACGCCCCCTTCCCGGCATGGGGGTATAATTTCCCGGTTTTCGCTCATGACCGTGAGACTTCGCGCGACATGGACGGCAAGCGCCCCTCGACTACCCCACAGCACGCCATCACCATCGTGGACAATCTCCTGAAGCAGTTCGCGCAATCCTCGCAGCTCAACGGGGGCAACGCCTCCTACGTCGAAGACCTGTACGAGCAGTACCTCGTCGCCCCGGACAGCGTGGGCCCCAAGTGGAAGGCCTATTTCGACGGATTCAAGGGCCGCGAGGCCGGTGATGTCCCGCATTCGGTGGTCATCCAACAGGTGGCCGATGCGGCCCGCCAGGCCAGCAAGGGCGTGGTCGCGGCCGGCGGTGGCGATGAGCGCGAGCGCAATGTGGGCCGCCTGATCACGGCCTACCGTTCGCGGGGTCACCTCGGTGCCCAGATCGACCCGCTGGGCCTGACCCCGCCGGTCAACCCGCCGGACCTGGAGCTGTCCTTCCACGACCTGTCCGATCGCGACCTGGACAGCGAGTTCAGCACCGGCAACGTCGGCGGCAACTCGCGCATGAAACTGCGCGACCTGCTGGCGCGCCTGAAGGCGACCTACACCGGTCCCATCGGCGTCGAGTTCATGCACATCTCCGAGGTCGAGCAGCGCCAGTGGCTGTACCAGCGCCTGGAGACCGCCGGCGGCCAGTTCGGCCTGTCCGACGATGCCAAGCGCCGCACGCTGGAGCGCCTGACCGCGGCCGAGGGCCTGGAGCGCTACCTGCATACCAAGTACGTCGGCCAGAAGCGCTTCTCGCTGGAAGGCGGCGACGCGCTGATCCCGCTGATGGACACCATGATCCGCAACGCCGGCGAAGGCGGGGTCAAGGACATCGTGGTCGGCATGGCCCACCGCGGCCGCCTCAACGTGCTGGTCAACACGCTGGGCAAGAGCCCGCGCAAGCTGTTCGACGAGTTCGAGGGCAAGTTCGAGCACGACAACGACCTCGCCCACGCGGGCGACGTGAAGTACCACATGGGTTTCTCGGCCGACATCGCCACCCCCGGCGGCCCGGTCCACCTGGCGCTGGCGTTCAACCCGTCGCACCTGGAAATCGTCGACCCGGTCGTGGCCGGCAGCGTCCGTTCGCGCCAGGAACGCCGCAACGACGCCGCGCGCCAGAGCGTGCTGCCGATCATCATGCACGGCGACGCCGCGTTCGCCGGCCAGGGCGTGGTGATGGAACTGTTCCAGATGTCGCAGGCACGCGGTTTCGCCGTCGGCGGCACCCTGCACATCGTCATCAACAACCAGATCGGCTTCACCACCAGCAACAAGGAAGACTCGCGCTCCACGCTGTACTGCACGGACGTCGCCAAGATGGTCGGCGCCCCGGTCTTCCACGTGAACGGCGACGACCCGGAAGCGGTGGTCTTCGTGGCCCAGCTGGCCTACGACTTCCGCCAGCAGTTCAAGAAGGACGTGGTGATCGACCTGGTCTGCTACCGCCGCCACGGCCACAACGAGGCCGACGAACCCGCGGCCACGCAGCCGGTGATGTACCAGACCATCCGCAAGCACGCGACCACGCGCGAGATGTACGCCGCCAAGCTGGAAGGCGCCGGCGTCATCCCGGCCGAGGGCGGCAAGGCGCTGGCCGACGCGTACCGCAACAAGCTGGATTCGGGCGAGTACACCACCGAGCTGGCCAAGCAGAAGGGCGACGAGCTGGCGATCGACTGGTCGAAGTACCTGTCCGGCAAGCTCAGCGATCCGGTCGATACCAAGGTCAAGCGCAAGGCGCTGGATTCGCTGGCCAAGATCATCACCACGATCCCCGCCGGCGTGGCGCTGCACCCGCGCGTGGCGAAGATCTACGAGGACCGCGTGAAGATGGCCGCCGGCGAACAGTTGGCGGACTGGGGCTTCGCCGAGAACCTCGCCTACGCCACGCTGCTGTCGGAAGGCAACGGCCTGCGCCTGGTGGGCCAGGACGCCGGCCGCGGCACGTTCTTCCACCGCCACGCGATCCTGCACGACCAGAAGACCGACAGTTACTACCTGCCGCTGCGCCAGCTGGTGGAGCAGCCGGAGCAGGCCACCATCATCGACTCGCTGCTCAGCGAAGAAGCGGTGATGGCGTTCGAGTACGGCTTCTCGACCACCGATCCCAACACGCTGTGCATCTGGGAAGCGCAGTTCGGCGACTTCGCCAACGGCGCGCAGGTGGTGATCGACCAGTTCATCGCCGCCGGTGAAGCCAAGTGGGGCCGCATCAGCGGCCTGACCCTGCTGCTGCCGCACGGTTACGAAGGCCAGGGTCCGGAGCACAGCTCCGCGCGCCTGGAGCGCTTCCTGCAGCTGTGCGCGCTGGAGAACATGCTGGTCTGCGTGCCCACCACGCCCGCCCAGGCCTACCACATGCTGCGCCGGCAGATGCGCATGACCACGCGCAAGCCGCTGGTGGTGATGACGCCGAAATCGCTGCTGCGCCACAAGCTGGCCGTGTCCACGCTGGACGAGCTGGCCAACGGCGAGTTCCAGCACCTGATCCCGGACGCGACCGCCGACGCCAAGAAGGTCAAGCGCGTCGTGGCCTGTTCCGGCAAGGTCTATTACGACCTGCTGGAAGATGCGCAGAAGCGCGGCCAGGACGACGTGGCGATCCTGCGCGTCGAACAGCTGTATCCGTTCCCGCGCGAGCAGCTGGCCGCCGAACTCAAGCGCTACGGCAAGGCCACCGAGGTGGTCTGGTGCCAGGAAGAGCCGCAGAACCAGGGTGCGTGGTACCAGATCAAGCACCACCTGCAGGCCTGCCTGACCGACAAGCAGACGCTGGACTACGCGGGCCGCCCGCGTTCGCCCTCGCCCGCCGCCGGCCATTTCGCCGAGCACGTCGAGGAGCAGCTGAAGCTGGTCGCCGACGCACTGGTCAACACGCTCGGCACCAGCAACGTCGCCGAATAAGCCCTCACCCCCATTAGAACAAACCACCAGGACGTCCCATCCCATGGCCACTGAAGTCAAAGTTCCGGTTCTCCCCGAGTCCGTCTCCGACGCCACCATCGCCGCCTGGCACAAGAAGGTCGGCGACGCGGTCAAGCGCGACGAGAACCTGATGGACCTGGAAACCGACAAGGTCGTGCTGGAAGTGCCCTCGCCCGTCGACGGCGTGCTGAAGGAGATCAAGTTCAAGGAAGGCGACACGGTGACCAGCCAGCAGCTGCTGGCGATCATCGAGGAAGGCGCCGCGGCCGCTGCGCCGGCCCCCGCCACCGAAGAGAAGAAGCCCGCCGCCGGCGCGCAGGAAGTCCAGCCGAAGGCCGAGGCCGCCAAGGCCGACGCCGCTGCCCCCTCCAGCACCAAGCCGGCCCCGGCCGGCGCCGATGCACTGCCCCCGGGCGCGCGCTTCACCGCCATCACCCAGGGCATCGACCCGGCGAACGTGGAAGGTACCGGTCGCCACGGCGCCGTGACCAAGGAAGACCTGGTCAACTACGCCAGCGGCAAGACCGGCGGCGTGTCCGGTGGCGCGCGTCCGGAAGAGCGCGTGCCGATGACCCGCATCCGCACGCGCATCGCCGAGCGCCTGATGCAGTCCAAGAACTCCATCGCCATGCTGACCTCGTTCAACGAGGTCAACCTGGCCAAGGTCATGGAGATGCGCAAGGAACTGCAGGACGACTTCGTCAAGGCCAACGGCATCAAGCTCGGCTTCATGAGCTTCTTCGCCAAGGCCGCGGCCAACGCGCTGCAGCGCCATCCGATCGTCAACGCCTCGGTCGACGGCAACGACATCATCTACCACGGCTATTCCGACATCTCGATCGCCGTGTCCACCGAGAAGGGGCTGGTCACGCCGGTGCTGCGCAATGTCGAGCGCATGGGCTTCGGCGACATCGAGAAGGGCATCGCCGACTACGCCAAGAAGGCGCGCGACGGCAAGCTGGCGCTGGAAGACCTGCAGGGCGGCACCTTCACCATCACCAACGGCGGCACCTTCGGCTCGCTGATGTCCACGCCGATCGTCAACCCGCCGCAGAGCGCCATCTTGGGCATGCATGCCATCAAGGACCGCGCCATCGTCGAGAACGGCCAGGTCGTCGCCGCGCCGATGATGTACATCGCGCTGTCCTACGACCACCGCATCATCGACGGCAAGGACGCGGTGCTGTTCCTGGTCGACATCAAGAACCAGCTGGAAAACCCGCACCGCATGCTCCTGGGCATGTAATCCGCGCGGCTCCCCACGGGGGGCTGGAAAGGGGCCCTGCGGGGCCCCATTTCCTTCCACGAGATACCGCCACCGTCCACATTCGGACGCCCTAGGCAAAGGACACTGAAATGGCTGAACAATTCGACGTCGTCGTCATCGGTGCCGGTCCGGCCGGCTACCACGCCGCCATCCGCGCCGCGCAGCTGGGCATGAAAGTCGCCTGCATCGACGCCGCGCTGGGCAAGGACGGCAAGCCCGCGCTGGGCGGCACCTGCCTGCGCGTGGGCTGCATCCCGTCCAAGGCGCTGCTGGATTCCTCGCACCAGTACCACAACCTGACCCACCAGTTCGAACAGCACGGCATCAGCGTCAAGGACGCCAAGATCGACGTCGGCACCATGGTCGGCCGCAAGGACGCCATCGTGAAGCAATTCACCGGCGGCATCGCGCAGTTGTTCAAGGCCAACAAGGTCACAGCTTATTACGGCTTCGGCCAGCTGCAGCCGGGCAACCTCGTCAAAGTGAAGCAGCACGACGGCAGCGAAGTCGAACTGAAGGGCACCAACATCATCATCGCGGCCGGTTCGGATTCCATCGAACTGCCGTTCGCCAAGTTCGACAACGAATACATCGTCGACAATGTCGGCGCGCTGGATTTCACCGAAGTGCCGAAGCGCCTGGCCGTGATCGGTGCGGGCGTGATCGGACTGGAGCTGGGCAGCGTGTGGAAGCGCCTCGGCGCCGAGGTCACCATCCTCGAAGCCCTGCCCGATTTCCTCGCCGTCGCCGACAGCGAAGTGTCGAAGGTCGCCGCGCGCGAATTCAAGAAGCAGGGCCTCGACATCCGTCTCGGCGCCAAGGTGTCGAAGACCGAAGTGACCGGCAAGGGCAAGAAGAAGGAAGTCGTGGTCACCTACAGCGATGCCGAAGGCGAGAAGACGCTCACCGTCGACAAGCTGCTGGTCGCCGTGGGCCGCCGCGCCGCGAGCAAGGGCCTGCTGGCCGACGGCACCGGGGTGAAGCTCAACGAACGCGGCCAGGTGGAAGTGGATGCGCATTGCCACACCGGCGTCGATGGCGTCTGGGCGATCGGCGACTGCGTGCGCGGGCCGATGCTGGCGCACAAGGGCTTCGAGGAAGGCATCGCGGTCGCCGAGCTGATCGCCGGCCTGCCGGGCCATGTCAACTTCGACACCATTCCGTGGGTCATCTACACCTCGCCCGAGATCGCCTGGGTCGGCAAGACCGAGCAGCAGCTCAAGGTGGAAGGCGTGGCCTACAAGGCCGGCTCGTTCCCGTTCGCCGCGGTGGGCCGCGCCGTGGCGATGGCGGAACCGACCGGCTTCGTGAAGGTCATCGCGGACGCCGAAACCGATCGCGTGCTGGGCATGCACCTGGTCGGCGCCAACGTGTCCGAACTCGTGCACGAAGGCGTGCTCACCATGGAGTTCAAGGGCTCCGCGGACGACCTGGCCCGCATCTGCCACGCGCACCCGTCGCTGTCGGAAGCGGTGCACGACGCTGCGATGGCCGTGCACAAGCGCGCGATCCACAAGCCCAATTGAGGCCCGCACGGCGGCGACATGGCCGCCGTGATCCGCATGCGCCAGGCGATGCCTGGCGTTTTGCGTTTCTGACAACAGGCTAGACAGGACCTACGACCATGAAGAGCATCTGCGTCTACTGCGGCTCCAACGCCGGCAACAAACCCGCCTACGCCGAACGCGCCATCGCGCTGGGCGACCGCATTGCGAAGGAAGGGCTGCAACTGGTGTACGGCGGTGGCAACGTCGGCCTGATGGGCATCGTCGCCGATGCCGTGCTTGCCGCCGGTGGCGAGGTGATCGGCGTGATCCCCGAACAGCTGGTCAACTGGGAAGTTGCGCACAAGGGCGTGACCAAGCTGGAAGTCGTCGCCAACATGCACGAGCGCAAGAAGCGCATGTTCGACCTGTCGGACGCCTTCGTTGCCCTGCCCGGCGGTTTCGGCACGCTCGACGAGATGTTCGAGATGCTGACCTGGCGCCAGCTCGGCATCGGCGACAAGCCCTGCGCCTTCCTCGATGTCGAGGGCTTCTACTCGCCGCTGATGGGCATGATCGACCGCATGGTCGAAGAACGCTTCCTGCACCCGGAACAACGTGCCGACCTGTGGCACGGCGACGACATCGACGCGATGGTCGCCTGGATGCGCGCCTACGCACCCGCGCAGGCGGACAAGTGGATGGACGAGAAGCGGCGCAAGTCGTTGCGCTGAGTCTTGCTACGGGCGCTTGCTGACGTCACTGGATCCCGGCTTTCGCCGGGATGACGGCAAAACGGATGTGCCTCGACCAGCGTTGGACATAAGGCTGGAACGGCGCTGAATTCCTCTCCTGTCGGCAATCGCACCCGTCATCCCGGCGAAAGCCGGGACCCAGCGGCGTGCGCTTGATCGTGACAGGCGTTCGGAGGAAAGATCGCAGCGTCGAAGGTGCAGGCCAAGGAGTGCCCATGCGTCAGCGCATTCCCTGTGTTTACATCCTTGCAAGTCGACGGAACGGGACGCTCTACATCGGCGTCACCTCTGATCTGCCCTCGCGAGTCTGGCAACACGAGAACGATCAGGTACCGGGCTTCACGCAGCGCCATCGTGTCCATACGCTGGTCTGGTACGAAGCCCACGACACCATGGAATCCGCCATTCGCCGCGAGAAAGCACTCAAGGAATGGAAGCGCGCGTGGAAGATCAAGCTGATTGAGGACCGGAATCCCTATTGGCGGGATCTGGGCTGCGAAATCCGTTAGGCCGCATTCCAACACAGCACGCCATACTCCCGACCAAAGTCGCAGGGCGTTGCCTTTGCAATTCCGAGGCTCGGCCGCAAGAATCGAGGCCACTGGGTCCCGGCCTCCGCCGGGATGACGAGCGCACCATGAGCCTGCCCACCACCTTCAACGCCTTCCGCATCCACAACGACGACACCGGCTACCGCAGCGGCATCGAAACCATCGCGCTGGACGCATTGAATCCCGGCGAAGTCGTCATCAAGACCGCCTACTCGTCGGTCAACTACAAGGACGCACTGGCCGGCACCGGCAAAGGCAAGATCCTGCGCCGCTTCCCGTTGGTGGGCGGCATCGACGTGGCCGGCCATGTGGTGGCATCCACCGATCCTGCTTTCAAGGAAGGCGACGCGGTGCTGGTCACCGGCTCCGGGCTCAGCGAAACGCGTGACGGTGGTTACGCCGAGTACGCGCGGCTCGACGCGAAGTGGGTCATCCCCCTGCCCTCAGGGCTCAACCTGCGCGAGAGCATGATCCTGGGCACCGCCGGTTTCACCGCCGCGCTGGCCCTGTACCGCATGCGCGAGAACCGTCAGATACCGGACCTGGGCCCGCTCGCCGTCACCGGCGCCACCGGGGGCGTCGGCTCGCTGGCGGTCGACATCTTCAGCAAGGCTGGCTTCGAGGTGCACGCGGTCAGCGGCAAGCCCGAGAACGCCGCGTACCTGACATCGATCGGCGCCACCGAGGTGCTGGGCCGCGATGCGCTGGCCACCTCGCGCCCCATGGAGTCGGCACGCTTCGGCGGCGGACTCGACAACGTCGGCGGTTCGATGCTGGCCAGCCTGCTGGCGCAGACGACGCCCTATGGCAACGTCGCCAGTGCCGGCCTCGCCGCTACGGCCGATCTCCCCATAACTGTGATGCCCTTCATAATTCGGGGCGTGTCGCTGCTCGGCGTCGCCTCGGCCGGTACCGCGCGCGATATCCGCGAACAGGTCTGGCAGCACCTGGCCAGTGACTGGAAGCCGCGGCATCTGGACACGATCTGCACGCGCGAAACCACGCTGGACGGGCTTCCCGAGGTATTCCGCACCATGCTGGACGGGCGCTCGTTCGGGCGCACGCTGGTACGAATGGGATGAACGGCAGCGGCAGCACGACGGACGTTGTCCGTTGGCCGCCAACCCCATTGTGTTGTCACCGACAAGGTCTAAAATCGGTGGCGGGGAACACTGGGGACATCCATGGCAAAGATTCTGATCGTCGACGATTCACCGTCGCAACTGCTGGGCATCCAGCGCATCGTCGAGAAACTGGGACACGAATCCATCACCGCCGAAGACGGCGCCGCGGGCGTGGAAGTCGCCAAGCGCGAGCTGCCCGACATGGTGCTGATGGATGTGGTGATGCCGAACCTCAACGGGTTTCAGGCCACCCGCACGCTGAGCCGCGAGGCCACCACCAAGCACATCCCGGTGATCCTGGTGACCACCAAGGACCAGGACACCGACCGCATGTGGGGCCTGCGCCAGGGCGCGAAGGCCTACCTGACCAAGCCGTTCTCCGAGGATGAACTGGCCGAAGTGATCGAGCGCATCTTCAACGCACGTGAGCTGCCCTCCGCACCGACGGCCTGATACCGCCGACGATGTATCGATGAAGAGCAGGCTCCGGCCTGCTCTTTTCGTTTCCGCGCCTGCTAGCGCGGGGCGACATACCCGCCCGGCACGCCGCGGGGCGACAGCACGAGTTGCCACAGCTGCGAGCGGCGGCTGCGGAAGGTGGCCATCGAGACCGACAGGTAGAACCGCCACATCCGGCGGAACCGCTCGTCGTAGCGTCGCCCCAGAGCATCCCACGCCGACTCGACATTGGCCCGCCAGGCCTGCAGCGTGCGGTCGTAGTCGGCGCCAAAGTTGTGCCAGTCTTCCAGCACGAACCGACCCTCGATCGCGTGCGTGATCTGCGCCGCAGAAGGCAGCATCGAATTGGGGAAGACGTAGCGCGCGATCCACGGATCGGTCCGCTCCACCGAGCGGCTGCCACCGATGGTATGCAGCAGGAACAAGCCATCCGCCGGTAGGCAACGACGGACGACGTCGAAGTAGTCGCCATAGTTCTTCATGCCGACGTGTTCGAACATACCCAGCGAGAACGCGGCGTCGAACGGCTCGTCGAGTTCGCGGTAATCCTGCAGGCGGATCTCGATCGGCAATCCTGCGCACAACCGCCGCGCGTACTCGGCCTGCTCGCGCGAAATGGTGATGCCGACCCCGTGGACGCCGTACCGTTCCGACGCGAACTTCAATGCCTCACCCCAGCCGCAGCCGATGTCGAGCACCCGCATCAGCGGCCGCAACTGCAGCTTGCGGCACACCAGGTCGAGCTTGGCGTCCTGTGCGGCATCAAGATCCCCGGCATCGCGCCAGTAGCCGCAGCTGTAGACCAGCCGCCGGCCGAGCATGGCGGCATACAGGTCGTTGCCCAGGTCGTAGTGTCGCCGCCCTACCTCACCGCTGCGGCGTGGCGACTGCAGATTGGTCAGCCGGGCACGCAGGGCGTCGAAGACCTCGCCTGCGCCATGCACGCGTTCGTCCACGTGCGCCGCGAGAAGGTGGAACAGCAGTCCGTCGAGCGAGACGGCATCCCACCAGCCGTCCATGTAGCTTTCGCCCAGACCCAGCGAGCCCTGCCCCAGCACGCGGGCGTGGAAGCGCGGGTCATGGACCTGGATGTCCCAAGGGCGGTCGCCATCGATCCGCACATCCGCTTCGGCCAACAGGTCTGCGATCCTGCGCTCGAAGCGGGCGTGCGGCATGGCGGTCAGCGGGCGAACAGCTCCGCGTACGCCGGGGCGACATACGGCAGCAGCAAGGTCGCGGGCACGTCGACCATCTGCGTGCCATCGGCATACGGACCCACCTGGTAAGGCGGGAAAACGAAGCGCAGCGCGGTGACATGGCCCGACGCGTCGAGCACCGGCACGAACTCGCTGAAGTTGCCGGCTTCCGGCTCGGTGCCTTCGTCGATCATCCGGAACGTGCTCTTGATCAACGCCGCCCGATCGGTGGGCGCCAGTTCGTCCTCGTCCGCGCGGTTCACCACTGCGGTATGCAGCTGTTCGCGCACGTAGTCGCTGATCGCCTGCCATCCCTTCGCGTCGGGAATCAGTGCGTCGGCGGTCAGGCGTGCGTCCTGTTGCGGCAGCCAGACGAAGCGTGCGATCAACGGCTGGCCATGCGCGCCGCCGGTGTAGCGGCTGCCGTCGGCGGCCACTGCCACGATGCGCGGGGTATCCACCACCTGCTCGAACGCCAGCGACAGCTCGTAGGGCGCCGATGGCTTGTCGTTGCCGAAAGCCTCGACCGCTTCCATCAGTTCGGCACGCTCGGCTTCCGTGTAGGCGGACAGCGCCTTGGCCAGGCCGGGGTAGCGGTTGATCGAGGCCGGATAGCTGATCCCCAAGACATAGCGATCGTTGGTCTCGATGACGTCCTTCAGCTCGACCGGCGCATCGACCGTCTCGACAGGCGTGGTCACGGGGGGCTGCGGATCGCCGGCCACGGCGGTCGGCGCGGTGGCTTCGCGCTTGCAGGCGGCCACGGCCAGGACCGTCAGCAGGACAAGACCGGCCTGACGGGCCAGGTGGCGGGGCATGGGGGGGAATGACACGTTCGGGCTCCTTCCGCGTGTGATGGCCGTCATTCTAGGCCGCCCCACCGCGGTCCTCCATCACGATCGCGCATCGATCAGATCAGCGTACTCAGGATGCCGCTGGACGTAGGCCGCGGAGTAGGAACAGGCCGGCACCACGCGCCAGCCCTGCGCACGTGCGTGATCCAGCGCCGCCCGGACCAGCGCGGCCGCGACGCCCCGACCGCCGATCGCTTCCGGCACGCCGGTGTGGTCGATGACCATGCGGCCATCCCTCAGCGAGTACAGGAGTTCGGCGTCATGCCCCTCGAGCCGGGTGGAAAAGCGGCGCGCGGCAGGGTCGTGATGGAGGTCGAGGGAAGGCTGGTCGCCGGTCATGGCGGCTCCGTGGTAGGGGACTCACCTACATTGTGACGCAATGCCCGGCTGACCCTTTGGCAGAACTGGACGCGGTGCGTCACATTCACCCTTGTGAAAAGAAGGTTGACGCGCGCGAGCGTGACGGAGTTCTCAAATAAAAAGTTGGCACGATTGCTGCGTGATACGGGCCATAGACCTGCATCTCGGAGTTCCGCCATGAGCCTGATCGACGCACTGCCCGATGTCTCCAATGCCAGCGACTTCACCCTGCTGGAAGGCCTGTACCAGCTCACCGTCACCGGCCACACCGACGCGTGGGAGTTCGAAAAACTCAACAACGCCGTGTACGAGCGACTGATGTCGACCTACTCCGGCAGCGAGACCGCCGGCGTGCACGCTGTGCACTCGTTGATGGACTGATCCACCCGCAAGACACCTACCGGGCGCTCCGGCGCGGCGCAGGGGTCCGCCTTCGGGTGCGACTGCCGCGCCGGAGTCCCGTCCCACCTGCACGCAAGGTGCAGGCAGAACGAGATCCCCCTCCCCCATCGACACGAGCGGCGCGCTCTACTCGCCGCGATGGTCGCGTTTGCCCTGGTTGCGCCGGTCCTGTGTGCCCGCGCTGCCCTGGATCGCTTTCATACGGCTTTCGGCGGCATGCAGTTCGTGCGCCTTGGCTGCCGCCTCATTCGACACGAACCCACCGCCCGTCGTGCCCGGCTGGCCGTTCTGGTCCAATTGCTGCCAAGGCGCGGGTTGGCGGTCGTGTTCGTGCTTCTGTTCCAGCAGTGTGCGCGCCGTGGCCAATGCCTGTGCCGGTGTGGTCTTTCGCGGCGTGCGTTTGCGCGGTGCCGTCTTCTTCGCGGGCGCCTTGCGCGCCGTAGCGCTCTTTGCGACAACCTTCCTCGCCACCGGCCGCTTGGCTGCCGCCTTCTTCACCGCCTTCTTCACAACCTTCTTGGCGGTGGCTTTCTTCGCGACCGCGCGCGTCGTCTTCTTGGCGACCTTGCGTGCCGTCGTCTTCTTCGCGGCCTTCTTGACGGCCTTGCGTGATGCGGCCTTCTTGACCGCTTTCTTCGCCACACGCTTGCCGGCTGCCACCTTCTTCGCGGGTTTCTTCACCGCCTTGCGGACCACGCTTTTCTTGGCCGCCGTCTTCTTCGTGGCTTTCTTGACTGCCTTCTTGGTGGCTTTCTTTGTGGCCTTCTTCACTGCCTTCTTGGCTGCTGCCTTGCGGGTCGCCATGCGCTCCTCCACGGGTGGGACACGCCACCGGGATAGCACGGCCCACCTTCAATGCAGGTGAGCAAAGGCGCAATGGCGGCTTAACCGAAACCGAAACGCGGTTGCGACATCTGCTCGAGGAAGTGCTGCATGACGCGAGGCTCCATGGCGAACATGAAAAGCACGCCGTAGACGGCACCGGCCAGATGCGCGCCGTGATTGGTCCGGCCTCCCCCGCGCCGGTCCATCCAGATGCTGTACCCGACATAGAGCACGGCGAAGATGATGGCCGGCATCGGGATGATGAAGACGATGAGCATCGCCCATGGGTCGATCAGGATGAAGGAGAACAGCAGCGCGGATACCGCGCCCGAGGCCCCCAGCGCGTAGTAGTTGGGGTCCTTCTGGTGCTTGAGGTACGTCGGCAGGATCGCCACCACCAGCGCGGACAGGTAGAAGCCGGCGTACACCAGGCTGTTGCCGCTGAGCCGACCGATCAGGGGTTCCATCAGCCGCCCCACGAAGAACAGCGTCACCATGTTGAACAGCAGGTGCCAGTAATCCGCATGCAGGAAGCCGTGCGTGATCAGACGGTCGTACTGGCGCTGGCGGTCCAGCGCCGGCGGCCACAGGACCAGCCGCATCATCATCGACGGCGTACGCAGTGCCAGCAGGCTGACCACGCAGGTGATCGCGATCAGCAGCAGCGTGATGGGTGCTTCCATCGTCTTCCTCAGGCCGCGGTGCGGTAGTTGTCCTGCATGGGATACGTCCGCGCGTACAACGCGAAGGCCAGTGCCGCCACGAACGCGAAGCCGGCGAAGAAGAACATCAGGAAGGCGTTCTCGGTCCAGCCCTGTGACTGGATCCAGCCGATCACCGCCGGATCGCGGACGCTGGCATTGGTCAGCAGCACCCACAGGCCGCCAAAGCTGCTGGTCAGGTACCAGAACGCCATGATCACGCCCTTCATCGCCATCGGCGCCTGGCTGTAGGCGAACTCCAGCGCGGTCGCCGACACCAGCACTTCACCGAACGTCAGCAGCAGATAGGGCAGCGTCTGCCACGCCAGCGACACCTGCTCACCCTCGTCCATCTGCAGTTGCAGCATGCCGGCGACGATCCACGACAGCGCGGAGATGGCGATGCCCCAGCCCATCCGGCGCAGCGCGGTGACGTTGAAACCCATCTTCCGCAGCGCCGGGTACAGCACCAGATTATTAAACGGGATCAGCAGCAGGACCATCAGCGGATTCAGGGCCTGCATCTGCGTGGCATCCTTCACCAGCCAGCTCGGCCACCACCACAGGTCATGCGGAATCACCATCGCCTTGCCCTGGATGACCCAGGTGGAGGCCTTCTGGTCGAACAGCGACCAGAACGGCGTGACCAGTGCGAACACGATCAGAATGCGCAGTACCGACCGCACACCCTCGATCGCGGCATCCGGGTGCAGACCCCTCGCGCGCTCCAGCTGAATCGATGCACCGAAGCCGACACCCGCGATGATCGCGCCCAGCGCGAGGCAGGCCGTGATGACGAAACCCCACGGTTCGGGCCAGAGGCCGACACCCGCAAACTTCAACGCCCACAATGCCAGCATCACGACCGCAGCCACCATACCGACGACAGCAACCAACGTGCCAAAGCCGAAGCCTTTGACCAGCAACGCGCTGCGCACGATGTTGAGGAAGGAGTCCGGATCGTTGCCGCGCGACGGCGGCACGTTGACGTACTTGTCGCGACCCAGCCAGAAAATGAAAGTCGCGATGAACATCAGGATGCCCGGGATGCCGAACGCCCACGCCGGACCCCAGCTGCGGAGCACCAGCGGCATCAGCAGCGAGGCGAAGAACGAACCGAAGTTGATGATCCAGTAGAACGCGTCGAAGACGAGCTTCGCCTTGCTCTTGTTCGACTGGTCGAACTGGTCGCCGCAGAACGTCACCACCAGCGGTTTGATGCCGCCCGAGCCCAAGGCGATCAGGAACAGGCCGGTATAGAACCCGGTGGCATTGCTCTCGAACAGCGCCAGGCACGCATGGCCGGCGCAGTAGATCAGCGAGAACCAGAGGACGGTGTTGTACTTGCCGAAGTAACGGTCCGACAGCCAGCCGCCCAGCAGCGGGAAGAAGTACACGCCGATGACGAAGCTGTGGAACAGGTCCTTGGCGGCGCCTTCGCGTGCGGCCTGGTCCGGCAGATAGGCCAGCAGCACCGAACTGATCAGGAACGGTACCAGGATGTTGCGCATCCCGTAGAAGCTGAACCGCTCGCACGCCTCGTTGCCGATGATGTAGGGGATCTGGCGGGGCATGCGGCCCTGGTTGGCTTCTGCGGTCGTGCTCATCCGATCTTCCGGTGAAAAAGTCCCGGAAGGTTACCGTATCCGCCCGCACAGGGTCGAACCACGGGCCCCTCGCAAGCAGGCAAATGGGGACTGGGACTGACCGCGATTGCCGGGCATCATGCGCCCCTGCCCTGTTCAGGAATTCCCCATGCTGCGACCGCTCTGCGCCTCCCTGCTGCTGGCCCTGGTACCGCTGGCGAACGCCCAGTCCGCATTGACCACGGTGTCCGAGCGTTCGGGCTTCCTCGAGACCGGTCGCTATGAAGAAGTGAGCGCCCTGTGCGATGCCTTTGCGCGCCAGTATCCGAAGGCCGTGCGCTGCACCACCTTCGGTACCACGCCGGAAGGTCGGCCGATGAAGGCACTGGTGGCCTCCACCAGCGGCGCGTTGACGCCGGAGCAGGCACAGCGTCGCGGCCTGCCCGTCGTGCTGATCCAGGGCGGCATCCACGCCGGCGAGATCGACGGCAAGGACGCAGGATTCCTCGCACTGCGCGAAGTGCTGGAAGGCAAGGCCGCGGCCGGCGCGCTGGACAAGCTGGTATGGGTGTTCGTGCCGGTGTTCAACGTCGACGGCCATGAGCGCTTCGGCGCCTGGAACCGCCCCAACCAGCGCGGCCCGAAGGAAATGGGCTGGCGCACCACCGCGCAGAACTACAACCTCAACCGCGACTACCTGAAGGCCGACACGCCGGAGATGCAGGCGATGCTGCAGCTGGTGCAGCGCTGGGATCCGCTGGTGACCGTGGACCTGCATGCCACGAACGGCGCCCAGTTCGAACACGACATCTCGATCCAGGTCGAGCCCGTGCACGCCGGCGATGCCGGACTGCGCAAGGCCGGCCTGGCGTTGCGCACGGGCGTCACCGAAGACCTGGCCAAGCAAGGCTCGCTGCCCCTGCCCTACTACCCTTCTTTTTTGGTGCAGGACGATCCCACCTCCGGCTTCGAGGACAGCGTGCCGCCGCCGCGCTTCTCGCACGGCTACTACCTGCTGCGCAACCGCATCGCGATACTGGTCGAGACGCATTCGTGGAAGGAGTATCCGGTCCGCGTGCGCATCACCCGCAACACCGTGGTGTCGGTACTCGATCTTGTCGCCCGCGACGGCGCCGCCTGGCTGTCCGCGGCGAAACAGGCGGACACCGCCGCCGCCGGATTGGGTGGACAACGGGAACCGCTGACCTATGTCGCGGCGCCCACGGCACGCACCGTGGATTTCCGTGGTTACGCCTACACGCGCACCAGGTCCGAGGTCTCTGGCGCACTGATGACGCGCTACGACGAGACCACGCCTCAGATCTGGAAGGTGCCGCTGAAGGACGACATCCGGCCGGGCGTCGTCATCGATGCGCCGAAGGCCGGTTATCTGGTGCCCGCTGCCGATGCGGCCTGGGTGGCGACGGTGCTGAAGACGCATGGTGTCGACTACCGCCTGCTGGGCAAGGCGTGGAACGGCGATGCGGGTGCGTTCCGCGCCAGCAGGAGCAGTTTCGGCAGCGGCTCGGTGGAAACCCACCAGCGACTGACGGTCGAAGGCAGTTGGCAGCGGGGGCCGCAGAGCGTGCCAGTGGGCTCACTGTTCGTCCCCATCGCGCAGGCGAAGTCGCGCCTGGTGATGGCGCTGCTGGAACCCCTCGCGCCTGACTCGCTGCTCGCGTGGGGACGCTTCAACAACGCCTTCGAGCGCAAGGAGTACATGGAGGACTATGTGGCCGAAACCGTCGCACGCGAGATGCTGCGCGATCCTGCGGTGAAGACGGAGTTCGAGAAGAAATTGCGCGAGGACAAGGCCTTCGCCGCCGACCCCAACGCGCGGTTGGAGTTCTTCTACCGTCGCCACCCGTCATGGGACGAGCGTTACCAGCTGTATCCGGTGCTGCGCGTGGACGTGATTCCCTGAGGTCCCGCTGCTTCTGTAGGAGCGACGTAAGTCGCGACCTGAAACATTCAGCGCCATCGAACCATCACGTCGGACGCAGGCGTGCGGTCGCGACTTGCGTCGCTCCTACAGGGAGAAATACTTATCCCAAGCGCATCAATCCATACCGCGGTGAGGCGTCACCGCATGTCGTCTCGGTCAGCGGCGCCCCCATCGCGGCGAGCAGGCCGCGCTGCTCCGGCAGCGGCGTACGCAGCATGCCGTCTTCGTAGGCCGCCAGCGTGCGGAACGCCGGAAGCGCCCACGCGCGCTCGAGGAACGCGGCTACGCGCGGCCAGCGCGCGGCATCGACCTGGTAGCGCACGAACACGGCATTGCGGAAGAACGCCGCGATGCTGATGTCGGCGACACACAGTTCACCGAACAACCAGCCATCCAACGGCAGCTGCGCCTCGAGGTAGTCCAGTCCCACCGGCAGTTCTTCTTCGCGGGCCCGCCGCACGACGTCCTCGTCGGTGCCTTCGTTGAACAGGAACCGACGCACGCCCTTCTGGAAAAACATGCGCCAGATGATGACATCGCCAAGATAGGAATCCGCGTACTCCTCCAGCCAGCGCGCCCTCGCCCGTTGCACCGCGTCGGCCGGATACAGCGAAAACTCGGGGAAGCGGTCCTGCAGGTACTCGCAGATCACGGTGGAATCGTTGAGTACGAGTTCGCCATCGATCAGCACGGGGATGCGCCGCAGCGGGCTGAGCCGGCTGAACGCCTCGTTGCCCACGAACGGCGCGATCGGGTCGATGCGGTATGGGATGCCCTTCAGCTCCAGGCAGACCAGCACCTTGCGCACGTAAGGCGACAGGTAGTTGCCGATGATCGTCAGCGGTTCGCTCATGCCGGTACTCCGTCGGGGACGACGGCAGCCTGCGCAACCTGCGGCGCGTGGTCAACCCAGCGCAGTATCCAGCGCCATCATCAGGCAGAAACCGATCGCAAGGCCCAGCGATGCCGTCGCCCCATGACCATGGCGGTTCGATTCCGGAATCACGCTATGGCCGACCGCGATCAGCATGGCGCCGGCGGCGAACGCCAGGCCCCACGGCAGCAGCAGCGCTGAGAATGCCACTGCCCATGCGCTCAGCACCGCTGCGACCGGCTCCGCCACGCCCGACAAGGCACCGATGAAGACCGCCTTGCTGCGCGCCATGCCGGCACCGGCGAGGATCAGCGCCACCACCAGCCCTTCCGGCACATCCTGCAGCGAGATGCCCATCGCCAAGCCTTCCGCCCCACTCAGGCCGCCACCGGCTGCGACACCGACCGCCATGCCTTCGGGCACGTTGTGCAGCACGATGGCCAGCACGAACAGCATCACCCGCGACGGCACGAGGTGCCGGTTCGCGTCGCGCGGATCCTCCACCGTGCTCCGATCCAGCGCCAGCAAAGCCAGCGCGCCCAGCATCACACCCGCACTGATCAGACCGGCCGCGCCCCAGGCCGAATAGCCCGCGCGTGTCGCTGCATCAAGTCCCGGCAACACCAGCGAGAACGCCGTGGCCGCCAGCATCACGCCCGCGCCGAACCCGAGCAGGCCGTCCGCCAGTTGCTGCGGCAGGCGCTTCACCACCCAGACCGGCATCGCACCCAGTGCCGTAGCCAGCGCGCACAGGGCACCGCCCCGCAACGCGCGCCGTATGCCGCTGGCATCGTCCACGGGAATCGTGTCGACCAGCCACAGGGACACCACTACGATCGACAGCACGGCGACCACGAACGGCCACGCGACACTCGCACGGGTATAGGCGAACGGCTGCAGGACGCGATTCATGCGGTTGCTCCATGCCCGGTGCGACGTCGAGGCCGATACTAGTCCCACGGATGCGCCGGCGCTCGTCGCAAAACTGAATCGTCGCGATCGGCGATACCGTTCGCCTACTTGGGCTTGGCGTACTTCCAGTTCCGCATCTTACCTTCGGCCAACCACTCGACCGCTTGCGCCAGCCGGCGTGCACGCGTGTCCTCGCGCTTGGCCCCGGTGATCCACTCGATGTAGTCGCGACGCGCACTCGCACTGAAGCTGTCGAACGCGGCCTTCGCCCCGGGGTTGCCTGCCAGCGCATCGCGCAGATCGGCCGGCACTTCCAATGCGGCGCGCGGTGCGGGTTTTGCGCGCATCGCCGTCGAAGTCGCGCCTTCGTCGATCAGGGCCATCGCCTTGCGCAACAGCGCCGTCAGTTCTCGCTTCGACGGCACGTCCTTGATCGTCGCCAGCCGTCCCAGGCTGCCCATGCCGTCGCGCGCCTTGCCTTCCGTCACCGCCGCGTGCTGCCAGAACCCGAACGACGCGTGCTGCTTGAACGCCGCCATCTGGCACAGGATGCGGCCGCCGTACTGGAACGACGGCATGCTCCATTTGATGTCCTCCTGCACCGACGGGCAGGCTGCATGCACCACGGCGCGCAGGTGCTCGAGAAGGGGACGGGCGAACGGTGCCGCCTTCGCAATGTACGCATCCACGCGCGGATCGTGAGCTGACATGACGGCGACCTCCGGAGTCGCGCCACTGTAGCGCGCTTCCGTGCCGCCGGCCGCGCAACACCGTTTCCCGCGTTGACGAACCATTACGTCCGTCATCGCTAAGCTGGCGGCCCGCCACCGGACCATGAGGAGCGCGTGCGATGTTCCGTCCCCTGCTGACCACCGCCTGCCTGCTCGCGCTCGCGGCCTGCCAGTCGCCAGCCATCGCGCCGACGTCCGGCGACACGTCCGTCGCTCCGCAGCCCGTAACCGCGATCCAGGGCCGCGCCCTCTATCTCGAGCGGATCGCGCCGCCGCCCGGCGCGGTCCTCAGCGTGCAATTGATCGACAACCAGCTGGCCGATACACCTGCCGCGGTCATCGCCAGCGCCGACATCGCCGAGGTCAAAGGCCCTCCGTTCGTCTTCGCCCTGCCCTACGACCCCGCCAAGCTGCGGCCTAACGGGCTGTACGGCCTGCACGCCGGCCTGCGCGATGCCCAGGGCACGCTGTGGTTCGTCACCGACACGCGCGTGCCGGTGACGCCGGGCTCTTCCGCGCCAGTGGAGTTCCGTATGGTGCGAGCCGGCGGCGACCCGGTGGCGCCGGTGGCTGGCACGCCTTGGGAGCAGGCCAAGGCACGCGGCAGCGTGTTCCGCGGCATCGGCACCGAACCCGGCTGGTCGGTGGAAGTCGGCGACGGTACGACGCCTCGCTTGTCCGCCGACCTGGACTACGGCGAACGCAAGGTGGAGGTCACCCAGACCCGCAGGACGTCCGACGGCTACGTCGGCAGCACCGGCGATGGCCTGGCCGTATCGCTGACGACGAAGAAGGAATCCTGCAGCGACGGCATGAGCGACACCGAGTATCCGGCCTCGGCGATCCTGACCGTCGCCGGCAAGACCTATCGCGGCTGCGGCCGCTTCCTGACGGAATGATGCCCGCATGAGTCGACGTTCCCGCGCACGCCGCCAGAGCCGCCAACGCCTTCCGCTGTTCGCCTTTCTTGCACTCCTGGTACTGGGCGCAGGCGCCTGGTGGTGGTCGCAGCGCGACGAAGCGCCCACCGCCGCGGCCACCACCACACAGCAGGCTCCCCATCCGAAGCACACCAGCGCCGAACTCGCGCTGCCGCCGGTGGAGCAGACCCGTCCGGGCGAACTCGCCGGCGAGGTGCCCGACGTCGCACCACCCGCCGCGCCGTCCACGTCGCGTAGCACCGATGTGCTGCCGGCCTTCCTTCCGGCGGAAGCGCGGCGGACGCTTGACCTGATCCAACGCGGCGGGCCATTCCCGCACCGGCAGGACGGCAGCGTGTTCCAGAACCGCGAGGGCCGGCTGCCGCGACAGGCGCGCGGCTATTACCGCGAGTACACCGTGGATACGCCGGGTCTCGACCACCGCGGCGCACGGCGCATCGTCGCCGGCGGACAGCCGCCGCGCGAGTACTACTACACCGACGACCACTACGAGAGTTTCCGTCGGTTCGAGATCGGCACCGGAGACGCGCCATGAGCGAATCCGGCTTCGATCCCGGCTTGGCCGATCCCGCGCGCGCGGGCGTGTTCTTCGTCACCGAGGACGATTTGGGTCCATTGTCCGCCGTCGGTCGCGATGCCGGCCTGCTCGCCCGCCGCATCGATCTGTCCGGCTGCGACAGCAAGTCCGCGCTGCTGCTGCGCATCGCTACCGTGCTGGACTTTCCGCAGACCTCGGGCCGCACCTGGGACGCGCTGTCCGACAGCCTGCGCGACCTGTCCTGGCTGGAAGCGCCGGGCTATGTGCTGCTGTTCGAACAGGCGCACGAACTGCGCGATCGCGCCGAGCCCGACTTCGACACCCTGCTCGACATCCTCGACGAGGCCTCGCAGTCGTGGGCCGCGGACAAGGTGCCGTTCTGGGCCTTCATCGCGCTGCCTGACGAGGATTTCCCCGACCTGCAATAGCCGGTCGGGCAGCGGCCGCGCCGATCTGCGAAAATGCCGCATGCTCGATTTCACCTCTCTCCCGCTGGCGCCCGGCCTGCAGCAGGGCGTCCAGGCGCTCGGCTACACCCAGCCCACCCCGATCCAGGCCCGCAGCCTGCCCGCCATCCTCGACGGCCGCGATGTCATTGCGCAGGCGCCGACCGGCAGTGGCAAGACCGCCGCATTCGGTCTGGGCCTGCTGCACAAGCTGGACATCGCCACGGTACGCACGCAGGCGCTGGTGTTGTGCCCGACACGTGAACTGGCCGATCAGGTAGCGCAACAACTGCGCAAGCTGGCGGTCGGCCTGCCCAACCTCAAGGTGCTGACGTTGTGCGGCGGCATGCCGCTGGAGCCGCAACTGCGCTCGCTGGAGGCGCACGACCCGCACGTGGTGGTCGGCACGCCCGGGCGTATCCAGGAGCTGCTGCGCAAGAAGGCACTGCATCTGGGCGGCGTGCGCACGCTGGTGCTGGACGAAGCCGACCGCATGCTCGACATGGGCTTCGAGGAACCGATCCGCGAGATCACCGGCAAGACCCCGAAGGACCGGCAGAGCCTGCTGTTCTCGGCCACCTTCACCGATGCCATCCGCGCGATCGCCCGCACCACGCTGCGCGATCCGCTGGAAGTGACCGTCGACGCACCGCAGGAACAGGCGGTGATCGAACAGCGCTTCCTGCAGGTCGATCCCGCCCGCAAGCAGACGGCGCTGGCCGGCCTGCTCGCCCAGTACCGCGTGGAGTCCGGCGTCGTCTTCTGCAACATGCGCAAGGACGTTGACGAAGTCGCCGGCTCACTGCAGCACTTCGGATTCTCCGCGCTCGCCCTGCACGGCGACATGGAGCAGCGCGACCGCGACGAGGTGCTGGTGCGCTTCGCCAACCGCAGCTGCAACGTGCTTGTCGCCAGCGACGTCGCCGCGCGCGGGCTGGACATCGAGGACCTGGCGCTGGTGGTCAACTACGACATGCCCAGCGATGCCGACACCTACGTGCATCGCATCGGCCGCACCGGGCGCGCGGGGCGCGACGGCCTGGCGATCAGCCTGTGCACGCCACGCGAGCTGCCGCGTGCCGACGTCATCCAGGAACGCCTGGGCGCACCGCTGCTGTGGGACCGCCATGTGCCGACCGCACCCAAGGCGCATGCCGCACCGCCTGCGGCGATGACCACACTGCGGATCGATGCCGGCAAGACCGACAAGCTGCGCCCCGGCGACGTGCTCGGCGCACTGACCGGCGATGCCGGTCTGTCGGCATCGGCGATCGGCAAGATCAACGTCTTCCCCACCCGCACCTACGTGGCGGTCGCACGGGACAAGGCCGGCGCCGCGCTGGCGCGCCTCAACGCAGGCAAGATCAAGGGCCGCAGCTTCCGCGTCCGCAAACTCTGACACCCACAAACAAAAACGCCGGCGCTTGCGCACCGGCGTTTTCTTGAACCGAAGGGTTCAGGGCTGGATTACAGCGCCTGCACCTGGTCGGCCTGCATGCCCTTCTGGCCCTGCACGGCGACGAAGGAGACCGCCTGGCCTTCCTTCAGCGACTTGAAGCCATTGCCCTGGATCGAGCGGAAGTGCACGAACAGGTCGGGGCCGCTCTGCGGGGTGATGAAGCCGAAGCCCTTGGCGTCGTTGAACCACTTGACGGTACCGGTCTGACGATCAGACATCTTTACTAACTCCTGAAACATGGATGAAAGGACCACAACCCCGGTGGAACCGGGACGGGACTGGGTTTGCAGGCGTTGGTAAAGCGGGAAGATGTAGCAGATGTATCTACCGCATCAGGCTCACGATTCACGGTGACCCTGGCAAGCACAGTGCCGCGCACTCTACCGGGGTTTCCACGTAAAAGCGAATCCCTTTTGAGCGAAAGCTGAACAGGGGTGTCTTGGCCGCCCTGTGTAACCGGTTGCGGCCGGCCGCGGGGCGTCCACGGATGCGTCGTATGATGGCGCCCCTTTCGCCGAACCCCCACCATGGCCCTCAAGTCCACCGTCGTCAAAGCCGAACTGCAGATCAGCGACATGGACCGGCATTACTACGGTGCCCATGGCCTGACGCTGGCCCAGCACCCTTCCGAAACGGACGAGCGGCTGATGGTGCGCCTGCTCGCCTTCGCCCTGTACGCCGAGGACCGCCTGGAGTTCGGCAAGGGTCTCAGCAACGAAGAAGAACCCGACCTGTGGCGCAAGGATTACACCGGTCTGATCGAGCAATGGATCGATCTGGGCCAGCCGGACGAATCCCGGGTTCGCAAGGCCTGTGGACGCGCCCGCGAAGTCGTAGTGGTCAACTACGGTGGCCGCGCCGCCGATCTCTGGTGGGACAGGAACGCGGCGCTGCTGGCCCGCCACCGCAACCTGACGGTGCTCGACATCGCGCCGGAGGCGGTGGACGCACTTACTGCGCTGATGGTCCGCAGCATGCGCTTCAACGTGATGATCCAGGACGGCGAGATGCAGTGGATGACGGACGACCGCGTGGTCAGCGTCATTCCCGCCATCCGTCAGGCAGGCCTCGCGCGGGCCGCCTGACCGCATGGTGCCGTCCCATGACGTGCTGGTCATCGGCGGAGGTGCGGCCGGGCTGATGACGGCCCTCACCGCCGGCCAGCGTGGCCTGCGCGTGCTGGTCGTCGAACACGCCAACAAGGTCGGCAAGAAGATCCTGATGTCCGGCGGCGGGCGCTGCAACTTCACCAATACCGGCACCACGCCCGCGAATTTCCTGTCGGCCAACCCGCACTTCTGCAAGTCGGCGCTGGCGCGCTACACGCCCGCGGACTTCATCGAACTGGTCGATCGTCATGGCGTCGCCTGGCACGAGAAGGAGCTCGGCCAGCTCTTCTGCGACGTCTCCTCCAAACTGATCGTGAAGCTGCTGGTCGATGAATGCATCGCGGCCGGCGTGCGGATCGAGACCGGCTGCAGCGTGCACAAAGTCGAACAGGTCGATGGCGTGTTCCGGCTGGACACGGCGCTGGGCCGCTTCGCCGCGCCGTCGCTGGTGATCGCCACCGGCGGCTTGTCGATTCCCAGCATGGGCGCCACCGGCTTCGGCTACGAACTGGCGCGCCAGTTCGGCCACGAGGTGCTGCCCACCCGTGCAGGACTGGTGCCGCTGACGCTCAGTGGCAAGCATCAGCAACGCCTGGCCGACCTCAGCGGCGTGTCGTTTCCCGTGGAGGCGCAGTGCGGCAAGGCACGCTTCCGCAACTTCATGCTGTTGACGCATCGCGGCGTCAGCGGGCCGTCGATCCTGCAGATCTCGTCTTACTGGCAACCGGGTGATGACCTGCGGCTCGACCTGCTGCCCGACCGCGACGCGCTGGACTGGCTGCAGGCGCAACAGAAGCAGCGCCCCGACGCCGAGCTGAAGACCGTGCTGTCCGATGCACTGCCGCGCCGCTTCGCCCAGCGCGTGTGCGAGGTGTGGTTGCCGAACCGGCCGATGAAGCAGTTCAACGCCCCCCAGCTGAAGGAAGCCGCCACCCTGCTTGCCGACTGGCCGCTGGTCGCCAGCGGCACCGAGGGCTACCGCACCGCGGAGGTCACGCTGGGCGGCGTGGACACCGACGGCGTATCCAGCAGCACGATGATGTCGAAGCACGTGCCCGGGCTGTTCTTCGTCGGCGAGGTGCTGGACGTCACCGGCTGGCTGGGCGGCTACAACTTCCAGTGGGCCTGGGCCTCGGGCCACGCGGCGGGCATGGCGGCCTGACGCACTGCGGCGTTCCCGCCAGGGCCGCCTTTGCTAGCCTTTGGAAACCGGTGTCATCCGAAGGTTTCCATGACCGCATCTCCCCAAACGCCGCGGCGCCACTTCTTGGGGCAGCTGGCCGGCACATCGGCGCTCGTCACCCTGGCCGCTACCCTGCCCGCCACTGCCGCCTCCCGCAACCCGGTCTTCGCGACCACCCGCAGCGGCCGCATAGCCGGCATCGTCGAACGGGGCGTGCACGTCTTTCGCGGCGTGCCCTACGGGGCCGACACCGGCACACGACGCTTCCAGCGTGCGCTGCGGGAAACCGCATGGACCGGCGTACGCGATGCGGTCCGCTTTGGCGCATCCGCCCCGCAGCGCGGCGATGCCGATGGCCAGACCGTCAGCGAGGACTGCCTGTTCCTCAACGTCTTTACCCCTGCCCTGCGCGATCGTGGCAGGCGACCCATTCTGTTCTACATCCATGGCGGCGGCTACAACAACGGCTCGGGATCCCATCCGCTCTACGACGGCGTGAACCTGTGTCGCCGCGGCGATGTCGTCGTAGTCACCGTCAACCATCGGCTCAATGCGTTCGGCTATCTCTACCTGGGCGAAACCGGCGACGAACGCATGCTGGACTCGGGAAACGTCGGCCAGCTCGACCTGATCGACGCGCTGCGCTGGGTGCGCGAGCACGCGCATGAGTTCGGGGGCGATGCCGGGAACGTCACCGTGTTCGGCCAGTCCGGAGGCGGCGCCAAGATCGCCACGCTGATGGCGATGCCGGAGGCCGACGGCCTGTTCCACAAGGCGATGACGATGAGCGGCCAGCAGGTGACCGCCGCCGGCCCGCGCGCGGCGGCGCAGCGCAGCGCGCTGTTCCTGGCCGAACTCGGCCTGCGGCCCGGCGACATCGATGGGTTGCTGACGATGCCGATGGCACGTCTGCTGGAGGCCACCCGGGTCCGGGATCCGTCGCGCGCAGAGAACACATCGCTCTACTTCGGCCCGGTGCTGGACTCGCGCAGCCTGCCCCGCCATCCCTTCTACCCGGATGCGCCCTCGCAGTCATCGCGCATCCCGATGGTCGTCGGCAACACACGCGACGAAACTCGCGCCTTCCTCGGCCACGAGGAAGCGAATTTCAGCCTCGCATGGGATCAGCTGCCGCAGAAGCTGCGCGAGCAGCAGTACGTGGATCTGTCGCCGGACGTGGTGATAACCGAGTACCGGCGGCTGTATCCGGCTTACACGCCGTCGGAAGTCTTCTTCGCCGCGACCACCGCCGGGCGCTCGTGGCGTGGTGCGATCATCGAAGCCGAAGAGCGCGCGAAACACGGGGCACTGACGTGGGTCTACCAGCTCGACTGGCGATCACCCGCGGACGGCGGACGGCTGCGCGCCTTCCACACGCTCGACATCCCGCTGGTGTTCGACAACACAGGCGCCGAAGGCTCGAAGACCGGCACCGATACCCGCGCCCGCACGATGGCGGCGCGCCTGAGCAGCGCGCTGATCGCCCTCGCCCGCCACGGCGACCCGAACCACGCGGACATTCCATCGTGGCCGCCGTACATGCTGCCGCAGCGGCAGACGATGGTGTTCGACGACGACAGTGGCATGCAGGACGACCCGCGCGGCGGCGAGCGGCGGCTCTACGAACGCGTGCCGTTCGTACAACGAGGCACGATGTAGGGCGGGCCCAGGCCCGCCATTACCATCCAATCGCTCGCATCCACAAAGATCGAGGCCGCAGCGACTCCGCCGCACACCCCACCACCAACGCCATGCGATGGCGGGCTTGAGCCCGACCTACGACCGCATGACCTCCGCGGCGATCTCGAACGAACGCAGCCGCTTGCCGTGGTCGAAGATATTGGCGGTCAGCATCAGCTCGTCGGGGCGATGTCGCTGGATGAACTCGGCGATGCCCTTGCGCACGGTATCGGGATTGCCGACGACGGCACAGGCCAGCGCCTGCGCGACGCCCGCTTTCTCGTGCGGTTGCCAGAACGCTTCGATATCGTCGATCGGCGGTGGCACCAGGCCGGCGCGGCCGCGGCGCAGGTTCACGAAAGCCTGCTGTTGGGTGGTGAACAGGTAGCGCGCTTCCTCGTCGGTCTCGGCGGCCACCACGTTCAACGCCAGCATCGCGTGCGGTTTGGCCAGATGCTTGGACGGACGGAAGTCGCGGTGGTACAGCAACAGTGCCTGGTCCATCGCATCCGGGGCGAAGTGCGACGCGAACGCATACGGCAGGCCGAGCGCGGCAGACAATTGCGCACCGAACAGGCTGGAACCCAGCAACCAGACCGGCACGTCAAGCCCGGCGCCCGGCACGGCGCGCACGGCCTGTCCTTCCTGCACCGGCTCGAAGTAGCGCAGCAGTTCCTGCACATCCTGTGGGAACTGCTCGGCGCTGTCGAAATAGCGGCGCAAGGCACGCGCCGTCGGCTGGTCGGTGCCGGGCGCGCGTCCCAACCCCAGATCGATGCGTCCCGGGTACAGCGACGCCAGCGTACCGAACTGCTCGGCCACCTGGAGCGGCGAATGGTTCGGCAGCATGATGCCGCCGGAACCGACGCGGATGGTCGACGTCGCACCCGCGACGTGTCCGATCAGCACGGCCGTCGCCGCACTGGCGATGCCCGGCATGTTGTGGTGCTCAGCAAGCCAGTAGCGCGTGTAGCCCCAGCGCTCGGCATGCTGCGCCAGGTCGCGCATGTGGACGAAAGCCTGGGTGGTGTCGCTGCCTTCGCAGACGGGGGCCAGATCGAGAAGCGAGTACGGGATCATGAGTGTGCCGTTAATGACGATGCCATCGTCATGGGGCCGTGCGATGGAGGATTCCACCGCACGCCACGGGATGCTGTATCCCGCTCAGCCGAGCAGATCGAAGGGACCGCCCTGCTCCAGCGCCCGCTGGTAGGCGGGGCGCGCGTGGATGCGGGCGAGGAACCCCGCAAGATTCGGATACGTCTCCAGGCCGGCGCGTACCGCGGCCGCTTCGACCGGAAAACTCATCTGGATATCGGCCGCGCTGAATTGTTCACCGGCGAACCATGCCGTCTTGCCGAGTTCGCGCTCCATGTAGTCCAGGTGCAGCGTCACCTGCGGCCCCACGAACGTCCGCATCGCCTTGTCGGCGATGCCGCGCGCGATCGGGCGGGCGAAGAACGGCATGGGCAGCTTCTTCAATCGCGAGAACACCAGGCTCAGCAGCATCGGCGGCATCGCCGAGCCTTCGGCATAGTGCAGCCAGTAGCGGTAGCGCAGGTGCTCCGCCGTCCCCGGCGACGGTGCGAACCGGCGCGCGGCGTCGTAACGCTCCACCAGGTATTCGAGCACAGCACCGGATTCGGCCAGCACGTGTTCGCCATCCACAACTACCGGCGATTTGCCGAGCGGATGGATCTTCTTGAGTTCAGGTGGCGCCAGCATCGTCTTCGCGTCGCGCTGGTAGCGGACCACGGTGTAGTCCAGGCCCAGTTCCTCCAGCAGCCACAACACGCGCTGCGAACGGGAGTTGTTGAGGTGGTGGACGGTGATCATGCCGGCGCTCCGCGTGGGGTTCGCCATCCTACCGCGCGGCATATACCGTTGTGGGAGCGGCGTGAGTCGCGATCGCTATCCCTGCTCCATCATCGCGACTTACGTCGCTCCCACACCTGTCATACCTGTCATTGCACTCTACGAGCTGCACGACAGCATCGAGCATCCCGCCCGCTGTCTCGCCCAGTCGGGCCTCTTCTGCGCGAACCGTTCGCGTCCCGGCTGGTCGTCGTACGGCCGGCGTATGACGTCGAGCAGTTCGTGTACGCCCGACAGGTCGCCGGCCTCGGCCGCATCGATCGCCTGCTGCGCCAGGTAGTTGCGCAGCACGTACCGCGGGTTGGCCAGCCGCATGCGTTCGCGGCGTGTCGCCGGATCCTGCGCCTCTTCGGCAAGCCGCGCCGCGTAACCGTCGAACCAGTCCCGCAGCCCCGGCATCGCGTCCTCGCGCTTCGCCGGGTCGTAGAAGACGCCATCGAACGCCGACAGCGACGCATCGGCCGGATCGGCCGGATCGGCATCCATCAGAGCACGAAAAAAGAGCGTCATGTCCATCTCGCCCTGATGCAGCAACGCCTGCAACGTCTCCATCCGGACGACGTCGTCATCGCGGCAGTCCGCCAGCCCCAGCTTCGCCGCGATGGTCTCCCGGTCGACGCGTGCATAGACGTCGGCGAAGCGCTGCAAGCCCGCCTGCAACGCCTCCACGCCATCGAACAGCGGCGACAGTGCCTGCGCGAAACGGCTCAGGTTCCACCACGCGACCCGCGGCTGCCAGCCGAAGCGGTAACGGCGTCCCTGCGCATCGGTGGTGTTCGGCGTCCAATCCGGGTCGTAGTTGTCGATCCAGCCGTAGGGACCGTAATCGATGGTCAGGCCCAGCACGGACATGTTGTCGGTGTTCATTACGCCATGGACGAAACCCACCCGCATCCAGTGCGCCACCATCACCGCCGTGCGTTCGCAGATCTCGGCGAACCACGCGGCGTAGAGCGCCTCGCCTTCGCCCGACAGATGCGGGAAGTCGCGGCGTATCGTGAAGTCCACCAGCGTATGCAGCAAATCCGTCTCGCCGCGCGAGGCCGGCAGCTGGTAATGGCCGAAGCGCAGGAATGACGGCGCCACACGGCAGACGACCGCGCCCGGCTCCGGGTTCGGGTGGCCGTCATAGAACATGTCGCGCACCACCGCCTCGCCCGTGCCGACCAGGCTGAGTGCCCGCGTCGTCGGCACACCGAGGTGATGCATCGCTTCACTGCAGAGGAACTCGCGGATCGAGGAGCGCAGCACCGCGCGCCCGTCCGCGGTGCGCGAATACGGTGTCGGCCCTGCACCTTTCAGCTGCAGCTCCAAACGCTCGCCGGCAGCATTGACCACTTCGCCCAGCGTGATCGCACGCCCGTCGCCGAGCTGCCCGGCCCAGTTGCCGAACTGGTGGCCACCGTAGTTGCCTGCGTATGGCCGCATGCCTGACAGCAGCGCGTTGCCACCGAAGACGTTGGCGAACGCAGGCGATGCGACGTCGGCGTCATCGAGGCCGAGCAACGAGGCGACCTCGCGCGAGTGCGCCAGCAAGGTCGGCGCCGCCACCGGTGTCGGTTCCACCGCCGACCAGAGCGCGCCGCGCACCTCGCGCCGACGGAACCCCTGCTCGGGATCGCCGGGAAGTTCGTCGACGAAACGGTTGTCGAAACGCAGGGCGTCCAGGCCGCTCATGCGGCGTCCGCGGCGGCGTCCGCGGCGGCGTCCACCAGCGGCGTCAGGTCCGGGCGCAGCGCCACGCGTTCGTCGAACACGAAACAGGCACCGTCGTAACCGAAACCGCCGACCTGCTCGAAGTACCCCAGGATGCCATCGTCCAGCTGCAACACGTTGTCCATGCCGTCGGCCTGCATCCACAGCGCAGCCTTCTCGCAGCGGATGCCGCCAGTGCAGAAACTGACCACGGTGGCGTCCTGCAAGGCGTCGCGATGCGGTGCCAGTGCGGCGGGCAGATCGGTGAACTTGTCGATCGGCAGGGTCAGCGCACCGGCGAAGGTGCCGTACTCGATTTCCTGCGCGTTGCGGGTGTCCAGCATCACCACGCGGCGGCCCGCGTCGTCATGTCCCTGCTCCAGCCAGCGCGCCAGCGTGCGGGGTTCAACGACCGGTGCCCGCGCGTCCTCGGGCGTGGTGCCCGGACGGCGGAAGCTGATGATCTCGGGCTTCACCTTGACCTTGAGCCGGGCGAAGGGAATCTGCAGGCTGCGGCTGTACTTCACCCGCAGTCCGGTGAAGCGTGCGTCTTCGCGCAGCGGCGCAAGGAAGGATTCGATCGCGTCGGCCTCGCCGGCCAGGAACAGGTTCAACCCCTCGCCCGCCACCAGTACCGAGCCGCGTAGCGACAAAACGTCCGCACGGGCATGCAAAGTGGCCGCGAACTCGTCGGGCGCATCGATGGGGACGAAGTGGTAAGCGGCGATGTTGGTGACCATGGTGCGATTTTACCGTCCGTCGGCCATCCGCCTTTTATTCAACCAAGTGGTTGACAGTCATGAGCGTCGCCGAAATACTCAACCACATGGTTGAACATGACTCTCCCCGGCTCGACGCCGTCTTCCACGCCCTCGCAGACGGCACCCGTCGCCGCATGTTGCGCAGCCTGGGCGGACAGCCGCGCAGCGTCAGCGAACTGGCAGCGCCGTTCCAGATTTCGCTGGCCGCGGCCTCCAAGCACATCAAGGTGCTGGAACGCGCCGGCCTGGTGACGCGGCAAATCCAGGGCCGCACTCACTTGTGCCACCTCCGGCCACAGGCGCTGGCCGAAGGCGAGGCTTGGCTGCGGCAGTACGAGCAGTTCTGGAGCGCCCGCCTCGACGCCCTCGATGCCGTCCTGCAAGCGGACACCACACCCCTCGCCGCCTCGCCCAGGAAAACGCCATGACGCTCCCCACCCCGCCCGACACGGTCGACGTCACCGTACAGCGTTCCTTCGACGCGCCGGCCGAACGCGTGTTCGACGCCTGGCTGACGCCTCGCCTGCTGGGCCAATGGATGTTCGGCCCGGACATCCGCGAAGAAAAACTGCTGCGCCTGGATGTGGACCCGCGCGTCGGCGGCCGCTTCTCGATGCTGGTCGAACGCGGCGGCGAGCGCATCGACCACGTGGGCGAGTACCTCGTCATCGACCGACCGCACCGCCTGTCTTTCACCTGGACCATCGCCGGCGAAGCCGACCAGGACGGCAGTGTCGTGGATATCGCCATCTCGCCGACGCCGGGCGGCTGCGAGCTGCGCCTGACCCATCACCTGCCGCGCGCCTGGGCGGACTACGCCGACCGCACGCAGCAAGGCTGGAGCACGATGCTGGACGCCCTGCACGCGATGTTCTGATTCCTCATCACCCTCCACGGAGTGCACCATGAACGCCATCAACGCCGGCTTCGGCGTGCAGATCGCCCCAGGCACGCTGCGTCTGCAGCGCTCGCTACCCGGCCCCATCGAACGCGTCTGGCATTACCTGACCGACAGCCAGGCCCGGGGCAGCTGGCTCGCGTTCGGTCCGATGGACCTGCGCGTCGGCGGGGACGTGCGGCTGGAGTTCCACAACGATGATCTGTCCGAACATCGCGTGCCGACGCCCGAGCGATACCGCACCGAGGACGGCTGCCATCGCCAGTCAGGCCAGGTCACTGCCTGTGAGCCACCGCACCTGCTGGCGCATACCTGGGGAGAAGCCGACGGCAGCTCCTCCGAGGTGCGTTTCGATCTGCAGCCCGATGGCGATCGTGTCCTGTTGACCATTACCCACGCCCGCCTGCCGGATCGCGACGCACTGCTCAGCGTGTCCGCCGGGTGGCACGCGCACGTCGGCATCCTCATCGACCGGTTGGAAGGTCGCCCGCCGGGCAATTTCTGGGTGGCGCACGAAGCGCTGGAAACGGCATACGCGGACCGGTTGCCGGGTGGCGCGGCGGCCTGAGCGTCAGAGCAACAGCCACGGCAAGGCCAGCGTCAGCACGATGATCGCCACCATCGCCGCCAGCATGCCGATGACGTAGCCCGGCCGCGCCTGCAGCAGCCCCATGAACGTCTCCGCCCGCCCCTCGCGCTCGTCCGCCGCCTGGCGCGCGCGCGCCTGGTCACGCCGACTCGCCTGGTATTCGGCCATCAGCGTCCTGGCGCGTGCCAGCTGGTCCACGTCCTCGATCCACAGCCCGCCTGCGGAGATCCCCCACGGGCTGGGCTGGGTTTCGTAGAAATCGATCGCGTTCGAGCGCAGAAGGTCGCGGACCTCGTCGGCTTCGTCACCGGGCACGTTGCGCAGGTTCAGGAAAAGTTTCGCCATGCGGGCAGTGTACCCGGTGCGTCTACGCAGCCCGTCGCGCAGGATCGGTTACCCTGCGCGCCTCTCGCCCCACCGGATGACGTCCTCGATGCGTACCCTGCTGCTCGCTGTTTCGCTGACCCTGCTCGCCGCCTGTACGCCTGCCGGCCCGCCCCCGGGAGGCAGCGTCGCCGAACTGGAGCGCATCGACACGCTCGCCGGCACCGGTGCCGTGGCGACCAGCGGGAGCGATGTCAGCGTGCACTACACCGGCTGGCTGTACGACGAGAACGCCCCGCAGCAGCGCGGCATGAAGTTCGACAGCTCGGTCGACCGTGGCAAGCCCTTCACCTTCCTGCTGGGCGCTGGCCAGGTGATCCGTGGCTGGGACGAAGGCGTGGCCGGCATGAAGATCGGCGGCAAGCGCACGCTGAAGATTCCTGCCGACCTGGGCTACGGCAGCAAGGGCGCGGGCGGCGTCATCCCGCCGGGGGCCTCGCTGGTGTTCGATGTCGAGCTGCTCGACGTCAAGCCGCACGACTGATCCGTCAGTGCTTGTCGTCCGCGACCGGCGCCAACCGCAGGTCGTGGAAATCGAAGCTGAAATCCGTCAGCGGCGAGATCGCCTCCATGCGTGCCTCGCGGATGCCGCCGTCCGGCTTCAGCGAGTAGGTCAGGAAGGCATCGGCATTGAGCCAGCGCTCGCGCCAGCGCACCACGAAGGTGTCGTGCTGCCATGGCTGCAGGTCGCCGACCAGTTCCGGCGTGCGGCTGAAACGCAGGACCAGGCCGTTGCCCTCCTGCGCCACCACCACGTCGCCGTACCACGGGTCGCGCAGCGTGCCGGCGTACTTCGCCAGCGGCAGCGAGGGCTTCGAACCCTCGTCGCGCGCGGCGAGCAGCTTCTGCCAGTGTTCGTCGGCGTTGTCCTTGGACTGCGCCACCTGCGCCCGGTAGGCCGCCAACCAGTCGGTGCCGCTGTCGGCCAGGTAGGCATCCAGCACTTTCAGCGTGATCGCGTTGAAGGCGGCGCCCACTTCCTGGTTGGTCAGCACCACCACACCCAGCTTCTGCTCCGGCACCAGCGTCACCCGCGAGACCATGCCCGGCCAGCCACCGGTATGCCAGACGAGCTTGCGGCCCTGGAAGTCGGACACCATCCAGCCCTCGCCGTAGCCGAGGAAGTTCGGCTTCGCGGCCTTCAGCGCCTCGATCTTCGGTTCGGCGATCGGGATCGGCGTGACCAGCGACCACATCGCCTGCTGGCGTGCCGGCGTGAACAGCGCCTGCGCGCGGCCGTTGGCGTCGCGGTAGGTGCCACCGGCGAGCTGCGCGTTCATCCATCTGGCCATGTCGGTGACGCTTGAATAGATCCCGCCCGCACCGGCGACATTGCGCCAGGTCATTCGCGGTGCCGGTTGCAGCGTGGTGAAGTCGGCCTTGGCATGGCCGGTGGCGACGTTGTCGCCGGGCTTCAGCGCATCGCTGTTGTAGCGCGTCTCGCGCATGCCCAGCGGCTGGAAGAAGCGCGTCCGCAGGAACTGGTCGTACGACTGGCCGCTGGCCTCCTCGACGACCAGCTGCGCCACGCCGTAGAGGATGTTGTCGTAGGCGTAGCGCTCGCGGAAGCCGCCGGTGAGCGGTACGTCGCGCAGGCGCTCGGCGACCTCGCGGTTGCTGTAGGTGGTGGTGGGCCAGAACAGCAGGTCGCCCGCGCCCAGGCCCAGGCCACTGCGATGGACCAGCAGGTCGCGGATGCGCATCTCGCGGGTGACGTAGGGATCGGCCATGCGGAACCACGGCAGGTGGTCGATCACCCGGTCCTCCAGCGTCAGCTTGCCCTCGTCGGCCAGCACCGACAGCGAGGCGGCGGTGAAGGCCTTGGTGTTGGAGGCGATGGCGAACATCGTATGCGCGTCGACCTGCGCCGCCTTGCCCAATTCGCGCTCGCCCCAGCCTTTGGCCAGCACCACCTCGCCGTCCTTGACCACGGCCACGGCGATACCGGGAACATCGAAGGCTTCGCGGACGGACTCGACGTAGGCATCGATGTCCTGCAGCGCCGGCGGCGGTGCGGCCTCCTTCGCGGCCGCGCCGGACGCTAGCAGGCAGAGCAGCCAGAGGGCGCGACCCGTGGTCGCCGGCAGGTTCGAACGCATCGTGTATCCCGTGTCTGGAGGTCCGCGCGACGATACCGCATGGCGTACGCGCCCTGCGCCTGCCGGAAGCGGCGGACGGTCACGGCATACTATGCGGATGCCTGCGCAACGCCCCGAAGATTCCGCCTCCCCGTCCACCATCGCCGTCATCGGTGGCGGTCCTGCCGGGTTGATGACGGCCGAAACCCTGCACGCCGCCGGGCTGCAGGTCGACCTGTACGACGCCAAGGGCTCGGTGGGACGCAAGTTCCTGATCGCCGGCAAGGGCGGAATGAACCTGACCCACTCCGATCCCTTCGAGGTGTTCGTCACGCGCTATGCCGGGCGTCGCGACGACGTCGCCACGTGGCTACGCGACTTCGATGCCGACGCCCTGCGCGCGTGGGCGCGCGGTCTGGGCGTGGAAACCTTCATCGGCACCTCGGGGCGCGTGTTCCCATCCGACCTGAAGGCGGCACCGCTGCTGCGCGGCTGGGTGCGGCGGCTGCGCGAACAGGGCGTGCGCTTCCACGTGCAGCACCGCTGGCTCGGCTGGAACGACGCCGGCGCGCTGCGCTTCGCGACGCCCGAGGGAGAGATCGCCGTACAGGCCGATGCCACCGTGCTGGCGATGGGCGGCGGCAGTTGGCCCGAGCTGGGCTCCGACGGCGCGTGGGTAGAACCGCTGGAAGCCGAAGGCATCGCAATCGCACCGCTGCAGCCATCGAACTGCGGTTTCGACATCGGCTGGAGCGAGCACCTGGCCACGCGCTTCGCCGGTGAGCCGCTCAAGCCCGTCGTCGCGCACTGGCAGGACGCCGACGGTGTTGCGCACCAGCGCCAGGGCGAATGCGTCCTTACCGCCACCGGCATCGAAGGCAGCCTGGTCTACGCCCTGTCGCCGATGCTGCGGGACGCCATCGCGCGCGATGGCCACACCACGCTGGTGCTGGACCTGCTGCCCGGTCGCGAGGAAGCGGACCTCGCCCGCCGTCTCGCCAAGCCGCGCGGCTCGCGAAGCCTGAGCGAACACCTGCGGCGCGAGGCCGGCGTTGCCGGCGTGCGCGCGGCGCTGTTGTACGAAGTCCTGGACAAGGCGGCGCTCGCGGATCCCGCGCGCATCGCGCGGACGCTGAAGCGTTTTCCGTTCCGCCTGCAGCGCACGCGTCCGATCGCCGAGGCGATCAGCAGTGCCGGCGGGATTCCGCTGGAGGCACTGGGCCCGCAGCTGATGCTGCACACCCTGCCCGGCGTGTTTGCCGCCGGCGAGATGCTCGACTGGGAGGCGCCCACCGGCGGCTACCTGCTGACGGCCTGCTTCGCCAGCGGCCGGCACGCCGCGCATGGCGTGATCGACTGGCTGGCGCAACGCAGCGCCTGAGTGGTCGTCCGCAGGGGCTGCGGCGCGCACCCCGGGAAGTGCGTGCCGCAGCGGCTGCGGAACGTGGGCGGCACGATACGCGACGACGTGTTGAAGTCCGGTTAGCGTTTCAAAGCAGTTTTATTACAGACATTTACGGCCGGATGTGCATGCTTGTCCTCACGCGGCATGCACCGTCATTCTGCTTCGTCACCCGCCGGTCTTTCCGCGCCACCTTCGCGGCGCGCCTTCGCCGCCACGTACATGTTGTCGACCAGGTTCGGATAGCGCCGGCCCGCTGCCGCAGCGCGAGCGCGGGCTTCCTCCACCTGCGCCGCTGTCAGCTTCAGCCCGCCACCACGCCGTTTCGGCGCAGGGCGTTGCCAGGGGCCGGGCTTGCGCGTCGCCATGCCTCAGACCGCGGCAGTCACCACGATCTCGATCAGCCATGCAGGACGCGCGAGGTTGGCCTGCACGGTCGCGCGCGGCGGCGCGTTGCCTTCCGGCACCCACGCATCCCACACGCGGTTCATCGCCTCGAAGTCCTGCAGGTCCTTGATGAAGATTTCGGCACGCAGGATCTTCGACTTGTCGGTCCCTGCACGCGCCAGCAACGCGTCGATCTCGCCCAACACCTGCTGGGTCTGTCCGGCGATGCCTTGCGTGGCGTCTTCGGCGATCTGGCCGGCCAGGTACACCACGCCATTGTGGATGGCCATCTCGGACAGTCGCGGGCCTACGTCGAAGCGTTGGATCATGGGGATTCCTCCGTTGTTGAATGGGCAGCTTAGCGCTGCGGCCGCACCACCGCACCGGATGCCGCGCGCCATAGCCACCACCCGCCGAGCCACATGGCGATGACGATCAGCGCGATCAGCAGTTTCTGCACCCAGCCCGGACCTGCGGGCGGCCAGAGCGCATGCAGCCACAACAGGGCGTAGCAGATCGATGACCACGCGGCGGCCAGCGGAAAGTACCGACGCCACGCCTCGTCCAGGCGGAACCGCCACGCCTGCAGCAACATGCCGGTGGTGACGCAGAGGAACGCGGTGATCGCGCAGGTGTGATGGAACCAGTGATGGAAGTCCGGCGCCGACTGCGGCAGCCAGGAATCGCCGAGCGCCACGCCCGCCAGCCCCGCGGCGCCCATGCAGAACAGCAGCAGCGGCGCCGCGCTGCGCGCCCTCGACGACAATTGCGCGCGCAAGCCCATCGCGAGCACCACGATGGTCGCAGCGAGCACGCAGTACGTGGTTCGCAGCAGCAGCCCCCAAGGGCCGAGCAGATACTGGCTCAGGGTAGCCCGCTGCCAGTCCAGGTCGCCCCGCACCAGTTGCAATGACCCCGCCACCATCAGGAACCCGACCGCACCGGTCATCGCGGCCAACCCGGCCAACCGGATCGGCGTTGGAGGGGACAGCCGCTGGGCGGCAGGTCGGGGCTCGGGCATCGGCGGATCACGCAGGGAAGACACCGGATTATCGTCCAGCCGCTCAAGAATCCGTGCGGGCGGCCGCCCTGTTAGGCATGACTCCGCAGCGTGCCCGCCATCACGCTTTGACCTACACTCCGCCATCCCCCGGCGCCCCGGGGATGGCCGCCACGAGCAAGGGGACTCCAGCGCCAATGCCGTTCACCGCACCGCCCGGGACCGATCCGGAGCGCCATACCCAACGCCTGCCGCGCCGGATCTACCGGCTGCGGGTGCTCGGCATGGGGTTGAGCGCGCTGCCGATCGGCATGGTCCTGCTGGAGAACCAGGCGGGCGCGGGCCACTGGCTGTTCCTGCTGTTCACCACGGTGCTGTGGCCGCAGCTCGCGCTGTGGCTGGCGCTGCGCCACCGGGTGCCGTTCCGCGGCGAGATCCGCAATCTGCTGGTCGACTCGATCCTCGCCGGCATGTGGGTGCCGCTGATGGGCTTCAACCTGCTGCCCAGCGTCCTGCTGGTGACCCTGGCCACGGTGGACAAGATCAGCACGGGCATCGACCGGCTCTGGTACTGGTCGCTGCCGCTGATGGCCGCCGGTGCGGTGGCCGCAGGCACGGCGACCGGGTTCGAAATGCAGGCGGTCACCAGCATGCCGGTGATGGTTGCGTGCCTGCCGATGCTGCTGATCCACACGATCGCCGTCAGCCAGGCCAGCTACCACCTGGTGCGCAAGGTGAAGCGGCAGAACCGGCAACTGGACGAACTGAGCCGGCGCGACACGCTGACCGCGCTGGACAGCCGCCGTTACTGGCAGGAACAGGCGGCACTGCTGCTCGACCAGTGCGCGGCGACCGGCGAGCCGGCCACGCTGCTGATGATCGACATCGACCACTTCAAGACGATCAACGATCGTTACGGCCATGCCGCGGGCGACGACGTGCTGCGGGCCACGGCGGAGGTGATCCGCCACAGCATCCGTGGCCACGACGCGGCCGGCCGGCTGGGCGGCGACGAATTCGCGGTGCTGCTGCGCGGCACCGACGTGGAGGCGGCCGGCATCGTGGCGCAGCGCATCCGCGAAGGCGTCCAGGCGTTGCAGGTGGACAGCGCGCCGGGGCTTCGCCCCACCGTCAGCCTGGGCCTGGCGAAGACGACGGGAGCCGCGGGCTTGCGGGCCTGGCTGGAAGCGGCCGACCGGGCGCTGTACCAGGCCAAGAGCCGGGGCCGCAACCAGCTGGCGATCGACGACGGCCTGCGGGCGATCGTCGACACGCCCTGATCCGGGCCCTCAGGCGCCGAGGTGCTCGGCGCGATCGCGGTGCGGCATCTCCAGCACGTTGCTGGCGGCGCGGACGTTCTCCTGCTCCGCGTCGTACACGCAGACACGGTTGCGGCCGGCGTGCTTGGCGCGATACAGCTGCTTGTCGGCCTGCGAGAGCAGCTTGGCCAGGCTGTAGCCCGACAGCTGGCTTGAGGTCACGCCGAAGCTGCCGGTGATGGCGAACACGTGCCCGGTCTCGCGGGTCTCGATCTGGGCCAGGCGCACGCGACAGTCTTCGGCCACGCGGGCGGCGGCCCGCAGGTCGCAGCCGTACATCAGGATGGCGAACTCTTCACCGCCGAGGCGGCCGAGCACGTCGATGCGGCGGCAGAAGCCCTTGCTGGCCTCGGCCACTTCCTTCAGCGCCCAGTCGCCGGTGCCATGGCCGAAGCGGTCGTTGATGTTCTTGAAGTGGTCCAGGTCGAACATGATCAGCGAGGCCTGCTCGCCGTTGCGCGCGCACTCGGCCAGCGCGCGCTCGGCGCGCAGGGTGAAGTGGTGGCGGTTGCAGATGCCGGTCAGGGCATCGGTCTCGGCCATCTTCTTCAGGGACAGCTGCACGCGCTTGATCTTGAATGCCCAATAGCCGATCGAGGCGATCAGCAGCACCAGCAGGATCACGATCAGCCGCGTGTTCTGCGCGGCCTGCTGGTCGACCTTGCGCTGCAGCTGGAGCACCTGGTTCTTCTGGTCGAGCACGCTGATCTGCTGGTTCTTCTGCAGGATCTGCTGGCGCACCAGCTGGTAAGCCAGTTCGCGCGTCTTGACCTCGTTGAGGTACGCCTTGTCGGCATTGGCGTACTTCTTGTATTGCTCAAGCGCCATCGCCGGATCGCCGCGCATGTTCGCGATCTCGTACAGCACTCGATGAGCGACGACCAACGGCAACGATCCGTTGATCGCCGTTCCTTGCGCGACGGCCGTATTCGCGTGCTTTTCGGCAGCGCCTATTTCGCCCAGCTTCATGCGGTAATCTGCCAGCATGGAGTGGTACTCGCCGATCAAGCGCGGATACTTCGTGGCCTCGACGTCGGACAGGTGTCTCTCCAGCACGTCGATGGCATTCTTGAGTTTGCCGTCCGCGACCCATTTGCGCGCGAGATAGGTTCGGGAGAATCCCGCCAGCAGGGATTCTTCCTGTTGCTCGCACGCCTGGATCGCGGAGAAAATCATCTCCTCCTGCACCGGCTGATGCAGGCCAAGCAGCGATTCGACGACCAGATTGCCGGCAAGGCATTTGCTACGCCCTTTCGGATCGTCTTCCAGCACTTGCTGGGCATAGTCACGGCCCAGGCTGTACTCGCCGACCTGGTTGTAGAGAATGCCGGCCGCCATGAGGCCATGGTGGCGACTGTCGCGGTCGGTGACCTGGGATGCCAGCGGCAGGGCTTCGTTGAGTGCGCTCAGTCCCTGCTCGAAACGCCGGGTGACGGCATAGGTATTCGCCAGCATGGCGCCCGCACGAAAGCGGAGATTGACGTCTTCGCTGCCCGTGCCCAGCTCCTGCAACTCCTGGATCGCCAGTTCGGACTGGCCCTTCATGAGGAAGCCGTGCGCCTTCATCAGGCGCAGCTTGTTGCGCTGTTCCTTGGTCGCACTTTCCTGCTGAAGCTCGAGTTGCGAGAGGAGTTTGTAGAAGGCGGTCGGGTCGCCCGTCCTGACTTCGTCTGCCTGCTTCAACAGCGCGTCGAATGAGGGCGCAGCGAATGCGGGTGCGCTTAGCAGCCCGAGCAAGCAACCCAGTAATCCGTACCGGAACCTACGTGCGTCCATCTTCAGACTCCTTGGCTTGGACGGCCGGGCGATGCCCGGCCGTCCCGTACTCATTCTTCCTCAGGTTCCTGACTGTCCGGCAATTCCTCGGCACCGTCGGGAACATCGCGTTCTTCCGAGCCATCCGGCGTAGCGATCATGCAGAACATGGTTGCGCGACCATCCAGCAGCCTGTTCAGTGCGGTCGCGTCCTGACCGCGCAATGCAAGGCGTTCGGCAGGCGCGAGCGCATCCCCTTCTGCAGTATCCAGCAACTCCAGCGGTACCCGGCCAAACGCGGCCGAGGCCCCCATCTTCTCAAGCATTCCAATTACGACCGACACAGGTAGTCTCCCCCAAAAGGCTGTTGATTTTCCGCGGCCAAGCCGATAAACCGATGACCGGTTCCCCGCCGGCACAGGCCGCCTGCCAGGACGACGGCCAACTCACAGCCCCGCCCGGATGCCGAAGATAGCCTCTTTTGGCGACCACCTCTACCCAAGTCCTGGCCCCGAGGGGCAAATCTGGCCTGCGGGTGGTCTATCCGGCTTCAAGCACCTTCAGCCGGTCGAGCATGGCCTGATTGGGGCGCATCGGGCCCGTGGGCGGAATCACCAAGGTCGTCGCGGGAGTGAGATCGGCGGACAACAGCGCCTCCAACGACATGCGATCGGCCCTCGGCGACGATATTGGCAGCGTCGCGGCTTCGTAAGCGATGACTTCGTGGGAGGGTCCGTAGGACGGGGTCAGCAGCTCAAGCAGCAATGCGCGGTGGGGCGCCCCGGTAGACGTTCTGGACACGCTGCGGTCGCCAACGACACCAATCTGCCACAGCACAAGATACGCCGTGGGATCGAACACACGCTGGTAAAGAAGGAACTGGCTTGCCTCGTAGTGCTGACAACCCACGTTACCGGGATCTATCCCCAGGTCCGCATACAGACAATCTTCGGCCGACACTGCAGCCTCCATCACCGCATCGAACCCTTCCGCGCGCGCCTGCGCGATGGCCCGGTGCGGAACCTGAGCGAAGACGCCCGGGTGGCCGTAGAACGCACCGCAGACACGGTGCCCGGCGCGCACCTCAGCCATCATCGCGTCGATCATCTGGCGGTACGTCTCCGTCCTCGCCTTACCCTCGGCGTAGAAAGGCTGCAGGCTACGCACATCGGGATGCATTTCCTGCACCCACAGTTCGACCACAGGGTCTGAAACGGACAGGAAGACGACATCCGCCTGTTCGATGTAGTTGCGCGACCGTGGCGCCAAGTGCGCCCCCAATGTCATCCCCAGGCCCACGCAGGCCAAGCTTCCCGATTTCATTCATTCTCCTCGGCGACGCACGGGGACGGACGCGACGACATCGCCCGCCACCGCACCCATTCTTCGCGTGTCAGCCACCAGCGCTCCAGGCCATCGTCCGGATGAGCATCGGCGATCTTGTTGAATCCAATCTTGTACATCAAGCCGGCCGCGAACGTGTTCGTGGAGCGGTAACGAATCATCATGTGCGCGACAGTGGGTTCAGAGAACGCTACCTGCATGCCAAGCGGGAAGGCATGCCCTGAAATGCCGCGGCCCTGCCACTCGGGCAGGATCATGCCGCCGATCTCGACAACGTCCGCCTTCCTGCCCAATCCCAGCAGACCGGCGACCGCGCCATCCGGAGCGGCCGTGATGACCCAGCAACGATGACGCAATGCGGCCTCGAGGTTCGCCCTGCATGTCCTGTCGAACGCGACGCGCGCGGCCTCGCCGTCAAGGGGTGCACCTACCTGCGCCATCATCACGGGATCGGTATAGACCGCCACGTACAGCTCGCGATCCCGCGCATCGAGCAGCCTCAGGCTGACACGTTCATTCTCCAGTCCGAATGAACATTCGCGCGTATCAGGCACCCACCTGTCCCCTCACCCACCGCACGATCCCCTCCGCCTGCATCGCACCGCTCTGCCGCGCGATCTCACGGCCGCCCTGCAGCAGCACCATCGTCGGGATGCTGCGGATGCCGAAGCGGTTGCCCAGTCCCGGGCTGGCGTCCGTGTCGACCTTGGCCAGGCGCATCGCCGGTTCCAGCACGCCTGCCGCGCGCTCGAAATGCGGCGCCATCTGCAGGCACGGACCGCACCACGGCGCCCAGAAATCGACCAGCAGCGGCAAGGTGCTGCGCAGTGCATGGCGATCGAAGTCCGCCTCGCCCAGCGCCAGCGGCACACCGGTGAACAACGCGTCGTGGCAGCGACCGCACTGCGGCGCCTCGGCCAGCCGCTCCACCGGCACGCGGTTCATCGCGGCGCAGTGGGGGCAGGCTATCAGGTGGGCAACGAGGTCCATGCGCACATCCTAACGCCCGCAATGTGTCCATGCTGCATCGCCACAGCGCATAGACTGCCGCCATCGTCTCCGTCGGGAGGGCCGCCCCATGATCGCCACCCTGTTGGCCGCCACGCTGGCCGTGGCCGGACTGGCGCCCCCGCCCGTCGCGCCCTCCGTTCCCGCCGCCCAACCGCCCACCCCGGCCGAGATCATGGCCCTGCCCGACCCGCTGCGGCAGCAGTTCCGCGCCAGGGTCCTGTCGACGCCGCGCGGTTCCGAGCAACGCCTGCGGCGGATGGTCGAGTTTCTGTTCTCGCCCGACGACCTGGGCATGAGCTACGACATCGACGCCAACCACACGGTGTCCGAGGCCTACGCCACCCGCAAGGCGAACTGCCTCAGCTTCACCCTGCTGGCCATCGCGCTCGCGCGCGAAGCCGGCCTGCAGGCCTATGGCCAGCAAATCGACGAGACCCTGGCCTGGCGGCAGGAACAGGACACGCTCTACCGCACCCACCACGTCAATGCCGGCGTGCACATCCAGCGCCGCCAGCTGACCGTCGACGTCGCCTGGGACCAGGTGATCGCGCGCAAGCCACCGCGCCAGATCAGCGACGCGCGCCTGCTGGTCCACTACTACAACAACCGCGCCGCCGACCTGCTGGAAGCCGGCCGGCTGGACGACGCCCTGCGCTACGCCAGCGTGGCCAAGACGCTGGATCCCGCCTACGCCGTGACGTGGAGCAACACCGGCGTCCTGCACCTGCGCCATGGCGACCCGGTGCAGGCCGAACAGCATTACTTGCATGCGCTGCAGCTGAACCCGCAGGACCCCGGCGCCCTGTCCAACCTGGCCGCGCATTACCAGCGCACCGGCAACACCGCCGCCGCCGCACGCCTGCAGGCCCGCCTGGAGCGCGTGCAGGCCCTGGATCCGTTCCACCATTTCATGCAGGGCGTCCGGCACGAGCGCGAAGGCTATTTCGAACGGGCCGTCCGCGACTACCGGCAGGCGATCAAGCTGTTCCCGGACGAACACCGCTTCCATTTCGGCCTGGCGCGCGTGTACTTCCAGATGGGCGACAACCGCCGGGCAGGCAAGGCGCTGGCGCGTGCCGAACGTCTCGCCGAAGGCGACAACCGCAAGCTCTACCACGCCAAGCTGGACGCCCTGCGCCGCCTCTCACGCTGAGCGCCTTCGCTCAGGGCGCCGCCGCCGACCTCGCCGGCGCATCCGTCGCGCCCAAGTGCTTCTGCAGGAAGCCGGCCACGGCCGTCCAGGATTTCTCCTCGTTCTCCTGCGAGTCGAAGCCGTGACCTTCCTTCTCGAACACCAAGCCGACGGCGGGATGTCCGCCCAGGCGCAGCATGCGCGCGAGCCGGCGACTGTGTTCGTAGTCCACCCGCTCGTCTTCCAGGCCATGGATCAACATCACCGGCGTGCGGATGCGCGCGTACTGGTAAAGCGGCGAGGTCTCCTGCATCCGCGCCAGGTCGGTGTGCGGATTGCCGATGGTCTTCTCCATGTGCTCGCGCGTCTTGGCGCGCCTGGCCGAATCGCTGGCGGTGAAGAACAGCACGCGATCGCTGACGCCTGAAATCGACACCGCGCACCGGAAGCGGTCGGGCCATCGCACCGCGGCGACCAGCGAGGAGTAACCACCGTAGCTGGCGCCCACCATGCACATGCGCGCCGGATCGAGGGGATAGCGCGCCAGGGCGTGCTGGAGCGCGGCCTCGATGTCGTCCTCGATCACCGTGCCGTGGCCGCGGTAACCGCCCTCGCGGAACGCTTTTCCGTACCCCTCCGAGCCGCGGAAATTGACCTGCAGTACTGCGTAGCCCAATGACGCGATGAACTGCACGTCGCGGTCGAAATGCAGGCTGTCGGCCACGCCGATCGGCCCGCCGTGGGGCATCACCACCAGGGGACGCTTGCCCGGCCCCGCCGGCAGCGTCAGGAAGGCATCGATCTTCGTGCCGTCGGCGTGCTTGACCTGCAGGACTTCCGCCGGGGCGAAGCGCAGCTCGGCGAGCGACGGCGCGAAGTCGTCGATCAGCGACACCTGGCCACCGGCCGCATCCAGGTGGAACAGCTGCGGCGGATGGTCCGGGCCATCGACACTGAGCACCACATGGCGGCCGTCGCGGTTTCGGTCGAGTACCTGCACCAGCCTGCCCGGGAAGGCCTTCTGCAGCAGGCCTTCCATGTGCACGTCATCCGACTGGAAGTAGTGGCTGACGATCCTGCCGCTTTCGTAGTACTGCACGCCGATGGGCACACGCCGGGCGTCGAACAGCACCCTGCGCACATCCTGGCCCGGCCGCGTGAACAGCGTCCGCGTCACTGCCTTCTTCGCCAGGTCGTACTCGACCAGGTCGCGCTGGCCGCGATCCTTTTCGGTGAAGCCGTAGACCACGGCGGCATCGTGCGACAGCGCGACGGGATCGAAGTCCATGTCCTCGTTCAGCGCAAGGACCTGCCGGTACTCGCCTTCTTCCTTGCGCAGCAACACGTAACCATCGTCCTTGCGGGCCATCACCAACCGCAGCCGGCCGAACCCGTCCGTGAACCAGCCCACGTCATCCGTCAAACCCTGGTTGACGCGATCGCGATAGATGAACCGGAACGCATCCACCGACTGCTGGCTCCCGATCGGAAGCCGGTGCACCATCGGCTCGCCCTGGTTGGAGTAGCTGGCGAACAGGATGTGGGCCGGGTCGGCGGGCAATGGATCCACGATCACGCCATCGCGCGGCAGCTTGATCTGCGTGTAGCGACGGTTGCCGGCATCGTCCCGGTCGACGCGCACCACCGTGACCATCTGCAGTCCTCTCGGCTTGTCGATGGTCAGCAGCAGCAGATCGTCGCTGGCCCATTCCATCCGGTCGAACGCCAGTGCGCTTTTTGCGAGCCTCGACACCTTGCCCGCCTTCAGATCGACGAGATCCACGCCCCAGTCGTCCTTGCCTTCGTGCACATGCAGCGCCAGCAGCGTGCCGGTGGGGTTGATGCTGGCTTCCAGGATGCGGTCCCGCTTGAACAGCGTGGCCACCGGCAGCGGCAATGCGGATGGCGCCGGCGGTTCGCCGAGGTCGGCAGTGGTGTCCTGCGTCCCGGTCGCCTGCACCGCCTTGTAGAAGGCCGGGAACGGATCCGGATAGCGTCCGGTGAACTCGAACGGGTAAGCCGCGTAGATCGCGGCATGCTCCTCCCGCAGCCAGTCGATCGCGGCCAACGCGCGATTGGCCATGGCAAACTGCGCGCGCCAGACCGAGGTGGGCCGGAACAGCAGGTCACCCGGGTAGGTGATCCGCCCGGCCTCGACCTTGAAACGGAAATCCTCGTCGTCGGCCAGCTTGTAGCTGTAGCCGTGGATCATCTGCAGTTCGCGCCAGCCGTAGGCACCGGCGGGCACCGCGTACAGGCGGAAGCTGCGACCGGCCTTCAGCTGGCGCATCGCGCCCGAGCCGAAGATCTTGCCGTCGCGGTTCATGCGTACGGAGTACACCGGCACCGGCGTATCCACCGCCATCAGCACCAGCCCCTCGCCCGCCTTCAACGCCGGCGCACTGCCGGGCTCGACCTCGCGCATGCTGGCCTGCGCGGCGAACGCGGACAGGCCCAGCAGGAAAACCAGCATCGCGACACCGCGACGCCATACCGGACGCTCCATCACCCCTCCCCTGTCTGTCCTCACGCGATCCCCATCGCGCCGCCATGTTAGCGCCTCGACGCGCGCCACATCAGCCCAGCGGCCACTCGCCCAGCTTGTCGTAGTCGGCCTCGCCCTCGATGCTCTGCAGCAGGTGGACGGCCTGCGGGTGCAGGACCATCGGCGCCACGTCGACCGGCGCGGTGCGCGGCGGCACGTAGGCCAGCGTCAGGTGCGGAACGAAGCTGCGTCCCACGTGCTGCTTGAAGCCGGCCCGCAACAGGCGCTGCTGCAGATTGCGCCAGAAAGCGACGACGGCAGGCGACGGCGCCAGCGCAGCCAGCGTCAATGCCGGGTTTTTCGGATTGCCCAGGCACAGCAGGTGGTCGAGGGTGATGCCGACCGGTTCCAGCTGCCAGTCCTGCATCGCATCGCGCGCCGTGCGCACCATGTCCTCGCGCGGGCCATCGCTCTCGCCGAGGAAATGCAGCGTCAGGTGGTAGCGCTCGGGATGCACCCAGCGCGCCTGCGGGAAGGCGGCCTTGAGGTCTTCCGCGCGATGCCGCAGGCCTTCGCGCTCGCCCGCCGAGGGCACCAGCGCGAAGAACAGCCGGTGCAGCCGGCCCGGCTGCGGGCCGCCGAACAGGTCGCCTTGCGAGGTGGGAGCGGAACGGGAGGACATGGCGCGGGGGCGTGGAACAACCCCCGCATCATCGGTGTGACGCCGTCACCATGCAACCCTGCGGCGTTCGCCTCGCCCGGCAGGCGCGCATGCACGCCTGCCGGTGGAGGTCAGCGGATCACCAGATCCGCACGCGATCCTGCGGGGCGATGTACAGCGGATCGCCCTGCTTGATGCCGAACGCGTCGTACCACGCATCGATGTTGCGCAGCGGTGCGAACGCGCGGATGTGCCCCGGCGAGTGCGTGCCGTTGACCAGTTGCTGGCGCAGCGCATCATCGCGCCACAGCGTGCGCCAGATCTGGCCCCAGCCCATGAAGAAGCGCTGGTCGCCGGTGAAGCCATCGATCACCGGCGCGGGCTTGCCGCCCAGCGAACGGTGGTAGGCCTCCAGGGCGATGGTCAGGCCGCCGAGGTCGCCGATGTTCTCGCCCATCGCCACGCGCCCGTTGATGTGCATGCCGGGCAACGGCGCAAAGGTGTAGGCCTCGTACTGCGCACCGAGCTTGGCGGCCTGCACTTCGAACTTGGCCGCGTCGTCGGCCGTCCACCAGTCGCGCAGCACACCCTTGCCGTCGGACTTGCGCCCCTGGTCGTCGAAACCGTGGATGATCTCGTGGCCGATCACGCCGCCGATGCCGCCGTAGTTCACCGCAGGATCGGCATCGGGATCGAAGAACGGCGGCTGCAGGATGGCGGCCGGGAACACGATCTCGTTCTTCACCGAGTTGTAGTACGCGTTGACCGTCTGCGGGGTCATGCCCCACTCGCCCTTGTCCACCGGCTGGCCGATGCGCGCGCGGCGGTAGTCCCACTCGAACTGGCCGGCACGCTGCGCGTTGCCGAACAGGTCGCCGTTCTTGACCACCAGGGCGCTGTAGTCGCGGTACTTGTCGGGATGGCCGATCTTCAGGCCGAACCCGGCCAGCTTGGCGTGCGCCTCGGCCTTGGTGGCCGGACTCATCCACGCCAGCGTGTCCAGGCGCGCGCCCATCGCCGCCTTCACGTTGGCGACCAGCGCATCCATCTTCGCTTTCGCGTCAGGCGGGAAATACAGCGTGACGTAGTCGCGGCCGATCGCCTCGCCCATCGCCGATTCCGCGAAGGACACGCCGCGCTTCCAGCGCTCGCGCTGCTGCGGCTGGCCGGACAGGAACTTGTCGCGGAATTCATACTGCGCGACCGAGAAGTCCTTCGACAGCAGCGGCGCCGCATTGTCGGCGGCATGGAACGCCTGCCAGGCCTGCAGCGTGGCCACGTCCGCTTCACCGAAGATCGCGGCGATCTTCGGGATGGCGGAATCCTGGCGGATCACCACGCGGCCCGCGCCATCGACGCCCGCGGCCTTGAAGAACGAGGCCCAGGGGAAGCCAGGCGAGGTCGTCGCGAACGCCGTCATTTCCAGCGGGTTATAGGTCTTGTCGCGGTTGCGGCTTTCAGCACGCGTCCAGTGCGCGTCCGCGATGCGGGTCTCCAGCGCCAGGATCGCCTTCGCGTTCTCCTGCGGCTTGGCCCAGCCTGCCAACTGCAGCATCTGCGCGATGTAGGCCTCGTAACGCTCGCGCTGCGGCTTGAAGTTGTCGCGCAGGTACATCTCGCGATCGCCCAGGCCCAGGCCGCCCTGGCTCAGGTACAGCGTGTAGCGGTCGGGGTCCTTCTGATCGTCACTGACACCCAGATTGAAGAAACTGTCGAAGAAGCCGCCGCGCTGACCCATCAGGCGCGCCACGGCGTCCTTGTCCTTCGCTGCGCGGATCTCGGCCAGGACCGGCTGCAGCGGCTTGGCGCCCAGCGCATCGATGGCCTGCTCGTCCATGAAGCCGCGGTACAGCGCGGCGATCTTGGCCGGGTCGCCCCCGGTGGCCGGATCGCCCAGCGCGTAGCCTTCGACCAGCACGCGCAGGCGCGCCTCGGACAGGTCGCGCAGGATGGCGAAACCGCCGTAACTGGAGCGATCGGCCGGAATCGGCGTGGTATCGGCCCAGGTGCCGCTGACATAGCGGAAGAAATCGGTGCCGGGCTTGGCCTGGCGGTCCATGCCGGCGGTATCCAGGCCCCAACTGCCGAAGCGCTTGGCGGCGATCGTCGTTCCGGCCGCCGCGGCCCCACCGGCGTCGGGTTCGGCGAACAGCGACTGCAGCGTGCAGCCGTCATCCAGGCAGCCATGGTCTTCGTGGGCCGCCAGCGGGGCGGCAGCGGCGAGGGCCAGCAGCGTGGCGGCGGACAGCAGGGTCTTCTTCAACAGGGTTCTCCGGCAGCGGGACAGGCGCGCATCGCGCGCGGGCGTGCTGGAAGGATATCGGCGGGGTTCCGCCGCCGACTGTGCCAAAGGTGCTGGAACGACCGATCCGCTGCGTCCGCCGGGCTCCAGCCGCTCAAGAAGCCGGATGCAGCGCCGATAGTAATGACCGATACGCTCATGCCCTGGGCAACGAACCATCCCATGACCGGCACCTACAACGAGATCCTCGTCCTCTTCTCCCTGCTGGTTGCCATCCTCGCGTCGTACACCGCTCTCGACATGGCCGGCCGCGTCGCCACCACCCAGGGCGTCGCCGCCCGCTGGTGGCTCGCCGGGGGCGCATTCGCGATGGGTCTCGGTGTGTGGTCGATGCACTTCGTCGGCATGCTCGCCTTCGACCTGCCGATCCCGCTGGGCTACGACATCACCCTGACGTTCTGCTCGATGCTGGCGGCCGTCGGCTCGTCGGCGTTCGCCCTGTGGCTGGTCTCGCAGGCGCAGCTGCCGTTCCGGCGCCTGCTGCTGGGCGCGGTGCTGATGGGCATCGGCATCGCGCTGATGCACTACATCGGCATGGCGGCACTGCAGATGCAACCGGGCATCGATTACCACCCCGGCTGGTTCACCCTGTCCATCGTGATCGCCGTGGTCGCCTCCGGGGCCGCGCTGTGGATCGCCTTCCACCTGCGTCGCGGCGGGCGCCGCAAGCACCTGCTGCGGGTGCTGGCCGCGGTGGTGATGGGCTTCGCGATCGTCGGCATGCACTACACCGGCATGGCGGCGGCCGAGTTCCCTGCCGACAGCTGGTGCGGCGCCGCGCGTGACGGTGGCGTACCCACGCAGTGGCTGGCGAACCTGGTGGTCGTGGCGACCGTCTCCATCATGGGCATCGCGCTGCTCGTGTCGGTATTGGACCGGCAGATGCATGCGCGCACGCACCACCTGGCGAACTCGCTGGCGCGCGCCAACGAGGAACTGGTGCAGGCGGCGCTGCACGACCCGCTCACGCGCCTGCCCAACCGCATCCTGCTGCAGGACCGCATCGAGCAGGCGATCGAGAAAGCCAAGCGCAAGCATGAACAGTTCGCCGTCATGTTCCTCGACCTGGACGGCTTCAAGGGCATCAACGACGCCTACGGCCACCAGGCCGGCGATGCGCTGCTCGCGGACGTGGCCGCCCGCGTGCGCGGCCTGCTGCGCAGCCAGGACACCCTCGCACGCCTTGGCGGCGACGAGTTCGTGCTGATCATCGCCACCACCGACCCCGAAGGCGCCGCCATGGTGGCCCAGCGCATCATCGATACCGTCGCGACGACGGCGCTGCCGGTGCAGGGCGTCGACCTGCATGTCACCGGCAGCATCGGCATCGCACTGTACCCGTCCGACGGCGACAGCGAGCGCGAGCTGATGGCGCATGCCGACGCCGCGATGTACCACACCAAGGACAACGGCCGGAACGGGTACACCTTCTTTGCGCCGTCGATGAACATCAGTGCCCACCAGCAGGTCAAGCTGCTGAACGAGCTGCGCCGCGCCGTCGAGCGCGACGAACTGGTCCTCCACTACCAGCCGAAGTTCGCCGCGCCGGACTACCGCATGGTGGGCGCCGAGGCCTTGCTGCGCTGGCAGCATCCGGAGCTGGGACTGCTCTCGCCGGGTGCTTTCATTCCCGCAGCGGAGCGCAGCGGCCTGATCCTCGCGCTGGGCGACTGGGTACTCGACGAGGCCTGCCGCCAGATGCGCGCCTGGCGCGAAGCCGGCCACGTGATCGACAACGTGGCGATCAATCTGTCGCCCCTCCAGTTCTCGTCGCCCTCGCTGGTCGAAACCGTCGCCAACGCGCTGGCCCGGCACGGCGTGCCGGCCGACAGCCTGACGCTGGAGATCACCGAAACCACGGCGATGCGCGACGCGGATGCCAGCCTGGGCATCCTCGACGAACTGACGCGGATGGGCGTGAAGATATCCATCGACGATTTCGGCACCGGCTACTCGAGCCTGCTGTACCTGAAGCGCCTGCCGGCGGACGAACTGAAGATCGACCGCGCCTTCGTGCACGAACTGGAAACCAATGCCGACGACGTGGCCATCGTGGCATCGATCATCGCGCTGGGGAAAACGCTGAACCTGCGCGTGGTGGCGGAAGGCGTCGAAACGCCGGGACAACGCCAGCACCTGCGGCGCCTCGGCTGCGACCTCTACCAGGGGTACCTGATGGGCGAGCCCGTGGAAGCCGACCTGCTGTTCACCGCGCGCGTCGACCGCCAGTTCGCCTGACGCTATACGCGCGCGCGACGCTCAGGCAGGTTCCGGGCGCGCGGACCTGCGCTCCTGCGCACTGAGCGGATGCGCGGTCCTATGCGGTTGCCCGTTCATGTCGAAGAACAGCGACGGCGTCTGCCTGCGCAGTTTCGCCATCGTGATGCCGGCGGCGATCCGCAGCCCCCCGCCCACCAGGGCGAACGGCGTCGGCTGCACGCGGTCCATGGCGGAGCCTGCATTCAGGACGATCCGGTCGCGCGGACCGAAGGCCGCGTCCCGTTCCACCGCATCGGGCAGGCATGCGGCCACGATGCCGACGTAGGCCGTCCTGCCGTCCCGCGGTGTATTGCCCAACGGCGTGCGGCAACAGCCCGCGTACCAGCGCAGCAGGCCGCCTTCGCGCAGGCACAGGCCCGCGATGTGCTCTTCGCCCGAGGTGAACGTCACCGCATCGGGATTCATCGCGATGATGTCGGTCCCGCCCCGCGCATCCATCACGCCAGGCTGGCCGAGATGGCGTGCATACGCCTGGCAGTCGTGGCAGTAGCACGTGGCGCGTGCGTACGCGCGGCGCGCATTCACCGTGCCCCGCACCTTTCCGCATCGGCAACGCAATTCGAGTGTCATGGACACACCTCGTCGTTGGACTTTGCCTGATCGAGGGATACCGCATGCGAGATAAGGATCGCGTCAAGCGCGCGTGCGTTGCCTGACTGGTGGGAAAACGAACCGTCAGGCTGCCACGTCGGACGCTGGCGGAAGTTCCATCGCCCTGCTGGCCTCAGGTGCCGCCCGCGAGAGCGCGCGCGCCAGCCCACTGGCCGCTGCGATATCGCCGACATCCTGCTCATGCAATGCCAGCATGACGCGCTCCGACAGCCCCCACGCGCCCGCGACCGCACGCCCCAGACTGGGCGACCAGCGATGCAACAGCTCGGCCAGTGCATCGACGGCGGGCAATGCGCCCGCGTTCCGGTCGACGGCATCCCGGAGCGCCTGCACGACCACGATCGCGCCCAGCCCCTGCAACAACGCCAGCAGCTGCGCAGCAAAGACGTCCTCGCGACCGCCTGCGCGCGCGGCGTCGGCGGCGATCAGCGCGGTGCGCTGCGTGTGGTCCCAGATCAGGTCCGGCAGGCGCCCGAAAACGCCGCCGTCCATCTTCATCACCGGCTGCATCAGCGCGACGGCGACCAGATGCCGCAGGCCGTCGACACCGACCATCGCCACCGCACGATCCAGGCTTTCCACGGGCGCCGCATGGCTGCGATAGAGCGCGCTGTTCGCCAGTTTCAGCAGGTTGGCCGCCAGTGCGGGATCGCGGGCGATGATGCCCGCGATGTCCCGGCTCGACGCTTCTTCGTCGTTGAGGGTGCTGAGCAGGTGCGGCAGCAGCTGCGGTCGTCGCGGCAGGCGCTGCGGATCTTCGGCGAAGCGTGCCAGCGCACGCGCAGCAGCGGCAATGACGGGCTCCCCCTCCTCCGGCGACTGCAGCGCTGCGGCATCCACCCCGGCGAGGCGCAGCAGCGGTCCGGCCCAGTCGCGCGGTGGCGCGTCGTGCGACAACTATGTGGCGACGATGTCCGCCCGCTCCGTCACGCCACGCACGCGCGGTGACGCGGCCTGCGCACGCCGGCCCCTCGACCACCACTCCGTCACTCTCGCAAGCAGCGGCACGCGCACCGGCCCTTTTCGCATGTTCGATCTCATGCCATCGGCCGCGTAACGGAAATCTTTAGCGATCTTTACGGCGGCTTCGCACGCTCGCGATGTTCATGAATCGTGGTGCCGCGAGGTCACGCGATGTTGATCCCCGGTGCGCCACGGTGGAGCTCCGGAAGGCGGCTCGCCCTCCCCCCTGCCAAAGAGGAGTTCCCATGAATACGCAGAAGAAGATCCAGCACAGCCTCAACGATCTGATCGAGATCGCGCGCGACGGCCACAGCTTCTACACCGAGGCCGCGGGCAAGGTGAAGGATGCGGAACTCGCATCGCTGTTCACGCGCATCGCCGGCGTCAAGCAGGACATCGTGGCGCGCCTGAGCGCCACCGTCGCGGCGACCGGCGGCACGCCCGCCGAGCACGGCACGATGGTCGGCAGCATGCAGCAGTTCTACGGCAAGGTCCGCGCGGCCCTGGGCGACACCACGTACGGCTACGTCGCCGAGCTCGAGGAATCCGAGGACCGCCTGCTCAAGGCCTTCAACGAAACCATCAGCGACGACGACACCCCGGCCGCCGCGCGTGCGGAAGCGCAGGCTCTGCTGCCCAGCGTGCGCGAATGCCACAACGTGATGCGCGATCGCAAGCAGGTATTGAAGCGCGCCAGCTGAGCCAGTTGGCATGCGCTACAGAAACGAAGCCCCGCTCTGGCGGGGCTTCTTGCTGGCGACGCATGGCCTGCCTGTTCGCGGCAGCCAGGAAACCTCAGCGGGATTTCGCCCGTTTGCGCGCGCCCTGGGTCAGCCTCGCCGCGACCGCTGCGAGATCCTGCTTCCCGCGCATGTAGTCGCCCCACGGATGTTCGCCGATGCGCGCCATGCGGCGCGGCGCGGAGGCCAGCGTGTAGGCATCGCCTCCCTTGATGCGTCCCAGCTCTTCCCAGCGCAGGGGCATCGCCACCGGGGCACCGTCGCGTGCCCGCAGCGAGAACGAGGCCACGCTCGTCGCACCGCGTCCGTTGCGCAGGTAGTCGATGAAAATGCGACCCTTGCGGAACTTCTTCGTCGCGGTCGCGACATACGCCAACGGCTCGGCGGCCGCCATCGACTCGGCGAAGGCATGTGCGAAATCCTTCGCCTGCGTCCACGGACATGCGGGCTTCAACGGCACCACCACGTGCAGGCCCTTGCCGCCGGACGTACGCACGTAAGACGTCAATCCCAGCCCGCGCAGGCGCTTGCGGACCAGCCGTGCCGCGTCCACCACGCGTGCCCATGCCACGTCCGGGCCGGGATCGAGGTCGAAGACGATGCGGTCAGCCCGGTCGGGCGTCTCCGCCCGGGCGCCCCACGGATGGAACTCGAGCGCATTGAACTGCGCGAGTTCCAGCAGGCCGGTCTCATCGCGCACCACCAGATAGTCCGCGCGTGCGCCGCCCTCTTCCTCCAGCGGCACCACGTCCATCTGCTCCATGCCCGGCGTATGGTGTTTCTGGAAGAAACACGGCCGCCCCGCGCCCTGTGGGCAGCGAACGATGGACAGGGGGCGGCCTTCGATCTCGGGCAGCAGCCAGCGCGCCATCGCGTGGTAATAGTCGAAGACCTGTTGCTTGGTGATGCCGCTGTCGGGGAAGACGACACGCTCGGGATGCGTCAGTTCCACGCCGTCGGGGGCCTTTGAAGCACGGCGTGAGTCAGGCATGGCGGATACGCTCCGTGGAGGCAATGGATCGCGCAGGTCGGCCGCGCGCTTGTCGCGACGGATCGTCTTCAGCGAAGGCTGCCGCAACAGGCCCTGGTTGCCCAGGCCATGGTGGAAGACCTCCGCCACCAGCGTGGGCGCAACCCATCGGGCACGGCGCAGTTCCGGATCGTCGATCTCCACGCGTGCGGTGGGGGTGCTGCGGGCACGCGGCGCCAACTGTGCCGCCAGCGTCCCCAGCAGCTCGCGGCTGAAACCGGTGCCCACGCGGCCCGCGTAACGCCAGCCACGTGCACCCTCTGGCGCCGCCAGCAACAGCGCACCCAGGCCGCTGCGGCTGCCCTTCGGCGCGGTGTAACCGACGACCGCGAATTCGTCGGAAGCGCGCTGTTTGATCTTACGCCAGGCATCGCCGCGACCGGCGTGATACGGCGCATCGGCACGCTTGCTGATGATGCCCTCCAGTCCGCGCTCCAGTGCCAGCGCCAGCGCTTCGTCGCCGCGCCCGACGATATGCGAGCTGTACACCAGCCGGTCGGGCGGCGACTTCAGGATTTCGGCCAGCAGCGCCTTGCGCTGGTACTGCGGGCTGCGGGCCAGGTCCACGCCATCGACCTGCAGGATGTCGAACAGCACGTACGACAGCGCCGCCTGCTTCTCGCCGGACAGGGTGGCCTGCAGCAGGCCGAAGTCCTCCTGCCGTCCGCCCCCTGCCACCAGTTCGCCATCGAGCACCGCATCATCCAAGGCGAGCGCTTCGAGGGCCGCGACGATCTCGGGCGCCTTCGCGGTCCATTCGATCTCATTGCGCGACCACAGCCTGGCCCTGCCCTTCGCGATCTGGGCGATCAGTCGATACCCGTCCCACTTGGCCTCATGCAGCCATGTATCGCCCTGGGGAACGTGTTCCTGCAGTTTCGCGAGCTGCGGCGTGCGGAAGCCGGGACGGTGGCGGGTCGCGCGCGCGCCATCCAGCCGCGCCGCACGCCGCGCCCAACGCTCGGTCCCGGGCGAGGCGACGACGGCACGCTGGCGTACCTTGCGCAACGGTGGCGCGGACTTCCCGCCCACGGGCGTCACGTCCTGCAGCAGGTCGTCGGCCTCCTGCGTGCCGGCGAAATCGTCGCGCTCCTTGAACAGCAGCCACTGCGGTTGGCGCGCCTGCCTGTGCGTCCGGACCAGATGCCAGCCGCCCTTGAGCTTGTCGCCGAACATGCGGAAGCGCAGATGGCCCTTGGCGAGTTGCGCTTCGGCATCGCCGTCGGTCGTCCACAGGCCACGGTCGAAGGTAGCGACGTGGCCACCGCCGTACTGCCCCTTCGGAATGTCGCCCTCGAAGTCGGCATAGTCGATCGGGTGGTCCTCGACCTCGGCAGCCAGCCGCTTCACGTCCGGGTCGAAACTGGGGCCCTTGGGCACGGCCCAGCTCTTCAGCGTGTCGCCGACCTGCAGGCGGAAATCGTAGTGGCGGTGGCTGGCGTGATGCAGCTGGACCACGAAGATGGGTCGTTTGCCGCGCACGCGGCGCCCATCCGACGCCGGTTCCGGCGTGCGGTCGAAACGACGCTTGCGGCGGTATTCCTGCAGGCTCATCGGCATCCTCGACTACGCCTGTTATGCCGCGCGCGCCGTCAACGGCACGTGCAAGAACGGACACGTCCTTCAGCGCGGCGCCAGCGTATTGCGCATCAACCAGGCCTGCAGCGCCGGAGATACGGCATCGTCCAGCGGCACCCCGACCACCGCATAAGCGTCCAGTGCATCCCGCAAGGCGGCCAGCGGCAGCCACGCCGTGGCGGAGGGCCACGCCTCGGGCGTGCCATAGCGCGCGATCGCCGCCTGTTCACCGGCGTCCAGCCCGTCGCGCCCGGCCCGAAGGCGTTGCGCGACCCAATCGCGCAGCGGCGCGTGCACGACGAACCCTTGCAGGACCAGGTCATCGCGTACACCCTCCAGCACCGTCAGCGCGCCACGGAACCATTCGGTATGCCCGGCCGCCTTCGCCGGCACCTGCAACGGCGGCGGCGCGAGATGCTCGCGCAGCACGCGCTTCCAGCGGGTTTCCCAACTGCGCGCCTCGCGCACGCTGCCGGCCTCGGCCAGCCAACCGCGGTCGAGGTCGAAGAATTCGTACCAGCGCGGCGAGAACGCCCGCATGCGCGCCAGGGGATCGGTGGCGATGCCCAGCTTGGCGTGGTCTTCGTAGGCGCAGGGCAGCACGTACAGGCATGCGCGTCCGCTGGCCCCGGTGCCGACGCCGTCCACCGGCACGATGCGGCGCCCGCCCGCCATGGATCAGCGCGAGGCCGCCTTGCGTGCGCGCTTGGCGGGCGCCTTCTTCGCGGTCTTGGCGGCCTTCTTTGCTGCCTTCCTGGCGGGCGCTTTCTTCGCCGCCGCCTTCTTGGCCGGCGTACGCTTCTTGCTGTCCAGGCTCTTCTGCAGCAGCGCCATGAAGTCCACCACGTTGGTGGCGGTGTCCTCGCGCTCGGCCGCCTCTTCGTCCACGATCTTCGTGGTGGCGCCCCGGGCCTTGATGCGCTTCTTGATGATCGCCTCCAGGCGCTTGCGGAACTCGTCCTGGTAATCGTCGGGCTTCCACGTCGCCGACATCGAGCCGATCAGCGTCTCGGCCATCTCGCGCTCCTTGGCGGTGATGCGGTAGTCGCTCGCCTTGCCGCCAGGCAGCTTGTACTCCTCCGGGTCCACCAGTTCCTGCGGATAGCGCAGCATCATCAGCACCAGCGCATCGCCCTCCGGCACCACCGCGCACAGGTACTCGCGCGTGCGGATCACCACCCGCGCCACGCCCACCTTGCCGGTGCGTTCCAGCGTGTCGCGCAACAGCACGTAGCCCTTCTCCGCCTTCTTGCCCGGCACCAGGATGTAAGGCTTCTCGAAGAAGCGCAGGCCGATCGCATCGCGGTCGACGAACGCCTCCACGTCCACCGATTCATGAGTCTGCGGCGCGGCCGAGGCGATGTCCTCCTTCTCGACGACCACGTAGCTGCCCTTGTCGTACTCGAAGGCCTTGACGATGTCCTTCCATGGCACTTCCTCGCCGGTGTCGGCGTTGACGCGCTCGAAGCGGATGGGCTTCCTGTCGCGGGAGTCGAGCATGCGGAAGCTGATGTCCACCTTGCGCTCGCCGGACATCAGCGAGACGGGGACGTTGAGGAGGCCGAACGACAGCGTGCCGGTCCAGATGGGGCGAGCCATGGCGTGCCTGCGGGGACGGAGGGGCAGCCATCGTGTGCAGCCAGGACGGAAACGGATGTGAAGGCATCCGCAGCACGCGGATCAGCGCAGCTGGCTGTCCTTGCTGCCGCGCCGGTTGTACAGGCCGGCGCCCTGCTCTTCCTGGTCGGCCGCTTCCTGGCAGTCCACGCACAGGCGCACGCCCGGCACGGCCTTCCGGCGCGCCACCGGAATCGGTTTATCGCATTCCTCGCAGTGCGTCAGGCTTGGCCCCTTGGGCAACGCGCGGCGTGCGCGCTCGATGCCGTCCTTGACGGTCGCATCGATCTGGTCCTGCACGGCGCCATCGCCGGCCCATCCGGTTGCCATGGTGGTCTCCTCGCGGATCGCGGTTGCCGGGACAGCTTACGCCGCCGCCGGCAACGGGTTACTCACGAACAGGAATGGGGCCGATGCGGCCCCGCTTCAACCGTGCGCCAGCGCGTAGTCGATCGCCGCCACCACCGCCGCCACCTGTGCGTCGTTGCACTGCTGCGGGGTGGCCTTGGGACTGTCCGGGTAGACCTCGGTGATGGTGGTGTAGCGCGCCTCGGTGATGCCGGTGCACAGACCCAGCGACGTCACCGGGTACTCGATCACGCCTTCGGCGACGACCGGCGAACCGATGATCTCCCCCTGCGCATCGGCCGGCGCGATATGCGTCACCGCAGCGACGGCGGCGATCACCGCCCGCTGGAAATCCGGCTGCCGACGCTCGCTGTCGTCCACCAGGTAGAAGCCGTCCGGAATCTCGCCGGGCTCGTACGGCTTGCCGTCGCGCGCCGCCAGCGCGGGACGGAACTCGCTCTCGTCGCTGTCGGTGGTCTCGTGCAGGTCGATGTGCATCAGCACACGGTCCTTCAGCGGCGCGACCAGCGCGATCAACGCCGCGGATTCCTGTGCGGGGCTGTCGGCACGGAACGAGCGGTTCGGGTCCAGCGCATCGGCGTTCCAGCGGTGGATGCGTTCATAACCCCACGGGCTGACGCACGGCGCGACCAGCAGATTGGCCTTGCCCGCGTAGTCGCCGGCGCGTTGTTCGAGGAACTGCAGGGCGCCGTGCACGCCGCTGGTCTCGTAGCCGTGCACACCGCCGGTCACCAGCATCGTGGGCAGCGCCTCGTCCCAGCCGCGACTGCGCACGGCGAACAGCGGATAGGTCTCGCCGGGGCCGTAATCGAGGGTGCCGTATGGTTGTACGTCGAAACGCTCACGCAGCGCGTCGATCGCGACGACGACATCGTCCACGTACCGGCGGCGCACGCGCTGCTGCGCGCGCCACTGCGCCTTTTCCGCCGCGCTCCAGGGCTGGCCCGGGGTGCCGATGGGATGGAAGCGGTCGAACGTGGTCATGGCAATCGCGGCAGCAGAACAAGGGGTCCGCACTATACCAGTGGGGTCCACAGCGCCCACTGGACTGTCTTCTGCGCACCAACGCGGCGAAAATGCCGGGACATTCCCTGCACGAACGCCCGATGCCCCGCTACACCGGTCCCCTGCTCACCCGCGATACCGCCACTGCCCTGCTCGCCGCCCGCGAGCGCGGGGAGGAACGCTGGACGGGCTCGCTCGATCTCGGCCGTTCGCAGGGCGACGCACGCCTGGAAGCCGACCGCTGGGACTGGGGCGGCGTCGCCTATCCGTATCCCGGCAAGCTCAAGGACCGCACGCTGTACTGGTGGGACGGCGAGGACTTCGAACCGGTATCGCGCTACCAGGGTTCGCTGATCAAGCTGGTGCCGACCGAATGGGGCGTACCCACCTTCGAGATCGACGGCATCAAGATGCTGCCGACCTCGAAGGAATCCCCGCTCGACGACGCGAAGCGCAAGGTCGCGCTGGTCGAGCCGCGCGGCAAGACCGTGCTGGATACCTGCGGCGGGCTGGGCTACTTCGCCGCCTGCTGTCTCGATGCCGGTGCCGCCCGCATCGTGTCGTTCGAGAAGAACGCCGACGTGCTGTGGCTACGCACGGTGAATCCCTGGTCGCCGGATCCGGACAGCGCCGACGCCGGCGGCCGGCTGCAGCTCATCCATGCCGACGTGTCGCAGGCGATCGCAGGGATACCGACGGCATCCGTCGACGCGCTGCTGCACGACCCGCCGCGCTTCGGCATCGCCGGCGAGCTGTACTCGCAGGCGTTCTACGACCAGCTCGCACGCGTCCTCCGCCGGGGCGGCACCCTGTTCCACTACACCGGCAGCCCCAACAAGCTGACCACCGGACGCGACGTGCCCGGCGAGGTAGCCAAACGTCTGGAGAAGGCCGGTTTCAAGGCGCAACGGGCGCTGGATGGCGTGGTGGCCGTGCGCCGCTGACCGCGTAGAGGCCGCCTTCACGCCACCTGAGCGCGGACGGGCGCACAACGTCGCCACCGACACCCTGGGAAGGAGGCGTTCCATGCACCGCACGACCCTGTTGTCCGTTGTTGTTTCGGTAGGACTGCTGGCGGCCTCGGCCGCTTGCGCACAGGACAAGAAAGCCCCGGCGATGACGCCCGAGATGCAGGCGCAGATGGAGGCCTACCAGAAGGCCGGTACGCCCGGCATCGAACACGGCAAGCTGGCCGCGATGGCGGGCAACTACGATCTGACGGTGAAGAGCTGGTATGCACCCGGTGCGCCGCCGAGCAGCGATCCCGGCACGGCGACGCGTCGCATGATCCTGGGCAACCGCGTGCTGGTGGAGGAAGTGACCTCGTCGATGATGGGCCAGCCATTCACCGGCCAGGGCCTGCACGGCTTCGACAACGTCACCGGCAAGTACTGGGCGACCTGGAACGACAGCATGAGCACCGGCGTCATGCTCAGCGAGGGCACCTGCGACGCGCAGCTGGCCTGTACCTACACCGGCGCGCACCACGATCCGGTGACGAAGAAGCCGCAGACCAGCCGCATGACCAGCCGCTGGACCGACAAGAGCACCGAGGTGTTCGAGATGTACGGTCCCGGCCCGGACGGCAAGGAGGTCAAGATGATGGAGATCACCTACAAGAAGCGGCCATAGACCCGCCTCTAGGCGTGCGCGGCCTGTCCCGTATCGGCCAGGCTGCGTCGCCATGCCGCGGGCGGCTGGCCGTATTCGCGCCGGAACGCGCGACTGAACGAGGTGTCGTTCTGGTAGCCGACTTCTTCGGCCACACGCGACAGCGGGGCATTGCTGCGACGAAGCAGGTTGGCCGCCATCACCATCCGCCACTGCGTGAGGTACTGCATGGGCGAGGTGCCGACCAGCTGCTGGAAGCGTTCGGCGAGCACCGAGCGCGACGTACCTGCCGCGCGTGCGAGGTCCGCCAGCGTCCAGTCGTGCGCAGGACGCGCGTGCATCGCATTGAGTGCGCCACCGACGACGCGGTCGCCCAGTCCGGCCAGCCAGCCGGCATGGCCCTCGCTCTGCTGGACGTGCTGGCGCAGCATCTCGATGAACAGCAGTTCGGCCAGCTTCGCGAGCAGGCCGTTGCCGCCCGGCCGAGGCGACGTCGATTCGGCCAACGCATAGCGCACCGACGACTCCAGCCAAGGACCGGCATGCGTGTCGCGCAGGTTCACGCGCACGACCGGTGGCAAGCCATCCAGCAACAGGCGCGCGAGTCGCGTATCGCAGGCCAGGTAGCCGCAGACGATGCGGGTCGGGGCGCCACCGCCGCCGTAGGCCAGCTTTCGTGGCCGGCTGGAGAACAGCTTCTTCAGGTTGGCGGCGGTGCGCGGCGGGGGCAGGCCCGGTGCGGACGCCATGCGGTGCGCGCAGCCGTTCGGAAACATCACCACATCGCCTGCGCGTACCGCGACCGGCGCGGCGCCTTCCATTTCGATCAGGCATTCGCCTTCGGTGATCAGATGGAAGATCACGACCTGTTCGGCTGACGGATCCAGCCACGGCGCGGCCAGCGCCGCCTTCGGCGACTGGTAGCACCAGGGCGCGCTGAAGCGCGCGTTGACGAAGAACGCCCCGGACATCTGCACCACACGCAGGATCTCCGACAGCGCGTCCATCTCAGGCCGTCCCTGCTTCGTCGACACTGACGGCCACCGTCATCGTCGGCTGGCCGGCGATCGCACCCTGCATCGGCGAACGGCGCAGGGCTTCTTGCACCAGCGCATGCAGGCGACCGGACGGCACGCCGGCCGCGGCCACGTTGACCTGCACCTGCACCGACACCGGCCCTGCCTGTACGGCGCCACCTTCGACATCGCGCATGCCCAGCAATCCGCGCGTGTCGGTGCGACTGCCGACCTCGACGTCGAGCCGATCGAGGACGATGTCCTGCTCGGCGGCCACCATCGCGATCGCGGTCGTTGCGCAGGCGGCGATGCCCGCGCGGAAATACCAACCCGGCGATGGGAGTTCGCCGCCGCCGCCGAGTTCGGCCGGCATGTCGGTACCGATCTGCAGGCCCGACGCGTGCGTAGCGGTGACGCACATGCCGCCCTTCCAGCACGCGCGGGCGCTGACATCGTCGTGCAGGCCCTTGTCGGGTCGGCGGGTGAAGACGGCAACGGCGCGCTGCAGGGCCGCGTTGATGTCGTGGTGCGTGTTCATGGCGGGAGGTTGATTCACGGTCTGCGGTACAGAGGCGGATTCTGCTCCCGATAACGCCACCCGCCGCCTGCCGAGGCCAGCCGTCGGACGCACGGCAAGGAATCCAGGCCGCCGGGAATGTCCGGAATCGGCCAAGGACGCGCGGCCAGTTCAGGCAGACGCGGCGTCAGGACGCCGCAGCGAGCGGACGGCAATCTGCGCCTCCCCAACCGGAGTGCCCCTGATGAACGCTGTTCCCGCTTCCCTCCCCGCTTCCCCCGACCTGGCCTCGATCAAGCAGCGCCAGCAGGCCGCCTGGTCCAGCGGTAACTACGCCGTGGTCGGCACCACTTTGCAGATCGTCGGCGAGCAATTGGCCGAGGCTGTCGACCTGCGCTGGGACGAACGCGTCCTCGACGTCGCTGCCGGCAACGGCAACGCCACGCTGGCAGCCGCCCGCCGCGGCGGGCACGTGGTCTCCACCGACTACGTGCCCGCCCTGCTCGACCTGGGCCGTGCCCGCGCCGACGCGGAGCAGTTGCAGGTCGAGTTCCTGCCGGCGGATGCCGAAGCGCTGCCCTTCGCGGACGACCAGTTTGACGTGGTGCTGTCCACGTTCGGCGTGATGTTCACCCCCGACCATGCGCAGGCCGCAAACGAACTGCTGCGCGTCTGCCGTCCCGGTGGCCGCATCGGCCTGGCCAACTGGACGCCGGACGGCTTCATCGGCCAGATGTTCAAGGTGCTCGGCCGTCACCTGCCGCCGCCGGCCGGCGTGCAGCCGCCTTCGCTGTGGGGCACGCATGCGCACCTGCATGCGCTGTTCGGCGACCGCGTCAGCGCCATCTCGGCCACGCCACGCCTGTTCAACTTCCGCTACCGCTCGGCCGCGCATATGGTCGATGTGTTCCGCACCTGGTACGGCCCGGTGCAGAAAGCCTTCCTCGCGCTGCCGCCAGAGCGCGCTGCGGAACTGGAAAACGACCTGATCGCGCTGATGGAGCGCATGCGCACGGGAAGTGGCGATGGCCTGGTCGTGCCCAGCGAATACCTGGAAATCGTGGTCACGCGCCGGTGAACATGCAGGCGAAACTGCAGCGGCGCATCCAGCGTTACGGCTGGGACCTGGCCGCGAGCCGCTATGAGGTGTTGTGGGAAGCCTCGCTTTCGGAGGCGCATCGCCGCCTGCTGGACCTTGCCGCGCCGGCGCGCGGCGAGGCCGTGCTCGACGTGGCGTGCGGCACCGGCGTGATCGCCCTGGCGGCCGCGCGCAAGGTCGGTCCCACCGGCCGCGTGCTCGGCACCGACATCTCCGAGCGCATGGTGGAACAGGCCACGCAACGTGCATGGGAGCAGGACGTGGCCAACGCCACGTTTGCCCGCATGGACGGCGAGCAACTCGACGCGCCAGCCGGCAGCTTCGATGTGGCGTATTGCGCGCTCGGACTGATGTACATGCCCGATCCCGGGCAGGCGATGCGCGAAATCCACCGGCTGCTGCGTCCCGGCGGCCGTGTGGCGATCGCCGTGTGGGGCCAGCGTGCCCGTTGCGGCTGGTCGTCGATCTTCCCGATCGTCGACGAGGAAGTCGCCAGCGAGGTCTGTCCGATGTTCTTCCAGCTCGGCCACGCCGGCATGCTGGATGACCTGTGCGCACGTACGGGTTTCGTCGACGTGCAGGAGCAGCGCGTCGACGCCGTGCTGAGCTACGCCAGCGGCGAGGAAGCCTGCGATGCCGCCTTCGTCGGTGGTCCCGTGGCGATGGCCTGGTCGCGCTTCGACGCGCCCACGCGCCGGCGCGTGCAGGCACGCTACCTGCGCGCGATCGCGCCCTGGCGCTGCGGCACGGGCTATCGCATGCCGGGGGAATTCGTGGTGGCCGTGGCGCGCAAGCCGCTGCGGTGACGCCGGGCTTCCGGCATCACGGCGGCGGCAGGATCTTCCAGAACATGCCGGTGCCCAGCTTCACCGACTGCAGCGGTTTGCGCTGCGCGGCGGGCTGGTTGGCGCGGAACATCTCGCGGATGTCGCCCATCACCTTGTCCGACTCCATGAAATAGGAATGGGCCAGCATGCTCTGGTCAACGCCGGATACGTCGATGGTGTCGACGCCGCCGACCAGCACCACGCCCTCGCTGGTGTCGCCGGCCCGCGGCCCGCGGTTCACCTGCTTGGACGCCTTCAGCGCCATGTCTTCGGACGAGGCGTACAGCGTCACCCGGCCACTGGCCGCACTCAGCGCCGGCGCCAGCTCGGTGCGGAATACCTTGGCGTCGATGTCAGGCGCCGCCAGGATGATGCCGCGGAAGCGCCCGCGCAGTTCGGGCCGCTTCGTCACCAGGTTGCGGATGGCCTGGGTGACGCCACGCGTGCCCATGCTGTGGCCGATGACGTACAGGTTCTGCGCGCCGGAGCGGTCCGCCATGTCGGCCAGGAACCCTTCGATCAGCGGCACCGAGCGCGCGATGCTCTGCTCGTCGGTGAAGTAGCCTGCCAGCGCCGCCTGCGACGGCCAGCTGTAGAACACCGGCGCACCATCGAAACGCAGGTCGTACGCCAGCTGCGCGGTGCGCCGCGCCGCGTCGCGGAAGCCGACGTTGTAGCCGTGCACGAACACGAAGGCATTGCTGCCGCGCGACTCGTCCACGCGTCCCCGCAGGCGGGCGAAGAACGGTGCCCGGTCCAGCCGCGCCACGTCCTGCAGGATGACGTGCTGCTTCGGATCTTCCTTGAACTCCAGCAGGTACCAGCGCGGGGATTCCAGTTCGCCCGCCACGTGCACCTTGGGAATGCTGATGCGCGCGGTGCCGTAGGTCAGCTCGCGCGCGACACCGGCGGTGAAGCGGTCGCCCGGCGCGGCGGTCGCGAAGGCGGTCGCAGGCATGCGGTTGGTGGCGTAGAACACATCGACGTTGACGAAGTCCGCCTTGGGCGGCGGCGTTACTCGCGGGGTCGGCGGCGGCGTACCGGTCGGCGGCGGCGGAGGTGGTGGTGGCGGCGGAGGGGGTGGCGGCAACGCCGGTACATCGTCCGGCGGAGGCGGCGGCATTTCCCTTACCTTCTTCGAACAGCCGGCCAGCAGCAACGCCACCATTACCAGGCAAAGAATCCGCCGCATCGATCACCCCGTGGAAGACGCCATGGACGCCCTTTCCCCGGGACGCCCGACGCCCGCGATGGTAGCGCAGCGCCCGCACCGTCCACGAGCGTCGCCCACCGCGCCGAAAGGCCCCAGCAGCCGGCGTCACGCAGGGTCGGCAGCACCCGGACACACCCGGAAAGCCGCTCATGGGCGACGTGCCGCAGGACACCCGCGTGGAAGCCGGCTATCGTGTAGGCCTTGGCGCCCGGCCTTTTCCGGCGCCCACCCCTCATTACAGGACCCCCCAGCATGGCCAAACCCAATTATTCGTTCGAGAAGCGCCAGCGCGAGCTGGCCAAGAAGAAGAAGAAGGACGAGAAGGACGCCAGGAAGCGTGCCGAACGCGACGCCGGCCGCGCCGACGGTGCCCCCGAGGCACCGGAATCCGAGTCCGACACCGCACCGGAATGACAGACGGTGGGGCCCCCGCCACCCAGGTCTGGGTGGATGCCGATGCCTGCCCCGCGCCGGTGAAGGACATCCTGTTCCGCGCCGCCGAGCGCGCCCGGGTGCAGGTCACGCTGGTCGCCAACCAGTGGCTGCGCACCCCTCCCTCACGCTTCATCCGCGCCCTGCAGGTCCAGGGTGGCTACGACGTGGCCGACGACGCCATCGTCGAACGCGCGCAGGCCGGCGACCTGGTGGTCACCCAGGACATCCCGCTGGCGGCGCGCGTGCTGGCCAAGGGCGCGCAGGCGATCAATCCGCGCGGCGACCGGTTCACCCCCGACAACATCGCCGAGCGCCTGTCGATGCGGAACTTCATGGACGAACTGCGCGGCGCAGGCGTGCAGACCGGCGGCCCGGCCGCGTTCAACGCGCGCGACCGCCAGGCCTTCGCCAACCAGCTCGACCGCTGGCTGGCCACGCACCCCTGAATCCGTCGTGCCCGATTTCGAGATCCGCGCCCCGCTCCACCTGCTGCTGCACGTCATCGTGCCGCTCGTGGTGGCGCGGCTGTGCTGGCCGAAGGACTGGAAGCGGGCGGCGCTGTGGATGCTGGCGGCATGGGTGATCGATCTCGACCACCTGCTCGCCGATCCCATCTACGCGCCCGGACGCTGCAGCATCGGTTTCCATCCATTGCACACGTGGCCGGCGGTCGTGGTCTACGCCGGACTCGCGCTGCCGAGGAAGACCCGCTGGTTCGGTATCGGCCTGCTGATCCACATCGCGCTGGACGGGATCGATTGCCTGCTGATGTAGGGCGGTGCCGGCATGACCCAGGTCAAGGCATGGCAGCGACGGACGCCGCATCCTCTCCGCCGTCCTCCCCGGAGCACCGTATGTCCACTCCAGTCCTCGACATCGAAGGCGCGCTGGTCGCGCGAGCCCTGTCGCTGGACGTGACCGACTTCCGTCGCCTGATGGACACCGGCAAGGTCACCGTGCTGTGCGAACGCGGCACCGGCGACGACAGCGGCTGCTACCGCGCGAGCTTCTACCATGCCGGCCAGCGGGCGCGCTTCGTACGCGGTCGCAGCGGCCAGTGGCGACCCGCCTGATCGCAGGTACTTCCCGCGCACCGATACGCGCTGCCTGACCGGGCCGTTCAGTTCGGGCCGCGTTCGTGCGCCCGATCACGTAGGATGGCCCCGCTTCACCGTCCTGCGTCCCGTCCGACCGCTCTCCTGTCGCCCGCTGCGCTGTTCTCCACGCGTCCCTCCCGGGGCGCCTCGCCAGGAGCGCTCCATGCCGGCTCGTCGGTCCCGCCCCTTCCACGACATTCCTGTGCCGCCATCCCGGCCGCTGTGCTGCGGAACGGTCGCGTGAACGCCGTCGCCGTCCCGCTGTGCGAACGCTGCGATGCCGTGTGCTGCCGGCTGACCGTGGTGCTGCAGCCCGAAGACCGCATTCCCTCGCACCTGACCACGCATACCGATGCCGGTCTGCACGTGATGGCCCGCGACGAGGAAGGCTGGTGCGTGGCCATCGACGCGGCACGCATGTGCTGCTCCATCTACGAGACACGGCCGGAGACCTGCCGTCGCTTCGTCATGTCCGGTCCTTACTGCCGCGATGTGCGCGCCGATTACATCGACCGCACGTCGCGCGGCATTCCGCTGACGCTGTACTGACACGACATCGCGTGGTATCAGCCACCCGGCATCCTCACGAACAGCGGCACGGCACCCACGTCCTGGAAGCCGCGGGCGGCCAGCACACCGGCGAGGTGCTCGCTGGCGCCATGCAGGCAGATGACCGCGGACGGTTGCGCGATGGACAGCAACGGCGTGACCGCGGCGATGGCGGCTTCGTCGTGGTCGTCCCAGGCGAGGATCGCGAGATTGCCAAGGGGATGGGGTTCACCCGAGATCAGGCGGAACCAGTCCGCATCGGCCACCCCGCCCTGCGGTTGCATGGCCAGCCGCCACAGGTGGTCGAGGTGGCCGGCGACACGCGCGCCGATCGTGTCGGCGCAGGCCGCGATCGACACGACGGGAGGCGATGACGGCATGGCGGGATTCCCTGCATGCGAAGCGAACGCTCAGCGCACGACCGCACACCGTGGGTGCGGCCCGCCGTGATGCCGATCGCCTCGAGGACCCCCTGCATCCCGATAGTCACACTGCCCAGCCCGGGACACAAGCCGGGACCGACCGGCGTCAGCTGGCGAACACCGGCTCCAGCATCCGGAACGTGCCCGCATCCGCATCCATCTCGACCTTGCCGCCGACCGGGACGATGAACTGCTGGCGGATGTGGCCGATCATCGCGCCGCGATAGACCGGCACCTTCAACGGCGTGAAGTAGTCGTCGAAGATCTGCGGCAGCGTCAGCGAGCCGTAGCCGCCGCCGGGATCGCAGTCGGTGCATTCGCCGAAGATGATGCCCTTCACCTTGTCCAGCGCGCCCATCAGCCGCAGCGTGCTGAGCATGCGGTCGATGCGGTACGGCGCCTCGGATACGTCTTCGAGGAACAGGATCTTGCCGCTGAAGTCCGGCAGGTACGGCGAGCCGGCGAGCGCCGTGAGCACGGTCAGGTTGCCGCCCACCAGTTCGCCCTGCGCCTTGCCGCCGGTGATGGTGACGGTGCGGTTGCGTCGCTGCACGAGTTCGTCGCCCTTGTCGGCGCTGTTCGCGTACTGCATCCGTTCGCGCTGGAAGAATACGCGGCGGAACTGGTCGGCATTGAACGTATTCCAGCTGCCGATGCCGATGGGACCGTGGAAGCTGACCAGCCCGGCCTGGGACAGCAGCGCGTTGTGCAGCGCGGTGATGTCGGAGTAGCCGAGCAGGATCTTCGGGTTGCGACGGATCGCCGCGTAGTCGAGCAGCGGAAGCAGGCGCGCGGCACCGGAACCGCCGCGAGCGCAGACGATCGCCTTCACCTCGCGGTCGGCGAACATCGCGTTGAGATCCCCGGCCCGTTGCGCGTCGGTGCCGGCAAGGTGTCCGTAGCGGGATGCCAGGTGCGGCGCCACCTTGACCTTCAGGCCCATCGCTTCCATCGCTTCCTGCGCGAGCTGCAGGTCGAACGGCTCGTCGGTGGCGCCCGACGGACTCACCAGCGCGACCGTGTCGCCGGGATTCAGCGCCGGCGGCAACAGGCGCGATCGCGGGGTCGCCGCCGACGCCGTGGAGCCGAGCGCGAACGGTACGGTGGACGCAGCGGCCATCAGTGCCGCACTGCCAAGGAAATGTCGCCTGTTCATGCCACCTCGATTGGACATCGCATGGATCGGAGCTTCATCCTAACCGCTGCGGACCGGTGGACGCATGCACGGCCTGTGTCCTTCGGACGCCGGCTTTGTCGTGAACCTCTGATAATCATGCGATGACACGAAGGGAGGGAAGCCCATGGCCAGGATCCAGCGGCCGTTCTATCCGATCATCTATGTGCGCGGCTATGCGATGACCCGCGACGAGGTGATCCAGACCACCTCCACGCCCTACATGGGCTTCGAGGCCGGTTCGACCAAGATCCGCCAGGCGCAGGACGGGCGCATCGTGAAGTTCGTGTTCGAGTCGCCGCTGGTGCGGTTGATGAAGGATTACGACTACCGCGACACCTATGCCGCCGGTGCCGAGAACGCCGGCAAGCTGTCGCCGCGCAGCATCGTGATCCATCGTTACTACGACGCGGCCGATCCTGCGTTCGGCGACGGCAAGGCGCTGTCGATCCCCGAGGCCGCCAAGGCGCTGGCCGCGCGCATCGTCGACCTGCGCGAACGCATCTGCGGCAACAACGAGGCCGACCGCAAGGCGTTCCGCGTCTACCTCGTCGCGCACTCGATGGGCGGCCTGATCTGCCGCTGCCTGCTGCAGAACCCCGACGTCGCCACCGCCGAGGTGCGCGGACTGGTGGACAAGGTGTTCACCTACGCCACCCCGCACAACGGCATCGAGGTCGGCGGCATCAACGTGCCCAGCCTGCTGTCGATCAACGACATGAACAACTTCAACCGCGGGGTGATGGCCAAGTACCTCAAGGTGCCCAAGGACAAGGTCAACACGCTCGGCGATTCCGGCTTCCCGCCGGAGCGCTTCTTCAGCCTGGTCGGCACCAACAGCCGCGACTACGCCGTCGCCCACGGGCTGTCCGCGATGGCCGCCGGGCAGATGAGCGACGGTCTGGTGCGGATCGAGAACGCCTACGTCGCCAACAGTCCGCGCGCCTTCGTCAACCGCAGCCACAGCGGCTTCTTCGGCATCGTCAATTCCGAAGAGGGCTACCAGAACCTGTCGCGCTTCCTGTTCGGCGACCTCAGCGCCACCGCGCGGCTGGACATCACCGCGCTGCCGTTCCCGCCGGAGATCGAACAGGCGCGCAAGCGCGGCAAGAAGATCGCCTCCTCGTACTACATCGAGACCACGGTGGCGCCGCGCGGCGCCTACACCTACGACCTGACCTCGCGCACCAAGGCGCACGAGAGCGCCGTGCGGCGCGAGTACGCGGAGCTGTTCGACCAGGACGGCAACCTGATCCGCAACGCCCGCGCACCCACGCTGTTCTCGGTCTACCTGGACAGTTCGAAGATCACCGCCGGCAGCGAAGTGTCGTTCTCGATCGACCTGGCCGTATCGACCGCCGGTTACGAAGTGGACGGTGCGCTGTTCCTCAAGCAGCACATCCCCGGCGAGTTCCTGTTCCGCGACACCCTGGTGCTGTTCGCCAAGCGCAACGACGACGGTACCTGGGCGCTGCGCTATGTCTGGGCCGACGAACACTGGGCGACAGGGCCCAAGAACGCGGCCGAAGTCGCCCGCATGGGCAAGAAGGCCGTCGGCGTGGCGCAGACCGCGCCTACGCTGTTCGCGGTCCCGGTGGCGTCGAGCAAAGGCTTCCAGGCCCAGCTGAGCATTGCGCTGTCGCCCTGGGTGTAGGCGACGTCCCGTCCGCCCGGTGCCGCCGGCGGCCGGATCCGGCAGCCGTGTCGATTCCCTCCGTGCCCGTTCGTCGCAGGGTGGAGAGGCGGACCTGACGATCCGCCAGGAAGCACGACATGAGCAGACTCATCGCGGCCGTCATGGTCAGCCTCGACGGTGTCATGCAGGCCCCGGGCGGTCCGGACGAGGACACCAGCGGCGGCTTCGCCCACGGCGGCTGGGTGTGGCCGTACGCGGGTGAAGACGAGGCGATGGACGGCCTGTTCGCGCAGCCGTTCGCGCTGCTGCTGGGACGGCGCACCTACGACATCTTCGCCGGCTACTGGCCGCAGGTACCGAGCGACGCCCCGCATGGCGGCATCGCCGATGCCTTCAACGGCGCCACCAAGTACGTGGCCACCCACCATCCCGACACGCTCGCCTGGCGGCACAGCCATGCGCTCGGTGCGGACGTCGTTTCGGCGGTGCGCGCACTCAAGCATCGCGATGGGCCGGACCTGGTGACCCAGGGCAGCAGCGACGTGCTGCACCAGCTGCTGGCCAGCGATGTCGTCGACGAGCTGCGCCTGCTGACGTATCCGGTCCTGCTGGGGCGCGGCAAGCGCCTGTTCGACGACCGCACGCAGGCCGCGTCGTTCCGGCTGGCCGCCTCGCGTACCACGAAGACCGGCGTGATCGTCAGCCGCTATCTGCGCGACGGCGACGTGCGCACGGGTTCGTTCGTCGACGACTGATCGACGCAGCTTTCACCCGACGTTCCCATCGGGGCGGGATGATCGCCCCACCTTCTGTCCCTCATCCGATCCCGGAGACCACCATGACCCCGAAGAACACGATCTGCCTCTGGTACAACAACGACGCCGAGGAAGCGGCGAACTTCTACGCGAAGACCTTCGCCGACAGCGAGGTGAAGGCCGTACACCGCGCGCCGGGCGACTACCCGTCCGGCAAGGAAGGCGACGTGCTGACGGTGGAGTTCACCGTCTTCGGCATTCCGTGCATTGGCCTGAACGGCGGCGGTGCGTTCACGCACAGCGAGGCGTTCTCGTTCCAGATCGCCACCGACGACCAGGAAGAAACCGACCGCCTGTGGAACGCCATCGTCGGCAACGGCGGCCGCGAGAGCGCCTGCGGCTGGTGCAAGGACAAGTGGGGCCTGAACTGGCAGATCACCCCGCGCGTGCTGACCGACGCCATGGCGAACCCGGATCGCGCCGTCGCCAAGCGCGCGTTCGCCGCCATGATGACGATGCAGAAGATCGACGTCGCGAAGATCGAAGCCGCCGTGCGCGGCTGACAGGCACGGTCAGCGCTGCACCGACGGCAGCGCGGCTTCCGTTCCGGCGTCGGCGCCCGCCTGCGCCCGGCAGGCCGCGCGGTACGCGCTGGGCGTGCAGTCCATCGCCGCCTTGAACGCGCGGTTGAACGGACCCAGCGACGCGAAGCCCGCATCGCCGCTGATGTCGAGGATGCTGTCGGCCGCCTCCGGCTCCGCCAGCCGGCGGCAGGCGTAGGCGATGCGGTACCGGTTGACCAGCTGGTTGAAGTTCTTCTCGCCCAGCGCCTGCGTGATGAGCCGGCTCAATCGATGCTCCGGCACGCGCAACCGCCCGGCCAGGTCCAGCACCTTGAGTTCCGGTTCGCGGTAGACCTGCAGCACCTCCAGCTGGTGCTGCAGGGCGGCCGCCAGTCGCGCGTCCTCCGCCGTCAATGGACCCTGCGTGCGCGGTGCCGGCGCCGCGTCCTCCTGCGCTCCCGACGCTGCCGGCGGCGGGATCCGTGTCGCCAACGGAGCACGCCGGCGGTAGTGCAGCGCGACGTGGGTGAACAGTACGATCGCCAGGACGCACAGCGCGATCGCACCGGATCGCATAGCCGCGACGGCGGGCCACGCCTTGCCCAGCGCGCCGATCAGCGTCGCCGACAGCACGCAGCCGGCGAATACCGCCATGAACCCCAGACGCAGCCGGCGCTCGGCACGCGGCAACCGCGGCGACCAGCCGCGCAAGGCTTCCACGAAGGTCAGCACCAGCAGGCTGGAACTGGCCAGCGTCAGCAGACTGTCCAGCGCCGAGGCCCATGGCGACATCTCACCCTGTTCGCCAAGGCTGGCGACGCGATACCCCGCGATCAGCAGGGCGACACCGGCGGCTACGCCCACCTGCACACGGCCCACGCCACCCTCGCCGCGGAACAGCGCCCGCGACACCAGCCAGAATCCGTTGCAGGTCGCGCTGCCGCCGATGGCGACCGCCCACAGCATCCAGGTGGGTGCGCCGTGCATCCAGGGCGACATCAGCGACAGCGCCATCGAGCCGCTGACGACCGCGAACAGCACCTCGGCGTCGCGCCGGGAGCGCTGCGCCAGCAGGACCAGCAAGGACATCGTCGCCACTGCGACCGCGACTCCCGTCGCCACTGCCTGCCACCGGTGCATCGCGTCGCCCTCCCGTGTTCCTGCGACAGCGTCGACGACCGGCCTGTCATCGGCAAGCGCCATCGGTCATGCCCTACCCGGGCGTGAACGACGATTTTCCATCGCCGATCCGGCTGGCCGAATCGCAAATCGGCGGGACGCGCGTTCTGGCGGTCGCCATGGTGCGGGCTTTCCCTCCCAGGAGACATCACGTGAATGCTTCGCTTCGCCTGCCCTCGCCGCCGCGCCTGCTGTCTGCAGGTGCCACGTTCTGGTTCGTCACCGCCACGCTCGGACAACTGGCGTTCGTCGTCTTCATCGCCGCGTTCTTCGGCGGTGCGCTGGCCACGGGCGACCTCGCCGGACTCAACGCGAAGCCGCACGTCACCGGCTACGTGCCTGGCGATATCGTCGGCAACACCCAGTTCCTCGGCCATGCGGTGCTGGCCGGGTTGGTGACCTTTGCCGGCCTCTGGCAACTGGTGCCCGCGCTGCGCCGTCGCTGGCCCGCCGTGCACCGCTGGAACGGGCGTCTCTTCCTTGGCGTCGCGCTGGTGGTGACGCTCACCGGGTTCTGGCTGGTCTGGGTGCGCGGTTCACGCCTGGGCACCGGGAGCGACCTGTCGATCAGCCTCAACGGCCTGCTGATCCTCTGCTTCGCCGTGCTGGCCTGGCGCAGCGCCCTGCGCCGCGATGTCGCCACCCACCGCCGCCACGCCCTGCGCGCCTGGCTGCTGGTCAATGGCGTGTGGTTCCTGCGCATCGGCATCATGCTGGCCGGGCTGGTACTGACCCCGCTGGGGATCAAGATCGACTACCAGGGCGCGACCTTCATCCTGGTCAGCGTCGGCAGCTGGGTGGTGCCGCTCGCCGTGCTGGAACTGTATTTCCGTGCCGAGCGCTCACCCCATGCGTGGGTGAAGACCGCCATGGGCACCGCGCTGGGCCTGCTCGCCTTCGCCACCCTGGCTGGCAGCCTGGCCGCCGCGGCATTCATGTGGTGGCCGGTGCTGTAACGGGGGCAAGCTCAGCGGGGTGGCTTTGCCGCCGCAGGATCGCTGTCGGCACGTTGGGCGCGTTGTCAGCCCTCAATCCTCGGCGAACGCCGCCGTTATCGAGGTTACTGATAGCATGGCGCGCCACCGGTGGGGGGACCGATGCCCGGAATTCCGCATGTTCCTTGATGTGCGGCGCGCCAGCGCCCTGCTCGTCGCCGCGCTGTGCGCGCTCCTGCTGTTTCCCGTCCAGGCGCTGGAAGCGCGGCGGGCGATCGGCCAGTTCACCCATGTCTGGTACGAGAACGAGCTGCCGCAGGGCACGGTGCTGTCCATCGCGCAGCAGGCCGATGGCGCGATCTGGCTGGCCACCTACGGCGGGCTGGCACGACACAGCGGCGACGGCTTCGAGACCATCGACCCGCGCGTCGCGCCGGCGCTGAAGAGCTCGGCCATCACCGCCGTCAGCGCGGACCGCAAGGGCGGCCTGTGGGTCGGCACCCTCAACGGCGGCCTGTACCGCCGGCAGGGCCGCACGCTGGAGCCGGTACCGATGCCCGACGGCATCGACAGCGTGTTCGGCATCGTCGACGACACGGAGGGCGGCCTGTGGCTGACCACCAACGCCGGCGTGGCGCGGATGGCGAATGGAGCCCCGCGACTGCTGGGCGATGCCGACGGCTTCCCGCCGCGTGGCTTCTACCGGGCCATCGTCGCCGATCGCGCGGGCGGCATCTGGATCGCGGCGGACGGCGTCGGCGTCGTCCACTGGCACGACGGCCACGCGCGGCTCTACGACGAACGCGACGGTCTGCCCAGCAACGCGGTGTACAGCCTCACCGTCGATGCGTCCGGCGCGGCCTGGGTCGGCACGCAGGCAGGACCCGCGTTCTTCCGCGATGGTCGTTTCCACCGCGATCCGCGCGCCGCGGCGATCGACGGGAAGCGCATCTACAGCCTGTACGGCGACCGCGACGGCAACGTCTGGTTCGCACCGCTGGACGTGGGCCTGTGCCGCCTGACCACCGACACCTTCAGCTGCGACAACACCCTCGCCGGCCTGCAGGGCGAGACGGTGCGGTCGATGTTCGAAGACCGCGAAGGCAACCTGTGGATCGGCACCACCTCCAGCGGCCTGCACCGGCTCAGCCCGTCCAAGCTGGTCACGGTGACCGGGCAGATGGTCTCCAACGCGGTGCGCGCGGTGCACCAGGTGCCCGGTGGGCCGCTCTGGGTCGGCACCGACGGCGCCGGCTTGTCCCGTTACCAGGGGTCGGCCCTGCAGCCGGCGACCGACTACAACCGCCAGCTGCCCAGCCAGCTGGTGCGCGCCATCCTCTCCGACGCGCAGGGCCAGCTGTGGGTGGCCGGCACCGAAGGCGTCACCCGCTTCGACGCGCGCGGCCACGCCCGCAATTTCGGCCTGGCCGACGGCCTGCCGGGCACCATCGTGTTCGCCTTCGCCCCCGCTCGCCAGGGCGGCATGTGGACCGGCACGCTGCAGGGCGTGGCGCGCATCGACGGCAGCAAGGTCGACGTGGTGGAAGGCACCCGCGGCGACGACACCCGTGCCCTGTACGAAGATCCCGATGGCCGGCTGTGGATCGGCCTGCGCAGCGGCCTGCGTTGCCTGACCCGCGGCACCGTGGACACCTGCGGGACCGATGGCCTGCCCGGCACCAGCGTGTTCGCCTTCCGCCAGGCCGCCGACGGCAGCGTGTGGCTGGGCACCAGCGTGGGCATCATGCGCATCCGCGACGGCAAGGTCACCCGCTACCTGGAGCGCGCCGGCTTCCATGGCGATGCGGTGTTCGCCCTGCTCGACGACGGAAGCGGCAACCTCTGGTTCAGTTCGAACCGCGGCATCGGCCGGTTGGCCAAGGCCGGTTTCGCCGCGCTCGACCGTGGCGAGGTGCAGCAGCTCGCCCCGCACTGGTACGGCATCAGCGACGGCATGCTCAATGCGCAGGGCAACGGCGCGTCACAGACACCGGCGGACCGCAGCGAGGACGGCCGGCTCTGGTTCGGCACCGCCAAGGGCGTGGTGATCGTCGATCCGGACCGCATGCAGGGCAATCCGCAACCGCCACCGGTCTCGATCGAGCGCCTGCTGGTGGATGGCGTGGACCTGGATCCGCAACGCGCCGGCCGGCTCGGTCCAGGCGTGGAACGGCTGGAACTGCACTTCGCCGCGATGAGCTACGTGGCGCCCTCGGCCGTGCGCTACCGCTACCGGCTGGAAGGCTTCGACCGCGCCTGGAGCGAACCCGGCGCCGGCCGCGCCGCCTACTACACCAACCTGCCGCCCGGCGATTACGTGTTCCGGGTGATGGCCAGCAACAACGACGGCGTGTGGAACGAGGCCGGTGCGCAGTTGCGCTTCACCCTGCTGCCGCAGTGGCACCAGACCTGGTGGCTGCGCACGCTGGTGGCGCTGCTCGCTCTGGGCCTGCTCGGCGCACTCGTGCGGCGGCGCCTGCGCTCGGCGCGCGAGCGCGAACGTGCGCTGACCCACGAAGTGGCGGTGCGCACCGACGCCCTGCGCGAAGCCAATGCCCGGCTCGAACTGCTGGCCGCCAGCGATGCGCTCACCGGCATCGCCAACCGCCGCGAGTTCACCCGCCGCCTGCAGCTGGCCTGGGACGACCATGCCGAACGCGATGCGCCGCTGGCCGTGCTGCTGATCGACGTGGACGAGTTCAAGGCCTACAACGACAGCTACGGCCACCTCGGCGGCGATACCGCCTTGGCCACCCTCGCCACGCATCTGGCCGACAGCCTGCGCAGTGGCGACGACCTAGCCGCACGCTACGGCGGCGAAGAGTTCGCCGTGCTGCTGCCGGATTGCGACGCGGACTGTGCGCTCGCACTCGCGCGCCAGCTGGTGGCCGACGTGCAAGGCCTCGCCCTGCCCCACCGCGCCTCCAGCGTCGCCGATGTCGTCACCATCAGCATCGGCGCCGCCAGCCAGCGTCCGGCGCAGGGCGGCACACCGGATGCACTGCTGCACGTCGCCGATGCCGCGCTGTACTGCGCGAAGGCAGACGGCAGGAACCGGGCGTTGCCGGCGAAGTGATCGGCTCACGCGGATCGCCGTAGGGCGGGCCTTGGCCCGCCATCACGCATCACACACCAAATGCGGTGGGCCAAAGCCCACCCTACGGCAGGCGTCAGAGTCCGAGGTGTGCGACCAACGCGTTCCGCACGCGCTCGGCATAGGCCTCGGAGCCGAAGCGCCCCGCATCGAACACGCCGCCCGCACCCGCGATCGCGGCCAGTCCGGAGACCGTCGGTTTCGGCACGATCACCACCTGCCACGGTGCGTCGTCGTGGTCGGCGTCCTCGCTCCGGCGTACTTCAACGGTGGCCACGTTGGCGGTGGTCAGGCGGGTCGTGGTGTGGCGGCCCCATTCGCGCCGCTGCACGCGGATCTCGTCGCGTGGATACGTCCACACATCCCCCCAGCCCGACAGGCCGGCGCGCATGAACTGCACGCCGACATAGCCCGCGCCGCCGATGATGATGGCGAAGAACGGCGTCAGCAGGTTGAGCGGCCACAGCGCACGCCCGAGTTCCCACAACGGCATCGCGACGGCGAACGCACCGGCGACGACACAGCCCACGCGGATCGGCCACGGGAACTCGCGCCGCACCAGCGGCAGGTCGGCTTCGAAGACATCGGCATCGTCGGCGGGCATGCCGCATCGTAGCCGGAACCGGCGCACGCAGGCCGCGTAACGATTTCGCAACGTTCGCGCCCATGACCTCTGCGCCATGGACACCGCGTATCGCTCTGTATACTCGGACCGGCATGGCGGGTGCCCCTTCCCGCCTTCGAATCACGGAGCGATGTCATGGGTCTTGTACAGGCGGTGGTGGGTGCGGTCGGTGGCGTGCTGGGCGACCAGTGGAAGGATTTCTACACGGTGCCGGCAGGCCTGCCGTCGACGGCGGCGCTGTTTGCCGCGGTGCCCCAGGGCACCAACGCCGGGCGCGGGTCCAACACCAGCGGTTCGTCCAACATCATCACCAACGGCTCGAAGATCGTCGTGCCCGAAGGCTACGGCCTGCTGCTGATGCAGGACGGCGCCATCACCGCGTTCGTCGCCGAGCCGGGCGGCTACGAGTGGCGCTCGGACGACATCAACTCCAAGTCGATCTTCGCCGGCGACGGCATCGTGTCGACCTTCATCACCCAGAGCTGGGAGCGCTTCAAGTTCGGCGGCCAGCCGGGCTCGCAGCAGGCGGCGTTCTTCGTCTCGCTGAAGGAACTGCCGGACAACCGCTTCGGCACGCAGTCCGAGATCTACTGGGACGACGGTTTCCTCAACACCCAGGTCGGGGCGGTCACGCGCGGCTCGTACACGCTGAAGATCGTCGACCCCATCCTGTTCGTGAAGAACTTCGTGCCGGCGGCTTACCTGCAGTCGGGCAAGGTGTTCGACTTCACCGACCTCGACAATGCCGCCGCCACCCAGCTGTTCAACGAAGTGGTCGGCTCGCTGGCGCCCGCCTTCAGCCTGTACACGAACGATCCGTCCAAGGGCAACCGCATCACCAAGCTGCAGCAGGATTCGCTGGGCTTCGCGCAGAGCCTGTCGGCCGCCGTCGAACAGGGCTACCAGTGGAGTTCCGACCGCGGCCTGGCCATCGTCAAGACCGCCATCGTCTCCATCGAGTACGACGCCAACACGCGTGAACTGCTGAAGACCGTGCAGCGCGCCGATGCGCTGTCCGGCGCGCGCGGCAATTCCAACCTGCAGGCCAGCGTCGCCCAGGGCATCCAGTCCGCCGGCGAGAACGGCGGCGCGGCGGGCCTGATGGGCGTGGGCATGGCCACCGGCATGATGGGCCTGGGCAACCTGCAGCAGCCGGCTGCGCCCGCAGCACCGGCCGCCGAGGATCCGGTCGCGAAGCTGAAGAAGGCCAAGGAAATGCTCGACCTGGGCCTGATCACGCAGTCCGACTACGACGCGCTGAAGGCGAAGGCCCTGGGCCTGTAAGCGGACGCACGCATGTCCACCCCGCACCGTCCGGCGCCTCCGCCGCTGCCGCCGGTGCCTCCTGCGCTGGGCCCCGGCTCGCCGCAGGAGGTGCCACCGTTGCCCGGGAGTTTCCCGGTCGATCCCGCCACCCTGCCCGATGCGATCCGTGAAGAACTCGAGGCGCCCGATCCGGTCGCCATCGATACCGCCGCGGCCGAGCTGAAGGACGGGCAGAACCGCTGCCCGAAGTGCGGCGCCACCGACATCCGCCACAAGCTGGGCAGCGACGTGCTGGTCTGCCTGTACTGCCGCAACGAGTGGGTCGGCGAGCGCGTCGAGGAAGCGTTCGGCTTCGGCGAAGGCATCGCCGAGCTGCGCGGCACCGTCATCGCCTCCGGCGCGCGCGACATCCAGGCCGACGCCGCCGTCCTGATGACCTTCAAGTGCACCGGCTGCGGCGCCGAGGTCACGGTGAACACGCAGAGCGCCATGACCGCGCGCTGCCACTGGTGCCGCCACGTGTTCGGCGTCAACGAGCAGATTCCCAACGGCGCCGTGCCCGACGCGGTGCTGCCGTTCCACATCAGGAAGGACGACGCGGTCGCGCGCATCCGCCAGTTCGTCGACAAGCGCAAGCTGTTCGCGCTGAAGGCGTTCAAGGAGCAGTTCTCGCCGGAGAACGTCGTCGGCGTGTACCTGCCTTACATGATCGTCGACGGCAACGCGAGCGCGGCGGTGGCCGGCAAGGGCGAGATCCAGACGCGCAAGTACACGCGCGGCACCGACAAGAACAAGAAGACCTACTACGACGCCGACATCTACCGGGTGGAACGCGCGGTCGACTTCACCGTCGACGACCTGCCGCTGGAATCCTCGCGCGAGCGCGGCAACCTCGACACCAAGGTCAACACGCAGAACATCATCAACACCATCCTGCCGTTCGACACCAAGAACGCGGTGAAGTGGAACGCCTCCTACCTGTCCGGCTTCACCTCTGAGAAGCGCGACACCGACGTGGAGCAGCTGCGTCCGCGGCTGGAGGACCAGCTGCTGTCGATCGCGCGCGCGCAGGTGGAAAGCTCGGTCGGCCGTTACGACCGCGGCGTGCGCTGGGAACAGGAACAGCTCGACGTGCATGGCACGCGCTGGGTGTCGATGTACCTGCCGGTATGGCTGTACTCGTACCACCAGCCCGGCAGCAACGGCGGCATGCTGCACTACATCGCGGTCAACGGCCGCACCGGCGAAACGATGGGCAGCGTGCCCGTGCAGCAGTGGAAGCTGCTGCTGACCGCGCTGACCGTGGGCACCTTCCTGGAGGGCATCGCCCTCTGGATCATCTGGGCCGGATCATGAGCAACGACACATGAGCGACGACAACGGCCTATGGCTGCTGGCCCTCGGCCCCACCGGCGCCGCGGCGCTGTACTGGGCGATCTACCGGTACTACCGCAACACCGACAAGTCGCATGCCTTCGAGCATGAGACCGACATCGAGGCCAAGCCGGTGACCGGCGACGACCGCAAGGTCGACACCGTCATCGGCACCCAGCGCACCCGTATCGACGGCGACAACGTGCGTGCGTACCGCCAGCGCGTGCAACGGGTGAAGCGCGACCCCTCGTAGGGCGGGCCTCGGCCCGCCGTCGTACGCCATCACCGCGCTTCCCGCATGCGTGAGCATCCGCACACCGGTAGCCCGGGATCCGAACGCCGCCTTTGCGCGATCACGCATCACGTGGCGGTGGGCCAAGGCCCACCCTACGCATTGCCAGCATCCCGTAGGGCGGGCCTTGGCCCGCCGTCGTGCGCCATCACGCTCCCGTCCGCTCCCCTGCGCCTGTGATAGCCGACGGATCGGCCGCCCAATCTTCCGCATACACGCCACGCGCCACCCAGCGCCCGAACGACGAGTGCGGCCAATCGACAGCGCGTGCAGCATGACCGTGCTTCACCGGATTGATATGCACGTAATCGACGTGGCGACGCAGATCGTCCTCGTCGCGGATCAGGTGTTCCCAGTACCGGCGCTGCCAAACACCCTGCTCTCGGCGCGCGATGCGCCTCGATGGCCGGGCGTCCTGCATTGGCAATCGCACGCTGAAAAACCCCTTGATCTGCGCCCACCGCCGTGCGTTGTCGGCATCGCCCTGCGGTAGCCGCCACACGCAATGCAGGTGGTCAGGCAACACCGCAATGGCGACAAGGTGGAAAGGTCGCGCCGCCTTGGTGATCCGGAAAGCCTCACGCAGCGACTCGATGTGTTCCACCAACAGGCCGCGATGACGTTCACGCAGATTCACGGTGAAGAAGTACGTGCCACCCGGCACAAGCACGCGACGATAGTTCGGCATGCAGGAAGATTGCCGAGACCGTCCTCGACATGATGTAGGCGCATGCCGCCGGCGCGTATCGGTAAGTACCGGGACTCGGGCGATTCGCGGTGCGGTGGGCCAAGGCCCACCCTACGATGCGCTGCCTCGCATTCCGTAGGGCGGGCCTTGGCCCGCCATCGCACGGCCGGACGGCGGGCCAAGGCCCGCCCTACGCCACCGCCCGTGCAACGTAACGCATGTACGGGACGCCGGTACCTGCACGCCGCGCCCGGTTCGGGCACACTGCGCGCCCGTCGCGTGCTCCGGCCGCGAGCCCGTTCACACAAGGATGCCGTGAAGACCCCTGCCAGCCTGCTGATGCTGATCGACGAAGGCGTCATCGACGAGGTGCTGCGACCGCTCAAGAGCGGCAAGGAGGCCTCGGTCTACGTGGTGCGCGCGGGCGACGACGTCCGCTGCGCGAAGGTCTACAAGGACATGGCGCAGCGCAGCTTCCAGAAGCGCGCGCAGTACCAGGAAGGCCGCAAGTCGCGCGGCAGCCGCGAGGCGCGTGCGGTCGCCAGCGGCAGCCGCTATGGCCGCAAGCAGCAGGAAGCCGAATGGAAGAACGCCGAGGTCGACGCGCTGTACCAGCTGCGTGAGGCCGGCGTGCGCGTGCCAGAGCCGTACGGCTTCTTCCACGGCGTGCTGGTGATGGAACTGGTCACCGACGCCGAAGGCTTTTCGGCCCCGCGTCTGGGCGAAGTGGAACTGACGCCCGAACAGGCCCGCGAGTACCACGCCGTGCTGGTGCGGCAGGTCGTGCGGATGCTCTGCTGCGGCCTGATTCACGGCGACCTGTCGGCCTACAACGTGCTGGTCGGCCCCGACGGCCCGGTGGTGATCGACTTCCCGCAGGTGGTCAGCGCCGCGGGCAACAACGCCGCGCGCACCATGCTGCTGCGCGACGTCAACAACCTCACCGCCACGCTGGGCCGCTGGGCGCCGGAGCTGCTCGATACCTGGTACGGCGAAGAGATGTGGGTGCTGTTCGAAGCTGGCACGCTGCTGCCCGACACGCCACTGACCGGCCAGTTCACCCCGGACGAGCGCAGCGTCGACCTCGACGGCGTGCGCGATGCGATCAACGACGCCCGCGAGCTCGCGCTGATCCGCCAGCAGGGGCGCGACGCACAGGACGAGGATTGAGTGCGCGGATGCCGTAGGGCGGGCTCAAGCCCGCCATCGCGGACCTTCCGCCATCGCGATATCTCGTTGAGGAGCACCGCATCGGGTGCATCCACGCGGCGGGCTTGAGCCCGCCCTGCACAGGCTGCATGGCCCGGCCATTCGCCAACCGGCCGTGGAAGCGATAGTGTGCCGGTGCACCGCCTTTCTCGCCGTCGCGTCGCGACGGTGCCCTGCCCACACGACGACGGGCCACGCTCATGAACGCACGCACGCTTCGCCGCTCCCCGCCGCTGCTGGTCACCTTCGGACTTCTCGCGTGCGTGTCGATGCAGGCGCACGCGCAAGACGCGCCACCACCGCAAGCGCGCGAGAAGTTCGGCGATCCGGCGCAGTACGAAGTGCGCAATCTGCCCGCGACCACCGACGATCTGAAGACACTCGAGCGCGCGGCCGCGTTGCTGCAGGACGAGTCCGCCTGGAACCGCAGCGACGACCGCCAGTGCGCCGACGATGAAGCGGCGAACAAGCGCAGCCTGTTCTGCGCCCTGCAGCGCGCCTCCGCCGATGTGTACGGCTCGCATGATCCCCGCCGGGTCGCCGATCACCGCCGGGTGGCCTTGCAGGAAGTGCGGTTCGCGGTGGAGGAAGCCACGCGCGGCCGCGAACTCTCGCACCGGCTGATGGAGTTCAACAACCTGCCCGAGACCACGTTGGCCGACATCCAGCGTGTGATCGCGCAGGCAACGGAACGCGTGCGGGCGCGCTTGCCGCCAGAATGATGCGGAAACCGCACCCGTAGGGCGGGCTCAAGCCCGCCATGTGGATGTATCCGCCATCGTGTTGCCGGGCGGAGTATCGCGATGCCGGACGGTCTGCGACGGCGGGCTTGAGCCCGCCCTACTCCGCCGAATAGATCGTCGCCTGCCGCAGCGCCAGCTTCCATTCGCCGCTGGCGTCGGTCCAGATTTCGGTGGTGCGGCGCTTGACCTGCTTGCCGGCGAACTTCGCCTTGCCGACCGCGTCAGGTGCTCCTCGCCCATCAGCACCACGTCGTGCGCGCCGCGGGTGGCGGCGTACTCGATCACGCGGTCCAGCGTGGTGTAGTCGATCAGGCCGGTGGCGAAGTTGGCCACGGCGTCGGGCTTGCGCGCGATGCGGTTGAACGGGTTGTTGACCACCGCGTCGTCGGTGAAGGTGTCGGCGAACACCTTCGCGTCGTGCGTCACGATCGCCTGGTCGAAACGCATCGCCGCGGCGATGGCGGCGGCGATGCGCGGTTGTTTCGCGGCGTCCTCGACGGTGGGATTGGCGGCTTTCCAGCCGGCATGGGCAGGTGCGGCGACCAGCACGCACAGCAGGACGGACAGCGTGGGGGCGAGGCGCATGGCATGACTCCGGGGGACGGTGCAGGGACACCTTTTCCCGATCCAACGCACCCGCGTCGAACCAGAGGTCAGACCGACAAGCGGCGGTTGACATAGTTAGACGATTAGCTAACTATCACATCATGAGCCAGGTCTTCCGCGCCCTTTCCGATCCCACCCGCCGCCAGGTGCTGCAGCTGCTGCGCAAGGGGCCGCTGAGTGCGGGCGAGCTGAGCGACCAGTTCGATGTCTCCAAGCCGACGATGTCGGCGCACTTCGCGGTGCTGAAGGAGGCCGACCTGGTGCATGCGGATAAGGTCGGCAAGTCCGTGATCTACCACCTGAAGCTGTCGGTGCTGGAAGACGCCCTGCTCGGCTTCGTCCATTCGTTCGGTGCGGGCAGTCCCGCGCCCAAGTCCAAGAAGGAGTCTGCGCGATGAACAGAGAAGTGATCACCAGCCTGGCGTGGGGCATCGGCATCGTGGTGCTGGCGCTGTGCGCCACGTTCGCACGCTCGCGGGGCTATATCGAGGGCGAGATGGTCGACCGCATCGTCATGGGCGCGGTCGGCCTGATGGTGGCGTGGTTCGGCAACCAGATGCCGAAGCGGTTCGTGCCCAGCGCCCGCGCGCGGCAGGCGCAGCGCGTTGCCGGCTGGTCGATGGCGCTCAGCGGGCTGGTCTATGCGGGCTTCTGGATCGCCGCACCTAAGGACATCGCCGTGATCGGCGGTTCGGCGGCGGTGCTGGCCGGCATCGCGATCACCGCCGCCTACTGTCTGTCGCTGCGGAACAAGGCGCCCACCTCGCACGCCTGAGCGACACCGCCGCGTGCCGCTGCTCCCTTCTCCCCGTGCCACGGGGAGAAGGTGCCGAAGGCGGATGAGGGGCGCTTTACCGTCCGCACACGCGATACGCCAGATTCCGTAAGGCGGGCTCAAGCCCGCCATCGCGACGTTTCCGACCTCGCGATATCGCATCGGGGAACGACACGGCGATGTTTCGCCGGGCAACACCGCAACGGATGCATCAACACGGCGGGCCAAGGCCCGCCCTACGCAGCTGGAGTTACGTCACGGCTCGCCCGACAGGCAGGCCTGCATCCACGGTTCCGCCTGCAAGGCAGCGCGCGCGTCGTCGGCCAGCGGAACGGACTGGTAGTCGGCGAAGCAGGAACCGTCCGCGCGCGTCGAGTCGGAGAGCACGCCGTCGCAGAGCCGCAGCGGTTTGTCGATGCGCTGCCAGCCGTCCTCGCATTCGGTATTGGACTCGACGCTCTTACGACCGCACACGTGCGTGCGCCGCGCCTCCGTGGACGAGTCCGCGCGCGCGACGATCCTGCCTCTGTACTCTTTTCCGGTGGCGAAATGGAACCAGGTACCGCAGACACGGTCGCCCCGTTGCAGCAGCACGTAGCGGCTGCACTGATCCGGCGGGGTCTCGCCGTGGCAGGCCGCCCATTCGCCGTCGAATGCACCGTTCGATGCGGATGACGCCGCATCGCTGCCCGTTCTCGCGCCCAATCCCGTGCAGGCCACCAGGCCCAGCACCATCACCACCGTCCACTTGCGCATACAGACTCCCTCCTGATCAGCGTTGTCCCATGGTACTTCGCCTCGCAGGGCGGGCCTTGGCCCGCCGTCACGGTCTTTCCGACATGGCGATATCCCGTCGAGGAATATCGCGGCGGAGGCATCAACACGGTGGGCCGAGGCCCACCCTACGTCACCGCCCGAACAACGTCATCGCATTCCCGCTGCGGATCTTCGCCTTCTCTTCATCGCTCAGGTCGAGGCGGTCGAGGGCCTTGGCGGTGACGTCGAGGCCGATCTGCGGGTAGTCGGAGCCGAGCAGGACGTGGTCGAGGCCGACGTTGCGCAGGGTCCAGAGGAATTCTTCTTCGACGGGGGAATCGGCCACGACCAGCACGGTGGCGGAGATGTCGAAGTAGAGGTTCTCGAAGCCGAAGCCGTCGGCGGTGCGTGCGAGGGCGAGGATGTTCCAGAAGCGGAAGTTGAGGCCGCCGATGTGGGCGAGGATGAACTTCGTCTTCGGTACGCGCACCACCAGGTTGAACAGCTTTTCGCTGTCGCCGGGCAGGATGTTGGCGTTGTCCATCAGCACGGTGACGCCAAGGTCGCCGGCGCGGCGTGCGAGGGTTTCGACGCGGGGATCGGACACATCGAAGCCCTGGGTGTGGGCGTGGATCTTCAGCACCTTCACGCCGGCGGCGGCGACGCGGGCAAGTTCGGCCAGGGCGGCGTCGCCGTCGTACGGGTGGACGGTGGCGATGGGCAGGACGTCGGGGTGTTTGGTCGCCAGGGCGATGACGCGGTCGTTGCCGGCGCGGATCTTGTCCAGGTCGCCCTGCCGGGCCTGGTGGGGGCCGCCGAACCACATCACGCCGATGCCGGACAGTTGCAGGCCGGCGGCGCGGACGTCGTCGCGGTACTGCTGCAGGGAGGTTTCGCCGTCGCGCAGGTGGACGTGGACGTCGAAGACGGGGTTCGCGGCCAGGGCATGGCCGGTGAACAGGCAGAGGGTCAGGGCCAGCAGGCGCCGCATCGGTCGTCTCACAGGTCTCGGGAGGGGCACAGGGTGCCACGGGGGAATGTGAGGGACCCGTTCGGGGGTCGGATGGCCCCGGGGGCGGCGTCACCGTCCGCCATGGGGTCCGGTGTCCGCCGGGTGTTTTCGATGCAACGTTGCATGTTTTCGATGGAACGTCGGGTCTTTGTGTTAGCTGAGCCGATGTTTTCGATGGAACGTTCCATCGTTTCGATCCAGCGTTGCATCGTTTTGATGGAACGGTGGATGTTTTCGATGGAGCGTCGAGTCTTTCTGTTAGATGAGCCGATGTTTTCGATGCAACGTCGGATCGCTTTGATGGAACGGCGGATGTTTTCGATGGAATGTCGGGTCGCGGGGATGGGCTAGGCGCCGGCCCACCGGCAACCCTGCGGCTTTGTGTGAGATGCGCCGAGGGGGTTCGGCCAGCTTCCGTAGGGCGGGCTCGAGCCCGCCATCCCGCACACCGCTCCCCCACCCAGGTGGCGCTCCAGCAGGTTGACGGTGAAGAAGTCGGCGCCGCCCGGCACCCATCCGCGCCGGTAGTTCGGCATGCCGGCAGCGTGCGTGGGAGCGCACATCATCACCGCCGCCGCAGACCGCACGCTCGTGTGGGCGTCCGGTCGACGCAAGCCACACGGTGGTGGGCCAGGGCCCACCTTACGCAGATGTTCTCGCTTCCTCCGAACCCCACCTCGGTCAACGTGGGCGGGCGTAGGGCGGGCAAAGCCCGCCTTACGAGTTGAAGCCCGCCTTACGGGCTACCCTCAATCATTTAGGCCCATCAAATTTAAGAACTTTCTCGAGATCAAACTCGTCGTTCTTCGCCACAACATGAATTGGCACCTTGTGCTTAGCTACAAACTTCTTTGTAAGCCGCTGCAAGCCAGTATCAAACCTCGGGTATCGCGCACAAACGACTAATCCCGCGAAAGGTCGCAACTCTTTAAGTTTCTCACATCCTTTTACATGCTCAAGCGTCGCATCGATCTGATCAACGGCATGCTCAACGTCAGTTCCCTTCAACTCCACGACCACACTGCCGACGCCCGGACAGGACACCATAAAATCCGCGGCAGTCTTATTTTTTATCAGACATCCATCAACGCGAACCCGATGATAGGCAGCTTTCTTAAGGTTCTTAAAAACAGCGCTCCGTGCGCCCTCAGCGACTTTTACATTCGAATCCTTTGTGACGTTGCGACAGTCTGCGCAAGTCATGAGGAATATTCCACGGAAAGTATTTTCGAAAACTCCTGAGCGATATCACCTGAAACATCATCAAGATAAGAAGCCTCGATCAACCCATCCTCAACATCCTGAATATTTATTACAACACCATTATTAATCGCGTAGGCGTTTACCCTGCTTCCATCTATCCAGTTAACTTCCGAAACTATTTTATCTACTGCAAGAAACTTCTTTGAACGTTTAGACCCAGCAACCTGCTTAGCCTTTATTAGATTGTTTATTTTGGCCAAAACGTAGGGGCTGTGCGTAGTAATAAATAGCTTTGACCTACCTTTTGACATAGATAGAAAAGACCCAAACACCTCAACCAATGAGCTTTGCGCAGATGGAAACAAGTGAGCTTCCGGCTCCTCAATAAAGACCAACTGCTGAAAGCGACGCGTGACATGGATACCCGCCCTACTCTTGATCGCAAGAACTAACGGCATTAGCTCCTGCTGGCCAGATGACAGTGCCGACAGAGGTATTCTCCTTCCATCCGAGGCCTGCAAATACTCGGCAGAACGATCTGCAACAAGTTTTCCGCACATTAGGTCATTTAGCTTGTTCAACCATTTTGTGTCGACGCCATCAGACCCATAATTAAGCGGCCCACGCTCTTTGAGAGCCGTATAAAGCCTACCAAACCTTACGGTCAGCGGATCCAATACGCGACCATGCTCAAACGCAGCAATACTTTTGCCAATACTGGTGAAGAAGGATCGACCCGCCGGCACAAAGGTTTGCAGCTCAGGGAAATCGCGCCCCAAATTCTCGCGAAGATTACCGGTAACCTCCTCTCTTACTTTCCAGAAAGCCTCAAGCGCCTGACCCTCGATCTCGGGCGAATTTGCCCTAATAGATTCGGTAAGCAATAGTGCTTTCCTGAACTGATCTTCGAAGTAAGAAGAAAACCAAATCCTTATGTTTTCTCCCAACTTCTTTCTGTATTCAATTCTCGTAATTCTTACCTGATATGCTCCAGCCTCGAACTCAATACAGAATTTCTTACCCCCCCATGCTGACACGGGAAACCATTCCTTGAACCTCTCTTTTACTAGCTCCTTGAAGGAATCCAACCCTTTGCTATCTTCAATCGCGTAGAACTGCTCGGCTAGCAGGCTATTAAAGAAGTAGGTGAGCTTGGATATGACGCTCTTGCCGCTGGCTGACGGACCAATAAGAACGGTCAGGTCCGACAACTCTACTTCCGCCTTCTTAATACATGAAAATTCAGAAACAGTTAGGCGAGTCGTCATCTAAAGCTCTCTTTGTATTGTTTTCATTGAAATATTATTAATCTCTATAAGAAATAATTTCCGCAGCCTAATTCAAGCGCAAAGGAACGAATTTCTTAGTTTGACGCGAAAATTCTAACAAACCATGTCAGGCGTCGGAACTACGTTTCCTGGTGACCGACCTTTGCCACTGTCTGCCACAATGTCTTGCCCCCAATAGCTCCGACTGCGCTCCGACAATAGCCTTTAAGTGGCTCACCGGGTAATGTCACGCCTTGCCCGGCACCTCGCACCATGAAGTCCCCCTTCCCCTTCCACCCCCGCCGCCCCCCCGCATGACCGATGCGCCAAGCCGCACGCGCGCGGCGTCGTTGAGTCCGCTGGACAGGGAAGACCGCCACATCAAACGGAACGAGCGCAGCATCGGCTCCCTCGTGAGCCTGCTGGTGCACCTGCTGTTCGTGGCCGCCCTGCTGTACTCCTCCAAGATGGAGCTGTCCCAGCCCGAGAGCAGCAGCGCCGGCGGCGCCCGGGTCAAAGTCGACTTCCTGGGCGAACCCACCGACGACGAACAGCGCGTGCCCGTGCCCCCGACCGGCACCCGCAATCCCAGCGAACGCCCCAAACCCCTCAAGCCGCTGGTCACCACCCCCGTCAAATCGCCCGTCGACGCCACCCGCGTGACCGAGGCCGAGAACCCCGTCGCCCCCGACGAATCCCAACCCCAGCCCCCGTCCAGCCAACAGGCCGTCGCCCCGCCCCGCCCGCAACCCCCATCCAGCCCGCCCGCCTGGCGCCGCTCCGCCCGCTGGGGCCAGCCCCCCGGCATGCTCGCCCAGGACACCGCCCCCGAAAACCTCGGTCCCACCGTCGGCGCCGGCCAACGCCAGGGCAACCAGCAAGGCAACGCCGCCACCCCCAGCATGGAAGTGGACGGCCACCAGATCTATTACGACCTGCGCAACGAACGCAAGATCGCCGAATGGCAACTGCAGGGCATGAAGGAAATCTCCTTCCCCCTGCCCGGCCGCGCCGACCTGATGGTCTGCGCCCTGGAGATCGTCGCCACCCGCGGCTCCGGCGGCTGCCGCCTGGTGCAACCCGGCGACCCCGACCTGGCGACCATCGGCGACGCCCGCGACGTGGTGGACGTGATGCGCATCTATCGCCGCGGCGAACTGATCTGGCGCGGACCGGGCGCGTACCGCTGACGCGCCGCTCCACGTTGCCGTAGGGCGGGCTCAAGCCCGCCGTCGCGGACCGTCCGACACCGTGGCACTTCGCCGGGGAACGCCGCAACGGATACATCAACATGGCGGGCTTGAGCCCGCCCTACGGAACTGCCGCACTTGGATCAGCGCGAGGCCTGTGCGCGCAGCATGTCGACGAAGGTGGCGTCCGCGCCGATCGCGTCCAGCACCGGCAGCACCGCGCGGTAGCCGTCCCGGCTGTTGGTCAGGATCACCGTGCCGCTGCGGGTCGACGGCGTCCAGTAAGCAAGGGCGAACGTGTCCTCGTCCATCCCGGTATGCAGGTAGTACAGCGTGCCGCCGAAGTCGAACAGCTCCCAGCCCAGCGTGAACCCCGCGCGGTCGGGACAGACCTGCGCGGGAATGCCGGCGCAGGTTTCGTCGCGGCGATCGGCCTGCACGCGATGCCGTTCCGCCAACAGCGACGGGCTGACGCCCTCGCCCTTCATCACCGACACCACGAACCCTGCGTAGTCGGCGGCGGTGGTCAGCAGGTCATCGGCGGCCGACGGGCGCCCGCGGAAAACCGGCGGATGCCATTGGCCTTCGCGCCGGCTGCTGGCGATATCGACGGCGCCCGCACCGGTGGCGGTGAAGGCGATGGCGCGCAGGCCCAACGGTTCGAACACGAGCCGTTGCGCCTGCTGATCGAGCCGGTCGCCCGTCAACGCCTGCACATAGCGCGCAACGTACTCGTAGCCCTCGCCCGAATAGCCCGGTGCGCCGCCGGGATCGGCGGTGAAGGCCAGCCCGGACGGACCGCGCCAGTTCGGGAATCCGGTCTGGTGCGCCAGCGCGAAACGCGGCGTCAGCAGGCCGTGCCGCGGATCGTGGGCGATGTCCGGATCGACCCAGGCATCGGCGATGCGGTCGTCGAGCGAGAACCGCCCTTCGGAGGCGAGCCGCAGGACCACCTCGGCGGCGACGGGCTTGGTCAACGACGCGACGTTGTAACGGGTGGCGCGGGTCGCCGCCTGGCCCGCCGCGCGTTCGCCCGCCACGCCCACCGCGACGATCCTGCCGTCCTCGATGCGGGCCACCGACACGCTGGGCACGCCCGTGTCCTTCACGATCGTGGCCAGCGTGGCGTCGAGATCGGCATCGCGGGACGGGGTGACGGGCGCTGCACTGGCGCAGGCCGCACAGGTGACGGCCGCCAGCACGGTGGCGCAACGCAGGAAGGAGAGCGACATGGAGAGCCTCGGACAGTCGGCGTGGGGGAATCGCGACGCGCGGGGCGCGTGCTGCGGCGTAACGTACCGACGCGCGCCCGACACCGACAGGCCGGCGCGCCGAACCGGCGCCATCGCCGACAAAGCCCCGGAATGACGGCGCGAATCGCAGGCCTCGCGGGGCGGACGTAGGGCGGACGTAGGGCGGACGTAGGGCGGACGTAGGGCGGGCGTAGGGCGGGCGTAGGGCGGGCTCAAGCCCGCCGTCGCGGACCGTCCAACACCGGGGCACTCCGCCGGAGAACACCACGGATGCATCCACATGACGGGCTTGAGCCCGCCCTACGGAACTAGATTTCGACGATGGGCCCCGACGCGGGCTCCATGGCCTGCCATCTCACCTCGGCACGGACGAACAGCCCCGCCCGCTGCCGCATCCCGGTTGCCGCCCAGAGCCCCGCGCTCTGCTCAAGCGACACCTCCAACAATCGCCAGCGCAGCGTCAACGATCCCGGGGCCAGCGCCGCCCAGCGTTCCGGCTGCGACAGCCCCTCGCCCAGCGTCGCGTGCGTGTGTATCGGAGGGTCGTTGAGCCATTGCAGTGCCGCGTCCAGCAGGGCCAATTCGGCCAGCGCTTCGCCCCCGAGCCCGGCGATCAGGTAATCCAGTTCCAGGTCCAGCGCAGGGAGGAATCGGGCGCCTCCTGCAAGCGGCACCGGCGCGCGATGGCGTAGTGCCGTCGATGTCGCAAGGCGCAGCGGATGTACGAACAGTCCCGGCATCGCGGGCGCGTCCGACGACGGCGCCCCCACGATGACCGTGACGCCCGCGGGCAACACCGACTGCAGCTGGCCACGCAACACATCCGTGACCAGCGCGATGGGTTCCGGTGACGACATGGCGATGCTCCTTCGCGCGGCACGGTGTGTGCCTCGATACTCGCCCGCCCGCCAGCAGGGGTCAAACACGCAAAGAAAACGCCCGCAATGGCGGGCGTTCTCGTCGACGCATGACGGACGGACTTACATGTTCCGCCGGTACTCGCCGCCCACGTCGTACAGCGCGTGGCTGATCTGCCCCAGGCTGTGCGTCTTCACCGCTTCGATGAGCGCGGCGAACACGTTGCGGCGCTCGCGCGCCGTGCGCTGCAGGTAGGCCAGGCCGTGGCCGTCGTGCACTTCCGGCTCGGCGTGTTCTTCCAGCGCCGAGGCGTGGCTGTGGTCGGTCTCGCCTTCCGGCGCCAGCGCATTGCGCGAGGCCTGCCACGCACGGACGTTGGCGATCTGCTGGCCCTTCTCTTCCTCGGTCGAGCGGATCAGTTCGATCTCCGTGGCGATCTCGCCGCCGTGCTCGCGCGGCAGGAAGGTGTTGACGCCCACCAGCGGCAGGCTGCCGTCGTGCTTCTTGTGCTCGTAGTACAGCGACTCTTCCTGGATCTTGCCGCGCTGGTACATGGTGTCCATCGCGCCCAGCACGCCACCGCGCTCGCTGATCGCCTCGAACTCCTTGTAGACCGCCTCTTCCACGATGTCGGTGAGCTGGTCGACCACGAAGCTGCCCTGCCACGGGTTTTCGTTGAAGTTCAGCCCCAACTCCTTGTTGATGATCATCTGGATGGCGACCGCGCGGCGCACGCTCTCTTCCGTCGGCGTGGTGATCGCCTCATCGTAGGCATTGGTGTGCAGGCTGTTGCAGTTGTCGAACAGCGCGTACAGCGCCTGCAGCGTGGTGCGGATGTCGTTGAACTGGATCTCCTGCGCGTGCAGCGAGCGACCCGAGGTCTGGATGTGGTACTTCATCATCTGGCTGCGCTCGTTGGCGCCGTAGCGCTCGCGCATGGCGCGCGCCCAGATGCGGCGGGCGACGCGACCGATGACGGTGTACTCCGGGTCCATGCCGTTGCTGAAGAAGAACGACAGGTTGGGCGCGAAGTCGTCGATCTTCATGCCACGCGCCAGGTAGTACTCGACGATGGTGAAGCCGTTGCTCAGCGTGAAAGCCAGCTGGCTGATCGGGTTCGCCCCGGCCTCGGCGATGTGGTACCCGCTGATGCTCACCGAGTAGAAGTTGCGCACCGCGTGGTCGACGAAGTACTGCTGGATGTCGCCCATCATGCGCAGGGCGAACTCGGTGCTGAAGATGCAGGTGTTCTGCGCCTGGTCTTCCTTCAGGATGTCGGCCTGCACCGTGCCGCGCACGGTAGCCAGCGTCTCGGCCTTGATGCGGGCGTAGGTCTCCTCGTCCAGCAGCTGGTCGCCGGTGATGCCGAGCAGGCCCAGGCCCAGGCCGTCGTTGGTCGGCGGCAGTTCGCCGTGGTACTGCGGCCGCTGCACGCCTTTCGAGAGCTGACCGGCGAAGAACGCGTCGATCTTCGCCTGCGCCTCGGTCCAGCGCGCGTCGTCGGCCTTCAGGTACTTCTCCACCTGCTGGTCGATCGCGGTGTTCATGAACATCGCCAGGATCATCGGCGCCGGACCGTTGATGGTCATCGACACCGAGGTGGTGGGCGCGCACAGGTCGAAGCCGGAGTACAGCTTCTTCATGTCGTCCAGCGTGGGGATGTTGACGCCGGAGTTGCCGATCTTGCCGTAGATGTCCGGGCGCGGCGCCGGGTCTTCGCCGTACAGCGTGACGCTGTCGAAGGCGGTGGACAGGCGCGCGGCCGGCTGGCCGACCGACAGGTAATGGAAGCGGCGGTTGGTGCGCTCCGGCGTGCCTTCGCCGGCGAACATGCGGATGGGATCCTCGCCGGTGCGGCGGTACGGATACACGCCGCCGGTGTACGGATAGCTGCCCGGCAGGTTTTCCTTCTGCAGGAACGTCAGCAACTCGCCCCAGCCCTGGTACGGCGGCGGCGCGATCTTCGGGATCTGCTGGTGGCTGAGCGATTCGCGGTAGTTCTCGATGCGGATGGTCTTGCCGCGCACCTGGTACTCGTTGACCGGATCGGTCACCGCCTTGTGCCGCGCCGGCCATTCGCGCAGCAGCTTCAGCGCCTCGGACGACAGCGACTGGATGGCGTCGTTGTAGCGCTGGCGTAGGGTCAGCAATGAACGGTCGACCTGTAGGGCGGGCCTTGGCCCGCCGTCGTGGACCTCGCCCGCATCCGGATGGCGGGCCAAGGCCCGCCCTACGAGATCGTCCGTAACGTACAGCTCCAACGCCTTCGGCAGCGCCGCATCATCTAGGTCCTTCAACGCATTCCAGTAATGCTGGGCGCGGCTGGCGGTCTCGGCTTCGGTCTCGATGCGGCGGTTGATGCCGCGGCCCTGCTCGGCGATCTCGGCCAGGTAGCGCACGCGGCTGCCGGGGATCAGCACGGTGGCGCGCGGCTCCTTCAGCTCGGTGTCGAGCGCGGGCGTCCACTTCTCCGCCGGCAGCTGCAGCTTCTCGCGCAGCAGGCGGCACAGGTTGGCGAACATCCAGCTGACGCCGGGGTCGTTGAACTGGCTGGCGATGGTGGGATAGACCGGCACCTCGGCATCGGGCGTCTGGAACGCCACGCGGTTGCGCTTCCACTGCTTGCGCACGTCGCGCAGCGCGTCCTCGGCACCGCGCTTGTCGTACTTGTTCAGCACGATCAGCTCGGCGAAGTCGATCATGTCGATCTTCTCCAGCTGGCTGGCCGCGCCGTAGTCGCTGGTCATCACGTACATCGGGAAGTCGACCAGGTCGACGATCTCCGAATCGCTCTGGCCGATGCCGGCGGTCTCGACGATCACCAGGTCGAAGCCGAGCGACTTCAAAAACGCGATGCAGTCCTTCAGCACGGCATTGGTCGCCACGTGCTGGCGGCGGGTGGCCATCGAACGCATGTAGATCCGCTCGCTGCGCAGCGCGTTCATGCGGATGCGGTCGCCGAGCAGCGCGCCACCGGTGCGGCGGCGGGTGGGATCGACCGAGACCACCGCGATGTGCATCTGCGGGAAGCAGGACAGGAAGCGGTTCATCAGTTCGTCGGTGACCGACGACTTGCCGGCGCCGCCGGTGCCGGTGATGCCGACCACCGGCGTGGGCCGCGCGGGGAACGGCGCGTGCGGGCCCTTGGCCCACTGCGCGCGCAGCTTCTCCAGTTCGGCGTCGGTGTAGCGGCCATCCTCGATGGCGCTGAGCACGCGGCCGATGCCGGCTTCGTCGGTGAGCCTGGGTGCGTTCGGTGCGGCGTCGCGGTCTTCGGCGGCCTGCACGCGGCCTTCCTCGGCGCGCTTGACCACGTCCTGGATCATTTCCACCAGGCCCATCTTCATACCGTCGTTCGGGTGGTAGATGCGCTCCACGCCGTAGGCCTGCAGCTCGGCGATCTCTTCCGGCGTGATGGTGCCGCCGCCGCCGCCGAACACGCGGACGTGGCCGGCGCCGCGCTCCTTCAGCATGTCGACCATGTACTTGAAGTACTCGACATGGCCGCCCTGGTAGCTGGACAGCGCGATGCCGTCGGCGTCTTCCTGCAGCGCGGCGCGGACGACGTCCTCGACGCTGCGGTTGTGGCCCAGGTGGATGACTTCGGCGCCTTCGCCCTGGATCAGGCGACGCATGATGTTGATGGCCGCGTCGTGCCCGTCGAACAGGCTGGCGGCGGTGACGAAGCGCAACGGCGTGGCGTCGGGCTGTGCGGCGGGAAACTGGCTGGCGGGTGTGCTCACGCGTGCCCTCACTCACGTGCTGATAGACCGCCGATTGTAGCCGTTCGCGTGTGGACACCTCACCAAAGGCATACCAGTGAACACGAGCCGCACACCCTACGGGGGCGTGCGGTCGCGTGCGTCAGCACAGGCCGAACGGCAGCTCGCGGGTGGAGACGACGCGCTGGCCGACGGCTTCGCCGCGCAGGAAACGCAGCGACGCGTCGAGGGTTTCCGGTGCGATGGTCACGCGGTGATGGCCCAGCCCGGTGGTGCTGACCAGCGTGGCCTGCGGCCAGTAGCGCGCGTATCGTTCGCCTTCGCACCACGGCACATCGGTGTCCTCGAGGTCGTGCACGATCAGGCCCGGCCGCGCGATCTGCGGCGCGGTCGCCTGCGCATGCAGGTCGCGGATGTCGTGCGCGGTGAGTTCCTGGTACTCGTCGAACAGGCGACGGCTGAGGAACTGCGCCAGCCCGACCATGCCGCCGAAACGGCGCGCGGCGTCGAAGGGGTCGGCCGCGGGCGCGAGCAGGATCACGCGTTCGGCCTGCAGGCCGCGCGCCATCGCGATCGCCGCCGCCGCACCGCCCAGCGAATGGCCGACGATGGCCGCGAGCGGGCCGATGCTGTCGGCGACCCGGCGTGCGGCCTCGGCGAACATCGGCAGCGTCGTGCGGCGGCCGCTGCTGCGGCCGTGCGCAGGCTGGTCGAACGTCACCACCGCATAGCCGGCACGGCGCAGCGGTTCGACCCATGGCAGGAAGCGCAGGCCGAAGCTGGACCAGCCGTGCACCAGCAGCACGGTCGGCTGATGCTGCGGATCGCCCCAGGTATAGGTGGCCAGGCGTTCGCGGCCGAAGGCGAGTTCGCCGAGGCGGGCACCGCCGGTTTCCGCCTGGCGCGCCCGGGTACGGGCTCCGGGCATCGGCGTGCAGAACAGGTGGAAGGCGCGCGCCAGCGTGCTGCGCGGCGCGAGCCAGCTGCCGACCGCGAAGCGCGCGCTCAGCAGGGACAGCATCCATGATTTACGAACGGTCGTGCTATTCCGGGAGACAGAGACAGCGGCCATGGTGGAGACCTCGGGGGAATCAGACGGGGGTGGAAACAGCGGGAGCGCCGTAGGACGCCAGCAGGCGGTCCAGCGAACGGCGGGCAAGCAACGGCGCCTGCTCGGCGTCGTAGAGGCGGGCGTCGTGCAGGCCCTGGGCGATGGCGAACAGTTCGAACGCCAGCAGGACGGCATCGGTATCGCGCGACAGTTCGCCGGTCTCCACACACATGCCGATCGCCTTCATCAGCTGCACGCGCAGCTGGCGCAACCAGTCGACGATGCGGTCGTGCAGCAGGCCCGGGCGGGCGTCGTACTCGTGGGCGGCGGCGAGGATGACGCAACCATCGGGGTTGTCGCAGACCCAGCCGAACCAGTTTTCCATGATGGCCCGCAGCCGCGGCAGACCACGGGGGAGGCCGACCGCCGGGACGATCACGGCGCGCGCGTAGCGCTCGGCCGTCCACTCCAGCACGGTCAGCTGCAGGTCCTCGCGCGAGCCGAAGTGCGCGAACACGCCGCTCTTCGACATGCCCGCCGCCGTGGCCAGCTCGCCGATCGACAGCCCTTCCAGGCCATGCTTGGCGGCGATGTCGTAGGCCCGCGCGACGATCATCTCGCGGGTGGCATTGCCTTTGTGGGTGGCGGCTTGCGGGCTCATGTAGATACAAATAGCACGGTCGTTCTATTCCAGCAATAGGCCGGAGGTCATCCGCTGCCCGCCCCCGCCTGTCATCTCGCCGGAGACCGATTGGATTAGACTGGCGCCCTGCGACGACCACGGCACGATCCGGAAACGTCGCTTTTTTCTTTTCTGACAACCCGTTAGCCGCCCAGAAGGCAAGCCCGCGCCGGCCCCACCCGCGCACCGGAGCCCACCCATGATCTTCGAAACCCTCGACACCTCCGGCCACGAACAGGTCGTTTTCTGCCACAACCCGGACGCCGGGCTGAAGGCCATCATCGCCATCCACAGCACCGTGCTGGGCCCGGCGCTGGGCGGCGTGCGCATGCGGCCCTACGCCGACAGCGCGCTGGCGCTGAACGACGCGCTGCGCCTGAGCCGCACGATGACCTACAAGAACGCCCTGGCCGGCCTGAACGTCGGCGGCGGCAAGGCAGTGATCATCGGCGACAGCAGCGTGGACAAGACCGAGGTGCTGTTCCGCAGCTTCGGCCGCTACGTCGACTCGCTGGGCGGCCGCTACATCACCGCCGAGGACGTCGGCACCGACGTCAACGACATGGAAAACGTCTACCGCGAGACCGAGTACGTGGTCGGCGTGCACCAGGTGCACGGCGGTTCCGGCGACCCCGCCCCGTTCACCGCCTACGGCGCGCTGCAGGGCCTGATGGCCACGCTGAACCGGAAGTTCGGCAACGAGGAGATCGGCAAGTACAGCATCGCCGTGCAGGGGCTGGGCCACATCGGCATGGAGTACGTGAAGCTGCTGAAGGAACGCGGCGCCAAGCTGTTCGTCACCGACCTCAACCCGGCGCTGGTCGAGCACGCGGTGGAGGAGTACGGCGCCGAGGCGGTCAAGCCGGACGAGATCTACGACCTGCCGGTCGACGTGTTCAGCCCGTGCGCGCTGGAGTACGCGATCAACGAACAGACCCTGCCGCGCCTGAAGGCCAAGGTCATCTGCGGCACCGCCAACAACCAGATGTCGCACGTCACCGGCGTGGAAGCGGCCAAGCGCGGCATCCTGTACGCACCGGATTACGCGGTGAACGCGGGCGGCGTGATGAACGTGTCGCTGGAGATCGACGGCTACAATCGCGAACGCGCCATGCGCATGATGCGGACCATCTACCACACCGTCGGCAGGATCTTCGATCTGGCGGAGAAGGAAAACATCGCGCCGCAGTACGCCGCCGACCGCATCGCCGAGGCGCGCATGACCGCGATCGGCAAGCTCAAGCTGCCGCTGGGCCGCACCGCCCCTCGCTTCATGGGGCACCTGCGCGGCGAGCACTGACGCAGGACGTTCCACACACAACCTGGAAGTTGGGCCGCAATAGGAGGGAGGACCGAATGCGACCGGATACCGTCAGCGGGTTTCCGCTGGGCGAAGAATTGGACGCGCTGCGCGAGGCCGTGCAGCGGTTCGCGCAGACCGAGATCGCGCCGCGTGCGGCACAGATCGACCACGACAACGCGTTCCCGCAGGACCTGTGGCCCAAGCTGGGCGAACTGGGCCTGCTGGGCATCACCATCGACCCCGAGTTCGGCGGCAGCGGCATGGGCTACCTGGCCCACCTGGTCGCGATGGAGGAGATCTCGCGGGCGTCGGGTTCGGTCGGCCTGAGCTACGGCGCGCATTCCAACCTGTGCGTCTCCAATCTCTACCTCAACGGCAACGCCGCGCAGCGCGCCAAGTACCTTCCCAAGCTGTGCAGCGGCGAATGGAAGGGCGCGCTGGCGATGAGCGAGCCGGGTGCCGGTTCGGACGTGGTCGGCTCGATGAGCTGCCGCGCCGAACTCAAGGACGGCGTGTGGGTCGCCAATGGCAACAAGATGTGGATCACCAACGGCCCGGAAGCGGACGTGCTGCTGGTCTACATGCGCACCGCCGGCAAGGACGCGGGCAGCAAGTGCATGACCGCCTTCATCGTCGAGCGCGGCATGAAGGGCTTCTCCACCGCGCAGAAGCTGGACAAGCTGGGCATGCGCGGCAGCAACACCTGCGAACTGGTGTTCGAGAACTGCGAGATTCCTGCCGAAAACGTGCTGGGTGAGGTCAACCAGGGCGTGCGCGTGCTGATGAGCGGCCTGAACACCGAGCGGCTGGTGCTGAGCGGCGGTCCGATCGGCCTGATGCAGGCGGCGCTCGACATCACCCTGCCGTACGTGCGCGAGCGCAAGCAGTTCGATGCGGCCATCGGCACGTTCGGGCTGATGCAGGGCAAGCTGGCCGACATGTACACCGCACTGCAGTCCAGCCGCGCCTTCGCCTACCAGGTGGCCCGCGGTTTCGACGAAGGCCAGGGCTCGCGCGCCGCGGCGGCAGGCTGCCTGCTGCATGCGTCGGAAGCCGCGGTGCAGGTCACGCTGGAGGCGATCCAGTCGCTGGGCGGCAACGGCTACATCAACGAGTATCCGGCCGGTCGCCTGCTGCGCGATGCCAAGCTGTACGCCATCGGTGCCGGCACGAATGAAATCCGCCGCATGCTGATCGGCCGCGAGTTGTTCGACGGGCGGGGCTGATCCGCGCCGCAATTCCGAAGCGGTGGACCTGAGTCCACCGCTTCGTTGATCCGTCGGGCGGCGGGCTTGAGCCCGCCCTACGCCTGCTTCTTCGGCACCGCGTCAGAACCCCACGCGCAACCGCGACGACCACTGCCGGTCGCTGCGCTCCGTGCTGCCATCGCGCAGGTCGTAACCGAACGACAGCATCGCCTTCCGCCAAGGCGACAATGCCACCGCCACGCCCATGTGCGTGCTGGTGCGCTCCTGCCTGGCCAGCGGCGCCCAGCTGTCAACGCCGACGAAGCTGGCGTCCACGTTGAGGCCGCGTCCGTCCAGCGTGCGCTGCCACTCGGCGTACGCCTGCAGCGACACGGCGCCCAGCGCCGGGGTTTCCCAGCCGCGGTACGCACGTGCGCCAGCCAACGCCTGCAGGCGGTCGGTGCGGCTGTCGCGCGTCGTCAGGCCGAAGCCCTCCGCGCCCAGCTCGATGAAGCCATCGCGCTGCAGGCGGGTGAACTCCATGCCGGCATACGGCGACAGCCACGCCCGGGCAGTGCCGATACGGTGGCCCGCCTCCACGCTCGCCGTGAAGTAGCGGCCGGCATAACCGCTGGCCACGCCCTGCATCTTGTCGCCGACCAGCAGGCCGCGATCGATCTGCCGGTCGAACCGGCCTGCGCCGAGCAGGCCGACCACATGCGTGCCGTTCCAGTCGCTGCCGGCATAGGCGAGCGCCTGGGTCTGGCGATCGCGGCCGCGATCCCGGCCCGCCTGCGCGCCACCGCTAGCGCGTGCCTCGCCGAACGCCATGCCGGCGAAACCCTGCCGACCCAGCTGCCCGTCACTGCCCAGCAGCCAGCCATCGGCCTGGTAACGCGCCACGCCCAGCGCACCCTGCCCCGGTGCGCCCAGCGACTGGTACCAGTCCTGGCCAGGGACCACGCCCGATGCGCGCGCTTCCGCACGCGCGCCCAACGCGCGGCGACCGGCGCCGATCACGTCATAGGTCATCGCATCGGCCACCGCATGCAGATCGCCGGACAGGCTGCGCAGCGAGGCGTCGGCGTGCGCGATGCTGCCGGTCTGCTGGAAAACCCCGGCACTGTCGATGAAGCCCTGATCGATGCCGGCTGCCGCTTGCCCGGCGAGTTGTCCGTCGATGGCCGACATGGCCATCTCCATCCGCACGGCCGCGGCCTGCGCCGACTTCGGCAGGGACATCCCCGCGATGGCGCGCGATACGTCGATGCGCGTGATGTCCAGGTAGACGTTGTTCGCGTCGTAGGCCAGCGCCGCCTCGAGGAATACGCTGGGCGCGGCCTTCAGACTGCTGAAACGGCCGATGATCTGCGACGAATTCAGCAACACCTCGCGCGCCGACGTGGTGTAGCCGCTCTTCACCCCCAGCACGCTGATCTGGCCATCGAGCCTCGCCTCGATCGACGCGCTGAACGGGTTGCCCAGCCACACGCCCAGGTTGCCGTTCGGCCCTTGGGAGAACCGGTACGCGCCGACCGTATTGTTCGCCCCCGCCAGATAGGTGCCGTTGTTGTTGACCGACGACGCATAGCCACCCGACCAGACCGTGGCGCCGGGACTGACATGGATGTTGGAAAAGCCATTGCCATTGACCAGGTACAGGCTGCCGGCTTCCACCCGCGTGTCGCCGGTATAGAACGCACGATCGGCCAGGATCAGCGTGCCGGTGCCTTGCTTGATCAGTCCTCCCGGGCCGGAAATCGCGTTGCGCCAGACCGATGTGCCGATGAAGGACACGGTGACGTCGCCCCAGGCGAACTGCGCCGGCCCGTTCGCCGCGCGCCCTACATCCAGCAGTCCCCAGCCGAACTCGGCATCCACGCCGGTCGCCCCGAGGTCCCGCGCGGTACCCAGCAATGTCTGTCGCACCAGGTCGTTGTTGAAGTACGGGAACGCCGACCACACCACCGCCGCCGCACCCGACACCTGAGGTGCCGCATACGACGTGCCGCCGCCCAGGTAGAGGCTGTAGCTGGTGTCGCCCGTGCGCGCCGCGGGGTCGATGAAGACCACGTTGCCCGGCGCGGCCAGACAGTAGTTCATCGCGATGCCGCAGGCCTGCGAGTAGTCGGTCAGGCGGGTGGGATTGTCCGGATCCAGGGCGGCAACGGTCAGCCAGCCGCGCTCCAGGTCGGCTGCCGCGGCGGAAAGACTGGGCAGCGCGGCGTTGTCGGACGGATTGCCGCGCAGCGCGGGAATGTCACCGGCATTGCCGTTGGCGAACACGATCAGCCCGCCGCGCCCGATGACGAAGTCGCGGTAGGCCGACGCCAGCTCCGTCGTCAGCGCCGCGTCGTTCCAGTACAGCCCACCCCAGGAATTGTTGATGATCCGCGCACCCGCGCCTGCCAACTGGGTGTTGATGTCGCGGAAGAAGTCGCCATACCCCTGCCCGGCGCGGATCTCGTTGCCCTCGCCGGTGCCGTCGTCGTCCGGACGGGTGTCGTTGATGATGCGCGAAGAAACGATGTTCGCGCCGGGCGCCACACCACCACCCCAGTTGCCGGTGCCGCGCCCGGCAGCGATCTGCGCCACGACGGTGCCGTGTCCCACCACGTCGTCGACGCTGGTGTTGTTGGTCGCGGGATTGACGTTGACGAAGTTGGCATTGACCCGTCCGCTCAAGGCGGGATGGTTGCGGTTGACGCCGGTGTCGACGAAACCGATGGTGACGCCCTGCCCGGTCAGTCCCGCGCCCAGCGAGCCTGCCGCTCCGATCAGATCGAGATGCTGGCTGTACTGCGGCAGGGCCGCCGGCGGAGACTGCGTCGGCACCGCGGGCGGATTCACCTGGGTCAACGAGCCATCGATGGCCACGTTCGGCGTGAAGCCCACGCCTGTCGGCGGCGGCGGATCCGGCCGTACCGTCGAGCCTCCCCCACCGCCCCCGCATGCGGCCAGCGCCAGTGCGAGCATCCCCATGCCTGCCGCGCGCGCGCGGACAGACGAGCCGTCATGCGATCCCTTCATCCCCGTTCTCCCTGATGGTGGCGGTGCACCCCTGCATCGCCCGAGCCGACTTTACCCGGTGACCTACTCCAATGCAGCCCAGCCGGACGCGTCCAGCGTCTCCCGGTAGCCGTGCCAACTGGCGTACGCCAGCCAGGGCATGAGGAGGCCCAGGCCCAACAGCGCCGTGGCGAAGCCGATCACCGTCAGCGTCACCAGCACCAGGCCCCAGAGGACCATCACGCGCTTGTTGCGCATCACGGCATGCACACTCGAGACGGCGGCCGTAACCATGTCCACGTCGCGGTCGGCGATCATCGGCAGCGAGAAGGCGGTGACGGCGAAGGTCAGCGCAGCGAACACCGCGCCTACCGCCGAGCCCAGCGCCAGGAACTCCCAGAACGCCGTCGGATCGCTGCCGTCGAACGGAAAGAACGCGCTGACCATCATGCCGGCGCGCGACCAGAGCAGGATGATCACGCCCTGCCCCAGCGCGTACACCCCCGCCTGGCCCAGTACGCGCTTCGACAGCACGAACGAGTCGCGCAACCGCGGTGTGCGCCCCTGTTCCAGCGCCCGGCTTACGCAATACAGGCCCACGCAGAGCAGCGGCGCCACGAACACGAAGCCCGACAGCAGTGTCGCCAGCAACGCGAACCGCCCAAGCAGGTAGGCCAGCCAGGAGATCCCCAGGCTGACCAGCACGATCACCATGCCGAACAGCAGGGTCAGTCCGGGTGCGCGGCGCACATCGCGCCATCCGGCCCGCAACCAGCGCCACGGTGCGCCGGCGTCGAGGTCCGCGCACGGCACGACGAAGGGCCGTGCGGCCGGTTCTGTCGATGATCCTTCCGTCATGCGTCCTCCCCTGGCCGCCAGCATACGCCCGGTGCGGCAGGGCGCGGGGGCCTGTACCAACGGCCGATTTGCCCGCTGTCGGGGCGGGACGGGATAATCGGGATCTCACTCCACGCGGGAAGTCCCCCATGTCCGACATCGTCATCGCCGCCGCCAAGCGCACCGCCATCGGCTCGTTCCTTGGCCAGTTCACCGGCGTCCCCACCCCGACGCTGGGCGCCGCCGCCATCGCGGCCGCGCTGGAACAGTCCGGCATTCCGGCCGCCGATGTGTCCGAGGTCATCATGGGCTGCGTGCTGCCGGCCAACCTCGGGCAGGCGCCTGCCCGCCAGGCTTCCCGCGCCGCCGGCATCCCGGACGCGGCCGGTGCCACCACCATCAATAAAGTCTGCGGTTCGGGCATGAAAGCGATCATGCTCGGCCACGACCTGATCAAGGCCGGGTCGGCCAGCATCGTCGTCGCGGGCGGCATGGAGTCCATGAGCAATGCCCCGCACATGATTCCCAACTCGCGCACCGGCAACCGGTACGGCAACTTCCAGGCGGTCGACCACATGGCGTGGGACGGCCTTACCAGCCCCTACGACGGCCAGCCGATGGGCGTGTTCGCCGAGGCCACCGTCGCCAAATTCGGCTTCACCCGCGAGGAGCAGGACGCCTACGCGATCGAGTCGGTCACCCGTGCGCAGGCCGCGCAGGCCTCGGGTGCGTTCAACGACGAAATCGTTCCGGTCAAGGTCGCCACGCGCAAGGGTGAGGTCGAGGTGACCACCGACGAGCAGCCGGGCAAGTCCGACATCGCCAAGATCCCGACCCTCAAGCCCGCCTTCAAGAAGGACGGCAGCGTCACCGCGGCCAGTTCGTCCAGCATCTCCGACGGTGCCGCCGCTACCGTGCTGCTGAGCGCAGAAGAAGCCGCCAAGCGCGGCCTGCAGCCGCTGGCGAAGATCGTGGGTCATGCCACCTATTCGCAGGCGCCGGAATGGTTCACCACCGCCCCGGTCGCCGCCATCGACAAGCTGCTCAAGCAGGTCGGCTGGACCGTGGACCAGGTGGATCTGTTCGAGGTCAACGAGGCGTTCGCTGTCGTGGCGATGGCGCCGATCAAGGAACTGGGCATCCCGCACGCCAAGGTCAACGTCAACGGCGGTGCCTGCGCGCTGGGCCACCCGATCGGCGCATCCGGCGCCCGCCTGGTCGTCACCCTGATCAACGCCCTGCGCGTGCGGGGCGGCAAGCGCGGCGTCGCGACCCTGTGCATCGGCGGTGGCGAAGCGACCGCGATCGCGGTCGAAATCGTCTGACGGTTTTTGCGCAGTTTCGTGGGCGGCGACGGACGTTTCCGTTCCGCCCATTCAATTTAACAACGGATTGACAAAGATAACCGGCCAGCCGCTTGACACGGGTAACGGGCTTGTCATCATGTTGCAGGCGCGCAATTGCGCGTTGCCTAACTAACGACGAGGAAATGCAACGATGACCATGAACAAGGCTCTGATCGCGCTGGCTCTGGGTTTCGCCCTGGCTGCGTGCTCGAACCAGGAACAGGCTGCCGACGCCGCTGCTGACGCCGCTGCGACCGCGACCGAAGCCCAGGCTGCCGCTGACGCCGCCGCTGCCGCTGGCGAAGTGACCGCCGACGCCGCCCAGCAGTCGGCTGACGCCGCTGTGACCGCCGCCGACGCCGCCGCCACCGCCGCGACCGACGCTGCTGCCGCCACCACGACGGAAGCTGCTGACGCTGCTGCCGACGCCGCTGCCCAGGCTGCCGACACCGCCGAAGCCGCGACCGACGCTGCCAAGGAAGCCACCAAGCAGTAATCTGCTGGTAGTTGCCTGATTTAGCGTTAGACTGAAAGAGCCGCCAGTTCGCTGGCGGCTTTTTCTGTATCCGGGCATGGCGTCCCGGTTCGCCCCTCGGTTCGAGGACGAACGGATAGCGCCACCCGGCGCCACCTTCTTCCACACATACCGATTTGGGGATCCGCATGAAGATCAAGACCACCGTCCTGCTGGCCGCCGCCGTCCTGGCCCTGAGCGCCTGCACGAAGAGCGAAACCGCCGACCAGGCCGCCGCCGACGCCGCTGCCGCCGCCGATCAGGCCGGCGCCGCTGCCGCCGACGCCGCGACCGCCGCCGGCGACGCCGTCGAAGCCGCTGCCGACGCCACCGCCGCTGCCGCCTCCGACGCTGCCGCCACCACCGAAGCCGCCGCGACCGACGCTGCCGCTGCCGCTGCCTCGGCCACCGCCGACGCCGCCCAGGCGACCGCCGACAAGGCTGCCGAAGTGGCAGACAGCGCCGAAGCCAAGGCTGAAGAAGCCAAGAAGTAATCGACTCGCGTCATCGCGAATCGGACAAGGCCCGCGCAAGCGGGCCTTGTCGTTTCCGGCGGACAGCCCCGCGCGACCGGACCATCGATACATCACGTCGAGAGGGAAAGCCGCCCGCTTTTTTTTTGCAGTGCGGTTTGGCGCATGAGGGGGCTTCGTGGTCTGATGCCGCCTTTCCTGCACCTGCGTGCCGCATGCCTGCCATCACCTCGCAACTCGATCCACGCTCGCCCGACTTCATCGCCAACGCCGCCTACCATCGCGTGCTGGTGCAGGAACTCGACCGTCGGCTGGCACGCGCCGCCGACGGCGGCGGCGAGAAGGCGCGCAACAAGCACACCGAGCGCGGCAAGCTGCTGGCGCGCGATCGCATCACCGCCCTTCTGGACCCCGGTTCACCGTTCCTGGAGATCGCGCCCCTCGCCGCCGAGGACATGTACGACGGGGCCGCGCCGGCGGCCGGCATGGTCTGCGGCATCGGCCGGGTATTGGGCAATGAAGTCGTCATCGTCGCCAATGACGCGACGGTCAAGGGCGGCACCTACTTCCCGATGACGGTGAAGAAGCACCTGCGCGCGCAGGAGATCGCACGCGAGAACCGGCTCCCCTGCATCTACCTGGTCGACTCCGGCGGCGCCTTCCTGCCGCTGCAGGACGAGGTGTTCCCCGACAAGGAGCACTTCGGCCGCATCTTCTACAACCAAGCCAGGCTCTCCGCCGAGAACATTCCCCAGGTCGCCGTGGTCATGGGCAGCTGCACCGCCGGTGGCGCCTACGTGCCGGCGATGTGCGACGAGAGCGTGATCGTCAAGGAACAGGGCACCATCTTCCTCGGCGGCCCGCCGCTGGTGAAGGCCGCGACGGGCGAAGTGGTGGATGCCGAAGCCCTCGGCGGTGCCGACGTCCACACCAGCGTCTCTGGCGTGGCCGACCATTTCGCCGAAGACGACCGCCATGCGCTGGAGATCGCGCGCGGCATCGTCGGGCACCTCAACCGCAGGAAGACGCTGCCGGTCGCCGTGCGGGAGGCGCGCGAGCCGCTTTACGCCGCCGATGAGCTCTATGGCATCGTGCCGAAGGACACCCGCCGCCCGTTCGACATCCGCGAGGTCATCGCACGCATCACCGACGGCAGCGAACTGGACGAGTTCAAGGCGCGCTACGGCAAGACGCTGGTCACCGGCTTCGCCCATCTGCACGGCTATCCGGTCGGCATCGTCGCCAACAACGGCATCCTGTTCGGCGAGAGCGCACTGAAGGGCGCGCACTTCATCGAACTCTGCAACCAGCGCGGTATTCCGCTGGTGTTCCTGCAGAACATCACCGGCTTCATGGTCGGCCGCAAGTACGAGAACGCCGGCATCGCGAAGGATGGCGCGAAGATGGTCACCGCCGTCGCGTGCTCGTCCGTGCCGAAGTTCACCGTCGTGATCGGCGGCAGCTTCGGCGCCGGCAACTACGCCATGTGCGGCCGCGCGTACGGTGCGCGCTTCCTCTGGATGTGGCCGAACGCGCGCATCAGCGTGATGGGCGGCGAACAGGCCGCCAGCGTACTGGCGACGGTGAAGCGCGACGGCATCGAGGCCGCCGGCAAGGCATGGAGCGCGGACGAAGAGGATGCTTTCAAGGCGCCCATCCGCGACCAATACGAATCGCAAGGCAGCCCGTGGTACGCCACCGCGCGCCTGTGGGACGACGGCATTATCGACCCCGCCGACACCCGCCGCGTGCTCGGTCTCGGCATTTCCGCCTCGCTCAACGCGCCGATCGAGCCGGCGAAGTTCGGCGTGTTCCGGATGTAACCGGTGGCGTCGCAGGTCGTCCTCGTCACCGGCGGCAGCCGCGGCATCGGCGCGGCGACGGCGCTGCTCGCGGCCCGGCACGGGTATGCCGTCGGCGTGAACTACCGGCGCGATGAGGCCGCGGCGGCCTCGGTTGTGGCGCAGATCGCGGCAGCCGGCGGCCGCGCTGTCGCGCTGCAGGCGGACGTATCGGACGAAGCGGACGTGGTGGCGATGTTCCAGCGGCTGGATGAAGCGCTGGGACCCGTGACCGCACTGGTCAACAATGCCGGCATCCTCGAGACGCAGATGCGCGTGGAGGCGATGGACGCCGCGCGTATCGGCCGCATCCTCGCCACCAACGTCACCGGCACCCTGCTCTGCTGCCGCGAAGCACTGCGCCGCATGTCCACGCGCCATGGTGGCCACGGGGGCGCGATCGTCAACGTGTCGTCGGTCGCAGCGAAGACCGGGTCGCCGGGCGAGTACGTCGACTATGCGGCGTCCAAGGGTGCGATGGACGCGCTGACAGTCGGCCTGGCGCAGGAAGTCGCGCAGGAAGGCATCCGCGTCAACGCGGTCCGGCCAGGCTTCATCTACACCGGCATGCATGCCGACGGCGGCGAGCCGGACCGGGTGGAACGGGTCAAGGCGTTCGTGCCGATGCGGCGTGGCGGCCAGCCGGGCGAGGTGGCGCAGGCGATCCTGTGGCTGCTGTCGCCGCAGGCGTCGTACACCACCGGCACCTTCGTCGATGTCGCCGGCGGTCGTTGAGCACCTGCCCACTTCAGGCATGTGAGCGGGGCGTCGACAACGCCATCTGGGACATGAACCGGTGCGCCACAGCGGCATCGCCATCACCGTTTGGCAGGCGTGATCACAGCGTGACGTTCCTTCAATTGGCGATAGTCCAGGGCCCTGCCACCCGGAGCATCCCCTGCATGTCCATCTGGAAAGACCAAGCGCCCGCGAAAAAGGACGCCCCCCTGCCCCCCGAGGCGCCTGCGGCGCCGTTGCGTGACGCCCCGGCGGCCGCCGACTTCTCGCCGGCCGTCACCGCGCCGCCGGGCACGCGTCCGGTCGAACGCACCGCACCGCAGGAGGCACTGAAGGAATCGCTGATCGCCGCCGACCTCACCATCGAGGGCAAAATCGAGGGCACGGGCCACATCCGCATCGCCGGCAGGTTCAAGGGCGACGTCAACGTGCAGGGCGACCTGACCATCGAAACCGGTGCCAAGCTCAATGGCGGCGTGCGGGCGAAGAAGGTGACCATCGCCGGCGAACTGGAAGGCAATATCGAATCCGCGTCGCGGGTGGAGCTGCTGTCGTCGGGCGTACTGGTCGGTGACGTGAAGGCAGGCGCCCTCACCGTGGCCGCCGGTTCGCGCATGCGCGGCAACGCCGAGTTCGGCTGGGACGACACGCCTGCCAAGGGCGGCAAGTCGAACGGCACGGAGCCCGGCGCCGCCGCATGAGCCAACCCCGCCCGGGCAGTGCCGGCGCCACCCGCACCTGTCCGCACTGCAAGGCGACCATCCTCGAAAGCGCGGCCGTCTGTCCGGGCTGCCGCCACCACCTGCGCTTCGAACCGGGCGCAGGTGCCAACGCCGCTCCGGCACTCACCCCGCTGCGGATCGAAGGCACGCTGCAGCCGCCGGCCGAGGGTGCCGCCTGGGAATACAGCGTGGTGCTGTCCATCCGCAACGAGCGTGGCGACGAAGTCACCCGCCAGGTCGTCGGTGTCGGCGCCATGCAGCCGCACGAACAACGCAGCTTCGTGCTGTCAGTGGAACTGAACCCCGCGACCGGCAAGGCGGCCGGGCGGCGCACGCGACACTGACGCCCTCCCCGCCGGCGGAGCGCCCGGCTACACTCGACGCCGACATGGACGCCAGCGGGGGACTGGATGATCGTCGGCATCGATTTGGGGACCACGCACTCGCTGATCGGGTATTACGGACCGGAGGGTCCTGTCCTGATCCCGAACGCGCTGGGCGAGCTGCTCACACCTTCCGTGGTCAGCGTGGATGCCGAAGAAGCCCTGATCGTAGGGCGACCGGCGGTCGACCGCCTCATCACCCATCCGCAGCGCAGCGTCGCCAGCTTCAAGCGCTGGATGGGCACCAACCGCATCACCCGCCTCGGCAAGCACGCCCTGCGTCCGGAGGAACTGTCAGCGATCGTGCTGCGCTCGTTGCTGGCGGATGCCGAGAGCCACCTGGGCACGCCGGTCACCGAAGCCGTGATCAGCGTTCCCGCGTACTTCGGCGACGCCCAGCGCAAGGCGACGCGGATCGCCGGTGAGCTTGCCGGTATCAAGGTCGAGCGGCTGATCAACGAACCCACCGCCGCCGCCATGGCCTATGGACTGCAGCAGCGCGACGGTGGCCGCTTCCTGGTGTTCGACCTGGGCGGCGGCACGTTCGACGTTTCCATCCTGGAGATGTTCGACGGGGTGATGGAAGTGCACGCCAGTGCGGGCGACAACTTCCTCGGCGGCGAGGATTTCCTGTCCGTCATGCGCGACGCCTGCCTGCGCGACACCGGGTTCGACCCGCAGAAGCTGACCGCCGCCGAGGACGCACACCTGCGCCGGCGCCTGGAGCTGGCCAAGCGTGAGCTCTCCAACACCACCAGCCAGGCTCTGACCGTGGACTTCACCCTGGGCGGAGAACCGCGCCAGTGGCAAGTCGACGAAGCCGCCTTCGCCCGCCTGTGCGAGCCCCTGGTGCAGCGCATGCGCGCGCCGCTGGAGCGCGCCATGCGCGACGCCCGGCTTGCCCCGGGGCAACTGGACGGCCTCGTGCTCGTCGGCGGCGCCTCGCGCATGCCGCTGACCGCCAGGCTCGTCTCGCGCATGTTCGGCCGGCTGCCGTTGCGCCATATCAACCCCGACGAAGCCATCGCGCGCGGGGCCGCCGTGGCAGCCGGCATGAAGGCGCGCGACGAGAAGCTCGAGGAAGTCATCCTGACCGATGTCTGCCCGCACTCGCTCGGCGTCGACACCGGCCGCGATGATGGCCACGGCCAGGTCACCACCGGTCTGTTCTCGCCGATCATCCACCGCAACGCCACGGTGCCGGTCAGTCGCGTCGAGCGCTACCAGCCGATGCGCGACCTGCAGACCCAGGTGGAATTCAACATCTACCAGGGCGAAAGCCCGCGCGTGGAGAACAACGTCAAGCTCGGCACGATCACCGTGAAGGTGCCGGCGAAAGCCGCCCACGACAACCCGGTCGATATCCGTTTCACCTACGACGTCAACGGCCTGCTGCAGGTGGAAGCCACCGTGCTGGCCACCGGCGAGACGCACGAGGTAGTCCTGGAGCAGAACCCCGGCGTGCTGTCGGCGGCCGAGATCCGCGAGCGCCTCGCCACCCTGTCCGAGCTGAAGGTGCACCCGCGCGACCAGCAGGAAAACCTCGCGGTGATCGCGCGTGCGGAGCGGCTGTACGAGGAACTGCTGTGGGCGCGCCACGACCTGCAGGATGCGCTGGTCCGCTTCCGCGCCGTCCTGGATGGCCAGGATCCGATGCAGATCCGCGAGCATCGTGCCGATTTCGCGCGGATGCTGGAGCACATCGAGGCGCAGGCGTGAGCGAATGGCCGTACGACCTGCTCGAGATCGATGACGACGCGGACGAACGCACCATCAAGCGCGCCTACGCACGGCTGCTGAAGGTCACGCGGCCGGACGAGGACCCTGCTGGGTTCCAGCGACTCAATGAAGCGTATCAGGCAGCGTTGTCGTACCAGCGCCACCACGAGCACGACCCTTCGGAGGACGATGCACGGCCCGACATGACCCCGCGCATATCGACGCACGTGGCCTCCCCTGCCTCTTCCGCCGTCGCGCCCAGCGCCGATCCCGTCGCACCGCCCCTCGACGAAGCCAGGCTACGCGACGAGTTGCTGGCACGCGCGGTGCACGAACTGCCCTCGGTGCTGCGACAGCACCTCACCCACCATCCGGACCTCTATGCGCTGGAGGTCAAGCGGCGGGTCGGTGCGGAGGTGTTCGATCAGATCGCCTACGAAGACGCGAGCGTCTCTCCCGGCAACCTGATCGTACTGGGCGAGTTCTTCGACTTCACCCCGCCGGCGTGGATCGAGCGGCGGACCCGGGTGTTGCGCGCGGTGGAGACCGAGAACACCGACGCGTTCGACGAGGACCGTCCGCTCACCATCCGCCAGTTGAAGCGTCCCTTCCGATGGCCGCTCGCACTGCTGCTGGCCTGCGTGCCCGGTTTCTCGATCCGCGCGGCCCGCCTGTCGCAGCGACTGGTGGCGGACTACGGCGACCATGTGCCCGGACTGGATGCTCGCCAGCAGACCTTCTTCAGCCAGCTGGCGGATCCTTTCTACATCGGCATCTGGCGCTGGGCCTCGGTGGTGCTCTCTGCGACGACCGCCACGCTGGTGATCGGCGCCCTGTGCCGCCTGACCGACGTTGCACCCGACCGTACAGCACGGGTGACCGGATTTACTTTCACTGCGGTGACCGGGCTGCTGTGCATCTGGTACGTGATGCTTGCGCTCACAGCGCTGCGTGAACGACCGGCCACGTCACGCAACCTTTGGCTGGCGTTGATGCCAGTCTGGCTCGCCTTGGCAGGCCTGCTGGTGGCCTTTTCGCTTCCCCAAGTGCCGGCGCTGGCCTTCGCGCTGGTGTTGCCGGCGGCCCTGCTGCATTTCCGGCAGTTCTTCGATGCGTTGCGCTTCGGTGTCGGTACGAGCTGGCTGATGCAGGCGCTGCCGACACCCCAGGCGCTTTCGCCCTGGCTCGCCGCGCTGGCAGGGGCTGCGATCGGGGTGACGCTCTGCGACTGGATCTACGCCCGTCGCCATCAGGTCGGGCTTGCGGCCGCCGTCGGCAATCGCTGGACGACGATCACCTCGTTCGTCGTGTTCGTCTCGACGGGCTTGTTCGGCGTGAGCCAGTGGCTACTGCGATCCTAGTCAGCCGCAGCCGTCGCATCCGCCGCAGGCTTTACCGCCTGTCGTGAGACCGGGGGGCGCGATCCAGCGCCCCAGCACGCGAACCCAGCCCGCGCGATCCTCGCGCAACAGCGGCAGCGCAAGCGCGACCCGCGCCTTCCGCAGCGGACCGGGGAACTGCTTCTTCAGCACGACCCATGCACTGACCACCACCGCGACCGCGATGATGGCGTACTGCAGGGCGAGCGAGACGTCCATGGCTCAGCCCGCGCCCAGCGCCTTGGCGACCTGGTAGGTCACCAGCGAGGCGAGGTAGGCCAGTGCGAACAGGTAGAACGTCGCGAAGCCCATCTGCTTCCACGATCCCGTTTCGCGCTTGATGGTGGCGAGCGTCGAGATGCACATCGGCGCATAGATGAACCACACCAGCAGCGACAGTGCGGTGGCCAGCGACCAGCCGTCGCTGATGACCGGCGTCAGCGCCTGGATGGCGGCATCGTCGTCCGCGGCGGAAAGCGAGTAGATCGTCGCCAGTGAGGACACCGCGACCTCGCGCGCGCCCATGCCCGGGATCAGCGCGATACAGATCTGCCAGTTGAAGCCCAGCGGCGCGAAGAACACCGCCATGGCGTGGCCGATGCGTCCGGCAAAACTGTAGTCGATGGCCGGTCCTACGGCATCAGCAGGCGCCGCCGGGAACGTCAGCAAGACCCACAGCAGGATCGTCAGCGCCAGGATGATGCCGCCGACGCGCTTGAGGAAGATCATGGCGCGCTCGTACAGCCCGATCAGCAGATCGCGCGGGTGCGGGATGCGATAGGACGGCAACTCCAGCAGCAGCGCATGCTCGCTCTTGTCGCGCCGCCACTTCTTCATCACCCAGGAGACCACCAGCGCACTGAAGATGCCCGCGGCGTACAGCCCGAACATCACCAGGCCCTGCTGATTGAAGATGCCCACCTTCTCGGCTGGGATGAACGCGGCAATCAGCAGCGTATAGACCGGCAGGCGCGCGGAGCACGTCATCAGTGGCGCGACCAGGATCGTGGCGATGCGGTCGCGCGGGTCCTGGATGCTGCGCGTCGCCATGATGCCGGGCACAGCGCAGGCGAAGCTCGACAGCAAGGGAATGAACGAGCGGCCCGACAGCCCCGCCCCACGCATCAGGCGATCCAGCAGGAAGGCGGCGCGCGGCAGGTATCCGCTCTCTTCCAGCGCCAGGATGAAGGCAAACAGGATCAGGATCTGCGGCAGGAACACGACCACCCCGCCCAAGCCCGCGATGATGCCATCCACCATCAGGCTGTTGAGCGGCCCTTCCGGCATCAGCCCTCCCACGACCTCGCCCAGCCACGCGGTGCCCGCTTCGATGGCATCCGCGAACGGCGTCGCCCACGCGAACACGGCCTGGAAGATCAGGAACATCACGACGATCAGGACGGCGAAGCCGAACACGGGCTGCAGCAGCCAGCGGTCCAGCGCATCATCGATCTTCGCCGTGCGTTCCGGCATGGTGACCGCGAGGGACAACAGGCGACGTGTTTCCGCATGCAGGTCGGCACCGTCGCCCAGACGCGTACGCGGCTCGTGCGGCTGTGCCGCCATGCGATCGATCTGCTCGACCAGCGCGCGCGCACCGCCATGCCGGACTGCGACGGTCTCGACCACCGGCACACCGAGTTCGCGCTCCAGCGCGGCGAGATCGATGGCGATGCCGCGACGCTGCGCGGCATCCATCATGTTGACCGCCAGGATCATCGGCTTGCCGAGTTCGCGCACTTCCAGCGCGAACCGCAGGTGCAGGCGCAGGTTGGTGGCGTCCACCACGCAGACCAGCACGTCGGGCGCCGCCTCGCCGGGATAGAAGCCGCGGCAGACGTCACGGGTGACGGCTTCGTCCAGACTTGCGGCGTGCAGGCTGTACGCCCCTGGCAGGTCCAGCACGGCGTAGCTGCGACCGGAGTCGCTCGAATGCAGTCGCCCTTCCTTGCGCTCGACGGTGACGCCGGCGTAGTTGGCGACCTTCTGCCGGCTGCCGGTCAGCTGGTTGAACAACGCGGTCTTGCCGCAGTTGGGATTGCCGACCAGCGCCAGCCGCAGCGTCGATGCGTCGGAAGCGCTCATGCCGCCGCTCCGGTGCGCAATCGCACGCGGGCTGCTTCCGAGCGGCGCAGCGCGAAGCGGGTGAAACCAACCTGCACCAGCAGCGGTTCGGCGCCCAGCGGACCCTTCGCCACGATTTCGACGTCCTCGCCGTTGACGAAGCCCAGTTCGCGCAGGCGACGGGCGATGTTGTCCTGCGGACCATGGTCCTCGACGGATTCGACGATGGCGGGCGTACGCCGGGGAAGGTCGGTCAGGATCACGCAGCAGCCTCAAATGCGAACTGTTCTCATTGTAGCATCGCCGCACTGCACGACGGCCGCAACGGACTGTGCCGCTATCATTCGGCGACTTTGCAGGGAATGGCACGCATGGCGGCATCACCGCAGGAACACCCCCTCGTACTGACCCGCGCCGGCGCCGTGGCGCGCATCCGGCTGGAGCGCCCCGCCCTGCACAACGCCTTCGATGCAGCCCTGATCGCGGCGCTGACGGAGACGCTGGTCCAGGCGGGTGCCGACCCCGCTGTCCGGGCCGTGGTACTGGAGGGCAGCGGCGCCTCGTTCTCCGCCGGTGCCGATCTGAACTGGATGCGCGGCATGGCGGCGGCCAGCGAAGGCGCGAACCGCGAGGACGCCCTCGCCCTCGCCCGCCTGATGCGCACGCTGGACGAACTGCCGAAGCCCACGATCGCCCGGGTCCATGGCGCGGCATTCGGCGGCGGCGTCGGCCTGGTCGCGTGCTGCGACATCGCCATCGGCGTCCCGGAGGCGAAGTTCGGCCTGACCGAAAGCAAGCTGGGCCTGCTGCCCGCGGTGATCTCGCCGTACGTCATCGCCGCCATCGGGCCACGCGAGGCGCGCCGCTGGTTCGCCACTGCGGAAATCTTCGACGCCGCCACCGCGCTTCGGATCGGGCTGTTGCACGACGTGGTCGCCACCGACGCACTGGACGCCGCCATCGAACGCCAGCTTGCGCTGCTGTTGAAGGCGGGCCCGCATGCCGCTGCGGGTGCGAAGCGTCTCGTCGCCCGCGTGGCGGATTGCTCCGACCGCGACCGGCTCGACACTGACAACGCCGACCTCATCGCCGGACTTCGCGTGTCGGCGGAGGGCCAGGAGGGGTTGTCTGCCTTCCTCGACAAGCGCGCGCCGGCGTGGACCCTCAGGGAGTGACCGCATGATCGATCACCTGGGCATCGAAGTCGCCGACTACGCACGCAGCCGTGCCTTCTACCAGGATGTGCTGGCCACGCTCGGCCATGGCGTCGTGATGGAGGTGACGCGCGAGATGACGGGCGGTTACGAAGGCTGCGGCTTCGGTCCGCCGGGCCGCCCGCATTTCTGGGTCGGCAAGGACAGCGGCGAGCCTGGCCGGGGCGCCCACATCGCGTTCACCGCACAGAACCGTGCACAGGTGGACGCCTTCCACGCTGCCGCACTCGCGGCCGGCGCGCGCGACAACGGCGCGCCCGGCCTGCGTCCGCACTACCACGCGAACTATTACGGCGCCTTCGCCATCGATCCTGACGGTCACAACATCGAAGCCGTCTGCCACCTGCCTGCGGAAGCACAGTCCTGATGTTCTCCAAGATCCTGATCGCCAACCGCGGCGAAATCGCCTGCCGCGTCATCCGCACCTGCCGCCGGCTCGGTATCCGCACCGTCGCCGTGTACTCCGAGGCCGACGCCGACGCCCAGCACGTGCGCCAGGCCGACGAAGCCCACCTCATCGGCGGCCCCCGCCCGGCGGACAGCTACCTGCGTGGCGACGCGATCATCGAGGTCGCGAAGAAAACCGGCGCGCAGGCCATCCATCCGGGCTACGGCTTCCTGTCCGAGAACGCGGACTTCGCCGATGCCGTTGCGGCCGCCGGTATGGTGTTCATCGGTCCGTCCGGCGCGTCCATGCGCAAGATGGGCAGCAAGGCCGGCGCCAAGGAGCTGATGGCGGCGGCCGGCGTACCGGTCGTCCCCGGCTACACAGGCGAGGACCAGTCGCCGAACACCCTGTCGCGCGAAGCGGCGCGCATCGGTTTCCCCCTGATGATCAAGGCCGCGCACGGCGGTGGCGGCAAGGGCATGCGCGTGGTGCACCGGCTGGAGGAGTTCATCGCCCAGCTGGAAAGCTGCCAGCGCGAAGCCGCGAATGCGTTCGGCCGCGACCGCGTGCTGCTGGAACGCTACGTACAGTCGCCACGCCATATCGAGATCCAGGTATTCGCCGACATGCATGGCCACACCCTGCATCTCAACGAGCGCGAATGCTCCGCCCAGCGCCGTTACCAGAAGGTGCTGGAAGAGTCGCCCTCGCCGTTCCTGACGCCCGCGTTGCGCACCGCGATGGGCGATGCGGCGGTGAAAGCCGCGCAGGCCATCGATTACGCCAACGCCGGCACGGTGGAATTCATCGTCGATCCCGACGGCCAGTTCTACTTCATGGAGATCAATACCCGCCTGCAGGTGGAGCATCCGGTCACCGAGATGGTCACCGGCCTGGACCTGGTGGAATGGCAGCTGCGCGTGGCCGCGGGCGAACCGCTGCCGCTGGTGCAGGACGCCATCGTGCAGCGCGGGCATGCCATCGAGGTTCGCCTGTACGCCGAAGATCCGGAGGCCGGCTTCCTGCCGGGATCCGGACGGCTGGAGTCGCTGGTCCTGCCCGCACCCTCGGCCCAGGTGCGCCTGGATGCCGGCGTCATCGAAGGCGACACGGTGACCATCTTCTACGACCCGATGATCGCCAAGCTGATCGTCTGGGGCGAGGATCGGCCCACCGCGCTGGCGCGGCTGCGCGCCGCGCTGGCCGAGTGCGACATCGTCGGACCCAAGTCGAACATCGGCTTCCTCGAGCAGCTCGCCCGGCATCCTGCCGTGGTGGAGGGGCGCATCGATACCGGGTATCTGGACCGGCACCTGGGCGAGTTCATGCCCGCACCGACACTGACGACCGACCTGCAGGTGGCCGCCGCCGTCGCCGTTCTGCTGGAACAGGAAGCGACCGCCCGCAGCGACGCCGCCGTGTCGGGCGATCCGGGCTCCCCATGGGCCATCGCCGATGGCTGGCGCCTAGGTCACGCCGGCCGCCGGCCACTGGCCCTCCAGCACCGCGACCAGCGCTGGGACGCGCTCGCACACGGCCATGGCGGTCGCTATGCCGTCGAGGTGGATGGCGCGACGCATCCGGTCGCCGGTGCCAGGCTGACCGCTGGGCTGCTCGAGTTGCGTATCCATGATCAGGCACGACGCTTCCGCGTCCACCGCCATGGCGCCCGCCTCACCCTGCACGACGGGGAACGGCGCGCCACGCTGGAGACGCTGCCGGCGTACCAGCGGACGGCAGGCGGGGACAGCGGCGGGGACGGCCGCATCATCGCGCCGATGCCGGGCCGGGTGGTGGTGGTCAAGGCGCAGGTCGGGGACAGCGTGGACGCAGGACAGGAGCTGCTGGTGATGGAAGCGATGAAGATGGAGCTGGCCGTCAAGGCACCGCGCGCCGGCGTGGTGGCGGAACTGCGCGCGGCGGCTGGCGATTTCGTCGACGCCGATACTGTGCTGGTGACGCTGGAGTGAGGTCCGTCCCGCCGTCATCGTGGCGCACGGCCGTCGCCCTGCTGGCGGCCTGCCTGCTGGGCGGCTGCGTGATGTTCGAGCAGCCGCCGGCACCGCTGGCCTGCGATCCGGCTCTCGTCGGCCGCTGGATTCCCTTGCCCGACAGCCCGCAGGACCGCGTCCCGCTGGGCAAGGACGATTACGCGGAGGTGGACGCCACCTGCCGCGTACGTCTGCACGATGCCGCGCGCGCCGATGCGCCGCAGTTCGACGCGCTCGGATTCGAACTCGACGGCGAACGCTACCTCGCCCTGGGCTTCAAGGAACTGGAAGGCCTGTTCGGCACCGGCAAGGCGGCCACGCCACCGATCCCGAAGGGCATGCCGGCCGGCGCGGTCACACTGCTGAAGTACCGCATCCGCAACGATACGCTGCAGATCGCGATGCTCGACACGGTGGACATCATGCAACGCGTGCAGCAGGGTTCGCTGAAGGCGCGCGAGGCCGACGCCAGCACCTACGTGTTCGAAGGCGGACCCGAGCAACTGCGCAGGTTGCTGCAGTCCGAGCCCACACTGTTCGACGCCTTCGACGGTCGCGACAAGACGCTGCGCATGCGCCGTGCCAAGGACGGGAAGCGCTCATGAGTGCCCTGCCCTCCAGCAGCGATTTCGTCCGCATCGTCGAGGTCGGCCCCCGCGATGGCCTGCAGAACGAGAAGACCCTGGTCGCCACCGTCGACAAGGTCGAACTGATCGACCGGCTGTCGCGCACCGGCCTGCTCAGCATCGAGGCCACCAGCTTCGTCAGCCCCAAATGGGTGCCGCAGCTGGCCGATGCCGCCGAGGTGTTCGCCGCCATCCAGCGGCGTCCCGGCACGGCCTATCCCGTGCTGGTCCCGAACGAGACCGGTTACGACCGCGCACGCGCCGTCGGCGTCGAGGAGGTGGCGGTCTTCACCGCGGCGTCCGAGGCGTTCAACCGCAAGAACATCAACGCTTCCATCGACGAATCCATCGAACGGTTCCGCCCGGTGCTCGAGCGCGCCGCCGCCGATGGCGTGAAGGTACGCGGCTACGTGTCCACCGTCCTCGGCTGTCCCTACCAGGGCGACGTACCGCTGGCCGATGTGGTGCGCGTGGCGCGCCAGTTGCATGCGATGGGCTGCTACGAAATCTCGCTGGGCGACACCATCGGCGTCGGCACGCCGCGCAAGGCGGCCGACATGCTGTCGGCGGTCGCCGCGGAGGTGCCGATGTCCGCTTTGGCCGTACATTTCCACGACACCTACGGGCAGGCGCTGGCGAACATCCTCGCGTGTCTCGACGTCGGCGTCCGCGTGGTCGACTCGGCCGTCTCCGGCGCAGGCGGTTGCCCTTACGCCAAGGGCGCCAGCGGCAACGTCGCCAGCGAGGACGTGGTCTACCTGCTGCATGGCCTCGGATTGCGCACCGGCGTGGACCTGGACCTGCTGGCGGACACCGGCCGCTGGCTGTCGGCCCGGCTGGGTCGCGAGACCGGCAGCCGCGTCGGCAAGGCCCTGGCGGCCGCATGAACCAAGGCCCGGCCAGCGACGTCGACGTGATGGCGCTGGCCGCCGCGCTCGAACGCGCGGTCGCGGCAGAGACCAACCCGTCCACTGCCCGCCTGCTCCAGGACGCGCGCGAGGCGCTGCTCGCCAAGCAGCACGAAGCGGATACCGAGCGCTCGCGTTACCGCAATCTGTTCGACGCGGTCCCCGACCCGGTCAGCATCATCGCCGAGGACGGCACCATCCTGGACCTCAACCAGGCAGGGACGACGGCATACAAGCGTCCGCGCGACGGGATCGTCGGGCGCAACATCAACGTGCTCAATCCCGACCTGCCGCGCGACCATCTGGTACCGGTGTGGGAAACGCTGAACCGCGGCGAGACCTACGTCATCGAAGTCACCAACATGCGCGGCGACGGCACCCGGTTCCCCGTCGAAGTGCACTCGGCCAACATCAACTTCGACGGCCGCAAGAGCATCGTCGCGGTCGCCCGCGACATCAGCAGCCGTCGGCTGGCGGAACTGCGCTACCGCGAGCTGATGGAGACCATCGACAAGGGCATCGTGGTGCACAACCGCGACCTGGAAGTGCAGTACTGCAACGGTGCCGCGATGCGCATCTTCGGCATCCGCGAGGACCAGCGCGCCGATCAGGAACTGGCGCTCGGTCGCTGGCACATCGTCGACGAGCACGGCCGCGAGATGGCGCGCCATGAGCTCCCTGCCCAGCGTGCGCTCGACACCGGCCAGATGGTCGAGAGCGTACTGCTCGGCCTGTATCACCGCGAAAAGAAGCAGTTGCTCTGGCTCACCGCCACCTCGGTGCCGCAGTTCGCGCCCGGCGCGAGCGTGCCCTCCCAGGTCAGCACGCTGTTCAGCGACGTCACCGAACTCAAGCGCGACAGCGCGCTGTTCGACCGCGCGCAATCGCTCGCCCACATCGGCGGTTGGGAATGGGATCTCGGTCGCGACCGCATGTACCTGACCGACGAGGCCCAGCGCATCCTCGGCGCGGCACGCCCGCTGGTCACGCTCAACGACATGCTGTCGTGTCTGCGCGAAACCGACCGTCGTCGCCTGCGCGGTGCGCTGGACCTGATCACCGCCGGTGGCCAGGGTTTCGACCTGGAACTGCAGGGCACCCAGGCCGATGGACACCCGTTCTGGATCCGCGTGATCGGCGATGCCGAACCGGGCGATCCCGGCGCCTCGCGCATCACCGGCACCATGCAGGACATCTCGCAGGACAAGCAGGCCGAGGAGATGCTGCGCATCCAGGCGCGCACCGATCCGCTGACCGGCCTGATGAACCGCGACGCCGTGCTGACCGAGCTTGGCGCGCGCCTCGCCGATCCCGAGCGCGCGCGCGTCGCGGTGCTCTACATCGACCTCGACCGGTTCAAGATGGTCAACGACGTGCTGGGCCACAACGCAGGCGACGAGCTGCTGGTGCAGGCATCGGACCGCATCCGCGGCGCGGTCGGCACCGAGGGGATGATCGCGCGCTTCGGCGGCGACGAGTTCCTGGTGATCTGCGACGCCGGTGAAGACCCCCACCAGCCGGAAGCGATGGCGCATGCGGTGCTGGGCGCGTTCGCCGATGCGTTCCGCTTCGGCAAGGACGAGTTCGCCATCACCGCCAGTATTGGTCTGGCGGTGGCACCGGGCGACGGCCTGCGGCCGCAGCAGCTGATCCAGAACGCCGACATCGCGATGTACGACAGCAAACATCGCGCGCGCAACGGCTGGCAGAGCTTCACCCAGGAACTGGCCCAGCGGCAGCAGGATCGCCTGCAGATCGAGACGCAGTTGCGCCGCGCGGTCGACAACGAGGAGTTCCGCCTCGTCTACCAGCCGCAGGTCGACCTGCGCAACGGCCGCATCATCGCCGGCGAAGCGCTGATCCGCTGGCAGAACCACCAGTTGGGCGAGTTGCGGCCTGACGTCTTCATCAGCCATGCCGAGACCACCGGCGACATCGTGCGCATCGGCAGCTGGGTGCTGCGCGAAGCCTGCCGGCAGGTGGCCGCCTGGCGCGACATGGGCCTGGGCATCGTGCGCGTGGCGGTCAACGTGTCGTACCGCCAGTTCGCTGGCGACGACCTGGCCGATCGCGTGCGCGCCATCCTGGCCGAGTTCGACCTGCCCGGCAGCGCACTGGAGCTGGAGTTCACCGAGCGCGTACTGATCGAGGACGCCCCTGCCACGCTGCGCACCTTCGCCGACCTGCGCCAATTGGGCGTGCTGCTGACCATCGACGATTTCGGCGAGGGCTACAGCGCACTGAACTACCTGCGCCGCCTGCCGATCCACGGCCTGAAGCTGAGTCCGCTGTTCACCGAGGGCGTACCGAACAACCGCTCCGACGTCGCGGTCTGCCAGGCCGTCTCCGCCATCGCACGCAGCCTGGGGCTGGGGCTGGTGGCCGAAGGGGTGGAATCCGAAGCCCAGCGCCAGTTCCTGCTGAACCTCGGCGTCCCGGTCGGCCAGGGCTTCCTGTTCGCTCCCGGCCTGTCCCCGGACGAGTTCGCGCGCCGTCTCGCCGACGCCCCGCTGGAGCGGGCGCTGCACGCCTGAGCGCCTCGTCGGGAGAGATTGGTGTGGGAGCGACGTCAGTCGCGATGAAGCTCTACAGGGAGGGCCTTATCGCGACTGACGCCGCTCCCACAGGCGTTACCCGGTCATGGGCTCCCCGCCCCTCCCCCGCCATCGCGTAAAATGCGGCCCTTTCCGCAGCAGGTTCACCGCATGCAGCTTTCCGATACCCGTGCCGTCATCACCGGCGGTGTCTCCGGCCTCGGCCTGTCCGTGGCCCGCCACCTGGTCGCCCACGGCGGCAAGGCGGCGCTGTTCGACGTCAACGACGACAAGGGCGCGGCCGCCGTCGCCGAACTCGGCGAAGCCAATGTCCGTTACTTCCGTACCGACGTGACCGATGAAGCCGGCGTGGCCGCGAACGTCGCTACGGCGAAGGACTTCCTCGGCGGCCTGAATGCGGCGATCAACTGCGCCGGCATCCTCGGCGCGGGCCGCGTGCTGGGCAAGGAAGCGCCCATGCCGCTGTCGACCTTCCAGGCCACCGTGATGGTCAACCTGGTCGGCAGCTTCAACGTGGCGAAGGCGGCCGCGGACCTGATGCAGCACAACACCCCGAACGCCGACGGCGAGCGCGGCATCATCGTCAACACCGCCAGCGTGGCGGCGTACGAAGGCCAGATCGGCCAGGCCGCCTACTCGGCCTCCAAGGGCGGTGTGGTCGGCATGACCCTGCCGATGGCCCGCGAACTCTCGCGCTTCGGCATCCGTGTGATGACCGTCGCCCCCGGCATCTTCTGGACGCCGATGGTCGATGGCATGCCGGAGGCCGTGCAGCAGTCGCTCAGCGCGTCGATCCCGTTCCCGTCGCGCCTCGGCAAGCCGGAGGAATTCGCCGACCTGGTCGCCTACATCCTCGGCAACCCCTACCTCAACGGCGAGACCATCCGCCTCGACGGCGCGGTACGCCTGGCGCCGAAGTAAGCGGGCCAGTGCCCTCCACTTTCCCATTCCCCAGATACGGTTGATCCATGAAGGCTTTCGACATCAAAAAGGGCAACGTCGTCGAACACAACGGCGGCGTGTACCAGATCCGCGACATCGAGCGCAGCTCGCCGCAGGGCCGCGGCGGCAACGTGCGCTTCCGTTTCATCATGTACAGCGTGCCGGGCGGCAACAAGCTGGATGCCAGCTTCGACGCCGACGACAACCTGAGCGAAGTGGAGCTGCTGCGCCGCCAGGCGACGTATTCCTACAAGGACGGCGACGCGTTCGTCTTCCTCGACGACGAGGACTACACGCCCTACACGCTGGACGCCAATGTCATCGGCGATGACGCCGGCTACATCACCGATGGCCTCGCGGGTTGCTACGTGCAGGTCATCGACGAGCTGCCGGTCGCGCTGCAGCTGCCGCAGCACGTGACGCTGGAAGTGGTCGAGACGCCGCCGGAGCTGAAGGGCGGCACCGCCACCAAGCGTCCGAAGCCGGCCAGGCTGAGCACCGGCATCGAGATCATGGTGCCGGAGTACATCACCAACGGTGAGCGCATCCTGGTCAACACGACCACGGGCGAGTTCGGCGGCCGCGCCGACTGAGGTCGGGTTACGACGCGCCTGCCGCATCCCCTGCGCGCAGGCGCGCGCCGATCGTCTCGAGGTTCGCCTCGATGCCCCGCAGCACCTCGCGCTGGTCGGCAGGCAGCCATCGCTCCAGTTCGGCGCGCAGCGCGCCATCCTGCTCGCGCAGGCGCGCCACGCGGATCCTCGCCTCCTCCGCCACGCGCGCGCGCTCATCGGCCTGCGGCAGCCCGTAGCCTTCGGGCACCAGTTCAGAAGGCCGACTGACGAAGCCGGTGTCGCCGAGCCACGCGCGCAACGCATCCAGTGCCCGTGCGATGTCGTCCGACGCGTCGCGCCCCAGGTACCGCCGCTTCAGTGCGTCGCGCAGCAGCAGTTGCTGGCGACGCTGCGCCGCGTTCTCCAGCACAAACAACGCCGCACTGGTGCGCAGGTCGGCCTGCGGCAACCAGACGGCACGCTCGCCCGGTGACAACGCCAGCCAGGCCTGCGCATCGCGCTGCGGCAGCGACAGTGCGTCGCGGGCGACCGCGAACAGCGCGTCGTACCGCGCGCTCATCGGCTCGAAGTAGTAGCCGAGCCGGCGTGCTTCGTCGGCATTTTCCAGCACATCGATATCCGCGATGCCACGACGCTCCAGCTTCCTGAGCAGCCCGGTCGGCGTGATGCTCGCCAGCGGCTCGTTGGCCAGACGTGGCACGCCGTCGTGCAACAGCTTCCAGGTCTCGACCGCGCAGTTGTTGCTGATGAAGTAGTAGCGCCCGTCGTAACTCCAGTGCAACTGGGCGGCGCGTTCCAGCAACGAGCCGATTTCGCTTGGGCCCAGTCGCAACGGAATGGACTGCAGGCCACGCAGCTCGACCCGGGTGTACTCCTCGATCACCTGGTCCAGCGGCAGAAGGAACAGCCGCGACGGGTACGAGCCGGTCAGGCCACGCCAGCCGGAGATCTGCACGTCGCCGACGAAGGCACGGAACGACAGCACGCGATGATGCGAGAGGTCGAAGCGGCAGTCGGGGCCGGGAGTGCGACCGGGCGCGCAGATCACCAGCCGCAACATGCTGTGGCCCCAGCGGCTCATCGCCTGGGTGTTGCCCTCGGCGAGCAGATAGTCGATCGCGTACACGCGTGCCGGGTCGAGGGACAACAACGAGGCATCGCCCGCTTCGGCGTCCGCATCGAGGAACGGCAGATCCGGCGTACAGGCACCCGTCGCCGCAGCCACGTTGAAGTGCGCCGCGAAATGGCGATGCAACGCCGGACGCCGGCATGCGTACGCCGGATCGAGGATGAAGCGCTCCAGGTTCACCGCCACGAATTCGGACGGGCGCTCCCGTTCGTAGGGGTCCGGCGTCCGCGCGACGAAGTCGTTGCGCGAACGGCGCCCTGCGAACGGGAACACGCTGCGCTGCCACCCGGCCAGATCGCGCAGGCGCGGATCACCAGACAGGACGTTGCGCTGCGCGCGGTCGTAACTGTGGGCCAGTTCGTGCACGAGCGCCTCGCGGACGGCACGCACGGAAGCATCGTCCGCCGACACCGTGTCGCGCACTTGCCATGCATCGAGCAGTTGGCGCGACAACAACACGCGACCGCCCACCCGTCGTCCCGCGACATGGTCTGGAAAATCATCGCGCCACTGCAGGACGAGGCCGGCAGGCAGGCCATTGCGCCATGTCCCGGGCAGGCGCGGCAGGACATCGTCGATGAGCGACTGCGTCGCGGTGACGTCGTCGGGTGTCAGCCCCGCGGAATCGATCTTGAGCGTAGTCGCCGCAGCGGCCGGCCCCAGCCATGCTCCCAGCAGGAGCACGGCGATGCGCCGGCCCCGGGGCCGACGCGGATGCATCAGCGGGCCAGGATCGCCTGCGCCAGCTGCATGTCGCTGGCCTTGCGCGCGGCTTCGTCCTTCTCGCGCAGGTGGCGCAGTGCGGCTTCGAGCTGGGCGCCGCGGATGCGGCCATCGCTGGCGACGAAACTGGCAGCGTCTTCGCGCGCCTGCACGACGATCTTGTCGTCGCCCGACGAGCTGTCGGACGACGCCGACGAACCGGCCGAGGAGGCACCCGCGGAAGAACCGGCGAAGCTGCCGGCGAGCGTCGGAACGGAGAACGCCAGCAGCACGCCGGCCAGGATCAATCGGGACATGGAATTTCCAAACGGGGGAACGCCGTGGCCGGCGCGGTGCGCAAAGACTACCCGCAATCGATGTGGCGAGGATGAATCCGCGACTATTGTCAGCTGTCGAAGAGCTTGCCCGGGTTCATCAGCCCATTCGGATCCAGCACCCGCTTGATGCCGCGCATCACTGCGATCTCTTCGGCACTGCGCGTGCTTTCCAGATAGCCTTTCTTTACCAGCCCGATGCCGTGCTCCGCCGAAATGCTGCCGTGGTGGCGTTTCAGCGACGCGGCCAGCAGCTTCGTCACCTGCTCGCACTGGGTGACGAAGTGCGCGTTCTCCATGCCATCGGGCTTCAGCACGTTGATGTGCAGATTGCCATCACCGATATGGCCGAACCACACCACGTCGAACTGCGGATAGGCCTCGCCCAGCAGCGACTGCGTTTCGGCCAGGAAGGCCGGCATCGCCGAGATACGCACCGATACGTCGTTCTTGTAGGGCACGTAGCGCGCCAGGGCTTCGGTGATGCCTTCGCGCAGGCGCCACAACTGGGCCGCCTGTGCGTCGGACTGGCTGATCACGCCGTCGCTGACCCAGCCCTGCTCCATGCAGGCTTCGAAGGCCGCCATGGCAGCCGCTTCCTTTGCCTCGTCGCCGATCGCGAATTCGGTGACCACGTAGTAAGGATGCACTTCATCGAAGGGCTTCTGCGCGCCATGAGCCAGCACGTGCTGCAGCGCGCGGTCGGTGAAGAACTCGAACGCTTCCAGTTGCAGCCGCTCGCGGAACGCGGCGAACACCTGCATCAGCACCTCGAACGACGGCAGCGCCAGCAGCATGACGTTGGTCGGCGGCGGCGGATCGGTCAGCCGCACCGTGGCCTCGACCACGATACCGAGCGTGCCTTCCGATCCGATCCACAAATGGCGCAGGTCGTAGCCGCTGGAGTTCTTGATCAGCGCCTTGTTGAGCTCCAGCACCTCGCCGGCGCCGGTGACCACCTTCAGGCCGGCGATCCATTCGCGGGTGTTGCCGTAGCGGATCACGCGGATGCCGCCGGCGTTGGTGGCGATGTTGCCGCCGATCGCGCAGGAACCGCGTGCGGCGAAATCCACCGGATAGACCAGGCCATGGTCGCGCGCCGCGTTGTGCACGGCTTCCAGCGGCATGCCGGCCTGCACGGTCAGCGTGCGGTCCACGGCATTGAAGTCCAGCGCCTGGTTCATACGCTCAAGGCTCAGCACAAGTTCGCCGTTCGCCGCCACAGCGCCACCCGACAGACCGGTGCGACCGCCCGACGGTACGATGGCAACGCGATGCTCGTTGGCCCAGCGCACCACGGCCTGCACCTCCTCGACCGTGGCCGGCAGCGCGATCGCCAGCGGCGTCGGCGTCCAGCGGCGGGTCCAGTCGCGACCGTAGTGTTCCAGGTCGGCAGGCTCGGTCTTCAGTCGCAGCGCCGGGACGGCATGCTGCAGGGCTTCCAGGCGCGGATCGCTCATTGCGGGGGCAGGACTTTCGGGGGCGCCCAGCGTGCCAGCGATGCCGTGTGGCGTCCAGCCGATACCACCCTTGGTTTCAGGGGCAACCAAGCGAAGAAACAACAACCGAGCTTTCCATGGCGCGCCGCACCATCGGCGTCTTCCATCTGGCATAGTGACGGCCCTTTCCCCTCAGCTGCGACCTTTCCGGCAATGTCGATCAAGAAGACCTCGTACCCGAAGCAGGACATCCGCGTGCTGTTGCTGGAAGGGGTCAGTCAGACGGCCGTCGAGACGTTCCGCGCGGCCGGCTATTCGCATATCGAATTCCACGAGAAGTCGCTGCCGGAAGACGAACTGAAGCGTCGCATCGCCGAGGCGCACATCGTCGGCATCCGTTCGCGCACCCATCTGAGCGAAGACGTACTGGCGCAGGCTCGCCGCCTGATCGCAGTGGGCTGCTTCTGCATCGGCACCAACCAGGTGGATCTGGACACGGCGGAACTGGCGGGCATCCCGGTCTTCAACGCGCCCTATTCCAATACCCGCAGCGTGGCCGAGCTGGTGATCGCGCAGGCCATCCTGCTGATGCGCGGCATTCCGCAGAAGAACGCCGAATGCCATCGCGGCGGCTGGAGCAAGTCGGCCGCCGGCAGCCACGAGGTACGCGGCAAGACGCTGGGCATCATCGGCTACGGCCATATCGGCACCCAGGTCGGCGTACTGGCCGAAGCCCTGGGCATGCAGGTGCTCTTCCACGACATCGAGACCAAGCTGTCGCTCGGCAATGCCCGCTCGGCCGTGAGCCTGGACGACCTGCTGGCGCAGAGCGACGTGGTGACGCTGCACGTGCCGGAGACGGCGGCGACCAAGGACATGTTCGGCACCGCACAGATCGCCAAGCTCAAGCACGGCGCGCACGTGATCAACGCCTCGCGCGGGACCGTCGTCGACATCGACGCGCTGGCCGATGCGCTGAAGTCGGGCAAAATCGGCGGTGCGGCGGTCGACGTGTTCCCGCTGGAGCCCAAGGGCAACGCGGAACTGTTCGAGTCGCCGCTGCGCGGCCTCGACAACGTCATCCTTACCCCGCACGTCGGCGGCAGCACGCTGGAGGCGCAGGACAACATCGGCATCGAGGTGGCGGCCAAGCTGGTGCGCTACAGCGACAACGGCAGCACGCTGTCGTCGGTGAACTTCCCCGAAGTCACCCTGCCCGGCCACGACGGCAGCCGCCGCATCCTGCACATCCACCGCAACGTGCCGGGTGTGCTGTCGCAGATCAACGACATCTTCCGCGACCGCGGCATCAACATCGATGGCCAGTTCCTGCGCACCGATCCCAAGGTCGGCTATGTCGTCATCGATGTCACCGCCGACGAGGAGCAGACCGCCAGCCTGCGCGATGCGATGGCGGCGATCGACGGCACGCTGAGGGTGCGCGTGCTGTACTGACGCACGGAGGACGGCGGGCCTGGGCCCGCCCTACGCGTCCCGCGCCAGCCATTTGCGGGCCATGCGGCTGATCGACACATCGGCATCGTCGATCATGGACGCGATGTCGCGCCAGGCCAGGTCCAGCGACTCCTCGCTGACCGCATAGTTCTCGCTGCCGGTGGCGCGGACCACGTAGCGCACGTCGTAGTGCCAGTGTCCGGGGACGTCCTTGCGCTCGGGAATCCAGTGGCGGTCCAAGTCGAAGATCGCGCCCTCGACGCAGAGATCGGCCAGGCCGGACTCCTCCTCCGCCTCCTTCAGGGCCACGCGCGCCATGTCGGTGTCGCCATCGGCGTGCCCGCCCAGTTGCAGCCAGCGGTCCAGCTTGCGGTGGTGGGTCATCAGGATGCGCCGGCCATCACCGCTGACCAGCCACACGCCGCCGGTCAGGTGCCCCTCCAGCCGCTCACGCACGAACGGATTGGCCGGATCGTCCAGCAGCGCCAGGAACTGCCCAGCCACCTCACGTTCGGCCGGCCAACGGCGGGCGTAATCGATGATATGACCCCGGAGATCGCTGTAAGCGGCTGACATGGCAGAGTTTTCTTCTGGTTCGACCGAACGTGACCCGGCATTATCGCTCGCGATGTTGCAGTCGCGCTTGTGAACAAGAGGCCGGTTTGGCAAGGTACGGCGGATCAATCCCCTGCCGCCAGGCAGGGCACAGCCGTTCAGACATGGGGACCACACGATGCTCTTTTGGCGCGTCAAGCCGCTCGACAAAATTCTTGAAACGGCTGAAAAGAAGGCGCTAAAACGCCAGCTGGGCGGCTTCCAACTGACGATGCTGGGCATCGGCGCCATCATCGGCACCGGCATTTTCGTCCTCACCGCCGAAGCGGGCCAGAAGGCCGGCCCCGGCATGATGATCGCGTTCGTGATCGCCGCCGTGGTCTGCGGCCTCGCGGCACTGGCCTACTCCGAACTGGCCTCGATGGTGCCGGTCTCCGGCTCGGCCTACACCTATACCTACGGCGTTCTGGGCGAAGCGATCGCCTGGACGGTCGGCTGGGCACTCGTCCTGGAGTATGCCGTCGCGGCCGGCGCGGTCTCGGTGGGCTGGTCAGGCTACGTCAACGGCCTGCTGAACAGCGCGGGGTGGGAGCTTCCACGGGCACTGCAGAGCGGCCCTATGGACGGCGGCAGCTTCAACCTGCTGGCTTTCTGCATCGCGCTCGCCGTGACCGGCCTGCTGGTGATCGGCACGTCGAAGTCGGCCAAGGTCAACGCCATCCTGGTGCTGATCAAGGTCGCTGCCTTGACCGTCTTCATCGCGATCGCGGTTCCCGCAGCGCAGGACACCAACTTCGAACCGTTCTTCCCGACCGGCTGGGGCAGCCCCATGGGCGGCATCGGCGTGCTGGGCGCGGCAGCCTCCATCTTCTTCGCCTACGTCGGCTTCGATGCGGTCTCCACCGCCGCCGAGGAAACCAAGAATCCGAACCGCAACATCCCGATCGGCCTGATCGGGTCGCTGGCGGTATGCACCGTGTTCTACATGCTGGTCAGCTACGGCGCGGTCGGTGCCAACGGCGCGCAGCCGATGTTCGATGCCAACGGCGTGGCCTTCCACCCGGGCACGCCCGAAATGGCCGCGGCCTGCGTCGGCAGCGACGCGCTGGTCTGCAGCAAGGAACCGCTGGCCCACGTGCTGAAGGTGATGGGCTTCGCCGGCATCGGCAACGCGATCGGCATGGCTGCCGCGCTGGCCCTGCCGTCGGTCATCCTGATGATGCTGTACGGCCAGACCCGCATCTTCTTCACCATGTCGCGCGACGGCCTGCTGCCGCCGGTCCTGTCGAAGGTGCACCCGAAGTTCCACACCCCGCACGTGGTGACGCTGATCACCGGCGCGTTCGTCGCGCTGTTCGCGGCGCTCTTCCCGGTCGGCATCCTGGCCGACATCTCCAACTCGGGCACGCTGTTCGCGTTCATGGCCGTGGCGGCTGCGGTGCTGATCCTGCGCAAGCGCGATCCGAAGCGCCACCGTCCGTTCCGCACGCCGATGGTGTGGCTGATCTGCCCGCTGGCGATCGCCGGCTGCCTGCTGCTGTTCCTGAACCTGTCGATGTACACCATCGGCCTGTTCTTCGGCTGGGCGATCCTGGGCCTGATCATCTACTGGGCGTACGGTTACCGCCACAGCGACCTGGGTCGCGGCGACAAGGGCCCCGATGGCGGCCCGCGCATCGATCCCGAGCCCCCGTTCCACGAAGGCCCCCAGGCCTGACCAAGGCTGAGGCACTCCCGGATGGCGCGGAAACGCGCCATCCTTCGTTTGGGCGTGGGGAAACCCGTTCCCGCCGTCCCCGTCTTCGACGACACCTGCATGTCCGACACCCAACCCCGCAAGATCGGCCCGGTCCTGGCGACCTTCTCGGTCGCCAACAACATGATCGGCTCCGGCTTCTTCCTGCTGCCCGCCACGCTGGCACGGTCCGGCGGCGTGACCGCGCTGAGCTGGCTGCTGGCCACCGTGCTGGCGGTGCTGTTGGGGGCCACGTTCGCACGCCTGGTGCGCGACTACCCGAAGCTGGACTGCCCGGACGACTACGTGCGCCCGGCGCTGGGCCGCGACATGGGCTTCCTGGCGGCCACGCTGTACTGGATCTCGTCGTGGATCGGCAACAACGCCATCGCGGTGGCCGCGTTCGGTTACCTCGCGCTGCTGCTGCCGGTCGGCGACGGCACGCTGACACGCGTGCTGGGCCAGATCGCACTGATCTGGCTGATGTTCGCGCTGAACCTGTTCGGCCCGCGTGCCATCGCGCGCTTCCAGTCGTTGTGCGTGGTGCTGGGCCTGCTGCCGGTCGCCGCGATCCTGATCTGGGGCTGGGGCAGCTTCGATGCCGGGATCTACCAGGCGGCTTGGAATGTCTCCGGCGAATCGGATGCGCACGTGGTGTTCGGCTCGCTGGCACCGATCTTCTGGGCTTTCGTCGGCCTGGAAACCGGTGCGATGGTGGCCGGCGTGGTGCGTGACGCGGCCCGCAACGTGCCCATCGCCACGATGGGCGGCATCGTCATCGCCGGCCTGGTCTACCTGGCATCGTCGGTGCTGATGATGGGCATCGTGCCCGCCGCCGAACTGGCCGATTCGGGCGCTCCGTTCGCGCTCGTGGCCGGGCGCATGTTCGGCGAATGGGCCATCCCGGTGATCGCCGCCGCGGCCGCCCTGAAGGCCACCGGCACGCTGGGCGGCTGGATGCTGGTAACGGGCGAATCCGGCGCACGCGCCGCGCAACGCGGCTTCCTGCCCGCCATCTTCGGTCGCCTGCGCGCGAACGGATCGGCGGGCTGGGGGCTGCTGATCATCACGCTGTCGATGACCGCGCTGGCGGTGTTGACGCTGTCGCCCACCGTCTCCGGCCAGTTCGAAACCATCATCAACATGGTGGTGACGCTGGTGGTGATGGCCTATGTCGCCGCCGCGCTCAGCCTGATGCTGGGCACGTCGGCACGCCCCGCGTCGCGTGGCGACCGCCTCGTCGGCATGGGCGCGCTGCTGGCCTGCGGCCTGCTGGTGTACTCGACACCGGTCAAGACGCTGGTCGGCGGCATCGTCATTGCCCTGCTGGCGCTGGCCGCATACCGGGGATTCGCACGACGTCCGGCGTCGCCGGGACCATGAGCCGGCGCAGGCGGTAAACTGGCGGGCATGAACGCCCTGCCCTACGACGCCGACCAGTTGCGCGACCGCGCGCAGTCCATCATCTCCAACGTGCGCGAACTGGCGCAACTGGGCTGGACGCCGGCCACGAGCAGCAATTTCTCGCAGCGGCTGGACGAGCAGCACGCGGCCATCACTGTCTCCGGCCGCGACAAGGGCCGGCTGGTGGAAGCGGACATCATGGTGGTGGACTTCGACGGCCTGGCGGTCGGCAGCGACCATCGTCCGTCGGCGGAAACGCTGCTGCATACGCAGCTGTACCGTCGCTACCCCGAGATCGGCTGCGTGCTGCACACCCATTCGCTGGTGCAGACCGTGGCGTCCCGCCTGTTTGCCGGCGCCGGCCATGTCCGCCTGGAAGGCTTCGAACTGCTGAAGGCCTTCCACGGCAACAGCACGCACGAGATGGCCATCGACGTACCCGTGTTCGCCAATACCCAGGACATGCCGACGCTGGCCGCCCAGGTGGACGCCCTGCTCGACCGCCAGCCGCTGTGGGGCTACCTGATCGACGGCCACGGCCTGTATGCGTGGGGCCGGACCATGGCCGAGGCACGCCGCCATCTGGAAGCGTTCGAGTTCCTGTTCGCCGCCGAACTGGAGCTGCGCAAGCTCGGCTGCCGGCGCTGATAACCGACGGTTATCGCTGCGTTCCGATTCTGCAACAGGACGCGGGGAGCGGGTTTGCTACCCTAACGTCCCCCTCGCCGCCTCACGCCATCGCCATGAGCCGCCTGCGCATCTTCAAGGAATCCGACCCGGCCACGCCGGAGTTCGCCAGTTACGACCCCGACTTCATCGCCACCGAACTGAAGAAGCTCGGCGTGACCTTCGAACGCTGGAAAGCGACCAAGGCGATCGCGCCCGGTGCGCCGGCGGAAGACGTGATCGATGCGTATCGTGCCGATATCGACCGGCTGGTCGCCGAGCGCGGCTTCAAGACCGTCGATGTGGTCAGTATCGCGCCGGACAATCCGCAGCGCGAGGCGATGCGCGCGAAATTCCTCGACGAACACTTCCACAAGGAGGACGAAGTGCGCTTCTTCGTCGCCGGATCGGGGCTGTTCACGCTGCACGTGGGCGACAAGGTCTACGAAGTCGAATGCGTGCAGGACGACCTGATCGGCGTGCCCGACAGCACGCTGCACTGGTTCGACATGGGGCCGGAACCGAGCTTCGTAGCCATCCGTTTCTTCACCGAGCCGGACGGCTGGGTGGGCCATTTCACCGGCACCACGCTGGCTCAGGAGTTCCCGCGCTACGAAGGCCTCACCGACGGGCACTGAGCCCGCGCACTCCTCCCCGAAGAATCCCGCGCAATGCCCGTTTCCGCCATCCTCACCGATATCGAAGGCACCACCAGCAGCATCTCGTTCGTGAAGGACGTGCTGTTTCCCTATGCACGCCGCGCCCTGCCCGGCTTCGTGCGCGAGCACGGCCAGGAGCCGGACGTGCGGCGCTGGCTGGATGCCGTCGCTACCGAGCACGGCAGCATCTGCAGCGACGATGTCATCGTCGAGACGCTGCAGGGCTGGATCGACCAGGACCGCAAGCACACCGCGCTGAAGGCGTTACAGGGCCTGATCTGGGAAGCCGGCTACCGCGACGCCGACTTCACCGCGCATATCTACCCCGATGCCGCGCCCGCGCTGCGCGAGTGGCATGCACAGGGCTACCCGCTCTACGTGTATTCGTCCGGCTCCGTGCCGGCGCAGAAGCTGTTCTTCGGCCACAGCGATGCGGGCGACTTGACACCGCTGTTCTCCGGCTGGTTCGACACCGAGATCGGCGGCAAGCGCGAAGCCGGCAGCTACCGCGCGATTGCGGACCGCATCGGCATCGCGCCGGAGGGCATCCTGTTCCTGTCCGACGTGGTCGAGGAACTGGACGCGGCGCGTGACGCGGGATTGCAGACCCGGCTGGTAGACAGGCTGGACGACTATGCGCAGCCGCGTACCGGCGACGCCGCGAGCGGCCATGTGCGGGTCGAGTCGTTCGCCGACATCACGCTGCCCGCCGCGTGAGCGATGCCGGCGCGCTGCGTCGTGCCACGCTGATCGGACTGGTCGCGATCCTGTTGTGGGCATCGCTGGCCCTGCTCACGACCGCCACCGGCAACCTGCCGCCGTTCCAGGTGCTGGCGATCGGCTTCGGTATCGCGGCCTTGCTGGGCCTGGTTCGCGCAACGTTGCGCGGTGCCGCGGGCTGGCGCGAACTCCGCCAACCGCTGCCGGCCCTCTCGCTGTCGACGCTCGCGCTGTTCGGCTACCACGCGCTGTACTTCATCGCGCTGAAGCGTGCGCCGGCGGTGGAAGCCAACCTGCTGAACTACATGTGGCCGCTGCTGATCGTCGTCTTCGCCGGCCTGTTCGGTGGCGTATCGGTGCGTCCCGGCCAGTGGCTAGGCACCGCGCTCGGATTGGTCGCTGCGGTCCTGCTGGTCACCCGTGGCCGCGGCCTGCAGGTCGAACCCGCACATGTTCCTGGCTATCTGGCGGCACTGGGCGCGGCGTTGATCTGGTCGCTGTATTCGGTGCTCAACCGGCGCTATGCCGACGTGCCCACTGCGGCCATCACCGTGGGCTGTGCGGGCGTCGCCGTGCTGGGCACGATCGCGCACCTGCTCAGCGAACAGACTGTCGTGCCGACCGCAGGCCAGTGGGTCGTACTGCTGCTGATGGGCATCGGGCCGGTGGGCGCGGCGTTCTGGCTGTGGGACCACGGCACCAAGCGCGGCGATATCGCGTTGCTGGGCAGCCTCTCCTACCTCGCCCCCCTGCTGTCCACCCTGCTGCTGGTGGCATCGGGCCGCGCGGAAGCGCATTGGATACAGGCGGTCGCAGTCGCCCTGCTGCTGGCCGGCGCGTGGCTGAGCGTCCGCGCCAGCCGCGCCCCTCGATGAGAGCGATTCGCGTTTCTACATGGCGCCGCGCGATTGCCTAGACTGCGCGCCACGTCGCAAGCCAGCCCTCCGCAAGCCAGCCACGTGAACCTCGCCCGCCAGCCTTCGCGCGCCCGCCAGGTCCCAGGACGCCTCCCATCGGGAGGCGTTTCCGTTTCTGCGGTTCAGTCGTGGATCTTCTCGCCCTTGGCGAGCATGGCGACCAGCTTTTCGACCCGTGCGTGCTTCGTTTCCGGCTTCACCGCGGTCTGCACGCGCCAGCACACTGCGTAGCGGTTGGTCTTGTCCAGCGTGTCGAAGAAGGCCTTCGCCTTGCGATGCTTGGCGAGCGCCAGCGCCTTCGCCAGTTCCGGTGGCACCTCCATCGACTTGGCGCCGTCATAGGCCGCGTCCCAGCGGCCGTCCGCCTTCGCCGCTTCGACTTCGCGCAGTCCCGCAGGGCGCATGCGCCCTGCCGCGACCAAGACATCGATCTTCGCCACGTTGATCTTCGACCAGGTGCTACGCGCACGCCGCGGGGTGAAGCGCTGCAGGAAGAACTGGGCGTCAAAGCCCTTCTTCTGTCCGTCGATCCAGCCATGGCACAGCGCGACGTCCAGTGCCTCGGCATAGCTCACCGAGGCGATGCCGGCCTCCTTCTTGGCGATCTTCAGCCATAGGCCAGCCGAAGTCGCATGGCGCTCCAGCCAACGTTCCCAGGCGGCGGCATCGGCAAAGTGTTCGATCGGAAGCTCGGGCGTGGCCATGCTCAGGGTTCCGCAGTCTGCAAACGATAGGCGGTGTGCGCCGCGACCTCACCGCGCCAACGATCAAAGGCCCGGACCTCCACCCGGTGCTCGCCTTCCGCAAGATCGGTGGGCAGCGCGGCGCGCCACAGGTGGTGGGAGGGTTCGGCCTCCGGCGAACGGTCGTAGCCCCGCAATGCATCGGCCACATCGTCGCGCATGTTCTCGACCAGCAGCGCGGGATCCGGCTGCTCGACACGCTTCATCGGCTTCCACTCGCCATCATCGACGCGGAACTCGACCCGGGTATCCGCCTCACCCATGTAGACGTTGGCGTAGACGCCCCAAGCGGGATAGGCGCCTTTTCGCAGGACCTTCGGAGCATGCAGGCCGATGCCGTTGTCGTCCTTGGCGCGCGCCGGGTGCCAGGACAGCGCGTACTCGCCGCCGGCCTGGACGCGCAGCCGCGCATAGCCGTTGGGCGTACCGTCGGCCATTGTCGAAGCGGGAATCCCCTGCGCATCCTTGACGCCCGACCAGTAGGCGCCACAAGCCGCACCGACGTTGTACTCGTGCAGCGGCCGCAGGCCATGCCAGCCGGTGGAATCGTCGTGATACCAGTGCCGTTGCGTGTGGGTATGTCCGCTCAGCAGCAGCACATGCGGAAAATCCTTCAGCAGTGCGAACAGGCGTTCCCGATCCGCGACACGGAACCCACGGGCACCTTCCTCGAAGAGCGGGATATGCACCCCGATCACCAGCAACCGGTCCTTGCGGACCATCGGCAGGTAGCCCTGCAGGAAGGCGAACTGGTCCTCGCGCAGGCCGCCGAAGTACGACGGCGACTTGCCCGGCTGATAGATCACGTCGTCCAGTCCGATGAAGGTGACCGCCTCTTCTTCCCACGCGAACGTGTCCGGGCCGAGGTGATGGCGGAACGTGCGTAACGAATCCGCGTCATTCGCAGCGTCAAAATCCAGGTCGTGATTGCCCGGGATGAACAGCCAGGGCACCTGCAGACTCATCGTCGTGCGCAGCATCTCCGGATACAGCGCGAGATCGTCGTTGACGACGTCGCCCAGCGTCAGGCCCAGCGAAGCCACGTGCTTGCCGACCAGTGGCTGCACGATATCGCGCCAGTAGTAGTCCACGTCCTGCACCGAAGCAGTCTGGCTGTCGGCGAACAGCAATGCCTCGAACGCACCGTCGCCCGCGGGTGCGTCGCGCGGACGCAGCGCGAAGTGCCTGCAACCGGGCTGGCGTTGCGGAACGCCGCCGTACTTCAGCGCCGGTCCCTTGTGGTACTGCCGGTTGTGCCAGAAATCCGGCATCCCGTCCGGCCGTACCGCCAGGTCGTAACCGGCGGGCTTGATGACGAACAGCGTGCGTCCGTCTTCGTAGGGGACGTCGTACTCGCCCATCGTTCCGGTGGTGGCGAGCTGCACGCCGTCGGACACCTTGACGCCCGGAATGCCGGGCTCACCGGCATCGCGCACACCGTTCCCGTTGCGATCCTCGAAGACGACGCCGCTGCTGCAGGGCGGCGGCAACGCATGGGCAGGAACGGCCAGACAGGCCAGCAACAGAGCGGTCAGCGAGGCGCGCACGGGAACTCCAGCGGGGACGACCGGCGGATTATGGCGCAGCCGCGCTTCCTCTGTAGGAGCGACGCAAGTCGCGACCGTTACCCGGGCTCAAACGTGGATGCCCATCGCGCGCTGAGCGTACTCGCGGCATCTCAGTCGTGCGGTCGCAACTTACGTCGCTCCTACAGCAACCAAGGCTGCGTCACGGAGATGCGTGGCGCGCGCGCAGGACCTCGATGGCATCGGCCAACGACAACCCGCGCGCTCGCAGCAGCACGGTCAGGTGATACAGCAGGTCGGCGCTCTCACCGAGCAGTGCGGCCTCGTCCTGCGCCACGGCTGCCAGGGCGGCTTCCACGCCCTCCTCGCCGACTTTCTGCGCGATACGACGGACACCGGACTCGAACAGGCGCGTGGTGTAGCTGTCGGCGGGCCGCTCGCGCTCGCGCTGTGCGACCAGCGCGTCCAAGTCGGTCAGGAACGCCGAAGGCGCAGACGGGAAACAACTGGCGCGCTGCAGATGGCAGGTTGGTCCTTGCGGGTGCGCGAGCACAAGCAGCGTGTCGCTATCGCAGTCGACATCGACCGACACCAGTTCCAGCACATGGCCCGAGCTTTCGCCCTTGGTCCACAGGCGCTGCTTGCTGCGGCTGAAGAAGGTCACACGGCGGCTCGCCAGCGTGGCGTCCAGCGCCTCGCGATCCATATAGCCCAGCATCAGCACACGCAGGTTCGACGCGTCCTGCACGACCACCGGCAGCAGACCATCACCCTTGGTCCAGTCGAGCGTCGCCGGATCGACCTCTCCTTGCACGTCCTCAGTTGCCACGTCGCACCTCGATGCCTTGTCCGGCCAATACATCCTTCAACGCAGGGATCGCGATATGGCCACTGTGGAAAACGCTGGCGGCCAATGCACCGTCGACATCGGCCTGTTCGAACACGTCGATGAAATGCGCCACGTCGCCTGCGCCGCCGGACGCGATCAAGGGTACGTCGCACACAGCACGCACTTCCGCGAGCTGCACCAGATCGTATCCGCGTCGCACGCCGTCCTGATCCATGCAGTTCAGCACGATCTCGCCGGCACCCAATCGCTGCGCCTGCACCACCCAGTCCAGGGTGCGAAGGCCCGCACCCTGCATCTTCGTCGGGTCACCGGTATAGCGGCGAACCCGCCACTCGCCGTCCGTCTCGAGGATCGAGTCCACGCCTACGACCACGCATTGCACACCGAAGGCCTCGGCCAGCTCGCCGATGAGCGCGGGGCGTTCCAGCGCCGGCGTGTTGACCGACACCTTGTCGGCGCCGCTGTAGAGCACGCGCCGGGCGGTCTCGACATCGCGGATGCCACCGGCCACGCAGAACGGGATGTCGAGCAGGCGCGACACCCGTTCGATCCATGCGTAGTCGACCGACCGGCCCTCCGGGCTGGCGCTGATGTCGTAGAACACCAGCTCGTCGGCGCCCTGGTCGCGGTAGCGCAGCGCCAGGTCGGCGATGTCGCCCATGTCGACATGGTCCCGGAACTTCACGCCCTTCACGACGCGGCCTTCGCGCACGTCCAGGCATGGAATGATGCGCCGGCTCAGCACGCCAGGGCCTCCGGCAGCGTGAAGCGGCCTTCCAGCAACGCACGCCCGAGCACGATCCCCATGCAGCCCGCGTCGCGTGCTCCATTGACATCGGCGAGCGCACTGACGCCGCCCGATGCTTGCACGGCAAGCGTCGGGACGGTTGCCCGCAGGTGGGCGTACAGATCCAGATTGGGACCGGTCAGCATCCCGTCGCGCGCGATGTCCGTGCACAGCAGGTGGCGCAGGCCGGCGGCGGCGTAGCGTGTCGCGAGCTCGTCGAGCGTTTCGGACGCCGTCTCGGTCCAGCCATGCACCGGCAGGCGCCAGACCCCCGCGTCGTCGCGGCGCGTGTCCAGCGCAACGGTGATGCGATCACTACCGAACTCGGCCAGCCACTCCAGTACGGTCTCGGGCTCACGCACGGACAGCGAGCCAATGACCACGCGATCCGCACCGGCATCGAAAATACGCGCCACATCATCACGCTTCCGCACGCCGCCACCGGTCTGCACTTTCAGCGGCGTGTGGTGCGCGATGTCAGCCAACAGCGCTGCCAGTGTGTAGCCACCGGCGCGTGCGGCATCCAGATCGACGAGGTGAAGCCATTCGGCGCCCTGCACGGCGTAACGCAGTGCCACGTCCAACGGCTCGCCCTCGTAGCGCGTTTCGCGGGCATAGTCGCCCTGCGCCAGGCGAACGACGCGGCCTTCGCGCACGTCGATGGCGGGATAAACGGTGAAACCGGTCATTGCAATCCGTACTCGATGAAATTCTTCAGCAGGCGCGCGCCCACGGCGCCAGAGCGCTCGGGATGGAACTGCGCACCCGCGACATTGCCCCGCTGCACGACGGCGGCGAAGCGCTGGCCATGTTCACTGCTGCACAGGCAGTCGTCGTCGACCGGCGCCGCGTAGCTGTGGACGAAGTAGGCATGGTCGCCATCCGCGATGCCTTCCAGCAACGACGCCTCGCGGCGGCGGCGCAGCGTGTTCCAGCCCATGTGCGGCACGCGGATACCGGGCGCTGTGGCCAGCTTGCGGACGCGCCCGGGGAGCAGACCGAGGCATGCGGTATCGTCCTCTTCGGAATGAGCGAACAGCAGTTGAACGCCGACACACACGCCGAGCAGCGGCTTGTCCAGGGTACGCAGCACCTCGACGAGGTCGAGATCCTTCAACCGTGCCATGCAGACCGCCGCGGCACCCACGCCGGGCAGGATGACCCTGTCCGCCGCACGGATGGTGTCGGCGTCACCGGTCAGTTCCGCCTCGACGCCCAGGCGCTGCAGCGCATAGCGCACCGATCCGATGTTGGAACCACCGGCGTCGACCAGGACCACCCTCATCACAACGCGCCCTTGGTCGACGGCAGTTCCGCACCTTCGCGCTTCACGGCTTGGCGCAATGCGCGTGCCAGCGCCTTGAAGCTGGCCTCGACCTTGTGGTGGTCGTTGTCGCCTTCGACCTTCAGGTTGAGGTTCAGGCCTGACGCATCGCAGAGGGATCGGAAGAAGTGCGGCACCAGTTCGGTCGGCAGGTCACCGACGCGCTCGCGCTTGAACTCGCCATTGAAGACGAAGTAAGGCCGCCCGCTGAAGTCGAGTGCCGCGCTGGCCAGCGTCTCGTCCATCGGCAGGGTGAAGCCATAACGACCGATGCCGCGCTTGTCGCCCAGCGCTTCCTTCAGCGCCTGGCCCAGCGCGAGGCCGGTATCCTCGACGGTATGGTGTTCATCGATGTGCAGGTCGCCGTCGGCGCGCACGTCCAGTGCGAAACCGCCGTGCTTGCCGATCTGTTCGAGCATGTGATCGAAGAACGGCAGGCCCGTCTTCGCGACCGGTTCGGCAACGCGATCGAGGTCCACTTCGACGCGGATCTTCGTTTCCTTGGTGTTGCGCTGGACGATGGCGCGACGCGGCGCATCCGCCAATTCATGCGCGATGCCGGCCCAGTCCCATTCGCCACCGAATTGCGCGGTCCTCAGCTGGAAACCGCGGATCTTCAGGTTGTCGGCGAACTGGATATCGGTCGGACGGTCGCCGACCATGCCCGAACGCGCCCAGTCGATGCTGCGGTCCTGCAGGTACGGCACCATCAGGCCGATGCCGGGCTTACGCGTGGGCTTGTTCTCGTGCGGCCAGCTTTCGTCGATCAGCACGTCGCGGAAGCGGATGCCCTGGCTTTCGAACACTTGCATCATCAGCGCCTGCGGCCCGTCGAAGCTGGCGCGCGGGTACTGCTCGCTGCCCAGGCCGTCCTGGTTGCTGACGATGACGAACTGGTAGCCGGCATCGCGCAACTTGAGCAGCGCCGGGATCACACCGGCCACAAAGCGCACCTTCTCGTACGCATCGATCTGGAAGTCCTCGGGCTCCTCGATCAGGGTGCCGTCACGGTCGATGAAGAGGATGGGCGTCACGCGGCCTGCTCCTGGGCGTTGAGGGCCGCGATGACGCGGTCGTTCTGGGCCGGCGACCCGATGGTGATACGCAGGGCATCGCCCAGCTGCGGCGCGGCGCGCTGGTCGCGCACTACCACACCTGCCGCCAAAAGTGCGCGGAAAGCGCCTTCGGCATCATCGAAGCGCGCCAGTAAGTAGTTGCCCTGCGAGGCGTAAACACGCCGGACACCGGCGGCCGTCTCGAGTGCGATGCGCAGGCGCTCGCGCTCGCTACGCACCAGCGCGACGCGCTCGCTGGTCAGCGCCAGTGCGACATCCGACAGCCCCTCCAACGCGAGGTCGGCGCACGGGGTCGGCACCGGATACGGTGCCTGGCAGCGTTGCAGCACCGCGATCAGATCGGCGTCGCCGATCACGACGCCGATACGCGCAGCTGCCAGAGCATGCGCCTTGGACAGCGTGCGCAGCACCGCAACATTGGCATGCATTGCCAGCAGCGTGGTCGCGGAGGCACTGTCGGCGAACTCGGCATAAGCCTCGTCCACGACGACCAGCGCCTCGCCTTCCAGCGCCTGGGCCAGCGCAGCGATGGCGTCGAGCGGAATCGCGGAGCCGGCAGGGTTGGACGGCGAGCACAGGAACACCAGCTTCGCGCCCTGCCCCAGTGCCGCTTCGCGGATGGCATCGAGGTCAGCGACCAGGCCCGTGTCGCCGTCCAGCAGCGGCACTTCGATGATCGGCGCTCCCTGCAGGCGCGCGCAGACCGCATACATGCCGAACACCGGCGGCGTGACCACGATGGCGTCCTGCCCCGGCACGCACAACGCACGTACCAGCAGGTCGATTGCTTCGTCGCTGCCGCGGCCGACCAGCAGCTGCTCCGGCGAAACGCCATAGATCTGCGCCAGCCGCGCACGCAACGCCGGCGGCTGCGGATCGGGATAGCGACGGCTACGGCCCTGCCCGTCCGCAGGATTCGCCCACGCAGACTCGTTGGCGTTCAACCAGACATCGCCCCGCAGCGCCTCGCTGCGCGCGGACTTGTAACCGGCGAAGCCGCGCAGGTCAGGACGGACCAGAGACAGTACATCGCTCATGCGGCCGCCTTGCGCAGGCGCAGCGCAACCGCGTTGGCGTGCGCGTCCAAGCCTTCGGCACGCGCCAGCGTCAGTGCGCAGTCGCCGATGGCCGTGATGCCTGCACGGCTGGCCGACTGTACGCTGACGAAATTCTGGAAACTGGCCACGCTGACTCCGCTGTAGGCACGCGCCGCGCCGCTGGTGGGCAGCACGTGATTGGTGCCACTGCAGTAATCACCCAATGCTTCCGGCGTGTAGTCGCCGAGGAAGACCGAACCGGCCGCTTCCACCTTGTCGAGCCAGGCACGCGGCTCGCGCAGCGCCACGATCAGGTGCTCCGGCGCATAGCGGTTGCTGATGGCGAAGGCGTCATCCAGCGAAGCGACCTTGACCAGCCGCGACGCCGACAGCGCCTGTCGCGCGATCTCCGCACGGTCCAGCGTGGCGAGTTGCTTGATGAGTTCGGCCTGCACCCGTTCGATCAGGCCGGCGTCGTCGGACAGCAGCAACACCTGCGAATCCGGACCGTGTTCGGCCTGCGACAGCAGGTCTGCGGCAACGAACGCCGCATCCGCGCCGGCATCGGCGATCACCAGCACTTCGGAAGGACCGGCAGGCATGTCGATGGCCGCCGCGCCTGCCTGCGCGACCTGCTGCTTGGCTTCGGTCACGTAGCTGTTGCCTGGGCCGAACAGCTTGTCGCAGGCCGGCACGCTGTCGGTGCCGAAGGCCATCGCGGCGATCGCCTGCGCACCGCCCAGCTTGAACACGCGGCGCACACCCGTCAGCTGCGCGGCGACCAGTACCGCCGGATCCGCCGTGCCGTCTTTGCGTGGCGGCGTGCATAGCACGACCTCGCGGCAACCCGCCAGGCGCGACGGAACACCCAGCATCAGCGCGGTCGACGGCAACGGTGCGCTGCCGGCTGGGACGTACAGGCCCACGCGGGGAATCGGCCGGATCATCCGCTCGCAGATCACGCCAGGCGCCGTTTCCACGACATACGGTTGCGCCATGCCGGCACGGTGGAACGCTTCGATGCGGTCCGCGGCCTCTTGCATCGCCTGGCGCAGCTCGGCGGGCACGGCGGTGTGTGCGGCAGCGAACTCTTCTTCGCTGACTTCGAACGTGGCGAGCTCCACGCCATCGAAGCGCGCGGTGACCTCGCGCAACGCCGCATCGCCGCGTGCCTGCACATCGGCCAGCAGGCCTGCCACGGCCTCGCGCGTGCGCTGCGCCACGGTCTGCACCGGGCGCGCCAGCAGCGCCGTACGTGCCGCGTCGTCCAGCGCATTCCAGTCGTAGACGGGCGCGGGAGAAACGCTCATGCCAGCGACCTCTCGACCGATAGCACCATCAGGCCCTGGGCACCGGCGCGCTGCAGTTCCTCCAGCCGTTGCCAGGTGACCGTGCCGTGGCACATCGCCTGCAGCGACAGCGGACCTTCGTCGCCGCCCGGCAGGGTAATCAGGCCGTCGCTGTCGCCCAGCAGGCGCGACAGCGCTGGCACGGTGTCGCGCTCGGCGCGGAACATCAGCAGCTTGCTGTCCTTCAACTTCAACACGCCGTCCAGGCGACGCAGCAGCATGTCGGCCAAGCCGGCACGGGCATCGTCGAATTCGCGCGCCGGTCCGGCCAGCACGGCTTCACTGTCCAGCAGCGTCTCCACCGGCTTCAGCTGGTTGGCGGCCAGCGTGGCGCCGCTGGAGACCAGATCGCAGATGAGGTCCGCGGTACCCAGCTTCGGCGCGATCTCCACCGAGCCGGACAGTTCGACCACCGCGGCGTCGATACCGCGCGCCTGCAGCCACTGGCGCAGGATCGACGGATAGCTGGTGGCGATGCGCAGGCCCTGCAGTTGCTGCGGGCCCGTCCACTCCCAGCTGTCGGGCACCGCCAGCATCAGCCGGCAGCTGCCGAAGCCCAGTGGACGCAGTTCGCGGTAGGCCTGCGGCAGACCGTTGAGGGCGCGCTCGCCCGCCTGCTCGTCCAGCTCGTTGCGGCCGACGATGCCGAAGTCGCAGACGCCGTCGGCAATCAGGCCGGGGATGTCGTCGTCGCGGACCAGCAGCAGGTCCACGGGCAGGGATTCGCCGTAGCAGAACAACTTGTCGCGGCTTTCGCGCCAGCTCAGGCCGCAGGCGGCCAACAGCGTGCGCGCCGGCTCGGCCAGCCGCCCACTCTTCTGGATGGCGATACGCAGGCGCTCGCGCGTCGCGGGGGTCGGGGAGGGACTCATGGGAGAACTCAGTGGGAAGCGGAGGCTGTCGCGGCCTGCTGGCGCTGGACGGCGGCGGCATAGCCACCGGCCCCCCGCTCCAGCGTGCGGGCGACGCGGCCGATGGTGGTCACGCTGACCTGGGTCAGGTCGTGGATCTCGCGGTAGGGCACGCCCTTCAGCAGCAGAGGCACCACCCGCCAGCGGTCGGACATGGCTTCCAGTTCGGCCGGCGTACACAGGTCTTCCAGGAAGGCCCGCACCTCGCCCGCCTGCTCCAGCGCGGCCAGCGCCTCGGCCAGCGCCTGCAGCGGGCCGGAGGCGGACGCGATGTCTTCGTTGGCGGAACGGCGTTTCATGGACCGGGGGCTCGTTTCAATGTATTAATGCGCTAGTACATTAATTGGATTGTTGCAGAGCGTCAACCCGCCTGTTGTCTGGATACACGCGTCGATTGCGTTGTCTTGGGCAGGACAGGACGGGGACCCGCGATGGACTGGAGCGGACACGGACGATGAGTACACTGCCAAGGACGCCTGAACGCCGGACCGGGAATACCGACCGCCTGCCGGGCACCCCGGGGGGGACGGGTATGCCGCCATCACGCAACTCGCGATTCGCGCGCCACGGGCTGGCAGGCTGGTTCCTGCTGCTTGTCCTCGCGCCGCTGCTGGTGGCCGCCGAGACCCCGGCGCGCATCACCCGCGACACCACCTACCTGCCCCTCGCGCCGCAGACGACCTACCTGCACGACACCGGCGGCGCGGCGACGCTGGACCAGGCGCACCGCCTGCTCGACGACGGCCGCTTCGACCCGCTACCCAATGGCGATGCCTCCTTCGGATTCCAGACCGGCGCGTTCTGGTTCCACGTCCGCGTGACCAACGAGAACCCGCGTGAGCAACGCTGGCTGCTGGTCCAGCAGTACGCGCTGAGCGACCACATCGACGTGTATGCCCGCTATTCGGACGGGCGCATCGTGCACCACGCTGGCGGCGACGCTTTCCCGTTCGAACAGCGCAGCATCCGCTACCGCCACCCCAATTTCTGGCTCGACCTGCCGACCGGCGAAGAAGTCGACCTGCTGGTGCGCGTGCAGAGCCAGAGTTCGATGCAGGTGCCGCTGTTCCTGTACACGCCCGCCGCCTTTGCGGAGCTGTCGCGCGACGGCCAGCTGGGCATCGGCATCTACTACGGCATCCTGCTGGCGCTGTTCTTCTACAACCTGGTGCTGTGGCTGGTGCTGCGCGACGGCAGCTACTTCTGGTACCTGTTCCACATCAGCGCCTTCGGGCTGGTGCTGTTCACCCTCAACGGCCTGGGCTTCGAGTACCTGTGGCCGCATTCCACCTGGCTGGCGGACAAGTCGGTGCCGCTCTCGGTCTGCCTGGCGCAGATCGGCATGCAGCAGTTCTCGCGCACCTTCCTCGACCTCAACACGCGATGGCGGCTGGGCGACCGCATCAGCAAGGGGATCATCGCGTTCTTCGTGCTGCTGGGCATCGCCGCCACGCAGCTGCCGTACCACGTGGCCACGCCGATCGCCTCGGCGGCAGTGTTCCCCAGTATCGTGTGGATCGCCGTCATCACGCTGATGGTGGTGCGTACCGGCTACCGGCCCGCCAAGGTGTTCCTGCTGGCGTGGGCGATGTTCCTGCTGGGCACCGGCATCTTCGTGGCACTGGCGTTCGGCCTGCTGCCGAAGACCTTCATCACCGAGTACGGCGTGCAGATCGGTTCGGCGCTGGAGATGCTGCTGCTATCGGTGGCGCTGGGCTACCGCTACGCCGCCCTGCGCAACGAGAACGAACGCATCGTGCGCGACGCGAAAAACTCGCTGGAGGCGCAGGTCATCGAGCGGACCGGCGAACTGCGCCAGGCGATGTCGGAACTGGAGAGCGCGCATCACCGGCTGCGCGAGTCCAGCCGCCTCGATGGCCTGACCGACCTCTACAACCGCACGCATTTCCGCGAGGCCTTCGAGCACCTGCTGTCGCAGTCGCGCAACTCGCAGCGACCGATCTCGCTGCTGATGATCGACCTGGACCACTTCAAGCGCATCAACGACACCTACGGCCACCTCGTGGGCGACGACTGCCTGCGCTGCACCTCGAATACGCTGGCCGAGACGCTACGACCGCATGGCGCGCTGCTGGCGCGATTCGGTGGCGAGGAGTTCATCGCCGCCCTGCCCGGCATGAGCCTGGGCGAGGCCAGCGTGGTAGCCGAGGAACTGCGCCAGGCGCTGCGTGCGCAACCGTGCCGCAGCGGCGATCTCGAGATCGCCGTGTCCGCCAGCATCGGCGTGCACTGCGTCGATCTGGAAGCCCGCGACAGCCTGGAGTCGGCGCTGCAGGTGGCCGACCAGGCGCTGTATGCCGCCAAGGCCGAAGGGCGGGATTGCGTGCGGACTTTGTAGAACTCGGGATGTTGGGTGTGGGAGCGACGTAAGTCGCGATAGCTTTAGAAGCTCGCGACTTACGTCGCTCCCACACCTACTTTCCCCTGCGGATCAGCGATTGCGGACCGCGGCAAGGATCTCGCCCGATTCCACCAGACGCACCGCGGTGGCGACTTCGCCATCCAGCGCACGATCGCGGTCGAGGAACGGGATCTTCGCGCGGATCGCCGCATGTGCAGCCGCGACGGCGTGGCCGGGATGGAACGCTTCACTGGATGCCAACGCCGCACGCAGCGCCTCGACTTCGTGCAGGAATTCCTCGCGCCCCTCCGCACCCACCTGCGGGCCACCCGCCACCTTCACGGCCAGGCCTTCGGCATCGGTGCGGTCCGACAGGGCGCGGGCCGCGTTGATCATGTCGCGGCGCAGGTCCAGCGCCTGCGCGGCGGTATAAAGCTCCAGTGCCAGCACCTTGCCCAGGTCCTGCACCATCGCGAGCACGTGGCGCGCCTCGTTGGCGCCCATCGACACATGGTCTTCCGCATTCGCACTGGTCGGCACCGAGAACACGCTGGCCGGATGCGCGCGACTGGCCAGGTCGTTGACGATGGCCGCCGCGGAGTACTGCACGATCATGTGGCCCGACTCGGTGCCGTCCTCGTTGCCGATCAGGAACGCCGGCAGGCCGTCGTTGGTCGACGGATCGACGAGTTTATTGAGGCGGCGCTCGGAGATCGACGCCAGCGTCGGGATGGCCGCCTTCACGTAGCTCATCGCCAGCGCCAGCGGCATGCCGTGGAAGTGGCCGGCCGAGATCACCTGTTCTTCGACGTGCTCGGCCTGCTTGTCCGGGAACACCAGCGGATTGTCGGTGACCGCGTTGAGCTCGATCTCCAGCACGCGTCGGGCCTGCTCGACCGCATCGCGCACGGCGCCGTGCACCTGCGGGATGCAGCGCAGCGAATAGCTGTCCTGCGGCTGGTGCTTCTTGCCGCCGCGGAACGGCATGAAACGCAGGTAGAACTTCTCGCGGCCGTGGCGCTGGTCGGTCGGCACCCAGTCCCAGCCGATGTCGAAGCGCAACGCCTGTGCTTCGGCGGTATCCCAGCTGCGTGGCAGCCACGGGCGGAACCTAGGCACCAGGTGATACGGGATGTCGGCCAGCGTCGAGCCGTCGAGCAGCTCGCGCAGGCGGCCGGCGACATGCACCTGGCCCGGATGCGGGCGCAGTGCATGCACTTCCTCGGCGAAGGCGCCCAGGCGGCCAGCGAACGCATCGATGGTCATCGCGGCGGCGAGATCGGCGGTATCCAGCAGCTGGTCCAGCCGGTAGGTCGCCAGCACGCCCATCGCCAGCATCTGCGCGGTGCCGTTGTTGAGCGCCAGGCCTTCCTTGTACGACAGGCTGACCGGCGACAGGCCCGCGCGCTTCAGCGCGTCGGCACCGGCGATGCGCTCGCCTTCGTAGAACGCTTCGCCGCCGCCCAGCAGCACGATGGCCAGGTGCGACAGCGGTGCCAGGTCGCCCGAGGCGCCGACCGAACCCAGCGACGGCACCACCGGCACGATGCCGGCATTGAGCATCGCCGCCAGCGCCTGCAGCGTTTCTACGCGGATACCGGAGTGGCCCTTCAGCAGCGTATTGATGCGGATGCCGAGCATGGCACGGACAATCTCCGGCGCCATCGGCTCGCCGACGCACACGGCGTGCGTGACGATCAGGTTGTACTGCAGTTCCTCGTGCAGCGAACGTCCCGACTTCACCGCGCCCGGCAGTTCGTCGCGCAGCGGATGCGCGCCGAGCAGCTTGTCGGCATTGCTGCCGAAGCCGGTGGAGACGCCGTAGATCGGCTCTTCGCGACGGACCTGTTCCGCCAGGAAGTCGGCGGCGCGCGCGACCGCCTTCAGCGCGCCCTTGTCCAGCTCGACGCTGGCACCGAACGCGATCTCGACCAGCTTGTCGCGGGTCAGCGATTTGCCATCCAGCAGGATCGGCTTCATGTCAGCGCCCCGCCAGTGCGCGCGCCTGTTCCAGCTCGACCTTCAGGCTGCTGGCCAGTTCCTCGCGCGTCACTTCGAACTGCTGTTCGCGCTGCAGGTCCTTGACCGTCACCACGCCGCGGGCGAGTTCGTCTTCGCCCGCCAGCACCACGAAGCGGATGCCGGCACGCGAGGCGTACTGGAACTGCTTGGCCAGCTTGCGGCTCTCCATCTGCACTTCGGTATTGATGCCCGCCGCGCGCAGACGACGCGCGATGTCGAGCGAGCCGGCCAGCTGCCCGTCATCCATCAGGGCCACCATGGCCTGCACGCTGCTCTCGTCGCTGCCGGCGATCAGGCCGGCCTCGCGCAGCTGCCAGAACAGGCGGGTCAGACCGATCGAGATGCCCACGCCGGGCAGCTTGGACTTGGTGTAGTGGCTGGCGAGGTCTTCGTAACGGCCGCCGGAACAGATCGAGCCGATCTGCGGGTAGCCGTCCAGCTGGGTCTCGTAGACGGTGCCGGTGTAGTAGTCCAGGCCGCGAGCGATGGAGAAATTCAGGCAGTACGCATCCTCGGACACGCCCAGCGCCTTGACCAGCTCCAGCACTTCGCGCAGCTCCGCGATGCCCTGGTTGAAGGTGTCGCTGCCCTGCCCCAGCGCGTCGAGCTTGGCCAGCGCATCGGCATGGCCGTTGCTGCGCACGGCGACAAAATCGAGGATGCGGTCGACGCCCTCGGCCGACATGCCGAAGCCTTCGCCGGTCAGCGTCTCGCGCACGTAATCGGCGCCGCGCTTGTCCAGCTTGTCGACTTCGCGCAATACCAGTGCCTGCTGCTCGCCGTCGGTTACGCCCTGTGCTTCGAAGAAGCCGCGCATCAGCTTGCGGTTGTTCAGCTGGATGGTGAAGGCGCCGATGCCCAGTTCACTGAAGACCGCGTGGATCACCGCCAGGATCTCGGCGTCGAAGCGCACGCTCAGCGCGTCCTTGCCGATAACGTCGATGTCGCACTGGTAGAACTCACGGAAGCGGCCGCGCTGGGCGCGCTCGCCGCGGTAGACGCGCTGGATCTGGTAGCGGCGGAACGGGAAGGTCAGTTCGTGTTCGTGCTCGGCCACGTAGCGGGCCAGCGGCACGGTCAGGTCGAAGCGCAGGGCCAGTTCGGGCAGGCCTTCGCCTTCCTTGGCCAGGGCGCCGGTGGACTGGACGAAGTAGACCTGCCGTTCGGTCTCGCCGCCGGACTTGGTCAGCAGGGTCTCGGACAGTTCGAAGACCGGGGTCTCCACGGGCAGGAAGCCGAAGCGCTCGTAGTTCCGGCGGATGGTGTCCAGCATGCGCTGGAACGCGATCTGCTCGCGCGGGAGCAGCTCCATGACGCCAGGCGGGGTACGGGGCTTGATCAAGGGGAACTCCGGCTTTCGTGAACGGCGCATTTTACTTTCGTTGGCGTATCCGCCGCAGCCTTTCGCAGCCCGTCCGCCCAACTTTCGTCAGAGGATCTTTCCGGGGGCTTGCCCGGGCCGGTTCACCCCCCTATAATTTCGCGCTCAGTCGGGGTGTAGCTCAGTCTGGTAGAGCGCTACGTTCGGGACGTAGAGGTCGCAGGTTCGAATCCTGTCTCCCCGACCAACTGATCAAAGCCGGCCTTGTGCCGGCTTTTTTCATGCGTGGACGCGGGGCTTCGACGGCGTCAGTCGTGGATCCCGTGCTCGCGCAACAGCGCGGAGATGTCGAACCGCCACAGGTTCCGCGAGCCATTCAAGGCCGCATCCAAATGACGGTTCAGCGCAGCGAGGTCGTTGTCCTCACGCGGGAAGTGCGACGGCGCCGGACGCATGCTGGTCACGTAGATCTCGCCGAAGGCGCGGCCCAACGACGGCGCATTTTCAAGGAAACGGCTGTTCACCTCGCCGGGCAAGCGGATCGGTACGTCCCAGCCACCGGCGGCACTGCGGAAGACGATGTAGATGTCGGCGGCGCCGGCCGAGTCGCCTTCGTCGCCGGCGAACAGCATGAAGCGCTCGCGCGGATCGATTGCCGGATCCATATGATTGGCCTGCACGCCCTTGCCCAGCGCCACCTGCACCGGTGCCGACCAGCCCTCGCCCTCCGGCGTCACCTTGTAGACCTGGAAGCCCGCACCCGCATCCTCGCGATGCGCCGAGAAGTAGAGGTTCCCGTTCGCCGCCACCGACGGGTTGTAGACCATCGGCACGCGCGCGATCTCGCCGCCGATATGCACCGGCTCGCCCCAGCCATCTCCTTTGCGCTCGACATACCAGAGGTTGGCGCCAGGGAAGGCCATGCGCCCACGCTTCGCAACCAGACTCTCGCCGCCGGGGTGCACCGGCCGGTTGGAGACGAAGTACAAGCGCCGGCCATCAGGCGACACGTGCGGCTCGGAGTCGTTCCAGGTGCCGGAGAACGGCGCCAGCCGCACGTCACCGTAGCTTCCGTCGTCCTTGCGCCGGGCGGACAGGATGGCATTCCTGCTGGACACTAGATCCCCGCGCATGAAGTACATTTCGCGCCCATCGGGCGAGAACGTCGCACTTGTCTCGTTGTAGGCCGTGGATATGACGCCGGGTGCGAACGGTTGCGCATCGCCTGCGGACGCGGGGACCCACGCACCGACAGTCGACAGCAGGACGGCGAAAGAGAGCATGCGCATGATCGATTCCGCGGAAGGCAGGTCCGCGGAGCGTAGGCAGTCCGGTGCAGGCGCGCGATGCCGGATGCCTTGGCATGCGGCCAGTCGAGGGCTTGACGCGCTAGGCCGAGCGCAGCACGTCCGGATGCCGCACCTGCCCCTCCCCACGCACCACGAACCGTTCCACCGTCAGCGCCTCCAACCCCATCGGTCCGTACGAATGGAGTCGCGTGGTGGAAATGCCGATTTCCGCACCCAGCCCCAACTCGCCGCCATCCGAGAACCGCGATGAGGCGTTGACCATCACCACGGCTGACCGCAGTGCGTTAAGAAATTTCTCCGCATGGACGGGATCGCGAGTGACGATCACCTCGGTGTGGTCGGACGTATAACGGCGGATGTGGGTGATAGCGGCATCCAGGTCGTCCACCACGCCGACCGCGATCACCAGGTCGAGGAACTCGGCGGCGAAATCCTCGTCCGTTGCGACGACCGCACCCGGCATCAGCGCTTTGGCCGCCGTATCCGCCCGGACCTCGACGCCGCGCGCACGCAGCGCCTCGGCCGCACGCGGCAGGAAGGTCGGCGCGATATCCCGATGGACCAACAGCGTCTCCAGCGAGTTGCAGGCCGAAGGACGCGACACCTTGCCGTCCAGCAGCAGGGCCAGCGCCAGGTCCTCGTCCGCGCCCGCATCCACGTACTGGTGGCAGACACCCTTGTAGTGCTTGATGACCGGCACGCGGGCGTGTTCGGCGACGAAGCGGATCAGTCCCTCACCACCGCGCGGAATCACCAGGTCAACGATGTCGCTGAGCTGGATCAGTTCCAGGATGGTCTCGCGGCGCAGGTCCTCGACCAGCGTCAGCACCGCCTCAGGCAACCCGGCCTCGCGCAGGGCCCGCTTCAACGACGCTGCGATGGCGGTGTTGGAATGGATCGCTTCCGACCCGCCGCGAAGGATCACCGCGTTGCCCGCCTTCAGGCACAGCGCCGCCGCGTCCGCGGTGACGTTCGGGCGCGCCTCGTAGATCATCGCGATCACGCCCAGCGGCACCCGCACGCGTTCGACGTGGATACCATTCGGACGGTCGTAGGCACGGGTCACCTGCCCGACCGGATCCGGCAGTTCCGCCACTTCGCGCACGGCAGCGGCGATACCTTGCAGCCGGGCGCTGTCCAGGCGCAAGCGATCCAGCATGGCGCTACCGATGCCTTTGGCCGCGGCCGCCTCGATGTCCTTCGCGTTGGCTGTCAGGATCTCCGCCTCGTCGGCCAGCAATGCATCCGCCATCGCCCGCAGCAGCGCATTCTTCGCCTCGGTGGGCAAGGACGCGATGGCATGGGCCGCGTCGCGGCATTGCAGGGCTTGCTGGGTGATCTGGCCGGTCATGGGGTTCCCGTCTGCGTGCTCACACCAGGACCAGGTCGTCGCGATGGACGACGTTCTCGCCGTAGGTGTAACCGAGGATGCCTTCGATGTCGCGCGAGTGGCGGCGCGCGATGCGGCGGATGTCGACCGCCGAGTACTGGCTGACACCACGCGCGATGCGGCGGTCGCCGCCTTCGTCGCGCAGCACCAGCTCGATCATGTCGCCACGGCGGAAATCGCCTTCCGCCGTGGTCACGCCACCGGGCAGCAGCGACGCGCCCTTCTGGCCCATCGCACTCGCCGCACCGGCATCGACCACGATGGCCCCGGATTCGACGGGCACGTTGCGAAGCCAGTACTTGCGCGCGGCCAGCCGGTTCTGCGCGGGCCGGAAGCGCGTACCGAGCAGCGCGCCGCGCGCCAGCGTGGAGACGGTCGCCGCCTGCGTGCCGTTGAACAGGAAGGTCTCGATGCCGGCTGCCGCCGCCTTGGCCGCCGCTTCCAGCTTGGTATGCATGCCGCCGGTACCGACGCCGCTGCCGGCGCCGCCCGCCATCGCGAAGAATTCCGGCGTCAGCGCCTCGACATCCAGGATCGGGCGCGCATCGGCATGCGTGCGCGGATTGGCGGTGTAGAAGCCGTCGATGTCAGTGGCGATGAACAGCGCATCGGCGTCTATCAGGGCCGCAACGACCGCGGCGAGGTTGTCGTTGTCGCCGAGCTTGAGTTCATCGACGGACACGGTGTCGTTCTCGTTGACCACCGGCAGCGCACCCAGCGCCAGCAGTTCCTGCAGTGTCGCGCGCGCGTTGAGGTAGCGACGACGGTTGCGCAGATCGTCGTGGGTCAGCAGTACCTGCGCCACGGGACGATCGAAGAACCGCTGCCATAGCGCGATCAGCTGCGCCTGCCCAAGTGCCGCCAACGCCTGCCGCTCCGCCATCGCCACACCGGCCTGCGGCTTGCGATGCAGCAGCCCGCGCCCGGCCGCGACCGCACCGGACGACACGATCACCACCTCGCGCCCGGCGGCGGTGCTGGACGACACGAACTGCGCCAGGTTCAGCGCGTGGCGCGGGCTGAGCCCCTCGCCATCGGCCGCCAGCAGGCTGCTGCCGACCTTGAGCACGGCGCGACGCCAGGCCGGCAACGGTTGTTCGGAGAACGGCAGCGGCGCGGCGTGGGTCATGGGGTCAGCTCAGCGTGTGTTCCATTCGTAGACGGTGAGGTCGGACGTTCCGGTCAGCGCGAGGGGATCGCGCGCCGCGATCGCCCGCGCTTCCTCCAGCGATGCCACGTTGACCAGCACGTAGGCGCCGCCACTCTTGTCGCTGAAGCCGCCGGTCATCTCCAGCTGTCCGGTGGCGCGCAACTCGTCAAGGAACGCGAGATGCGGGGCGATGACGGCGTCATCGAACGACGGCCGACGCATTGCCATGACGAGGTAGCGCGTCACAGGGCGTCCCAGCGGGCGAGCAGTTCGTCCAGACGCAGATCGGCCGCCGCGCCGGGCGAGACGCGCGCGGCAAGGCTGCCTTCCGGCGTACGTCCCAGCCCTGCGCTGTCGGCCGACGCGGCCGCGGCCTTGTAGGCTTCGCGGAATGGCACGCCCGTGACCGCCGCTTCGACCGCGACGTCGGTGGCGTACATGCCGGAATCGATCGCGGCCCGCAGTTTTTCTTCGCGCCAGCCCAGGTTCGCCAGCAGCGCCGGCAGCAGTTCCAGCGCCGGCAGGCCGCGGCCGAAGCCGTGGAAGATCGCGCCCTTGCTGGCCTGCAGGTCGCGGTGGTAACCCGACGGCAGCGACAGCAGCTGCTCGATCTCGCTGCGTGAGGCGGACACGCTGGCGTGGGTCGCGCGCATCAGCTCGATGACATCGGGATTGCGCTTGTTCGGCATGATCGAACTGCCGGTGGTGTACTGCGCCGGCAACGAGACAAAGCCGAACTCGGCGCTGGTGAACAGCGACAGGTCCCACGCGATACGCCGCAGGTCCAGCGTGGCGGCGCCGAGGGCTTCCAGTGCGGCCAGCTCGAACTTGCCGCGCGACAGCTGCGCGTAGATGGGGCTGACCTGCATGCGCGCGAAGCCGAGCGCGGCCGTGGTGTGCTCGCGGTCCAGTTTGAGGTTGACGCCATAACCGGCGGCGGTACCCAGCGGATTGGTGTCGACCAGCCGCAACGTGTCGCGGGCGCGTGTGGTGTTGTCGATGAAGGCTTCGGCCCAGCCCGCCCACCACATGCCGGCCGACGACACCACCGCCCGCTGGATGTGCGTGTAGCCGGGGATCGGCAGGTCGCGTTCGGCCTGCGCACGGTCAAGCGCGACCTTGGCGATCTCGCGCGACAGCACGGCCACGCGCGCCAGCTTTTCCTTCAGCCACAGGCGCGTGGCGACCAGGATCTGGTCGTTGCGGCTGCGCCCGGTGTGGATCTTGCGGCCGGCATCGCCGAGGCGCTCGGTCAGACGTGCCTCGATGGCGGAGTGGCCGTCCTCGAAGCGTTCGTCGAGCACGAAGTCGCCGCGGCGGAAATCCTCTGCCAGCACCGCCAGTTCGCGCTTCAGGCCGGCGAGTTCGTCGCCCGACAGGATGCCGCTGCGCTGCAGGCCTTCGGCATGCGCAGCGCTGGCCTGGATGTCGTGCAGGAAGAACTCGCGGTCCAGCACCACGTCGTCGCCGGCCAGGAAGCGCTGGATCTCCGCGTCCACCGCCACGCCGGGCTTCTGCCACAACAGGTCGCTCATGCCGTCGTCTCCTGCGGAATGCTCTCCAGCTCGTCGAAGCCGAAAGCGAGATTGAGGTTCTGCATCGCCTGCGTCGCCGCGCCCTTGAGCAGGTTGTCCAGCGTGGCGACCACGACCAGCCGCTTGCCACCCGGTGCCAGCGTGAAGCCACCGATCTCGACGCCGTGCTCGCCGGCGATCCGACTGACCCACGGCGCTTCGTCGAGGACGCGGATCAGCGGCTCGGCCGCGTAGCGTTCGCGGTACAGCGCACGGACGTCGTCGATCTTCATGGCCTGCTGCAGCCAGAGATTGACCGTCATCGTGATGCCGCGGAAATGCGGCGCGACATGCGGCATGAACTCGACCGGCACGCCGAGCTGCCGGCTGACTTCACGCTCGTGCATGTGGTCGGTCAGCGCGTACGGCATCAGGTTGTCGCGCAGAAGTTCGGTGTTGTTCTTGTCCGACGGCGACGTGCCCGCACCGGAATAGCCCGACACGCCGAAGCACTGCGGCGGCCCGGCCAGGCGATCGAGCAGCGGCGCGATGGCCAGCTGCATCGCGGTGGCGTAGCAGCCGGGATTGCTGATGCGCTTCTGGCCCGCGTACTTCCTGCGGGTCAGTTCCGGCAGGCCGTAGTACCAGTGCTCGTCGAAACGAAAATCCGCCGACAGATCGACGACGACGGTATCGGGCGCCTGCGCATCGATGGCCGCCACCAGTTCGGCCGCCTTGCCATTCGGCAGTGCCAGGATGATCGCGTCTGCGCCCTTGCCGCCGACCTGATCATGGCTCAGGGTCTCATAGCGCAGTTCGCCCTCGAAGCCCGAGATATGGTCGCTGACCTTCTGCCCGACGAGCTCGCGCGAAGACACGAAGGCCAGCTCCAGCTGCGGATGGCGGGCGATCAGGCGGATCAGTTCCGCGCCGGTATGGCCGCGGGCACCGACGATGCCGACGGTCTTTTTGCTGCTCATGGGGATTCCTGTTCGTGCTGCGCCAGCCGGGCCTGCAGGTTGCGTTTCACCGCGGGCCATTCGCTGTCGATGATGGAAAAGACGACGGTATCGCGCGGCGACCCGTCGGCGTGGCGCTTGTGGTTGCGCAACACGCCGTCCTGCTTGGCGCCCAGGCGGGCGATGGCCGCGCGCGAGCGATGGTTGAACCAGCTGGTCTCGAACACCACGCTGATGCAGCCCAGCGTTTCGAAGGCGTGCGCCAACAGCAACAGCTTGGTTTCGGTATTGACGCCGGTCCGCTGGACGTCCGGTGCATACCAGGTGTAGCCGATGCTGAGCTTGGGCACGTCCGCTTCCAGCCCGTAGTAGCGTGTGCTGCCGACGACGCGGCCATCGGCATCCAGCACCACGAACGGCAGCACGCGGCCGTCGGTCTGCGCCGCCAGCACTGCGTCGACGTAGCTCGCCGCCTCGTCGGCCTTCGGTACGCTGGTGAACCACAAGGCAGCCAGCGTGTCGCCCGCCAGTGCCGCACGCAAGCCTTCGGCGTGGTCGCGCGACATCGGTTCCAGGCGCGCATGGCGACCCGCCAGGACGGGGACCTGCTGCCAAGCAGCGGGAAGCGAGGCGGTCGCCATGTCAGTCCTTCAGCGTCGGCAGCCGCGTGCGGCAATGGGCCACGCAACGCTCGATATCACCAAAATCCTCGATGCCGTACCAGAATACCTTCCACTTCTCCTGCTTGTAGCAGCCGTCCGACTCGGCGTAGTAGAAGATGTTGACCTGGTTGTTGTGGCGCGAACGCCAGAACAGCTGCGGGTTCTCTTCACGCATCACGTGCCAGACCGCGCGACCCAGGCCTTCGCCCTGCGCGTCGTCGAGCACCGCGAACTTGTCGAGGTAGGCGAAGCCCTCTTCCTGCGTCAGGATCAGCGCGGTGCGGTAGTTCTCGCTGATGTAGATGCGGTAGGGCGTGGTGCGCTCGAAGTAGTCCGGCAGCAGCGTGCGGCCGAAGCTGGATTCGATCAGCGTCTTCAGACGCGGCAAATCAACGCCCTCCCAGCCGTTCTGGAAACGCAGCACGCGCTCACCGCGACGCACCAGTGTGCCGGAACCGCGATGGGTGAACAGTTCCTTGGCCAGTTCGGCCGGCTTGGTGATCGACACCGACGAGGTCAGCGGCAGGCGATCGAGCAGATCCTTGATCTGCTCGATCTTCACCCGCATGCCGCCGTTGATCCACGGCTGCGACATCAGCTCGTCGTACTCGGTCGACAGGTTGATCGAGTCGATCACGCGTCCTTCCGCGTCCAGCAGGCCACCGGTGCCGGTCAGGAAGATGATCTTGTACGGCTGCAGCACCTGCACCAGTTCGTTGGCGGCGAAATCGGCGTTGATGTTGAGGATCTGTCCGCCGACGGTCTCGCCCATGCTGGCGATCACCGGGATGGAGCCCGCTTTCAGGCTGGCCTCGATCGGCGACTGGTTGATGCGGGTGACGTCGCCGACCAGCCCGTAGGTGGCCTGGTCCTTGTACTCGGCCTCGAACACGCCCGACACGATGGAGGTGGCGCGCGCACCCAGTTGCTGCAGCGCCTCGACCAGCGCCAGGTTCTGTTGCAGGAACACCTTGCGCACGATCGCCAGCACCTCGGGCGTGGTCACCCGCAGGCCGTTGACGGTCTGCTTGGTGATGCCGGCGGCCGTCATCTCTTCATCCAGTTGCGGACCGGCGCCGTGTACCACGATCGGGGTCAGGCCGACTTCCTGCAGGAAGGTCAGCGAGGACGTCAGCGCTTCCAGATCGTCGCGCAGCACCGCGCCGCCGACCTTGACCACGGCGAAGCGCTTGGCGTCCAGCTGCGAGAAGCGCTTGACGTACTGCGAAATTTCCTTCGCGCTGCCCATGCTGGACAGAAGCCTGATGATGGTCTGACGGGTTTGCTTGTTCGATTCCATGTCTTCTTGCTTGGTAGGGCGGGCCTTGGCCCACCGTCGTCATCGTTGCGCATGGCGGGCCTGGGGCCACCCTGCGTCGTTACTCCAGAATCCGGACCACGCTGTCGGCGTACCGCTGCAACTGCTCCAGCGACACCCATTCGTCGGCCGTATGCGCCTGCGCGATGTCGCCCGGGCCGTAGACGAAGGCGGTGAGGCCGGCGGCCGAGAACAGCGAGGCCTCGGTCCAGAAGTCCACCGCATTGCCGATCGGCAGCCCGAGTTCGTCCGCGAGGTCTCGCGCTGCCAGGCGGCGCTCTTCCGCACGGGCGATGTCGCCGGACGGCAACGACGGACCGCGGAAGGTCTCTTCGTACTCGGCCAGCGCATCGGCATTGGCGAAGCTGCGGAAGGTGGCGTGCAACTGATCCATGTCCTGCGACGGCAGCGGACGGAAGCCGAAACGGACTTCCGCGCTGGGCGCAATCATGTTGGCCTTGATCCCGCCTTCGACCCGGCCGATGTTGAAGCGCAGCCCGGTCAGTCCGCCGAAACGCAGATGATGCTGGTCCTGCACGAAATCCAGCGCGGTCGTGCCCCAGCGCATCGCGTTGTGCAGCGCGCTCAGCGACAGCGCGTTCTCGGCCGAGGCATGGCCCGCCTGTCCCTTGAACGCCATGCGTACGGCACTGATGCCGCGGTGCGCGAGCACCGCTTCGCAGCGGCTCGGCTCGGCAATGATCGCCTCGCCGAAGCCATGGTCGCGTGCCAGGAAGGCGGCGATGCAGCGTGCGTCGTTGGCTTCCTCGTCGGTGGTGAACAGGAACGCGGCATCGCCCTGCGTGACCTGCGCGGCCGCGACCAATGCCGCCGCTGCACCCTTGATGTCGCAGGCGCCCAGGCCGATCGCGCGATCGGCCTCGATCCGCAGCGCATGCGGGCTGGCGCTCCACGCCGGCGACGACGGCACCGTGTCCAGGTGCACGTTGAACACCCGCTTCGGCTGGCCGCGCACGGCGAAGAACGACACCGCGCCCGCACCGTGGTCGGTCACCTCGATGCGGAAATCCGGCAGCTGCGCGCGCAGGTAGTCGAAGATCCCGTCTGTGCCGATGTCACGCGGCGGATTGCGGGTGTCGAACGACACCAGCGCGTCGAGATGGCGCAGGGTGCTGGCAAGCAGGTCAGTCATGTAGGGCGTCCATCCGTATCGCCGGCATCAGCCGCGGTTGATCTCGGCCCACAGGGTCGAGCTCATGCCGAACAGCTTGATGAAGCCTTCCGCCTCCTCCACGCCCCAGTCGGCGGACTGCGCGTACGTCGCACCCTTGGCGTTGAGGATGTGCGGCGACTTCACCGCCACCGCGTCGACGCGGCCACCGCGGGTCTCCAGCACCACCTCGCCGTTGACGATGGACTGCGACGACTGCAGGAAGGCTTCCAGGTCGGCCTTCAGCGGATCGTGGTAGAAGCCTTCGTACACCAGCTCCACCCACTTGCGTGCGACCTCGGGCTTGAAGCGGTTCTGCTGCTTGGTCAGCACGGTTTCTTCCAGCGCGCGGTGCGCGGCCAGCAGCGAGACCAGGCCCGGCGCCTCGAACACGATGCGGCCCTTCAGGCCGATCACGGTGTCGCCGGTATACACGCCACGGCCCACGCCGTACGGCGCGAACAGAGCGTTCAACTTCGCCAGCAGCGCGGCGCCGGCGACGGGCTGGCCGTCCAGGCTGACGGCTTCGCCGTGCTTGAAGCCGATCGTCACCCGCAGCGGCGCTTCGGGCCACTCGGCGCGCGGCGCGCACCAGCCACGCGCGCCTTCGCCGGGCGCTTCCCACTTGTCGATCTCGCCACCGGACATGGTCAGGCCCAGCAGGTTCTCGTTGATCGTGTAGCTCTTCTGCTTGGCGCGCACGCCGAAGCCGCGCTCTTCCAGATACGCCTGTTCGTAAGCGCGGGTCTGCGTGTGTTCCTTCTGGATTTCGCGGATCGGCGCCACGATGCGGTAGTCGCCACTGGCCTTGACGGCCAGGTCGAAGCGGACTTGGTCGTTGCCCATGCCGGTGCAGCCGTGCGCGATGGCATTGGTGCCCAACTCGGCGGCACGCTTCAGCGCGGCGTCGACGATCAGGTAGCGGTCGGACACGAGCAGCGGGTACTGGCCCTGGTAGCCCTCGCCCGCCCACACGAACGGCTTGACGAAGCCGTCCCAGATCGCAGGACCACCGTCGACGGTGACGTGGCTGGCCACGCCCAATTCGGCGGCACGCTGCTCGATGAAGGTGCGCTCTTCGGCATCCACACCACCGGTGTCGGCGAACACGGTGTGGACGTTCCAGCCGCGTTCCTTCAGGTAGGGCACGCAGAAGCTGGTGTCGAGGCCGCCGGAGAAGGCGAGGACGATGTCTTTGGAGTCGTGGGGGGTGGTCATCTTGAAGCTCTCGTAGGGTGGGCCCTGGCCCACCGTGATGGTGTGGTGTCGGTGTCGAAGCGGCGGGCCTGGGCCCGCCCTATTTGATCAATGCCGCCATGATGGCCTTCTGCACGTGCAGTCGGTTCTCGGCTTCGTCGATGGCGATGCACTGCGGCGAATCCATGACGCCATCGGTCGCCTTGACGTTGCGGCGCAACGGCAGGCAGTGACTGAAGACGCCGTTGTTGGTCAGCGCCATCTTCCGCTCGTCGACGATGAAGTGCTTGTACTGGTCGCGGATCGGCTTCTCGGGCTCCCAGTTGCCGAAGAACGGCAGCGCGCCCCAGCTCTTGGCGTAGACGACGTCCGCGCCGGCATAGGCGCTGTCGATGTCGTGGCTGACCTGCAGCGAACCACCGCTCTCGGCGACGTTCTGCTCGGCCCAGCCCATGTAGCGCTCATCCAGCACGTAGTCCGGCGTCGGGCACAGCAGGGTCACGTCCATGCCCATGCGCGTGGCGATGGTCAGTGCCGAATTGGCCACGGCGGTGTTCAGCGGCTTCGGGTGGTAGGTCCAGGTGAGCACGTACTTCTTGCCGCGCAGGTCGGACGTACCGAAGTGCTCCTGCAGTGCCAGGGCATGCGCCAGCTCCTGGCAGGGATGGGTGATGGTCTCCATGTTGATCACCGGCACCGGCGAGTACTTGGCGAACGACTTCAGCACGATGTCCTCGCGGTCGTAGGCCCAGTCGACGAACTTCGGGAACGCGCGCACACCGATCAGGTCGACGTAACGGCCCAGCACCTTCGCCACCTCGGCGATGTGCTCTTCGGTGTCGCCATCCATCACCGTACCCAGGTTGAACTCGATCGGCCACGCATCCTTGCCCGGCTGCAGCACCACCGCATGCCCGCCCAGCTGGAACGCGCCCAGCTCGAAGCTGGTGCGGGTGCGCATGGACGGGTTGAAGAACACCAGCGCGATGGACTTGCCCTTCAGCGCGTCGCCCAGCTTGTTCTGCTTGTAGAGGGCAGCCTGCGTCAGCAGCGCGTCGAGGTCGCTGCGGCTCCAGTCCTGCGTGTTCAAGAAGTGCTTCATTACGGCATCCTGGTTTCGGGAATGTGGCAAAACGGGCTTCAGAAACGAAAAAACCCAGCCTCTGGCTGGGTTCCGGTGAACAAACGACGACGTCCGGGGTACCCAGCTAGATGCAGGATTCCGGTCGACGCGCACGCGACGTCATGCTCGAGGCCTGAGAGGCCGCGCTGTCAGCATGGGCGTGTGCGTTCATCTTCATGGGCGCGAATGCTCGCATGTGCTGCGGCGCAGCGCAAGGACGGATTCGGTTGCGTGTGCAACCGTGCACGAATCAGGGACCGCTGGCGGTCGGCTGGACGGGCGCCACGTAGGGCACCACGGAAATGCGGATGCGCAGGCGGTTGCCGGGATCCTCGGCCAGCCGCGAGCGGTACTTCACGCCCTTGTAGATGTAGTCCACGTCGTAGGCGATGGGACGCTGGAACTCGCGCTCGATGGGCACGACGCGGCAATTGACCTTGACCGCGGGCAGCGTCACCGGAGGCGTCTGCGCCGGCTCGTCATCGCCGCCGAACCAGCCCCGCACCGAACTGACCATCCGGCTCCAGCGCCCCTCGTCCTTTGCTTCCGGTGCAGCGGCTTCAGTCTTGGATGCGGGCACTTCATCGCAACGCTGCTCGGTGCGGGTCGCCCGCAGGGTCTGGTACACCGGCTCCACGCCCAGCACCTGCGCATAGTCCAGACGAACGTTCTCCGTCGGGATCACCCGTTCCTGCGCAACGACCGGGGCGGCGAGCAGGCAACAGGACAGGAGAAGGGCGGTACGGAGGCGGGGCATGTGGCCTGCAAGCGGTATCCAGGGGCCCCAGTGTAAGAATCACGCCTTGAGTGAGGCTGAACATCGGCCGCCCGGGACCTCGCAAGACCCTCGCGCACGGCGCAGGCGGTAGAATTCCACGGCTCTCCCCTGCCCTGTCCCCATGACCCTGCGCCTGCACAACAACCTCACCCGCCGGGTCGAGGACTTCGCACCCCTTGGCCCGATCCCCACGATGTACGTCTGCGGGCCCACCGTCTACAACTACGTCCACATCGGCAACGCGCGCGGCCCGGTCGTGTTCGGCGTGCTGGCGGCCCTGCTGCGCCGGCGCTTCGGCCAGTTGCGCTACGCCCGCAACATCACCGACGTGGACGACAAGATCAATGCGGCGGCCAAGGAACTGGGCGTGGCCATCTCGGCCATCACCGACCGCTACGCCGCCGCCTACCGCGAGGACATGGCGGGCCTGGGCGTGACCGGCGAGTTTGCCCCGGACATCGAGCCGGCCGCCACCGACCATATCGGCCAGATCGTCGCGATGATCGAGCAGTTGATCGCCGGCGGGCATGCGTATGCGGCCGAAGGCCATGTGCTGTTCTCCGTCGGCAGCTTCGCCGAATACGGCAAGCTGTCGCGTCGCGACCCCGAGGAAATGCTGGCCGGCGCCCGTGTCGAAGTCGCCCCGTACAAGCGCGACCCGGGCGATTTCGTGCTGTGGAAGCCGTCCACGCCGGACCTGCCGGGCTGGGAGTCGCCCTGGGGCATCGGTCGTCCGGGCTGGCATATCGAATGCTCGGCGATGGCCGCGGCCCATCTGGGCGAGACCATCGACATCCATGCCGGCGGCGTGGACCTGCAGTTCCCGCACCACGAGAACGAAGTGGCGCAGAGCGAATGCGCGCACAAGCACGCCGACGGCTCGCACAAGACGTTCGCCCGCTTCTGGGTGCACAACGGCATGCTCAACTTCGGCGGCGCCAAGATGAGCAAGTCGCTGGGCAATATCGAGAAGGTCCACGACCTGCTGCAGCAGCATCCGCCGGAAGCGCTGCGCTACGCCCTGCTCTCGGCCCACTACCGGCAGCCGCTGGACTGGTCCGAAGCACTGGTGGAGCAGTCGAAGAACACGCTGGACCGGCTGTACGGCACGCTGCGCGATCTGGGCGACATCGATGCCGCCGCCGTCACGCCGCAGGTCATCGAAGACACGCTGGACGACGACCTCAACACGCCGCAAGCACTGGCCGAAGTCGCCCGTATCGCCGCCGAGGCCCGCAAGGCCTCGAACGACGCGGACAAGCAACGGCTCAAGAGCGAACTGATCGGCGCCGGCCGCGTGTTGGGCCTGCTGCAGCAGGATCCGGCCGAGTGGTTCGGTCGCGGCACCTCGTCCGACGACGATACCCGTATCCAGACGCTGATCGACGAGCGCACAGCGGCGAAGAAGTCCCGCGACTTCGCCCGCTCCGACGCCATCCGCGACCAGCTGGCGGCCGAGGGCATCCTGCTGGAAGACACGCCCCAGGGCGTACGCTGGAAGCGGGCGTGACGCCCTCCCTTCCCTTCTCCCCCCGGGAGAAGGTGGCGCGAAGCGCCGGATGAGGGTTCGGCGAAGTCTGGATGCCGGTGCTGAATGGACCTCGCCGCACCCTCTCCCCAACCCCTCTCCCGACGGGAGAGGGGCTTCAGAGAATGATAGAAAGCCCCATGACCGACACGATCTTCCCGCTAGAACCAACCGCCGCCGATGCGCAGGCGGCCATCAAGGACGAGTTCGCCTTCTTCAGCGACTGGTCCGAACGCTATCAGTACCTGATCGACCTGGGCCGCAAGCTGCCCGCCTTCCCCGATGAGTGGAAGCGCGAGGAGCACCGCCTGCTCGGTTGCCAGTCGATGGTCTGGATCGTCCCCGAGGGCGATGCGTCCAAGCTCGATTTCCATGCCGTCAGTGACTCGGCCATCGTGTCCGGGCTGATCTTCCTGGCCCTGCGCGTGTACGCCGGTCGCCCGGCGGCCGAGATCCTCGCCACATCGCCGGACTACATCGCCGACATCGGCCTGGCCAAGCACCTCTCGCCCACCCGCAGCAACGGCCTGGCCTCCCTGCTGGCCTTCATCCGCGAGACGGCCGCGAACGCGACGTGAGCGCAAGCGGTACGACCTCTGCGTTCTCGCTGCTCCGCAACCGCGGCTATGCGGCGGTGCTGGCATACCGCATCTGCGCCCTGCTGTCGTACCAGATCGTCGCGGTCACGGTCGGCTGGCATATCTACGAACTGACCCGTGACACGTTCTCGCTGGGGCTGGTCGGCCTGGCGGAAGTGCTGCCGTTCTTCTGCGTCGCGCCGTTCGCCGGCTACCTGGTCGATCACCTGCCGCGGCGTCGCGTCGGCATCGTGGCCTGTACTGCGCTGGCGACCACCGCCGTGATCCTGGTGGCGGTCTCCGCGGGCTGGCTACCGTTCCACGGGACGTGGCCGATCTACGCCGCCATCGCGCTGACCGGCATGGCGCGCTCCTTCCTCAGTCCGGTCTACAACGCGTTGTTCGCAAAAGTATTGCCGCGCGAAGACTTCGTGCGTGCGGCAGGCCTGGGCAGCGTGATCTTCCAGGCCGCACTGGTCACCGGGCCGGCACTGGGTGGTCTGTTGGTCGGCTTCGGCGGCAAAACACTGTCGTACGCGATGGCAGTGGTCTTCGCGCTGCTGGCGGCTACCGTGCTGGCGCGCCTGCGCGTGGAAGAGCCAGGACCGCCGGCAGTAAGCCTGCCCGTGTTCGCCAGCATCGCGCAGGGCGCGCGTTTCGTGTTGAACAACCAGATCATGCTCGGCGCAATGGCGCTGGACATGTTTTCCGTCCTGCTGGGCGGCGTGGTGGCGATGCTGCCGGCCTTCATCCACGACATCCTGCATTACGGACCGGAAGGCCTCGGCATCCTGCGCGCGGCACCGGCGGCCGGGTCGGTCTGCGTCGGCCTGTGGCTGGCACGTCATCCGCTGCAGAAGAATGCAGGCCGTGTGCTGCTGTTCGCGGTGGCCGGCTTCGGCCTGGCGGTCATCGCGTTCGGCCTGTCGCGCAGCTTCTGGCTGTCGGCCGTCATCCTGCTGTTCTACGGCATGTGCGACGGCGTGTCGGTGGTGGTGCGTTCGACCATCCTGCAGCTGTCCACGCCGGACGAAATGCGCGGGCGCGTCTCCTCGATCAACGGCATCTTCGTCAGTTCGTCGAACGAACTGGGCGCGTTCTACGCCGGCACGATGGCCAAGCTGCTGGGGCTGGTGCCGACGGTGATCCTGGGCGGCTTCGCGATCCTCTCGGTCGCCGGCGTGACCGCGTGGAAGGCCCCGCGCCTGCGCCGGCTGGACCTGCGCGAGCTGCAGTGAGGGTGTCGCTGCGCGGCGTCAGCGCCGCGCGGCCCATTCGTCGTACAGGCCCTGCTCGCCTTCGGGTCTGAGCGCACCGAGCCGCAGCGTCAAATGCTCCGCCGGTGCCCGTGCCATCTCGCGATACACCTCGGCGGTGGACAAGCCGTAGGGCTCGCCGTCCTCGTTGCCATAGGCGTACCAGGCCTGCGAGATGCCGCACAGGTGCATCGCGGCCAGGCACATCGGACACGGATGGCCGCTGGCGTAGACCACGCACCCTTCCAGCCGCGGGGCGCCGAGCCGGTGCGCCGCATCGCGGATCGCCAGCAACTCCGCGTGCGCGGTCGGGTCGTGGTCACGATGGATGCCGTTGGCCGCGCGGGCAACCACCTCGCCTCCTCTGACCACGACTGCACCGAACGGACGGCCGCCTTCGGCGATGTTGGTTCGGGCCAGCGCCACGGCCTGGCGCATGAAGTCTTCGTGCTGCATATGCGCTCCTGTGCAACAGACTCCAGAGACACAAAACCCCGCCGGAGCGGGGTTTTGCGATGCGCGTCGGCGGCTCAGTCGCCCTGCTGCTTCTGCAGGTGCTCCCAACGCTCCTGCGCGTCGATGGTGCGCTCGGCGGTCAGGCGCGCTTCCAGGCGGTCCAGGCCGATCTCTTCACCGGTGTCGACGCAGTAACCGTAGTCACCACCCTCCAGGCGCTTGAGCGTGCTGTCGATCTTGCCGATCAGCTTGCGGTAGCGGTCGCGGGTACGCAGTTCCAGCGAGTTCTCGGTTTCGCGGGTCGCGCGCTCGGCTTCGTCGCCGATGTCGCGGACTTCGTCCTTGAGGTTCTCGATGGTCTGCTTGGATTCCTCGACCAGGTCGGCACGCCAGTTGAGCAGGCGCTGGCGGAAGTACTCGAGCTGCAGGGGGCTCATGTACTCCTCGTCGGACGAGGGCTTGTAGCCGGTCGGCACGATCGGACGGCCGGTGGCTTCATCGGTCTTGTAAGGCACTTCTTTCACCTTGCCGCGCACGACCGGCGCCGCAGGGCGGGCGGCCACGGCGACCGCGACCTTGCCCACGGGGCGGGCAACGGCGGGACGGGGGCTCACGGGCGCTTCGACGGCGGTGGAGGCTTTGGCGTTCTTGGTATTCGGTTTCGGGGCTGGCACAGGCTTCGGGGGGGACGGAACCTTGGCGGCGGGCGCCGGAGCCTGGGCAGCCGCCTTGGGGGCGGGTGCAGGCACTGGAGTCTTGGTCGCAGCCGCGGTGGGGGCGGACTTTGCCGGAGCCTGCTTGGCAGCAGGCTTCGGTGCGGAGGTGGGAGCGGGCTTCGCGGCCTTGGCCGGTGCCTTCACCGGCGCCGCCTTGGTGGCCGGCGCGGGCGCGGGTTTCTTGGCGACTGCGGGCTTGGTCGCCTTGGCGACCGCCTTCTTGACCGGTGCCGCCTGCTTCGCCGCGGGCTTGGCCGCCGGCTTCTTCGCCGGGGCTGCCTTCTTGGCCGGTGCGGCCTTCTTGGCGGCCGCTTTCTTGGCGACAGGCTTGGGGGCCGCTTTCTTCGCTACCGGCTTGGGGGCCGGTTTCTTGGCGACAGCCTTCTTCGCGACAGGCTTCTTGGCGACGGTCTGAGCGGGTTTCTTGGCGGCCTTGGCGGCCTTCTTCGCAGGTTTCTTTGCAGCCACGAACAGCGCTTCCTTGTTCTTCCCGAGCATCGGGAAAGCGCGCTTTTATAGCCTACCCGGGAGGCAGCGGCAACCCGACGCGGTATCATCGGGCCATGCTCGCCCGCCTGCTCATCCTGCTGCTGAAGGGCTACAAGCGCTTCATCAGCCCGCTGCTGGGACCGCGCTGCCGCTTCGTGCCGTCGTGCTCGGAGTACGCCATGGAGGCGATCGGCCGGTTCGGCCCGCTGAAGGGCGGCTGGCTGGCGGCCCGCCGGATCGGCCGCTGCCATCCCCTGCACCCCGGCGGATACGATCCTGTACCGTCGTGCGACCACGAGCGCCCTTCCTCCCCCTGCCCCTCCAGGAACCCCTGATGCCCGCTACCGTCATCGTCAACGCCCGTCTGGTCAATGAAGGCCGCGTCACCGAGGGTGACCTGCGCATCGAGAACGGGCGCATCGCCCGGATCGCCGCCGAGATCCGTCCGCAGGGTGACGACGCCGTCATCGACGCCGCAGGGCGCTGGCTGCTGCCGGGGATGATCGACGACCAGGTCCACTTCCGCGAACCGGGCATGCCGCACAAGGGCGACATGGCCACGGAGTCCGCCGCCGCCGTGGCCGGCGGCCTGACCACGTTCATGGACATGCCCAACACCAGCCCGCCGACGCTCGACGCCGCCGCGCTGGAGGACAAGTACCAGCGCGCCAAGGGACGCGCCTGGGGCAACTACGGCTTCTACATGGGGGCCAGCAACGACAACCTCGAGGCGATCCGCACACTGGACCCGAAGACGGCGCCGGGCATCAAGGTGTTCATGGGCGCATCGACCGGCAACATGCTGGTCGACAACCCGGAAACGCTGGATGCGATCTTCCGCGAAGCGCCCACGCCCATCATCACCCACTGCGAAGACACGCCGACCATCGACGCCAACCTGGCCGCCTTCCAGGCCAAGTACGGCGATGCGTTGAGCGCGGAACACCATCCCGACATCCGCAGCCGCGAGGCCTGCATCAAGTCGACGCGCCTGGCGATGTCGCTGGCGCGCAAGCACGGTACCCGCCTGCACGTACTGCACATCTCCACCGCCGACGAGCTGGCGCTGTTCACGCCCGGCCCGCTGATCGCCGCCGACGGCACGCGCAAGAAGATCACCGCGGAGACCTGCATCCACTTCCTGCGCTTCGATCGCGCGGACTATGCCGCGCTGGGCAACCTGATCAAGTGCAACCCCGCGATCAAGGACGCCAGCGACCGCGAGGCGCTGATCCGGGCGCTGGTGGACGACATCGTCGACGTGCTGGCAACGGACCACGCGCCGCACACGCTGGAAGAGAAGGAAAAGCCGTACGTTCAGGCGCCTTCGGGGCTGCCGCTGGTGCAGTACGCACTCGTGGCCGCACTGGAACTGGTGCACGAGCAGCGCATGGACGTCACCCGCGTTGTGCAGAAGTTCGCCCACGCGCCGGCGCAGCTGTTCGACGTGAAGGAGCGCGGCTACCTGCGCGAAGGCTATTTCGCCGACCTCGTGCTGATCGACGACGAGCCCTTCAACGTGAAACGCGAGGACGTGCTGTCGAAGGTGGGCTGGTCGCCGTTCGAGGGCCGCAGCTTCCGTTCGCGCATCGGCGCCACCTGGGTCAACGGGCGCATGGTCTGGAACGGTGAGCATCTGGTCGGCACGCCCAATGGCCAGCGCCTGGAGTTCGCACGTTGAAGCTGGCGGTCGCGGCACTGCTCGCCGCTGTCTGTGCTGGATGGATTCCGCTGGTTGCCGCGCAGGATGCGGTGTCCGCCCTACCGGTGTCGCAGGAAGAACGCGTCGTGTTCCCCACCAGTGTGTCGCAGGGCGCGCTGGTGTTCGGCAAGGTGCCGGCGGGCAGCCAGGTGCGTTACCGCGACCGCCTGCTGCGTACGACCGGCTACGGTACCGTGGCGTTCGGCGTGGGCCGTGACGAAGCAGGCCCGCTGAAGGTCGATGTCACCACGCCGTCGGGGCGTGCGGAATCCGTCAGCATCGCGGTCTCCCCGCGCGACTGGCCGGTCGAACGCGTCAACGGCGTGCCGCCGAAGACCGTCAATCCGCCGCCCGAGATCGCCGCACGTATCCAGCGCGAACAGGCGCTGGTCACCGCCGCACGCGGTCGCGACGACGAGCGCGCCGACTTCGCCCTGCCGTTCCAGTGGCCCGTGCAGGGCCGCATCAGCGGCCGCTTCGGCAATGCGCGCGTCTACAACGGTCAGCCCGGCGCCGGCCATTCCGGCATGGATATCGCAGCGCCGACCGGCACGCCGGTCAAGGCGCCTGCGGGCGGCATCGTGACCTTCGCATCGCCCGACCTCTATCTCACCGGCGGCACCCTGCTGCTCGACCACGGCCATGGCGTCAGTTCCAACTTCCTCCACCTGTCGCGCATCGACGTGAAGGTCGGCGACCGCGTCGAGCCCGGCCAGGTGATCGGCGCCGTGGGTGCGACCGGGCGTGCGACGGGGCCGCATCTGCATTGGGGGATGAACTGGTTCGATACCCGCATCGACCCCCTGCTCGTTCTGGAACGCGGCAAGTAAACGCACACGGTTCACCCCCGGGCGCGTTGCGACGCGCTCGGCGTTATCCCTTTCGAAGATCCCGGTGGCGCGGTTCGATACCCGCATCGACCCCCTGCTCGTTCTGGAACGCGGCAAGTGACCGACCACCGTTCGCCATCCGGGCGCGTTGCGACGCGGTCAGCTCTATACCTCTCGAAGCTCCCGGTGGCGCGGTTCGATACCCGTATCGACCCCCTGCTCGTTCTCGAACGCGGCAAGTGACCGACCACCGTTCGCCATCCGGGCGCGTTGCGACGCGCTCGGCTTTATCCCTCTCGAAGATCCCGATGGCGCGGTTCGATACCCGCATCGACCCGCTGCTCGTTCTCGAACGCGGGAAGTAGCCGCACACGGTTTCGTTCAGAGTCGCCCGAGGAACTGGCTGGCTGGGCTGTCTGCCAGGTCGCGTGGGCGGACGAGCTTGGGGTTCGGCGGACCACGCTCCGGCCATGCCGCGCCCAACAGACCCTCGGCCGCATTTGCCACATCGGCGTGGTGCGGCGCGGCCAGACCGACCTGCGCACGCAGCGCGGTGATCGAAGCCTCCAGCGCGTCGTCATCCAGTTCCAGGGCATCGATGGTGTCCCACACGGGCGCCGATCCCGCGAGCGCTTCGGCGCCAATCGCGTTCTGCTCAAGCACCTTGTGTTTCGGCTTCAGCATCTCGCGCACTTCTTCCTGCAGTTTGGCGTAGTCGACATCGGGGAACGGCAGGTCGCTGGGTTCGCCGGGCACGATGGGGCGCGCCAGGCGGCGTGCGGGTGTCGTGTCCGCATCGGCGAAGGCACGGTACGCGAACTCGCTGCACAGCATCCGGTCCGAATCGGCGCGGATCGCGTGCTCGGTGGCTTCCCGGATCAACCAGCGCAACCACACGGGCAGATGCCGCGGCTTTCCTCGCAGGGCGACCAGCAGACCGATCGTCACCAGGTCGTCCTGCGCGAACGTGGTGCCGATCAGCGAACGGGCGTGACGGAGCACGATCGCGCGATCATCGGCACCCAGCGGACCGCCATCCGCGGCCAGTGAACGGTAAGCGTCCACGAAGACCACGGGGCCATCCGGCGCCAACCGGTCCGCCAGCAGGCTCTCCTTCACCGCGGGCCTGATCCCTTCGATCAGCAGGCCATCCGCCGACACCAGCGACACATGGCTGTACCGGCTGTCGCCGAACCAGGCGATCAGCTTGGACAACTGACTCTTGCCCAGCATCAGCAGCAGGTCGCCGACCTGCAACTGGTCGACGGGGAACCGATCATCGGCGGGTTGAGGATCCACTCAGGCATCTCCTGGTTGCGAAAAGAGGTCGCCGGTGACGCGATCGCGTCCCGCCGATTTGCTGGAGTACAGCGCCACGTCAACGCGCTCCAGCAGGCGTTCGAACGTCTCGCCCGCGGCCAGCTGGGCCACGCCCAGGCTGAGGCTGGTATCGATGACGCGTCCGTCGATGGTCAGGGGCCGGTTGTTCACCGCGGCTCGCAGGTGCTCCGCCACGACCAGGGCGTTGTCGAACGTCGTGTCAGGCAGCAGCACCAGCATCTCGTCGCCGCCGTACCGGCCGAGGAAGTCGCGCTTGCGCAGCTTCCCGCGCGTACGCGTCGCCACCAGTCGCAGGCTCTGGTCACCCACGGGGTGGCCGTGCTCGTCGTTGATCCGCTTGAAATGGTCGATGTCGAAGAACACCACCGACAGCGGCGTGTCCTGCGCATGCGCCAGGTCCACTTCGCGCTGCAGTTGCTCGATGATCGCCGTGCGCGACAGCACGCCCGTCAACGTGTCCTGCGCGGCCAGCCGGCTGGCATGATCGCGATCGCGCCGCAGCTGCTGCATGCGGTCGGCGAGACCGACGGTCAGTACCAGGCCTGCCAGCGCAAACCCGAGCGGGAACGCATGGATCAGCCACGCCGGCCCCACCCACCAGCCGAGCAGTTCGCCCACCCGCGCCGCGGTCAGCAGCATCATCGGCAGCCACGAAAGCAGCAGGAAGAAGGCCGGCCGTTCGTTGCGCAGGGTGCCGCGCACGCTGGCGAACAGCACACCCGCCGTCGCCACCAGCAGCACCAGGTTGCCCACCTTGGGCACCAGCGGGCTGGTGCTGACCAGCGACGCGAGGATCAGGCAACCCAGCAGCACGTTGCATGCACGCAGCACACGCAGGATCGCCAGACCGCGAGTGGCGAGATCCAGGTAGAACGCCAGGAATGTGTTGCTGGCGATCACCGCCAGCATGCCGACCACCCGTGACATGCGCGGGTCCGACCCGAGCACATGACCGAAAATCTCGACGCTGCGCAGTTCGCCACCCGCAAGTGCAAGGAACAGCGCCTGCGAAAGCAGCGTCAGCGCAAGGAACCCGTAACTGCGCTCGCCCAACCCGATACAGAAACCCAGGGCCAGCACCGCCAGCACGCCCATCGCCCCGAGCACCATCGCACGCCATGCCACGTGCTCCAGGTCCTGCCTGTGCACCTCGTGCAGCGGTTCGATCGACAGCGGCATCGGCGTGCCGCCCACGGTCACCACCCGCAGATACAGGGGCTGGCCGGCACGAAGGCCCTCCGGTAGCGGGAATGCCAGGGCGCGGGCCGAGAACGCCAGATCGGCCTCCTCACCGAACAGGCGCCGTACGACCGGCGGACCATCGCCGGTCCACAGCTCCACCCGGTTCTGGTACGGCGCACGCACCACAAGATGCGGCTGCAGCGCCGCGTCCACGTCGACGGAACTGGTCACCCGCCACCAGCGCGGGGACGACCCGGGTTCGAAGATCACGCCATCGCGGGCGGCGGCGAAGCCGGCATCCCGTTGCCCGGACACGACCTCGCTCGCAGGCGCATCGGCATCCAGCCGAGCCAGCGAGAGGGTTTGAGCAGTGGCAGGCAGAGCCCACCCGATCAGGCAGCACCAGAGCAACCAGACTCTGGCCAGGCGCCGTGGATTCCCCATATCCATTCCGCCGAGCAGTCAGCGGCGGAGCTTAGCGTGTCTTCTGCGTCAAATGTTAATCGAGCAGACTCAGTCGTTGCTGCCACTGACGCGGGCGACGGCGTCGTGGGGATGCAGGCTCTCGTAATGGGCGACCGTGGCGTCGTAGCGGGCCACGCGGGCATCGGTGGACAGCACGGACGCCACGCGACGGGCGGCGTCCTCGCAGAACATCAGGTTCTCGGCGTTGAGGCGGGCGAAGGCCTGCTCGTCGACGCGCTTGACCGCCGTCTGTACCGGCGTGCCGAGTACGGCTTCGATGGCATCCACCAAGGGCACCAGCGGCAACTCATCGAACTGCGGACGCAGTTCCACCCGCACGCTGGCTCGGCTGCGCTGCGCGTGTGGCGTAGCGGCCAGGCCTCGCTCGGACGCCAGCCAGTCGTGCACGGCATCGACCGACAGCGCGGACGAGGCGTCGAAATCACGGGTGAAGCGCTCGGCGTTGGCCTGTCGCGACAGCGCGGCGGACGCCGGGCACGTGCTGGAGTACTCGACCGCGAAGGACAGTGCCAGGTTGAGATGTCCATCAACCAGCGTCGCCTCGATTTCGACCGGATAGCGCTTCCAGCCGGCGTAGTCGCTTTCCAGCGCCTTGCGCTGCAGGAGCGCGTCGTACCGGATCTTCAGCCGTGCACTGGTGGCCAACCCGGCCTGCGAGGCCACGCCGTCCTGCAGCAGGTGCCGCAACCCGGCCGGTGTGATCGCTTCACGCGCCAACCCATCCTGCAGCTGCAGGTACAGGCGCGACATGTGGATACCGCGTGCGTCGGGATTGGCCAGGTTCACCGACAGGTCGATGCTGGCCGCCACCTGCAACTGCCCGCCCAGTCCATCGGCGATGCGGACCGGCAGCGCGATGTTCTCCATGCCCACCCAGTCCAGGGGGCGCGCAAGCGGTACGCGCTGGTGGGCGACATCGGGAAGATCGGCGCGGGGCGCCACGGGAAGCGAGGGAGCCATGATCATTGCACGGGGGGAGTGGATGCCGCGCAATTGTACGCCCTGCCCCTGAATTTCCCGATGAAACAGTCCGTTACGGGCCACTCCTGTGGCTATCGCAGCGATATGCGCGGTCTTCAGTCGCCGCGCGCCGCACGCCAGCCGGTGAACAGCAGAACGGGGCGCGACGGCAGCGGTGCGGGCACACCCTTCCTGGACAGGCGTTCCAGTCTGCCCCGTGCATACGCCGTCAGGACACGACGCTCGCGCGCGCCCTGCCGCGATGCCTGCCAGCGTTGCAGGATCGCCTTCGCCCATGCCTGCACAGCGGCCGCGTCATCCGTCTGCCGGAGAGTGGTCGGCACCGCAATGCTCCCCATGTCGGCCACGCGCGCAGCGAGCATCTGGGCAATGACCGCGTCCGCGTCGGGCGCACGATCCAGCACATGGGCTTCCACCGCCGCGACCGCGGCGCCGTAGCCCGCCAGCGCGGCGAAGGCATCTGCCGCGGACGCTGGCGTCTCCCGCGCGGCCACCAGGGCCGGCAAAGCGTCGGCGAGCTGCGTCCAGGGGGCATGCAGCGGCTCCAGCCGGCGCCCAAGCGGATGGCGCGAACGCTGCCCGCTCCAGCCGCGCAGTTCTTCGCTCCACCATGCCAGCTTGGCATCGGCCGGCAGCGGATCGCCGCTGATGTTGAGAACGTCGTCGAATTCCTGCAGCAACGCGAACCACGCCACCGCGACGTCCCGGCGCGCAGGCGCGACGAAGATCTCCCCGACCGACCATTCGGGCCAGCGGATACGCCACTTTTCCAGGAAGCTGTCGAGGGCGGCGGAATCGGACATGTGATGAAAACCTGTAGGAGCGACGTGAGTCGCGACCGTGATGCCGGAGCGAGCGGGCAATCGGCGATGGCCGTATACGGATGTGCCGGTGTACGACGGACGCCTGTAGACGTGCGGTCGCGACTTACGTCGCTCCTACGACACGCTGGGTGCGGGCCATGCCGATGGCGCGATCAGCGCTGCCGGCAGCTCGACCATGACGTCCGCCTTCCATTGCACGGGATCCTCATGCGCCTGCCGGTAGCCCCACAGCGCCGCGATCGATGGCATGCCGGCCGCACGCGACGCCTGGATGTCGCGCTCGTCGTCGCCCACGTAGACGCACTCGGCGATGGCGATGCCGATGCGTTCGGCGGCGACCTGCAAGGGCAGCGGATGCGGCTTCTTCTCGGGCAGCGTGTCACCGCCGATCAGCACCGCGCAGCGATCGCTCCACCCCAGTTGCGGCAGGATGTCGCGCGCAAGGTACTCCGGCTTGTTGGTGACGATGCCCCAGACGCTGCCCGCGGCCTCCAGGGCATCGAGCATCTCCGCCACGCCGTCGAACAGCACGCTGTGGCGGCCGAGCTCCTCCTGGTAGATCGTCAGGAATTCCGGTACCAGCGCGTCGCGCGTGCCCTGCTCCATGTCGGGGAATGCAGCCGCCAGCATGGCGCGCGATCCTTTCGACACATGCGGACGCAAACCTTCGATGGTCATCGGATCGATGCCGCGCGACGCGCGCATGCGATTGGCGGTCGCCAGCATGTCCGGCGCGCTGTCGAGCAACGTGCCATCCAGATCGAACAGCGCGGCGCGCGGAAACCCCGTCGCCGTCACGGTTTCACCGCGCTGGCGAGGTAGTTCACGTCGGTGCGCGAGGTCAGACGGGCGCGCTGGCGCCATGGCTCGTAGGCCAAGCCGGTGACGTCCTGCAACTGGAAGCCGGCTGCGCGCAGCCATGCGGCCAGTTCGGACGGGCGGATGAATTCCTTGTAATGATGCGTGCCCTTCGGCAGCAGGCGCGCGATGTATTCGGCGCCGACAATGGCCAGGGCGAACGCGGCCGGCGTGCGGTTCAGCGTGGACAGGAACAGGTGGCCGCCCGGCTTCAGCAGCGTGTGGCAGGCGCGGATGATCGACAACGGATCCGGCACGTGCTCCAGCATCTCCATGCAGGTGACCACATCGAAGCTGCCCGGCCGCTCTTCAGCCAACGACTCGACCGAGCGCAACTGGTAGTCGACCTGCACACCGGATTCGAGCTTGTGCAACCGCCCCACCTTTACCAGTTCAGGAGCCAGGTCGATCGCGGTGACCTGGGCGCCCTCGCGCGCCAGCGCCTCGCTCAGCAGGCCGCCACCACAGCCGACGTCCAGTGCGGCGGCATTCGTCAGCATCGCGCGCTCGCGCACGTACTGCAGGCGGACAGGGTTCAAGGCGTGCAAGGCCTTCTGCGGGCCATCCGGATCCCACCAGCGGTTGGCCAACGCGCCGAACTTGTCGAGCTCGGCCTGGGTGAAGTTGTCGTCGCGGGGCGAAGTCGTGGTCGTCATGGCGCCATTGTAAGGCCGACCCGACGACCGCGCCGGATCAGGACAGGCGGATGCCGGCGATCCGTTCGCGCCATTGCCGCGCATTGGCGATGACGCCCTCGATGTCGATCTCCACCAGCACGCGCTGCCGCAGCTTCGGCCGGCCAGCGATCCACACGTCGCTGACCTGCTGTCGCCCGGTCGCGTAGATCAGCTGCGACACCACGTGGTGCAGCGGCTGGGTTTCCAGTGCGGACAGGTCCACGCAGACCAGGTCGGCCTCCTTGCCCGGCTCGATCGAGCCGATGCGGTCGTCGAACCCGATCGCCTTCGCACCGCCCAGCGTGGCCGCGCGCAGCGCGCTGAACGCATCCAGCGCCGCCGCATCCTGCGCCACCGCCTTGGCCAGCAGTGCAGCGGTGCGGGTTTCGCTGAACATGTCCAGGTCGTTGTTACTGGCGCAGCCGTCGGTACCCACCGCCAGCGTCACGCCCGCGCGCTCCAGCGCGCAGGCCGGACAGAAGCCGGACGCCAGCTTGAGGTTGGATTCCGGGCAGTGCACCACGCTGACGCCGCGCTCGGCGCAGAGGTGGATTTCCGCCTCGGTCAGCTGGGTCATATGGATGGCGATCAGGCGGTCGTTGACCAGACCCAGCCGGTCCAGGCGCGCGATCGGGCGCTGGCCGTATTTCTCCAGCGACTGTTCGACTTCCTGCGCCGTCTCGTGCAGGTGCAGGTGCACCGGCACGTCCAGCTGGTCGGACAGCATGCGCACGCGTTCGAAATTGGCGTCGTTCACCGTGTAAGGCGCATGCGGCGCGAACGCGGTGGCGATCAGCGCGTCGTCGCGCCACTGGTCATGGACTTCGCCGGCTTTCTCGAAGTACTCGTCGTCCGAGGATGCCCACGCCGTCGGAAAATCGATCACCGGCAGGCCGACACGCGCACGGAAACCGTGGTGCTTGTACGTGGCCGCCTGCACGTCGGGGAAGAAGTAGTTCTCGTTGACGCAGGTGGTGCCGCCGCGGAGCATCTCGGCGATCGCCAGGGTGATGCCGTCGGCCACGAAGTCCGGACCGATCACGGCGCCCTCGATCGGCCAGATGTGTTCCTGCAACCAGACCTTCAACGGCAGGTCGTCGGCGACGCCGCGCAGCAGCGTCATCGGGTTGTGCGTATGCGCGTTGACCAGGCCGGGGATCAGCGCTGCATCGGGGCGCGACACCGTCTCCCGTGGCACGAAGCGCTCACGCGCCTCGGCCACCGGCAGGATCGCGACGATACGGCCGCCGGTGACGGCGACCGCATGGTTTTCCAGCACCACCCCGTGCGGGACGACCGGCACCACGAAACCGGCTTCGATCAACAGGTCGCAGGCATCGGGAGTACGGTCGTTCATGGAACCTCGGTTCAGAATCCCAGCGTATAGGTCAGGCCGATGGCGCCGGCCCCGAACAGCAGCCAGCACAGCAGCATCAGCGCCAGCGCACGGCCGTAGCTCAGCCGCGGCACGGCCGGAAACAATCTTGCGAGGCTGGCGTTCCAGCACAGCATCACGCCCAGCCCGGCGAGCAATACGCCGATGGCCCAGACGCCGAGGTAGAGCGCGAGCTGCCCCATCACTTCACGCGGCTGACGTATTCACCGGTGCGGGTGTCGACCTTGATGATCTCTTCCTGGCCGACGAACAGCGGCACGCGCACGACCGCGCCGGTTTCCAGCGTCGCCGGCTTGCCGCCGGTACCGGCGGTATCGCCCTTCACGCCCGGGTCGGTCTCGGTGATCTGCAGTTCGACGAAGTTCGGCGGGGTCACCTGGATCGGGTTGCCGTTCCACAGCGTCACCACGCAGTCTTCCTCGCCCTTGAGCCACTTCTCGGCGCCGCCCATGCCGGCCTTGTCGGCCTGCACCTGCTCGAAGGTCTCCTGCTGCATGAAGTGCCAGTACTCGCCGTCCGTGTACAGGTACTGCATGTCGGTATCCACCACGTCCGCCGCCTCGACCGAGTCGGTGCTCTTCATGGTGATTTCCTGCACGCGGCCGCTCTTGATCAGGCGGTACTTTACGCGGGTGAACGCCTGGCCCTTGCCCGGCTTGACGTACTCGGTGTCGGTGATGATCGCCGGGTCGTTGTTGATCAGGATCTTCATCCCGTTCTTGACGTCGTTCATGCCGTAACTGGCCATGCTGCTGCTCCTGGAGGTAAGGCGTACCCGCCGCGCGAGGCGGCCGGCCGGATAGAATGTGGGAACCCGCCGGACCCGGCGGGTGCTTGTTTTCAGACCCGACATGATAACCGCAGCCCCCGAACCCCGACAGCCCGCCCAGTGGGCCGCATCCCGCTGGCAGCAGGCCTGGCGCGATGCCGTGCGCGATCCGCGCGAGCTGCTGGCGCTGCTGGGGCTGGAGGCGCTGGCCGGCCGGGTGTCGGATGAGGCGGCGGCACAGTTCCCGCTAAGGGTGCCGCGCGGCTTCGTCGCGCGCATGCGCCACGGGGACGCGCAGGACCCGCTGCTGCGCCAGGTGCTGCCGCTGGACCACGAAATGCAGCCCGTTCCCGGCTACGGCCTGGACGCGGTCGGCGACGGTGCCGCCCGCAGCGGGACCGGGGTGATCCAGAAGTACCGCGGCCGTGCCCTGCTGGTCGCCACCGGCAGTTGCGCGATCAACTGCCGCTACTGCTTCCGCCGCCATTTCCCCTATTCCGACGAAACCGCCGCCCGCGACGGCTGGCGCGAAGCGGTCGACCTGATCCGCCACGACGACAGCATCGAGGAAGTGCTGCTGTCCGGCGGCGATCCGCTGTCGCTGTCGAACGCCAAGCTCGCCGAACTGACCGACGCGTTGGCCGGTGTCCCGCACCTGCGACGCCTGCGCATCCACAGCCGGCTGCCCGTGGTCCTGCCCGAGCGCATCGACGAGGGCCTGATCGCCTGGCTGTCCGGCCTGCCGTGGCCGGTCACCGTGGTCATCCATGCCAACCATGCCAACGAGTTCGATGCCACGGTCGACGTGGCGCTCGCACGCCTGCGCGCTGCCGGTGCGCACCTGCTCAACCAGGCGGTGCTGCTGCGGGGTGTGAACGACGATGTCGACGCCCTCGTCGCGCTCAGCGAACGGGGTTTCGCGGCCGGCGTGCTGCCGTACTACCTGCACCAGCTCGACCGGGTGGCCGGCGCGGCCCATTTCGAGGTCGAAGACGCCCGCGCAAAGGCGCTGCATGCGGCCCTGGCTGCCCGCCTCTCCGGCTACCTGGTGCCGCGGCTGGTACGGGAAGTCGCCGGCGATACCGGCAAGCGTCCGCTCTGACGATCCGGCCGCGGGCCATGTCTGCATCTGCGACGGCTGCATTGGACTCGTCTCACGTGTTCAGGTATTAAACGCGCACCCCTCGCGGACACGCTGCATGCAGATCGGCAAAGACACCACATTACGACTGACCCTGGTGGACGACAGCGCGGAAGACGCGGAGGCGATCGTCTCCACGTTGCGCAACGGCGGCATCGCCGTGCGTCCCCTGCGACCGATCGACGCGGGCGAACTGGGGCAGATGGTGGCCGGCCAGCCGATGGACCTGCTGATCGCCTCGCGCAGCGCCAAGGGCATTCCGCTGGCCACGGTGCTGGGCCAGGTCGACGCCAGCGGCAAGGACATCCCGGTGATCGTGCTGGCCGATACGATCAGCGAAACCGATCTGCTCGCCGACCAGGCGGCCGGTGCCCGCGCGGTCGCCCTGCGGGGCCGCCCGGAGCACGTGCTCACGGTGCTGCGCCGCGAATGGGCCGATCTGGATGCGCGCCGTTCGCAGCGCCGGCTGGAAAGCCAGATGCGCGAAACCGAGCGCCGCTGCGATGCGCTGATCTCGTCCTCGCGCGACCCCATCGCCTACATCCACGAAGGCATGCATATCCGTGCCAACGACGCCTACCTGGAGATGTTCGGCTTCGAATCGTTCGAGGACGTGGAAGGCCTGTCGCTGCTCGACCTGGTGGGTCCGCAGTACGTCAACGACTTCAAGGCCCTGCTGAAGAAGCTCAGCAAGGGCGAGGCGCCACCGCCGCGTTTCGAACTGGAAGCCCGCAGCATCGACGGCGACAGCTTCCCGGCCACGCTGGAGTTCGCCACCGCCACGTACGAAGGCGAGGCGTGCGTGCAGGTGGTATTCCGCCGGCGCGAGGAGTTCGACCCCGAACTCGCCCGCGAGGTCGAGGACCTGCGCCAGCGCGACATGGTCACCGGCCTGCTCAACCGCCCCACCTTCCTGCGCGAGCTGGAGAATGCGGTGGCCCAGGTGGCCCGCGGCGAAGACCAGTACGCCCTGCTGCTGCTCGAACCCGACCACTACCAGCGCCTGCTGCAGGAGATCGGCATCGATTCGGCCGACGCCCTGGCCGCCGCCCTGGCGGCACGTCTGTCCGAGAAGCTGGACGAAGGCACCCTGGCCGCCCGTTTCGGCGAGCGCACCTTCGCCGTCCTGCTGCGGGGCAACCACGCGCAGACCGCGGCACTCGCGGAAAAGCTGCGGGCCTCCTACGCCTCGCACGTGTTCAATGTCGGCGAACGCTCGGCCTCGGTCACCGCCAGCATCGGCGGCGTGCAGATCGGCGAGAAGATCGCCAGCGTGGGGCCGGTGCTGACGCGCGCGACCGACGGCCTGCAGACCGCCACCAACCTGGGCGGCAACCGCTTCGAGATCTTCGACCCCGGCGCCGTGGACCGCGCCGAGGAAGAGCGCGTGCAGAACTGGATCAAGCGGCTGCAGGAAGCGCTGCAGGACGGCAGCTTCCGCCTGCACTACCAGCCGGTGGTCAACCTGCAGGGCGAGCCCGGCGAAGTGTACGAAGCGCTGTTGCGGCTGGAGTCCAACGGCGAAGTCGTGCCGCCGCAGTCCTTCATCGGTATCGCGGAAGAAAACGGCCTGCTCGATGCGATCGACCGCTGGGTGGTGAACCGCGCCATCGAGGTGCTGGCCGAACGCAAGCGCGCTGGCCGAGACACCCGCCTGGTGGTGAAGGTCAGCCCCGCGTCCTTCGCCGACAACCGCCTGCTCGACCTCATCGCCAGGCAACTCGCCGCGCACGACGTGCCGGGCGACCGGCTGTGGTTGCAGACACCCGAGGCCAAGGTGTTCACCCATCTGCGGCAGGCACAGGCCTTCCAGTCCGCCGCCGCCAAGCTCGGCTGCCAGGTGGGCCTGGAGCATTTCGGCGCCGGCCTGGACTCGTTCCAGCTGCTGTCGCACTTCCAGCCGACCTTCCTCAAGATCGACCGCGTCTTCAGTGAGGACCTGGGCAGGAACGCCGAGCACCAGCAGAAGATCCGCGAAATCGCCGAGCGCGCGCAGGCATTGGGCATCCTGACCGTGGCCGAGCACGTGCAGGACGCCGCGACGATGGCCTTCCTGTTCACGGCGAGCGTGGACTACGTGGAAGGCAACTTCCTGGCCGCACCCGGCCCTGCGATGAACTACGACTTCAGCTGAAAGCGGCCTTCGCCGCAGGTCCACGCAAAAGAAAAACCCGCCTTCCGGCGGGTTTTCCGTTCACGGCGACAGCGCAGGGATCAGGCGAAGGTGCCCTGCTGGGCACGCAGCGCCGCGATGCGCTCTTCCAGCGGCGGATGGCTCAGGAACAGCTTCTTCATGCCCTGGCCGATGCCACCGGCGATGCCGAACGCTTCCACCTGCGCCGGCAGCGTGCTGGGACGCTGCTGCTGGTTGAGGCGCTCAAGCGCGGCGATCATCTTCTGGCGGCCCGCGTACGTGGCACCGCCCTGGTCGGCGCGGAACTCGCGGCGACGCGAAAACCACATCGCGATCATCGTGGCGAACAGGCCGAACACGACTTCCAGCGCCATCACGATGATGTAGTAGGCGAAGCCACGGCCACCTCCCTCGCGGTTGCCGGACAGGAAGCTGTCGACGATGCCGCCCACCACGCGCGCCAGCACGATGACGAAGGTGTTCAGCACGCCCTGCAGCAGCGCCATCGTCACCATGTCACCGTTGGCGACGTGGGCGACTTCGTGGCCCAGCACGGCTTCGGCTTCGTCCTGGGTCATCGAGCGCAGCAGGCCGGTGGACACGGCGACCAGCGCGTTGTTGCGGTTGGCGCCGGTGGCGAAGGCGTTGATCTCCGGCGCGTCGTAGATGGCAACTTCGGGCATGCCGATGCCGGCGGCCTGCGCCTGGCGCTGCACGGTGCTGACCAGCCAGCGTTCGGCATCGTTGCGCGGTTGTTCGATGACCACGGCGCCGGTGGCGCGCTTGGCCATCCACTTGGAGGTCAGCAGCGAGATCAGCGAGCCGCCGAAACCGAAGATCGCCGCGAACACCAGCAGGCCGCCCATCTGGTTGGAATTGACGCCCAGCAGGGACATGACGACGCTGGCCAAGGCCAGCACGGCCAGATTGGTAGCGAGGAACAACGCGACACGCGTGAACACGACAGGGATCTCCGGAATGAGTGGTATGCAAACGGTTACGACCGCAGAATTGCGGCTGTGCCCGCTTGAATTCAAGCGACTTCCTGACTGCGCGGTTCAGCTTTCCTCCTCTACTGACGAATGAGCGACAACGTTCCCTCCCCGTATCGCGGCCGTTTCGCGCCCTCACCTACCGGTGCGCTGCATTTCGGATCGCTGGTCGCCGCGCTGGGAAGCTGGTTGCTGGCGCGCCATCACGACGGTACGTGGCTGGTGCGCGTGGAGGATCTCGATCCGCCGCGCGAAGTCGCCGGCGCGGCCGAACAGCAATTGGCGACGTTGGCGGCATTCGGACTGACCTCGGACGAGCCGGTTGTCTGGCAGAGCGCACGGCACGACCTCTACCACGATGCGCTGGCACGACTGCTGGCAATCGGCAGTGCCTTCGAATGCCGCTGCAGCCGCTCCGACCTCGCCGCGACCGGCGGCATCCATCGGCATTGCGTGGCGAGCGATCCCACCCGCACGCCGGCCATCCGGCTGCACGTACCCGACGGCACCATCGTGGCCTTCGACGACGGCCTGCTGGGAAGGTTCGAACAGCATCTAGACCGCGAGGTGGGCGATGTCGTCCTGCGCCGCGCCGACGGCTTCTGGGCGTACCAGCTGGCCGTGGTCGTCGACGATGCAGACCAGCGCATCACCGATGTCGTCCGCGGCGCCGACCTGCTCGATTCCACACCCCGGCAGATCCTGCTGCAGCGGGCATTGGCCCTGCCCACGCCGCGCTACCTGCACCTGCCGCTGATCGTCGACGCGGATGGCAACAAGCTGTCGAAGTCGATGGCGTCGCTGCCCATCGACGACGGCGCCCCGCTGCCTGCCCTGCGGGCCGCGTGGGAAGCGCTGGGCCAGCCGGCGAGCGTGCTCGGGGGTGTCCCGGACGTGGCCACCGCCATGCGGTTCGCCCACCGCGAATTCCGCCCGGATCGCCTGCCAAAAGTGACATCACTGACGTTCGCTGCAGCGCACAACAATCCTGTCGCAGGCGCTGTCTAGAATCGGGTGGCCGTCGGCCTGCGACGGTCCAAGGAGATTCCCCACATGACATCGCGCGTCGCCCTGGTCACCGGCGGCACCGGAGGTATCGGTACCGCCATCTGCAAGAAGCTGGCCGACATGGGCCACAAGGTCGCCACCAACTACCGCAACGAGGAAAAAGCGCGCGCGTGGCAGGCGCAGATGAAGGCGGACGGTTACGACTTCGCGCTGGTCAAGGGCGACGTGACGTCGCCAGACGAAGCGCAGGCCATGGTGAAGGAAGTCGAGCAGACGCTCGGCCCTGTCGAGGTGCTGGTCAACAACGCCGGCATCACCCGCGACGGTACCTTCCACAAGATGTCCGCCACCCAATGGGGCGATGTCATCAACACCAACCTCAACTCGGTGTTCAACGTCACCCGCCCGGTGATCGACGGCATGCGCGACCGCAAGTGGGGCCGCATTATCCAGATCAGCTCGATCAACGGCCTGAAGGGCCAGTACGGCCAGGCCAACTACGCGGCCGCCAAGGCCGGCATGCACGGCTTCACCATTTCGCTGGCGCGCGAGAACGCCAAGCTCGGCATCACCGTCAACACGGTCTCGCCCGGCTATGTCGCCACCGACATGGTGATGGCGGTGCCGGAGGAAGTCCGCGCCAAGATCGCCGCCGACATCCCCACCGGCCGCCTCGGCAAACCCGAGGAAATCGCGTACGCGGTGGCCTTCCTGGTTGACGAGCAGGCCAGCTGGATCACCGGCTCGAACCTCGACATCAACGGTGGCCATCACATGGGCTGGTAAGCCTGCGACATTCCACCTCCACCGGTTTCCACGACGCCCCGCAAGGGGCGTCGTCCGTTCCGATGCTGCGCAACATGTTTCCTTCCCTGAACAGGGGATCCCTGCCTTGTGGCCTGTTGCAAGGGCTGTTGCGCTGCGTCATGCTGCCGTCATACGCGTTTAGAGCGAAGACTCAATGGCTGCGATCCGCATCATCAAGAAGTACCCCAACCGTCGCCTGTACGACACCGAGATCTCCAGCTACATCACCATTGAGGACGTGCGCCAGCTCATCGTCGACGGCGAGGATTTCGAGGTCCGCGACGCCAAGAGCGGCGACGACCTGACCCGTACCGTCCTGCTGCAGATCATCAGCGAGCAGGAACAGGACGGCGAGCCGATCCTGTCCACTCAGCTGCTCAGCCACATCATCCGTTTCTACGGCGATTCGCTGCAGGGCTTCATGGGCAACTACCTGGAGCGCAGCATGCAGCTGTTCATGGAGCAGCAGCAGCAGTTCCGCAGCCAGATGGGCAACCTGCTCGGCCAGACGCCGTGGACCATGATGAACCAGCTCACCGAGCGCAACATGGAGCTGTGGCAGGAATTCCAGCGCAACCTGACGGGCGGCGGCATGGGCCGCCCGACGACGGTGAAGCCGAAGGACACCCCGCGCGAAACGCCGAAGACACGCGCGCGCTGATATCCACTGTAGTGAAACCCGGCCCGCGCCCCGTTGCGCGGGCCTTTTTTTGAGTCCGGATACAGGAACTCCGCATGACGCAACGCATCGCCGTGGTGACCGGCGGCATGGGTGGGCTGGGACTGGCGATCTGCCAGGCACTGGCCCGCGCCGGCCGCAAGGTGATCGCCGCCGACCTGCCCGCTTCGCCCGAGCGGCTGGAGCACTTCCACACGCAGACCGCTTCACTGGACATCGAGACCGCCGCCGTCGACGTGGCCGACTTCGAGGCGTGTGCGGGCTTCGTGCAGGACATCGAAGCGCGCCATGGCGCGCTCGACATCCTGGTCAACAACGCCGGCATCACCCGCGACGCCACCCTGCGCAAGATGGACAAGGCACAGTGGGACGCGGTGATCGGGGTGAACCTGGACAGCGTGTTCAACCTGTGCCGCCACGCGGTCGACGGCATGCAGGCGCGCGGCTTCGGCCGCATCGTCAACATCAGCTCGGTCAGCGGGCAGACCGGCAACTTCGGCCAGGTGAACTACGCGGCGGCGAAGGCCGGCCTGCACGGCTTCTCGATGTCGCTGGCGCGCGAAGTCGCGCGCAAGGGCGTCACCGTCAACAGCGTCTCGCCTGGCTACGTGGAAACCCCGATGACGCGTGCGATGCCCGATGACGTCCGCGACCGCACCGTCGCCTCGGTGCCGGTCGGCCGCATCGGCCAGCCGGACGACATCGCACGCGCGGTGGCCTTCCTCACCGCCGACGATGCCGGCTACATCACCGGCGCCAACCTGCCGGTCAACGGCGGGTTGTTCATGAGCTTCTGAGCGCCGGACGCACCGACGCCACTCCGACAAGACGAAAAGGATTCCCGATGAAACTCACTCCCCCCACCTTCGGCGTCTGGCTGATCGCGCTGCTCCTCGGCAGCGGCGGTATCGCCGCGAAGTTCGGCTACGTGCCCGTGCTGGCCCCACACGCGTTCTGGCTGGTGGTCGCCGGCTTCGGCCTGCTGGTGGCCGCAACGCTCTTCAGCAAGCTCTGACGCCCGGCGCTATGCTCCCGGCATCCGTCGCCGGGAGCACCTCATGGAACTGATCGGATCCCTGCTGTCCGGCCTGTGGTCGGCGCCGCGCTTCGCCATTCCCGCCCTGATGGGCATCGTCGCTGGCGCGGGCGTGTTCTTCCTGACCGGCAAGGCGCCGTCCTCGGCGGCGATGGCGGTCGGTTGCGCCCTGCTCGGCCTCGTGATCGGCTTCGTGCTGGAGTATTTCCGCGACACGCCGCGCGGTCCGCTGGACTGACCGCTACTCGATCTCGAAACGGTCGAACGCGATCTCCAGCGTCTCGAACACCGTCTCCGCCTCCGCCGCGTCCAGCGGTGAGGTCAGGTAACCCGCCGGCCGCGCGCGCAGGAAGCGCCAGCTCATCGCCGGGTTGCCCTGCTCGTCCAGCAGCGTGACCGTGATGTTGCGTCGGGCATCGCCGCCATTGCGTGCCTCGTTCCACCACTGGTACCACGCCAGCGAACCGATCACGCCACGCCGCAGCACCAGGTTCTCGTAGTGCGTCAGCGTGGACAGCTTGCTCGCCTCCAGCACCTTGTCGTTGCCGTTGCGGTACTCATTGAGCTGCAGCCGCGCCGCGGGGAACAGCACCTCCGACACTCCAGCGTCGGGCCCGTCGCCCAGACCGAGGTCGACGTGGAAGTTCATTCCGGCATAGGGACGGTCACGCTGTAAGGCCATGGGCAGGTTCCATGTGAGGAAGGGAAATCGGCCGCCCGGAAGCGACCGACTTCTTTCTCCAACGCAGTCACCTCACGCCAGCGGTCAGCCGCGTCGTGCCAGCGCTCGCCCGGGATGGCTCTTTGAGCCCCATCGATGGCCCTCGGAATCCCTCGTGCAAGGCTCGGAATGCCAGACATCGAGCCCGGAAAGCCATCGATGGCATTCCGAGAGCCATCCCATGGCACTCGGAAAGCGATCGATGGGATTCCACGTGCGACGGATGGCTTTCCGAAACCCATCGATGGCACTTTCGAAGCCATCGATGGCACTTTCAAACCCATCGATGGCTTTGAAAGTGCCAGGCATGGAGCGTGGAAAGCGATTGATGGCTTTCCGAGTGCCATCCCCTGGCTTTCCGAGCCCGATCGTTGGCACTCCGTGTGAGATGAGAGGCCCTCCGAGCCCCATCGATGGAGCTTGGAGTGCCATCGATGGCACTCGGAATGCCATCCACGCCGGCGAATGTGAGAAAGAGGCGCCCTGGATGCTTCCCCGCGTATCCGATGAACTAGGCCGTCGCCGCCTGTCCGATCCAGAGACGGTTGCCGTCCGGATCGTCGATGCGGAATTCGCGCATGCCGTAGAACGTGTCGTCCAGGTCGGGCACGTCCAGCCCGTTGTCGCGCGCCTGCCGGTGGAAGGCGACCAGGTCGTCCGGATACAGGTACAGCACCGCACCCCGAGGTGCGTCCGCCGCGACGTTGATCGACTGGTCCAGCATCACCCGGCACTCGCCCCACCGCAGCTTCGCCCAGCCCCAGTCATCGCGACGATCCTCGACGGTGAAGCCCAATTGTTCGTAGAACGTGATCGCCCGCGGAAGATGGCGGACGGGTTGCATGGGGATGATGCGGTGCATGGAAATCTGCTCCTTTGTAGGATGGGTGGAGCCGCAGGCGGTTTTCAACGGCGAAGCCGGTCTACCCGTCGCGCGGACAGATGAACATAGACCGGCTTCGCCGTTGAAAGCCGCTTCGCCAACCCATCCTACGCAAACGTCAGGATTCGCGTTCGGGATGTCGACGCAACGCGATGATCAGGGGTTTCAGCTTACGCCAAGGGTATCGGCGGTCTTCCGGCCAGGGAAGCCGGAACAACGGTCTGCGCCTGCGGGCCACGATGGACGCCACCAGCCAGTCCTCGTCGAAGCCTTGCCAGACCCCGGCCACCGACCACAGGTTCGCATGGACGACGGGGTGCACCTCATCGAAGAGGATGCGCTGCAACTCGGCGATGCTGAAGGGCGAGCGCGCGCACTGTCCAGCGATGCGATTCCAGTCCGGCACGGTGTCGAGGTAAAGATCGCTCAGGGCGATCCAGAGGGGTCGCCTGGTTTCCAGTTCGCCTGCCGAGAATCTCATCCGTAAGCCGACTCCGGTGCCTCCCTCCTACTTGGCACGCTCCGGCTGAGCTTGGATCTCGTAGTAGAAGTAGACCAACTTCGCGTCGTGGTGAACGCCGGTACCCGAGAGCGGTGCATTACGAACGGCGAAGGAACCGTCGGGGAACTCGGCCAGATCGCTGTGCACGTAGGCGACATGTGTCGCCCAATCAGGATGTGCATCGAGCTCTGCCAACAGCTCCTGTGCCGACCACGGCTGCTCTTCAAGCGCGAATACATCTCCCATGCCTTCGGGTGCCAGACAGAAGTCGCCATCCGCTTCGGCGTGGAACCCGGCAACGTACATGACGTCAATATCGCTTCCCGGGCCGTCGGTGTACCGGGCAACGCCGATACGCCAAGCCGCCGCGTGCGGAAACTCCGCCAACACCTGTCTCACGTCTTCCGCAACGTCCGCGACGATCACTTCAGTACTCCAGCCAAGAACGATGGGTAGGCCGGCTTCGCCTTAAAAAAAACGCCTCCGGCTCCACCCATCCTACGGAACTACGCAACTGGAAGCCGCATCCGGCCCCATCCACGCTACTTGTTGAACAGCGTAAGACGCCGCACCAGCCTTTGCGTTTCGTCATCCCAGGGCCTGGAGGGCGTACAGCCGATTTCGCTTAACGACACGATGCCGGGAGCATCGGCAACGACGAGGACATTGTCACCAGGCAAGAACCGGCTTGTCTCGGCAAAGTCGTGGGTTACTTCATCATTCGGATCGTCATAACCCGCGCGCGAACTCAACTGGCTCACCATCGCGGGGTCGCCCTTGATCCGTCTCGCAACGATGAAGTCGTACAAGACGTTGAATCTTTCTCCAGACTTTAGCTCAGGCACAGGGACTTCGAGCTTGGCTGAAGTGATGGTGGCGACGAATACCGTACTCGCCGAGGAGATGTCGTCTTCCAGTGGCTGCAGCAGGCAGACGGCTTCTGCTCTTGCGGACAGCAGGGCGACCGACATCACTGCCCAAGAAAGCCCCTGACACTTTTTCAACCGTCCTGCGACTGGCATCGTTATCATCGTCTTACCGTTGCTCGAAGAAGAAGCGCTGGATGGGTGGAGCGAAGCGGCTTTCAACGGTGAAGCCGGTCTACCCATCGCTCGCGACGATCACTGCGCCCTGCCAAGCTTCCGCGCTAGCCGAGGCCACCATGCTGCCCCGATCAGGGCTGAGCCGCACCCCAGCAGTAACGCACCCATGCCGACGCCGTATATGGCGGCTTCGGTCTGACGGAGGAACAACCATTCCAGCTTCCCACGCAGGCCCTTCAGTGTCGCCAGCGTGGCGTCATCACGGGGAAGCATCTGCCGGATGTCGTGATACTCCTTCACCAGCCCTTGACTGAGGAATGGTGGGTCTGCGAACAGCGGCAATGCCCACACCAGCACCGCAACACCTGTGATGAGCTGCAGGACACCGACGCTGAGCACCACAAAGGCGGACGCTCCGGCCGCGCCAGACGAATCGGTGGAGTGCGGCTCACGCGTAGCCAAGCGCTCCCTTACGCCTCAGCCCACACCACATCAATGCCTTCCGACTCGCCCACCGCACCGCGCAGCAGCGCGATGAAGCCGGCGCTCGCGCCCAGGCTTTCCAGCGCGTCGATGGCGGTGTGTTCGACGTAGTAGTCCTGGTCGGTCGAGGATTCCTCTTCCATGTGGTCGACCAGCAGCTGGAAGTCTTCCTGCGAGATCGTGCCCAGCGTGCGGCCGGTGTCCTTTTCCGTCAGACGAATGCTCATGCGGTCCTGCTCTCCTTGAGGGATGGGATGAAGCTCAACGTGAAGGGGCTGGCGTCGGCGGTGTGCCGAGGAAGGTGGCGAGTCCGCCCAGCTGCACGCCCTGCACCTTGTCGACAACCGGGGCGAACTTGCCAAGATCGTCCGGCGTATAGCCGCCGACGCGGTACCACAGGCTGATGCGGGTGCCATTGTTCTCTTCGGCGAAGCGCCACTCGAGCGCACCGTTGAGCCCCATGCCCTGCAGCGGACCGAGGCCACCGGTCATGCGCAGCAGCTTGCCGGGATCGGTGAACGTCACCGTCATGTGCCAGGCCTGCTGCGCGCCGTTGATTTCGCAGAAGCAACCGCCGGCCTTGTCGCTGATCGACAGCTTCGACGCGTCGCCCCACCACGTATGGTCGGCCGGCCACCAGCGGCCGACGTCGTTCACAAGTGCGGCATAAGCAGCCTGCGGCTTCGCCGGCACCCAGACCGAGTTTTCAATGGTGAAGCCCTCGGGCGTCGCATCCTTGACCGCGGCGTACGTCGGCGCGGCCATCATCGCCGCGGCCAGCAACGCGCTGCGCAGCAAGCGCTTCACCGCGCCGCGCCCTGCGGACAGAATTTCTGCCGGTACTCCATCGCCTTCGGCATCAGCGCGGTAAGGTTCTGGATGCGCGTACCCGGATTCGGGTGCGTGGATGAGAACTCCGGCGGTGCCTGCCCGCCGCTGGCTTCGCCCATGCGCTGCCACAGCGGCACGGCTTCCTCGGGGTTGAAGCAGGCCGCCGCGGCCAGCATCAGGCCCACTTCATCGGCCTGCGTCTCGTGCTCGCGCGCATACGGCAGCAGGTAGCCGTAGCCCATGGCGGCCATCACCATCTGCTGCTGTTGCGGGTCCATACCGCTCATCGCGCCAGCCATCTGGCCGATCTGGGTGAGCTTCTGCTGCGACATGCGCTGGGCACCGTGGCGCAGCAGCGCGTGGGCGATCTCATGGCCCATCACCACGGCGACGGCGTCGGCGTTCTGCGCGACGGGAATCAGCCCGGTGTAGACGGCCATCTTGCCGCCGGGCAGGCAGAAGGCATTGGCCTGTTCGGACTCGATGACGTTGACGTCCCAGTCGAAGGTCTTCCAGTTGCCGCTGGGCTGGGTGCCTTTTTCCGCCGCGATGGCGGCTTCGACTTCGGGAATCTTCGCGATCAGGCGCTGGGCGATGGTGCGCACCTGCTGCGCGATCTGCGAGTTGGGATCGACCGGGCGCTCCTGCTGCAGGATCTCCTGATAGGCCTGCAGGCCGAGGGCCTTTTCCTCTTCCACGCCGATCGAGTTGTCGATCAGCACCTTCTCGCCGGTATAGGGATCGACGACGCGGTTGCTGAAGTAGTAGCAGCCGCCGTAGACCAGAAAGCCCAGTAGGATCAGCCAGCGCAGGTTGCCCAGGCCGCCACCACGGCGTCCGCCGCCGCCCTGCCCGTATTGCGAGCGACCGTAAGGATCTTGCCTCATCACCCTCTCCCTGGCGGCTAGATGCCGCGAACGACGCGGAAGCCCACCCGCGCATTAGTCATATCCGAATCCGAGGACGAACGCCATGCGGCCCGCGCCTGCGCCGGGGAGCTGGCCCAGGAGCCGCCGCGCACCACCCGCGACCGGCAGCCGGGATTGAACCACGCCGCGCCATCGGCCGGTGCGCGGCGATAGCTGGCATGCCAGCAGTCGCCGACCCATTCGCTGGTGTTGCCCCCCAGGTCCTTCAGGCCGAACGCATTGGCACGGAAGCGTCCCACCGGTGCCGGCCCCCAGTAACCGTCGCCGTAGCCGACGAAGGCGTTGTTCCACGTGCGCCCGCTGGGCGAGGTGTCGTTGCCGCCGGTCAGGTTGCCGAACCCGCGCGGTGGCTGGCCATTGCCCCACGGATAGCGGCCCTGTTCACCGGCGCGCAGCGCGTATTCGTACTCGGCTTCGCTGGGCAGCCGATAGCTGTGTCCGGTCTGTCCGGCCAACCACTCGGCATAGGCTTCGGCGTCGTACACGCTGACGTGCAGCACCGGCATGTCGTCGGTGGCGCGCAGACCCGCATAGTCGGATTGCCAGTCCACGCCGCTGCGGCGCACGAAGTTGCCGCTGCGCTCGTCGTAGACGATCGAATGCCCGCGGCGCGTGGCGCGTGGGCGGTACTGCGTGGCTTCGACGAAGCGACGGAACTCGCCCACCGTCACCGCATGCCGTGCCATCGCGAAACCGCGGTCGAAGCGCACGTAGTGTGCCGGCTTCTCGGCATCGGCCGCGCCGTTCTCTTCCGCGGCGGCCCCCATCAGGAAGCCGCCATGCGGCACCACCACCATTTCCGGGCCACGCCCCCCGTAGTGGAGCCCGTCGGTGAAGGCCTGGCCGGGGCGGAACTGGCCATAGTGCGTGGCCAGATCGATACGCAAGCGGAAGTCGGCGGCCACGCGATTGCCCGGCTCGGCGATGCGCAGCACCTCGGCCAGCTTGATGCGGGCATCCTTCAGGCCGATCGGCGTGGCCATGTCGCGCACACCGGCGTCGCGCAACTCGACGATGCGGGCCAGACGGACGGCCTCCACGCGCACGCGTGCGTCGGCCACGGTCTGCGCGTCCTCCCGGACCTTCGACGCATGCTCGAGCCAACGCAGTGCGGTGGTGAAATCGCTGGCCAACGCGGCGTCCTCGGCATGCCGGACCATCGCACTCTCGACCGCGGCCACGCCCTGCGTGGCGCGTGGCTGGCCGGGCTTCCATTTCAGCACTTCGCGGAAGCCGGCCAGTGCCCCACCGCCAGCCTCACCCAACCGGCTTTCGCGCAGGGCGCGTTCGCTGGCGAGGTTGAGCCGCGTGAGCTGGTCGGCCTCATCCACCTTCGCCAGATACGCAGTGACCGCGGCATCGCCCGGCGCCACCGTCCGCGCCACAGCGGCGATCTGGCGCGCACGGCGCAACGACTCGGTCCGGTCCTCGGCGTGCCGCAGCGCCTGTGCGCCCTGCTCCAGCAGGCGGTCCAGACTTCGGCCAAGGCCGTTCTTCGCGCGCGCGTCGGCGGCATCGAGCCGCAGCAGCGCGAGATAGAGCGGGATCGCATCGTCGGGCCCGTCGAACAGGCGTCCCTCGGACAAGGCTTCCGCGGCGCGCTGGTGCGCATCGCCGGCGCCCTCGGGCGCCAGCGCAACGGGGGGCGGACGCCAGTTCAATTCATCGACGGCGCTGTCGTCGCCACTGACGGTGACGCTGGGCATGCGGATCGCATCGGCACCGTCGTCCGCGCCGTCCGGGTTCGCGGCATCGCGCGAACAACCGGCGAGCCACGGCAGCGACAACAACAAGGCGGCGAGGATCGCGCGCAAACACCCTCCGTGATGGGAGCCTCCGGCCCCCATGAGAGAATGCCGGCCGACATGACCGGCAGACGTTACCGGCTGAACCGGGACCTTAGGTTATTGTCGCCTGACTGAGCAAACGACGCATCACGCGGAGAAGACGTGCCCCACTGGATCAATACCCCCGCCGCGCTGGACGCGCACCTGCAGCGCCGGCCGACACGGATCGGCCTGGACACCGAATTCGTCCGCGAGCGCACCTACTGGCCCCAGCTCGCGCTGGTGCAGATCGCGCTCGAGGACGACGTGCTGCTGGTCGACCCGCTGGCCTCGGGCATGACCGAGGCGTTGCGGCCGTGGCTGCTCGATCCTTCGATCACCAAGGTAATGCATAGCGCGAGCGAGGACCTGGTGGCGTTCAAGGTCGCCTGCAACGCGCTGCCCTCGCCCCTGTTCGACACGCAGATCGCCGCGGCCATCGCGGGCGTCGCCGCCGGTATCGGCTACCAGAAGCTGGTGGAGCGCGTCACCGGCATCGCGCTGCCCAAGGGCGAGACGCGCTCGGACTGGTTGCGTCGTCCGCTGAGCGAATCGCAGCTTCACTATGCCGCCGACGACGTGCGCTACCTGTTCGCCGTGCACGATTTCCTTCAGGCCGAACTGGCTGCGACGGGCCGCCAGGCCTGGGTGGAAGAGGACTGCGCGCGTTTCGTCGACAACGCGGCGCACGATGAGGGTGAACGCTGGCCGCACCTGTCGATGCGCAGCGCGCAGTTCCTCGACGTGGACGCGCAGCGCCGGCTGGTGCGACTGCTGCGGTGGCGCGAGACGCAGGCCCGCGCCAGCGACAAGCCGCGCAGCTGGATCCTCGACAACGAACTGGCGGTCGCCCTGGCGCGTACCCCGCCCATCGACAAGGCCGCGTTGTTGCGCCTGTTCGACACCCAGCCCAAGGCCCCGCGCAAGCTGGCCGACGCCGTCTGGCAGGCGCTCTCCACGGCACTGGACGACGAAGCCGCGATGCCGGTGGCGCGCAACGCCACCGACGACGACAAGGCGCAGGTCAAGCGCCTGCAGGACGCCGTGTCCGCGCGCAGCCAGGAACTTGGCCTGCCCGACGGTGTGCTGGCCTCGCGCCGCTACCTGGAAGCCCTCCAGGAGTCCGGTCAGTGGCCCGCCGCGCTGTCCGGCTGGCGGCGGCAGGAGCTGGCGCCGGCGCTGGACCCCATCCTCGACCGGTCAGGCTTGGCACCCGCGCCCGCCGCGGGCTAGAATGGTGCCGCTCTTGTGGGGCCATAGCTCAGCTGGGAGAGCGCGTCGTTCGCATCGACGAGGTCAGGAGTTCGATCCTCCTTGGCTCCACCATCCAACATGAAAGGCCAGGCGAATGCCTGGCCTTTTTTGTTGCCTGCGCTCAGTCCACGAAGCTTCCTCGCAAAGAAAAACCCGCCGGCATGACGCCGGCGGGTCGGGAGAGCACCGCTCTGGAAAATCAGAACCGGTAGTTCACGCCTAGCAGGTAGGTGCGGCCCCACTCGATGTATTCCAGCGGACGATCCTTCGTGCCGGCGTAGGTCTGATAGGCCTCGTCGGTAAGGTTGCTCACCTGGAACAGGAAGCTCAGCCCCGCCAGGGCATGCGCATCGGGGAAGGAGTAGCTGACCTGCGCATCGGTAAGGTCTTCGCCAACCACATAACGCAGTGTGCGATCGCCATCGAAGTTGCCGATCTCGCCAATGAAATCCGAACGCTTGCGCTGGCTGACACGCGCCTCGAAACCGTTGCGCTCGTAGTAGACGGTCAGGTTGTAGGTGCGCTCGGACAAGCCGGGCAGCATGATGTTCTGGCTGCCCACGCTGCTGGTCGATCCCGGTGGCGGCGGGATGGTGATATCGCTGTCGTTGAAGCCCGCGCTGGCGATGACACCGAACCCTTGCAGCGAATCGGTGAACAGGTCCAGCGGCAGCGATGCCGTCAGCTCCAGGCCCTTCATCTTGCCGCCCTTGCCGTTGTAGGGCGCGGTGAAGCGACCCGTGCTCTGGGTGGGCGGCTCGCCCGGACCGGGCACGTAGTCGGTCAGCAGGTCGCTGAAGTCGAAGCCATCGCGTGCCTCGGTGTAGATGTAGGTGCGCAGGTCTTTGTAGAAGAACGCCGCCGCCACGTACGCCTTGTTACCGAAGTACTTTTCCCACGACAGATCGAAGGCGTAGGCGCGCCACGGCTCCAGCTCCGGATTGCCACCGCTGCCGCCGGGCTCGCCGGTGGCGGTGTTGACGCCGAAGTCCAGTGATGCGCGCAGCTCGTCGACACGCGGACGCGCGACTTGCTCGGCCAGGCCCACGCGCAGGGTCTGATCCGCCGGCAGCGAGAACGCCAGGTTCATGCTCGGCAACACCTCGGTATACGTCTTGCCGCGGGTGACCGGCTGCACGTTCTGGCCCGCCGGGCGGGTGCCATCCCAATACCGCGAGTCGGACGACTGGTCGACATGCTGGACCTGCACGCCGATGTTGCCTCGTACCGGCACCGAACCCCACTCGGTGTCGAGGTTGGCGCGCGCGAAGGCGGTCCCGATTTCCTCGTTGACCTCCCATGCCTTCGGAATCAGGTAGGACAGGTTATCGACGGGTTCGAACGTCATGTAGCGAGCAACGGCCGCCGGCACATTCCATGACGGAATGTATCCGATGCCCGCGAAGCGCAGGTCGACCAGACCGTACTGCAGATCGGAAGCGATCGAGGTGATGCCCTGGGCACCGAGATTGATGTTGCCTTCGGGCTGCCACTTCGACTTCTGGCGATCCGCGTAGTTCACGCCAACGTCCATGTCCGTGAACCAACCCAGCGCCTCGGGGAGCGGGAACGATGCTGCCAGCTTGATGGCGCGAAGTTCGTCCTCCACCTTCGGCGTCTTGCCGTAACCCGAGCCGTAGATCGTGTTGGCGAGGAAGAGCTGGGAAGAATCCGAGTAGTCGAAACCGGGGTTGATCTGCGAGAAGCCACCGCTGCGGAACGTCAGGTCAACCGAGTCCAGCTGCGGCGCCGGCAGTCGCTGCGTGTTGTTCTCAAGGTTGATTTCATCGCGCTTGGTCTTCGACCAGCTGACATCGGCCGTCAGCCGTACCGACCCGACGTTGAACTCGTTGTTCCAGCCGAACGCGTTGATCTCGTCTTCGCGGTAGTTGTACATGCCGCGGACCAGCGGATAGACGTTGTTCGCCGTGCCGCCCGTGAACGTGCCGTTGCTGTTGATGGTGGGATTGGTGACCAGCAGGCGATCGTAGCCGCCGTTGTAGTCTCCGATGTGCACTTCGAACTGGTTGGCGGTATTGGTCTGCTCGGCTTCCGAATGGAACAGATCCAGCGTGCTCGTCCAAGCATTGGAGGGGCGGAACTGAAGCGTAGCCATCACGCCATCCCGCTTGGTTTCGCCGGTGCGACGAAGCGCCTTGATGCCGCCGGAGTAGAACGTGCCCGCGGGCACGCCCGGCCGCCAGCCGTCGCCGATCGCCTCCCAGGGTTCGTAGAGGCCAACCTGGTTCTCCTGCATCGGCGTGGTCGCGTGCGAATAGCCGATCGAGAAGCCGAACGTGCGGGCCTCGTTCTGGGTGATGTAGCTGGCATTGATGCGTTCGCCGTATGCCGAAACGCCTGCCGCCGCGCCCAGCGAATTGCGCTGTCCACGCACGCCGACCGCGCCGACCGGCGCGTCGAAGCTGAGCGGCCGCACGGTCTGCATGTCGACGGTACCGGACAGACCTTGTCCGACAAGACCCGCATCCGGGGTCTTGTAGACGGTGACACCACTGACGAGCTCAGACGGATACTGATCGAACTCGACGCTACGATTGTCGCCCGTGCTGACCATCTCACGCCCGTTGAGGAGCGTAGTGGAGAAGTCAGGCGACAGGCCGCGCACGCTGATCACCTGCGCACGGCCCGCAACGCGTTGCGCCGCCAGACCCGGCAGACGGGCCAGTGATTCGGCGATGCTCACGTCAGGCAGCTTGCCGATGTCTTCGGCGGAGATCGCTTCGACAATGGAGGTGGAGTCACGCTTGACCGAAATCGCACTTTCGATGCCGCGACGGATGCCTCGAACCACGACGGTATCGAGCTCGGTTGCCTCGTTCACCGGCTTCGGGTCGGCGGCGGTTTCGGCGGTCTGGGCCTGGACGCCGGTCGCGATGAGCGCGATGGCGGACGCCAACGCCGCGCTCAGCAGGTTGCGCTTGAAATGCATGTTCCCCTCTCCAAGGACGTTGTATGCGATGAACCGGGTGCGTCGCATGCTGCGATCGCCCGGGTCTGCCATGCCAGGGCACGCGCCCCGGAATGTGCGGCCATGGTAGTGGCGTGCGCGGCCGCACAAATCGGCCTGCATACGTATTCATGCATATTTCCGCGAACCGCCGTAACACGCATTCCATACGGGAAAACAGGCATGGGAACGGCATCCGCATCATGTCCGCGCACGGTTCATGAACGCCGCATCGTGGCGACGGAACAGGGCGCCTTCGATCGGCGCGCACTGCCTCCAACACGCGGTCGGAGGCGCGGGGTGTCAGGCGATGCTGGCGAAGTACACGCCACGCGCCGGCAGCGACAGCGTCCCGCCATCGTGCGTCGCACGCTGCAGGCCGTGCCCTTCCAGCGCCTCGGCGACGATGCCGTCCGGCAACGGCCACTGCACCGCCCGGGCGGACAGGTTGAACACCACCAGGATGCGTTGACCTTCGTCTTCACGCACGAAGGCGAGCACGGGTTCGGATGCATCGAGGAAGCGGATGCCACCACTGCGCAATGCGGGTTGTGTGCGCCGCCATGCGAGGAAGCCGCGCACCAGATTGAGGACGGACGACGGATCGGCGTCCTGCCTGGCCACGTTGATGGCGCGGTGCTCGGCGGGAATCGGCAGCCAGGGCTGGCCGTGGCTGAAGCCCGCCTGGGTTTCGTCGTTCCACGGCATCGGCGTGCGGCAGCCATCGCGGCCCTTGAAGTTCGGCCAGAACGTCTTGCCGTAAGGATCCTGCAACGCTTCGTACGGCACGTCGGCCTCGGGCAGGCCCAGCTCCTCGCCCTGGTACAGGCAGACCGAGCCACGCAGCGAACACACCAGCGCCACCAGTTGCGCGGCCAGCGCGGGCGACGACTCGCCATTGCCCCAGCGCGTCACCGCGCGTTGTACGTCGTGGTTCGACACCGCCCAGCACGGCCAGCCCTCCGCCATCGCCGCTTCCAGCCGTTCGACCGTCGCGCGGATGTAGGCCGCACTACCGTCCTCGGTCAGCAGCTCGAAGCTGTAGCCCATGTGCAGGCGCTGGTCGGTCACGTACTCGGCGGTGGTGGCCAGCGAATCCTCCGATGAAATCTCGCCGAGTGCGGCCGCGTCCGGGTACTGGTCCAGCAGCTCACGCAGACGTTCGAGGAAGACGACGTTCTCCGGCTGCGTGTTGTTGTGGTAGTGGTACTGGTAGGCGTACGGATTGTCGGGGCTGAATCCGCGACCGACGCGCTTTTCCTTCGGCTTGGGCGGATTGTCGCGCAGCTGCGCGTCGTGGAAGCAGAAGTTGATCGCGTCCAGCCGCAGGCCATCGACACCGCGGTCCAGCCAGAACTGCACGTTGTCCAGCGTCGCCTGTTGCACGGCCGGGTTGTGGAAATTCAGGTCGGGCTGGCTGGCGAGGAAGTTGTGCAGGTAGTACTGCTCGCGGCGCGGCTCCCAGCGCCAAGCCACGCCGCCGAACAGCGACATCCAGTTGTTGGGCGGCGTGCCGTCTTCCTTCGGATCGGCCCACACGTACCAGTCGGCCTTCGGGTTGTCGCGGCTCTCGCGGCTTTCCTTGAACCAGGCATGGTCGACCGAGCAGTGGCTGAGCACCTGGTCGATCATCACCTTGACGCCCAGCGAGTGCGCCTTGGACAGCAGGCGGTCGAAGTCGGCCAGCGTGCCGAACAGCGGATCGACGTCGCGGTAGTCGGCGATGTCGTAGCCGAAATCGGCCATCGGCGACTTGAAGAACGGCGAGATCCAGATGGCATCCACGCCCAGGCCGGCGATGTAGTCGAGCTTCTCGACGATGCCCGGCAGGTCGCCTACTCCGTCCCCGTTGGTGTCCAGGAAGCTGCGGGGGTAGATCTGGTAGATCACCGCGCCGCGCCACCAGTTGTCGTTCTTCATCGATGCACTCGTCGCAATGCGTGGCGCACCCCTCCGGTGCGCTCGGCGGGCGCCACTATTCCACGGGCCATCGGGATGCGCGCAGGCTGTTCGTCATCGACGGGCATGAATACGTATGCAGATCATCGCGGACGTAGAAGCAGCGCCACTCGCTCCGGCGCGCTTGCGGCGCATGCGCCCGCTCCTGAAACGCAGATACGCCAAGGGTTTCCGCGTCATCGCCATGCCATGCAGGGGCTGACGCGCGAAGACTGCAACGCGGCCGTGTTGTTTGCGGTGCAGCATGGAATCATGCGCGCATGTCGGCAAGATGCCGCCACGCCCGCCGACGTGCGCGCGCACTTCGTTCGTCCGCATCGCACTGCCAGGGAATCCGAATGACCGCCAAGCCCCGCCTGTCTTTCTGGCAGATATGGAACATGTCGTTCGGCTTCCTCGGCATCCAGTTCGGCTTCGCGCTCCAGGGCGGCTTCATGTCGCGCATCTTCCAGACACTGGGTGCGGAGAAGGACGCACTACCCCTGCTGTGGATCGCGGCACCGTTGACCGGCCTGCTGGTGCAGCCGGTGATCGGGTACTTCAGCGACCGCACCTGGCATCCGCTGCTCGGCCGCCGACGCCCCTACTTCCTCGCCGGCGCGATCCTGAGTTCGATTGCCCTGGTCTTCATGCCGCACTCGCCTACGCTATGGATGGCCGCCGGTTTGTTGTGGGTGCTCGACGCCAGCATCAACATCAGCATGGAGCCGTTCCGTGCGCTGGTGGCCGACAAGCTGCCTGAAAGTCAGCGCTCCTACGGCTTCGTGCTGCAGACACTGATCATCGGCATCGGTACCTGGGTCGCCAGCAACCTGCCATGGTTCATCGCCCAACTCGGCGTGTCGAATGAAGCTGGGCCGGGCGTCGTGCCGCCGTCGGTGAAGATCGCGTTCGCCATCGGCGCGTTTGTCTTCATGGCCAGCATTCTGGTGACCATCCTCACCACGCGCGAGTACCCGCCCGAGGACATGGAGCGGTTCCGCGCCGAGAAGAAGGCGCAAGGCAACGTCATCAGCGAGATCGTCCAGCACGTCATCCACATGCCTGCGCAGATGCTGCGGTTGGGCGTGGTGCAGTTCTTCAGCTGGCTGGCGTTCTTCGCGATGTGGAGCATGGCCACGCCCGGCCTGACCGAGCACGTGTTCAAGGCACCGGCGCCCGATCCCGCGCTCTTCGACATGGGCGTGCCGGCGCAGGCGGCGGACTTTACGAGTGCGAATGCGGCCTTCCAGAACGCGGCCGACCTGGTCGGTTCCTATATGGGCTACTACGGCCTGTCGTCGATGCTGGTCGCGCTGCTGCTGAGCTTCTACGCCGCCCGCCTGCCGCTCAACCGCAAGGCGGTGCACGCCGGATCGCTGGTGCTGGGCGGCATCGGCTTCCTGTCGATGTGGTTCGTGCCGCACCCGTCCTGGCTGATCGGCTCGTTCGCCCTGGTCGGCGTGGCGTGGGCCAGCATCCTGTCGATGCCGTATGCCCTGCTGTCCAGCCATGTGCCGGCGGAGAAGATGGGCATCTACATGGGCATCTTCAACATGTTCATCGTGATCCCGCAAATCGTGGCCGCCACTGTGCTTGGTCCGGCACTGCGCGGCCTGTTCGACACCCAGGCGATCTTCGCTCTGGTCATCAGCGGCAGCAGCCTCCTGCTCGCAGCGGTGTCGCTCACGGGCGTGCGGGAAACCCACGACGCCTCCCTTCCCTCTCCGCCGCAGGTGCATTGATGCGACTTCCCCGCCAACGTCCGCTCGCCCTCCTGCTGGCATCGCTGCTCTGTGCGCCTGCCGCGCATGCAGCCGAGGACTTCTACGGCACCACGGAGCCCTTCGCGAAGGAAGCCGTCTACTTCGTGCTGACCGACCGCTTCGTCAACGGCGATCCGTCGAACGACCATCGCGACCAGGGCGGCAAGAATCCGACCTTCGACCGCCCCACGCCGGGCGCACCGGCAGGCCAGACGGACAACGTCGGTTATCTTGGCGGCGACTTCAAGGGTGTGCTGGACAACGCCGGCTATATCCGCGGCCTCGGCTTCACCTCGGTGTGGGTCACGCCGATCATCGACAACCCGGACGAAGCCTTCACCGGCGGCGAGGAGGTGAAGTGGGCCGGGATGTTCACCGACCGCGGCAAGACCGGCTACCACGGCTACTGGGGCATCAACTTCTACAAGCTGGACGAGCACCTGCCCAGCGAAGGCCTGGATTTCGCCGGCTTTACCGCCGCGATGAAGGAACAGAAACTGGACGTGGTGCTGGACATCGTCGGCAACCACGGCTCGCCCGCCTACTCGATGCCGACGATGCAGCCGCAGTACGGCAAGGTCTGGGACAAGGACGGCAAGCTGATCGCCGACCACCAGAATCTGGATCCCGACAAGCTGGACCCGCGCCGCAAGCCGATGCACGCCTTCTACAACACCGGTGGCGGACTGGCGCAGCTGTCCGACTTCAACGAGAACAACCCGGCGGTGATGGAGTATCTGGTCGGCGCCTACGAACAGTGGATCGACCAGGGCGCCGCCGCGTTCCGCGTGGACACCATCGCCTGGATGCCGCACGCGTTCTGGAAGGAATTCGTCGACCGCATCCGCGCGAAGAAGCCGGGCTTCTTCATGTTCGGCGAGAACTTCAACTACGACGCCGCCAGCATCGCCGGCCATACCTGGACGCGCAACGGCAGCTACAGCGTGCTGGACTTCCCGCTGAAGGCGAAGCTCACCGATGTCTTCGAGAAGCCCGGCACGAGCTACGAGGAAATCGGCAAGGCGCTGTACCTGGAAGACGGTCCGTACGCCAACCCGTACGACCTGATGACGTTCTACGACAACCACGACATGGCGCGGATGAAGGCCGCCGACGCCGGCTTCATCGATGCGCACAACTGGCTGTTCACGGCGCGCGGCATCCCGGTCATCTACTACGGTTCGGAGACCGGATTCGAGCGTGGTCACGCCGAGCATGCGGGCAACCGCAACTACTTCGGCCAGGAACGCATCGATGCCGCACCGCAAAGCCCGATCTTCGGCCCGCTGAAGCGCATCGCCACCCTGCGTCGCGATACGCCCGCACTTCAGCGTGGCCTGCAGCTCAATGTCCGCCTGAAAGGCGACCAGGCGATCTTCTATCGCGTGCTGCAGCACGAGGGCGTCACCCAGACCGCGCTGGTGCTGCTGAACAAGGCCGATGCACCGGCGAAACTGTCGGTCTCCGAGTATCTGGAAGCCGGCAACTGGCGCGACGCTTTCACCGGCAAGACCCAGCGCGTGCGCAATCGCCTGCAGGCGGACGTGCCGGCGCACGGGGTACGCGTATTCCTGTTCGACCAGCCGCTGACGCGTAAGGACACGCGTGTGCGCCTGGCGGACCTGATGGCCCGCAAGAAGACCGATCCGCAGTAAGCCTTCAGGCGTTGCCCGGCAACGCCCACACGCTGTTGGATTCTCCGACGCGGGCACGCTGGCGCGACACGCGCGCCAGCCAGGCGAAGCCGACCGCCATCGCCAGGGCACCCGCATCGATCGCGAACAACGCGGTATGGCCGGCCGCCGCGCTCTGCCAGAACCACGCGCCGGTCATGGCGCCGTGCGCCACCGGCACCAGCGCGGTGACCACGGCGGCCGCGCCGAGCAGTTCCACCGCGGCCCGGATCGGCGGACGCCACGCAGCCCAGGCCAGGCAGGCCGCCCAGGTCCCGAAGCACGCGACGTTGATGCCGGTCGCGACGTCGACGCCCCACGCGGCGCTTTTCGCTTCCAGCACTTGCGAAGCCACGAACGCCGCAGAAATGGCGACACAGACGCCGATGCAGAAACCGACCGTCGCCTTGGCCATCCAGAGCTGCGCCGTGCCCTGCTCGGCCTGCCGCTTCTTGCGGCGCGATTCGATCCACAGCAGGTTGCCGGAGTAGAACAGGAACGCGCCACCGACGCCGAGCAGGAAGTAGAGCCATTGCACCCAGGCGCTGCCGTACTCGCCGAAATGCAGCAGGTAGGCGATCGACAGCGTGGCGTGGTTGGCGTCGCGGCTGCCCGGCAACTGGCTGGCGATCAGTTCGCCCGTGTTGGCGTTCAGGGCCACGGCGCCCAACGCGCCCAGTGTGCGGGGCGCCTCGCCGGTGATCTCGACCACGGCATTGGCGTCGCCGGCGTTCGTGAGCTTCAGGTAGACGGGTTCGAATGCGTCCAGCCCACGTTGCTTCGCTTCTTCCTGAGCGCGCACATGCCACATCGCCAGGCCGCCCAGCCGTTCCGGCTTGCCGGCGGCAGCGATCTGCGGTGCGGTGTCCAGCGCGGCCGGCATGGCCTCCATCAGTTTGCCGCCGTAGATCAGCGGGTTGAGCGCCAGGGCGACCACCATCGCCAAGCACAGCAGCGCGCCGGTTGCGGCGAACATCACGTGCATCGGCAGGCCGAGCACGCCGATGAGGTTGTGCGCATCCTGCCAGAACCGCTTGAGGTTACGGCCGGGCCGCAGCGCGAACAGGTCATCCACCAGCTTCGGCAGGTGGATGACGATGCCGGACACCAGCGCCACCCCGTACAGCAGGCTGACGATGCCCATCAGGTAGATGCCCGCCACCGGGATGCCCAGCGAGTAGTGCAGCGCGTTGACCAGTTCGGCCAGCGCCGCCGCGGGCGGTTCGGTGCTGCCTTGCAGGTCGTCCGGCGTTGCGTAGTACCAGGTGCCTTTGGCATCCGGCCAGTAGACCAGCGGCTGTGCCGACTCTTCTCCCGGGAACATCATGCCTACCCAGGCACGCGCATCGGGATGGCGCTCCAGTGTTTCATCGAGCAGGTGTTGCGCGTCGGCCAGCGTGCCGACGGGCTGCTCGATGGCATGCGGCGATTGCCAGACCATCAGGTCGTGGTGGAAGACAGTGATCGCACCCGCGTAAAAGGCGACGAACAGCGCAAATCCGGCCACCAGCCCCACCCAGGTGTGCAGGGTGGTGAAGGTGCGCAGCGTGGAAGACTTCAGTTTCAACGACTCACTCCTACTGCACCCAGTCCAGATGGCGCAGCAGCGCCAACGCCGCCAGCCCCAGCACCGATGCCAGGCTGTAGATCACCCAGGCCCGCGCGCCGCTGCGGAACTGGAAGCCCGCGCAGAACACGCCTACCCAGACCGGGAAGAACACCAGACCGCCGGCCACCAGCGTGGATTGCCACGGCCCCGGCAGCAGCCAACTGATCAGGCCGACGATGGCGGCCGACAGGAAGAAACCCGGCACGATACCGGCCAGCGCACGCGCCCACATCAGCCGTCACCCCGCGCGGCGTGTTCGACCCGCATGCCGGCGATGTAGGGCAGCACGATCATGGCGAACATCCAGCTGCCCAGCATGGCGCAGAAGCCGGCACCGGCGCCGAGCACCTGCGTCCACAGCAGCAGCGATGCGACGGCCAGTGCCGTGCCGCCCCATGTGCCGGCACGGCCGATACGACGCCAGCTCGTCCAGCGACAATGCCGCGAGCCCGCGTAAAGCCCTGCTGCCGACAGCGCGGCGGTCAGCGCAGCCAGCATGCTCAACCCTTCTTCCATCAGATTTCCTTCCAGAACATGATGCCCTTCAGCGCCTGCGGCACCACAGGAACGTACAGACCAGCGTGAGTCCCATCACCGGCACCGCGGCCAGCGCGATGGCGGCCAGCAGATCGTCCGCCAGCAGGTACTGCGAGAGGCCGCCGGATAATACCGGTCCCAGCGCGCAGAACGCGGCGATCAGGAAGCTGTAGCCGGCAAAAGCCCGCGCACGCAGGTCGGCGGGCGCCAGATCCTGCAGCATCGTGGGCAGCAATGCATTGGCCACGCAGGTCGCCAGCAGGAACGCGCCGGTCAGCGCCAGCGCCGCGGATGCGGACGGAGCGAACGCCAGCAGGCCGGCACAAGGCAATGCGATCGCCGTCGCCACGCCCATGATCGCGGGTCGGACGCGGGGACCCAGCCGCTCGCGCAGCGAGCGGTCGATGATCCATGCGATGGGAAGACTGGCCATGTTGCCGACGAGGATCAGCACACCCAACGTGTGCCCTACTCCATTGATGTCGACGGCGAAGCGCCGCGCGATGGCCATGGCGATCATCGGCGTGACCGCCTGCACGGCCACCGCGACGCCGCCCGCCGCGCCGATGAAGAGCAGCAGCTGCCCGAGGCGTTCGCGTACGAAGCCGGCCAGCGACGACATGTGGAGGTCACGCGCGACGGGGACCTGCCGGGGCGGATCCTGCGTGAACGCACCGAGCAGCAACAATGGCACGCCTGCCAACGCCAGCAACAACATCGCGCGTCGCCAAGGCGCGAGGTGTCCGAGACCGGCGGCATCGCCAAGGCCGGTCGCCAGATGCAGCAGATCTCCACCGAGATAGAAACCCGCACTCGCCCCTGTCGCCATCAACGCGGCGAAACCGAGGTTGGCGCCGACGCGCCACCGCTCGCCGACCAGGTCTGGGATCAGCGAGTAGACGATGGGGATCATCGCGAACTCGGTGATCCCCGCGGCGGCACGGCCGGCGAAGAACAGCGGGAAGTTTGGCGCCAGCGCACCCAGCAGCGTCAGGGCCGCCCACGTGCCGATCAATCCCAGCAGGATCATCTTGCGTGAGTAGCGATCCGCCAGCCGCGCCAGCGGTACGGCCAGTGCGCTCGCGATGAGAATGCCGGCGATGCCATGCAGGGCGCCGATCACCGCGTCGCCGACACCGAAGGTATCGCGGATCGCCGGCGACAGGATCGACTGCAGTCCGCGATCGCTCATCTGCACCCCGGCGGTGACGCCGAGGAACGCCACCGCGGCCAGACCCGCCCAAGGCCATGCCACCCGTGACCGGGCCGGCATGGCGAGGGCTTCATTCATGGCGACGGCCTACGCGAAGCTACTCCGGGGTGGCCTACCAGACGTACCGTGCGGTGGCCGTCACCGAACGCTCATAGCCGTAGTAGCACCAGTACACGGCGTTGCAGGCGCTGATGTACTCCTTGTCACCCACGTTCTGCACGTTCAACTGGAAGCGCCAGTTCGAGAAGTCGTAATGCACGGCCGCGTCGAACAGCGTGTACGAAGGCGTTTCCCACAGGTTCGGTGCATCGCCGTAGTGCTTGCCGGTGTAACGCACGCCGGCACCGAAGCCCAGCCCGGACAGTGCGCCGCTGGTGATGGTGTAGTCGCCACCGGCCGACGCCGAGTGCTTGGGTTGCAATGCGATCTGCTTGCCCAGCGTGGCCAGGTCGTTGCTCTTGGTCACTTCCGAATCGATGTAGGCGTACGCGCCGTAGACGCTCAGGCCGCGGCCGATGTTCCAGCGGCCCTCCAGTTCCACGCCGCGCACCTTGGTCTCGCCCTGCTGGATCTGGAACAGCGGATGGGTCGGATCCGGGTCGATGGTCAGCGTGTTCTCCTGCGTCACCTCGTACAGCGCCAGGGTGGCCAGCACCTTGCCGTTGGCCGGCTGGTACTTCAGGCCGGCTTCGACCTGCTCACCGGTCGTCGGCTCGAACGCGCGACCGAAGAAGTCCGCACCCATGGTGGGCTGGAACGACTGCGACCAGCCCACGTAAGGGGCCAGGCCATTGTCGAACACGTAGTTCACGCCGACGCGCGCGGAGAACTTGTCGTCGCTCTGGTGGCCACCACTCGTGTCCGTGCCCACCCAGTCCTGGCGTCCACCCACGGTGAACACCCAGCGATCCAGCTTGATCTGGTCCTGCACATAGAGGCCCAGTTGCTTCTGCGTCTGGCGGGTACTGGCGGTGGTGACGGGATCGAAGGTCGGCGCCAGATTCGGCATGGAACCGTACACCGGGTTGTAGGCGTCCAGGCCCGTAGCGGCAAACACGAAATTGGAATCGTAGTTCCACTGCCCACGGCGGTAATCCAGGCCCGCCAGCAGCGTGTGTTCCGCGCGGCCCGTGCTGAATTTCCACTGCAGGTTGTTGTCCAGGCCGAAGGTCTTCTCGTCTTCGCGGGTGGACCACAGGTAACGGGACAGGGTGCGCTGGTCGGGAAGCAGGCCGAACGTGCCGACGGTGATGCTGGGTTCGACTTCCGAATCCATCAGGCGCGCGCTCTGGTTGAACACCACGCCGCCACCGAAGTCGTGGCGGAACTCGTAGCCCAGCGACTTCAGCGTCTTGATGTAATCGTTCGCGTTCGGCTCGCCGGTATAGAGGCTGGGGCTGATCCTGCCGTTCGGATTCGGATGCAGCGTGCCCGCAGCCGGCAGGAAGCCCGCGCCGGCTTTGGTGTCCGCCTTCTGATAACGCGCCAGTACGGTCAGCTCGTTGGCCTCGTCCGGCTTCCAGGTGATGGCGGGTGCGAAGTAGTAACGGTCGTCGTGGATGTAGTCGACCGGCGTATCGCTATTGCGACCCAGCGCCGTCAGGCGGTACAGCAGCGTGCCGCTCTCGTTGAGCTTGCCACCGAAGTCGAGCGCGACCTGCCGCAGGTCGTCGCTGCCCACCTGCACTTCCACTTCGCGCAGCGTGTCTTCGGTGGGACGCTTGCTGACGTAATTGACCAGACCGCCGGGGGGCATGGCGCCGTAGTTCACGGAAGCCGGCCCCTTCAGGACCTCGATCTGTTCCAGACCATAAGGTTCGATGCGGGTGATGCCGGTCCCCGAGCCTTCCGGCAGCGCAAGGCCATCCATGTAGCGCGCCGGCGTGAAGCCGCGCACCAGCAGCCAGTCGCTGCGGCTGTCGCTGCCATAAGCGCCGCCCTGGGCGCCGGCGGTGAACCATACCGCCTCTTCGACACCATGGACGCCGCGATCCTGGAGGTGGCGCGAGGTGATCACCGAGATCGATTGGGGGATCTCCTTGAGCGATGTCGCGGTCTTGGTCGCGGTGCCGGTGTCCTTGGGAATCGGCGCCTGCACCTGGACAGCATCCAGCGTGGTGGCGTCATCGGCGGCGGACTGGGCCAGCGCGAGGCCGGGCGTCGCCAGCGCAACGGCAATGGCGAGACTGAGGGAACGGAAGGACGCGGTACGGGTCATGGGGGACGGCTCGGAGACGGCCGGTGCCCGTGTCGCCGCCTACCGGTCGACATCAGGCCGCGGGCAATGCCCGGCGCCAGCCAGAATAAGAATCATTCTTATTTTATGGCCGACAGCCCTGTTCAGGCAATCACTTCGGCGCCGTGGAACCTCGCAGGGCCAGTCGGACCGGGATGGTCTGGCTCTCGGCCGGCTCCCCATCGATGAGGGCCAACAGGCTCTCCACCAGCAGCGCGCCTGCCCGCTTGGTGTCCTGCTGCACGGTCGACAGACCCGGGTTGACGAAACTCGCCAGCGGAATGTCGTCGAAACCCGCCACCGCCACGTCCTCCGGCACCCGCAAGCCGCGATCCAGCAACGCCTTCATGGCGCCGACCGCGATCAGGTCGCTGGCGCCGAACACCGCATCGAAGGCCACTCCTCTCGCCAGCAGCTCGCAGGCGGCCTCCTGCCCGGACTGTTCGGTCGTGATCGCATCGACCTGAAGTGCTGGATCCGTCTGCAGTCCGGCCGCCTCCAGCGCTTGCCGATGCCCGAGGTAGCGCTCGAAGAACTCGGGATAGTGGTTCGACGCATGCCCCAGGAAGGCGATGCGACGACGGCCCTGCTCCAGCAGATGCTCGGTGATGTCGTAGCCGCCTTGGGCGTTGTCGCAGCCGATCGATACGCCCGGCGTGCCCGGCTGCACCGCGCCCCAGCGGACGAAGTGCGTGCCTTGCTCGACCAGCCGCTCCAGCCGGCCGCGCGATTCCAGGTAGTCGCCGTAGCCCAGCAGGATGATGCCGTCGGCCTTCTTGCTGTCCTCGTAATCGGCCTGCCAGTCGTTGGACAGTTGCTGGAACGAGATCAGCAGGTCGTAGCCGCGCAGTGCACAGGCACGGGTGATGCTGCCCAGCATCGACAGGAAGAACGGATTGATCGCCGACTCGTCAGGCGTCGGGTCTTCGAAGAACAGCAGCGCCAGCGTGCCGGAATGCTGACGGCGCAGGTTGGATGCGTTCTTGTCGACCTTGTAGTTGAGCTGCTCGGCGATGGCGAGGATGCGCTTGCGCGTTTCCTCGTTGACCATCGGGCTGCCACGCAAGGCACGCGACACGGTCGGCTGCGACACGCCGGCCAGATGGGCGATGTCCAGCGAAGTGGCCTTCCCCTTGATGGGCGCTATCACGAATGGTGTCGACGACGAACGGCAGGAGCTCCGATGATGACACGCCGCCTGCAGCGGTTCGACCCCGGCGCAGCGGCGTAACCGGTTACAGCCCTCTCAGCTGACAGATGTCCGCGCTGCACCATGCAACTGCACGCCATCCGCGTCGGTGATGCTGACCGAGACCTCGACGCCGTGGCGCACGCTCTCGGTCACCACGCAGAAATTCTCGAACTGGGCCAGGATCCGCTCAAGCGACGCGTGCGCGGTGCCCGCCTCGGCCAGCCGGATGTCGGCATGGATATGCCCCACGCGCAGCCGCCCCTGCTCATTGCGCACCAAGTCCGCAGTCGCCTGCGTGACCAGCTTGCCCGGCGTGTTCTTGAACTTGCGCAGCGCGAACAGCAGGCTGGCCGACAGGCAGTTGGCGACCGCCGACAGCAGCAGGCGGGTGGGATTAGGCCCCTCGCCCTTGCCCAGCGGGGCCGGCTCGTCGGTCAGCAGGTCGGCGATGGTGGTCTCGTCGAAACGGATGCGGAAGGCGTAGTCGTCTTCCTGTTCGAGTGTCAGGCGGATGGTCTGCGTGTCGCTCATGGCGATTCCCTGGCTGGTCTCGACGCCATCATCGCATCGCGCGGCGGCAGCGGCTTGGCTTTACGTGCGAAGACGTAGAATGCCGATCGACATCGTAGCCGGAGGCCTCATGGCCATCCCTGCCCTGCACGCCTGGTTCGACGAGGCCACCAACACCATCACCTACGTGGTCTGGGACGCGTCCACCCGCCATGCGGCGATCATCGACCCGGTGTTGGATTACGACCACCGGTCCGGGCGTGCATCGCATCGGTCAGCCGATGCGATCCTGGGTTTCGTTGCCGACCATGATCTGTCGGTGCAGTGGGTCCTGGAGACACATGCGCACGCCGACCACCTCAGCGCCGCGCCCTACCTGAAGGAGAAGACCGGCGCGCCGATCGGCATCGGCGAACGCATCACCGACGTGCAGCGCACCTTCGCGCCGGTGTTCGGGCTGGACGATGTCAGTGGCGACGGCCGCGAGTTCGACCGCCTGTTCCGCGACGGCGACGTGTTTCCGCTGGGGGTACTGCAGGTGGAAGTACTGCATACGCCCGGTCATACGCCGGCCTGCGTGTCCTATCGCATCGACGAGGCGGCGTTCGTCGGAGATACGCTGTTCATGCCCGACTACGGCACCGCACGCGCGGATTTCCCCGGCGGCGACGCACGCACGCTGTATCGCTCGATCCAGAAGCTGCTGGCCCTGCCCCCGCAGACGACGTTGTACCTGTGCCACGACTACAAGGCGCCGGGACGCGACCACTATGCGTGGGAGACCACGGTCGCCGACGAGAAGGCACGCAACGTGCACGTGGGAGGGGGCGTGGACGAGGACAGCTTCGTGGCGATGCGCGAGGCGCGCGATGCGACGCTGTCCGCGCCGACGCTGCTGCTGCCCTCGCTGCAGGTCAACATCCGTGCCGGCCGTCTGCCCGAAAGCGAGGCCAACGGCCGGCGCTACCTGAAGATCCCGCTGAAGCTCTGAAGGTGGTTCAATCGCCCGTTGCGGAAGCGACGGGATGGGTCGCGACTCCGTTCCCGCAATCCTCCCCGAGCAGGCGCGACTGCTTCAGCCAGGCGGGGTCGGGGTAATACGCGAAAAGAAACGAACCGCCGCGGATGCTGTCGATCAACGGCTGCGCCACCGCGGCGCGTACCGCCGGACAGCCCAGACTGCGGCCAAGTCGCCCCTGCGCGCTGACCAGCGCCTCACTGACATAAGGTGCGCCATGGATGACGATCGCGCGTTCGCGTGCCTTGTCGTTGAAACCCGGTTCCAGGCCTTGCAGTCGCAGCGAATAGCCATTGGCGCCACGATAGGACTCCTGGGTGACGAAGGCGCCGAGGCTCGACATGTAGCTGCCGGTGGCATTGGAGAAGCGCGTCGCCAGGTTTTCGCCGGTATTGCGCCCGTGCGCGACCCGCTCTTCGAACAGCAGTCGCGCGCCTTCCAGGTCGAACACCCATAGACGTGGCTGCGTCGACGGCAGCGAGTAGTCGATCACGCTGAGCCGGCGCATCGGTACCGGCTCACCGCGCCGGATCGAGCACGTCATCGCCCGCGCCGCCATCGACAACACGTCGCGGTCCAGGGAAGGCGCAGCGCGGTGCAGGCGCTCGACCAGGCGCTCGGACGCGATCGACGAGGGCGATTCCGCATGCGCGGCACCTGCGGCCGCGAGTCCGGCGACAGCGAGGCATAGCGGCAGCAGGAAGGGGGATCGACTCATCGCAGCATCCGGACATCGGGAAGAAACGCCGGCCTCCCGATTCCGTCCGTACAGCTCAGCGTACGGCCGTTGTGGGGCTGGCTTCGTCCGATTCCAAGACCGGCACGGACGGCTGGTCACCCGGGGTTGCGCGCACGCCCGGCAGGTCGGACAGCAGCACCGTGGTACCGGGCGTCAGCACGCCATACAGGCGACGGGCGAAATCCTGCGGAATCCAGAACGAATCTCCCAGCGCACGCAGCGGCGGCATCGGCGCGCCGGCCTCGCCCAGCACGCGGTGCGCGACCCAGCGATGTTCCTTCTGCTGCGGATCGAGCAGGCTCGGGATGTCTTCCATCTCGGTAGTCATCACCAGCAGCACGGTGCCGTTGAGTGCGAAGTCGCGCACCATCTGCAACGGCGCTGCGCCGATCAGTACTCCGTTGCGCAGCACCGATACGCGTTGGTCGTACAGGCTGACCAAAATGCTGACCGGGCCTTCGGGCGACGCCGCCTCGTTCCAGTAGACCTCGTAGGTCGACAGGTCCGGATGCGACGCCTGCCCGCCGGCCGTCACCGGCGCGAGTACCGCCGGATGTACCAGGCTGGCCGGCGATGCCTTGGCGTTGGCGACCACGACCGAGTCGCCGAAACGGGTGATGCCGAACAGCTTTTCGGCGAACGCCTGCGGCAGACGGACGCAGCCATGCGAGGCGGGATAACCGGGCAGGTGGCCGCCGTGCAGCGCGATGCCGTCCCAGGTCAGCCGCTGCATGTACGGCATCGGCGCGTTGTTGTAGAGGTTGGAACGGTGGTCCTTGTTCTTCTGCAGGATCGTGAACACGCCGGTCGGGGTGTCCTTGCCCGCCTTGCCCGAGCTGATCGTCGACACGCCGATGGCGATGCCGTTGCGGTAGACGTAGGCACGCTGCTCGTCGAGGCTGACTACCAGCACCACCGGCCCCTCCGGCGCGATCTGCGGATACCAGAGGTAGTCGCCGGGCTTCAGCGCTCGCACGTCCGGCGGCGATACTGCGGTGGCCGTCTGCGCCTTGGCGGCAGGCGCCAAGACCAGCAGGGTCGAAAGAGCGAGTGCGGGCAGGAGGCGTGTCATCGGCGCAGCTTACAGCCCCGCGAGCACGACGCGCCGCAGCGCTTCATAGTCGTTGGGAACCGGCTCGGCGTAAGCAGGCCGCGCCAGCAGGTCGGCGAGCGCAGGCGGCACGTCGATCCCGTGCCCGATCAGCGGCTCGACCACGCTTTCGAACTTGGCCGGATGCGCCGTGGATGCCACGGCCCAGTCACCGGCCTCGCCCTGCGCACGCAAATCTTCCAGCACCTTCACCGCCGTCGCCGTGTGCGGGCAATGCACTTCACCATGGTCGCGGTTGCGGCGCGCGATCACGTCGCGGATCGTGGCGTCGTCGACGCTGGCCGAGGCGAACGCCGCGCGCAGCGCTGCGTCGTCGCCGGCATACAGCCAGCGCAGGCGCTCGAAGTTGCTGGGCGCCCCCACATCCATCGCGTTGGCCAGCGTCGCGACGCTCGCCGCCGGCGTGTAGGTCCCGCCGGCGAAGAAGTCGGGCAACACCCGGTTGGCGTTGGTCGCCAGCACGATCCTGCCCAGCGGCACCCCCAGCGCACGCGCCAGGATCGCCGCCATCGCATTGCCCAGGTTGCCGGTGGGAATGACCACGTTCAACGCTCGACCGCCGTCCGCATGGTGCGTGAGCGCCGCGTGCGCGTAGTAGCTCATCTGCGGCAGCAGGCGTCCCAGGCTGATGCTGTTGGCCGAGCTCAATGGCGCCTGCGCCTGCAGCTCGGCGTCGTTGAGTGCGCGCTTCACCAGCGCCTGGCAGTCGTCGAAAGACCCGGCCACGCGCAGTGCGCTGATGTTGTCGCCGAAGCAGCCCAACTGGTGCGCCTGCCGCGGCGACACGCGCCCGTCCGGATACAGCACCACCACGCGCAGGCCCGGCTGGCGGTGGAACGCCGCCGCCACCGCTGCGCCCGTATCGCCCGAGGTGGCGACGAGGATCGTCAGCGGCTTCGCTTCCTGGCGACGCAGGCGCGCCATGCAGGCCGCCAGGAAACGGGCGCCGAAATCCTTGAACGCAGCGGTTGGCCCATGGAAGAGCTCAAGCACGTGATCACCCGGCGTACCGAGCGGATGGAGCGGCACGGTAAAGTCGAAAGCATCGCGGCAGATCGCGGGCAGCTCCGTTTCCAGCGTGTCACCGGCAAAGAACGGCGCCAGCAGCGTGGCGGCGGTCTCGGCGACGTCGCGCCCCGGGACCAGCGTGCGCGCAGGCGGCAATCGCTCGGGGACGTAGAGACCGCCATCGGGTGCCAGTCCGGCGGCGATAGCCTGGCTGAGCGTGGCGGCAGGCGAGGCGTTGCGGGTCGAAATGAAGTTCATGGTCAGTCGCTGAAAAGGCGCCGCGGACGAAGCGCGACGACCGGAGTGGAAAAGTCAGTTCGCGGACAGCAGCTCGGCACCGGTCGCGTTGATCGGCGACACCCAGGCCTGGCTGTCGAAACCCGCCGCTGCGAACGCCGCCTGGACCGCTGGCGCCGCCGCTTCGGCTTCGCTGCGCGATTCGAACCACGCGAACACGCTGGGGCCGGCGCCGGAAATGCTGGCCCCCATCGCACCGGCCTCCAGTGCCGCCTGTTTCGCCGCGTCGAAGCCGACGATCAGCGGCGCACGCCGTGGCTCGACGAGGACATCGCGCAGACCGTCGCGCACCAGCGCGGGATCGCCGGCATGGCAACCAGCCAGGACCAGCGCCAGGTTGGCGCTCTGCGCGACAAACTCCTTCAGCTCGTACGCGCCCTGCAGCGCGGCGCGCGCGCGCCGCGTTTCCAGGATCGCCTCCGGGTGCACCAGCACGCTGTGCCAATGCTCAGGTATCGGCACACGCACCAGACGATCCGCCGTGGACAGCACCAGGCCACCCAACAGCATGGGGCCCAGGTTGTCGCCGTGCTTGCCGCCGCTGGCGACCGCCTCGCCGACCAGCGCGTGCGGATAAAGCGCCTCATGCGACAGCGGCACGTCGAGCAGCGCATTGGCCGCGACCAGCGCGGCCACGCACGAGGCGGCGGAACCGCCCATGCCGGAACCGAGCGGTATGCCCTTCTCGATCTCCACCTCGAAACCGAACGGCAGCGCCAGCGCCTCGCGCAGCGAGATCAGCGCTGCGCCTGCCGTATTGCCCGGCGCATCCAGCGGCAGGTCGACGGTGGCGCCGCGGATCGCGGCGATGCGCACCTCCGACGCCTCGATGCGGCGGACCGTCACGGTATCGCCTACGCCTTCGATCACATGGCCCAGGATGTCGAACCCTACGCCCACATTGCCCACCGATGCCGGCGAGAACGCGCTTGCCTGCTGCCTCATACCCACTCCACGTCCCTCGTCATCCGATATCTCACAGCTTTGCACCCTGCCCCGCGGCCACGCGCAGTACGTCGGCAAACACACCCGCCGCGGTGACCTCCGGACCGGCGCCCGGTCCCTGCACGATCAGCGGATTGTCGCAGTAACGCCGCGTGGTGAACTGCACGATATTGTCGGTCAGGCGCAGGTTGCCGAAGGCATGCGCGGCGGGTACTTCGACCAGTCCGACGCTCGCGCGGCCTGCCGCATCCAGTCTGGCGACATAGCGCAGTACATTGCCCGCCGCACGCGCCTTGGCCAGCCGCTCGGCGAACACCGCATCGACTTCGCCGAGCCGCGACATGAAGTCGTCGACACTGGCCTGGCGCAGCGCTTCGGGCACCAGACTTTCCACCTGCACGTCCTCCAGCGCCAGCTCACGCCCGGCTTCGCGCGCCAGGATCACCAGCTTGCGCGCCACATCGGTACCCGACAGGTCGTCGCGTGGATCCGGTTCGGTATAGCCCAGGCTCCGAGCCTCGGTGACCAATTGCGAGAACGGCACGCTACCGTCGAACTTGTTGAACAGCCACGCCAGCGTGCCGGAGAAGATGCCTTCCACCGATACCACTGCGTCACCGGTATCCAGCAGGTCGCGCAGTGTGGAGATCACCGGCAGACCTGCACCGACCGTCGCCTCGTAGCGGAAGCGTGCGCCGCTGGCCGAGGCCGCATCGCGGATCGCTTGGTAGCGTGCCAACGGGCCGGCGCCGGCCTGCTTGTTCGGCGTGATCACGTGGATGCCGGCCGCCAGCCACCCGGCGTAGCGGTCCGCGACCTCCGGGCTGGCGCTGCAGTCCACAATTACCGCGTGCGGCATGTGCGCCGACAACAGGTGCTGGGTGAAACGGTCCAGATCAGCCGCCTGCGGGCTGGCGTCGAAGCGCGCGCGCCAGTCGGCGCCGATGCTGCGCTCGTCCAGCAGCATGCGCTTGCTGGAGGCGATCGCACGCAGGCGCAGGTCGAGGTTGGCCTTGCCCAGCAGCTGCGGTTGCGCCGCACGCAACTGTTCGATCAGCGTGGCGCCGACGTTGCCCGGCCCGATCACGCCGACAGCGAAGGTCTGCGGTGACAGCCAGAACCCGGCGTGTGCGGCGCGCAGGGCCTTGGTGGCGTCGGCGCTGTCGATGGCGACGGAAATATTGCGTTCCGACGAGCCTTGCGCGATCGCCAGGATATTCACCTGGGCGTGGGCCAGCGCGCCGAACAGGCGCGCGGATACGCCCGGGGTTCCCGCCATGCCATCGCCGACGGCGGCCAGGACGCTGACGCCATCCCGGCGCTGTACGCGCTGGATCTGCCGGGTGTCCAGTTCATGCGCGAACGCCTCCAGCAGCGCCGCCTGTCCCTTCGCCGCCTCGCTGGCCTTGACCACGCAGCAGATCGAATGCTCCGACGAGCCCTGCGAGATCATCACGACCGACACGTGCGCGTTGCGCAGGGCGGAAAACACGCGTTCCGCGGTGCCCGGCACGCCGATCAGGCCGGTACCCTCCAGGTTCAACAGCGCCAAGTCGGCGCTCAGCGTCAGGCCCTTGACCGGACCGACCGCGTCCCGTTCGGCGGTGATGCGTGTGCCGGGATGCTCCGGATGGAAGGTGTTGCGGATGATGATCGGCAGTCCACGCTCCATCGCCGGCGACATCGTCTGCGGATGCACGACCTTCGCACCGAAGTACGCCAGCTCGCAGGCTTCGTCGTAGCTCAACGCTTCCAGCTGCACCGCTTCGGGCACCAGCCGCGGGTCGGCCGACAGCACGCCGTCGACATCGGTCCAGATGTGCAGCTCCGCCGCGTCGTACAGCGCCGCGAAGATCGCGCCCGAGTAGTCGCTGCCGTTGCGTCCCAGGGTGGTGAAGCGGCCCTCGCGATCGCGCGCCACGAAGCCCGTCGCCACCACCCGGCGTTGCGGATGCGAGGCCTGCCACGCCGCCAACCGCTGCGCGCTGGTTTCCCAGTCGACCACCACGCCAAGCTCGCCGTGGTCGACCCGCAGCACCTCGCGCGCGTCCAGCACGGCGCAGTCCTCCCCCTGCAAGGTCAGGTACTCGCCCAGCAGGCGCGCCGAGCACACTTCGCCCAGGCCCTGCACGCGCTGCAGGACCAGCTCCGGCAGGCCGCCGATGACGATGAGCGCGTTGAGGATCTCGTGCAGTCGCTGGAATCGCTCGTCCACCCATTCGATCACCGGCCCCGCAGCCTCGCCCAACAGCGCCACCGCTGCGCCGCGATGGCGTGCGCGCAGCGCATGCCAGCTGTCCTGCCACTCCGGACGGTTGGCGGCGGCGAGTTCGCACAGTTCGATCAGGGCGTCGGTGACGCCCTTCATCGCGGAGACGACGGTGACCTGCAGGTCCTCGTCGCGCGCGAGGAGCAGCTGCGCGACATGACGGTAGCGGTCGGCATCGGCGACGGAGGTGCCGCCGAACTTGTGGACGACGGTGCGGCGTTTGGGTTGTTCGACTTCGGCGTTGCGGAACGACATGGGTCAGGAACCTCGGTAAGGAGGCCCGGCACGCATCAGGAAGTCGGGTGGCCCTGCATCCTGATCCGGGTGCGGGGCCGTGGTCTGCGAACTACGCGAACACAACCAACCGCACCCGACGAGTCAGGGTGGTAATGGTGGTGGTAATACCCGTGCGTCCGGCGCCTGCGCGCGATACCGCCGGCGGGAGAGCCGGTGTCGGGAACGTCGCGTGGTGTGCATGGGAGCGCATGGCGAAAGAAAAACACGCCACCCCGGGGGGCTGTCAAGCGTTGCGACGCAACAAAGCCAATGATTTCAGATGGATGCAACTGAAACCAATCGTGCTGCCCCGGCTGCACATGCCGTTACGGCGTCACCGTCAGCCATTCGTCATATGCACGCTCCAGCGCCACCGAGTAGACGCCGTCCCGTCCAGCGTGCATCGCCACACGTGTCGCCCACTGTCCTGGGCACTTGGCGTGGATGTCGTAGCGGGGATTGCCCTTCGAACAGCTCCCCAAGGCAATCGGCCCGATCAGTACGCGCGCTCCCTGCCGGATGGTGACGACGGCGTAATCCTCAGTCGCTCCAAGTTCGCCTTGCGGGTTTGCATTGAAGTAGGCGCCCTGTATGACGACGGTCAGCGCCCCGCACTCCGAACTTATGGACTTCGCTCCCGTGCGTCGGACCTCGTCCCGCAGATCGTCCTTTTCATACGTGATCAACGCACCCAGGTCGACAATCTGTGTTTCGTACCCGCGCAATGGGTTAGGAGGTTGATCCGAGAGGATGATGCTCGATCGCTCGGATGAGCATTGAAAGGTGATGTCGTAAACATTCTCGTCCTGCAGCTGCCCATTGGACTCCTCACCCGGAGCCGCATGAACAAACGGAACGAGACCGAAGGCGAGCAAACCGAGACAACACATCGCCGCAAATGCCGTTGGACGGTGCGTGGACGTTGCCGACCGATGGTTCCTGCAAGCCATGCGAGCTCCCGAAGTGGTCCGTGACAAGAGTTTGCCTTGCGATGCCGCAGCCGGATATCGGATTTCCCCGCGCCGCCATCAAAGTACACCGATGCCCATCCCAACTGCCGGAAAGACGCGTGATGCGCAACGCACCCCGGGGTCGCGCATTACGCTTGGGGCCCTTGAGGGACTGCGCTATTCTTGGCGCCGCCGATGGCCCCGTAGCTCAGCTGGATAGAGCGGTCCCCTCCTAAGGGACAGGTCGTGCGTTCGAATCGCGCCGGGGTCACCATCTTCCATCGCACGCGGCACCTCGCGGCCACCTTGGCACGCTCGGCGAATCGCCGAATGCCACCACGCAGGGTCGGCGAAGCGAACAAACCCCGGCAGCGGATCAACGGCGGCGCACGCAACCTGCTGTTGCACAAGAACCATTGGAAAAACACGGACTTACGCGCGGCCTGACCGACCCGTTCTGGTAGAATCGCGCACCTCTTTCGGTGCCACGCCGTCCGGTGGCATCCCGTGCAATGACCCTGGAGCTTCCATGCCTGCTGACCTCCTCAAGGCCCTCGGCCTCGCCACCACCAACTCCGGTACCTACCTCGGCAGCGGTGAGTGGTCCACGACCACCGACGCCGGTCTGCTGCAGTCGATCAACCCGACCACCAACGAGGTGATCGCCGAGGTCCACGCCAGCAGCCAAGCCGACTATGAGAAGGTCGTCGCGCGTGCGCAGGCCGCCTTCAAGATCTGGCGCACCACCCCGGCCCCGCGCCGTGGCGAAGCGATCCGCCTGTGCGGCGAAGCGCTGCGCAAGCACAAGGACGCGCTGGGCTCGCTGGTCGCGCTGGAAATGGGCAAGAGCAAGCCCGAGGGCGACGGCGAAGTACAGGAGATGATCGACATCGCCGACTTCGCCGTGGGCCAGAGCCGCATGCTGTACGGCTACACCATGCACTCCGAGCGTCCCGGCCACCGCATGTACGAGCAGTACCAGCCGCTGGGCCTGGTCGGCATCATCAGCGCGTTCAACTTCCCGGTCGCGGTGTGGGCGTGGAATTCGTTCCTGGCCGGCATCTGCGGCGACATCTGCATCTGGAAGCCGTCCAACAAGACGCCGCTGACCGCGATCGCAAGTATGAAGATCTGCAACGACGCGCTGAAGGAAGGCGGCTTCCCCGACATCTTCTTCCTGATCAACGACGCCGGCGTCGAGCTGGCGCAGCAGTTCGTCGACGACAAGCGCATCCCGCTGATCAGCTTTACCGGTTCCACCCAGGTCGGCCGCACCGTCGGCGAGCGCGTCGCGCGCCGCATGGGCCGCAGCCTGCTGGAGCTGGGCGGCAACAACGCCATCATCCTGGACGAAACCGCCGACCTGAAGCTGGCCGTGCCCGGCATCGTGTTCGGCGCCGTCGGCACCGCCGGCCAGCGCTGCACCACCACGCGCCGCCTGATCGTGCACGAATCCATCTACGACACCGTGCTGGCCACGCTGATCAAGGCGTACAAGCAGGTGGAAGGCAAGATCGGCGACCCGACCGACCCGGCCAATCTGATGGGCCCGCTCAACAGCCAGGGCGCCGTGCAGCAGTTCCTGAACTCCATCGCCAAGGCCAAGGCCAGCGGCGGCACCGTGGAGACCGGCGGTACCGCGATCGACCGCGCCGGCAACTTCGTGCTGCCGGCCATCGTCACCGGCCTGAAGAACTCCGATGAGGTCGTCCAGCACGAGACCTTCGCGCCGATCCTGTACGTGATGAAGTACAAGACCCTCGACGACGCCATCGACATGCAGAACGCCGTGCCGCAGGGCCTGTCGTCGTCGATCTTCACCCAGAACCTCAAGGCGGCCGAGCAGTTCCTGTCGGCGGCCGGCAGCGACTGCGGCATCGCCAACGTCAACATCGGCACCAGCGGTGCGGAGATCGGCGGCGCCTTCGGCGGCGAGAAGGAAACCGGCGGCGGTCGCGAATCCGGTTCGGACGCATGGAAGGTCTACATGCGCCGGCAGACCAACACCATCAACTACTCCGACTCGCTGCCGCTCGCCCAGGGCATCAAGTTCGACCTCTGACCCGATGCCGGGCCGGCATGCGCGCATGCCGGCCGCCCTGAACGGGCCATCATCTGGGATAATCGCGCCACCTTTGCGGGTGGCGCTTTTTTTTTGCCCATCCGAACCAGCGCCATCGCGCCTCCCTGACCCCTGCACGGAGCTCCTGATGAACCAAGTCCGCACCACCAGCAGTCTCGCCATCGCCAGCCTCGTGTCCGGCATCCTCGGCTGGACCCTGCTCCCCGTCATCGGCACGATCGTGGCCATCATCACCGGCCACATGGCACGCGCCGAAATCCGGCGCAGTGCAGGCACGATGGACGGCGACGGCCTGGCGATCGGCGGGCTGGTGCTGGGCTGGGTGTCGGCACTCCTCTGGGTCCTCGGCATCGCCGTAATCTTCCTGTTCCTGGGCGGCCTGGCCTGGCTGGCGACGCTGAGCTGAGCCCGCGCGCGTCCATGTATTCGTTCGCCCGCCCCTTTCTCTTCGGCCTCGATGCCGAGACCGCCCATGGCATGGGCCTGAAGGCGCTCGACCTAGCCTACCGCACCGGCACCACCCCGCTGGTGGCCCGGCCGATCACGCCGATGCCGACCAAGGTCATGGGCCTGACCTTCCCCAACCCGGTCGGCCTGGCCGCCGGCATGGACAAGAACGGCGCGCACATCGATGCGCTGTTCGCGCTGGGTTTCGGCTTCGTCGAAATCGGCACGGTCACGCCCAAGCCGCAGCCCGGCAATCCGAAGCCGCGCATGTTCCGCCTGCCGCAGCACCAGGCTGTCATCAACCGCCTCGGTTTCAACAACGAGGGGGTCGACGCGCTGGTCCGCAATGTCCAGGCCGCGCGCCGCGACCGCGGCCTGCTCGGCATCAACATCGGCAAGAACAAGGACACGTCGAACGAGCGCGCCGCCGCCGACTACCTGTACTGCCTGGAGCGCGTCTACCCGCTGGCGGACTACATCACCGTCAACATTTCCTCGCCCAACACCGCCGGCCTGCGCGAACTGCAGGAAGAGCAGGCGCTGCGCCAGCTGATCGGCACGCTGCGCGAGGCGCAGGAGGACCTGGCCGCACAGCACGGCAAGCGCGTGCCGATGCTGGTAAAGATCGCGCCGGACCTGTCCGACAGCGACATCGATGCGGTCGCACGGGTCCTGGGCGACATGCAGGTGGATGGCGTCATCGCCACCAACACCACCGTCTCGCGCATCAGCGTGCAGGACCATGCGCATGCGCGCGAAACCGGCGGCTTGTCCGGTGCCCCGTTGATGGGCCAGGCCACGCTGGTGCTGCGCCGGTTGCGCACGCGCCTGCCGGACAGCATCCCGCTGATCGGCGTGGGCGGCATCCTGTCCGGTGCCGATGCCGTGGCGAAGATGTCCGCAGGCGCGTCGCTGGTGCAGTGCTACACCGGCCTGGTCTACCGCGGCCCCGAATTGGTCCGTGAATGCGTCGAAGCCATCCGTCGTCGCCGCGAAGCCCGCAGCGGTGGCCCGGTGGCGCCGGAATGACGGTCGGCTACCGCATCACCGAAAACGCATCGCTGCGCGAGCGCACCACGTTCGGCGTTCCGGCGCGAGCACCGTGGCTGATCGATGTCGATGATGCCGCAGCGCTCGACGAAGTGCTCGCACTGCCGCAGGTGGTCGAAGGCGAGACCCTGGTGATCGGCGGCGGCAGCAACCTGCTGTTCGCCGGTGATGCGCCGGGCGCGGTGGTCGCGATGGCCACGCAGGACGTGCGCGTACTGTCCGACGACGGCCAGCACGCCCTTGTGCGTGCCGATGCCGGCGTGGCCTGGCACCCGCTGGTGATGTGGACGCTTGAGCAGGGCCTGTGCGGACTGGAGAACCTGGCGCTGATCCCCGGCACCGCCGGCGCGTCGCCCATCCAGAACATCGGCGCCTATGGCACCGAGGTGGGCGAGTTCATCCGGGTCGTCGAGGCGCTCGACCGACGCGACGGCACACGCGTGCGACTGGATCGCGAGGCGTGCGCGTTCGCCTACCGCGACAGCGTGTTCAAGCGCCAGGCCGACCGCTACCTGGTGACGGCGGTCGAGTTCCTGCTGCCGCGCACGCCGGCGCTGCGCCTGGACTACGCGGGCATTCGCGAGGAACTGGCGGCGATGGATATCGCCGCACCGACCGCGCGCGACGTCGGTGAAGCGGTCATCCGCATCCGCCGCCGCAAGCTGCCGGATCCCGCGCGGGTCGGCAATGCCGGCAGCTTCTTCAAGAATCCGATCGTGTCGCAGGCGCAGGCCGACGCGCTGCTGGTCGACTACCCCACCCTGCCCGTGTTCCGGGGCGACGCCGCGCACAACCGCAAGCTGTCGGCCGCCTGGATGATCGAGGCCTGCGGCTGGAAAGGACACCGCGATGGCGATGCCGGCGTGTCGGCCGCGCATGCGCTGGTGCTGGTCAACCATGGCGAGGCCACCGGTGCGCAGCTGCTGGCACTGGCGCGGCGCATCGCAGACTCGGTGCATGCGCGGTTCGGTGTGCGGATCGAGCCCGAGCCGAAGATCATCGGCGCGCGCTGGTAGCGTCCGACTCTCCGTCATGCCCACCCTGCCCACCCACTATCGCGCCGCCGTGCTGATGCTGGGCAGCACGGTGTTCTTCGCCTTGATGGTGGTGGCGATCCGGCTTGCCTCAGCGACGCTGCATACGTTCGAGATCGCGTTCTTCCGCAATTTCTTCGGCCTGCTGGCCGCGGCTCCCTTGATCCTCCGGCACGGCCCGGGCTTCCTGAAGACCACCCAGTTCCCGCGCTACCTGTTCCGCTGCGTCATCGGCATCTGCTCGATGCTGGCCGGCTTCTGGGCCATCGGCCACCTGCCGCTGGCGCAGGCGGTCTCGCTGTCGTACTCCACGCCCCTGTTCGTCACCCTGGCGGCCGCCGCGATGCTCAACGAGCAGGTACGTGCGCGCCGCTGGACCGCGGTGGTGCTGGGCTTCATCGGCGTGCTGATCATCGTGCGACCGGGCACGTCGCAGTTCACCGTCGACGCGATGATCGCCGTGCTGGCGGCGGTGATGAGCGCGCTGGTCGCGATCCAGATCAAGCAACTCTCCAACACCGAGCCGGCCGACCGCATCGTCATCTACACCACGCTGCTGTGGGTGCCGATGTCGCTGCTGCCGGCGCTGGCTGTGTGGGAATGGCCGCAGGGCATCACCTGGGTCTGGGTGATCGCGGCCGGCGTGCTCGGTACCGGCGGCCACATGCTATGGACGCGCGCACTGAAACTGGGCGAAGTGTCCGCGCTCACGCCGATCAGCTTCATGCAATTGCCCGTGGTGGCGCTGTTCGGCTGGATGCTGTTCGACGAAACACTGGACGCGTGGACGCTGGTCGGCGCCGGCATCATCTTCGGCGCCAACGCCTACATCGCGCACCGCGAGGCCGTGCTGTCGCGCCGCGCCGCGTCGGAAGCGCCGAGCGCCGGCGCCAAGCCCGGCGAATAGTGGCGGTCCGGGCTCAGCCGGATTTGCCCGGCTGCTTGCCGGGGCGCTTGCCTTCGCGATAGAGCTCGACGAAGTGTGCCTCGTCATCCTTCAGCGTCTTGGGGTCCGCGGCCAGCAGGGGCGCGACGTAGCGACGGTACAGCGCATCGGCGTCTGCCTTGCGCCCCAGTTCGTTGTAGGTGTCGATCAGATTCCAGGCCGCGACGCGCGTTTCCCGGTCGGTCTCACCCAGCAGGCGTCGCCGGAGCTCGAACAACCGTTGGTACTCCGGCAGCGCTTCGGGGACCCGGCCCAGCATGCGCAGGGCTTCGGCGCGGATGACCATCGTGATCTGCGCCTGTGGGTGTTTCTCGCCCAGGGTCTTCAGTGCCAGCGGCTGCACATCGCCCAGCAGGCGCAGCGCCGCTTCCGCCTCGCCCGCATTGAGCAGCGTGCCGGCGTGGTTGACCAGGATGGAAAGCGTATCCGGGTGGGTGGGACCGAGTGCACGACTGCGCGCGGTGATGACCTGCTCCTCCAGCGGCAATGCCGACGCGAAGTCCTTGAGCTTCGCGTAGGCCGTCGCCAGGTTGAGCCGGGTACGCACCGTCTGCGGGTGGTCGCGACCCAGCACGCGCGCGCGCGCAGCGAGTACTTCCTGCAGCGCCGGCAGCGCGGCCGTCACCGCCTCCGTGTCGCCGCCATCGATCATCATCGTGGCTAGCGTGCTGCGCGCCTGCAGGGTGGTGGGATGTTCACTGCCGAACTTGCGCGTGTAGCGTTGGGTGAGGTCGCGCTGCATCGTGATCGCCTCGTCCCGTTCGCGATTCATGATGCGCAGCACGGCCAGGTTGCCCATCGCCGACAGTGTTTCCTCGTGGTCGGCACCGAGCGTAGCCGTGCGTCCGGCGACCACCGCCTCCATGTTGGCGCGCGCCTCGCGCAACTCGCCTAGGTTGCGCTGCACGGCGGCCAGGTCGTTGGTCGCCTCCAGCGTCGCGGGATCGTCCTTGCCGGCACTGGCGAGCAGCCGCGCCTGCACCGCTTCGATGACGCCCTTGGCCCGCGGGCGGTCACCGCGTGCCGAGATCACCTGTGCCTGCGCCAGTTCCAGCCTCACCCGCGCCCGGTCGTTGTCCGCCAGCGAGAAGGCGCGCGGCAGCGCCTTCTGCAGCACGGCCTCGGCCTCGTCGATATGCGGCGCGGCAAGCAACGCCTGCACCTGGTCGTTCCGCGCCCGCAGCGTCTCCTGCGCACCATCGCCGTGCACGCGGCTGCGGTAGTCGGCCACCTGCGCGAAGTGCGCGGCCGCCTTGTCGTAGCGCCCGATGGCCATGTACACGTGACCGACGGACTCGCGCAGGCTGGCGGCCACGTCGGGCTGGTCGGCGAAATCGCGGGCGATGGCGTTCTCGGCATTCGCCAGCAATTGCTGGTCGACGAGATCGCGCGCCAGGTCGCCGGTGCTGGTCTTGGCCAAGGTGGCGCCGAAAGCCTCGGCGGCCGACGGATCGAGGCTGCCGACCTGGCGCACCAGGCCCTCCGACAGGCCCACGCCCATCGTCTCGATGTCGATGCCTTCCAGCATCGACTGCTGGAACGCCGCCACCTTTTCCAGTTCGGCACTGCGCGCCTCGGCCACGCTGCGTTGCGTGTGCGCCTGCTGCAGGCCGTACAGCGACAGGCCCAACCCGCCCAGCAACGCCAGCAGCGCGAATCCCGCGGCCACGGCGGACGCGCGATGACGGCGCAGGAACTTGCGCCAGACATAGCCGCGGCTCGGCGGCACGGCGGCGACCACTTGGCCATCGAGATAGCGCTGAAGATCGTCGGCCAGCGCCGCGACCGAACCGTAGCGGGCATCGCGATCGTGCTGCATGGCCTTGAGCACGATCCAGTCGAGGTCGCCACGCAGGCGTTCGCGCATCCGTGCCAACGACAGGCCGCGCTCCTGCGCCATCTGTTCGGCCTGCCCGGCCGGCAGCGCGGCCAGGCGCGATGACGGCGCGACGGCGGTCGGTGTCTCGGCGGACCACGTCTCGCCGGCTGCCTCCGGCCGCACGCCGGTGACCAGTTCGCACAGCACCACGCCCAACGAATAGACATCGCTGCGCGTGTCCACCTGGCCGGCGTCGCCCTGCGCCTGTTCCGGGCTCATGTACTCGGGCGTGCCGGCACGCTCAAGCGCGGCATCACCGGCCAGCGAGGCCGCCATCGCGATACCGAAATCGATGATCTTGGGCGCCGGGCGGCCATCGAGCGTCTCCACCAGCAGGTTGCCCGGCTTCAGGTCGCGGTGCACCACGCCCTTGTGGTGCGCGTGCTGCACGCCCTCGCAGACGCGGATGAACAACGCCACGCGCGCGTCCAGCGACAGCCGCTGGTCACGGCAGTAGCGCGTGATGGGGCTGCCGTCGGTCAGCTCCATCGCGAAGAACGGATAGCCTTCCTCGGTGGTGCCGGCATCGTAGATCTGCGCGATCGCGGGATGGCGCATCTGCGCCAGCACCTGCCGCTCCACTTCGAACCAGGCCAGGTGGCGGGCCTGCAGGCGCTGCACGCGCATCAGCTTCAGCGCCACCTCGCGGCGCACCGGCTCCAGCTGCGCGGCACGATAGACCTCGCCCATGCCGCCGCGGCCCAGCAGGGTCTCGATGCGGTAGCGGCCCAGCCGAGCGCCCGGTGCGAGCGTGCCGTCCGGCGCCGTGGGCGCGTCCTGCAGGCGCGTGGCCAGATTCTCGGTGGGTGCGAGGTCGTCGTAAGGTTGCGATGTCATGCCACTGTCCCCGGTGCGCCCGGCCATGGTAGCGGAAGCGTGAGTTGACCGATCGATCCGTTACACTCGGTCCCGCACCTGCCTGTCGCGCACGCATGTCCCGGGACTTCCTCAATCCACCGACCACGCAACGGACCATCCTGAGCGACGGCCCCCGGCCGGCGTCGCACCGGTCCGCGTGCGTGGTGGTGATCCACGGCGAGGGCCTGGGGCGCCGCGCCGACATCGATACCGCGCGCGTTCGCGTGGGCCGCTCACAGGAAGCCGACCTGCACATCCCGCACAACAGCGTCTCGCGCCTGCACTGCGAGATCTGGCGCGACGGTGAAAGTTACCGCGTGCGCGACCTGGGCGCCACCAACACGACCCGCGTCAACGACGCGGCGGTGTCCGAGACGGTGCTGGCCGACGGCGACCACATCACGCTGGGCGAGAGCATCCTCAAGTTCATCAGCCACAGCAGCGTGGAGGCGCGCTACCACGAGGAGATCTACCAGCTCGCCACCCACGATGCGCTGACGGAGATGTACAACCGCCGGCATTTCATCGAGACCGTCGAGAAGGAGATCGCCCGCGCGATGCGCCACCAGCGAGAGCTGACCATGTGCATCATCGACGTCGACCTGTTCAAGCCGATCAACGACCGCTACGGCCATATTTCCGGCGACCACGTGCTGAAGCAGATCGCCGCACTGGTGCGCCGGCACGTGCGCAACGACGATGCCGCCGCCCGCATCGGCGGCGAAGAGTTCGCCGTGCTGCTGCCCGAATGCGGGCCGGAGGCCGCCTACGGTTTTGCCGAGCGCCTGCGCGAAGCGGTCGAGGGGGTGGTCTTCAAGCCGGGCGGCGAACCGCAGACGATCACCGTCAGCATCGGCATCGCCGCGCTGACGCCGGACCGCGATACCGTCAGCCGCATGATGGCCGCCGCCGACGCCGCGCTGTACCGCGCCAAGAGCGAAGGCCGCAACCGGGTCTGCATCGAGCACTGACCGGCGCGCGGTTCAGCGCGCCAGCGGATCCACCCCGAATCCCCCCGCCCGCCACGCGTCGATGCCACCTCGCAATGGCAGCACGTCGCGGAAGCCCGCCTTGCGCAGCCTGCCGGCCATCCAGGCCGCCGATACTTCGTCCGGGCATGCGCAGTAGATGACGATTTTCCCGTCGCGCGGATACGCGGCGAGGACGCCGTCGAGCTGGCGTTCGTCGGCGAACACCGCCCCCGGGATGACGTACGGATCCACGTCGCGGAACCCCGGCGCCCGGATGTCGAACAGCACCGGGGCGCGCCCGTTGCGGATTAGGTCGTCGAGTTCCGCCGGCTCGATGCGCGCCGCCTCCAGCGATTTCATCAACGCGTGCCGACGCCACCAGCGCCAGCCGACGTAGGCCGCCAGCGCGATGCCGATCACCACGCCCGCACCGGTGCCCAGCTGCGACAGCGTGTCGATGACGGTTTCGACCTGCCGCGAGAACACCACGCCCAGACCCAGGCCCAAGGCCGCCCACAGCGTCGCGCCCAGACCGTCGTAGCGCAGGAAGGGCGGCAGCCGTGATTGCATGGCACCGGCCAGCGGCACGGAGACCATCGACAGGCCGGGGATGAACTTCGCCACCGACAGGATGCGGATGCCAAAGCGGCCGTAGAAGCGCTCGGTGCGCTTCATGCAGGTATCGCGCGACAGCGACAACCGGCACAGCGACTGCAGCGTGCGGTTGCCATAGCGGCGGCCGGCGTAAAACCAGACGCTGTCGCCGATCAGGCTGGCCGCGACGGAGGCCGCCAGCACGCCGAGCAACGGCAGCCACATGACCTCGGGCTGCAGTGCCAGTCCGGCGCCGACCAGGATCAGCGTCGGCATCGCCGGCACCGGCAGGCCCAGCGACAGCGCCAGCACGTTGGCGAACACCAGCAGTACGCCGTAGCGGTCGACCAGTTCCTGCATTCCGATCCCCAGAGCCAGAACGCCAGCGCGATGCACGATGGCGAACGCGCATGGTCTGCCGCCGCCGTCGAAGCGGCAAGGCACCCGTCCGCAACGATCCGTTGCCGGCGTCGATCGCGCACGCCGATACAAGGACCGCCTGCCCGTGCTGCATCGCGAGATGCCCGGATGCACGCCGTGCCAGACGGACGCCAGGAAGGGGGGATTTGCGGCCAATGCAGGGGGCGCGGACAGCCAAACCCCGCGCCATCACGCGCGCTTAATCCCGCCGGCGGCCGAACACACCACCATCCGCCCCTGTACGGTCGCCACCCCACGGGTGCCGCACGCCAAGGCAGTCCATCCCGTTGAACGTCCGCTCTGACTCTCGCTGGAGGATCCGATCATGGTCGTACCCGTACGTCCCGCCCGCCTGCCCCTCGTCCTGGCCGCGGCCACGCTGACCCTCGCGGTCGCTGCGCCACTGAAGGCCGAGGAAGGCGACTACAGCTTCTGGCAGACCCTGGTGAATCTGGTCTCGCCGCCCAAGGCCGACAACAAGGTCACCGCCGCGCAGCGCACCGGCAGCTATCCGCTGCTGTCCAATCCGTCCGGCTTCAATGACGGCTTCCAGCCCGGCCGCTACGACGCCTGGCAGACGATCCAGCTGGCACCGTCGACCGGCGCGGTCTGCGGCGATGGCTCGCCGTTCAAGTTCTTCGTCAACCGCGTGGCCGACACGCGCAACACCATCATCTACATGGAAGGCGGCGGCGCCTGCTGGGACTACGCCAGCTGCAGCGGCCAGAGCGGCATCCGCGGCGCGCGCAATCCCAACGGCATTCCCGACGACTACATGGGCCTGCTGAATCCGGGCGCCAGCCTGGTCAGCCCGTTCGTCACCCGCGTCAGCCCGTTCGACGGGGTCAAGACGCAGGGCTGGAACATGGTCTACGTGCCCTACTGCACCGGCGACATCTACAGCGGCGACAAGGTGGCCGTGTACAACGACCCGAGCGGGCAGAATGCGCCGCTGGTCTGGCACCACAACGGCGCCCGCAACGTGCGCGCGGTGGTCAGCTGGCTGAAGGACAACCTGCCCCGTCCCACGCAGATGTTGTCCACCGGCTGCAGCGCCGGCGGGGCCGGCAGCCTGACCAGCTACCACCCGCTGCGCCGTGACCTGGCGCCGACGCGCAGCTTCCTGATCGACGACTCCGGCCCGATCTTCCCCACCCCGAAGAACGGCAACCCGATCGACTATCCCTCGCAGCCGCTGATGGCGCTGATCCGCAGCGCCTGGGGCCTGGACCAGCCCAACGGTCCGCTGCCCTACCTCGCCAGCGGCCTGCCGCAGTTCGACCTCAATGAACTCGGCAGCCTGTATCCGGCACTGTCCAGCAAATACGCCAGCGACCGCCTGGGCCATACGCACTTCTGGAAGGACCTCAACTACTCCTCGTACTCGTACGAGCGCTTCTATCCCGACATCGCCAACGCGCCCGACCAGGCGACCAAGGAGGCCCGCATCCATGCGCGCTGGAACACCGACACCGCACGGCTGCGCGACCGCCTGAACGGGTTGAACAACTTCGGCGGCTATTTCCCGCAGTACCGCGCGCTCAACGAAAGCCACTGCACCACCATCGTCGATTTCAAGAACGCCGACGTGCAGGCGCAGAACCTGGAGCTGAAACACTTCATCGACAGCGTCCTCGATGGTCAGGGCAAGGTGCTGGATGCCAGCGAGCAGGACGACAAGGCCGACAAGGCCAAGCCGTTCAACCTGCTGTACTGGCTGGTCGACCAGCTGATGGGCTGACGTCCACGCCCGGGGCCGTCGTGCATCGACGGCCCCGGCGCACATGGGGTTCCGCATGAAGAAACTGCTGACGCTGCTGGTGCCTTGCCTGGTCTTCATGGCCACCGTGCTGTGGTGGCGGAACGATGCGCCGGAGGCGAGGAAGATCGTGTCTGGCACCGCGATGCCGGCAGACGCGCCCTCCCCGGCCATGGTGTCGTTGCAGGCGACACCCGAGGCGCAGGCGCATCGCGACCGCCAGCGTTTCGAAGCCGATGCGAAGGACTTCTTCGCGCGCGCGGCGTCATTGCGTGCGGTGGAACGCAGCGAGCGCGCCGATGCGCTGACGCGCCAGATCGACCGTTACGAAGCCCAGGGCGGCCTGTCCGCCGGCGAAGCCGTGCTGTTGCGCACCGCGCTCGTGAAAGCGACCGTCGACGATCCGGCGCGGCAAGCCGAGGAAGTCGCGGCGATCGCCGACCGCTACCGCGCGCACGCCGACCAGCGCATGGCCGCGTTCGCCGCGCAGCAGGCGAGCGATCCGCGCTTCCAGTCCTACAAGACGCGGGAAGCCCAGGTAGTGGCCGAGGTGATGGCCATGACCTCGGTGCCGGCCGGCCTCACCCGCGACCAGTACCTGCGGCAGCGGCTGCAGGAAGAGCGCGAGCGGGCGTATGCGCCCTAGCAGCTGCTCCTCTGTAGGAGCGACGTAAGTCGCGACCGCACGTCATCAGCGGTCATGCACCTTGGCGTCATCCCATTGCTGGCAGCGCGCTGTCGTAGAGGCAATCGAATAGGTTCGTTCGTGCGGTCGCGACTTACGTCGCTCCTACAGAAAGCAGAAGGCGCCTAACTCACCTGCCACGGCCTGCCGCGCACGCGGAACAGCACGAGGTAGACGCCGGACACCCAGGCGATGCCGGCCGCGAACCCGCCAAGAATGTCGGACGGGTAATGCACGCCCAGGTAGATGCGCGAGACGCCGACCAGCAGCGCGAAGCTGCCGGCGAGCGCCACCGCCAGCCAGCGCCAGCGCGTGTGCCAGCACAGCAGCACGACCACCATCGCCAGCGTCGCCGAGCCCATCGCGTGGCCGCTGGGGAAACTGAAGGTGTGCTCGGGCGCGATGGATTCCCACAGGGAAGGACGGTCGCGCTGGAAGAACTGCTTGGTCGCCAGGTTCAGCAGCGCCGAGCCGGCGAACGACACCCCGGCGAAGGTCGCCTCGCGCCAGCGCTTGGCGATCAGCAGGCCGGTCGTCAACGCGATGTCGGCCGGCACCACGCCCCACTGGTAGCCGATCGCCGAAATGAAAATGAAGAAGCGGTCCAGCGCCGGCCCGGCCAGCGCATGCGCGCGCCACAGCAGCGGGTCGTCGAAATAGAAGGCTTCCAGCTCATGGACTTCGTCGGCCAGTTCGACGAAGGCCCACAGCGGCGCCAGCAGGCAGAGGAACAGCAGGACCAGGCGGCCGCCATGCTCGCGCAGCAGGCTGGCGATGAAGCGCCGGCCCTGGGCCAGCCTCTCAGCCGGCGACACGCGCGTACTTGCTCTCGACGTAGTCGTCGATCAGCGCGACGAACTCGTCCGCGATGTTCTCGCCGCGCAGCGTGACCTTCTTCTCGCCATCGACGAACACCGGCGCCGCCGGCGCCTCGCCGGTGCCCGGCAGCGAGATGCCGATGTTGGCGTGGCGCGATTCGCCCGGGCCATTCACCACGCAGCCCATCACCGCCAGCGTCATGTTCTCCGCGCCGGGATGCGTGACCTTCCACTCCGGCATCTTGCCGCGCACGTGTTCCTGCACGACCTTGGCCAGTTCCTGGAAAAACTCCGACGTGGTGCGCCCGCAGCCCGGGCAGGCGGTGACCATTGGGGTGAATGCACGCAGGCCGGTGGTCTGGAGCAGTTCCTGCGCGACGATCACTTCCTGCGTGCGCGACTGGCCCGGTTCCGGCGTCAGCGAGATGCGGATGGTGTCGCCGATGCCTTCCTGCAGCAGTACGGACAGTGCTGCCGCGGAAGCGACGATGCCCTTGCTGCCGATGCCGGCTTCGGTCAGGCCCAGGTGCAGGGCGAAATCGGTGCGGCTGGCCATGTCGCGGTAGACCGCGATCAGTTCCTGCACGCCGCTGACCTTGGCCGACAGCACGATGCGGTCGCGCGGCAGGCCGAGCTCGACGGCGCGCTCGCCCGAATCCACCGCCGACCGGATCAGCGCTTCGCGCAGCACGCGGCCGGCGTCCCATGGGATCTCGCGCGCGTGGTTCTCGTCCATCAGCTGGGCGGCCAGTGCCTGTTCCAGCGAACCCCAGTTGGCGCCGATGCGCACCGGCTTGCCGTAGCGGATCGCGAACTCGATCAGCTGGGCGAACTGGGTGTCCTTCTTCTTGCCGAAGCCGACGTTGCCCGGGTTGATGCGGTACTTGGCCAGCGCCTCGGCGCAGGCCGGCTCGCCTGCCAGCAACTGGTGGCCGTTGTAGTGGAAATCGCCGATCAGCGGCACCGAGATGCCCATCATCTCCAGCTTCTCGCGGATGCGCGGGATGGCGGCGGCGGACTCGGGATTGTTGACGGTCAGGCGGACCATTTCCGAGCCGGCGCGCCAGAGATCGGCCACCTGCTTCACGCTGCCGGCGATGTCGGCGGTGTCGGTGTTGGTCATCGACTGCACCACCACCGGGCGGCCACCGCCAACGGTGGCGTTGCCGATCTGGACGGCCTGGGTGATGCGGCGCGGCCAGGGCGCGGCGTCGGTGGGGGGCGTGGGGCGGGTGACGGCATCGTGCATGCCGACATTGTAGCGTGGGCCACCCACCCCACCCGTCCCTCCCGCCCTGCGACGCCATGCCGCAGGCCCGCCACGCGCGCTTGCACTAGCATGTGAGCATGCCGAATACCCTGCTGACCCTATCGCCGTCGTTCCTGCGCACGCTGTGCAACCTGCGCTGGGTGGCCATCGTGGGCCAGGCGGTGACCGTGCTGGTGGCGTTGGGGCTCCTCGGCATCGACCTGCCGCGCTGGCCGCTGTGGGCGGGCATCGGCGCGCTGGCGCTGTTCAACGTCTACGCCACCTGGCGCAGCCACCGGCCCGGCGAAGAGACGGCGGCGGAGGCCTTCGCGCACATGCTGGTGGACGTGGCCGTGCTGTCCTGGCTGGTGGCCTGGAGCGGCGGCATCGGCAATCCGTTCAGTTCCATGTTCCTGCTGCTGATCGCCGTCTCGGCGCTGGCATTGCCGCTGCGCTGGGTGATCGCCACCGGCGTGGCCTGCCTGCTGGGCTATGTGCTGACAGCGGTGTTCGGGCGTCCGCTGCCGCACCTGCACGGCAACAATTTCAGCGTGCACCTGTGGGGCATGGGCGTGAACTTCGTGCTGTCGGCCGCGGTGGTGCTGTACTTCTCCACCCGCCTGGTCGCCGCCCTGCGCCTGCGCGAGCAGGAACTGGCGCGCCTGCGCGAACGCTTCGCCCGCAACGAGGGCATCGTCGCCCTGGCCACGCATGCCGCCGCGGTGGCGCATGAGCTGAACACGCCGCTGGCGACGATGACGCTGCTGACCGAGGACATCCGCGAGCACGCGGCCGAACCCGACATCCGCGAGGATGCCGGCACCATGCGTCAACTGATCGACCTGTGCCGCGACCGCGTGCGTGCGCTCGCCGCCTCGGCCGACATGGGCGTGCACCAGCGCGTGGACCTGGACGATGTGGTGCAGCGCTGGCAGCTGATCCGCCCGACCGTGGAACTGCAGCGCACCGGTGCGCTGCCGCCGTGGCTGGCCACCGATGCCTCCACCGGCCACCTGCTGCAGGCGCTGCTGAACAACGCTGCCGACGCCAGCCGCCAGGCCGGTTCGCAACGCGTGGACCTGGACCTGCGCTGCGAAGGCGACGAACTGGTTGGCACCGTACGCGACTACGGCAACGGCTTCCACGAAGCCCTGCCGTTCCAGTCCGAACAACTTTTCCGCACCAGCAAGCCCGAGGGCATGGGCGTGGGCCTGGCCCTGTCGCATGCCACCATCGAGCGGCTGGGTGGACGCATGACCATGCGCGCCGTGCCGCCGAAGGGCGTGCAGGTGCAGTTCCGCCTGCCGGTGGCAGGCAACGACGAAACCCCCTGATGAGAGACTTCCGATGAAAGGCCTGCTGGTCGACGACGACGAACTCTACGCGCGCACGCTGCAGCGCAGCCTGGCGCGCAAGGGCATCGAAACCGAGATCGCGCTGGACGCCGCCAGCGCACTGGCGCGCGCGCGCGAGTGCCAACCCGACTTCGCCCTGGTGGACCTGAAGCTGGGTGCGGACTCCGGCCTGACCCTGATCGAACCGCTGCGGGCGCTGCGCGCCGACATGCAGATCCTGCTGGTCACCGGCTATGCCAGCGTCGCCACCGCGGTGGAGTCGATCAAGCGCGGCGCCGACGACTACCTGCCAAAGCCGGCGACGGTACCGACCATCCTGCGTGCGCTGGGACTGGAAGCGCCGGCCGCGGGCGAAGACACCAGCGCGACCGACGACACCATGACGCCGCTGAGCCGGCTGGAGTGGGAACACATCCAGCAGGCGCTGGCCGAGACCGAAGGCAACATTTCCGCGGCGGCCCGTCTGCTCGGCATGCACCGGCGGTCGCTGCAGCGCAAGCTGGCCAAGCGGCCCGGTCCCGAGCGTCGCTGGATCGACGAGTAGCGGTCAGCGCGAAGGATCGCGGTCCGGATCCATCGCCAGTCCTGCGCCCATGCCGAGGCCGGCGCCCGCCCCCATGCCGGCGCCCATACCACCTGCGCCACCGCCGGCACCGCCCTGGCGATCCTCGGCCTTGCCGCCCTCACCCTTGCCTTTGTTCGCCACCGGCCGCGCCGGCCCCTGACGCGGAATCGCCAGTCCGGCCGGGATCGGCTCGAGGTCCAGTACGCTGCGGATGAAATCGCGCAGCGACACCACCAGCGCGTCGGTGTGGATGGGACGGCCGGCGGCGAGATCCGTGGCCGCCTGCGCGGCAAGACGGACCTGGTCGTCGGTGCCGAGCAGGATGATGTCCGACAACGCCGCTTCCACGGCATCGCGGATCCGACGCGAACGATCGCCGCCGTCATCGACGGGATCGAGACCCCCCTCGCGCGCCCGCTGCCGTAGTTCGCGCAGATGCGTGGGGTCGACTTCAAGATCGCCGGTGAACGAACCGCCCAGCGTCTTGTAGGCGGCGATCAACGTGCGCAGGCGCTCGTTGATCTGGCGGTTCTCGCGCGCCCGCCGTTCCTGCACCGTCTGCATCACCAGCAGGCGGATGCCGACGCCGATCAGCGTGATCAGCGCCAGTCCCGCCAGCGTGGTCAACAGCCCTTGCCACGAACTGAAATCGAGACCGCGCATGCCCGTCCTCCGTCGTTGCCGGCATCATGCCAGACCCATCCGGTGCGCTGCGCTCAGCTTTCGCCACGCGCCAGCAGCGACAGGTGCGTCAGCACGCATCGCCAGGCGCCCTCCTGCTGGACGAACACGCCACTGACGCGTTCGTCCAACAGGAAAGGATGGCCCCGATAGTGGCCGCCGGACACGCCCCGTGCCACCGTTACGGCAGTTTCCCCGTAGACGCGGACGCGCATGTCGTGCGTCTCCATCACGTCATGCTGCAGGTCGCCTGACGCGACCAGCGCGAGGAAGCGTGCCCGGTCGGACACGCTGCCATCGGTACCCACGATCACCCAGTCCTCGGCCATGAACGTGCCGATCGCGGACGCGTCGTTGCCCACCATGGCCAGATCCCACGCCACCACGGCCTCGCGTACGGCCCGCTCGTCGTCCGAAGTCATCGCGCCGTCCTCGCTGGGGTACGGCGCGATCTTCCACCCACGGCCGTGCGAGTGCGTGAAGATGCATGCCGTGCACCTCAGAACGTCCTGCGCAACACCAGTTCCCAGCTGCGCGGGTCGCCCAGATAGACCATCGTGCTGCCGAGCGCATAGATGGCATGGGTCCGGTCACCCAGGTTGCGGCCGCGCAGCGTCAGCTCGGTGCCGTCGCCAACCTTGAGAGCCACGTGTGCGCCCCACGTCGCGTAGCCGGCGGTGGACAGCGTGTTGGCGGCGTTGGCATGGCGCGACGACACGCCGCGCAGATCGACACCCGCCGACCAGCGCGGCGTGAACGTGTAGTCCAGCCACAGGTTACCCACGCGCGATGGCGTGTTGGTCGGCCGGTTGCCGGCGCGCGACACGGACACGCCACCGACGTTCTCGTAGAAATCGTCCAGCGTCGCGTCGACCCAGGCCAGGTTGCCTTCCACGTTCAATGCCTGCAGCGGACGCCAGCCGAACGCCGCTTCGACGCCGCGCGACGATTGCTGGCCAACCGGCAGCGTCTGCCCGGGATTGGCCGGATCGGTGATGGCGAGATCGCGGCGGATGATGCGGTAGGCCGCCAGCGTGGCGAAGCTGCCCCCGTCGCTCGACTGGAACTTTGCGCCGATTTCGCCCTGGCGCCCCGTGGTCAGGTCGAAGTCGCGCAACGTGGCGAAGTTCGCGGTGCTGAGGATGCCCGCCGGCGGATCGGCGGCGGTGCTGTACTGCGCGTAGAGACTCGCCTGCGGCGTGATGGCCCAGTTCAGCGCGACACGCCCGGTCGTCGGTGTGTACTCGCGTTCGAACCGGGCAGGATTGGTCGGCGATACGGTGCGATGGTTGACCACGTCCAGCACGATGCGGTCGCGCCGCAGGCCGGTCAGCAGCGACAGTGACGGGGTCAGCTCGGTCAGGTTTTCCAAGAACAGCGCCTGCGTGTGCAGCCGGTTGGTGCGGTCAGGCGTGTGGACGAGGGCCGCACCGGGGACGTCGAGGAAGTGACCGGGCGTGACGGCATCCAGCGGCACGGTATCGACAGTCGCCGACAACGAGAGCGGAAAACGCGTCTGCCGGTTGTAGCTGACGTCGAGACCGGTGTTCCACTGCGATGCGAGACCGAACAGCGTGCCCGTGTGGGCCCATTCGACCCGGTTGCCATAGACCTGCTGGTCGTGGCGCTGCAGCAACGCGCCGGAACGGATCACGCCGGTGTTGTCGGTGGTGAGCCGGTAGCTTTCGACATTGCGGTAGTCGCGCAATGCATCGTAGTGGTAGACGGTGTTGCGCACCGTATCGCGCTCGCCTGGCGTCCATTCCAGCAGCGAGCGTGCCCAGCGCACGTCCTGCCCATAGTAGCCGTCGGCAACGTTGTAGTTGCGACCGATGGTCTCCGGAAGCACGGACAGACGTCCCGTCGCAGGCTGGCGCACCGGCGTGCCCCAGTACGGACGATGGTTATCCTCTTGCTGATACTCGACGGCCAAGGTGTGGCGCAGTGTGGGCGCGAGTTGCACCAGCCAGGACGCGGACAGTGTGGACGCCTCACGCCGCTGCCCATCGACCCAGTTGTCGGCATCGCGTGCGCTCGCATCCACGCGAACGGCCTGCCGCGCCTCGTCGCCACCGATGCGCAGATTGGCGCCCATCGCCAGCGTGCCGTCGCGGAACGAGCCCCACGACGTCTGCACGGCGGCCTCGTCGCGGTCCAGTCGCGCCAGGCGGGTGACGTAGTTGATCGTGCCGCCGACCGCACCCGCGCCGTAGAGGAAGCTGGATGGCCCGCCGATGGCCTCCACCCGCTCGTACTGCCAGGCATCGACGGGCCGTGCCGCGATGCTGGGGTACTGCACGTCGATACCGTTGAACAACTGCGTGATCTGGCTGCCGGAGAAGCCACGGTAAGTCACCGTGTTGCCGTTGCCGGGCGGCGATGCGACGGTCAGCCCCGGGATGCCGGCCAATGCCTCCTGCGTGGTGCGCACGCCGCGCGCATCGAGGGTCGTGCGATCGATGACGGTGACGGACGCGGGCGTCTCCATCAGGCTCAACGCCAGGCGGGTGCCGGTGCCGGCCGACTGGTCCAGCCCGGCGCGATGGCCTTTGACTTCGACGGTATCGAGCTGGGTGGCGCGTGACCCATCGGGCAACACGACGGATTCGGTCGCGAGCGCGACGACGGGGAAAGACAGCACCGCGGCAACCGCCACGGACAGGCGCGACGCACACGGCATCGCCCGGAACATCAGGGACATGGGAACTCCAAAGCACAAGGACGCGGCGCGCGGGCCGCACGATCAATCGGGGGTCTTGTGGTTCAGAGCAGGATCGGCGGCCCTTGCCCGCCCAGGCCTCGCAGACGCAAGCGCCTGACAGGCGGAAACGGGACGACACGCGCGACGATGCCGCCGGCGGCACGTGGAAACAGCAGCGCGATGCAAAGCAGCAGCAACGGCAGTGCCATCGCCAGCACACAGTAGGCGCAGTCCGCTCCCATCGGCATGCCGGCGGGCGCTGGCGCCTGTTTGCCGACAGGCGACTCGATGCGCGTGTCGACCCACTTGATGCCGTCGGTGGAGCACAGCTCGGTCCAGCCCGCCATCACCTGCGTGCCGGCACTCCCGACCCAGCGCGTGACCGTCGGCGCGAACGCCATCAGCAGCGCCGCCAGCAAGGCGAGCTGCAGCATCGGTCGCAGGAAGGAGGACGAACGGATCACGCGACGATTGTAAGCATCGGACCCGGGATGATCAGGCGCGACAGAGTGTCGCACCCGCTCCCGTCACGGAAACACCACGCGCGCACCGACGACGCGCGGCAGCTCACCGTCCACATCGACCCATGCCAGCCACGCGGCGTCATCCCGCCACTGCATGCGTGGAATCCCGCTGGCGCGTCCCCGCGCCGACAGCGTGGCGACCTCGGCGCGCTGCGGCTGGGTCCACGCCGCGTCGTAGCGGCCGAGCACCAGCGACTGGCGTTCGTCCGGCGTCTGTTCCAGCCAACTGGCCAGCAGATGATCGCCGGCCAGCGCCAGTGCGAGACGCCCGAGCACCTGCGTACCCTTGGCCAGCGTCACCGGCTCACCGAACGTATCGCCGGCATCGTCGGAACGCGCCGCACGCAGTTCCGGCACGCCCTCCGCCTCGGTATACCAGGCGACCCAGACACGGCTACCCTTCGCCACCACCACAGGGCCATTGACCGGGCAGCCGGCGATCCGCCAACCATCCGTGTGCACATCACGCGGCAGCGTCCACCGTTCGCCATCGAAACGGACGATGCGCGTATCGCGGATCTCGTCGTGGCTGCGCCCGCGATAGACGACGACCGCGCCGCGGTCGGTCACCGCCGACGCGGTGGTGCAGCAGTCGCAGGTCGACACATCCAGCGGCCACTCGCCCGTCTGCTTCGCCTGCGTGTCGTAGGTCGCCGCGCGCAGCATCATCGCGGCACTTCCCGCATGGTCGTGTTCGCCTCCGTCGTGCCCCGTATGCCCGGCAGCTGCCTTCTGCCGACTGTCCAGCCAGGCGATGCCGAGCCGGTCGCGCGATTGCGGCCAGAACGTCACGAAGCCGTGGTCGCCCGGTGTCCCGGCGGGATGCACCAGCTGCGGCGACGTCCAGGTGGTGCCGCCATCCGCGGAGCGCACCAGATCGACACCGTAGTCCATCCGCGACGGCCCGGTACTGCGCAGCCAATGCGCCCACAGCGAGCCGTCCTGCAGCGCGAAGACATGCGGCGTATCCGCCCAATTGCGGAAGAAGTCGTCTCCCTCGGCGATGGTGACCGGCGGCGTCCAGGCGTGCGTCTTCCACTGGCTGAGCCGGAAGCGAAGCGCTTCGTTGCCGGTGGGCTCCAGCCAGCTCAGCAATAGACGGCCGTCCGGTGCCGCCACGAGATCCGGCTGGGCCGCACCCGCAGGTGCCGGCAGTGTCCACGGCTCGACGACCGGCGGCGTGGCGGCGGGCGCCGTGTTCTCCGCGTCCCGCTTCGCGGGCGTACACGCGACGATCGAGGCCAGGGCAAGCAGCGCCAGCATGCGTCGGCATGTCGTAAGGGCAACAGGCATGGCGGGACATCCGTTCGCGGGAGGGCGACATTCCACCACGGAATCCACCCGGTCCACTGCGACCGGCTGACGCAGGCTCATCGCGCCGCCGATCACCCCCAGCGTTTATCCTTGCACCATGAACGACACCGCCCGCGACATCCTCACGCCCACCCAGCTCAACACGCTGGCGCGCGACCTGCTGGAGGGTGCGTTTCCGCTGGTGTGGGTGGAAGGCGAGTTGGGCAATGTCACCCGTCCTGCGTCCGGGCACCTGTACTTCACCCTCAAGGACGCGCGCGCGCAGGTGCGCTGCGCGATGTTCAAGCCCAAGAGCCAGTGGCTGAAGTTCGCCCCGCGCGAGGGCCTGCGCGTGCTCGCGCGCGGTCGTCTGACCCTGTACGAAGCGCGCGGCGACTACCAGTTGGTGATCGACAGCCTGGAGGAAGCCGGCGAAGGCGCGCTGCGGCGTGCGTTCGAGGAACTGCGTGCCCGACTCACCGCGGAAGGCCTGTTCGATGCAGCACGCAAACGTCCCCTGCCCGCCCACGTGCAGCGGCTCGCCGTGCTGACTTCCCCGACAGGCGCCGCGGTGCGCGATGTGCTGAGCGTGCTGCAGCGCCGCTTCCCGCTGCTGGAAGTCGACGTGTTGCCGGTCCAGGTGCAGGGCGAAACGGCCGCGGCGCAGATCGTGGACATGCTGCAGCGCGCGGCACGCAGCGGTCGCTACGACGTGCTGTTGGTCGCCCGAGGCGGCGGTTCGCTGGAGGACCTCTGGGCCTTCAACGACGAGCGGCTTGCGCGCGCCATCGCCGCCTCGCCGGTGCCCGTGGTGTCGGCTATCGGCCACGAAACCGACTTCACCCTCGCCGACTTCGCCGCCGACCTGCGCGCGCCCACACCGTCGGTCGCAGCGGAACTGCTGGTACCCGACCGGCGCGACCTGCTGGCGCGCGTCCAGGGGTTGCAGCGTCGGCTGGCCACCACCCAGGCGCATCGGTTGCGCAATGCCATGCAGCGCGCCGATCGCGCTGCGCTGCGACTCAATGCCCTGCGACCGCAGGCACGCCTCGAGATGCTGCGACGCCGCCAGGAAGACGCGGCACGCCGGCTGCACACCCTGTGGCGCGATCAGCAGGCGCGGCGTGCGGCCGCGCTTCGCCATGCCGACGCCATCCTGCGCGCACACGCGCCACAGCGCCGCCTCGAACAACTGCGCGCCCGCCTGCTGGCACTCGCACCCCGGCCGCAAGCCGCCATCGCCCGCACCCTGCAACGCGACGCCCTGCGCCTGCGTGCCCTCGCCCGCTCACTGGAAGCCGTCAGCCCCCTCGCCACCGTCGCTCGCGGCTACGCCCTGGTGACGAAGGAAGACGGCACGCTGGTGCGCTCGGTGGCGCAGGTGCAGCCAGGCGAACGTGTCGATGCCCAGGTCGGCGATGGCCGACTGAAACTGCGGGCGGAATAGCGACGCGACAGCGAGCGACTTACCCTCAGCACCCGAACGACAATTGCCTTGTTCCGGAGCACGACATGATCACCCGCGAACAACTGGTCGAGATGTTCGACAACATGGCCAAGGAGACGCCCTGGGACCTGCGCAAGCCGCTGGTGTGGGGCTACTTCTTCACCCACAGCACGCGACCACCGCTGGAAACGGTCGTGCCGCTGCTGCAGGACCAGGGCTACCGGGTGATCGCGCTGTACCTGGAAGAGAAGGACAGCCGTAAGGATCCGGACCTCTGGTGGCTGCATATCGAGAAGACCGAAGTGCATACGCCCGACAGCCTGCACGAGCGCAACCAGGCGCTGTACCGCTTCGCCGACGAGCACGGCCTGGATGCCTATGACGGCATGGATGTCGGCGCCATCGACTGATCCTGCTCCCGGTCCCGCAGCCGGGACCTCACGCCGTCCAACCCCATTCCTTCAGCCCGTGCGTTCGACTCCCTGTCCCACATACGGAGTCACGCCATGTCGCACCGCCTGACCGTTACCCTGCTGGCCGCCGCCCTGCTGGCTGCCTGCCAATCCAACCCCACGACCCAGCACTCCCCTGAAGCCGAAGCGGCCGCGGTGGCTGCAGACGCATACGCCCGCCAGGAAGCCGCCACCGAGCGGCGCGACCAGGAGACGCTCGACCGCATCGCCGTCACCGGCAACCGTCTGCGCAGCGAGCAGGCCAAAGCGACGGCGGCTACCGGACTGGCCTACGCGCCCTCGGCACCGCCGCCGCCGGCTCCCGCGATGATGATGGAGTACCGGACCGCCAACGTCATCGTTGCCCCGCAAGCCCCACCGGTAAACGCCGAGAAGTACGCCGACCGCGACGACAACCCGGTGCGCCGTACGCTGGACGAGCCGGTCTCGACGTTCTCTGTCGACGTGGACACCGGCAGCTACAGCAACGTGCGCCGCATGCTGCGCGAAGGCCAGCGTCCACCCGCCGACGCCGTGCGTGCGGAGGAGTTCATCAACTACTTCCGCTATGGCCACGCCGGACCGAGTGACCGCAGCCGGCCGTTCGCGGTGACCACCGAACTCGCACCGGCACCGTGGAACGCCAAGCGCCAGCTGCTGATGGTCGGCATCAAGGGCTACGACGTACCGAAAGCGACGCTGCCCCCGGCCAACCTGGTGTTCCTGCTCGACACGTCCGGCTCGATGGAGTCGCCGGACAAGCTGCCGCTGCTCAAGCAGTCGTTCGCGCAGCTCGTTACCCAACTGCGCGCGCAGGACCGTGTCAGCATCGTCGTTTATGCCGGCTCCGCGGGCCTGGTATTGCCGCCGACGCCCGGCAACCGGCACGACGAGATCCTCAGTGCGCTCGATCGCCTGCAGGCCGGCGGCAGCACCAATGGCGGCGACGGCATCCGCCTGGCGTACGCGATGGCGAAGCAGGCCTTCGTCAGGGACGGCGTGAACCGGGTGATCCTGGCCACCGACGGCGACTTCAACGTCGGCACCGTCAGCCAGGACGCGCTGGAAACCATGGTCGCCGACCAGCGCGCCTCCGGCATCGCGCTGACCACGCTGGGCTTCGGCACCGGCAATTACAACGACGCGCTGGCCGAGAAGCTGGCCGATGTCGGCGACGGCAACCATGCCTACATCGACACGCTGCAGGAAGGCCGGAAGGTGCTGGTGGACGAGATGCAGTCGACCCTGCTGACCATCGCCCGTGACGTGAAGATCCAGGTGGAGTTCAACCCCGCCGTGGTGTCCGAGTACCGGCTGATCGGCTACGAGAACCGCGTGCTGGCCAACGAGGACTTCGCCAACGACAAGGTCGATGCCGGCGACATCGGTGCCGGCCACGAGGTCACTGCGCTGTACGAGATCACGCCGGTCGGCAGCGGTGCGGAACGCCTTCCCGCCCTGCGCTACGGTGGCAAGCAGGTCGCCGCAGGCGCGTCGACCACCGAGGTCGCGCACGTGCGCCTGCGCTACAAGCTGCCGGGCCAGGAGGCCAGCCGTTTGATCGAAACACCGATCGCGAAAACGTCGCTGACCGCACAACCCAGCGACGCCTTCCGTTTCGCCAGTGCCGTGGCGGCCTATGCCGACCTGTTGCGTGGTGGTCAACGCGTCGACGGCTGGAACTGGAATGACGTGGCGCGCACCGCGCGCGCAGCGACGGGACGCGATCCGTATGGCCTGAAGGCGGAATTCATCGGCATGGTCGAGCAGGCGCATCGGCTGGTGGCGGTCAAGGACGACGCCCCTGCCCTCGCTGGCGAATGATCCAGACGAGCGGAGGTCCACGGATGGACCTCCCCGTCCTGCCGCTCAACCCGTACGCCACGTCATGTGGGCAACACCCGGGATGCTCACACCACGTCGGCGACCACGACTTCCATCTGCGCGGCAGGCCGGCCCAACAGGTAGCCCTGTCCGAGATGGCAGCCCAGTTCGATCAGCGACTGGCGCTGCTCCTCGGTTTCCACACCCTCGGCGATCGTCTCGATCCCCAGCGTGCTGGCCAGCGCCAGGATGGCGCGCACCAGCGCCAGGCTCTCGGGCCGTGCTTCGCTGCCGAGCCCCGACACGAAGCTGCGGTCGATCTTGAGTACCGAGATCGGGAACCGGTGCAGGTACGACAGCGCGGAGAAGCCGGTACCGAAGTCGTCGAGCTGCGCGAGGATGCCGTGCTGGCGCAACGTGCGCAGGATGCGTAGCGTGCGCGGCGCATCATCGAGAAGCGCGACCTCGGTGATCTCCAGCCGCAGGCGCGAGGGGTCCGCCCCCTGCGCCTCGAACATCGCCAGCAGGCGATCGCCGAAGTCGGGCGAACGGAAATGCCGCGGCGACACATTGACCGAGATGTAGCCCTCGACGCCACGCGCGATCTGCCGCACCACCTGTTCGTAGAGCAGCCAGTCGACCTGTTCGATCAGGCCGCTATGTTCGCCCAGGCCAATGAACTCCGCGGGCAACAGCAGGCCACGCCGTTCGTGCTGCCAGCGCAGCAGCGCCTCGTGGCCGATGACGCGACCGTCGTCCATCCGGCGGATCGGCTGGTAGAACGGCAGGAAATCGCGGTGATTGATCGCCCGGCGCAGGTCGGCCTCGAGATCCAGGCTTTGTACCGCCGCCTCGCGCATGGCCTCGTCGAACATGGCGCAGCGGTCGCGTCCCTGCTCCTTGGCGCGATACATCGCCGCATCGGCGTCGCGCAGCAGCTCTTCGCCGTTGCGATAACGCGGATGCCATACCGCAATGCCGAGACTGGCGGACGGGAATAGTTCGCGGCCGGCCACCCACATCGGCAGGCCGAGCACGGCGAGCAGCCGTTGGGCGAAGTCGCGCACGTTCTCGATGCCTTCGGCGTACTCGACCAGCAGCGCGAACTCGTCGCCGCCCAGGCGCGACACCACGTCCTCGTCGCGCACGCTCATGGTGATGCGGCGCGCCACCTCCACCAGTAGTTCGTCGCCGGCGGCGTGCCCCATGCTGTCGTTGACCAGCTTGAAGCGGTCCAGATCGAGGAACAGCACGGCGAACGCTTGTCCGTCGCCATGGCGTGCGCGCTCGATGGCGGCCGACAGGCGATCGAGCAGGTGCGGACGATTGGGCAGTCCGGTCAGCGCGTCATGCGTGGCCTGGTGGGTCAGCTGCTGCTCGACCCGCAGGCGCTCTCCGATCTGTGAGCGCAATTGGTGATTGGCTTCGGCCAGCTCGCGTGTGCGCTCGTCGACCCGGCGCTCGAGCTCGGCGTGCGCGCTGCGGAGGCGTTCCTGCGCCCGCTGGCGGTCCAGACCGTTGCCGATATGGTGGGCGACGAAGGTCAGCAGGTTCTGGTCGTGCGAGGTGAACTTCACCTCTTCCGAATAGCTCTGCACGACCACCGTACCGACCACGTCGTCGCCCCGGAACAACGGAACACCCAGCCAGCTGTAGGCCGGCGGACCGTGCTGCAGTACCTTGCCCGCTTCGGCCAGCTGGCCGATCACCTCGCGATCGGCCAGCAGCGGACGGCCGGCTTCGATGACGTACTCGGTCAGGCCGTTGGTCATCCGTCGCGTCTTGCGCATCGGATCGCGTTCGTCGATCGAGTACGGAAAGTTCAGGTCCTTGCCGTCGTCCGACACCAGCGCGATGTAGAAATTGCGCGCATTGATCAGTTCGTCGACCACCGTGTGCACGTCGGCGTAGAAACGTTCCAGGCTGTCCGAGGTGATGGCCAGGTCGGTGATGCGGAACAGCGCACGCTGCAGCTTCTCGGCGCGCTTGCGCTCCATGATCTCGGCCTGCAGTTCGCGGTTGGCGCGCTGCAGTTCATGCGTGCGCACCGCGACGCGATGCTCCAGCTCGACATGCGCGTGCTTGCGGTCGAGCGCGGTGAGGATGTGCTGCGCCACGTAGCCCAGCAGCGCGCGGTCCTCATCGGCGTAACTGGCCGGCGCGTCGTAGCTCTGCACGACGATGGCACCGCAGACATGGTCGTCGCGACGCATGGGCACGCCCAGCCAGTCCAGGCTGTCCGGGCCGTGCGAGGGATCGCGGACCACGCCCAGCTTCTGCCGGATCACCGCCGACGGTCCGCGCAGCGGCTGGCCGTGGCGCAGCAGCGCGAAGGTCATACTGTTGACCATCTCCTCTTCGCCGAACTCGCGCTCGGGCTCGGCGATGTAGGGGTCGCGCTGGTCGGCGAAATACAGGAAACGCACGCTGCGACGCTGGTCGTCGTACAGGACGATGTAGCAGTTCTCCGCGTACATCAGCGAATTCACCACCGCGTGGATGCGGCGGAGCATCTCCGGCATCTCGAGGTCGGCGCCGGCCAGGTCGGCGATCTCGTACAGCGCCTGCTGAAGGCGCTTGGACTTCTCCAGCGACACCACGCGCGCCTGCGCGCGGGAGGCGTCCAGCGAGGTCACCAGCAGCGTGCGCGCCAGCAATACCCACGAGGCCTCCTCGGCCTCTGCCAGCGGTGCGGGCAGCGCCAGCGCCAGCGCGACGCGGGCGTTGCCGTCGGCGTTGTCCCAGGCGTACACGCGCGAGTCGGGACCGTCGTGTTCGACCACCGCTTCGGCAAGCGCATGTTCGGCGCGCCGTCGCAACGTGCTGGACGCGTCCGGGGTGGCGCCGCTGCCATTGCCCAGCGCCCAGTCGCGCCAGCAGACGGCCAGTTCCGCACCCGCCGGCAACAGCCCACGCAGGACGAGCGCGATCCGCTCCGCCGGCGAGGCGTCCGCGCTGGCCAGGTTGTCGGCGCTGATCGATGGCGTAGGCATGGCCGTGGTCCGAACGAGTCGGTGTGCGGTATCCGGAAGTCCCCCGCCGCGAGCATACCGCCTGCCGCCCCCTGAACGGAAACGACCCGCGCAACCCCGCCGCGGACCGTGGGCCGTTTGCCATGCACGTGCCAGCCTCCCCTGCTCCCGCTGCTTTGACTGGTCGGGTCATGCCGACGCACATCTGGTCCAGGATGAACGCGGCAGGCGCCCGACCCCGCACCAGCTTCACGGGCGCGTGGGTACCGCTTACGCTGGTAGCAGTGAACGACCTTGCCGAACCCGCCGACGAGACCCTGATGCTGGCCTATGCCGCGGGCGACGCGTCGGCGTTCGAACAGCTCTACGCGCGCCACCGTGGGCCGCTTTATCGGTTCCTGCTCCGGCACCTGCGCGATGCCGCGCTGGCCGACGAGTTCTTCCAGGACACCTGGCAGCGCGTGATCAGTGCGCGCCAGGGCTGGAAACCGGAAGCGGCGTTCGGGACCTGGCTGTACCGGATCGCGCACAATCGCCTGAACGACCATTGGCGCGCGTCCAAGCACCGCCCTGCGGCGCCGGATGATGCCGACGAACGCACGGCGCGCGTGCCGGACCCGGATACCCCGGAGCGGCAGCTGTCCGAGTTCGAACAGCGCCGGCGGTTGCAGTTGGCCATGGATGAATTGCCGCCGGAGCAGCGCGAGGTGCTGCTGCTGCGGCTGGAGCAGGAACTGACCCTGGAGGAGATCGGCGAGATCACCGGCGTGGGCCGGGAAACCGTGAAATCGCGACTGCGGTATGCGATGGACCGGTTGCGGACGAGGTTGAACGAATGAGCATGCCCCACGAGCCCCTGACCCCTGAAGAGCGCGCGCTGGCGCAATCGCTGTCCCGCTTGGGACCGCACGGTGGTCCGTCGCCCGAACTGGATGCCCGCATCCTCGGCGCCGCACGCGCGGCCGTGCCGTCCACACCCGCGAAAGGCGGCCAGGCGCCGCCGACGCGGCGCCGCTGGCCGCTGGGCATGGGCGTGGCCGCCTCGGTACTGCTCGCTGCCGGCGTCGCCTGGCAGCTTCGCCCCCTGCATGAAGTCCCGGTCGCCAGTGAAGTGCCGATGGAGGCCGCGCGTCAGGTCGCCGAGTCGGCAGCCCCCTCGCAGACCGTCGCTGCGGATGCCGCCGCACCGGCCGCCGACGCGCTGCCCGCCCCGGTGGTGACGCAGGAAATCGCTCCTCCCATGCCTGCGAAGGTTCTGCCGCCTACCCCGATCGGTCGCGCGGCAACCGCGCCAGGACCGGCCCGCCAGAATGCGGAGGCGGCGGCGCGCCAGGAGCCTCCGCCGAAGCGCAGCCCGCTCGCGCTGATCCCCGCGCCTGCCGCTTCCCCTGCTCCGCCCGCCCCTGAAGCGGCACCGCAGGCGTTTCCCGTCGACACCGACGCATATTCGAAACAGGCACCCGTCGCTGCGGCCGCGCCGGAACCCGGCGTGCGCGCTCAGCACCGCGCTGCCGCCGAGCAGGAACAGGAGCAACGTGTCCGTTACGACGAGGAGCGACGGGAAGCAGCCGCCAAGGCCGAGGACAAGCTGACGCTGGATTCCGTCATGGTGACCGGCAATCGCGTAACCACCCGGGACCGTCAGGCCAGGACCAAGGAGGTCATGCCAGCGTCCGCGCCGGTGGCCGCCGCGCCGCCTCCACCCCCACCGCCGGCCGCCAGCGCCGGCAGTGCCCAGCCCAGCGCGGCCCGCAATGCCCTGCGCCGCACCGACCTGCAGGTACCGGTCGACGCGGACACGCGGCTGCCACCCGAGGAATGGCTGGATCGCATCCGGCTGCGCCGCGACCTCGGCGATGACGCCAACGCATTGCGCAGCCTCCAGCTGTTCGTGCAGGAGCATCCCTTCCAGCGCGTGCCGGAAGACCTGCGCCCGCTGCTCGGCAATCCGTGAGCGATACTCTCGCCGCACGCGCCTCGCAGCTGCAGGAGGTGAAGCACAGCCGTTTCCTCGCACAGGCTTCGCGGGCCGACAACGCCGACGAGGCGCTCGCCTTCCTGCGCGAGATCGGCGATCCGGCGGCGACCCATAACTGCTGGGCCTACCGGATCGGCCAGGAATACCGTTCCAGCGATGACGGCGAGCCATCGGGAACAGCCGGCAGACCGATCCTGGCCGCGATCGATGGCCAGGGCTTCGACCGGGTGATGGTGGTGGTGACCCGCTGGTATGGCGGCATCAAACTCGGCGCAGGGGGTCTGGTGCGCGCCTACGGCGGTGCCGCGGCGGAGTGCCTGCGACTGGCACCGCGCGAGCCGCTGGTCAGTCTGGCCACGGTCGAACTGGCCTGCCCGTTTGACGACCTCGGCCACGTACATGCCGCGTTGACCGCCCACAAGGCGGTGAAGCAGGACGAAGGCTTCGACGAGAGCGGCGCACGCCTGCGCATCCAACTGCCGGTGGATCGCCTGGACGCCTTGAAATCGCAGCTGCGCGACGCCACCCGTAACCGGGTGCGCTTTGTCGGAGCGGGCTAGTCGCCTGCGAGGCAACAGGTGCTTGTGGAAGAGGCTTCCCGCCCGGTCGGGAACGAAGCCTCTTCCACAACCGCTTTCAACACGGACCCCATGAGCGCCCAGATCGAGACGCCGGCCCACACCGCCGCCAAACCCAAGGCCAAGCTGGGCACCCTGCGCGCCCTGTGGCCGTTCGTGCGCCAGCATGGCGGGCTGTTCACCGCCTGGTTGCTGGCACTGGCGCTGGCGTCGGCGGCGACACTGACTTTCCCTGTGTCCTTCAAACAGATGATCGACCACGGCTTCGACAGCGGCGGCAACATCGACCGCGTCTTTCTGGGCGTATTCGTGGTCGTCGTGGTACTGGCGATCGCCAGCGCCGCGCGTTTTTACTTCGTGTCCTTGCTCGGGGAGCGTGTGGTGGCGGACCTGCGCAAGCAGTTGTATGGCCACCTGTTGAACCTGGACGCCGAATTCCACGACCGCACTCGCAGCGGCGAGCTGGTATCCCGCCTCTCGGCCGACAGCGAACTGTTGCGCAGCGTCGTCGGCAGCAGTATGTCGGTCGCCCTGCGCAGTACGATCACGGTGATCGGCAGTATCGTGATGCTGTTCGTAACCAGCCCGAAGCTCGCCGCGTACGCGCTGGTGGGTATTCCGCTGGCCGTCGCGCCGATCCTGCTGGGTGCCCGCAGGCTCGAGAAAGCCTCGCGCGCAAGCCAGGACCGGGTTGCCGATGCGAACACCCTGGCTAGCGAAACCTTGGGCGCGGTGCGGACCGTGCAGGCGCATGCGCGCGAACCCTTCGAGTTCGGGCGCTTCACCGACGCGGTCGCGCTCTCGGTTGAAACGGCGCGCAAGCGCATCCGGGCACAGTCGCTGGTGACCGCTACGGTCATCACCCTGGTGTTCGGCGCGGTGGTGCTCGTCTTGTGGTCGGGTGCGCACGATGTGATCGCTGGCCGCGTCAGCAAGGGCGAGCTCGGTCAGTTCGTGTTCTATGCCCTGATCGGCGGCGGCTCGGTGGGTGCCTTGGCCGAAGTCTGGAACGAACTGCAGCGCGCGGCAGGCGGCATGGGCCGCATCGCCGAACTGCTGGGCGAAACTCCGGCCATCCGCGCACCTGCCACGCCGCACGCGCTGACCGCACCGGTGAAGGGCGAGATTCGCTTCGACAACGTCTCGTTCCACTACCCGTCGCGCCCCGACCTGCCCGCGCTCGACGATTTCGACCTGACTGTTCGTCCGGGCGAAACGGTCGCGCTGGTGGGTCCGTCCGGCGCCGGCAAGAGCACGGTGTTCTCGATGCTGCTGCGCTTCCATGATGCGCAGTCCGGCAGCGTTCGCGTCGACGGCGTGGACCTGCGCGAACTCGCCCCGGCCGACTTGCGCGAACACATCGCGCTCGTACCGCAGCAGCCGACGATCTTCGCCGCCAGCGCGGCCGAGAACATCCGCTACGGCAAGCTGGATGCCACCGACGCCCAACTGCAGGCCGCAGCGGAAGCCGCCGAGGCCGACGACTTCATCCGTGAGTTGCCGGGCGGCTTCGACAGCCACCTCGGCGAGCGCGGCGCGCGCCTGTCCGGCGGCCAGCAGCAGCGCATCGCCATCGCGCGCGCCCTGCTGAAGGACGCGCCCATCCTGCTGCTCGACGAAGCGACCAGCGCACTCGACGCGCAGAGCGAGCGGGCCGTGCAGAACGCGCTGGAGCGCCTGATGGACGGCCGCACCACGCTGGTCATCGCACACCGCCTGGCGACCGTGCAGAAGGCCGACCGCATCGTGGTCATGGATCGCGGCCGCATCGTCGCACAAGGTACGCACGCCGAGTTGCTGGCGCAGGACGGCCTGTATGCGGAGCTGGCGCGCCTGCAGTTCCTGGACTGATCGCCACGGCGCAGCGATGACGACCACGCCATGCGTGGTCTAGGATGCGGCAGTCTCCCGCCGGAGTCCGTGCATGATTCCCGACTCGCTGCCGCCCTTGCTGCGCGGACTCGGTACCGCGCTGATCCTGCTGACCAGCGCGCTCGTGGTCACCGTCGAGCGCCGGACCGACGACGAGGCCGCCGCACTGGCGGCGATGACGCAGCTGGCCGTGAAGGCCGAAGAATCTCGGCACCGCGGCGAGACCGGCGCCGCCGCCCTTGCCACCGAAGTACGCCTGCTGCGCCTGCAGCTGCAGGGCAACGACCTGGCCGACGACGTGTTCGAGAATCCGTGGTTCCAGTGGCTGGGCCTGCTCGGCACCGCCCTGATCGCAGCGTCGTTCTTCGCCGAATGGCGACTCAAGCGCGAGGTCGCCCGCGCAGCGCGGGCGGTTGCGCCCGACACGCCCTGACGGCTTATGCGACCGCGTCGACCTGCACCAGCGCGGGCACGCGGCGCGGACGGCTGGGGAACGCGTGCCGCACGATGCGCCAGCACACCTGGCCGAACTGGGTCAGCAGCGTGCCGGTGTTGTAGTGCTGGCCGTAGCGCTTGCAGATGGCACGCACTTCCTTGGCCATCTCCGCGTAGCGGTTGGCCGGCAAGTCGGGGAAGAAGTGGTGTTCGATCTGGTGGCTCAGGTTGCCCGACATCACGTTCATCAGGAACCCGCCGCGCAGGTTGGAAGAGCCGCGCAACTGGCGCAGGTACCAGTGGCCGCGCGATTCGTTCTTGATGCATTCCTTCGGGAACGTCTCCGCATTCGCGGTGAAGTGGCCGCAGAAGATGATCACGTAGGTCCAGACGTTGCGCAGGCCGTTGGCGACCATGTTGCCCAGCAGCACCGGCAGGAAGAACGGACCGGCCAGCGCCGGATAGATCACGTAATCCTTCGCCAGCTGCTTGCCCATCTTGCGCACCACCGGCGCGGACTTCCGGCGCAGCTGCTTGTTGGTCATCTTGCCGCTCCACCAGCGGCCCAGCTTCAGGTCCTGGATGGCGATGCCCCACTGGAACAGCAGCGCGAACACCACCGCGACGAACGGCTGCACCAGGTAGAACGGCCGCCACTTCTGCTCGGGGAAGATGCGCAGCAGGCCGTAGCCGATGTCGTCGTCCAGCCCGCGCACGTTGGTGTAGGTGTGGTGGCGGAAGTTGTGCGTGTGGCGCCAGTTGTCGCTGGTCGCGACGATGTCCCAGTCGTAGGTCTTGCCGTTGAGCTGCGGGTCGCCCATCCAGTCGTACTGGCCGTGGATGACGTTATGGCCCAGCTCCATGTTGTCCAGGATCTTGCCCAGGCCCAGCGAGAACGCGCCCAGCGCCCACAGCACCCAGAACAGCCAACCCATCGCGCTGTCGGCCAGCCACAGGCCGCCGGCGACGGCCGCGGCGAACAGCAGCACGCGCCCGGTCAGGTTGGTGTAGCGCACGGCCTTCACCACGTTGCGGATGTAGCGCGCGTCACGGGCCCCCAGCGTCGCCACGGTGCGCGCACGCAGCGCGTCAAGTTCTTCGCCGAACTGGTCCAGTTCGGCGACGGTGAGTTTGCGGTTGCGGGAAGAGGCCATCAGAGGTCGAGCTCGAGGTCGGTGGCGGCGCTGTGGATGCACAGCTTCAACGCCTGGGTGGGTTCGTGGATCAGCTCGCCACTGGGCAGGTGGCGCGTGCTGCCGGCGGACTTGCCGCAGGCGCAGGTGTTGCAGATGCCCATGCGGCAGCCGGACGGCGGCTTCAGTCCGTGCTGCTCCAGGGCCACCAGCAGGGTTTCGCCGCGCGGCACGCGCAGCGTGCGCCCACTGCGTTGCAGGCGGATGTCGACCTCGCCTTCGTCCACCACCGTGACCGGCGGCGCGGTGAAGGCTTCGGCCTGGAACGCGGCGGTGCGCGACGCCAACAAATCGCGTGCGGCTTCGACGAACCCGCCGGGACCGCAGGCCATCACCTGCCGTGCGGACAGGTCGCCTGCATGCGCGGCGAGCAGTGCCTCATCGATGCGGCCTTCGGCTTCGTCGGCAGCCACTGCGGTGTCGCGCGTCAGCAGCAGACGCAGGCGGAAGTGCGGATGTTTGGCGGCCAGCGTTCGCAGCTCGTCGAGAAAACAGGCCTCCTCGCGGCGACGCACCCAGTACATCAGCGTCAGGTCGGACGGCATGCCCTGCCCGGCCAGTTCGCGCACCAGCGCCATCAGCGGCGTGATGCCGCTGCCTGCAGCCAGCAGGAGGAAGGAACCCTCGGACGGCGTGGGCAACGTCATCTCGCCGAACGCCTGGCCCAGCTCGACGATATCGCCGATGCGGGCGTCTTCGCACAGGTGCCGGCTGACCTTTCCGCCCTCGATCGCCTTGACGGTGATCGGCAGCAGGCCATCCGCACGCGGCGGCTCGGTCAGGCTGTAGCTGCGGGTGATGCGGACACCGTCGACATCCACGCCGAGGTTGACGTGCTGGCCGGCACGATGACCGGCCCAGTGGCGGTTGGGCTTGAACAACAGGGTCACGGCGTCGACCGAGGCGGTTTCGCGCGCGACAAGCCGGGCCAGGGGGCGTTCCCAGGTCCAGGTACGGTGGAAACGGGTGGCCCAGAAGTCGAAGACATCCGGCTTCACCAAGGGCCGGATCAGGCGTTTCAGGGGACCGGGCCGGCGGGGGATCGGACGGATCTGGGCGTTCATGGCCATCACTATACCGCTGTGAAGACGATTGTGTATACACTTGTATATTAATTTACGGGGCTATGATGCCCCTACCACCCCGTATGCCCGGCCTCTTCGCGTGATTCCGAACCCGCAACCGCAGCTCCAGGACGATCACGGCCCCGGCCGCAAGGCGTCCATTTCGCGCGAAGACCTGATGGCGGCCGCCCTGAAACTGGTAGGTCCGCACCGCAGCGTCTCCACCCTGAGCCTGCGCGAAGTGGCCCGCGAGGCCGGCATCGCGCCCAACAGCTTCTACCGCCAGTTCCGCGACATGGACGAACTGGCGGTCGCGCTGATCGACCTGGCCGGTCGCTCGCTGCGCAAGATCATCGGCGAGGCGCGGCACCGCGCCACCAGCAGCGACCGCAGCGTGGTGCGCGGCTCGGTGGAAGCGTTCATGGAGCAGCTGCGCGCCGACGACAAGCTGCTGCATGTGCTGCTGCGCGAAGGCAACGTCGGCTCGGATGCGTTCAAGCATGCGGTCGAACGCGAGCTGCAGTTCTTCGAGGAAGAGCTGTGCATCGACCTGATCCGGCTGGCCGCGCGCGACAACGCGCCGCTGCACGAACCCGCGCTGGTCTCCAAGGCGATCACCCGCCTGGTGTTCGCGATGGGCGCCACCGCGATGGACCTGCCGCCGGAGAAGGATCCGGAACTGATCGAGCAGCTCTCGGAAATGGTCCGCCTGATCATCACCGGCTCGCGCGCCCTCGCCTCGCGCGGCGGCCCACGCTGAGAATCCTTCTTCTCAGGGATTGATGCGGATCGGCGTGCCGACCGGCACGCGCTGCCAGATCGCTTCCATCTCGGTGTTGGTCACCGCCATGCAGCCTTCGGTCCAGTCCGCCTTCGACCCTGGCGGCGTGGCGCCATGGATCATGATGTCGCCGCCCGGATCGACGCCGCGCGCGACGGCCTGCCGGCGGTCGGCCTCATTCGGATAGGACACGCGCAGCGACAGATGGAAGCGGCTGCGGTCGTTGCGGTAGGTGATGCGGTAGTCGCCTTCCGGTGTCCGCTGGTCACCCTGCTGCCGCTTGTGTCCGACCGGTGCGCCGCCCAGCACGATGCGGTACGTCTCGATGACACGCCCGTTGCGCAGCAGCTCCATGCGCCGTTGCGCCTTGTAGACATGGATCGCGTCGGCTTGCTGTGCGGCGGACAGCAGCGGCGGTGGCCATCGCACCGCCTCCTGCGCCTGCGACGACACGCCGAGTGCGGCGAGCACCATGAGCAGCCAGCGCCCCGCCTTCATGCCGGCAGCGCCCGGGACAGCAGCGGGCCGACGTCCGCATCGTCGGACAGCGTGCCGAACGCGAGTCCGTGCGCGCCGCCCAGGCGACTGCGCACGAACAACGCGGCCGCCGGACTGCCCGCGCGCAACAGCACCGCCGCCTGCAGGGCTAGCGCCAGCCGTTCGACGAGCATGCGCGCGCCGGCCTCGCTTGCCGACGACAAGTCGGTCCGCAGGCGGTCGACGAACGCGTCGTAGACCGCGTCCCTGCCCTCGGCGGAGGCCAGTTCGGTGGCGACCGCCTCGCGCGTGCCGGCCTCGCGCGACAGCGCCCGCAGCACGTCCAGGCACTGGATGTTGCCGCTGCCTTCCCAGATCGAATTCAAGGGCGCCTGCCGGTACAGCCGCGGCAGGATCGATTCCTCCACATAGCCCGCGCCGCCCAGGCATTCCTGCGCCTCGTTGACGAACGCGGGCGCGCGCTTGCATACCCAGTACTTGCCTGCCGCTGTCGCGATGCGGGCAAAAGCGGCTTCCTGCGGATCATGCGGCGCCGCATCGACGGCGCGCGCCACGCGCAGGGCGAAAGCGGTGGCAGCTTCCGACTCCAGCGCGAGATCGGCCAGCACGTTGCGCATCAGCGCGTGCTCGACCAACGGCTTGCCGAACGTCCTGCGATGCCGCGCGTGGTGCAGCGCCTGTGTCAGCGCCATGCGCATCTCGGCGGCCGATCCGAGCATGCAGTCCAGCCGCGTCAGCATCACCATCTCGATGATGGTCGCCACGCCACGCCCCTCCTCGCCCACGCGGCAGGCACGCGCGCCGGCGAATTCGACTTCGCTGGATGCATTCGCCCAGTCGCCCAGCTTGTCCTTCAGGCGCATCAGCCGGAACGCATTCTTGTCGCCGCTATCCAGACGACGCGGCATCAGGAAGCAGGTCAGGCCACCGGACGCCTGCGCCAGCACCAGAAACGCGTCGCACATCGGTGCCGAGAAGAACCACTTGTGGCCGACCAGCGCATACATGCCGTCGTCGCGGGGCGTGGCCGTGGTGGCGTTGGCGCGTACGTCGGAGCCGCCCTGCTTCTCCGTCATGCCCATGCCGAGCGTGATGCCGGCCTTGTCGGCGATGGGCACATCGCGCGGATCGTAGTGCGGCGCGGCGGCTTTCTTCGCCCACTCGCGGAGACCGGGTTCGCGCTGCAGGACGGGCACGGCCGCGTGCGTCATCGTCAGCGGGCAACTGGTGCCCGCCTCGGCCTGGTGATGCAGGTAACTGAGGGCCGCGCGGGCGACATGCGCACCGGGTTCCGGCTCATGCCAGGACAGGCCGGCGACGCCGTGCGTCTTCGCCACGTCCATCAGCCGGTGATAGGCGGGGTGGAATTCGACCAGGTCGATGCGCCGCCCGGTACGGTCGTGCGTCCGCAGGCGTGGCCGGTCGCGGTTGGCGTCGAAGCCGAGCCGGTAGAGTTCGTCGCCCGCCAAGGCACCATAGGTTGCCAGCCGCGGGGCGAAGGTGGCGCCGCCCTCGCGCTCGACACCCTCGCGCAATACGGCATCGTCCGCCCACAGATCGCGCGGCTCGAACGGCGGTGGCTGGTTGTCGACGCGATGCGTGTCGAACGGAGGAAGGTCGTCCATCACCGGTTCCCGCAGAGGCTGTCGATCCCGATTGTGCCCGAGGACCGGCACTAGAGCGCTGCGAGGAAGTCGGGCTTCAGCTTCAGCGTCCCGAAGAATCCATGCTGCGTACCGCTGAGCACCCGCAGCATGTGCCCGCGCCCACCCGGCAGGCGGCCGGCAGGCAGGAAGGCGACATCGCGTGCATGAGCGACCCAGTCCAGATCGGACTGGAAGATCGGCGTCAGCCAACGGCTCCAGAACTGGTAGATGCCGACATGCGCCTGGCGTTCGCGCTGGTAGGCGAGCAACGCCGCGGGAATATCCTGTTGCGTGCGCAGGGCATCGCGCAGTGCCAGCGCATCCATCAGCGCCATGTTGACGCCCTGCCCCAGCTGCGGACTCATGCCATGCGCGGCGTCGCCCAGCACGACCAGGCGGTCGCGATGCCACTGACGCAGGGTGACGTCGCGGTAACTGGCGCGCGCCAGTTGGTCGGGATCGACGGTGTCGGCGAGACAGGCGTCCACGTCCGGCCACAACCGCGCGACCTCGTCGCGCCATGCGGGCAGGCCACGCGATCGCCACGCATCGAAGTCGGCGATCGGCAGGCTCCAGAAAAAGCTCAGCCGTGGCGTGTCGTCGCCCGGGCGCGTGCCGACCGGCAGCAACCCGATCATCTTGCGCGCAGCCACGTAACGCTGGCGCAGTTCGTCGCCCCACGCCCAGTCGCCCTGCGGTACCAGTCGCCACAGTGCGCCCCAGGGATAGACCGCCTCACGCTTCACCGCCCCAGTGGCGCCGCGCAGCTTCGACGCCGCGCCGTCCGCCGCGATCACCAGATCGAACGGACCATGCCAGCGACCGTGCTGGTCGCGGACGCGGCGGGTGTCGTCACTCACCTCTTCGATGGCATGGCCACGATGCACCTCACCGTGTGCCGCCCATGCTTCGGCCAACATCGAGAACAGTGCACCACGCTGCATGCCCAGACCGAACAGTCGCGCGTCCAGCCCCGCGTAGCGCATGTCCATCACGGCGCGGCCGCAAGGCGTTTCGCCGTACAGCCGGTTCACGCGACGACCGTGCGCCATCACGCCGGGCAGCAGCCCCAGCTCCCACAGCACCTGCAGGCCGGTCGGCTGCAGCAGGAAACCCGCGCCGACCGGCCCGAGTTCCGGCGCCCGCTCGAACACCTCTACCCGGTGCCCGTCGCGCGCCAGCAGCAGCGCCGCCGCCTGCCCGGCGGTGCCGTAGCCGATGATCGCGATGTGCTGGGATTTCATGGCGCGCGGCCGTCCTTTGTCGTGCGTAACCCGGTGTGGCGAAAACAGCAGGCGTTAAAAAACCCCGCCGGAGCGGGGTTCAAGAAAATCGTCTTGGATCAGGCTGCCGGCGTGATGTTGGACGCCTGTGCACCCTTCGGGCCCTGGGTCAGCTCGTAACTGACGCGCTGGCCTTCCTGCAGGCTGCGGAAGCCCTTGCTGTTGATGGCGGTGTGGTGCGCAAAGACATCGGCGCTGCCATCTTCTGGCGCGATGAATCCGAAGCCCTTGGCATCGTTGAACCATTTCACGGTACCGTACGGCATAGCGCTTGTATTTCCTTTTCTGGATGCGGGTGGAATGTGTGGCGTGACGTCACACCCGCCGAGTATGCAAAGCCTGACGCGCGTTGACAATCACCCTCGTGCCAGCGCGGCCACCAAGGCCGGGATGCCGGATGAGGCGGCGGCCACATTGGCCAGCACTTCTTCCATCGTGATCTCCTCGTCAGTGCCGCACCCTGCAGCCCAGTTCGCCACGATGGCGAGGCAGGCGTATTCCAGCCCCATTTCCCGCGCAAGCCCCGCTTCCGGCATGCCGGTCATGCCGACCAGATCGCAGCCGTCGCGACGCATCCGGCGGATCTCCGCGCGCGTCTCCAGTCGAGGCCCCTGGGTTGCGCCATAGCAGCCGCCATCGAGCACGTCGACGTTCGCTTCGCGGGCCGCCGCCAGGATCTGCTGGCGTAGTAAATGCGTGTATGGATCACCGAAGTCGACATGGAGCACCTCGCTGCCGGGTTCCTCGCAGATCGTCGAGATGCGACCCCAGGTGTAGTCGATCAGCTGGTCCGGACAGGCCAGCACGCGCGGCCCGCAGGCGTCGGTGATGCCGCCCACGGTGTTGAGCGCCAGCACGCGGGTTGCACCAAGATCCTTCAGGACCTGCAGGTTGGCGCGGTAGTTGACCTGGTGCGGCGGCACCGAGTGGCCCTCGCCATGACGCGCAAGGAAGGCCACGCGACGGCCGCCGAGGGTGCCGATGCGGACGGGACCCGAGGGCGCGCCGAAGCGCGTGTCCAGCTCGCGGGCTTCCACATCCTGCAGGTCGGCCAGCTTGTAGACGCCGGTACCGCCGATGACGGCGAGCGCGATATTGGACATCATCATTCCTTCAGTGCGTAGATGCCCGGCAGGTTGCGGCCCTGCTCGTGGTAGTCCATACCGAAGCCGAACACATAGCGGTCCGCGACTTCCAGGCCTACGTAGTCGGCGCAGATGCCGTCCACGCAGCGGTCGTGCTGTTTGGTGGTCAGTGCGGCGATGCGGACGTCGGTAGCGCCCTGCTCCAGGCACCACTGCTTGACCGCCAGCAGCGTGTGGCCCTCGTCGAGGATGTCGTCCACCAGCAGCACGCGGCGGCCGTACAGCGCGGTCGCGGGCCGGTGCTTCCACACCAGTTCGCCGCCGGTGGTCTCGCCGCGGTAGCGGGTCGCGTGCAGGTAGTCGAACTCTAGGTCCAGGCCCAGCGCGCCCAGTTCCAGCGACAGCTGGCCGGCGAACGGCAGCGCGCCGTGCATGATGGTCAGATAGACCGGCACTTCCCCGGCGTAGTCGCGCGCGATCGGCGCTGCCATCCGCGTGATGGCAGCGTCCAGTGTCGCGCGGTCGACCAGCAGGTCGGCGTTGGCCAGCGCGTCGGCCAGTTTCGGTCGCGGATTGCCCAGCGAGTCCATCAAACCACTCCCTTCATGTTATCGATCACATCGGCCTGGGCGCTACCGTAACGGGCATCGGCGATCAGGCCGTCCCATCCCAGCGCGCCACGGCCCAGTACGCCGAGCACGGCGGCGGTATTCAGCGCGCGGCCTTCGACCGCCTTCAGCGACTCGTCCACCAGCTTCGGCGAGCACACCAGCACCACGTCGCAACCGGCATCCAGATGGTCGTGGATGCGCTGCTTCACGCCACCGGCGGAGAACGCCGCGGCCATGCCGATGTCGTCGGAGAACACCACACCCCGGAAGCCCATCTCTTCGCGCAGGATCTTCTGGATCCAGAACGGCGAATAGCCGGCGGGTTCGGGCGCGACGGCCGGATACTTCACGTGCCCCATCATCACCGCATCGGCCTTAGCCTCGATACCGGCGACGAACGGGATCAGGTCCTCGGCGCGCAGCACCTCGAGCGGGCGCGGATCGACGGCATCGTCGAAGTGCGTGTCCTCGAGCACGGTGCCATGGCCGGGGAAGTGCTTCAGCGTGGCCGCCATGCCAGCGCTGTGCATGCCGCGCACGTAGGCGCGGGTGAATTCGGCCACGATCTGAGGATCGGCATCGAAGGCACGGTTACCGATGGCGCGGTTGCCACGCGCCAGGTCCACGACCGGCGCGAAGCTGAGGTCCACGCCGCTGGCGATGATCTCGCTGGCCATCAGCCAGGCGTGTTCTTCGGCGCGCTGCAGCGCCGTCTGCGGATCCTGCGCATACAGCTTGCCGAACACCTCCAGTGCCGGCAGGTCGCTATAGCCCTCGCGGAAGCGCTGCACGCGCCCGCCTTCCTGGTCCACACAGACCAGCTGTGGACGCGGCGCGGCGGCGCGGATGGCCTGCGACAGCTCCGCCACCTGCGCGCGCGAGGCGAAGTTGCGGGTGAACAGGATGACGCCGGCGACGGCGTCGTGCTGCAGCCAGTCGCGCTCCTGCGCGGTGAGTTCGGTGCCGGCGATGCCGATGACGAGCATTTCGGGAAGTCCTCAGGGAATGTCGGTGGCGGCGCGTTCGTCGTCCGACCACTGCGCGTACGGTCGCGATGCCAGAGCCAGATTGTAATAGCGGGCGGCGTCGGTGACCTGCTTGCCGGCCCAGGCCGGTTTCACGAAGTCTTCATCGGCGCGGTCCAGCTCGATCTCCGCCACCACCAGCCCAGCGTTGTCGCCGAGGAACTCGTCGACTTCCCACAGATGACCTTCATGGCGTACATGGTGGCGACGCTTGTCGATCACCCCGCCCACACACAGCGCCAGCAGCGCGCGCGCATCGGCGACCGGGATGGCGTAGTCGAATTCCTGCCGGGTGGCGCCCAGCTCGCGCGATTTCAGGTTGAGGAAAGCAGCGTCGCCCTGGATGCGCACGCGCACCGAGGCTTTCTGCTCACCGCGATCCAGCGCGCCCATGTCGTTGATGTAACCCTGCGCCATCGGTACGACCTCGTGCGCGTACGCGCGCCAGACGTCGCCGGTCACCAGGAACTTGCGTTCGATTTCGATGCCCATCAGCGCTTTTCGAACAAGGCAATGGATTCCACATGCGCGGTATGCGGGAACATGTCCATCGCCCCCGCCGACACCAGCGTATAGCCCTGCTCGTTGACCAGGTAGCCGGCGTCACGCGCCAGCGAGCCTGGATGGCAGCTGACGTAGACGATACGGTCGAACTGTTTCAGCGGCAGCTGCTGCAGCACCTCGATGGCGCCCGAGCGCGGCGGATCCAGCAGCAGCTTGTCGAAGCCCTGACGCATCCACGCCGTACCGCGCTGGTCCTGGGTCAGATCGGCCGCATGGAACTGCGCGTTCGTCAGCGCGTTGCGCTCCGCATTCTCGCGGGCACGGGCCACCAGGCCGGCATCGCCCTCCACGCCGACCACCTCGCCCACCAGGCGCGCCATCGGCAGCGTGAAGTTGCCGAGGCCGCAGAACAGGTCGAGCACGCGGTCCGTCGCCTGCAGGTCGAGCAGGCCGAAGGTGTGCGCGATCATCTTCTCGTTGAGCGCGGCGTTGACCTGGATGAAGTCCAGCGGACGGAACGCCAGCGACACGTTCCATGGCGCCAGCGCGAACGCCAGCTGCGGCGCCTCGGGCCACAGCGGATGCACGCTTTCCAGCCCGCCCGGCTGCAGGAAGATGGCGAAGCGGCTGGCCTCGCCGAACGCCACCAGCTTCGCGCGGTCGCTCTCGCTCAAGGGCTGCAGGTGGCGGAACACCAGCGCGATGCCACTGAAGTCCGCGCTCTCGTCACCGGCGATGAATTCGATCTGCGGGATGTGCTCGCGTGCGTCCAGGCTCTCGACCAGCGTGGCGAGATCGGCCACCTTGCCACCGATCTCCGGAATGACGGTGTGGCATTCGGACAGATCGGCGACGAAGCGGGGATCCTGCTCGCGGAAGCCGACCAGCGTCTTGTCCTTCTTGTTGACGCGCCGCACCGAGAAGCGGCCCTTGCGGCGGTATCCCCAGTTGGCACCGGTCAGCGACGGAAGCACCGTGCCGGGCGTGACGTGGCCGATGCGCTCCAGGTTCTCCAGCAGCACGCGCTGCTTGGCCTCGATCTGACGCGCCTCATCCAGATGCTGCAGCACGCAGCCGCCGCAGGTGCCGAAATGCGGACAGCGCGGCGTGACGCGGTCAGGCGAAGCCTCCAGCACGTCCAGTGTTCTTGCTTCGTCGAAATGGCGGTTCTTGGCGGTCTGTTCGGCCATCACGCGCTCGCCCGGCAGGGCGCCCGACACGAAGACGGCCTTCCCGTCGCGGCGGGCGACGCCGCGTCCGTCGTGGGTCAGGTCGGTGATGGAAGCTTCAAACGGGGTCTTGTCGATGCGGGGGGAGCGGGTACGGGCCACGTGGCGTCAGGCTGCGTGTCTTTGGCGGGGCGGCATTGTCGCATGGCCGCCGGTCGCGCCTGCTGGCGCTAAGATGGCACCAGTCCGCAGGAAGCACGGCCAATGTCCCCCACTCCAGGCACGATGCCTTCGATACTGCTGGTGGAGGACGACGCGGTCAGTGCCCTGTTCCTGTCGGCCGCGCTGGAGACCCTGCCCGCCCACGTGCACGTCGCCGAGGACTGCGCACAGGCATTGGCCGCCACCGGCCCCTTCGATGCCTGGCTGATCGACGCCAACCTGCCCGACGGCAGTGGGGCCGCGCTGCTGCAGCATCTGCGCATGGGGTGCACCGCCGCGTGCGCGCTGGCGCATACCGCCGACACCACGCTCTCGACCCACGAACGCCTTGTGCAGGCAGGTTTCGCCGGTGTCCTGGTCAAACCATTGACGGCCCAGGCCCTGCTGCTTGCGGTGCGGGCGGCGCTGGGCAGCGATCCGCCATCGGCAAGGCCAGACTGGGATGAAGCCGCCGCGCTCGTCGCCCTCGCGGGAAACCGGGAGCACGTGGCGACGCTGCGCCAGTTGTTCCTGTCCGAACTGCCGTCCACGCGGAGCGCGTGCCTCGAGGCCTTCGCCCGCGCCGACGACGCGGCGCTGCGCGCCCAGCTCCACCGACTGCAGGCGAGCTGCGGGTTCGCGGGGGCCGCGGCATTGGCCGAGGTGGCGTCCAACTGGCATGCGGCACCTGCGGACGCCGCCCTGCGCGATGCATTCGTGGCGGCCAGCGGACGCCTGCTTCCGACGACGGACTGAGGGCGTCAGCCGGTCGCGCTTCCGGGACGTTTCAACCGTCCCAGTTCGCCGATCATTTCCCAGGACTTCAGTCCGCGGGGACCCAGGTGGTGCGCCAGCACAGCGCGCATCGGCATACGCAGGCTGGCCAGATCGTCGGGCGACGGCGGCACGTCTTCGGCCAGGGCCAGCAAGGCACGACCGGTCGCGGCCTGGCTGCGTTCCTCATGCCCACGGTCGCTGCGCAGGCGACGCGGCCCGTGCTCAGGATCCAGCCGGTAACGCGCTGCCGGGTCGATGGACTCGCCGTCGCCATCGCAATCGAGCGCGAAGCCGAAGCCCAACGCTTCGATCAGGTCGCGCTCGAACCGGCGCAAGGACCACGCCAGCCCTTCGCGTGCGCGGAGTTGCTCGCGTGTGCGGGCATAGGCATCGAACAGGTCCGGCAGCGGGTCGTGGCGCGGCGCCAGCCGCAGGACGAGTTCGTTGAGGTAGAACGCGGCCAGCATCGCATCGCCCGCCGGCTGCGGGGCGGCATCGAGCGCTTCCGCGCTGACCAGCCGCGCCAGTTCGCCACGCAGGTCGCCATCGAGGCGGATAAGCTGCAGGGGCTGCAGGGCGGCGCGCAGGACATGCCTCTTCGGACCTTGCACGCCGCGCGCGATCAGGCCCAACCGGCCCTGTTCGCGGCCCAGCACTTCGACCAGCAGGCTGGTCTCGCGCCAGGGGCGCGCGTGCAGGACGAAGGCGGTGTCGCTCAGGCGCATGTGACCGGCGTCGCCGGCGACTCACTCGTAACCGAAGGCCTTCAGCGCGGTCTCGTCGTCGGACCAGCCTTCGCGCACACGTACCCAGGTTTCCAAGAACACCTTGCGATCGAACAGATGCTCCATCTGCTGGCGCGCCTTGCTGCCGATGTCCTTCAGCCGGGCACCGCCCTTGCCGATCACGATAGCCTTCTGGCTCTCGCGCTCCACCCAGATCACTGCACCGATACGGGCCAGTTCTCCCTTCGGCGTGACCTCGGTCGTGAAGCTTTCGATCTCGACGGTGGTGGCGTAGGGCAATTCCGCTCCCAACTGGCGCATAAGCTGCTCGCGGACCAGCTCGGCGGCGAGGAAGCGCTCGCTGCGGTCGGTGATCTCGTCCTCACCGAACATCGGCGGCTGCTCAGGCAACAACGCCAGCACGTCCTTCACCAGCGCGTCGAGACCGTTGCGCTTCAAGGCCGACACCGGATGCACGGCGGCGAACTCACGATCCTGCCCGACCTCGGCCAGGAACGGCAGCATCGCCGCCTTCTCCTTGATCCGGTCGACCTTGTTGACCACCAGCACCACCGGGATGCCGGCATCGCGCAGCACGTTGTAGGCCAGCGTGTCCTCTTCGTCCCAGCGACCGGCCTCGACAACCATCAGGGCAGCGTCGACTTCCTCCAGCGCGCCGCGCGCGGCGCGGTTCATCACCCGGCTCATCGCCGAGGCGGAGAACTTGCCTTGCTGCTTGTGCAGGCCGGGCGTGTCGACCAGCACGATCTGGCCCGCGGGTCGATCCTTGCCCGCCGCAAACGTCGCGATGCCGAGCAGGCGGTGACGCGTGGTCTGCGGGCGGTTGGAGGTGATGCTGACCTTGGCGCCCACCAGGGCATTGGTCAGGGTGGATTTGCCCACGTTGGGGCGGCCGATGACGGCAACGCTGCCGCTGCGATGGGACGAAGACTGGCTCACGGGGCGGTACTCACTTCGAAATGTCGAGCTTGTCGAGCAGCGCCGCGGCGGCGACCTGCTCGGCATTGCGGCGCGACGTGCCCTCGCCGTCCGCCGTCAACGGTGGATCCAGCGTGGTACAGCGCGCGAGGAAAAGTTTGGCGTGGTCGTCGCCGCTCTCGGAGACCAGTTCATAGACAGGCAGCGCACGCTGCCGGCCCTGCAACCACTCCTGCAACCGCGTCTTGGCATCCTTCTCGGGCCGTCCGACCGGCAGTGCGGCCAACGACGCCTCGAACCAGGGCATCACCACGCTGCGGCACGCCTCGAAGCCGGCGTCGATGTAGATGGCGGCCACGATCGCCTCCAGCGCATCGGCGAGGATCGAGTCGCGGCGATGGCCACCGGACTTCATTTCGCCCGGGCCCATCGTCAGGCGTTCGCCCAGCTGCAACTGGCGTGCGATGGCCGCCAGCGACGCTTCGCGCACCAGTTCGGCGCGCGCCCGGGTAAGTGCGCCCTCGTCGGCCTTGGGCCAGCGCTGGAACAGCGTATCCGCGACCAGCAGGTTGACCACGCCGTCGCCCAGGAACTCGAGCCGCTCGTTGTGCGGCGCTCCCGCGCTCCGATGCGTCAGGGCCTGTGCAAGCAGGCCCTGGTCGGCGAAGGCATGGCCGATGCGGTCAACTGCCAAACTCTCAGTCCGCGCCGTGGCGCGTCAACGCCTGCTCGGCATTGAAATTGCCGACCACGTCGAGATTGCCCACCAGCGGCCGGCGAACTTCATAACCGACCTTCATGTTCCAGCCACCTTCCATGCGCTCGATCTTTACGTGCGACGGCTTGATGTTGGTGGCGTAGTTGATGTCGAGGCGACGAAAGAAGAGCTCATTGATGCGGCCCGGATCCATATCGCCGACGCCCGCCTCGTTGGCCAGTCCCTTCATCGAGGATTTGACCGCGTAGAACTCCTGGTACATCGGGAACAGGCGCATGGCGATATAGGCGGCGAAGCCGACCACGGCCAGCACGATTACAAAGCTCAACAACGTCATGCCACTCTGATTGCGCTTCATTGCCATTCCCCCGTCCGTCCCCGTTAGCGTTGGTTGATCACTCGATCCCGTTGCCGATGCGCGAGGCATCGAAGCCATTCTTGCAGAACCAGCCCTCGCAGTTCAGCCAGACCAGGAAGGCCTTGCCCCGCAGGTTCTGCTCCGGCAGGAAATGGTAGTCCCAGAACCGGCCGTCCAGGCTGTTGTCGCGGTTGTCGCCCATCACGAAATAGTGACCCGGCGGCACCACCCAATCGCCCTCGCCACCGCCCGGCGGTGCCAGGCCTACGCTTTCCAGGATGGTGTGCGGCCGTCCAGGCAGCTCTTCACGCAGCAGCGTCGAGCCGAGCGCCTCGGCGCGGTCCCCGGCGCCCGGGTACTCGCCCAGGGTCTGGTACTTCAGCGGCTGGCCGTTCAGATAGACGGTATCGCCGTGGAAGCCGACCTTGTCGCCCGGCAGGCCGATCACGCGCTTGATCCAGTTGTTTTCGGGATCGTGCGGCGGCTTGAACACCACCACGTCGCCGCGCGCCGGCTCGCCGATGGCCAGGAACTTCTGGTTGGTGATCGGCAGGCGCAGGCCGTAGGAGAACTTGTTGACCAGGATGAAGTCGCCGATCAGCAGGTTCGGCATCATCGAGCTGGACGGGATCTTGTAGGGCTCGGCGATGAAGCTCCGCAGCACCAGCACCACGGCCAGCACCGGAAAGAAGGCGCGCGAGTAGTCGACCAGCACCGGCTCCTCGTCCAGCAGGCCGCCCTTGGCCTTGCGCCGTTTGGCGAAGAACAGCGTGTCGAGCAGCCACACCGCACCGCTGACGAGCGTCGCGCCCACCAACAGCGATTCGAACCAGGTCATCAAACTCATCGAGCTTCCTTTGGATTGCATCCGGCGACGCGCACCGGGGCGCGCGCCACCCACATCGGAACGGACTTACTTGCTGTCCACCTGCAGCACCGCGAGGAAGGCCTCCTGCGGAATCTCCACGCGGCCCACCTGCTTCATCCGCTTCTTGCCCTCTTTCTGCTTCTCGAGGAGCTTCTTCTTGCGGGTGATGTCGCCACCATAGCACTTGGCCAACACGTTCTTGCGCATCGCCTTGACGGTGCTGCGCGCGATGATCTGCGAGCCGACGGCGGCCTGGATGGCCACGTCGAACATCTGCCGCGGGATCAGTTCGCGCATCTTCTCGGTGAGCTCGCGACCGCGCCGGTCGGCGTGGCTGCGGTGCACGATCAGGCTGAGCGCATCGACCTTGTCGCCGTTGATCAGCGTGTCCAGCCGCACGAACGGACCGGGCTGGAAACGCAGGAACGAGTAGTCCAGCGAGGCGTAGCCGCGGCTGACCGACTTCAGCTTGTCGAAGAAATCGAGCACCACTTCGGCCATCGGCAGTTCGTAGCTGATCTGCACCTGGCTGGCCAGGTACTGGATGCCGATCTGCACGCCGCGCTTTTCTTCGCACAGCTTGATGATGGAACCGATGTAGGCTTCCGGCGTCAGGATGTTGGCCCGGATGATGGGCTCGCGCACCTCTTCGATCAGGTTGGACTGCGGCAGTTTGGCCGGATTGTCCAGCGAAACCACCGTGCCATCGGTCTTGAGGACTTCATACACAACGGTCGGCGCGGTGGTGATCAGGTCCAGGTCGTACTCGCGCTCCAGACGCTCCTGCACGATCTCCATGTGCAGCATGCCGAGGAAGCCGCAGCGGAAGCCGAAGCCCATCGCCTCGGAGCTTTCCGGTTCGAAGCGCAGCGCGGCGTCGTTCAGGCGCAGCTTTTCCAGCGCCTCGCGCAGCGCCGGGTAGTCCTCGGCGTTGACCGGGAACAGGCCGGCGAACACGCGCGGCTGCATTTCCTGGAAGCCGGGCAGCGGACCCGGGGCCGGGTCGCCGGCCAGGGTCAGCGTGTCGCCGACCGGGGCGCCGTGGACGTCCTTGATCGAGGCGGTGATCCAGCCCACCTCGCCGGCGCCGAGCTTCTTCAGCTCCTTGCGCTTGGGGGTGAACACGCCGACCTTGTCCACTTCGTGGGTGCGGCCGGTGGACATCACCAGGATCTTGCTCTTCGGGCCGATCTCGCCCTGCATCACGCGCACCAGCGAGACCACGCCCAGGTAGTTGTCGAACCACGAGTCGATGATCAGCGCCTGCAGCTTGTCGGTGTCGCGCGGCTGCGGCGGCGGGATGCGCTGGACAATGGCTTCCAGCACCAGATCGACGTTGAGACCGGTCTTGGCGCTGACCGCCACGGCGTCGTCGGCATCGATGCCGATGACGGCCTCGATCTCGGCCTTGGCGCGGTCGGTGTCGGCGGTCGGCAAGTCGATCTTGTTCAGCACCGGCACCACTTCCAGACCCTGCTCCACCGCGGTGTAGCAGTTGGCGACGGACTGGGCTTCCACGCCCTGGGCGGCATCGACCACCAGCAGCGCGCCTTCGCAGGCAGCCAGCGAGCGGCTGACTTCATAGGAGAAGTCGACGTGACCCGGAGTGTCGATGAAGTTGAGCTGGTAGACCTGCCCGTCCTTCGCCTTGTACGGCAGGGACACGGACTGGGCCTTGATGGTGATGCCGCGCTCGCGCTCGATCGGGTTCGAGTCGAGCACCTGCGCTTCCATCTCACGGGCCTCGAGGCCACCACAGAGCTGGATGATGCGGTCGGCCAGGGTCGATTTGCCGTGGTCGACGTGCGCGATGATGGAGAAGTTGCGGATATTCCGCATGGAATCAGAAGACATGGGGGGCGGCGGCCTGTGCCGTCGTCAGGAATAACGGGCGATTATCGCACGGCCGGGGGCCCGACTCGCCCGCCCGGGCTTCCGAGAGGGCCGGAAACGACATCGCCCCGGCACAGCGGGGCGATGTCGGACGCGGAACGGGTGTGGATCAGCCCTTCTCGACGGTCACCGCCACAAAGCGGGTCACGCCCCGGCTGCGGACCAGCAGCATGACCGTGTCGCCGGGCTTGGCGCCCGCCAGTTCGCGGTCCAGCGCCGCGGGGCTGTTCACCTTGTTGCGGCCGACTTGCAGTATGACCATGCCCGGCGACAGGCCCGCCTCGCGTGCGGCGGCGCTCTCGACGCGACTGACCAGCACGCCGTCACCGGACTCCACCCCGAGCTGCTTGCGGCTGTTGGCATCCAACGCCTGGCTCTGGATACCCAGCGCATTGCGGCCTGCCGGGGCGGCGGGAGCCTCCGGTGCAGCCGGGGTACCACGTGCAACGCCCTCGCCTTCGTCCAGCTCGCTCAAGGTGACCGAGATGTCACGAGGCCTGCCGTCACGCAGCACGCTCAGCGTGACTTTTGTCCCCGGCGCCATGGCACCGATGATCGGCGGCAGGTCGCTGGAGTCGTTGATCGCACGGCCATTCACCGAGCGGATCACGTCACCCGGACCGACGCCGGCCTTGGCGGCGGGACTGCCGCTGACCACGTCGTTGACCAACGCGCCGCGGTTGTCCGGCAGATCGAAGCCCTTCATGACGTCCGCGGTGACTGCGCCTACCTGCACGCCCAGCTGCCCGCGACTCACTCGGCCGGTCGCCTTCAACTGGTCCACCGCACCCATCGCCAGGTCGATCGGGATGGCGAAGCTGATGCCCATGTAGCCGCCGGACACCGAGAAGATCTGCGAATTGATGCCGACCACTTCGCCGCGCGTGTTGAGCAACGGGCCGCCGGAGTTGCCCTGGTTGATCGCCACGTCGGTCTGGATGAACGGCACGTAGCGCTGCTCGGCCGACGCACTGCGGCCGACCGCGCTGACGATGCCGGCGGTGACCGAGTGATCCAGGCCCAGCGGCGAGCCGATCGCCACCACCCACTGGCCCGGCTTCAGCGTGGCCGAGTTGCCGATCCGCACGGTCGGCAGCCCCTTGGCCTCGACCTTCAGCAGGGCCACGTCGTACTGCTGGTCGCTGCCGACCACCTTGGCAGTCAGCTCGCGGCGGTCCGGAAGCGTCACCTTGACCTCATCCGCGCCGTCGACGACGTGGTGGTTGGTCAGCACGTAACCGTCGGCCGAAATGATGAAACCCGAGCCCATCGACGTGCCGCGGCGCTGCGGCCCCTGCTGGCCCGGACCCGGCATCTGGAAACCGGGCGGCAGCATGCGGCGGAAGATCTCGGGAATGTCAGCCTCCTCGCTCGCCTGCGCACTGCGCCGCGAACCGACCGTCGCCTCGACGTTGACCACGCCCGGACCCACCTGCTCCACCAGCTGGGTGAAGTCGGGAAGACCCGTGACCAGTTGCGGTGCGGCGGACTGCGCCACCGCAGGCGTCGCGGACGCGGCAGGCGCTGGCGCTTCGGCCTGCTGGGCGCAGGCGGCCAGCGGCATGGTGAGCATCAACAGGGCCAACAGGTTGTGACGGGCGTGTGGGGTCATCGAATGCATGCCTCGATAGGAAGTGAACCAGGGTGTCGCGCGCGTCCGGCACCAGACCGGACGCGCGGAATATCAGTCGCGCGGGGCGTCGACGGGAGCCGCGGCCGGCGCACTGGCGGGCAGGCGGGGCTCGAAGGGATAGAACGTCCGGGCAGCAGAATCCGAGCTGTAACCCGTGACCAGGCCGCCACTGGCCGACGGATAGGCCGACAGCGCGGAGCGCGGCCAGGGACGGGAGGCCACGGCATTGGCTTCCGGGGCACGATGCGAGAACGGATTGGATGCCGCATGCACAGGCGCAGAGGTCGTCGTTGTGGCAACCGCTTCCAATGGCGCACCCTGCGTGGTGCCATTCGCGCGCACCGGGGCTTCCGCCCGCGCCACCCGCTGCGCGCTGCGCGCGGCCTGCTGGCTGCGCGTCGCACTGCGGCGCGCGCTGTCCTGTCGCCGCGGCACGGTCGCCGCGACGGCCACCGCAGCTGCCGCGTACGCTTCTGCGTCGGGAGCCGGACCGGAGGGGGATTCCGGAAGCATCGCAGGCAACGTGGCCTGTGCCGACGCGACCTGCGTGTCGTCGCTCACCGGGACATCCTGCGGAGACTGCTGGCGCGCCATGAACAACGCCACCAGCGCAACGGAAGCGGCCAGCGCACCGCCGCCCCAGCGTGCCAACAGGTTGCGCGGACGCACCGTCTGCGCCTGCGGCGCCGCTAGGGTGTTGGACGTGGATTCGGCCGCGATCGCCTGCGCCACGCGCTCGGCGAAACCGGCAGGCGCCGGCGCACGGCCCTGGCCGCGCAGCACATCGCCGCATAGCTGCCAACGCTCCCAGCAACCGGCCAGTTCGTGGTCGTGCTGCAAGCGGCGCAGCAGGAAACGGGCCTCGTCAGCCGGCAGGTCGCCGTCCATCAGGGCGGACAGCTGCTGGCGGTGGTGGATGTCGAGCTTGTCGATGGTCGGTGTCTCGTTGCGGGCGGTCATGAGCGGGCGCGCTCCCGGGTTGTACTGTCCACGTCCAGCAGGGGACGCAGTTGTTCGTCGATCGCTTCGCGCGCCCGGAAGATGCGGGAACGCACGGTGCCGATCGGGCAGTCCATCTTCTGCGCGATCTCCTCATAGCTGAGGCCATCGACCTCGCGCAGGGTGATCGCGGTCCGCAGTTCTTCCGGCAGACCGTCCACCGCTTTCATCACCGTCGCCTCCATCTCCTGGCGCATCAGTTCGCGCTCGGGGGTGTCGGTGTCGCGCAGCCGCGTGCCGATGTCGTACTGCTCGGCGTCGGCGGCATCCACGTCCGCGGTGGGCGGGCGACGGTTGTGCGCGACCAGGTGGTTCTTGGCGGTATTCACGGCGATGCGGTGCAGCCACGTATAGAACTGGGAATCGCCCCGGAAATTTCCCAGCGCGCGGTATGCGCGCAGAAAGGTCTCCTGGGCCACGTCCTGGCACTCGCTCCAGTCATGGATGTAACGCCCGATCAGCGCCACCACGCGATGCTGGTACTTGCGCACCAGCAGATCGAAGGCCGCGCTGTCGCCGCGTTGCACGCGCCTGACCAGCTCGAGGTCCAGCTCCTGGGTTGGATCTACTTCGGCCATGCCGCGCCGCACTCCTGTCGGCTCGGCGTTGGCCGGGCCCTGTGACCGCGCTAGCGGAGGAAAGTTCAACGCCTTGTCCAAACCGTTGCCCTATCAAGAATTTAACCGGAGCAGCGGGACCATCCCCCTGCCGCCGGTCACGCCCGAGACGACGTTCCCTGGGATATGTGGATTTGACGGGGATGAAACAACCTCGGGATGATAGCGGCCTTCTCCATACGTGAACGGATGGTCTCCTGCATGGCCACGAACTTCGATGGGCTGCGATTCAGTCACTGGCAGACCGAGTTGCGTGACGACGGCATCGTCGTGCTCGCCTTCGACCGACAGGGCGCCAGCGTCAATGCGTTCTCCCAGGACGTACTGATCGAACTGGCCGCCATCATCGAACGCCTGGCCATCGATCCGCCGAAGGGCGTGGTGCTGCGCTCGGCCAAGACCAGCGGTTTTATTGCCGGCGCCGACCTGAAGGAGTTCCAGGAGTTCGACCGCAAGGGCACCGTCAACGACGCCATCCGTCGTGGCCAGGCGGTGTTCCAGAAACTGGCGGAACTGCCCTGCCCCACGGTCTCCGCCATCCACGGCTTCTGCATGGGCGGCGGCACCGAGATTTCCCTGGCTTGCGACTACCGCGTCGCCAGCAGCGACCCGTCCACCCGCATCGGCCTGCCCGAAGTGAAGCTGGGCATCTTCCCGGGCTGGGGTGGCAGCGCGCGCCTGCCGCGCCTGGTCGGCTCGCCGAAGGCGATGGACATGATGCTCACCGGTCGCACGCTGTCGGCCAGTTCGGCCAAGGCGATGGGGCTGGTCGACAAGATCGCCGAGCCGGCGGTGCTGGTCGATGCCGCCGTCGCGCTGATCGGTTCGCGTCCGCCGCGTCCGTTCAAGCAGCGCTTCACCGGCTGGCTCAGCAACAGCTGGCTGGCGCGGCAGATCCTTGCGCCGCAGATGACTAAGCAGGTCGCGCGCAAGGCACCGAAGGCGCACTACCCCGCGCCTTACGCCCTCATCAACGTCTGGAAGACCGCTGGCGGCAAGGGCATCCAGGGCCGTCTGGATGCCGAACGCAAGGCGGTGGTGAAACTCGCCGGCACGCCGACCGCGCGCAACCTGATCCGCATTTTCTTCCTGACCGAGCGCCTGAAGGGCCTCGGTGGCAAGGACCACGGCATCGCCAACGTGCATGTCGTTGGCGCCGGCGTGATGGGGGGCGACATCGCCGCGTGGTCCGCCTACAAGGGCTTCAACGTCACCCTGCAGGACCGGGAGCAGCGCTTCATCGACGGCGCCCTGTCGCGCGCGCAGGAACTGTTCGCCAAAAAGGTGAAGGACGAGAGCAAGCGTCCCGCCGTGGCCGCGCGCCTGAAAGGCGACCTTGCCGGCGACGGCGTGCCGCAGGCCGATCTGGTGATTGAGGCGATCATCGAGAACCCGGACGCCAAGCGCGATCTGTACCAGACCGTCGAGCCGCGCCTGAAGCCCGATGCGCTGCTGACCACCAACACCTCGTCGATCCCGCTGACCGAACTGCGCGAACACATCCAGCGTCCGGCACAGTTCGCCGGCCTGCACTACTTCAACCCGGTCGCGCTGATGCCGCTGGTGGAAATCGTCCAGCACGATGCGCTGGACGATGCCAACGTCAAGCGCCTGGCTGCCTTCTGCAAGGCGCTGGACAAGTTCCCGGTGCCGGTCGCCGGCACGCCGGGCTTCCTGGTCAATCGCGTGCTGTTTCCGTACATGCTGGAAGCGGCCACCGCGTATGCCGAAGGCATCCCCGGCCCGGTGATCGACAAGGCGGCGGTGAAGTTCGGTATGCCGATGGGCCCGATCGAGCTGATCGACACCGTCGGCCTGGACGTCGCACAAGGCGTCGGCGCAGAACTGTCGCCGTTCCTCGGCCTGACGCTGCCCGCGGCGCTCGCCACGGTGGAACCCGGCAAGCGCGGCAAGAAGGACGGCCAGGGCCTGTACAAGTGGGAGAACGGCAAGCCGGTGAAGCCGCAGGTGCCGTCCGACTACAAGGCGCCGGACGACCTGGAAGACCGCCTGATCCTGCCGCTGCTCAACGAAGCCGTCGCCTGCCTGCACGATGGCGTGGTCGCCGACAGCGACCTGCTGGATGCCGGCGTGATCTTCGGCACCGGCTTCGCCCCGTTCCGCGGCGGTCCGATCGAACACGTCAAGGCCGTCGGCCCCGACGCGTTGCTGGAAAAACTCAAGGCGCTGCAGGCGCGTCACGGCGACCGCTTCGCCCCGCGTCCGGGCTGGGACAACCCGGTGCTGCGCCAACCGACGGTGTGACCTGCCGCCGGGCGGTTACAGGCGTGACGCCGACAGGGTGATGTCGGCGTTGCGCCACGCCGCGGCGAACTGCCGCTCCGCGTCCGTGGCCTCGCGCGTCTTCTGCTGGGCCTCGAGGCTCCGTGCCAGGCCATACAGCGACCAGCCGTTGCCGGGGTTGCGCTTCAGTTCCTCGCGGTAGACCTGTTCGGCGTCGCCCGCGCGCCCTGCCGCCAGCAGGATGGCGCCTAGCGAGTGGCGGACCGGCGCATGCCAGCCCGGCGGCTCGTCGTACGGAATGCCGTCTTCGATCTTTACCGCTTCGCGCAGGGCTGCGATCGCCGCCTCGTGGTCGCCGCGCGCAGACGCGAGTTCCGCCGTGACGGTGCGCTCGGCGATCTTCGCCGCGTGCGTGAGCGGATACCGGTCCCACACCATCAACGTGTCCATCTTCGGATCGGCGGCGATCGGCCGCAGGGCCGCCAGGTGGCGTTCGGCGTCATCGAGCCGGGACTGGCGGATCGCCGCCATGCCCTGCGCGTAATGCCAGATCGCGGTGACGTAAGGGAGATCTTCGGCCGGGTTCTTGCCGGCGACGATCTCGTCCCAGCGACCGAACCGCACGCGCTCGAACCACGGCGTCATCCAGTAGTGCTGCAGGCCGGCGAAGCCGGGCTGGCGCATCAGGTCCGGCAGGTCGGTACGCTCGGCGGTCTTGCGCGCAGCGTCGCGCGCCAGCGCGCCGCTGCCCTCCATGCTGGCGGCGAACCACAGGAAGTGGTGGTTGTGAGGCACATAGCCCAGCGGATACACACCCTGCGTATTGCCGCGACAGACAGCGAGATAGGCATCGTCGGCCTCGACTGCGCGCTGATTGGCGATCACCGCGTCATGCCAGCGCCCCACCCGCGCATAGATATGCGCCGGCATGTGGACCAGGTGGCCCGATCCGGGAATCAGCTCGCGCAACCGGTCCGCGGCCGCGGCACCGCGCTCGGGGGCCGCCGAGGCTTCGACAGCATGGACATACAGGTGCAGCGCGCCGGCGTGGTCCGGATGCCGCGCCATCACCGATTCCAGCACCGACACGATATCCGCCGTGTGGCCCTTGGGACGCAGGTCGGCGTCGTAGTAGTCCCACGGTTGCAGGTCCATCATCGCTTCGGCGTGCAGGACCGCGGCATCGGGATCCTCGGGCAATTGCCGCACCAGCGCACGTGTCGCTTCCGCGTAGGCTTCATCGAGCGCGCGACGGTTCTCCGGAGGCCGCTCCGCATACCGCGCCGACAGCGCGGTAATGAATGCCTGCTCGCGTGCCGTCGCCTTCGGCGCCAAGGTGCGCGCACGCTGGAGGCGTTGCCAGGCGTCCGCGTTGTCTGCCGGGTCCATCCCCGCGTTCACGTGCGGTCCCAGCACCAGCGACGCGCCCCACCAGCACATCGCGCACTCGGGATCGAGCTCGGTCGCTTTCAGGAACGACCGCTCCGCCGCGTCGTGGTTGAAGCCGTACGCCAGCATCAGCCCCTGGTCGAACCAGCGCTGCACTTCGGGATGTTTCGAGGTCACCGGGAAGCGGTAGTCGCCAAGACCCTCGAGCAGATGCGCGCCGACCAGTGCCATCTCCGGCGGAGAGACGGCCGCTTCGGCGGGTGCTGCAGGTTGCCTGCATCCGACGCAGGCGAGCGCCGCGATGCCGAGCGACAAGGCCGCAAGGTGCCGGATGCCCATGACGATCTCCCGGTGAGGACATCCCCGCCAACGCGGCGGTGCATGCGCAGCGGCCTACCGCCGGTCGGCGCTGCCGGCGTCAGTCGGCCGGCAGCGCCTGCGTCATCACCCAGTCGTCCTTGGGGTCGTCGCCGACGCGGAACACCGAACGGCCGACGATCTGGAAGCCGTGCTTGCGGTAGAAGCGGATCGCCTGTTCCGACTCCTGCCAGACGTTGAGCCACACCGAGCGCGAATGGCGCAGCCGCGCCGCCGCCAGCAGGTGGGTCACCAGCAGCGCCGCGATCCCCTTGCCGTGGAAGGCGGCGTCCAGGTAGATGCGACCCAGTTCCACCGCCGGCCGCAACGTCACCTCCGCCGGCGCCACGGTGCCCCAGCGCAGCTGCGCGAAGCCGGCCCAGGCGCCGTCCTGTTCGACGATCAGCGTCAGCGTGTCGGGGTCGCGGATCTCCTGCGCCTGCCGCGCCGGCGTGTAGACCTGGTCGAGAAAGGTGGCTACGTTCCCGGGCGTGCTGCAGTGGCCGTTGGCCGCCACGAAGGTGCGGCGCATCAGGTCGGACAGGGCGGCCGCCTCGGACAGGCGGGCGGGACGGATCGTGGTGCCGGAATTCATGCGGAAGTCGAGGAGGCTGGTCTGCTTTTCACACACAACGCAACGCGCGCCGTGCGCAGGTCAGCCACCCGCTCAGCGTGAGATGAGCCGGACGGCTCAGCGGCGCATGAACACCTCCGGCGGCGCCCGCACCGGACTGCGATCAGCGGCTACGTCGCCCCGCACCCCGAGTTGCGCGGAGAAATCGGAGAGCCTCGCCCATACATAAGGCTGCAGGTCATCGGGCGCAGGGTCGTACACCTGTCGCCACAGCGCGTCCATGAACACGTGCGGGTCTTCACGCAGCGCTCCGTGTTCGATTCGCTGTCCCGCGGCGGCCAGGACGGCCCGGATGTCGGCCAAGGAGTCCATGGAACGAGCCTAAGCCGCGCACATGCCCGATGTATGACATCGCGCAGGGATTTCCGACGGCCGGTCCATTTCTGTGAATCCCGTTACGGATGGAGGCCGGCAACGCCCGGCAGCCCATCCACCTACACGTGTGAATGCCGCGCTGCGCCAGCCTCGCACGCCCGTTCATCCCGTTCACTGCGGCAGCGCCGCCTGCCCTGTTCCAAGAAACAGCCACAACATCGCGCGTCGGTAGCTTTCGCCGATCGTGGCCGCGTGGGTGCCGTCCTGCAGCGTCAGCAACGTGACCTGCCACGGGGCGTGCGACGACGGCGCGCTCCAGTGCGTCGTCCAGTCGCGGGCGATGCGCTGGCGCTCCACGGTGTCGCGTGTACCGCTGGCGACCGCCACGCGCAGGTCCGTACGTGCGTGCGACCGTGGGGGAACGAACAACTGCTCGCGTGCCGGCCCCGGCGACGGATTGCTGGCGATGCGTCCCCAGAACAGGTCGGGATCCTGCACTGCGGACCACAGCACGAAATAGCCCGCGCGCGACTGCCCGACCAGCACGCGCCGCTGCGGATCCGCCGCATAACGCCGCTCGACCTCCGGCACCACCTGTCCGCGCAGGAAGGCGAGGAAGCCCGGCGCCCCGCCCTGCCCGGCGGCGGCGTCGCTGCCCGGCGCGGTGAAATCGATGTGGCGCTTGTTGATGGCCGGGTCGAAACCGCCATAGGCGATGCCGACGATGATCGCTTCCGGCAGGTGCTCGTCGTAGTGCAGGAACAGATGCGTCGGCGCCAGCAGCGGGAACAGGCTGTCGCCGTCCAGCACGTACACCACCGGATAACGCGTGGCGGCCGTCGCGTCGTAGCCCTCGGGATAGCGCACGTAGAGATGGTGCACGCGGCCGGAGCGGCGGTCGGTCAGGGGGAAGTAATCGCCCTTCAATGCCGGCAGATATTCCAGGGAAGCGGCACCTTCGTCCTTCTGGGCGTCGGGTGACTGCGCCGTCGCCGGCATCGTCGCCGTAACCAGCAGCCAGGCGAGCAAGAGGGTCGTGCAGCGCATCATGCGGCGTCTCCTTGACTGAACGTTGCCCTGCCGTTCGGCCACGGCTTCACGAGGGCATGATCGAGGGCATCTTAAGGTCGAACGCATCACCGGACCGCGTGATGCGAGGAAGAAGATGACGACGATCAGACTGCGGGCCACCGGCGCGAGCACCGGCTTCGATGCCCTGATGGCAGCGCTGGAAGGAGTCGACGGTGTGGAACGCGTGGAGGAACTGGCGGACCTGATGCCCCACATGGACGACGACGACTCCAGCTCGGCCGGATTGCCGGACGATATCGGCGCCAGCGATGTGCACGCGCTGGAGATCGAGGTCGCCTCGCCCTACGCCGATACGGTGCGCGCCACCGCCGACGATGTCGGCGCACGCTACGGGCTGGTGCTCGAGTACGTCGACGATTTCTGAGCCGCCTTGGCCGGCCTCCACTACACCTCCGATGTGATGCCCGGCCTGCGCCGCCAGCGCCACGGGCGCGGCTTCGCCTACCGCGATGTACGCGGGCGCAGCGTGCGGGATGCCGCCACGCTGGCGCGCATCCGGCAACTCGCCATCCCGCCGGCCTATACCGACGTCTGGATCTGCGCCGATGCGCGCGGCCATCTGCAGGCCACCGGCCGCGACGCGCGGGGCCGCAAGCAGTACCGCTACCACGCGGCCTGGCAGGCGGAACGGGGGGCACGCAAATACGATCGCCTGATCGCGTTCGCCGAAGCGCTGCCGAGGCTGCGCCGCCAGGTGCGTGCCGATCTCGCCTTGCCCGGCTTTCCACGACAGAAGGTGGTGGCGCTGGTCGTCGCCCTTCTCGGGCATACCCTCCTGCGCGTCGGCAACGCCAGCTATCAGAAAGAAAACGGCTCGTACGGACTCACCACGTTGCGCAACGTGCATGCGCACTTCGTCGCTACCGGCGAGGTGCGCTTCGCGTTCCGCGGCAAGGGAGGCAAGCCCCTGGAATCCCGCGTCAGCGACGCGCGGCTGGTCAAGCTCGTGCGCCAGTGCCGGCAGCTCCCCGGGCAGGCCCTGTTCCAGTACCGCGAACAGGGCAAGGTGCAGCGCATCACGTCCGGCGACGTCAACGACTACCTGCAGGCGCAGTTGCGGGGACCGTACACCGCCAAGGATTTCCGCACGCTGGGTGCCACGCTTTTCGCGTTCCGCATGCTTGCCGCCATTCCTCCGCCGGCCGGCGGCGACGCGCCATCATCGCAGGTGCGGCAGGCCGTCCTGCGTGGCGCCGCAGACCTGCTGGGCAACACCCCGCGCATCTGCGAGAAGAACTACGTGGATCCGCGTGTCTTCACGGGATGGGAAGCCGGCCAGCTCCAGCGCGCCGCACGCCATGCCAGCGGTCCGCGCCAGTGGGAAACCGCCGCGATCCGCTTCCTGCGGCGCGCGCAGCGTGGCTAAGCCGGCCATTGCGGAGAGCGTCGGAGCGGCCGCCGAGTAGCTGGCGCAATCTCGAGGCGCCCGCACCATCCTTCATTGCGCCAGATAGAAGTCCATCGGAATCAGCTCGACCGCCCATCCCCCCGCTTCGCCCAGCGTGGCCGCAGGATGCAGGGACGCGATGCGCAAGGCCTCCTCCGGATCGTCCGCCTCGATGATGAACAGGCCACCCACCACTTCCTTCGACTCGGTATAGGGCCCATCGCTGACCTGCGTCCTGCCGTTGCGCGGGCGGAGCGTTCTCCAACCCTCCAGGTCGCCCAGCGATGCCGCCACCAGCACCTTGCCGGTCGCGCGCATCTTCTCGTCGAGCGCTGGACATTGACTGACCAGCGCCTCGACGTCGTCCGGGCTCATCGCAGCGAACTTCTCGGGGGTGAAATAGGCGAGACCGAGATACTTCATCGGGGTTCCTTGGGTTGGGTGTGCATTGACGACGAGGCGGGCGGCGGGAAATCGACAGGCTCTGTGTCGAGGGCCGCTGCCGATGATGCCCGCGATCCGTCGGCGAACCGCATCCAATGGCAGAACGCGCTGACCAGGCCGGCATACCCGTGTCGCGTCGGCGCGGGCAAGACGTGCCTTCGCGGCATTCACGCCGTGCGGTATGGCGCGACACCGTGGCGGTCGTGGACGGCCATACCGGTGGGTCTGAACGGCGATACCAACCGGTATTGCACGACATGACGCGGCTGTTCGATGCCCTTATTGCCTCGCATCGCCGTGCATACCCTCGCCTATGAACCGGGATACGACTGGCATCGTCCGGCGATACCAGTGCACATGACGGACGATACCGATCGGTATGACGTGGCATATGCACGAGCATGACGCGACACATTGCCGCGCATGGGTCGCCACACCACGCCTCATGTCGCGCCGCATCCGGTGGTATCACCGCTCGCATGGGTGGACATCGCGCACTACGTGCGCCGGCGGCGGGCGTGACGTGCAACGCCGACGCTCGGCAGGCCGCCGGGCATCGCCATCGGCACGCCGTTGTTGCCGCCCCCTGTTGGCTGCATAGCAAGGGCAACGTGCGCCCCTTGGACCGGCATCGCCACTGCGCTGTCGCTGCAGAGTCAAATGATATCAATTATCATTTGCATATTCTGACCCCGAGGACTCACCCCCATGGCCCGTGCGCCACGCCTTGCCCCAGCCCGTCGTACCTCCCTGGCGATCCATGTGTCGCTGCTGCTCGCCGCACCGGCAGCATGGGCGCAGACCCAGGACGTCAACGCCGCGACCGAACTGGACAAGGTGGTCGTGGTCGGCGCGATGACGGACATGGAGCTGGATCGCCAGGCCATCGAACGCACCCAGGCTGCGACGCTGGCCGACCTGTTCCGCGCGGTGCCGTCGGTGCAGGTGGGCGGCGGCGTGGGCATCGCGCAGAAGATCTACGTGCGCGGCCTCGAAGACTCCATGCTCAACGTCACCGTCGACGGCGCCCCGCAGCGCGGCACGCTGTTCCACCACGTCGGCCGCGTGTCGATCGAACCCGAACTGCTGGAGAGTGTCGACGTGCAGGCCGGCGCCGGTGAAGCGACCTCCGGCTTCGGCGCCATCGGTGGCGCGATCCGTTTCCGCACGCGCGATGCGACCGATCTGCTGCAGGACGGCGAGAATGCCGGCGGCATCATCAAGGCCGGCTGGGCCAGCAACGATGGCTACCGTGTCAGCACCACCGGCTTCGGTCGCCTGCACGGCGATATCGGCGTACTCGCCTCGTTCGTGCACGTGGACAGCGACGACTACCAGGATGGGGACGGCCGCACGCTGCGCGGCACCGGCGCTCGCCAGCGCCTGGGCTTCGTGAAGGTCGGTGGCGACATCAACGAGACGCAACGCTTCACCGCGAGTTATGAAGTGCGCCGCGAGGACGGCGAGTTCGGCCAGCGTCCGAACTGGCCGGTGCGGGACGGCGACCGCCTCTTCCCGGTGGAAGGCGAGCGCCGCACCGGCGTACTGAACTACGGCCACGCCGTGTCCGACGCGCTGGACCTGGAGGCGACGGCGTACTCGACCAAGACCGAATTCACCCAGGACCGCTACGACCGCTGGGGCCTGTATGGCGCCGACATCGACACCTGGGGCTTCGACCTGCGCGGTACGTGGCGCAGCGAGGCGCATCGACTGGTGTTCGGTGTGGAACATCGCGACGACCAGGTCGCCAGCCGTTACCTCGCCCCTGCCGCACAGTGGCAGCCATGGGCATGGGACCCGGCGATCGGCCGCTTCGTGGAGTCCGGCCAGGTGTGGGGCGTCTACGTGCAGGACCAGTGGCAGGCCACCGATGCGCTGCTGCTCAGCGCCGGTGCGCGCTACGACGCCTACGACGTGGACCTGGACACCTACGGCGGCGGCACCGACAGCGACCACGTCAGCTTCAACGCCGGCGGCAGCTACCGCATCAGCGATGCGTGGACCTTCAACCTCTCCTACGCGGAAGCGTTCCGCGGCAAGGAGATCGGCGATGCGTTCACGCTGGAGCAGCGCCCCGGCCGCCTGACGCTGGCACCCGGCCTGCAGCCGGAGACGGTGGACAACGCCGAGATCGGCCTGCAGTACGACAACGGCGGCTTCAGTGCGTCGGCCGTCTACTACCGCATGACCATCGACGACGTGATCCTCGACCAGCTGGGCAGTGGCCCGGCGCCGCAGGGCGCGACCTACTACGAGAACGTCGGCCGCTTCCGCTCCGACGGCGTGGAGCTGCGCGCCGGCTACCGCAGCGGCGCGTTCGGCATCGACGGCTACTACAACCGCTACGACTCCAAGCTCAACGGCCACCGCATCGAAGGCTACGAGCACATCGCGCTGGGCAACTCGATGGGCGACAACTGGAACCTGACCCTGCGCTACGACCCCAGCACGCGCTTCGGCGTGCAGGCCAGCGTGACCCGCGTGGAAGACTTGGACAACATCGAGGTGCTGTTCCGCGAAGCCGAGCTGGGCTGGATCGACGGCACGCGCCGCGTCGACAAGCCGGGCTACACGGTAGTGGACGTGTTCGCGCACTGGCAGCCGTTCGCCTCACAGCGGTTCGACCTGTCGTTCGGCGTCTACAACCTGTTCGACCGCACCTACCGTTCGCACGCCAGCGTGGCCGACTACATCGGCATTCCGGACTACGAGATCGTGTCCGGCCTCAACGAGCCGGGCCGCAACGTGCGCCTCAGCGCGTCGTACCGCTTCTGAGCACCACCGTGCCGCGCTTGCCGGAGGCCCGCGCGCAGCGCTGGCGTCCGGCGCTGCGCGTGTGGCACCGCTGGTTCGGGCTGGGCGCGACGGTGTGGCTGATGTTGCTGTCGCTCAGCGGCTGCGTCATCGCGTACTACGACGAACTGGATACCTGGCTCAATCCGGACCTGCGGCGCATCGAGGCGACCCACGCGATACCGGCGCGCGACATCCCGCTGGCGCACGCACTGGAACAGGCCCGTCTCGCCCTGCCCGGCTTCGAACCGCGGCAGGTGCATCTGCCCGAGGCGGGCGGCACGCTCTGGATGCTCGGCCGTGCCGATGGGGTATCGATGCAGCTGTTCGCCGATCCGCGCGACGGCCGCGTGCTGGGCTGGCGCGAGAGCGGCAAGCTGGCGCTGGACCGTCGCCACGTGATGGACGTGTTCTATGGCCTGCACGTTGACCTGCTGCTGGGCGAGTGGATGACGACGCTGCTCGGCTTCGTGTCGCTGCTGTGGCTGATCGACCATGTGTTCTCGGTGGTGCTGGCCGTGCCGCGCCTGGCGCGCTGGCGCGAAGCCTTCCTGCTCGGTGGCGTGCCCTGCAGCGGGCGGCGCCGCTTCGACTGGCATCGCGCACCGGCGATGTGGGCACTCCCGCTCACGCTGGTGCTGGCGTTGACAGGCGTGACGCTGGCGTGGCCGGATGCCAGCCGCGATGCGGTGCGGTGGCTGGGTCCGGTAAGCGAACGGCTGGACGACGACCTGCCGGACCGCGAGCCAGCGAGCTCCACCATCAGCGTGGACCATGCCATCACGCTCGCCGCCGGCGGCTCCCCTGTGCACAGCGTGCGCCTGCTGCCGCACAAGCAGGCCTTCGCCGTGCGCACCTACGACGACCGCGATGTCGACGACCAGGGCCGCCTGTGGACGTACGTGTCGATGGAAGACGGCCGCCTGCTCGGCCAGCGCCACGATGTCGGCGACAGTGCCGGCGATACCTTCTTCGCGTGGCAGTACGCACTGCATTCCGGGAAGGCGTTCGGCATCGCGGGGCAGACGCTGGTCTTCATCGGCGGCGTGGTGACGATCGCCTCGTGCACCACCGGCTTCGTGCTGTGGCGACGCCGCCGCCGATAGCGCATCGCATCCATTGATGCTGACGCGCAATATGCGACTGCATCGCATCGAAGATGACAGCCGTGTAACATACGCGCCGCCAGCGAGCGTGAGCCAGCGAAGCCTCACCCTCAGCTCACTGGAGATCCCTTGATGAAATGCACTGCACTCGCTGCAGCGATTGCGCTCGCCCTGAGTTTTTCCGCCCCTGCCCGCGCGCAGGCCGATGACACCTTGTGTGCCGATGCACTGGCGAAGGCGCGCGAGGCGTGTCGCGCCGACGACGATGCCGCGTGCATCACGCAGCGCGTGCCCGCCGGCTGCCCATCCCCGTCCGCCTTCGCCACGAACGCGCCCAGCGAACTCGAGCGCATCACCGTGGTCGGCACGCGCTTCGGCATCGACGTGCAGAAGTATCCCGGCTCGGCCTCGGTGCTGGTGCCGGAAGACTTGGACGACCATGTCGACATCATCCAGGCGCTGGCCAAGGTGCCTGGCGTGGATACCGGCAACGACAACGGCCGCGCGATCGGCCAGGGCTTCTCGATCCGCGGCTTCGGCCATGGCTCGGAGAGCCGCGTGATCCTGATGCAGGACGGCGTGCGCCGCTCGGCGAACCTGTTCGCCAACCAGGTGGCGGGCTTCAGCATGGACAGCGACCTGCTCAAGCAGGTCGACGTGGTGCGCGGCTCGTCCGGCATCACCTATGGCGGCGGCGCGATCGGTGGCGTGGTCGGCAGCACCACCAAGGATGCGACCGACTTCATCCTGCCGGGCCGCGACTGGGGCGTGGCGGCGAACTACCGCTTCGACTCCAACAACCAGTACCAGGCACATGCCGCGTTCGCCGCCGCGCCGCAGAACGGACGCTTCGAGCTGCTCGCGTTCGCCAAGTACGCCGAGCGCGGCGACCTGGAGCAGGTCGGTCGCATCACCGATGCCACCGGCACGCGCGACAACGTGGCCGACAACCACGAGGAGATCGACACCGTCTTTGTGAAGCTGGGCTGGAACATCGGCGATGGTCACAGCTGGCGCTGAGCCACTTCGATTACCGTATCGACGCGCGCACCGGCTGGAACAGCCTGTACCACGCCACCACCAGCCCGACCAACGGCGACGTGCTGGGCGAGCGCATCCAGAAGGACACGGTGCTGGCCTACACGCTGAACCCGGCGGGCAATCCGTGGCTGGACCTGACCGCGCGCGCCTACCGCACCGAAGGCTTCTACGAGCGAGGCTACGAGCGCGGCGTGGACCTGTACTACAAGAACCTGGACGAGCGCTGGGGCCTGAGCCTGCAGAACCTGATGCGGTTCGACACCGGCGCGGTGGGCCATCGCCTGCTGGTCGGCGCGGACTTCGAGAACCGCGAGGAGGACGGCATCTACCTCCTCAACGGCGTGCAGACCAGCTTCAACTCGATGTCGAACCGCTACCGCGACCTGGGCATCTTCCTGCAGCACGAGTCGCGCTGGTTCGACGATCGCCTGGCAGTGCAGCTCGGTGGCCGCTATGACCGCTTCGATCGCGAAGTGCAGAACGTGTCCGAGGACTACGACAACAACCGCTTCTCGCCGCGTGTCGGCGTGAGCTATGCGGTGACGGACGGCTTCACCCTGCTGGCGAACTATTCGGAGGCGTTCCGCGCGCCGACGCCGCACGAAACCTCCTCCGAAGGCCCGTTGAACATCTACTACTGGTATCAGCCGAATCCGGACCTGAAGTCGGAGACGTCGTCGGAGTACGAAGCGGGCTTCTCGTGGAGCCGGCGCGGCCTGCTGGCCGACAACGATCGCTTCGATACCAAGCTGATGTACTTCAATGGCCGCATCGACGACATGATCCGGCTGGTGGTCGACTACGGTTCGGTGTCGCCAGCCGACAGCGAGTACGTGCGCTACGAGAACGTCGATGGCGTGGACCGCGAGGGCTTCGAGCTGGAGATGTCGTACGACCGCGACCGTTGGGGCGGCTACTTCAGCTATGAATCGCTGGACATGACCGACGTGGCCACCGGTCGCAAGAGTCCGTCCGCCTTCGCCGACCGCGCCCGACTGGGCCTGCGCTGGCGGCCGTTGAACGACGACTTGACTGTGTCGGCCGACGTGACGCACTGGTTCAAGCCCGACCAGGATCCGGAGACACTGGTCTCCGGCGGTACGACGTACTGGTACGTGCGCGAGTCGTTCACCCAGACCAACGTGCAGATGCGCTGGCGGCCGACGACCTCGCATGTGCCGTTCCTGGACGGCAGCACGCAGTTCCTGGTCGGTATCAACAATGTGTTCAACCAGGAGCGCCTGACGGCTTCCAGCGTGGAAACCAGCACGCGCACCGGGTTGGGGCGCAATATCTACCTCAGCATCAGCAAGCAGTTCTGACGGCGTCGCCGGTTGTCGAAGCGGGTCCGCGGGCGATGCCTGCGGACCCGCGTTACCTCAGGCATCCTTGCCCGGATACGGACCGCGTACGACCTTGCCCTGCACGGTCTGCTCATCCTTCACCAGGTTGTACAACGGGCAGGTCGCCTCCACCGCCTGGCGAAGTCCGTCGATCTCGGATTCCGATGCCGGCGACTCGACGTCCACGTCATAAGTGATCTTCTGGTAACGCGACGGTGTGGTCACGCCTTTTCCGAAGCGCGGCGTGAGTTCGGCCGTGACGCGTAGCTCGATCTTGTCCAGCAGCACATTGCGGGTAGCCGCCTGCACTTCGAAGATATGCGTCAGGCACGTTCCGGTGACACCGATCAGATGCTCCTCCACTGTCGGCGCGATGCCGTAGCCGAGTAGGCCGGTGGCGCTGTCATGCAGTTGCGTGTGGTAGCCATCCTTGCCCAGGCGGGTATAGCGCAGGCCGGTATGCGGTTCTACGCGTGTATGCGCGATCAGCGTCTGTGGTGCCGGCGCCGACGCACCTGCGGCACGCGGCTGGGAACGCGCTTTCACGGCGGGTATTTTTTCCTCGGTGATGAAGTCGCGCAGGCCGGGCGGCAGTGCCGGATCGCGGGTGGCCGCACTGTGCGTGTAGTGCACGGTGGCATGGGTAACGTCCTGCGCCTTGGTGACCAGATTGATCGCCGAGGAACTGGCATGCACCGCGGCCCGGAGCTCTTCCAGCTTGGCGTCCGACGCGGGCGACTGGATATAGGCGGTGTAGCCGAGATTGTTCGGATAAGCCAACGTTTCCGTCTTGCGCTGGGGAACGCTGGTGAACACGACATCGAGCGAATCCAGCGGAATATCCTTCAGCGCGGCCTGCACCAGGTACTCGTCCGCCACGGCGCTGGACAGGGTACCTACCAGGGAATCCCACGAGCCTGCGCCCAGGTTGTAACCGGCGTAGCCGCGATCGCTATCGCTGATCCATTGGAACTGTCCGGTTTCGCCGATGCGCAGGCGACGAACGCCGGACCGGCTCTCGGCAGTGACTTTTCCATACAACGTCGTCGGTGCCACCTCCTGGCTCGACAGCGCGACGATGGCTGCCTTCTTTGCTGCCAGGTGCGAACGCAAGGCAGAGGCATCTGCGGCATCGGCGTAGGCGATCGCAACGAACGGCGCGGCGGCGACGAGCGATGCCAGCAGGATGCCTCGCTTGAGTGAAAGATAGAGTTGATTCGTCGCGGACATGTGGTGCGATTCCAGGCAGGTGGGAGGAGTGTCCATTCTTGCCCGCTGCAGGCGTATCGCGTCATGGCGAACAGGAATGGACTCATGCGCCACCGTCGACAGCGATATGCGTACAACCAGTTACACCACACGACAAACGTGACGCTGCATTTTCGTCTAGCCACCCATACAAAGATCCCGGCGAGGGTTCACCTCGCCGGGATCCGGGATACGCACAGGGTGCCGTCATCCACTCGTCAGGCTGACCCCCAGCGATCACATACGGGACATCTTGTCGAGATCAATGCAGGGAACCGCTGAAGGTCACGCCGATCCAGCGGGGAATGCCCGGCTTGTAGGAATTCCAGGTGAGCGGGATGCCGGTGTCCTGGTCGAAGACGTTCTTGGCGACCAGGCTGACGTCGAAGCGGCCATCCTGGCGACCCAGGCCGATGGAGAAGTCGGCTACGCCGAATCCGTCGGCACGGGCGTAGCGCGACAGCCGCGTGTCGGCGTAGTAGCTGCTCTGGAAGTTGTAGTTGAGGTTGGTGTGGAAGACCCAGTCGTTGCGCAGCGGGTACGAGAAATCAGCGAACAGGTTGCCGCTCACCCGCGGCGCGCCCGGCAACTGCTTGCCGCTGGCGTCGAAGTACGGTCCTGCCGGATTGCTGCCGCCCAGTTCGGCCGGCACCGGCGCCCGCGGGAACTCGACGTACTCCGCATCGGTGTAGGCGCCCGAGAAACGCAGCGTGGTGTACGGGATGCCGAAGTAGCCGACATCCAGTTCCAGGCCTTGCGTGCGCACCTTCGGCACGTTGCCGAGCGCCGCCAGGTAGGCCGGCTGGCCGTTGTTGTTCAACTGGGTCTGCACTTCGTCGTAGACGAAGGTGTTCTGCAGGTAGTCGTCGATGTCCTGCCGGAACAGCGTGCCGGCGATGGACAAGGTGTTGTCCAGCAGCAGCGACTTGAAGCCCAGCTCGAACGCTTGCGTGGTCTCGGCCTCCGCCGGCACCGACTTGCCGCCCAGGGCGGTGGCGCCGACGATCTGCGCGATGCCCGGCTTCTCGCCGTACTTGTAGGAGGCATAGACGGTCAGCGCATCGTTGACGCGGTAGCTGGTGCCCAGCGTGCCGTTGTAGAGGGTTTCGCCATAGTCCTCCGCGTCGGCCTGCTGGTAGAGCCCGCCGATGCGGGCGGCACGGATCGCCTTGGCGTCCGCCACCTGCTGCCGCTGCGCGGCGGTCAGGCCGGTGTAGGTCGCAACGCCGAAGTACTTCTGCGCGACGAAGTCGGCCAACGCAAGCTGCTGTGCGCTGTTCGTCGCGAGCAGCGCGCCTTGCGCGTTGTTGGCGAAGCCGTTGAGGGTGACGTTGTTGACCGACGCCGGGTTGAGCTCGGCCGCGTAGCCATCGGACAGGATGCCGTTGCTCGCCGCGGTTTCGCGCGTCTCGCGCCCGACACGCAGGCCCGCATTGAGGCTCCAGGCTTCGGTGGCCGCCCAGGTGAGATTGGAGAACAGCGCGGATGACTCGTTGAAGTAGCGCTCCCGGCGCTGGGTGACCAGCCCGTGCACGGAATTCAACAGCAGCAGTCGGCCGGCAGGATCGACCAAGTCGGGCTGACCGGCGGTGACGGGATCCAGCCGCCGGTACTGCGCATCGGTGGCGTAGTACGCACCGCCATCGGAGCCGTAGCGCTCGGTCTGCGTGTAGTACGGGAACTTGCCACGGAAGTAGTACAGGCCGGCCTGCAGGTCCACTTCATCGCTCACCTCCGCATCCAGGCGCAGCTCCTGACTGAGCTGTTCGTACTTGGTCTGGGTGCCGCGCGGTTCGCGCAGCCACTCGAAGCCTGTATGCGAGCCGGCGCCCTGCGAGAACTGGTAGTCGCGGTACCCGGTGATCGAGGTCAGTGACGTCCGATCGTCGAAGCGGTAGACCACATTGGCGGTGGCGCCGCGGGTTTCGTAGGTGTTGGGGTACTCGCCGATGGTGTTGACGCGCGGTGCGTAGTAATCGTCCAGGGTGTAGTCCGGCTTCTGCGCGAACCAGCGGCGTTGCAGCTTGCCGAACACGTCTTCAGCGTAGTTGACCGCACCCGGCAGGCCGGTAACGGGGTTGATCCAGTCGTAGGTGGCCGGAGTCTTCGAATTGAACCAGAAGCAGTTCTCGCAGATCTCGCGGCCTTCTGGCGTCAGGTCCAGCGACACGTTCGCTTCCAGCCTGTCGCTGGGCGTGAACAGGAACTGCGCGCGGACGCTGGTGCGATCGGTATTGCGCCATGTGAAGGTGCTGTCGTTGGCATTCTTGTAGGGGCCGTCGGCAGTCTCGCGGTTGACGGTAAGGCGATAGGCCAGGGTGTCGTCGATGATGCCCCCGCCGATGGCCGCCGTGGCGATGACGGTGTTGAGCTGGCCCAGCGTCAGCGTGGCACGGGCTTCGGGCGAGAAGCCCGGTTTGCGGGTGTTGATGGTGACGCGCCCGACATTCGACGCCTTGCCGCCGTCGACGCCGGCGGGACCGCGCGTCACTTCCACGTCTTCGATATCGAGGTAGTTGCTGAGCGCGGAAATGGAACTGATGCCGTGGCTGACGCCATCGACGGTGACGCCGACGCTGGGATCGAGCACGCCGGCGCCGGCGGCCCAGCCGACGCCGCGGATGAAGATCGAGGCGGTGTTCGGGTTCTGCCACGACGTGCGCACGTTGCCGACGCGGTTGACGATGTCGCGGAAGTTGTTGACGTGGAACTTCTCCAGTTCCTCGCCGGTGACCGCGGAGATCGAGTCCGGCACGTCCTTGATCTGGTCGCTCTTGACGATCACCGCATCGAGCAGTTGCGCATCGCCGACCTGCGCACCGACGGACTGCGACGGCGCCGTGGTCGGCGATGCGGCCGGCGCGGGCGCTGCTGTCGTGGTGGCCGATGCCGGTGCATCGGCAACGCCGAGCGCCTGCTTCAGGCGGGCGACTTCTTCCTTCAGCCGGAGGTTCTCGGCCTGCAACGCTTCCTGCGATTGCGCCCCGGCATGCGGTGCAGCGAGCAGTGCAGGCCCTGCGAGCGCGGCGGTGACGACGCGTGCGAGCAAGGTCTTGCGGAAGTGCGTGGGAGTGCGATGCACCGGACCGGCCTGGGCACGGGCGGCGCGCGGTATGCGGACGATCGACATCAAGTGCGCTCACTGTGTGACGTGGGACGCACATCGTAGGAAGCGTAAACCCGGCGTGAACAATCATCTCCGCGCATGTGGAGATAACCTGTTACCCGCATATCGAGATAACCGCTGCATATTCCATTAGGCAAGGAACCATGTTCCGGGCAGCTGCGACACGGACTCATGCTGGCGGCGCATGTGGTCATGACGCTTCGCCACTTCATGCGATCAGGCCACGGCGCTACATCTGGCATGCCCGCTCCAGCCGGCGCAATGCATCCTTGACCGGGAACGGGACCCGGTCGATGCGTCGTCCACGACGAAGCCTCTTACCCTTTCGATGCTTCGAGGACGACGCCAGGACGCCGCCGCTGGAGCGGGCGGTTCTCTTACGAAGCGCGCGTCAGGGAGGCGCGGGCGCCGGCTGGTGCGCCCTGAACACCGCATGCAGGCGCTCATAGACGTACTCGTGGTCTTCGGGCGCCGCCAGCTTGAGCGCCGCGCCCGCAAGATTGGACCAGACTTCCGCGCGCGAGGCCGCTGCCGAGGCCTGGTACAGCACGTCCAGTTGCCGGTCGATCTGGTCGACCATCGCATCGAGTTCCTGGCGCGATCTGAAGGCGGCGTTCGGCATGGCGGCGGGCTCCGTTCGAGGCCATCGCAACGTGCCAAACGCATCGTTACCCACGGGTTAAAACATCCGCGTCCACTGCATGCCTCTGGTTATCGCGACATGCCGCGTGGTCATCACGCGTGCGCGCATCGGATCGTGACCCGTGCACGTGCGGGCAGGCGTAAGCTGGCGGCATGGAATCCCTCGCGTCTCTGCTCGGCACGTCCCTTCCCCTCATCCAGGCGCCGATGGCCGGCGTGCAGGACGAAACGCTCGCCATCGCGGTCGCCCATGCCGGCGGCGTCGGCTCCCTCCCCTGCGCGATGCTGGACCCGGCGCAACTCGAGTCCGCACTGCGCGCCTTCGCGACTTTGCCGCGGCCGATCAACCTCAACTTCTTCTGCCACGCGATGGCCGAGCCGGATGCTGCCGATGGGCGACGCTGGCGCGATGCATTGATGCCGTACTACGCCGAGTACGGGGTCGAACCGCCCGCACCCTCGACAGCCGGCGCACGTCGTCCGCTCGATGCGGCGACCGTCGATTTGCTGGAGGCATTCCGGCCGCGGATCGTGAGCTTCCACTTCGGATTACCGGACGCGCCCCTGTTGGCGCGCATCAAGGGCTGGGGTGCCACCGTGCTGTCGTCGGCGACCACCGTGGAAGAAGGACGATGGCTGCAACGCCAAGGTGCGGACGCGGTGATCGCGCAGGGCATCGAGGCCGGCGGCCACCGCGGACATTTCCTCTCCGACGACCTGACCATCCAGCCCGGCACGCACGAACTGGTGGCCGCACTGTCGAAAGCGCTGGCCGTGCCGGTGATCGCGGCCGGCGGCGTCGGCGACCGCGCCGACGTGCGCGCCTTGCTGGCGGCTGGCGCCAGTGCGGTACAGGCCGGCACCGCCTATCTGCTGTGCCCGGAAGCCACGACCTCGGCCGTGCATCGGGCAGCCTTGCAGGAACCGGGGCGCGACGCCGCGGTGACCAACCTCTTCAGCGGTCGCCCGGCACGCGGCCTGGTGAACCGGCTGATGCGTGAGCTTGGTGCGCTGTCGGAGCTGCCGCCCACGTTTCCGTGGGCTTCGCAAGCCCTGGCACCGCTGCGGGCGGCGGCGGAAGCGCGCGGACGCGATGATTTCTCGCCGCTGTGGTCCGGCGCGCGTCCCGGTACGCAGGCGGGACGGGATGCCGCGCGGGTCACTCGGCAGCTGATGGGCGCCGGCTGACTCGCGGAGCCGCGGGCCCCTGCACCGTTTCCGCTTCCGTCGGGCGGCACGGCATCAGCGCCGACAACCACGTCTGCTGGGCCGGGACCGCCCCTGCATCCGATCGCCGCGATGACGCGTAACGTCAGTTTCAGGCGCTGGATGGGCACGACGTCGCGGCCATTCGGCGCGCACGCGCCCGACGGCGGGTCCGGCAGGTGGCATGGGACTTGCTTGAAAGGCCGGGATCAGACAAGGGGACATCGATGGGATCGCAACACCGCGGATGGCCGGCATGGACCGGACTGCTGGCGCTGGCGTTCACCCTGCTTCCCCGCGCGCAGGCCGCCGAGGTGCGCTTCGACGTGACCGGCGCCGGTGTGCCCGTTGCCGACGCTGTCATCAGCCTGCAGGACGGCACGTCCTCCTCGAGCCGCAACGCCACCGCGCGCATGGATCAGCAGCATTCCGCCTTCGTCCCTGCGGTGTTGCCGGTGCAGGCGGGCACGGTGGTGTCCTTTCCCAACCGCGACAACATCCAGCACCACGTCTATTCATTCTCGCAGCCGCGCCAGTTCCAGATTCCGCTGTACTCCGGCAACAAGGCCGCCCCGATCCGTTTCGAGAAGCCCGGCGTGGTGGTGGTTGGCTGCAACATCCATGACTGGATGATCGGCCACATCGTCGTGCTCGACACTCCCTACTTCGGCAAGACCGGCGCCGACGGCCGCCTGCGACTGGACGTGCCGCCCGGCCGCTACACCGTGCGCGTCTGGCATGTACGCGGTGCGGGCGCGCCGCTGCAGCGCACGCTGGTGGTACCAGCCGCGGGCACCTCGTCGTCGCTGCAGGTGTCGCTGGTGGCGGCCAAGGAGGAGGCGCGCGGCAGCGACAGGCTGCGCTCGCTGCAGGAGAAGTTCCGCCAGCTGAAGAGCACGACGCCTTGAAGCCACGCCGCTTCCAGACACGCGTCATCGCGGTGATGATCGCGGTGGTCGCAGCGGCGCAGCTGGCCACGTTCGCGGTGGTGACGTTGTCCACGCAGCGCGCGGTGTCGTCACGGCTGCAGCAGGAACTGGAGGTGGGCCAGCGCGTCTGGGAGCAGTTCCAGGAGAGCCGCTCCGAGCAGTTGCTCGCGTCGGCCTCGGTGCTGGCGGACGACTATGGCTTCCGCGCGGCGGTCGCCAGCGGCGACATCCCCACGCTTCGCTCCGCGCTGGACAATCATGGCACCCGCATCGGCGCGGACCTGGCCTGGCAGTTCTCGCCGGAGGGACGCTGGCAGGCCAGTGCCAACGACATGGCGCAGCCTTCGTCGGAGGTGGTGACCCGGCTCATGGCGCAGGCACGCGAGGACGGTATCGCCCTGCAGACCGTGGTCGCACGCGATGCGCTCTACCTGGTCGTGATGCTGCCGGTGATGGCGCCGGAACCGGTCGGCTGGCTCGCGGTGGGCCGCCGCTACGATGACGCCTTGGCGCGGCAGTTCCACCGCCTGACCGGCCTGGAGGCGGCCTTCGTCACCAACGGTGCGGCTACGACGCAAGTCCATGCGTCGACACTGCCGGTTGACGAGCGTGCCGCACTCAGCGCCGCCGCGACCGTCGGCGATGCCGCGCTGCGCGAGATCAACGTGGGCCAGTCCCACTATCTGTCGACCTCGCACCCGCTGGCGGGTGACGGCGATGCGCGCGTGGTGCTGCTCGATTCCTACGATCGCGCGTTCGCGCCCTACCGCACCTTGCGCTCACGCATCCTGATGCTCTCGGGCCTGGCCACCTTGCTGGCGGTCGTGATGGCGGTGGCACTGGGCCGCGGCATCAGCCGGCCGGTGTCGCGACTGGCGCAGGCCGCGCGCCGCATCCAGGCCGGCGACTACACCCAGGCCGCGGTCCCGGGTGGCAGTCGCGAGATGGAAGAACTCGCGGGCGCCTTCGACCGCATGCAGTCGGACATCGCCGCACGCGAGGAACGCATCCTCCATCAGGCCCACCACGACGGACTGACGGGTCTGCCCAATCGCAGCCATGCCTACAACCGGCTGCAGGCGGCGATCCAAGAGGGCGGCGACGTCGCGGTGCTGGTGATGGACATCAACCGCTTCAAGGAGATCAACGACACGCTGGGCCACGACTTCGGCGATCAGGTGCTGCGCGAAGTCGCGCGCCGCCTGCGCTCCATGCTGGATCCGGCGCACCTGGTCGCACGGCTGGGCGGCGATGAGTTCATGGTGTTGCTGGACGGTCTGTCCGGCGACGCCGCCTTGCGCCAGGCACAGGCGCTGTGGGAAGGGCTCAAGCAGCCACTGGATCTGCCGAGCACGCGGGTCAGTGTGGAGGGCAGCGTGGGCCTGGCCTGCCATCCCCGCCACGGCCACGATCCGGACACGTTGCTGCGGCGTGCCGATATAGCGCTGTACGACGCCAAGGCTGCGCACGGTGGCGTGGCGGTCTATGAGCCCGGTCGCGACGAACTGCACCTGCGGCAACTGCAATTGATGACCGACCTGCGCCAGGCCATCCGCGGCGGACAGTTGGAACTGAAGTTCCAGCCCAAGCTAGACGCAGCGAGTGCACGCGTGCAACACGTCGAGGCTCTGGTGCGTTGGCGGCATCCGACGCTGGGAATGGTGGCACCCGACGAATTCATCCCGCTGGCCGAGCGCTCAGGTTTCATCCATGAACTCACCCGCTTCGTGCTGGACCAGGCGCTGTCTTGCAACGCCGCCTGGCGATCCGACGGAATGGACTTGGGGCTGGCGGTGAACCTGTCGGCGATGGATCTGCTGGACGCCGATCTGCCCGACTACATCGAACAACGGCTGGCCCTGCATGGGGTGCCGGCCGCGCGTGTGATCCTGGAAGTCACCGAAAGCGCGCTGATGCAGGACATCGAATACGCGCTGCGCATGCTGCACCGGCTGAAGGGCTGCGGCGTGCGCCTGGCGATCGACGACTTCGGTACCGGCTATTCCTCGCTGGCGCAGCTCAAGCGCATGCCGGTTGACGAACTGAAGATCGACAAGAGCTTCGTCATGCAGTTGGAAGAAGGCAGCGACGATGCGGTGATCGTGCGCTCCACCATCGAACTGGGACACAACATGGGCTTGTCGGTGATCGCCGAGGGCGTGGAGAACGACCACGCGCTCGCGCTGCTGCGTCGTTACCGCTGCGACATGGTGCAGGGCTATCTGTTCAGTGCGCCGCTGGGCAGCGCCGACCTGATCGACTGGTGCCGCCGCCGCGCCCCGGCCACCGCCACCGCCACCGACGCGCTTTCGCTGGAATCCGACGCATGAACCTGCTTCGCCCTTGCCTCCTCCTCCTCACCGGTGCTGCGTCGTGGCTGTCCGCCGCGCCGGCCTCCGCCGGACAAGGCCGCTTGCTGGCGACCGGCGGCGCCACCCAGATCGAAGGTGCGGCCGGCGGCGGCATCGTGCCGTGGGCCGTGCTGTCCGGGTACGGCACCGACGAGCAGCATGGCGGCGCCGCCTTCTACACACGCGTCGACACCGGCGACTACGCCCTCGACGCCTACGGTGCGTCGTACACCTTCGGCAACCGGCTGGAAGTGTCGTTCGCCCGCCAGTCCTTCGACCTGGGTGAACTGCAGCGGCGCCTGTCGCTGCCATGGGACTCGCTGGACCAGGACGTGTACGGCGCCAAGCTGCGCATGACCGGCGACCTGGTCTACGGCCGGTCCCCGCAGATCAGCGTGGGCATGCAGCACAAGCGCCTGCGCGACGGCACGCTGCCGTTGGCAATCGGCGCGCGCGACGACAGCGGTACCGATGCCTACGTCAGCGCCAGCAAATTGTTCCTCGACGCCGCTGGCGGTTACCAGTTGCTGCTCAACGCGACCTTGCGTTCGAGCAACGCCAACCAAGCGGGACTGCTTGGCTTCGGCGGCGACCGGCGCGCGGACCGCACATGGCTATGGGAGGGATCGGCGGCCGTGCTGCTCGATCCTCGCTTCGCCGTGGGCGTGGAATACCGGCAGAAGCCCGACAACCTCGGCTTCGCCCGCGAAGACGATTGGCGCGACCTCTTCATCGCCTGGTTCCCGACCAAGCACGTCGCCGTCGTCGGTGCGTGGGCGGACCTGGGCAGCATCGCCACGCTGGACGACCAGCGCGGCGCCTATGTTTCCGTGCAATTGAGCTTCTGAGGTGACGGGCATGCGCATCGCGACCACCCTGCTGCTGGCCTGCCTGCTGTCGATCGCCGGCTGCGCGTCCACTCCTCCGGCGAAGGACGCGCTGTACGAGGGATTGGGCGGGCGCAGCGGCATCGAGGCACTGGTCGAGACCTTGCTGTTCCGCGTGTCGGACGATCCCCGCATTGCGCACCACTTCAAGGACGTCAACATCATCAACCTCAATGACAGGTTGGTGGAGTTCCTGTGCGTGCAAGCGGGCGGCCCATGCTCGTATGTCGGCAAGGAGATGGCCGAGGCACACAAGCACGTCAAGGTCGCCGAGGCCGACTTCAACGCGCTGGTCGAAGACCTGATGTGGGCCATGGACGAACAGGGTCTGCCGCGCACTACCCAGAACCAGCTGCTGCGGCGCCTGGCGGCACTCCAGCGCGAGGTGGTGCGTCGTGGACCCCCACCCGTGGAAGCCCCGCTGCAACCTCCGCACTGAAGACACACCCGCGTTTCATCCCCGTCAGGCCCGCTTTGGTCATGGCGACCGGCCTTTCGTCGCACCCCGCTGGTGGATGGTGCACGGGGTCGTCACCCTGTCCCTGACCACTGCCGTCCATGGGACCTGCTGATGAAAACCCTGTTCGCCCTGCTCGCCTGGTGCGTGCTGCTCGTCCTGTGCTGGCCACTTGCCCTGCTGGCGCTGGTCGCCTGGCCGTTCGTCTGGCTGCTGTCGCTGCCGTTCCGCCTGGTCGGCATCACCTTCTCGGCGCTGTTCGCCTTCCTGCACGCCGTGCTGATGCTGCCGGCGCGTCTGCTGGGCGGCCGCCCGCGGGCACCGCTGGTGTCGGCATGACCACCGCGCGTTGGCGCAGGGCGAGAACCGCCTTCTGCGGTCTGCTGGGTACCGCGCTGCTGTGCGGCGCGGTCGAGGCGACGGCGGCCGCCGAGCGCACGCCCGAGCAGCTGACCGAGGCCATCGCTGCGCTGGACACGGCCGTGTTCGACACGTTCAACACCTGCGCAGATCCGGCGCAGCTGACAAAGCACGCCGCCTACTTCGACGAGGCGGTGGAGTTCTACCACGACAACGGCGGCGTCACCTGGACGCGCGACGACATGATCGCCCGCACGCGCGAGTACGTCTGCGGCCGCTATCGACGCGAGCTGGTCCCCGGCACGCTGGAGGTCTTCCCAATCAAGGGTTTCGGCGCGATCTCGCAAGGAACGCACCGCTTCTGTGCGCTGCCGGAAAAGGACTGCGCGGGCGAAGCCGATTTCGTGATGGTCTGGCGCGAACGCGACAGCCAGTGGCAGGTGACCCGCGTGCTGAGCTACGCCCACCGGCCGGCGGCCCACGCGCCCTGAGCCCGACAGGACTTCGCACCCGCTTCACACACGCCCCGCCCTCGCTGCACGACGGTCGCCGATCCTCTGCCCTGCACCTCCCGCAGACACGGAACCATGGCGATGACCAGCGATACCTACTCCAACGCCATCGCGTGGATCCGCGTACTGCGCCCCTTCGCATGGGGCGGCGCCATGCTGTTGCTGCCCGCGCCCTGGGTGGCGATGCAGTTCACCCACGAGGTGGCCTGGACCGGCAGCGATTTCATCGTCTTCGGCGCGATGCTGCTGACCGCCTGCGTGGCCTTCGAGATGGCGACGCGTGTGGCGCGCGTGCCCAGCTACCTGCTGGCCAGCCTGATCGCGATCGGCGCGGCCTTCCTGCTGCTGTGGGCGAACCTGGCCGTCGGCATCGTCGACGAGCCCGAACATGCCGCCAACCTGCTCTTCCTCGGCGTACTGGCCGTCGGCGCCATCGGCAGCGGACTGGTCCGTCTGCAGGCACGCGGCATGGCCTGCGTGCTGGCGGCGATGGCGGTCGTCCAGATGGTGGCAGGCGGCATCGCCATGCGGATGGACACGCAGGAATCGCCTGCCTTCGTGCTGGCCTTCACCGGCCTGTACGTCGTGGCGTGGCTCTCGTCCGCCCTGCTGTTCCACAAGGCGGCGAAATCATGCCTCGCGGAGTGATCACCGCGGCTTCATGTGCCACAACGCATTGACGATGATCCAGCGGTCGCCGTAACGGCCCATGTGGAAATGGTCGACGAACCACGGCGTCTCGAGGCGCACGACGGCGGTCTCGGCGGTGACGTCGAGGATGCGGCAGCTGCGGTTCCACTGGTCCTTCGGCGTCTTCAGCGCGCCCTGCCGGGTCAGCGAAACCAGTTCGTCCTTCGACATGCGGCGCAGGCCGAGGCGTTCGTCCGGCGTATCGCCGATGACCGAGCGCTTGGCCAGGTCCGGGTGCAGCGCGCGCGCCACGCGGGCGGGGTCGCCTTCCAGCTGGCCGTCGACGTAGTCGAAGCAGGTCGCCTCGATCGCGGCCAGGGTGGTGGCGTCGGCCATGGGCACGGGTGCCGTGGCGGCGGTGGCCGCCATGACCAGGGACAGCAGGGACATCGGGATCTCCTTCGCGTGGAATGGCCTGGGGCACATCGCCCGTTCCCTGACACGGGAACGGGTGCACCGACGGGCCATGCTCTCCGCAGGCCGACGCACAGACACGTGCCGGAAGTCCGGCTGTCGCCTCACAGATGCCGCAGATAGGCCGGCGCGTGGTCCCAAACGTCGTGGCGGCCGTCTTCGTACTGCACGGGAACCGCAGCCAACTGCGCATCGTCCAGGCCGTCCAGGGTGGCGACGTTGACCGCATGGAACCAGCCGTTGAATGGTGCCATCGCCAGGTATCCCTTGCTGAAACCGCGCACGCCGCAGTGGCGGCAGAAGTAGTGGTGCACGTGGCCTTCGGGCCATCCGGAATCACGGGCGCGGTAATCCGACAGTGCCTCGGCGCCCTGCAGCAGGCGGAAACTGCCCTCCCCCAGCACGAAGGCCTTCCACATGCGGGTCTTCAGGCAGAAGCTGCAGTTGCAGCGTCGCGTGCCGGCGGTCAGGTCCAGGTCGCACTCGTAGCGCACGGCGCCGCAATGGCAGCTGCCGGTATGGGTCTGCATGGCACGCTCCTTTCATCCAGTCAGGGTCTGTCAGGACGACGAACCGGAGCGACGTGAATCGACACGCCCCGTCAGGGCAGCCAGACCTTCTCCAGGTCGCGGAAGCCCCACTTCTCCGGCGACTCCACGCCGACGATGCGTTCATGCTCGCCCGCGGTCGCTAGGTCGAGGTCGGTCATCAACACATGCTTGCGCAACCTGACCGAGTAGAACACGCGCACCCGCGGTGCCAGCAGCGTGGCGGGATTCTGTTCCACCACCACCGCAAGCCGCTCGCTGGAGAGTCGCACGAGCGCACCGATCGGGTAGATGCCGACGCTGCGCACGAACGATTTCATCAGCGTCTCGTCGAAATGGCCCTGCCAGCTGGCCATGCGTCGCAGCGATTCGGCCGGGTCCCAGCCCGTCTTGTAGGGCCGGTTGGAGGTGATGGCGTCGTAGACGTCGCAGATGGCGCTCATGCGGGTCAGCAGCGGCAGTTCGGCACCGGACAGACGCTGCGGATAGCCGGCGCCGTTGACCTTCTCGTGGTGGTGGCGGGCGATGTGCAGGATCGCCTCCTGGGTGATGCCGCCGTCGCGCAGCAGGCGTTCGCCATGCACGGGATGCTGACGGACGATGGCGAACTCGTTATCGGTCAGCTTGCCGGGCTTGTTGAGCACTTCCAGCGGCAGCATCGCCTTGCCCATGTCGTGCAGCAGGCCGCCCAGAGCGGCCTCCCGCACCTGGTCGTCCGGCAACTGCAGCTGCCGGGCGAGCATGGCCATCAGCGCGCCCACGGCGACCGAGTGCAGGTAGGTATAGCTGTCGGCGTCCTTCAGTCGCGCCACGCTGACCAGGGCGGTCGGGTGACGGTCGACCGAGCCGGTGATCTCATCGAGCAACGGCAGTACGTGGCCGGCGTCCACGCCCCGACCCAGCCGGACTTCCCGGAACATCGCCTCCACGGCGTCGCGGCCTTCATCGCAAATGCGGCGGGCGCGCGAGATCTCGGACGCCAGGCTGACGGTGCCGTCGGCCACGATCACCCGGCGACGGTCCGCATCCGCGCCCGTGTCCGACGAGGGCGTCGCGGCCGGCTCCGCGTGCACCGGTCCTGTCGCGTCCTGGGTCGGGACATCGACGTCGCCAGCCAGCTCGCTCCGGGACAGGTCCACCAGCACCTGCTCCACTCCGCTGTCCTGCAGTTCCGCGACGCGCTCGGCATCCAGCAGGAACGACGTGCGCCAGAACGGGTGCTGCATCCACGGGCCGAGCAGCTTGTGCACGTACATGCCGGGCCGGAGGTCGGCGACATCGACGGTCTGCAGCATGCACGGCTCCGGCAGGTGGAGGGTCCGATATGCTCACGCCCCAGTACCGGGTGCGGCGGGGCGACCCCGTCAGCCCCCGGATCGATATCGGCACCGGAGGCTCCATGCTGAAGACCTACCAGGGCAGCTGCCACTGCGGCGCCGTCCGTTTCGAGGCGGAGATCGACCTCACCCAGCCCACCTACCGCTGCAACTGCTCGATCTGCCGGCGCAACCGGTTCTGGCCGGCCATCGCCACGGCCGACCGGTTCCGCCTGCTGTCCGGGGACAGCGAGCTGACCGAGTACCGCTTCAACACCCTGCGCAACTCGCACCACTTCTGCCGCACCTGCGGGGTGCGCCCCTTCGGCATCGGCAACAACATGCCGGGTGAAGAGCGCATCTACGGCGTGAACCTGGGCTGCCTGGAGGACGTCCCGCCCGAAGAACTCGACGCCGCCCCGGTCGTCCATGTGGATGGCGCGCACGATCGCTGGCAGGAGGCACCCAGGTTCACGCGTTACCTGTAGCGGATGTCGAACAGACCGCTTACGCCGTTGCCACGGCACGACGGCCTTTTTGCTAGGCTGGCGACAACATCACTACCCAGCCGCGCGCAGGGACTTTCCGTGAGCATCCCGTCCGACTATCTGGAAACCGTTTTCAGCGATGCTTCCCCGAGTAGCCTGCCCCTGCGACCCCGTCCACAGGTGGAACTGTGCCGTCGTGGCGAGATCCGGGCAGAGAAGTTCCTGGACGCCGCCACCGAGGTGTTCGCGGAAAAGGGCTACCAGCACGCACGGCTGAGCGAGATCGTGGCGCGGGCAGGCGGATCGCTGGCGACCCTGTACCGCATCTTCGGCGACAAGGAAGGTCTGGCCTGCGCCATTCTCGAACGCCGCATGGACCTGCACATCCATGTGCTCAGCGACCTCAACCTCACCGAACTGTCGCCCGAGCAGGCGCTGCGCCGCGTGGCGATCCGCATGGCGCAACTGATGGCGGGCACCGACTCGCAGGTGGTCTATCGCATCGTGATCGGCGAAGGGCAGTCTTTCCCCGCCCTGCGCGACTGGTTCTTCGACCATGTGGTGGCCTCCATCCGTCGCACCCTCGAGGACTACCTCGAACAGCAGGTGGCGGCCGGTCGTCTGCAGCTGCCGTCGCCCAAGGCCGCGGCCGCGCAGTTCTACATGAGCCTGTTCGGCGACCAGGTGCTCCGCCTGGCTGCGGGCGGACCGCATCTGCCCGATGTCGACACGCTGGAGGCGCAGGCCCTCGCGGCCGTCGACGTGTTCCTCAAGGGTGCCCTGCCGCGCTGACGCCGGCCTTCACCCCTCCCTGTCGGGCGGCTTGCGAGCATGTCCGCCTCGTGACGGGACCGGGTGCGCATGGACCTGAAAAGTGGTTACCCCTTCTGGGCAGTCAGTAATGGCCTGATGCAGGCGTTCCCGCGCCTGGCCTCCGATCACCGGTGCGACGTCGCCGTGCTTGGCGGTGGCATCACCGGCGCGCTGATCGCCGATGAATTGGCCCGCCATGGCCTCGACGTGGCGGTGCTGGAACAGCGCGACATCGGCTGGGGCAGCACCGCCGCCAGCACGGCGCTGCTGCAGTACGAAATCGACACGCACCTGGTCGACCTGGCCAAGCGCCATGGCGAAGCCGATGCCGCCCTCGCCTACCGCGCCTGCGCCGAGGCCATCGACCAGTTGCAGGCGGTCGCGTCGGCATGGCGCGACGTCGGCTTCGCGCGCAACCGCAGCCTGTACTACGCCAGCCGACGCCGCGACGTGCGCACGCTGGAGGACGAGCATGCGGCGCGACGCCGGCACGGGCTGCAGGTCGAACTGCTTTCGTCGACGCGCGTGCGCGACGACTACGGCTTCGACGCGCCCGCCGCCCTGCTCAGCACGCAGGCGGCACGCGTGGACCCGTACCGCCTGACCCACCGCCTGTTGCAACGACTGCGGAAGCAGGGAGCATCGATCTTCGATCGCACCTGCGTCGTCGACATCGCGACCACGTCGCGCGGCGTGACCCTGCGCACCGATACCGGCCTCGCCGTGCGCGCCTCGCACCTGGTGCTTGCCGCCGGCTACGCAAGCCAGCACTGGCTGAAGCAGCGCGTCGCACGCAACCGCAGCAGTTACGCCGTCATCAGCGACCCGCTGCCCGAGGCGGACCTCGGCTTCCTCGCCGATACGCTGCTGTGGGAGACCGCCCGGCCCTACCTGTACGCACGCAGCACCTCCGACGGACGCCTGCTGCTTGGTGGCGAGGACGACGCCGTGGATATCCCCGCCAAACGCGATGCGCGTGTGCAGAAGAAGGCGCGTACCTTGCTGAAGCGGCTGGAGGAGCTGTTTCCCGGCATGGCGATCACACCGGCGTTCTCTTGGGCCGGCACGTTCGCCGAAACCGAAGACGGGCTGCCCTTCTTCGGCCCGCATCCGCAATGGGGGCCGCGCGTGCATTTCGCGATGGCCTACGGCGGCAACGGAATAACCTACAGCATGCTCGGCGCCGGGTTGCTGCGAGCGCTGATCGAACGGAAACGGCATCCGCTGTGGCCGCTGTTCTCGTTCGAGCGCCTGGAGCGCTGACGCTGCATTGACGGCATCGTCATGCAGTGCGCGCGACGCTGCGCTTCCCTATCCTCAGGAAGACAGCGTCATGCCACGCGGAGACAAGTCGGCCTATACCGACAAGCAGAAGCGGCAGGCCGAGCACATCGAAGAAAGCGAGCTGGATCAGGGTCGTTCACGCGAGGCCGCCGAACGCATCGCCTGGGCTACCGTCAACAAGCAGGATGGTGGCGGCAAGAAGTCCGGCGCCGGCCGCAAGACGGCGAAGAAGGCCACAAAGAAAGCAACCAGGAAAGCCACCGCCAAGAAGGCGGTAAAGGCAGCCACGAAGAAGGCCCCTGCCAAGAAGGCAGCAAAGACGCCGGCCACCCGCAAGACCACGAAGAAAGCGGCGAAGAAGACCTCACGCGACTGATGTCCCGCCCATTGAGAAGGCCCAGTCACGGCGGGATGTCTCCCGGGTGGCTGGGCCCTCCTTGCCGGGTCGCATCGAAGCGTATTCGGTGCGTTTTCCGGACGCGATCAGGTTACGCGCGACGGCGTCGGCAACAGGTGAAAAGACCGCGACCGTCCGTCGGTCAGCCGCCCGGCCACCACCCCTTGCCCGTCAGTGCGTAGCGATCCGCTGCGCGCTCGAACGGATTGCGTACGCTGACGCCACCGCACAGCAGGTAGACCGGCAGGAACAGTGGACCCAGCACCATGTACTGGTAGACGTGCGCGCGCTCGTGATCGCCCAGGCGGATGCGCGGATGTTGCGTCCGGCCTGCGCGATGCTCGTAGGTGATGCATTCGGACTCCAGCGTATCGCCGGTATGCAGGATGCTGTTGCCGAACGTGATGGCGCCGCCGGGTCCCCATGGCCAGCGATGGAAGACGATGGCGAAATCGCGACGGTTCCACTCAGCGCGCGCGCCGAACGCCATGCCGGCGGCACCGGCCAGCAGGCCGATCAGCGTGTTGGGCACCGCCCAGACGACACCGAGCACGCGCGCGATCCACAGTCCTGCCGACGCCATGGATCAATCCTGTTCGTTGGGCATCAGCAGCCAGAGGATCAGGTAGACCAGGATGCCGGGGAACGCGGCCGAGGCGATCGAGACGATGACGAAGATCACCCGCAGCAGCGTGGCGCTCCAGCCGTAGCGATGGGCGATGCCACCCATCACGCCGGCGATCATGCGGTCGTTCAGCGAGCGGGCGAACGGTTTGGACGTCGTGTTGTTCATCGCCGGCTGCTCCCCACGGTGGTCTGGGCCGAGTCTAGCGCGTCAGCGGACGGGCGCGCCTGAACCGCGCAGCGCGTCGAGCTTTGCCGCGAACCACGTAGCCGCCGGCTGCGCAGGCTGGCCCGGACAGCGCACCTGGTAGGCACGTCCGCTCATGCTGCTCTTGCTCGCCGCGCGCTCGATGAACTGTTCCGCGGTATCCACGAGATTCTTCTTCAGCAGGTAGTCGTACTTGCGCTGCAGGTGCTTGCGCGCCTCGTCACGGCCATGCCATGTCCCATTGCGCTGAAATTCGCACGACGACGCGGACAGCGCATCCATCAGGCCCTGGATCTCGCGTTTGGCCTGTGCGGACGGCGCGGCGTACGCCGCCCAAGGCAGCGTGACCAGCAACAGTACGGCAAGGCGACGCATCACCATCACCGCGCGCGCTGGCCCAACCAGTGATGGATCGCCGTCGGCACCTCGCGCTGCGCACGGCTGGACACATAGATACCGATATGGCCGCCCTTGAAACTCAACTCGGTGTAGTCGGACGTTCCCACGACATCCTTCAGTGCACGCGAGGCGTCCGGCGGCACCAGGTGATCCTGTTCGGCGTAGATGTTCAACACGGGCATGTCCACGAAACCGAGATCCACCGCTTCGCCGCCGATCTCGATGCCGCCCTTGATGAAACCGTTGCGCTGGTAGAACTGGGTGATGAACTGCTTGAACGCCTCGCCCGCCAGGTCCGGCGAGTCGAAGATCCACTTCTCCATGCGCAGGAAGTCCTCGATCGCCCGCTTGTCGTCGAGGATGTCCACCAGCCCCACGTACTTCTGCAGGTTCAAGCGGAACGGCTTCAGCATCAGGTAGCAGGCGTTCATCATGTCGGCGGGCACGTTGCCCAGCGCATCGACGAACAGGTCCACGTCCAGCTCGCGCGTCCAGTGCGAAAGCATGTTGTCCGGCGTGTGGAAATCCACCGGCGTGACCATCGTGATCAGGTTCTTGACCTTCTCCGGGTGCAGCGACGAATAGCACAGCGAGAATGCGCCGCCCTGGCAGATGCCCAGCACGTTGATCGCGTCGCGATTGCTGCTGTCGCGCAGGTGGTCCACCGCACCGTCGATGAAGCGGTTGATGTAGTCGTCGAGTTCGAGGAAGCGGTCGGAGCGGTCCGGATAGCCCCAGTCGATGACGTAGACGTCCTCGCCCTGCGCCAGCAGGCCCTTCACCAGCGAGCGGTCGTGCTGCAGGTCCACCATGTACGGCCGGTTGACCAGCGCATAGACGATCAGCAGCGGAACTTTCGCCGTGGGCGCCTTCTCGCCGATGAAGCGGTACAGCACGACCTTGCCGTCACGCCAGACTTCCTGCTTCTGGGTGGCGCCGTAGTGGACGTCCTCGACCTCCGGCAGCGTGTGCAGGCCGGCGGAGAGTTTCTGCGTCAGCGTGGCGGCTTCCTGCACCAGCGTCTCGGCGCTGAAATTGAGCGGCCCGTTCATTTGCCCTTACCCCGCTTGGTCTTCTTGCCCGCGCCCGGCGCTTCGGCGGCGGCGCCACGCGTGGCGTTGCGCGCCACCCAGTCCTTCATCGAGACGACCGAGGTCGGTTTGGCGATGGGCGCGGCAGCTTTCTTCGGCGCTTTCGGGGCCGCCGCTTTGGCCACCGTCTTGGCGGTGGGCTTCTTGCCCTTGGCCGGCTTGCGCGCGACCCGTTTGGTCGCTGCAGGCACGCGTTCCTGCTTGGTGGCGGCCGGCGCTGCGGCGGCTACTGCGCGTCGCACACGCTTCTTGGCTGCCGTCTTCTTGACCGCTACGCGCTTCTTCGGCGCAGCTTTCGGCGCCGGTGCGGGCTTGCGACGGGCAGGCGGACGCTTCTTCGCCGCCTTCGGCTTCGCCGATACAGGTGCGGGCGGCGGCGCTTCAGCGACGACCGGTGCTTCCACCGGCGCGGCGGCGCGAGCCGCCGGCGCGCGACGGGCGGGCATCGCCTGCGCGCGCGTCAGCTTGCGCAGCGCACGCTCCAGTTCGACGATCTTGCGATGGGCGGAATCGACTTCGGTCCGCGTCGGCATGCCGAACTGCGTGCAGACCTGTTCGACTTCGCGCTGCACACCCAGGCGCAGGCGCGCCTGCGCATTGGCCAGGCCACCGTAGGCGTGGCGGAAGTCGTTCGACATGGCGACCTGCGCGTACGCCTCTTCCGCGGCGTCGATCCACAGGTCGAACAGCGCGCGCGCGTTCTGCAACTGGCGACCAGGTTCGGTGTGCTCTTCCAGCTTGCGCTCGAAGCGTACGAACGCGTCCTGCGCCACCTGCAGCATCAACTGATCGTATTCGCCGACCTGCCGCTGGTAGTCCTGATAGGCCTGCAGCAGATGCTGCCAGCGTTCCTGGTGCTCCCGCGACAGACCGAAGGTCGGCAGGTGCGTCCAGCGATCGCCATCGCGCTGCAGGTTCTCCAGCCAGGGGCGCATCTGCTGGATCCAGCCGTCGAGTCCGTGCGCGCCGCCCTGCATGCTGCGGAAGATGTCGGCGAACGGGTTGTGGGCGGCCGTAGGTTCGGCCATGCCGAGCGCCGAGCGCCAGGCACGGCCGATATCGGTGGCATCGTGATCGCGGCCAGTGAACTGCCCGGCGACCTGCTGCATCTGCCCGAACCACTGGCTGGCCTGTCGCTGGAAGCGGCCAACGGCCTCGTCGACCTGCGGCTGACCGCCGGGCACCAGCTTCGACCACCAGTCGACCGTCTGCTGCCAGCCCGGCGCGGCGCCAGGCATGGACATCGTCGGCGTCGCGCCGGCCTGCCGCAGGGCATCGCCCCACAGGCTCCAGTACTGCTGGGCCACCGACTCGAAATCGCCCGGCCACGGTGGAACGGAATTTGCCATGTACCCTCCCTTTCCCGACCGATTCTAGCCGCGGCCGGCGGCGCGTGCATGACGCGCCTTCACCTCACGGTCAAGGCTTGGGAATGCGCAACGTCTTGCTGATCATCAACGTGCCGGACACCGCGAACAGCAGCACCAGCGGATGCAGCAGCCAGGGTCCCAGCTTCAGCGATCCAAGCCACAGGTCCGGCCCCACGTGGCCCAGGTAGGCCGCAATCGCCAGCAGCACCACCAGCAGCAGGCTGGTCGGGATCGGCGTGCCCTCGAAATACTTCACCTTGTCGCCGCCGTCGGCCAGCGACTCGGCGGTGACGTTGTAGCGCGCCAGGCGACTGACGCCGCAGGCGACGAAATACGACAGCACCAGCCAGTCCCAGCCGCCCTGCATGCCGCAGGCGTAGGCCAGCGCGGCGGGCGCGACGCCGAAGGAGATGACATCGGCCAGCGAATCGAGCTCGCGCCCGAGGACGGAGGCCTGGTTGCGCCAGCGCGCGACGCGACCGTCGAGCGCATCGAAGATGAAGGCCAGCGGGATCAGCGCCATGCCGATCATCAGGTCGCGCAGGATGCCTTCCTGCAGGAAGCGCATCGACGCGAAGATGGCGCCTGTGCCGCAGAAGGCGTTGCCCAGCGTGAACCAGTCGGCTAGCTGGAAGTCGCGGATCATCGAAAAGTGTCGGGACATGGTGGCATGAATGTCGGGCCAGTCCCAAGAGTAAGGCCAAGTGGGTGAAGGCGTCGCGGCGTATTGCTGTCCCCTCTCCCCGCTGGCGGGGAGAGGGTGCCGAAGGCGGGTGAGGGGCGAACGGAGACCGGATAGACCGACGCACGCGGTCAACCCGCACCCTGCCCCTCATCCGCCCTCCGGGCACCTTCTCCCCGCGCGCGGGGAGAAGGCTCACTCAACGAGGAATCGCCAACTGGCTCGCTTCCACGCTACCCGCACCCCGCGGCTGCGCGCTGATCAACGCATTGGCCGGCAGCTCGCGGCTGCCATCCAGCGTGGCATCGACCTGGTCGAGCGCGGCGTAGACGTAGGGCAGCAGCGGCACGTAACGCGCACCATAGACCGGCAAGGCAAGGAACCCATCGAAATGCTGCGCATGGCGCACCTGCCAGTAGCGCACGTCGGGATTGGCCGCACGCGCGGCTTCCACGTAGGGCGCGCTGGAGAAGGCCGGCGGCACCAGCCCGTCATCCAGGCCATGGATCACCACGACCGGACGGCGGGTTTTCGGGAAGCGGGCGGCGGTCTGTGCGATGCCGGCCTGCACGCGACGCGCATCGTCGCTGCTGCCGCCCTGCAAGGCACGCAGGCACTGCAGTCCGGGCAGGGTGAAGTCCGGCGCTGCCAGCTTCGTGTCGACGATGCCGACACCTGCACCCGGCGGGATGCCACTGCCCTCGGACCACCAAGCGGCCCGCTCGGTGGCGGTAGCCGCACGTGCGGAGAAGTCGGCGTTCTGCGCGGAGAACGCGAAGCCGCAGGGATGCTCACCCACGCCGTAACGCCCGTAGGCGGACGCATACGTCACCGCGACCGCGCGCCACAGGTCGAAGCCCGCGCTCAGCGCACCAGCCACCAGCGCTTCATCGGTCCAGCCGTTCGCCTTCAGCTGCGCGCGCGCCGACGCGGCCTGTGCCTTCGCATCCGCGCCCGTGACGAGCCCGGCCGCCTTCAGCGTCGCGCAGCGCGCCGTCCACAGCGGTTCGACCTGTGCGCGCAGCGGCGGTTGCGGCAGCGTCTCCGCCGGCAGGTCCAGCAATGCGCACGGCATCAGCAATGCGGCTTCGGTCGTGTAGTCGTACAGCGAACGCGCGCCCGGCGCGTCGGCCGCGTAGATGTTCGGTTCACCGGCGACCACCGCATCCAGCCAGCCGCCCTCCTCCTCGCTGGCGCGCAGCACGGCGCCACCGCCGTTGGAGATGCCGACCGCGATGACGCGCGTATTGTCGAACCGGAACGGCGCCGCTTGCGGGAAGGCCTGATCCAGCGAGGCCAGCGCGAATTCCGCCGCCTGCTTCACGTGGCGGCCCCAATCGGCCTCCGGGTTGTCCTTGGAATGCGCGTGCTTGAACGCTACGCCGCTGGCGCCAACCGGTGCGTCGGGCGCGAAGGCCAGCGCATCGGTCCCGAGTGCGCCGATCGTGCCGTCCTCGCGCACGCCGCGCTGTTCGGTCAGGTCGAAGTAGTCCGTGCCTGCGCCCTTGTCGGTGTAGGCGACGGCGCAGCCCTTCGGCAACGCCCACGGCGCGGCGACCGCGATGGCGCCATAGACGCCGCGCGAGCCCGACGAGGCGGTGACGACGACGCAGCGCTTGGCCGCATCGAAGTTGTCCGGTACCTGCACCAGCACGCGGTGCGGCTGTTTCGCGCCGGCGACCGTCGCCAGGGCCGAATACTCACGGCCGGGCACGCTTCCCACGTTGCCGTACGCCTGCCCGTAGCCGCCGGTCAGCGAGAGGTCGGCGATGCCGCGCCAGTTCGCCCAGATTGCGCGGCGACGCAGTTCGGCCGGCGTCGGATGGGCGGGATCGGCGAACGCGGGCGCCGCCATCGCGCGCAATCCGTCCAGGCCGAGGCCGGCGGTGAGCAGGTCATCGCCGCCACGGTGTTCGGTAACGCGCTGGGGCTGGATCATGTGGGCCACCGCTTCGGGCTTGGGCGGCGTGCTGCTGCAGGCGGCAAGTGCCGCGCCGAGCAGGAGGCCGCAGGAAATGCGCGTCGTCGCGTTCATGCGTGGAAAGCGTCCAGGGTTCCGGTCAGTGCCACGAAACTACCCTCCGGGGAAAGCGCCGTCATCGTACTTTGGTACCACGAACCGCGCGCGCCTGCCTGCTACGCTAGCCGCGACACGCAGGAGTGCCCCCATGCAGCCCACCCATACCCTTCTCATCACCGGCGCAGCCAGCGGCATCGGCGCCGGCATCGCCGCGCAGCTGGCCGAAGCCGGCCGCCACGTGATCGTCAGCGACCTCAACCTCGACGCCGCCGAAGCCGTGGCGACGCAGATCCGCAGCGAAGGCGGTTCCGCCGAGGCGGTCGCGCTGGACGTCACCTCGCAGGAAAGCATCGACGCCGCCCTGGCGACGATCTCCCGCCCCATCGACGTGCTGGTCAACAACGCCGGCCTGCAGCATGTGTCGCCGCTCGAGGACTTCCCGATCGAGAAATGGGATTTCCTGGTGCAGGTGATGCTGGTCGGCGTGGCCCGCCTGACCCGCGCGGTGCTGCCCGGCATGCGCGAACGCGGCTTCGGCCGCATCGTCAATATCGGCAGCATCCACGCGCTGGTGGCCAGCCCGTACAAGAGCGCCTACGTGGCCGCCAAGCATGGCCTGGTCGGCTTCTCCAAGGTGCTGGCGCTGGAAACGGCGGACACCGACATCACCATCAACACGGTCTGCCCCAGCTACGTGAAGACACCGCTGGTCGACAAGCAGATCGCCGACCAGGCCCGTACACGCGGCATCTCCGAAGCCGACGTGGTCAGCCAGGTGATGCTGAAGCCGATGCCGAAGGGCGTCTTCATCGGCCTGGATGAACTGGCCGGCATCACCGCGTTCCTCACCTCGCCCGCCGCACGCAACATCACCGGCCAGACGATCGTGGTGGACGGCGGCTGGACGGTGCAGTAAGCGATACCGCATGCCCAACCTGCTGATCGCCGACGACCACCCGCTGTTCCGTGCCGCCCTGCGCGGTGCGGCGGCCGATGCCGTCGCGCAACTGTCGGTGCGCGAAGCGGAGTCGCTGGACGGCGTCATCGCCACGCTGGAAGCGCACGACGACATCGACCTGGTACTGCTCGACCTGCACATGCCCGGCAACCATGGGCTCGCGGGCCTGGCGGCGATCCGTGCGCAGTTCCCGGCGGTCGCGGTGGTGGTGGTGTCCGCCAACGACGATCCGCGCGTGGTCCGCCGCGCGCTGGACCATGGCGCGGCCGGCTATCTGCCGAAGAGTTCCGGGCTGGATGAACTGCGCGACGCCATCCGCAGCGTGCTCGCCTGCGAGCAATGGCTGCCGGCATCGCTGCGTGGCGCGGTAGCGCGCTCGCAGTCCTCCGAACACGACACCGAGCTGGCGGGCCGCCTGGCCAGCCTGTCGCCGCAGCAGTTCCGCGTACTGACCCTGGTGGCGCAGGGCCTGTTGAACAAGCAGATCGCCGATCGCCTGGACGTACAGGAACGCACGGTCAAGGCCCACCTCTCCGCGATCTTCGACCGCCTGGGTGTGCGCAACCGCACCCAGGCCGGCGTGGTGCTGCGCGAACTGGAACTGGCAGATCCGGCGCGGCAGATCGAGGGCTGAGGTTCCACGTATCCACGCAGGATGCCGGGACGTCGTGGAACGCATGCGTGGATCAGTGATGTCACGCCGCGGTCATTTTTTCGCCACCCGTCTTGACAGCATTGCGCCACAACGCGTGCCGACGCTTATCCACATGTTCGTCGACAGATCATCCACACCCGGTGTGGACAACCTCGACACCGGCCCGTCATGCACTGGTCAAATTTTCGCCACACATCTTGACAGGCCTGCGGCGCAAGGCGCCGACGCGGTTATCCACACGGTTTCCCCAGCGTCATTCCACAGGGGATGTGGAAAAGTCGTGTCGTGGAACACGCACCTGCCTCTGTAGGAGCGACGTGAGTCGCGACCGCAGACCGGAACTGCCTTGATCTGTCGATAGCGGAGAGCCACAAGACTATCGTCGTCTCGCCCCTGACTCATCCACGGTGCATTGCCCGTCGCCCATTCCGGTCGCGACTCACGTCGCTCCTACAGAGGAAGCATGCAAACGGACAACTTCAGATCCGCGAGTAGTCCCAGGAGACCATGCGGCCGTCGCGGTACGGCATGACGCCGTGGAAGCCGCGCGGGTCGTCGTCGAATACCAGCGGCAGGAAGTGGCGGTCGCCGTCCCACAACGGCAGCTCCATGATCTTCTCCACCGGCACCCATTCCAGCGTGCCCTCGGGGTTGGTCTCGAACGGCGTGCCGCTGTACGCGGTGATGACGAAGACAAAGCCCAGCCAGTCCTCGCCGTTCTTGCCGAAGCCCGGCCAGCTGATCGTGCCGCGCAGCGTCAGCGCATCGCAGTCGATGCCGGCCTCCTCCAGGATCTCCCGACGCATGCCGGCCACGACGTCCTCGTCGCGCTCGATCTTGCCGCCCAGGCCGTTGTACTTGCCCAGATGCTGATCATCCGGACGCGCATTGCGATGGATCAGCAGGACCTGCGAACGGTCGGGCGACAGCACGTAACCGAGCGTGGCGACGATGGGGGTGTAAGGCATGCGAGGGTTCCGGAATGCAGGCGCGCATTCTAGCCTTGGCGGTCGTGGGAGCGGCGTAAGTCGCGATCGCCCGCCGGCACACCCGGGATCGCGACTTACGTCGCTCCCCCACCGGAGACCCGCGCCGCCAGCAACCGGTCGAGCACCGACTTCAGCGCCAGCGGTCGCACCGGTTTGGCCAGCAGCGGCAGATCGGCGTCGCGGACCGCACGACGCACCGCATCGGTCTGGTCGGCGGTGAGGATCAGGCAGGGACGCGAACCGTGCGAAGCGCGCAGCCGTTCGGCCAGCACGACACCCGTGTCGCCGTCGTCCAGGTGGTAATCGAACAACCACAGGTCCGCCGCCTGGCCACGCAACGCAGCATCCGCCGCTACACCATCGCCGGCCGTCGCGACACGACAGCCCCACCCTTCCAGCACCTGCCGCAACGCGGACAACGCGACCGGATCATTGTCGACAGCCAGCACATGCCGACCCGCGAGTCCGGGCTTGCCGACCATCGCCGGTACCGGTGCGGGCGTCGCGACCCGCGTCAGGTCGACCGCGAAGACGGCACCGCGCCCCACTCGGCTGCGCAGCGACAACGGTGCCGCCAGCAAGGCGGCGATGCGGTCGGCGATCGACAGCCCCAATCCCAGGCCCTGCCCCGGCACATCGTCACCACGCCGGAACTCTTCGAAGATCCGCCGCTGGTCCGCTTCGGCGATGCCCGGACCGGTGTCCCACACCTCCACGCGCACCCTCGCACCGACCCGGCGCACGCCCAGCAGCACGCCGCCGCGCCCCGTGTAGCGCACGGCGTTGGCGAGAAAGTTCTGCAGGATGCGGCGCAGCAGCTGCGGATCGGTGTGCACCCAAGCGCGTGTCGGCACGATGTCGAACGACAGGCCGCGCTCATGCGCCAGTACGCGGAACTCCGATGCCAGCGGCTCAAGCACCTCCATCAGGGGAAGGTCGCGCGGCTCCGGCACCAGCCCGCCCGCCTCCAGTCGCGACATGTCGAGCAGGCCGGTCAGCAGGTCGGTGGTGGAATCCAGCGCACCGCGCACCTGCAGCGCGGTCTCGCGCTGGTGCGTTTCCGGCAGCTGTTGCGATAGCGCATCGGTGAACAACTGCGCCGCATGCAATGGTTGCAGCAGGTCATGGCCGATCGCGGTCAGGAAACGGCTCTTCGCATCGTTCGCGTGTTCGGCCTCGCGCTTTGCGGTTTCCAGCAACGTGGTGCGCTCGGCGACGCGCTGTTCCAGCGTTTCGTTGGCCTGCTTCAGCGCCCGCTCGGCCTGGCGCGACGCGGTCACGTCGGTGTACGTGGCCACGAAACCGCCACCCGGCATCGGATTGCCGCGGATCTCGACGATGCTGCCGTCCGGGAACACACGCTCGGTCAGGTGCGGCGTGCCGGCACGCATGAACGCCAGCCGCCGCTCCAGTGCGCGTTCGTCGTCGCCCCGCTGCGGCATGCGCTGCAGCGCCCAGCGGGTCAGGTCGGCGATCGGCCGGCCCACCTGCAGCACGTCGGGCGGGAACCCGAACATCTGCGCATAGCGCCGGTTCCAGGCCACCAGCCGTTGTTCACGGTCGATCACGCTGATGCCCTGGCTCATGTTCTGCAGCGCGGCCTCCAGCACCTGCTGGTTGAAGCGCAGGTCCTGCGACGCCTCGCCGACGATCGCGGCCACCGTTTCCAGGTCGCCGCTCTCCCGGCGCGCAGCGTCGAGCAGCAGCCGTGCGGACGCCGAGCCCAGCACGGCGGCCAGTTCGCGCTCGAGCCGTGCCTCGATCAATGCCGGTACCGGACCGCTGCGGGGCGCATCGACCAGCAGCTCCTCCACCCGCTCACGCGGCAGGAAGCGTCGCCCGGCATCCCGCAGCGTCCTGGCGTCGAAGCCGCGGCTGTCGGCGCGTCGCGGCGCCGAACCGCGCCAGCCCATGACCACGAACGTCACCGCGGTGCCGAGGAACAGGCTGACGCCGACAGCACGGCCGAGCCGGCTCCAGCCGGTCAATCCGAAGAAGCCATCGGGTGCCAGTCCGGCAATGCCGAACGGACCGTGCGCCAGCCACGCCGGCGCAACGCCGCGCGCATCCATCGTCACCGGCAGCAACAGCAGCCAGACCCACACCGCGAAGCCGGCGACGATGCCGGCGATCACCGCCCGAGGCGGCGTCTGCGGGCGCCAGATGGCGAAACCCAGTGCGGGTGCCAGCGTGGCCAGTGCCGAGAACGACACCGCCCCCACGTCGGCCAGCGCGTCGTTGCCTGCGACCAGCCGGCTGTACGCCCACGCCAGCAACATCACCGCGACGATGCCGACGCGGCGTTGCATCAGCACGGCGCCACGCAGGTCGCCACCGCGGCCTCGCAGCCAGCCGCCGCGCAGCAGGCCAGGCGCCAGCCAGTGGTTGCCGATCATCAGGCTCAGTGTCAGCGTGCTGACCACCACCATGCCGGTGGCCGCGCTCAGGCCGCCGAGGAAGGCCAGCAACGCCAGCCCCTGGTGGCCTTGCGACAGCGGCAGCGCCAGCACGTAGAGATCGGACGGCACGGCATCGCCGAACATCGCACCGCCGGCACGCGCCAGCGGCAGCAGCGGCGCAGCCATCAGCACCATGTACAACGGGAACAGCCAGCGCGCGGTGCGTACATGGCGTTCGTCGCGGCATTCGACGACGCCCACGTGCACCTGATGCGGCAGCGTGAACATCGCCAGCACACCCAGCGCGACCAGCGGCAGGAAACCGTAGGTCGTGGACGCCGGCGCCGACACCGCAGGCACCGACGGCAGGTCCGGCAGTCCGAACCAGACGAACAGGCCCAATGCCAGCATCGCCGCCAGCTTGAACAGCGACTCGAACGCCATCGCCAGGATCAGCCCGCGGTTGTGTTCCACCGCACTGGCGCGCCGCGTGCCGAACAGCATGGCGAACACCGCCATCGCCAGCGCCACGTACAGCGCGCTGTCCTGCCAGGCCGGCAGCGCTTCGTTGCCAGGCGATCGCGTCAGCAGCGCGAAGCTCATCGCCACCGCCTTCAGCTGCAGCGCGATGTAGGGAATCAGACCGAGTGCGGCGACCAGCGTCACCGCTGCGGCCAGCCAGCCGTCCTTGCCCAGCCGCGTGGCGATCAGATCGGCCAACGAGGTGGCGTTCGACTCGCGCGCCATCCGCACCAGCCGGACCAGCAGGAACGCGCCGAACACGTACAGCAGGATGGTGCCGACGAAGGTCGGCGGCAGCGGCCAGCCGTAGCGTGCGGCCTGGGTCACCGTGCCGAAGAAGGTCCACGAGGTGCAGTACACCGCCAGCGACAGCGCGTAGATGTACGGCCATTGCACCGCCAGCACGCGCGGGCGGCGCTCGGCGTAGAGCGCGGATCCGAACAGCACGCCCAGCCAGAGCAGGGCCGCCAGTACTACTACACCGATGCTCAGCATGCCGCCTCGAACGCTCCCTTACGCCCCCTCCCGATACTACCGCGACGCCGGCCGATCCCCACGCCGCGCGCATGGCCTGGCCGTTGCGCTGCGGGCGGGCCGTTGACCCTCATGACGGACGCCGCGCCACCCCGTCCCGGGGGTGGCGGCGCTCCGTCATCGCCGGGCCACAGGGGGTGCCCACACAAGGTCGAACAAGGAGATTGCCATGCGTACCCGAACGTTCCTGCGCGCCACCGCGCTTGCCTTCGCAATGCTTACCGCGTCCTCGCCCGCCTGGGCCACGCGCACCAGTACCGCCCTTGCGATCTGCGTCTCCCGCGGCGCGGACTGCAGCATCGCCAACAAGGGCAACGACTACGAGATCTGCGTCAACAACACCGACGGCAAACAGTGCGTCAGCTGCCCCAATCTGACCCAGGACAAGCAGGAGTGCTCCGTCGCCCGGACCGGCAAGGACACGCCGCCGCCGACCACCGGCGTGGCCGGCCTGCTCACCGAGGAGTACGTGAAGGCGCCGCGCAAACCCGAGCGTCCGCGCAAACCCTGACGCCCGGAAACGCCGACGCGGCGGTGCGCATGCACCACCGCGTCGTCGGTTGCGACGCTCGACTCAGAAGTCGTAGCGCGCGGTCAGGCTGTACTGGCGCGGCGGACCGTAGAAGCCGGTCAGCACGCCGTAGGCGGCGATGTTGTAGCCGGTGGTGCGGTATTCCTCGTCGGCCAGGTTGGTGCCCTGCAGCGACAGGCTCCACGCGTCGTTGACCTTCCAGATCACGCCGGCGTTGATCAGGCCATACCCTTCCTGCTTGATCACCGGGCTCAGGTCGGTGGTCGGCCACACTTCGGACTGGTAGGCGTAGCCCACACGCGCCGACAGGTTGCCGCCGTTGGCCAGGTCGGTGCGGTATTCCACGTTCAGCGCCCCGGAGAACTCTGGCGCATTGGTGAAGTACTGCGTGTCGGCGATGTTGACGCCGCTGCTGATGAACTCGTCGTACTTCGCATCCAGCCACGCCAGGTTGCCGCTGATCAGCCAGTTGGCGGTCGGCAGGAACTGGTACTCCACCTCCACGCCGTTGACCGTGCCCTTGCCGGCGTTGGTGAAGTCGCCGAAGAAGCTCTGCGAACCGTTCGGTAGCGTGTACGAGGTGAACACCGACAGCTGGATGTCCTCGTACTTGTTGTGGAACGCGGACAGGTTCAGGAACATCCGCTGGTCGAGGAACGACATCTTGCTGCCGATCTCGAAGCTGTCGACCTGCTCGTCGTCGAAGGGCTCGCCCGAGCGCGGCACCGCCGTCGTGTTGGCGCGGATGTTGTAGCCACCGGACTTGAAGCCACGCGACGCCAGACCGTACACCATGATGTCGGGGGTGATCTGGTAGTCCAGCGAGACCTTCGGCGAGACGTTCTTGAAGTTGACGGTCTTGTCGAAGTTCGCCGCCGCACCCCAGGACGTTTCGTACTGGTTGCTGGTGTAGAAGCGGTTCAGCGCCACCGCGTGCTTGTCTTCGTCCGTATAGCGCGCGCCGACATCGAGCTTCAGGCGGTCGGTCAGGTCGAAGGTCCAGTCCGCATACAGCGCGATGCTCTTGGTGTTGACCACGCCCTGCGTGTCGCCGAACAGCGGATTGGTCAGGCTGGTGGCCAGCGCCGGGTTCCAGAAGTAGTTCAGCACCTGGCCGCCGGCGTCGCCGTTGAACCAGTACAGGCCCATCACGCCGCGGGCGCGACCGCCGCCGTCGTAATTGACCTGGAATTCCTGGCTGACCTGGCTGTCGCTGTAGAACGCGCGCACGTCGACCAGCGGCGAAGGAATCGTGTCGAAGTCGATGTTGGTCTCGGTGTCGGACTCGCGCTTGGCGGCCACGTACTTGAGCGCCCAGTTCTCGCTCGGCCGCCAGTTGGCGGTGATCGAGGCACCCTTCATCTCGGTGTCGTTGATGTTCTTCATGCCGCTGCGGATGTCGTAGCGGTCGTCGGTGGGCGGATACGCCGGCGCCAGCGGGTTCGGGGCGAGCATCTTCGCGCCGCGCACGCCGGACTGGTCGTCCATGTAGTCGAACGCGACCTGCACATCGAAATCGTCCTGCGAGTACGCACCCAGCTGCATGCGCACCGCGTTGATTTCCTTGTCGCTGACTTCCTGGCCGGTATAGGTGTTGGTGCCGAAGCCGTCGCGGTTCATGCTGGCCACCGACACGCGGCCGCGCAGGCCGCTGTCCTTGCCGCCGATCTCGCCGCCCAGCGCGGCCTTCACGTCCAGCTGGTTGTAGTTGCCCACGGTGACCGAGGCGAAACCCGTGGTTTCCTGCGGCAGGCCACGCGAGATGTACTTGATCGCGCCGCCGATGGTGTTCTTGCCGTACAGCGTGCCCTGCGGGCCGCGCAGCACTTCGATGCGCTCCACGTCGAACACGTCCAGGAGCGCGCCCTGCGGACGGGCGATGTAGACGTCGTCCAGGTAGATGCCCACGCCCGGATCCACGCCCCACAGCGGATCGGCCTGGCCGACGCCGCGGATGTAGGCGGTCACGGTGCTGGTGGAGCCGCGCGCGGCGTAGATGGTCAGGTTGGGCACCTGCGCATCGAGGTCGCCGATATCCTCGATGGCCAGCTTGTCCAGCGTTTCCGCGGTGAAGGCGGTGACCGCCACGGGCACGTCCTGCAGGGTTTCCTCGCGCTTGCGTGCGGTCACCTTGACCGAATCGAGCGTGGTGGCGTTGGTGGCTGGCGACGCGGTGGCCGGCGCGGCGTCCTGCGCCCACGCCAGCGGCATGGACGACAACAGGACACAGCCGATGGCCAGGCTCAGGTGCTTGCGCTTCATGGGTCTCCCCTCCTCCCGGGTATGACATGGCGGCGGACGGATGCCGCCGATTGAAGCGAACACTAGGGGGCGGGCGGCGCGGGCGGCATCGTACCTTCGTACAGTGGGCCGGCCGGCGTGGCGCTGCGGATACTCGCCGCACTTGCAATCGGCGGTGGCCGAGGAGTGGTGATGTCGTTCCTGATCGTGCTGGCCGCGCTGTGCTTCCTGATGTTCGTGGCCTACCGCGGCTACAGCGTCATCCTGTTCGCGCCCATCGCGGCGCTGGGCGCGGTGCTACTGACCGATCCCTCGCTGGTGGCGCCGATGTTCACCGGCCTGTTCATGGACAAGATGGTCGGCTTCCTGAAGCTGTATTTCCCGGTGTTCCTGCTGGGCGCGGTGTTCGGCAAGCTGATCGAGATCTCCGGCTTCTCGAAGGCCATCGTCGCCGGCACCATCAAAGTGGTCGGTGCGCAGCGCGCGATGCTGTCCATCGTGCTGGTGTGCGCACTGCTGACCTATGGCGGCGTGTCGCTGTTCGTGGTCGTGTTCGCGGTGTACCCGTTCGCGGCCGAGCTGTTCCGCCAGAGCAACATCCCCAAGCGGCTGGTGCCCGGCACGATCGCGCTGGGCGCCTTCACCTTCACCATGGACGCGCTGCCGGGCACGCCGCAGATCCAGAACATCATTCCGAGTTCGTTCTTCGGCACCAACGGCTGGGCCGCGCCGGTGCTGGGCACGCTCGGCGGCGTGTTCATCCTGATCGTGGGCATGAGCTACCTGGAGTGGCGCCGCCGCGTCGCCGCGCGCAACGGCGAGGGCTATGCCGGCAGCGACGAACTGCGCAACGAACCCGAACCCTTCAAGGGCGACAGGCTCGCGCACCCGCTGGTGGCGATCCTGCCGCTGCTGCTGGTCGGCGTGGCCAATTTCCTGTTCACCCGCTGGATTCCCGGCTTCTACGGCGAGAGCCAGTCGTTCGTGCCGGCGGTCATCGGCAATCCCGCGCCCGTCGTGCAGGACGTCTCCAAGGTCGCCGCCATCTGGGCCGTGCAGGGCGCGCTGCTGGTCGGCATCGCCTCGGTCATCGTGTTCGCGTGGAAGCCGGTGTTCGCCAGCTTCGCCGAGGGCACGAAGAGCGCCATTGGCGGCGCGCTGCTGGCGTCGATGAACACCGCCTCGGAGTACGGCTTCGGCGCGGTGATCGCCGCCCTGCCCGGCTTCCTCATCGTCGCGAATGCGTTGCAGGCCATTCCGAATCCGCTGGTCAACGAAGCGATCTCGGTCACCGCCCTGGCCGGCATCACCGGCTCGGCCTCCGGCGGCATGAGCATCGCGCTGGCGGCGATGGCCGACAGCTTCATCGCCAGTGCGAACGCCGCCGGCATCCCGATGGACGTGCTGCACAGGGTGGCCTCGATGGCGTCCGGCGGCATGGATACCCTGCCCCATAACGGGGCGGTCATCACGCTGCTGGCGGTGACCGGCCTCAGCCACCGGCAGTCCTACAAGGACATTTTCGCCATCACGCTGATCAAGACGGCCGCCGTCTTCGTCGTGATTGGCGTGTTCTACGCCACAGGTTGGGTCTGACGCGCCGCATGGCGTGACCGGCCTGTGCGCGCGGTCCCAAACGGGGCACCGCGCTTGCACAATACTTCCCGCATTCCGGGGAAGTCAGGGAAATCCGCATGGCGTACTACACCGTCCCGTGGCGTCGGCTCTTCGCGCGCGGCCCATGGCGGCGCAAGACCGTCGGCACGCGTGCCCGCCTGGACGCCCGTGTCCAGGCAAAACCGCAGCCGGCCCCGCCCAGCCTCGATACCCAGGTCCGCCAGCGACTGAACCGCCTCTACGGCTGGAAGGGCGGCGAACGCGCCACCCCCAAGGACACCACCCCCGCACCGGAAGCCGTGGCCGCCGCACCAAGCGGTGGCCGCGTGATGATGGGGCAGTCGAATCCCAGCCTGCTGACGATGGCGCGTCCGCCGTTCGCGGTGCAGGCGCTGAACAACCTCAGCTACGGCGCCACCGCCGCCACCGTCGCCGAGTTCAATGCACTGGGCAGCAGCGACCGCCAGCGACTGGCGAACTACGTGGACTGGCAGCTCAACTGGGACGCGATCGACGACAGCGCGGTGACCAACCGTTTGACCGCGGGCGGCTACACCACGCTGAACAAGTCGCTGACGCAGCTCTGGGCGGACCACGTGGTGACGAATCCGGAGTACAGCATCCGCATCCGGCCCGCCAACGAAATCCAGCGCGCTGCGTTCGTGCGCGCGGTGTACTCGCGCCGCCAACTGCGCGAAGTGCTGGTCAACTTCTGGCACGACCACTTCAACGTGCTGGGCAACGACTTCAACGCCGGCCCGGTGTTCGGCCACTACGACCGCGACGTGATCCGCGCCAATGCCAAGGGCAACTTCCGCGTGATGCTGGAAGCCGTGGCCCAGAGCACGGCGATGCTGTACTACCTGGACAACCTCAACAATTCCCGCTCGGGCCCGAACGAGAACTTCGCCCGCGAGCTGCTGGAGCTGCACACTTTCGGCGCCGAGAACTACCTGGGCTTCATGGACCCGTTCCAGGTCCCGCCCTGCCCCGAGGACCCGGCCTACCCGATCGGCTACACCGACATCGACGTGTACGAGACCTCGGCCGCGTTCACCGGCTGGTCGGCGAAGAACGGACATTGGCAGTTCCCCGCCGAGAACGACGGCACCTTCGTCTACCGGCAGTCGTGGCACGACGCCGGTCCCAAGTTCCTGCTCGGCATGCTGATCTATCCGGAACAGCCCGCGCTGAAGGACGGCCGCGACGTGCTGGACCGCCTGGCCAGCCATCCGCGCGTGGCCAAGTTCATCTGCAAGAAACTGATCCGCCGCTTCATCAGCGATACGCCCAGGCAGGCGCTGATCGACAGCGCGGCGGCGATCTTCCGCGCCAACTGGCGCGCGCCGAACCAGATCGAACTGGTGCTGCGGCACATCCTGAATTCCGACGACTTCATCAACAGCTTCGGCCAGAAGAACCGCCGTCCGTTCGATACCGCCGTCGCCGCGATGCGCACGCTCGGCGGCGACTGGACGATCCGCCTGGATCACGGCCGCAGCGGCGACTTCATGTGGCTGTACGGCTTCACCGGCCACACGCCATACAACTGGCCGGCGCCGAACGGCTATCCCGACAGCGGGCTGGCGTGGTCCGGTTCCAACTCGTTCGCGATGAGCTGGCGCCTGCTGGGCTGGCTGACCGAGAGCAAGGACGGCGACGTCCCCCTGCACCCGATCGTCGACACCACGCGCGCCAACGTCCCCGTCGCCACCTGGACCGCGAACACGCTGGTGACGTGGTGGTGCACACGCCTGCTGGGCTACCAGCCCGAGGCCGCACGCAAGCAGGCGCTGGTCGCGTTCCTGGCGCAGAACGGCGACCCGAACACCTACGTCATCACCGACACCAATACGTGGCAGGGCAGCGACCTGAAGCGGCACTACAACCACGAGCGCCTGCGCAGCGTGGTGGCGCTGATCCTGATGACCCCCGAATTCATGAGCCGCTGAGGCCCCGATGACCGACTTCCGACTCACCCGACGCGAATTCGTCAAAGGCTGCGGCGCAGCCGCCATCGTCGGCACCGCCGGCAGCAGCCTGATGTTCGCCGATCCCGTCGACGCCGCCGTCAACAGCTACGACACCGTGGTGCACCTGTTCCTGCGCGGCGGCATCGATGGCCTGAACCTGGTGGTGCCGATCGACGGCGTGGACCGCGGCTTCTACGAGGAAGCGCGCCCCAGCCTGAAGATCGACACCAGCGGTGCGTACGGCGCGTTGCCGCTGACGCTGTCCGCCGGCACCGGTACCGGCTTCGGCCTGCACCCTTCGGCCAATGGCCTGCGCGACCTGTGGAACGACGGCAGGATGGCCATCGTGCACGCCTGCGGCATGGCGACGACGGTGACGCGCAGCCACTTCGACGCGCAGCTCTACATCGACCTGGGGACGCCGGGCAAATACGGCTCGCCGACCGGCTGGATGACGCGCGCGTGGGAAACGCGTCCCAACGGTACCGGCACCCTGCCCGCGCTGGGCGTGGGCGGCACGCAGCCGGCGGGCCTGATGGGCGCGATCGACGCGATGACGATGAGCAGTCCGTCCGACTTCTCGCTCAACACCACGGCCTGGAGCTGGCAGCGCACGCGCACCGATTCGCCTGCCGGCCTGCGTGGCGTCAACGAAACCGTGGCCTCGCTGTGGAATGGCCAGACCGGCCTGGAAACCAGCGGTCGCCGTGCCGACGGCGCGCTGCGCCTGATCGGCCAGCAGGGTTACGCCAGCCTGCCGGCGACCTGGCCCAACAACGGCTTCGCGCAGCAGCTGTGGACCATCGCGCAGACCATCCGCTTCAACCTGGGCCTGCGTTACGCCACGCTGGATCTCGGTGGCTGGGATACCCACGAGGGCCAGGGCACGGCCGGCAGCGGTTACCACTACTACCAGAACAAGATCGCCGAACTCTCGCAGGCACTGTCCGCGTTCTATGCCGAGCTCAACGGCACCGGCGAGATGGCGCGGGTGACGGTGGTGGTGCAGTCGGAGTTCGGCCGCCGCGTGCGCGCCAACGCCAACGGCGGCACCGACCACGGCTACGGCAACCCTATGCTGGTGCTGGGCGGGCCGGTGAACGGTCGCCGCTTCTACGGCAGCTGGCCGGGCCTGAATCCGGAAATCCTGTCGCCGACCTTCGGCGACGTGCCGGTGACCACCGACTATCGCCGCGTCATGTCGGAGATCCTGATCCGCCGCATGGGCAACGCCAACCTCAGTCAGGTCTTCCCCGGCTACACCGGCTATGCCCCGCTGGGCATCATGCAGGGCACCGACCTGGCACCGAAGGCAGACGACACGGCGGTCACCGCCACCTCGATCCCATCGTTGGTCGTACCGGACGCATCGTCACCGACGGCGCCCACGGAACCGCCCACCGAGCGCGCGGTGCCCGACTGGCAGCGCCGTGGCCCGGTGGACCGCATGCTGGTGCGGCGCGAGCGCTGATTCGAAGGCGACTTGCCCTGGCTGCATCGTCGTGGTGAGCTAGGCGCTCGCCATGGATGCGGGGAGATCGCAAGGATGCCTGTATCGCGTTCGTACCACCTGTGCTTCGTCTTGTTGCTGGTAGCCGCCGTAGGTGGCCTCGGATGGTGGATCGGGCGCACCCATTCCCCGGCGACCCGCGCCTCGGATACCGCCGGTGCCGCGCCGACGGCCCAAGCGAACCCCGCGACGCCCGACCGCGCCGCGGGCAAGCCGCGACCACCCAACCGTCCGTTACCGGACCTGCAACTGCCGTTGCGCGACGTGCTGCCCGACCTGCGTGCGCGCGCGAATGCGGGTGAGCCGGATGCCGCCTGCAGGCTCGCGGCCGAAATGGAGTACTGCGACCGCATTGCGACACAGCTGTCCAGCCTCTCGGAGGCCATGAAATCGACGAACGTCCGCCTCCCGCAAGGCACCAGGATGACGCCCGAACTGCAGGCGACGGTTCGCCAGACGCAACAGGCGATGGCGGCCGGCGCAGAACGCATGCTGCAGGAAAGCGCGCACTGCGAGGGCGTCCCTGCGGTCAGTGCCAACCAACGCCTGCAGTACTGGCGCACCGCGGCCAGCGGCGGCAACGTGGTGGCGATGCGCCACTATGCGGTCGGCAACGCATTCCGGATGAACGAAATGCTGCAGAACCTGGACAATCTGCGCATCTACCAGCGCGAAGCGGAGACCTTCGCCAAGCGCGCGGTCGCCGAAGGCGACCTGTCTACGGTCCTCGCACTTGCCGCAGCCCACAATCCCGCCCAACCCGGCCAACGCCACCTGCTGGCGCAGGCGGTGACGCCCGACCGGTCGCAGGCTCTCGCGCTCTATCTGTATGCGCAGTCGCTGATGCGCGATGACGAGCGTTTCGCCACGCCACGGACATTCATCGAGCAGACCGTGCGCAATCTGGAGCAGGATCTGGACGCCCCCGCTCTGGCCCGCGCGCGGGCGCAGGCGGCGGACCACATGCGCGCGCAGCCGACACTCTTCGCGAACGTGCAGGGTGCGATGTTCGGATACACCCGCGACGTGGAGCGCCAGGAGTGCGCATCCCCATAGCCGGTGCGCGGCCTCACCCCGTTCGCGCGTGCCACGCCTTCAGCAACTCCGCTTCCTTCTCGCGGGTGATACCTGCATTGAGCTTGGCCTGGCGCTCGGCCGGCAGGCTGCGGAACCACGCCAGCAGGTCCTGCACGGTGGTGGCCAGCGGACGGAACGTCAGGCCGGCGGCGATCGCGCGCTGGTTGCTGACCGAGCCGTAGCCGGCGTATTCGCTGTCCTTGGACGGCACCCAGATCGGCAGGCCGACCTGCTGTTCTTCCAGGAACTTCGGCGTCACGTGCGTCAGCGTCATGCCGCCGCCGGTCACGGCCTGGCAGCCGTGCAGCATGGCGTCCATCGACAGCGTGTAGTCCGGGCCGCAGGCGTTGAAGACACCGAGGGTCTTCGCTTCGGCCAGGCGGATCATCCATTCGCCCAGGTCGCGGCCATCGATGATCTGGATGGGGTCGCTGCCCTCGCCCGGCACCAGGATCTCGCCACCCTGCGCCACCCGGTGCGGCCAATAGGTGAAGCGGTCGGTCTCGTCGCGCGGGCCGACGATGTAGCCCGGGCGCACGATGGTGACGTTCTTGCCGAACTGCTTGTGCGCTTCGGCTTCGCTCAGCGCCTTCAGCGGGCCGTACAGACCGCCGATGTCGGCGCGCAGCGATTCCTGCGTCTCCGCCATCGCATCCTTGCCCTTGTACTGCGCCAGCGCCGAGGTCTCGTTGATGCCGGGCTTGCTGCCATCGGCATAGACCGAGATGGTCGAGATGAAAAGGTAGTGGCCCACATTGCCCTTCAGCACCTTGCCGGCGTCGCGCACCCAGAACGGCAGGCTGGTGGGGTTGTCGATGCAGACATCCCACTTCCGCCCCTTCAGCGCGGACAGATCGCCGGTGTTGCGGTCGCCGTGCAGTTGTTCGACCTCGGACGGCCACTCGGGCGAAGGCCGCTTGCCGCGGTTGAACAGCGTGACCTTGTGGCCGCGCTTCAGCGCGTAGTCCACCTGGAACGGCCCGGTGAAGCCGGTACCGCCGAGGATCAGGATGTTCAGCGGCTTGGCCGCCTTGCCGACGGGCTTGGCCTCGTTGGCAGCGGACGCGAACGACGGCAACGCGGCCGCGGCAGCGGCCAATGCGCCCAGCTTGAACAGGTCACGACGGGTGGTCATGCGGGTGCTCCCCAGCGGTGTCAGGAAAGCGACTAGATAGCACTGCCATCGGCGTACTACCCCTGCCGGAAGTCGTTGTGACTTCCTGTGCGCCCACATGGACGGCCGGGGCACAGGTTCCGGAGGGCGGTGCACGAGGCGTCCGACGCGAGGATGCAAGGACGCAGCGGGCGGGGCCAGGGCGCCAAGCCCTGGCGCGACCATGACGGCCTCGGGGACCCCACGCCCACAGCTGGAGCACGGAAGAGGGCCGAAAACATCCAGCGTTGGATCTCCCGGACGGAATGATGGATCCGAAACATCCAACGCCCGATCTTTTCGATGGAAAGGCCGATCAAAAACATCGAACGCTGGATCTTTCTGGTGCAACGACCGATCAAAAACATCCATCGCTGGATCTTTTCGATGGAACGACCGATGAAAAACATCCACCGCCGGATCTTTCTGATGGAACGACCGATCAGAAACATCCAACACCGGATCTTTTTGATGGAACGGCCCATCAGAAGGATGCAACGCCGAACCATTTTGTGAGAGGAAGGGCTCAGGATCGGACCGGGCTCGGCGCACGACGGCGCCGCCTCATCGGACCCGCGGCGGTGGCCACGGCCGCCCTCCCCCGTCCCGTGCGTTGAACCCTTCGGGGACCCCTGACCCATGGAGTGACGCGATGCCCGCTTCCCAGTCGTTGATGACCACCCGCCGCGGCGAGTTCCGCACGCTGTACCGCGCCCTCGCCCGCAAGCCTGCTGCCTTCGCCTCCACGCCGATCGTGTTCTGCGAAGGCGACTCGTGGTTCTCCACGCCGCTGTCGATGAACCTGCTCGACTGGCTGGTGTACCCGGCACCGGAAGACGAGAAGAAAGGCGTGCCGCTGTTCGGCGCCGGCGGCCTGTTCTTCCGCACCGAAGACAGCGGCGACCTGGCCGTCGACATGTTCACCGCACGCGGCATCCGCGACCTGTCCACGTGGTACCGCGGCTTCGAGTTCGACCTGGTGCTGATCAGCGCCGGCGGCAATGATTTCGTCGACCGCTTCCTGCAGACGACCTTCCGCGGCGCGGCACCGATGACCCCGGCCGCCGCCTTCCGGCGCGTCGTGGCCACCGGGCGCTACGACGAAGTGCGGGAGCGCTACCGCGCCTTCATCACCGCCTTCCAGGCGATCCGCCCGCACACGCCGATCCTGGCCCATACCTACGACTACCCGCGCGAACTCGGCCGCGCCGCGCAGCTGACGCTGGGCAACCTGGGTGCTGCCGCGTTGCTGAAAAAGGGCGTAGGCCCGTGGATCGGCAACAACATTGCGCACGTGCTGCCGCGCATCGAACAGCAGCGCGAGTTCGCCCGCTTGATGATCGACGGCTTCGTCGACCACGTGCTGATCCCGCTGCGCGACGACCGCAGCACCGGCAAGGTGTTCGACTTCGTCGACCTGCGTGGCGTGCTGACCAGCAGCAATCAGTGGTTCGATGAGATGCATCCGACAGGCGCGGGTTTCGCCGCGCTGGCGACGAAGTTCCGCCAGCAAATGCGAGCGAAGCTGGAGATCAAGCTGGGGTGATGCGCCACATGGTTTCGCAGGATGGGTATCGCCTTCGGCTCCATCCATCCCGCATCCGCTAGTGCCAGGTATCTTCCAGATACCGCGGCCGACACGCCAGGTAACCACCGATCACCAGCACCACGATGCACGCGCCGAGGAACGCCATCGGCAGTCCCCAGCCATGCGTGTAGTCGTGCAGCAGGCCGAAGGTCAGCGGGCCGGCGCAGGACAGCGAGTAACCCACGCCCTGCATGAAGCCGGACAGCGAGGCCGAACCCTCGGGCGTGCGCGTGCGCAGGTTGATCATGGTGAGCGACAGCGGAAACGTGCTGGGGCCCAGGCCCAACAGAGCCACCCACAACCACGGTGCCGCCATCGGCGCCAACAGCAGGCCGGCGAATGCCGCCGCATAGAAGCCTGCGCAAACCACCACCACGATGAAGGGATTGCGCATGCGCACGGCGATCTGTGGCATGGTCAGCGACGCCACCAGTCCCAGTGCCGAGAACAGCGCGACCATCGTGCCGCCCAGCGCAGGCGTACCACCGGCTTCGACCAGCAGTTTCGGCAGCCAGGTGAACATCGAATACGTCACCAGCGAGGTCATGCCGAACATCAGCGCCATGCCCCAGGCCACCGGCGAGCGCCAGGCGCGGCCGGTCGGACGCGGTGCCGCCAGTTCGGGCGCTTCGTCATCGACGGTCACCGCCGCGTCATGTACGCGTGCCAGCGGGCTTCTGTGTGCCCGCTCCTGCCAGAGCAGCAGGCACCACGGCACGGCTGCAGCGGCGGCGAACACCGCCCACAGGCCCAGCGAAACTCGCCAGCCGGCCGCGTCCATCACCGGCACCGCGACCAGCGCCGGCAAAATGGTGCCGGCCTGCAGCACGGTGATGTACAGCGTGCTGACCGTGCCGACGCGGTCGGCGAAGTAGCGCTTCACCAACGGCGGCAGCACGATGTTGCCGATGCCCATGCCGGCCAGCGCGGTCAGCGAGGCCGCCATCAATGCCGGCGTGTCGCCGGCCGCACTGCGCAGCAGCAGGCCGAGCAGCGCCAGCAGCATCGCCAGCAGCGCCGTCCGCTCCAGGCCGATGCGGTGCGCCAGCGCCGGCGTGGCCGCGCCGAACAGCGCGAACGCGGCGGTCGGCAGCATGCCGAACACCCCGGTCATGGTGGCACCGAAACCGAACGTATCGCCCAGCGTGCCAAGCAGCGGTGTCAGTGAGGTCACTGCGGTGCGCAGGTTGAAGGCCGACAGCACGATGCCCAGCAGCACCAGGCCACGACCGGACCAGAGCGCGGCCGGCGCGGTGGGGAGTGTCTTCGTTGGATCCATGGCCGTCATTATCGGCGATGGCGTGCGACAGGACGTCGCACCGCCGGGGACGGTGTGTCCTGGACGCTCCGGCCGTTCACTTCCGGGCTGGACGCGCAGGAACCGTGGGGCGCCGCGCGCGCCCTGTCATCCCGGCGATGCCGCGCGTTTCAGTGGGCCGTCGCGGCCCGCGGTTGCGTGGAATGACACAGGCGGTTCAACGCCTGCACGAGGTCGCGGTTCGCGAACGCCAGGCCGCGCTGCAGTTCCGCATGCAGTTCCTTCTCGCTGCCCGCCCAATTGAGGGTGGTGGCCTTGGGGCGGATGACGAACGCGGGATGGTCATCGACCGATACATCGAGCACCACGACCGGTGTGTTCACCTGATTGGTCTGGCTCATGTAGAGCCGCTTCAGCCGCACGGTGACAGCGAGTCCCTCCGCCGTCGGTGCCGCCGCCAGGCCGGACTGCACCAGCTGCTCGCGCAGCAGCCGTGCGGCGTCCTCGAAGCGGAGGTCGAACTTTCCGTACATGCCGGCCGATTCGCCCTGTGGCCTGTCGTCGACAACCTCCACCAGGCGTGCAGGACACGCCAGTGCGGCGGTGGTTTCCGTCAGCGCGAGGCGGTCTGCCCGGATCGCCGTCGCCTCCATCGGCGTGATCGAGGCGCAGCCCGCCAGCAACGCCACGGCTGCCGCCATGGCGCTACGGACCAGGATCAAGGCGTGCCACCTGCGGTATCCGCGGCGGGAGCGGACGCAGGTTCCGGCGTCTGTTCGCCACCGCTCTCAGCGGGGGCCGCCGTGGCGGCATCCGCCTGCGCGGGCGTGGGCGCAGGGATCGGTCGCACGGTCGCGGAAACGGGGTAATACCCGTGCAGCGCGTGCCCATAGCTCTTCCCCATGCGCGTCCACACCCAGTGGTCGCCGACGCGCACTTGCTGGCCGTCGAAGCTCTTGCCACCGAATGCGGTGGACCCGCGCTTCGGGATCATGCGCTCCGCGCGTCCCTCGCTGGAGAAATCGTAGACCACCATGTCCGTCACCTGGACGATGCCGAAATCCAGCATGGCCGGCAGCGCGCCATCGCCCAGCTGCGTCCACAGCTGCGCGTTCTGCTCCGGTTCGTTGTCCGGGGCGTGTTCGATCGGGAAGCGGTACTTGTAGAGGAAGGCATCCACCAGCTTGACCTTGGGCTTGCCATTGGAGCGCAGCGTGCGGTTGATGCGCTGCGCGTCCAGCCTCACCGTCAGATTCTCGAACTTGCTGTCCATGCTGAGGGTCGGCGTGATCACCAGCACGCCGTCGGCGGGCTCGGCGCTGCAGCCGACCGGCAGCAGCGGGATGACGCCGCCCGGCGTCGTGCACACGGTGATCCGGGGAGCGGGCGACAGCCCGGCCACGGGAAGCTTGGCCCGCAGTTCCGCTTCCAGACGTGCGTTGGCGGGATAGTCGACCAGCAGGTCGCGGATGGCGCCGATGCGGCTCTCGCCCTTCTCCACGTTCGACTTGTCGATCGAGTTGCCGATCCACATGCCCAGCAGCCCTCCCACGCCCGCCGAGACGGCCTGGCCGGTGGCGGGAATCTCATAGTCCAGTTCCTGCTGCGCCAGCACGATCTCGATCTGCAGCGCCGGCGCCAGCGGACCCGGCGGAAGGCCCGCATCTGCGGCATGCACGGGAAAACCGACGGCGGCCATGCATGCCACCATCCACATCGATGTCTTCATTGCTCCCCCTGGAGTCCTTGTCGGATGCCGTTCGAGCCCCGCCTGTCCTCCCCAGGACCATGGCGTGGCGGCCGTGGCGGAGTGTGCCGCCGTCGGCACGGGCTTGGCAATGGGCCTGCGGCGCCCGCCGGAAAAAGAAAAAGCGGGCCGAAGCCCGCTTTCCCATGTACCGCCCGATGACGTCCGCGGTTCGACCCGTCAGTAGGTACCGGTCATGTTGACGAACCAGCCCTTGTGGTCGAAGTCGAAATCCGTCAGGTCGTCGCTGAAGCGCGTGAAGTTGTAGCCCGCACCGAGGCGGAAGTGCTTGTTGAGGTCGCGGTCGACGCCGGCCAGGAACCCGTGCCGCGCACCGCCATCCTTGACGTCGAGCCAGCGGTACTCGCCCAGCGCGTGCCACTTGGTGCGCAGTTCGTAACGCGCCTGCACCGCGGCGAAGGTGGTGGCCGAATCCAACCACACGCCCGTGCCCCGCCCCATGCGCACCTCGCCTTCGCGACGCGACAGCTTGCCCGCGAACTCCCAGTGCTGGTCGTGCTTGTACACGCCTTCCAGCGAGACGATCTGCGAACGCTGGTCGTACTCGGCGCCTCCCAGCTGACCCATGCTCGCCAGGTCGTACAGGTAGGTATAGCGGCCGAATACGCCCCAGCGCTGGCTGTTCCACGGGCGGTAGGCGAAGCCCAGGTTGCCTTCGATGAAACGGGCGCCTTCCTGCGGGTTGAGCCGGTCGTCGGTGTCGGCGTAGTTCAACCGCGCCGCGATGCGCCAGCTGTCGTTGATGCGATGGGTCAGGCGCGTGGTGCTGACCCACTGCTCGCGCTGCTCGGCACCGGTGTCCTCGCGCCACTCCAGCTTGCTCTGCCAGTCGGTCTCCGGCGAGGTGCGACCGCCGGACACGCTGACCGCGCGACGATCCACCACACCACCGGTCTGTGCGTTCTCCAGTTCGCCCTCGGACAGGGTGAAGCCGGTGTTCCAGCCGCGCGCCGGATAGAAATCCATGCCGAAGGTATGCGCCAGGCCGGACTCGTTGCGCTCCTTGAGGAACTGGCTTTCGTTGAACACGTTGACCTGGCTGGACAGGCGCCAGCGCTGGCCCAGCGTCCAGCCGTTCTGCCCTTGCGGGTTGAACAGCGAGTCGTACCCGGTGGTGTCGGTCGAGTGGGTGTAGCCGCCGTAGAACGTATGCTCCGGCGTGATGCGGTACTCGGCATTGACGGTCGCCGCATTGCCGCGGTCGCCATCGGTCACTTCCGCGCCCACCGACGAGTTGTCGCCGAACAGATGCTTGGCACCCAGGGTGAAAGCGTCGTTGTCGGCGTAGCGGCCACCGTCGTCGTCCACGGTCAACTGGGCGACGCCATACACTTCCCAGGCGCTGCCGATGCGGTGCTGGTACTTCAGCGCCGCCAGCGTACCGGCCGCGTCCAGCGTGCCGCTTTCCTCATCCACGCGGCGTACTTCGAGGCCCAGCGTACCGTCGTCGTTGAGGCGCCATTCCAGCGTGGCCTGCGCCTGTGTCAGCACGTCCGCACCGCGTTCGGCACGGGTGTAACGGCTGTACAGACGGATGCTCTCGTTGAACTGCCCCAGCACCTCGGCGCCGTACTCGGTCACCGGCAGGCCGTTGTCGTAGCGCGAGACCGAGTAACCGGCATCGGTGCGACGCCACCAGGTACCGGCGCTCCAGCCCTGCTCGGTCCAGCCCAGCTCCTTGAAGTTGGCGCGCGCTTCCAGCGACTTGGCCTCGCCTTCCCGGTTCAGTGCGGTGCCGTTCTGCTGGATGAAGCTCAGGCCGCCGTTGTCGGAGAAGAACGCCGGCAGGCCGAACGATTCGCTCTTCGCGTATTCGGCCTTCACGAACGTGCCCTTGCCCGCCTGCAGGGTGAGGTCGCCGCCCTTCAGCGTGTAATCCTCGCCCGCGCGGCTCTCATCGATGTAGGTCGCCCCCACGCCGACATGGTCACCGAACCAGTGCTTGCCGCGCAGGCCCACGGTGAGTTCGTCCGCGTCGAAGCCGGATGGCACCCATTCGTAATCCACCAGCAGGCGCTGCTCGAAGCCGTCCAGCGGCGTGTCGCGGGTCAGCGTGGGATTGTTGTCGCGGCTGATCTGCGCCAGCGGACGCGTCAACAGGATGCGGCCCTGCAGTTCGTCGATCTCGTAGTCGGCGCCCCGCTGCAGCACCACGCGGTGCTCGGTGCGGCCGGTGGTGCGGTCGCGCGTTTCCAGCGTCACCACGTCCGAGCCGGGCAGCAGGTCGGTGTGGCGCAGGTAGTACAGGCTGCCGCCGGTACCGATGAACTCGTTGTGCCCCGGCGCGCTTTCCGGCTGCGAGCCGAACACGCGCAGTTCGCTGCCGGCATCGCCCCAGCGGTTGCTGGCGTTGGAGCGCCAGTTGAGCGCCGCACCGTACAGCGAACGCTGGTACTGGGCGAACTCGGTGCCGGTGATACCGGTGCTGTAGTTGCCCCACAGCGCCTGGTTCTTGTCCCAGTCCACGCGCAGATAGAAGCGGCCCATCGTGTCGACGTCGCGATAGGTATTCGAATCGTCGCCGTAGACCGGGTAGTACAGGTCCGGATCGAGGCGACGGAAGATGTCCTGCGGATCGGCCTTGATGAAGCCGTCGAACAGGCGCTCAAGGTCGCGCTCGGTGGTGTCGGCCTGTGCGGTGACCAGATACTTGCCGGCGTACTTGGCCTTGCCGTAGAACGCGAGACGACCGTCGCTGATCACATCGTCCTGGTAGCGCGCATCGTTCTGGAACGATGCCGACGAGCCGCTGATCCTGTTCTGCGCGATGGTCACGTCCGCCAGGCCGACACCGAAGAAGTAGCGGCCGGTGACGTCGACATCCAGCGTATGCCCGGGCGACGGCGCCTGTGCATCATTGCCGCGTCCGCCCAGTGCGATGTCGAAACGATGCCGGCCCACCGGGACCAGGTATTCGGCGACGAACTTGCGCTCCAGGTCGACCGGATAGTCCTGGCCGTTGATGCTCAACGACGCTTCGCCCGGCAGGTTGCGGCCCTGGATGCGGATGCGCGACCCGTACAGCGGGATGTTCTGCTGGCGCAGCCCGTTCTCCGCGAACACGCTGTCGATCAGGTTCTGGGCCTGCGCCTGCTCGACGCTCAGCGCACTGCCCAGCTGGCGCTCGGTCGCATTGCGCACGGCGGTCGCACCGCGTTCGGCTTCTTCCGGCGACACCAGTTGCAGCGTGCGCGGCAGCGTTTCGTCGACCTGGCCGTTGGCGCCCGTGGCGCGCAGCACGTAGACCAGTTCATCGCCCTTGCGGAAACGATACTTGCCCGGCAGTTCGCCGCTCCATTCGACGCGGCTCACTGCCGCCACGTCCAGCGGCACGGTGGCGAGCGGTTCGATCAGGTCCGCATCGGTGGCCCGATACAGACTGATCTCCAGGCGCTCGATGAAGGCCGGGTAGTTGCCACGCACATAGAACTGCACCGGCTTGATGACGTTCGTGCCGTCGAAGGCGGCGAACGACGGTGCGGACACCGACAGTTCCGGCTGGCCGAGGGTGGGATCCTCGGTCGCCCAGATCACGCCGCCACCGGGCAGGTCGATCGAGAAGTTTCCGGTCGCGACCGCCTTGCCCGGCGATGCCGTCTGCACGGTCACGCGCCGGTCCGGCTGCAGGGTGGCCGAGGAGGACCGTGCATCGGTCCCCGTGGTGGCCGGATTGTCGTAGCTGCGCGTGCGCACCGTGAAGAACAGCCCATCTTCACTGGTGCAGCGCTCCCCCTCGCAGCTCACGGTCGCGGTCGCCGCGTCCGCGGGCGCGCTCGTTGCCTCCTGCGCCATCGCGATCGGCGCGGCGCCGGCCAGCAGGGAGATCAACGTGTAGTCCAACAGCTTCATCTTCATGCGCTTGTCCATGACCCGCCCCCTCATTTCCGTGCGCCGTTCGGCGCGACCGGGTCGTTTTCGATTTCCACCCGCAACGTGGCGCGGGCCGATGCACCGAGTCGTGCGGCGAGGGCGTCGAACACGGCCTTCGCGCGCTGCATCCCGAGTGCGGTGTTGTAGGCATGCGAGCCGCGCCGGTCGGCGTGACCCACGATGACGACGTTGCCTCCCCCCTTCTGTTCCAGTGCGGCCGCCATCGCATCCAGCAGCGGCGCGAACTCCGCCCGGATCGTCGCCTTGTCGGTGTCGAACAGCACCGTGCCGAGCACGGTCGCGTCATCGCGCACGCCGGCCACCAGCGATGCCGGCTCCTCCGACCGGGCGCGGATGCTGACCACCAGGGACTGCGTGGCGGCGGCGTCGAGCTGCGACAGCAGGGCATCCCTGACCGCATTGGCGCGGTCCAGCGCCAGGCCTTCGCCCTCGCCATCGGCCTGGATCACCACCTCCCCGCCCTGGTGCTCGCGCACCTTGGCGGCCATGGCGGTGATCAGCGGCTGGTACCGCGGGGGCAGCGCGGCGCTGCCCGGTGCGAAGTGCACCTCACCCAACTCGAGTTCCAGCTGCTCGCTGCCACCTTCGATCACCTGCTCGGGCAGCACCACACCCCAGTCGAAGCGCACCGGCACGCCCGGCGTGACACGGCGCAGCAGCGGGTTGTCGGTGGTCATGCGGGTACCAGCCGGCAGCGTGGACGGATCCACCTTCAGCACGACGTTGCGTCCCCGTTCCCACGCGCCACCGGACACACCGGCCAGGTGGTAGCGGCCGAACTGGTCGGTCTCGATCAGCAGGCCTTCCACCGTGGCGATGCGCACGCCCGGAACACCACGCTCCTCGATACCGGCGTTGCCGATGACGTAGTCGACGACGTAACCGCCCTCGCCCTGCGCGACCCGGCGCTCCACGGTCGGCATCGCCGCCGTGAGGCCCTTGGCCGCTTCGCCGCTGGTCTCCAGCGAGGTCACGCCGTTGCGGTCCATCCGCAGCGTCACGCCCTGGTCGCTGGTCAGCACGAAGTCGTCGGTGAACGACAGCTCGCGCAGCGCCTGGCGGATCACCACCTGACGGCCCTGCACCGGATCGGCCTCGGACTGGCGTCCGGCCATCGCGCCGACCTCGATGCCGTGCAGCAGCGGCGCGCTGGCATCGGCCTGCGGTTGCGGACCCGTACCGCGGTCCAGCGTCGTCGAGCCGGCGACATAGACCTGCGGCGCGAAGCCACCCTGCACGCGGACGCCGCTCAGCGCCGCGCCATCCTGCCAACCGTCACCGTCGCGGTCGTTGAAGACCGTGCCGAACACCAGGCTGTCCTCGACCATCGCGTCGGCCACCAGCGCCACTTCGGCGGTCGCCACGTTGGACAGCGGCTCACCGGACGACGACACCGCCTGCGCCTGGTTGACCAGCGTGCCTGCGCGCGCACCGGCACCCACACGCATCATGTACACCAGCCTTGCCGTGCCGCCGACCGGGATGTCCAGGCCTTCGAAACGTACGGGATGCTGGCCGGACACCGTGGCGGCGTTGTCGCCATCGCTGACCGTCAACGAACCTTCCACGTAGCTGAGACCGGCCGCCGGCGTATCGACGATGCTGCCGCCGACCAGCGGACCATCACCCAGGTTCTCCACCGTCACGGTGTAGCGCACCAGATCGCCGGTCTGCACATCGCGCACGCCTGCCGTCTTGGTCACGCGCAGCAGGGCCTCGCCACTGACCACCACGATGGCATCGGCCGTATCGCAGTTGGTCGGGTTCAACACTTCGCAGAGGGTGTACGGATAGCGATACGTCCCGGGCGGCGTGCCCGCGGCGATCGTCACCGTGCCGTCCGGATTCATCACCAGTCCCGCGTGCGGCGAACCGCCCGGCACCAGCGTGACCTGGCCGATCTGCGCCGGACCGCCACCCAGGGTGTCGTTGCCCAACACGCTGGGCGAGGTACCACCACCGCCGCTGCGGATCGGCACGAATGCGTCGTCCTCCGCGTTGATCGTGGTGGCCACCACGGTCAGCGAGACCACGGCATCGTCGCAGTTGTCCGGATTCAGCGTTTCGCAGATGCGGTAGCCGATGGTGTACGTGCCCGCGGGCGTTCCCGCCGGCACGCTCACCACGCCCGATGCCGGATCCAGCGTCGGCACCGGACCCCCAGCGGGGGATGTGGCCGGCGTCGTCACCGTACCGGTGATCGCCGCGGGATCCACCCGCACGCCGTTGATCACGTCATTGTCGTAAGCGTTGCCCGCCGACGGCATGCCGGTGGCGCCGTTCACGGGAGCCAGGATGTCGTCCACCGCATCGATCACCGGCAGGATGGAGGTATCCACCGTGCTGGGCGGGCTGCTGACATCCGGCGGCGACGTGCCACCCGGCGGTGTCGGCGGACGGCCCGTCACCGTTGCACTGTTGCGGACGTTGCCGGCCAGCACATCGGCAGGCGTCACGCTGTAGTTCGCGTTCGCCACCACCCGTTCACCGGGCAGCAGCTGCCCGGCCGCGGCCGGCCATGCGTACGTCAGCGGGCCCAGGCCGGCCAGCGCGTCGACCACCGACACATCCGTCAGGGTCACGTTGCCGGTGTTCTCCACCTCGAACTGGTAAGCGATCGTGCTGCCTGCGCGGTACGGACCGGTCGAGGTCACCGACTTCACCAGCGTGATGGCCGGCAGCTGTTCGGTTGCCGTATCCACCGTGCTCGGCGGACTGGTCACCGTCGGCGGCGTCGGGCCGCCTGGCGGGGTCGGCGGCTGGCCGGTCACCGTCGCACTGTTGTGCACGTTGCCTGCTGCCACTTCGGCCGCGGTCACCGTGTGCACGCCGGTGCAGGTCGTGCTCGCGCCCGGTGCCAGCGTCGTCGCGGCACAGGTCGCTGCCGTATCCAGCAGGGCGTCGTTCACCACGATATTGCTCAGCGTCACGTTGCCGCTGTTGGTCACCGCGAACTGGTAGGCAATCACGCTGCCCACACCGTACGGACCGGTCGAAGTCACCGACTTCACCAGCGTGATGGCCGGCAGCTGTTCGGTCGCCGTATCCACCGTGCTCGGCGGACTGGTCACCGTCGGCGGCGTCGGGCCACCTGGCGGAGTCGGCGGCTGGCCGGTCACCGTCGCACTGTTGTGCACGTTGCCTGCTGCCACTTCGGCCGCAGTCACCGTGTGCACACCGGTGCAGGTCGTGCTGGCACCCGGTGCCAGCGTCGTCGCGGCACAGGTCGCTGCCGTATCCAGCAGGGCGTCGTTCACCACGATATTGCTCAGCGTCACGTTGCCGCTGTTGGTCACCGCGAACTGGTAGGCAATCACGCTGCCCACACCGTACGGACCGGTCGAAGTCACCGACTTCACCACCGTCATCGCCGGCAGCTGTTCGGTCGCCGTATCCACCGTGCTCGGCGGACTGGTCACCGTCGGCGGCGTCGGGCCACCTGGCGGAGTCGGCGGCTGGCCGGTCACCGTCGCACTGTTGTGCACGTTGCCCGCCGCCACTTCGGCCGCAGTCACCGTGTGCACGCCAGTGCAGGTCGTGCTGGCACCCGGCGCCAGCGTCGTCACCGGACAGGTGGCCGCGGCATCCAGCTGCGCATCGTTCACCACTACGCCCGTGAGGGTCACGTTGCCCGTGTTGGTCACCGCGAACTGGTAGGCGATCACGCTGCCCACGCCATACGGACCGGTCGAGGTCACCGACTTCACCACCGTCATCGCCGGCAGCTGTTCGGTCGCCGTATCCACCGTGCTCGGCGGACTGGTCACCGTCGGCGGCGTCGGACCACCCGGCGGGGTCGGCGGCTGGCCGGTCACCGTCGCACTGTTGTGCACGTTGCCCGCCGCCACTTCCGCCGCAGTCACGGTGTGCACGCCGGTGCAGGTCGTGCTGGCACCCGGTGCCAGCGTCGTCACCGCGCAGGTCGCTGCCGTATCCAGCAGGGCGTCGTTCACCACGATACTGCTCAGCGTCACGTTGCCGCTGTTGGTCACTGCGAACTGGTAGGCGATCACGCTGCCCACGCCGTACGGGCCGGTCGAGGTCACCGACTTCACCACCGCAATCGCCGGCAGCTGTTCGGTCGCCGTATCCACCGTGCTCGGCGGACTGGTGATGGGAGTAGGCGGCGTGCCACCCGGCGGGGTCGGCGGCTGGCCGGTCACCGTCGCACTGTTGTGCACGTTGCCCGACGCCACTTCGGCCGCAGTCACGGTGTGCACACCGGTGCAGGTCGTGCCGGCGCCCGGCGCCAGCGTCGTCACCGCGCAGGTCGCTGCCGTATCCAGCAGGGCGTCGTTCACCACGATACTGCTCAGCGTCACGTTGCCGCTGTTGGTCACTGCGAACTGGTAGGCGATCACGCTGCCCACGCCGTACGGGCCGGTCGAGGTCACCGACTTCACCACCGCAATCGCCGGCAGCTGTTCGGTCGCCGTATCCACCGTGCTCGGCGGACTGGTGATGGGAGTAGGCGGCGTGCCACCCGGCGGGGTCGGCGGCTGGCCGGTCACCGTCGCACTGTTGTGCACGTTGCCCGACGCCACTTCGGCCGCAGTCACGGTGTGCACACCGGTGCAGGTCGTGCCGGCGCCCGGCGCCAGCGTCGTCGCGGCGCACGTCGCTGCCGTATCCAGCAGGGCGTCGTTCACCACGATATTGCTCAGCGTGACGTCACCGGTATTGGTCACCAGGAACTGGTACGCAATCACGCTGCCCACGCCGTACGGACCGGTCGAAGTCACCGACTTCACCACGGTCATCGCAGGCGCCTGCGCAGTCGCCGTATCCACCGTGCTCGGCGGACTGGTCACCGTCGGCGGCGTCGGGCCACCCGGCGGGGTCGGCGGCTGGCCGGTCACCGTCGCACTGTTGTGCACGTTGCCCGCCGCCACTTCGGCCGCAGTCACCGTGTGCACGCCAGTGCAGGTCGTGCTGGCACCCGGCGCCAGCGTCGTCACCGGACAGGTGGCCGCGGCATCCAGCTGCGCATCGTTCACGACGACGCCCGTCAGGGTCACGTCACCGGTGTTGGTCACTGCGAACTGGTAGGCGATCACGCTGCCCACGCCGTACGGACCGGTCGACGTCACCGACTTGATGAGGCTCAGCGCGGGGTTCTGCGCAGTCGCCGTATCCACCGTGCTCGGCGGACTGGTCACCGTCGGCGGCGTCGGACCACCTGGCGGGGTCGGCGGCTGGCCGGTCACCGTCGCACTGTTGTGCACGTTGCCTGCTGCCACTTCGGCCGCGGTCACGGTGTGCACGCCGGTGCAGGTCGTGCTCGCACCCGGTGCCAGCGTCGTCGCCGCACAGGTCACTGCCGTATCCAGCAGCGCGTCGTTCACCACGATATTGCTCAGCGTCACGTTGCCGCTGTTGGTCACCGCGAACTGGTAGGCGATCACGCTGCCCACGCCGTACGGACCGGTCGAAGTCACCGACTTCACCAGCGTGATGGCCGGCAGCTGTTCGGTTGCCGTATCCACCGTGCTCGGCGGACTGGTGATGGGAGTAGGCGGCGTGCCACCCGGCGGGGTCGGCGGCTGGCCGGTCACCGTCGCACTGTTGTGCACGTTGCCTGCAGCCACTTCGGCCGCAGTCACGGTGTGCACGCCGGTGCAGGTGGTGCTCGCACCCGGTGCCAGCGTCGTCGCCGCACAGGTCGCTGCCGTATCCAGCAGCGCATCGTTCACCACGATATTGCTCAGCGTCACGTTGCCGCTGTTGGTCACCGCGAACTGGTAGGCGATCACGCTGCCCACGCCGTACGGACCGGTCGAAGTCACCGACTTCACCACTGTGATGGCCGGCAGCTGTTCGGTCGCCGTATCCACCGTGCTCGGCGGACTGGTCACCGTCGGCAGCGTCGGGCCACCCGGCGGCGTCGGCGGCTGGCCGGTCACCGTCGCACTGTTGTGCACGTTGCCCGCCGCCACTTCGGCCGCGGTCACCGTGTGCACGCCGGTGCAGGTCGTGCTCGCGCCAGGCGCCAGCGTCGTCACCAGACAGGTCGCCGCGGCATCCAACTGCGCATCGTTCACGACGACGCCCGTCAGGGTCACGTTGCCCGTGTTGGTCACCGCGAACTGGTAGGCGATCACGCTGCCCACGCCGTAAGGACCGGTCGAGGTCACCGACTTCACCACCGTCAGCGACGGCGCCTGTGCGTCGACCGTCGTGGTCACCGGGGTGCTGTCGCAACCGGCGACACAGTCCGGATCGCCACCACCGGTCACGGTGGCCGTGTTGGCCGCACCGCCGGCCGCAAGGGGAGTCACGTTGATCGTGATCGTCACAGCGCCGCCCACCGTGAGGTCCGCCATCGCCACCGTGCAGGTCACGTCCCGCCCGGCGATCGCGCAGTTGGGCGTCGCACTGTTGACGGTCATGCCCACGGGCACGCTATCGGTCACGACAGCATCAGCGGTCGCATCGGCGGTGCCGGTGTTGCTCACGCCGATGGTGTAGTCGAACGGAACACCGGTGATGGCTGTCGCCGGTCCGCTCTTGGTGATTTCGAGGTTGGGGGCGTTGATCGTGGTGTCCACGGCCGGGCTGCTGCAGCCGGTCGCACAATCGGGGTCGCCACCGCCCACGACGGTCGCCGTGTTGCTGACGGCGGTGCCTGCGGCTGCCGTCGGCGTCACCGGGATCACGTAGCTCACGCTATTGCCCGGCGCGTTCGACAGACCCACCGCGATGGTGCACACCACGGTCTGGCTGCCCGCCGGGTTCAACACGCAGTCCGCCGGCAAGGTGCCGATCGTCAAGCCTGCCGGCACCACATCGGTGACCGTCGCGGTCGCCGATGTCGCCGCCGTGCCGGTATTCGTCACGGTGATGGTGTAGTCGTACGCCACACCGACCACGGCGGTGGCCGGGCCGCTCTTCGCGATGTCGAGGCTCGGCGCAACGACCGGCGTATCCACCGGCGCGCTGACGCAGCTGCCCGCGGTGGCGCAGGCGGGATCGCCACCGCCGGTCACGCTGGCCGTGTTCGACACCGTCGTGTTGTTGATGCCGCCCTGCGGCGTCACCGGAATCACGAAACTCACCGCATTGCCGGGTGCCACGTTCGACAGGCCCGCGGCGATGGAGCATTCCACCGTCTGGCTGCCCGACGGATTGGTCGCGCAGTTCGCGGGCAAGGTGCCGATCGTCAACCCGGTCGGCACCACGTCCGTGACCGTCGCCGTTGCCGACGTCGCGACCGTACCGGTATTGGTCACCGTGATCGTGTAGGTGTACGGCACGCCGACGACGGCCGAGTCGGGCGCGACAATCGATGCGGTCTTGGCGATGACCAACCGCGGCTGGCTGACGAACGCCACGTGGAACGCGCAATCCTGCGTCACCGGCGTCACGTTGTAGGTGTAGACGCCCGCCGTAGGACCACTCAATGTGGCCTGGCAGGTGTTCGCGCCGCCTGGCGTGGTGATGACCGGGATGTGCCCTGGCGTGGTGGGCGTGAGCGTGAAGCTGGTGCCCTGCCCGTCCTCGACCACCTGCGGCGATGTGCTGTTGAGCGTGCCGCCGGTGATGCTGGGCGTCACGATCCAGACCTGGGCGAACTCGGCGGTCACGTTGAGGTCCTGGGTCCCCATCCGCACGTAGCACTCGTTGCCGGTGATCGTCGTGCAGCCGCCGGTCCAGCCCTTGAAGATGGAGCCGTTGTCGGCAATCGCGTTGAGATAAGCCTCCTGGTTTTCGCCCAGGTTGTCCGTGCTGCACGCGGTCCGCGCGCTGCCGGAGGGGCACGCGAACGCCGCGGGAACCGCACTGATGCGCCCGCTGCCGGCACCGATGGTGTTGGCGGTGAGGCGATGCTGGGCCGCGGTGACCGGCGTACTCACGCCATCGGTGTTGTTGGCGGCGACGCTGTCGGACATGCCGGCAGGCGGCGTGACGCTGACGACGGTCACGACCGGCGTGCCGGCCGTGCCGGCGGTGATGCCGCTGACGGTGTAGACAAGCGATTGGCCCACGGGCAGGTTGGCCGTCGCGGTCGAAATCGGACCGGAACCACTGCTCGTCGCACCACAGCTTGCGGTGCTTCCGCCCGGCACGGCACAGGTCCAGCTGGCCGTGCCATTCGCGCCGCTTAGCGTTTGCGAAACAGTCGCACCGGTAGCGGCGACCGGACCATTGTTGGTCACCGTTACCGTGTAGGTGACCGCGCCACCGACCAGATAGGACGGTACGCCACCGTTGCTGACACTGACGCCGAGGTCCACCAGCGTCGTCGCTGCCGGCGAGATCGTGGTCTTGACCAGCGGCCCGATGAAGGGACTGACCGTATTGGCCCGAACGTCGTAGTCACCGTTGTTGATGACGTTGTTGGGTCCCGTGGTCGCCGCGTTGCTTGGCACGGTGAACGTCACCGGGAAGCTGCCGCCCGCACCCGCTACGAGGTCGCCTACCGGGCAGTCGATGTAACTGGCGCGCGGCGCGGTGCCGGCGTGCGGACCCGTGCACGTCGCGGGCCAGGAACCCTGCACGAACGACAGGTGCAGGCCATTCTCGGTGATCGGCGCCGCAAGGCGGACCGTCGCACCCAGCGCATAGACGCCCGAGTTGTTGACGTAGTTGTAGTTGTACGTAACCTGCTCGCCAGGCTTGGTCGTGGACGGACCGATGGCGGCCACGCTCAGGCCCGGCATCTTGGAGCCGAACACGTCCATGTAGATCTGGGCGGTGTGGTTGGCGGCGCTCGGGGAGCAGTTGGCCACGTAGACCTTCAACCGAATCTGGTCACCCACGTCCAGTCGACCGTTGCCCGGCGCGATATCGAAGCCCTGCCAGTTGGTGAACTGGTAGTTGTTGCCGCCCGTCGAGTACTGCTGCCAGGGGATACCCGGCTGGTTCGAGTAATTGAACGTATGGAAGAGCTGGGTGTTGCCCTTGGTGATGTTGATGACTTCAACAAAGAAGAACGGCTGTTCTCCTGCGGCATGGTTCGGATTGTTGAGCACCGGCGCCATCGCGAAACGGATGTGCACCTTGCCATCCACCGGATCGACATCGCTCAGCGCCATGGTCGCTTCCTGCTCCATCGAGTACCCGGCGAGCGAACCGTTGCCGCCCAGCAGGGCTGACGCAAGCCCGGAGAATGGATAGCGCGCACCCAGGTTGTTGGTGTTGGCTGCGGTGCCGGGCGTGGTCAGCACCCTTGCGTTGTTGGAAAAAGCCGTACTGACCGTGTTGGTCCTGGGAATCGTCTCCAGGGGCGCGCTCAGCGTCAGCTGGCTGCTGCTGGTGGGCGGCACAGGCGATATCGCGGTGGAATTGCGCTGGTAACGCTCCAGCTTCCACTCGGAGAAGTTCTGCGTTTCGAAGCCGCCGTTCTTGATCTGCGCATGTACCGTCGGGACGAACAACGCCAGCAACGCCATCAATGCGAACGCGGCAAAGACGCCGCTCCTGCCTTTCCGTCGATCGGTCGTCCCGACCTGTCGTCCCTGTAGTGCCGCGGCAATCTGCATGATCCGTCCCGTTCTGAAGGCAAAAAGGCTAGAAAGCGACACGGGCGATCGCCGTGCTGCTCGTGCAATAAGTGGTGGGCATGGCGCCATGCCGGGATGACGAGGCGGGCGATGCGGTGCGTTGCATCGCCCGTCCACGGCGTGGTGGCCGCTCAATGCGCGTGCTCGCTTGCGTGGCTCGCGTCGTCCACCGTGTTCACGGTGATGCCGTTCGGCAGCACCATGTCGCCGGCACGCTGGCCGGGCTTGCAGCGCCCCAGCCAACGTCCTTCGAAGGGCACCGGTCCGGTGTTGTTCGAAGGCGTCGCGGGATGCTGGATACGGTAGGTTCCGTGGTAACGGGCCTGCATGTCGCCGCGGAGGGTCAGCTGCATGTCGATGCGCTGGCCGTGGGTCTGGCACACGGTACTGACCTCGTGGCTGCCACCCGCGGCGTTCTTCTTGACCGTGATGCGCTGGCATCCTTCCCGTGCGGGAAGCAGGAACAGGGGAACGATGCGCTCCGCCTTGGCATCGGTGCACTGGAGCACCGTCATCGCGGGCTGCACGCGGCCGCCCGCACCCGACGGCGCGTGGGCCTGCAGCGCCACCTCCCACAGACCGGCTTTGCGCACCGGCAGGTCCGCATAGGGGTTGGCATGCGTATCGGCCGCCTGCGCGATGGCGGGCAGCACGGTCAACAGAAACAGCAACGTGGTCAGCCATCGACGATCGACGGCGCGCGCGGCAATTTTCGAGCGCAAACTTCCCGCTCTGGCGCGCGTATGCGCACCGAGTAGTGAACTCATCGATGTCCCCCAGGCTCCCGAAAGCCCGTCGTTTGCCGCGATCGCCCAGGCGTTCCCGGACGACCCCATGAACCAGATCCGCCGCCGTCGCCGGAAGAGCGACTAGCAAAACCCGAAGCGAATCACCCCATCCCCAAGCGCGCGGACCCTCCGCCTACCTGAGTCTTCTTACCTACCCCTGCAAGGCGAACCATCGGTTCACCTCATGCATTCACATTATCGTCACTTGACGGTAAAACTGAAACCGAAATTTCGTTGGATTTGAGAAATCGCATTACGCCGGGATCGTGATGCAAGTCCGGTGCCAGAGTGCATTGCAAAACACGCACGGACGAACAGCGTCACGCAAACCCACGGGATCTCCGTGCAGCGGATGCCCGGCAACGCGGGTACGACGGTCTTCTTGCGGCGTGCACATGACGCGCAACGTCCGAGAGAAAGGCGCCCTTCTGGCGCAACACGTCAACCGGGCGGCGCATTGCGACTGCCGGACGCCAATCGATTGGCGGGCGAACAGACATCAGCGCAGGAAACGCTTCCTCCCGCCGCCATGCCAGCGCCCCAAAGAAAAAGCGGGCCGAAGCCCGCTTTTCCGTCACGCATCGCGATGTCGTGCGGCTTACTCGGCCGACACGCCCTCGCCTTCTTCCACGGCCTTGATCGACAGGCGGATACGGCCCTGCTTGTCGACTTCCAGCACCTTGACCTTGACCACGTCGCCTTCCTTCAGCGCGTCGCTGACCTTCTCGACGCGGTCGTTGGAGATCTGCGACACGTGCACCAGGCCGTCCTTGCCCGGCAGGATGGTGACGAACGCACCGAAGTCCATGATCTTGGCGACCTTGCCCTCGTAGATGCGGCCCGGCTCGACGTCGGACGTGATCTGCTCGATGCGGGCCTTGGCGGCCTGGCCGGCGGCGCCGTTCACCGAGGCGATGGTGATGGTGCCGTCGTCCTGGATGTCGATCTGCGTGCCGGTTTCCTTGGTGATCGCCTGGATCACCGAACCGCCCTTGCCGATCACTTCGCGGATCTTGTCGGGGTGGATCTTGATGGTGATCAGGCGCGGCGCGAACTCGCTCAGTTCCTGGCGCGGTGCGGTCATCGCGTGGGCCATCTCGCCCAGGATGTGCAGTCGGCCGGCCTTCGCCTGCGTCAGCGCCTGCTTCATGATCTCTTCGGTGATGCCTTCGATCTTGATGTCCATCTGCAGCGCGGACACGCCGTTGGCGGTACCGGCGACCTTGAAGTCCATGTCGCCCAGATGGTCTTCGTCACCCAGGATGTCGCTCAGCACGACGAAGTCGTCGCCTTCCTTCACCAGGCCCATCGCGATGCCCGCGACCGGTGCGGTGATCGGCACGCCGGCATCCATCAGCGCCAGCGAGCTGCCGCAGACCGAGGCCATCGAGGACGAGCCGTTCGACTCGGTGATTTCCGATACCACGCGAATGGTGTACGGGAAGGATTCCATCGTCGGCATCACGGCGAGCACGCCGCGCTTGGCGAGGCGGCCGTGGCCGATTTCGCGACGCTTCGGACCCATCATGCGGCCGGCTTCGCCCACCGAGAACGGGGGGAAGTTGTAGTGGAACAGGAAGTGGTCCTTCCACTCGCCGCCGACGGCGTCGATCACCTGGCCATCGCGTGCGGTGCCGAGGGTGACGGCGACGATCGCCTGCGTCTCACCACGGGTGAACAGCGAGGAGCCGTGCACGCGCGGCAGCACGCTGACCTTGGAGGAGATCGGACGCACCTGGTCCAGCGCGCGGCCGTCGATGCGGACCTTGGTCTTCAGGACCGAGGCGCGCATGGTCTGGTATTCCTGCTCGCTGAATTCCTTCGACAGGTCGCCCGTGCTCCACGCATTGGTTTCGGCCTGCGGGGCCAGCGTGTTGAGGATGGCCTTCTTGAGGTTGGAAATGGTGTCGCGGCGCTCGATCTTGTCGCGCACCTGGAACGCACCGGCGAGGCTGTCGCCCACGGCGTGGCGCAGCGCGGCGATCAGGCCTTCGTTCTTGGCCGGCGGCTGCCAGTCCCACTTCGGCTTGCCGGCTTCGGCGACCAGTTCGTTGATCACGGCGATGACCTTCTGCATCTCGCGGTGACCGAACATCACGGCGCCCAGCATCACCTCTTCCGACAGCTCGGCGGCTTCGGATTCGACCATCAGCACGGCGTTGGCCGTACCGGCGACGACGAGCTCCAGCTTGGAGTCCTTCAGTTCGCTGACGGTCGGATTCAACACGTACTCGCCGTTGATGTAGCCGACCTTGGCGGCACCGATCGGGCCGTTGAACGGCGCGCCGGTCAGGGCGACGGCGGCGGAGGCGCCGATCAGCGCCGGGATGTCGCCGTCGATTTCCGGGTTCAGCGACATCACCGTGGCGATGACCTGCACTTCATTGCGGAATTCTTCCGGGAACAGCGGACGCAGCGGGCGATCGATCAAGCGGGAGATCAGCGTCTCCTTCTCGGTCGCGCGGCCTTCGCGCTTGAAGAAGCCGCCCGGGATACGGCCGCCGGCGTAGAACTTCTCCTGGTAGTCGACCGTCAGCGGGAAGAAGTCCTGGCCTTCGCGGGCCGACTTCGCCGCCACGGCGGTGACCAGCAGCACGGTGTCGTCGACCTTGACGATGACGGCGCCGCCGGCCTGGCGGGCGATTTCGCCGGTTTCCAGGGTGACCTGGTGCTTGCCGTACTGGAAGGTTTTGGTGATTTTTGCCACGGGGGTTTCCTTGGGATGCCTTGTGCGGGTTGGACCTCACGCGACCCTTGTCGCGTGTGGCTGGCCGGATGCGTCCGGCCGGTGGTGCTGTGTGGGGCGGGCCCGGTGCGGCCAGCGGATGCAGCGCATTCCGTTCCCTGAAATGCAAACCGCGGCGCATCTCTGCGCCGCGGTCGGGGGTATATCAGCGACGCAGACCGAGCTTTTCGATCAGGGTCTTGTAGCGCTCGTTGTCTTTCTTCTTGAGGTAATCAAGCAGGCTGCGGCGGCGGTTGACCAGCTGCAGCAGACCACGACGGCTGTGGTGATCCTTCTTGTGGGTCTTGAAGTGGCCGCTCAGGTGCTCGATGCGGGCGGTCAGCAGGGCGACCTGCACTTCCGGGGAGCCGGTGTCGTTGGCGCCACGGGCGTTGTCGGCAATCACTTTCTGGGTATCGACGGACATGGTTTCTCTCTGTTGGATGCGTGGCCTGCAGGAACGCGGGCTGTCCTCCGCGCGCACCGCCTGGCTCGCCATTGATGAAGCAAGGGAATGTAAATCACCGGTGAAAACCGGCGGCGTAGTGTAGCCCCGGGGGCCTTGTGAAACAAGGTTTTATTGACCGTGCCCGGCCTTGGTGGCGGTGCCGGCGACCGCCCACGCGAACAATCGCTGCGGCGACAGGGTACCGTCGGCGTCCACCGTGCCGAGCCCCAGGACACGCGCTTCCGGCCCATGGATCGCCACCGGACCCTCCCTGGGCGGGTACCCGCGCAGCCGCTGGCCCTGTGCCAGACGGCGTCCGCCGGCGGCATCGACGTCGACCCGCGGGAACCCGCTCAGGCCAGCTTCGACCGGCAGCAGGCAGGCTTCCAGCGCGCTTTCACCGTCCTGTTCAGCCAAGGCCTGCAGCGCCTCCAGCGTATACATGCGCGGCTGCATGAACGGGTCCACCCAGAGGCGCCGCAGCGCCCCCACGTGCGCACCGCACCCCAGCGCCTCGCCCAAGTCGCGGACCAGGCTGCGCACGTAGGTGCCGGAGCCGCACGCCACCCGCAGCGCCAGGCGGCCGGGAGCGACGTCCAGGATCTCGATGCCGTGCACCTCGACCTCGCGCTCGGGTGCCTCGATGACGTCGCCGCGGCGGGCCTTGGTGTAGAGCGGCTCCCCGCCCTGTTTCAGCGCCGAGTAGATCGGGGCGCGCTGGCGGATCTTGCCGGTCAGCGACGCCAGCGCAGCCTTGATCGTGGCGATGTCCAGCGGCGGCACCGGTCGCTCGCGCAGCGTCGCACCATCGGCATCGTCGGTATCGGTGGTGCTGCCGAGCACGGCAACCGTGTCGTAGGCCTTGCGTGAGCCCAACAGCAGCCCCGCGATCTTGGTCGCCTCGCCGAAGCAGAGCGGCAGCAGGCCGGTGGCGAGAGGATCGAGACTGCCGGTGTGCCCGCCCTTCTCCGCGCGGAACAGGCGCCGCGCGACCTGCAGGGCGCCGTTGGAGCTCATGCCCTGCGGCTTGTCCAGCAGCAGCAGGCCATCCAGCGGGCGGAATTGGGTGCGTCCTGCCATACAGTCCAGTTCAGGTGGTTTGGCGGGGAGTCGCCGCATCGTAGCGTCGAGCTTGCTCGGCGTCTTCACGCATCCGGGCATCGACGAAGCTGAGTCGTAGCGTCGAGCTTGCCCGACTTGCTTGCGAAGCAGACACCCGGACATCGAAGCGGAGAGCAGCGGAGCAAGCTCCGCTCGACGGCATGACGTATCAGGTTTCGTCGTCGGACTCGGGGAGCAACGGATTGTCGCGCAGCAGGGTCTCGATGCGCTCGCCACGATCGACGGAGTCGTCGTAGTGGAAATGCAGTTCGGGCACGTGACGCATCTTCACGCGACGCGCCAACTCCATGCGCAGGCCCCAGGCCAGCTCCTTCAGGCCCTTCACCGCCTCGGCGGACCGCTCCTGCATCAGCGCGGTGACGAACACCTTGGCATGCGCCATGTCGCGGGTGACTTCCACGTCGGACACGCTGACCGACGGCAGGCCGTGCTCACGCACGGCCTCGTGCACCAGCGTACCCAGCTCGCGACGGAGCTGGGCGGACACGCGGTCGGTGCGATGGAACGACTTCGTAGGCATGTCAGGTCAGAGCGTGCGCTGGACTTCGATACGCTCGAAGCACTCGATCTGGTCGCCCGGCTGGACGTCGTTGTAGGCCTTCACGCCGATGCCGCACTCGGTGCCATTGCGCACCTCGTCGACGTTCTCCTTGAAGCGGCGCAACGATTCCAGTTCGCCCTCGAACACCACGGTGCTGGCACGCAGCACGCGGATCGGCTTGTTCCGCTTGACCGTGCCCTCGACCACCATGCAGCCCGCGACCGCGCCGAACTTGGAGCTGCGGAACACGTCGCGCACTTCGGCGATACCGATGATCTCTTCGCGGATCTCCACGCCCAGCAGGCCGGACGCCACCTGCTTCACCTGGTCGATCACGTCGTAGATGATCGAGAAGTAGCGCAGATCCACGCCGTTGGCTTCGATGATGCGACGCGCGGAGGCGTCGGCACGCACGTTGAAGCCGATCATCGTGGCCTTCGAGGTGACCGCGGAGTTGGCGTCGGACTCGGTGATGCCGCCCACGCCGGAGTGGATGATGTTGATGCGGATCGACTCGTTGGACAGCGCGGTCAGCGAGTGACGCAGCGCCTCCACCGAACCCTGCACGTCGGCCTTGACGATCAGGTTGAGGCTGAGCTGGCCTTCGCCCTTGCCCAGCTGCGCCATGATGTCTTCCATGCGGCTGCCGGCAGATTGCACCAGGCGCGACTCGCGGCGCTTGGTGTCGCGCTGCTGCGCCACATCCTTGGCCAGGCGCTCGTCGGCGACCACCACGAAGTCGTCGCCGGCTTCCGGCACGCCGGACAGGCCCAGGACCTGCACCGGGATGGACGGACCGGCCGACGGCGGCTGGCTGCCGGTTTCGTCGAACAGCGCACGCACGCGGCCGTACTGGATGCCGCAGACCAGGTAATCGCCCTTCTTCAGCGTGCCCTGCTGCACCAGCACCGTCGCGACCGGGCCACGGCCCTTGTCCAGCGAGGATTCGATGACCACGCCGCTGGCGCGGCCGTCTTCCACGGCCTTCAGCTCCAGCAGTTCGGCCTGGATGGAGATGGCGTCCAGCAGGTTGTCGACGCCCTGGCCCGTCTTGGCCGAGATCTCGACCATCTGGGTGTCGCCGCCGAAGTCTTCGGCGACCACTTCTTCGGCCAGCAGCTCGTTCTTCACGCGCAGCGGGTCGGCGTCGGACTTGTCGATCTTGTTCACCGCCACGATCAGCGGCACCTTGGCCGCCTTGGCGTGCTGGATGGCTTCACGCGTCTGCGGCATGACACCGTCGTCCGCGGCCACGACCAGCACCACGATGTCGGTCAGCTTGGCGCCGCGGGCGCGCATCGCGGTGAACGCGGCATGGCCCGGGGTGTCGAGGAAGCTGATGACGCCCTTCGGCGTTTCCACGTGGTAAGCGCCGATGTGCTGGGTGATGCCGCCGGCTTCGCCGCTGGCGATCTTGGTGCGGCGGATGTAGTCCAGCAGCGAGGTCTTGCCGTGGTCGACGTGGCCCATGATGGTGACCACGGGCGGACGCGCGACCTTGTCGCCTTGCTGTTCTTCCGAGTGCGCCAGCAGTTCGTTCTCGACGTCGTTGGCGTCGGCGCGCACGGCCTTGTGGCCCAGCTCTTCGGTGATCAGCGCGGCGGTGTCGTGGTCGATGCTCTGGGTGATGGTGGCCATCACGCCCATCTTGAACAGCGCCTTCACCACGTCGCCGCCCTTCAGCGCGAGCTTCTGCGCCAGGTCGGCCACGGTGATCGTCTCGCCGATCGCCACTTCGCGCACGATCGGTGCGGTCGGACGCTCGAAGCCATGCGCACCGCCACCACCACGGCTCTGCTCATGGCGACGCGGCGGCTTGGGCTTGCCGCGCGAGGCACCGCGACGGGCACGATCGGCGGCCGACAGATGCAGCTGGCCGGCGAAACGGCTGGTGTTGTCGTCGTCCTCGACGCCGGCGACCATCGCGTGCGAACCGCGGGTCTTGTGCTTGGCGGCGGCCGCAGCGTTGTTGCGGTCGTCGGTACGCGGCGGATCCTTGCGCACGACCATCTTCGGCACATGGTGGCCCTGCGTGGCCGGCTTGGCCGGACGCGCGGTTTCGTCGCCATCGACAGCGACGGCCCCGGCTGCGAGAGCAGCGGCTTCGGCATCGGCCTGTGCACGTGCGGCTTCGGCCTCGGCCCGGGCAGCGGCTTCTTCCTGGCGGCGACGCTCGAGCTCCTCGGCACGCTTGGCGTCTTCCTGCGCCAGGCGTTGCTGCTCGTCGAGGTTGCGCTGGCGGGATTCCTCCAGCTTGCGCAGGATCTCGGCACGCTCCGGATCGGCTTCGTTCTGCCAGTTGGTGCTGACGGACTCGGCATCGGTCGGCTTCGTGTAGGTGCGCTTCTGGCGCACCTCCACGTTCACCGTGGTCTTGCTGCGACCGGCCGCGACGGTGACTTCCTGCACCTTGCGACGGTTCAGCGTGATCTTCTTGGGCGCAGCCTCATCCGTCGCAGCATCGCTCTTGCCGTGCGAGCGCTTGAGGAAGCCGAGCAGCTTCACTTTTTCCATGCTGGTCACGACCTGGTCGGGACCACTGAAGCTCATGCCGGCCTCGGCCAGCTGCTCCAGGAGTTTCTCGACCGGCGTGTTGACCAGTTCAGCGAGCTTGCGGATGGTGGTTTGCTGCGACATTCGGATCCTAGGTTGGGTTTTGCGCCCCCCCGGTGGTGGTGGGGCAACCCTGTTCAAGAGGGTGAATTCTAAGCCCTGAGGGTGCCAGGGCGGTGTTCATGGGTGACTCATGCGCCGGGTTCCATGCGGGCCCGGGCGGCGCTCATGCGCCGCGCTCCAGACGTGCGATTTCCTCGGCGCGGGCGGCCAGGATCAGCGCCGCGGCGCGGCCCTCGTCCAAGCCCTCGATACCGAACTCGACCACTTCGTCGGCGGCCAGGTCGGACAGGTCCTCGCTGGTGCGGACGCCGTGCGAGGCCAGCGCGAACGCGGTCTCCTCGTCCATGCCTTCCAGTGCCAGCAGGTCCTCGGCCGGGTGGTCCTCTTCCAGGCCCTCTTCCTCGGCCAGCGCCTCGTTCAGCAGGGCGTCGCGGGCGCGCGAACGCAGTTCCTCGACGATGTCCTCGTCGAAGCCCTCGACCGCCAGCAGCTCGCCGACGGGCACGTAGGCGATTTCCTCGACCGTGCTGAAGCCCTCGGCGACCAGGATGGCGGCGATTTCCTCGTCCACTTCCAGCTTGTCCATGAACAGCTGACGGGCCACGGCCTGCTCGGCCTCGCTCTTGGCCTGCACCTGGTCGGCGGTCATGACGTTGAGCTGCCAGCCGGTCAGGCGGCTGGCCAGGCGCACGTTCTGGCCGCCCTTGCCGATCGCCTGCGCCAGGCGGTCTTCCGCCACGGCCAGATCCATCGAGTGCTTCTCTTCATCGACGATGATCGACTGCACCTCCGCCGGCGCCATCGCGTTGATGACGAAGGTGGCCGGGTTGTCGTTCCACAGCACGATGTCCACGCGCTCACCGTTGAGCTCGTTGCTCACGGCCTGCACGCGCGAACCGCGCATGCCGATGCAGGCGCCGATGGGATCGGTGCGGGTGTCGTGCGCCAGCACCGCGATCTTGGCGCGGTCGCCCGGATCGCGTGCGCAGGCCTTGATCTCGACCAGGCCCTGGCCCACTTCCGGCACTTCCAGCTTGAACAGCTCGATCATGAATTCCGGGGCGGCGCGGCTGATGAACAGCTGCGGGCCGCGCGGTTCGTAACGCACGTCGAACAGGTAGCCGCGGACGCGGTCGCCGGCTCGCAGCACGTCGCGCGGGATGCCCTTGTCCTTCGGGATGAAGGCCTCGGCGTTGCCGCCCAGGTCCACGTAGATGTTGCCGCGCTCGGCGCGCTTGACCACGCCGGTCACCAGCTCGCCCACGCGGTCCTTCCAGGCGTCGACCACCTGCGCGCGTTCCGCTTCGCGGACGCGCTGCACGATGACCTGCTTGGCGGCCTGCGCGGCAATGCGGCCGAAGTCGGGATTCTCGATCTTCTCTTCGATCCAGTCGCCCACTTCGGCGCCTTCGGCTTCGTCCTCGGCGTCCATCAGGCGGATCTGGCGGTCGGGCGATTCCATCACCACGTCGTCGGCCACCACTTCCCAGCGGCGGAACGTTTCGTAGCTGCCATCCTTGTGGTCGATGGTGACGCGCACCTGCACGTCCTGGTCGAGGTAACGCTTCTTGGCGGCGGACGCCAGGGCGGCCTCGATGGCATCGAAGATGACTTCGCGCGGCACGCCCTTCTCGTTGGCCACCGCATCCACGACCAGCAACAGTTCCTTACTCATTGATCACTCCGCGCGCGGCTTGCGGGCCGCCGGTTGGTTGGGTTTTTTCTTGGCTTGTTTGGCCGGCGCACGCTTGGCGTCGCCCGCCTTCTTGGCGCCGGCCTTGCGGCCGCCACCGGGTTTCTCGGGCGCCAGGCCCAGCGCCGCCCAGTCGGGGACCAGGCGTGCCTTGTCGATGTTGTCGAACGCCACCGTCATCTCGGCGTCGTCCACGGTGAACACGATGCTGTCGCCTTCGATGCGGCTGATCGTGCCCTGCAGGCGACGGCGACGGTCCTGCGGCAGCTTCAGCACGACCTTCGCCGATTCGCCGACGAAACGCGCGTAGTGCTCCAGCCGGAACAGCGGACGGTCCACGCCCGGCGAGGAGACTTCCAGCGTGTAGTTGCCGGAGATCGGATCCTCGACGTCGAGCTGCGCGGACACTTCGCGGCTCACCGCTTCGCAGTCCTCGATATTGACGTGGCGCGTGGCGCGTTCGGCTTCCTGCACGTCGATATACAGGCGCACCGTGGCACCGCCGGGCGCCGGCAGGTACTCGATGCCGAGCAGTTCAACGCCCAGGGCCTGGACGGTGGGTGCCAGCAGGTTGGCGATGTCGTTGGCCTTGTCGCTCACGGATTCGCTGCCGATGGTTCGTGTCGCTGAAACAAACAAGGGGCCCGATGGGCCCCTTGTCCGATACGCTGGATGTCGGTGCAACGACGGGAACATGCGTCGTTGCGTGCCCAGGCTTTTCGTCGGCCGCCGGTATCGGCGACCTCGGATAAACATGGTAGCGGGGGCAGGATTTGAACCTGCGACCTTCGGGTTATGAGCCCGACGAGCTGCCAGACTGCTCCACCCCGCAGCAGAAGCGAAATTATGATGAATGCGCCGGTGCATTGCAAGCCTTGTCGTGCACCAACTTGAAACATCGCGTTCATCACGCGTGCCGGCAGTGCCCTGCCGGCAGGAAAAACAAAGGGTTCTTCGACCTCAGCCGGCGAACGCCAGCTTGCACCAGGCCATGATCGGGTTCCAGGCGATGCCCAGCGCCAGCAGGGCCAGCGCGTTGACGCCGAACACCATCGGCACCACGCGGTCGGTACGCGGGGGCGGAATTTCGCCCACCGGCTCGTCGAAGTACATCACCTTGATCACGCGCAGGTAATAGAAGGCGCCGATGACCGCACACAGCACGCCGACGAGGGCCAGCCACAGGAAACCACCGTTGACGGCCGCACCCAGCACGACCAGCTTGGCCCAGAAGCCCAGGAACGGCGGCACGCCGGCCAGCGAGGCCATCACGCACAGCACGAGCCCGGCCTGCCAAGGATTGCGCGCGTTCAGGCCCTTGAAGTCGTCGATCCTGTCGGCTTCGAAGCCCTGCCGCGACAGCACGATGATGGCGCCGAACGCCGCCGCCGACATGATGGCGTAGCTGATCGCATAGAACAGCGCGGCCGAGTAGCCCACTTCGCCACCGCCGGCGAAGCCGACCAGCAGGAAGCCGACATGCGACACCGTGGAATACGCGAGCATGCGCTTGAGGTTGGTCTGGGCGATGGCGATGACGTTGCCGATCACCAACGACGCAGCCGCCAGGCCGGCCAGCAACCACTGCCACTGTGCCGCCGCCGGACCCAGGCCGTCCTGCAGCAGGCGGAACGCCATGCCGAAGGCCGCCAGCTTCGGTGCCGCGCTGATGAACAGCGTCACCGGCGTCGGGGCGCCGTGGTAGACGTCGGGCAACCACATGTGGAACGGCGCCGCACCCAGCTTGAACGCCAGGCCCGCCACCACGAACACCACGCCCGTCAGCAGCAGCATGCGTGCTTCGCTGCTGCCGCCCAGCGCGGCGCCGGCGGCGTCGAAGATCGCCGGCAGGTGCAGCGAACCGGTCGCGCCGTACACCAGCGACATACCGTAGAGCAGCAGGCCCGACGCCAGCGAGCCCAGCACGATGTACTTCATCGCCGCTTCTGTCGAAAGACCATCATCGCGATTCAACGCGACCAGCGCGTACGAGCACAGTGCCAGCAGCTCCAGTCCCAGGTAGACCATCACCAGGCTGCCGGCGGACACCATCATCATCATGCCGGCGGTGGCGAACATGACCAGCACCGGCGCTTCGCCCGGATACAGATTGCGCTCGCGCAGGTAAGGCCAGCCGTAGACCAGCGACAGCGCGCTGACCGCGACGATCACGACCTTGCTGACATCGGCCAGCGTGTCGCGCACGAACATACCGCTGAACACGGTGCCCTGCCCGCCCACACCCGTCGCGAGCATCCACACAACGGCCGCCATGACGATCAGCGCGAGGGCGTGGGTGATGATGCGGCGGGAGTTGTCGAGGAACAGGTCCAGCATCAGCAGCGCGAAAGCGCCGCCGATCAGGGTCAGCTCGGGCAGCAGCGGCTGCAGGTCGGCGGCGGAGATGGGCATCGGCGTCGTCATGATTCTTCCTTACAGCTTGCTGTTGGCGAGCTGCATCGCCAGTTGCGCGATCGACGGCTCCATCAGGTCCGTGAGCGGCTTGGGATACATACCCAACGCCAGCACGCAGACCGCGAACCCGCCCAGCACCACGGCTTCGCGCAGGGAAACATCTTTCAGTTCGGCGACATGCGCATTGGCCACGTCGCCGAGGATCACGCGCTTGACCAGCCACAACGTATAAGCCGCACCGATCACCAGCGTAGTGGCAGCGAAGAAGGCGATCAGCGGGTGCTGCTGGAAGCTGGCCAGGATGACCATGAACTCGCCGACGAAGCCGCTGGTACCCGGCAGGCCGGAGTTGGCCATGCCGAACAGGATGAAGAAGGCGCCGAACCACGGCATCGTGTTGATGACGCCGCCGTAGTCCTTGATCATGCGGGTGTGCATGCGGTCGTACAGCACGCCGACGCAGGTGAACATCGCGCCGGAAATGAAGCCGTGGCTGATCATCTGCACCATCGCGCCCTGCAGGCCGAGGCGCGCACCATCCAGGTTGCCGTAGTCGCGCACCAGGCTGAAGGCGATGAAGATGCCGAGGGTGACAAAGCCCATGTGCGAGACCGACGAATAGGCGATCAGCTTCTTCATGTCGTCCTGCACCAGCGCCACCAGGCCCACGTAGACCACGGCGATCAGCGACAGCACGATGACGAACATGGCCCACTCGTGACCGGCATCCGGCACGATCGGCAGGCTGAAGCGCAGCAGGCCGTAGCCGCCGATCTTCAGCGCGATCGCCGCCAGGATCACCGAACCGGCGGTCGGTGCCTCGACGTGCGCATCCGGCAGCCAGGTGTGCACCGGGAACATCGGGATCTTGACCGCGAATGCGATCAGGAACGCGAAGAACAGCCACGTCTGTTCCTTCGCGTTCAAAGGCAGCGTGTACAGGTCGGCGAGCTGGAAGCTGCCGCCCTTGATGTACAGATACACCAGGCCGACCAGCATCAGCACCGAGCCGAGGAAGGTGTACAGGAAGAACTTCAGCGACGCGTAGATGCGGCGCGGACCGCCCCAGACACCGATGATCAGGAACATCGGGATCAGCATCGCCTCGAAGAACACGTAGAACAGAATCGCGTCGCTGGCGGCGAAGATGCCGTTGGTCAGGCCTTCCAGGATCAGGAACGCGGCCACGTACTGGGCGACGCGCTTGTTCACCGAACCCCATGCGCCGGCCAGCGTCAGCACGGTGATCAACGTGTTCAGCAACAGCAGCGCCACCGCGATGCCGTCGGCACCCAGGTTGTAGTGGATGTCGAAGCTCGGGATCCAGGCGCGGGTCTCGATGAACTGGAGACCCGGATTCGCATAGTCGAAGCCGGTCAGCAGGCCGATGCTGAAGACGAAGGTGAGCACCGCGACCGCCAGGCCCAGCCAGCGCGCCGCGTCGGCGCGGGCATTGCCCACCGCGAGCACCAGCGCACCACCCAGGATGGGCAGCCAGATCAGAACACTAAGCAGGGGCCAGTTCGACACGTTGTGTTATCCGTTGAGTTCTTCGCCAGGACGCTCCGCTCGGGGCGGCGCCAGGTCGTTACTGCCAAAACTTGATGACCACGCCCAGCAGCAGGATCAGGCCGACGATCATCGCGAACGCGTAGTGGTACAGGTAGCCGGACTGGGTCTTGCGCAGCAGCTGCGCGCCCAGGTCGACCAGCTTCGCCGTGCCGTTCACCGCGGCGCCGTCGATCACATGCGTGTCGAAGGCGCGCGAGGCCTTGCCCAGCTTCACGCCACCGCCGGCGAATCCGTTGATCCACAGGTGGTCGGCCCAGTACTTCTTGTCCAGGATGTTGGTCAGGAAGGCGCCGATCTTGCTGTGACGGATCTTGCCAGGGACGTCCGGGAACACCAGATAGAGAAGCGTCGACAATACGAAGCCGGAGACCGCGAACCAAAGCGCCTTGGTTTGCCAGCTGTGCAGTGCGAACTTGATGGCGCCCGTCCAGTGTTCCTTCAATGCCATCACTGTGTCGCGCGCCGACACCGCTTGCGTGGGGTCGTTGCGGATGAAGTCGATCGCACCTTGAAAGAATGGCGTCACCAGCACTTCCGCATCATTCCAATGGGTGCCGAACAGCATCGGACCCGCGGTGAACATACCGATAAGGACCGACGGAATCGCCAACAACACCAGCGGGACCGTCACCACCCACGGCGATTCGTGCGGCTCATGGGCGCCGTGGTGTCCGTGATCGTCGTGTGCATGATCGTCATGCGCGGCGTCATGATGTGCGTCGTGGCCATGACCATGGTCGGCGTGCGCGTCGCGGAAGCGCTCCTTGCCGTGGAAGGTCAGATAGAGAAGCCGGAAGCTGTAGAAGCTGGTGACGAACACGCCCAGCAGTACCGCCCAGTAGCCATACGTCGCCACCCACGCACTCGGATCCTGGGAGATGCCCTGCTGTGCTGCCATCAGGCCCATCTCGCTCACGTTATGCGCTGCTTCATGCGCGACTTCCTGATGCTTGTGCGCCGCCTCGATGATGATGTCCTTCGAGTAGAAGCCCGAGAAGAACGGCGTGCCGACCAGGGCCAGCGTGCCGATCAGGCTCGTGATCCAGGTGATGGGCATGTACTTGCGCAGGCCACCCATCTTCCGCATGTCCTGTTCGTGGTGCATGCCGATGATCACGGAGCCGGCCGCCAGGAACAGTAGCGCCTTGAAGAAGGCATGCGTCATCAGGTGGAACACGGCGGCCGAGTAGGCCGACACGCCGAGCGCGACGGTCATGTAACCCAGCTGCGACAGCGTGGAGTAGGCGACCACGCGCTTGATGTCGTTCTGCACGATGCCGATGAGGCCGGTGAACAGCGCGGTGGTCGCACCGATGAACAGCACGAAGTCCAGCGCGGTCTGCGACAGCTCGAACAGCGGCGACATGCGCGCCACCATGAAGATGCCGGCGGTCACCATCGTCGCGGCGTGGATCAGCGCCGAGATCGGGGTCGGGCCTTCCATCGAATCGGGCAGCCATACGTGCAGCGGCACCTGCGCCGACTTGCCCATCGCACCGATGAACAGGCAGATGCAGGTCAGCGTGGCCATCGACCAGATCACCGGCTCATCGAACACCTGGAAGGTGCTGCCGAACAGGGTGACGGCGCCCGACCAGACCGGAATGGCTTTGCCGACGAGCAGCGACGCATTGGCGAAGACGGTGGCGTAGTCCAGCGTGCCGAACATCAGCAGCACGCAGCCGATGCCGAGCAGGAAGCCGAAGTCGCCGACGCGGTTGACCAGGAACGCCTTCATGTTGGCGAAGATCGCCGTCGGGCGCTTGAACCAGAAGCCGATCAGCAGGTAAGACACCAGGCCCACCGCTTCCCAGCCTAAGAACAGCTGCAGGAAGTTGTTGCTCATCACCAGCATCAGCATGCTGAAGGTGAACAGCGAGATGTAGCTGAAGAAGCGCTGGTAACCCGGGTCCTCGGCCATGTAGCCGATCGTGTAGAGGTGGACCAGCAGCGAGACGAAGGTCACCACGACCATCATCATGGCCGTCAGCTTGTCGATCATGAAACCGACGTGGCCGCTGATGTTGCCCACTTCGAAGAAGGTGTACAGGTTCTCGTTGAACGGCGACGCGCCCTGCGCCACCAGTTGGTACAGCACCCAGCACGACAGCGCGCAACTGGTCGCCACGCCCAGGATCGTCGCCGTGTGGGCGCCGGCGCGGCCGACGAAGCGACCGAACAGGCCGGCGATGATGCTGCCCAGCAGCGGCGCCAGCACGATGGCCAGCAGCACGTTCTTGGAGAGGAGGACTTCCATACCGGTCATCGGTGCATCAGCCTTTGAGCGTATCGACTTCGGCCACGTTGATCGTGCGCCGGGTGCGGAACAGGGTGACCAGGATCGCCAGGCCGATGGCGGCCTCGGCCGCGGCCACGGTCAGGATGAAGAACACGAAGATCTGGCCGGCCGCATCACCCAGCTCGCGCGAGAACGCGACGAAGTTGATGTTCACCGACAGCAGCATCAGTTCGATCGACATCAGCAGCACGATGACGTTCTTCCGGTTGAGGAAGATGCCGGCCAGGCTGATGCAGAACAGCACGGCGCCCAGCGCCAGCAGATGACCCAGGGAAATCATGCCTTGCCCTCCCCTTCCGCCGGCGCGCTGGCCGGCGTTTCGCGCACCGGCTTCTCGGCCGGCATCGACACCATGCGGATGCGGTCGCGCGCCTTGACCCGCGACTGCTCACCCGGGTCCTGCGTCTTGATGCCGGTGCGCTTGCGCAGCGTCAGCATCACGGCGGCCACCACGGCCACGGTCAGGATGACGGCGGCGAACTCGAACGGCAGCAGGAACTCGGTGAACAGCGTGCGCGCCAGCCACGCCGTATTGGACACATCGGCGGCGGCAGACGCGGCGTTGTCCGGGAACGGCACCGCCATCTTCGCCTTGATGCCGATCAGCACCAGCATCTGCGCCAGCATGACGACCGCGACCAGCAGGCCGACCGGCAGGAACTTGACCCAGCCTTCGCGCATGGCGGCGACGTCGATGTCGAGCATCATCACCACGAACAGGAACAGCACCATCACCGCGCCCACGTAGACGAGGATCAGGGCCACGCCCAGGAACTCCGCGCCTACCAGCAGCCAGATGCAGGCCACCGAGAAGAACGTCAGGATGAGGCACAGCACGGCATGCACCGGGTTGCGCACGCTGATCACCGCGCCGGCGGCGACGACCGCGACGGTGGCGAAAGCGTAGAAACTGATCAGGACCCAATCCATTCTTCGGACCTCAGCGGAAAGCGGCGTCGGCGGCGCGGCGCTCGGCGATCTCGGCTTCCAGCCGGTCTCCGATCGCCAGCAGCTGCGGCTTGGTGACGATGTTCTGCCCGCGCTTGTCGAAGTGGTACTCCAGCACGTGCGTTTCCACGATCGAGTCCACCGGGCAGCTTTCCTCGCAGAAGCCGCAGTAGATGCACTTGAACAGATCGATGTCGTAGCGCGTGGTGCGGCGGGTGCCATCCTCGCGCGGGGCCGAGTCGATGGTGATCGCCAGCGCGGGGCACACGGCCTCGCACAGCTTGCAGGCGATGCAGCGCTCCTCGCCGTTCGGATAGCGGCGCAGTGCGTGCAGGCCGCGGAAGCGCGGCGACTGCGGGAACTTCTCCATCGGGTACATCAGCGTGTACTTCGGCTTGAAGGTGTACTTCAGCGTCAGCCACAGGCCCTGGAGCAGCTCCAGCAGCATCAGGCTCTTGAAGTAGTGCACAACCTTGCTCATGTCTTACACACCCTTCTCGAACACGCCGAAGAACACCATCACTGCCGTCACCGCGATCCAGAAGATCGTGAGCGGAATGAACACCTTCCAGCCCAGTCGCATGATCTGGTCGTAGCGGTAGCGCGGGAAGCTGGCGCGGAACCAGATGTAGGCGCTGGCGAAGAACAGCACCTTCAGCAGCAGCCACGGCCAGCCGCCCACCCAGATCCAGTTGATCCACGGCGACACATCGGCGGTGATCCAGCCCTGCAGCGGGCTCAGCCAGCCGCCGAGGAAGAACAGCGACACCAGGAAGCTGACCAGGATCATGTTGGCGTATTCGGCCAGGAAGAACAGCGCGAACGCCGCACCCGAATACTCGACCATGTGGCCGGCGACGATTTCCGATTCGCCTTCCACCACGTCGAACGGCGAGCGGTTGGTCTCGGCGACGCCGGATACCCAGTACACGATGAACAGCGGGAACAGCGGCAGCCAGAACCACTCGAGGAAGCCCGAGTCGCCCGCCTGCGCCATCACGATGTCGGTCAGGTTGAGGCTGCCGGCGGCGATCAGCACGCCGACCAGGGCGAAGCCCATCGCGATTTCGTAGCTGACCACCTGCGCGGCCGAGCGCATGGCGCCCAGGAACGCGTACTTCGAGTTAGACGCCCAGCCGGCGATGATGATGCCGTACACGCCCAGCGAGGTCATCGCCAGCAGGTACAGCAGGCCGGCGTTGGCGTTCGACAGCACCAGCTGGTAATCGAACGGCACCACCGCCCACGCGGCGAACGCCGGCGCCAGCGTGATCAGCGGCGCGAGGATGTACATCGTCTTCTGCGCGCTGCTGGGCTGGATGATTTCCTTGAACAGCAGTTTGAAGACGTCGGCGAAGGCCTGGAAAATGCCCATGCCCACGTACATCGGTCCGTGGCGCACGTGCATCCAGCCGATCAGCTTGCGCTCCCACACCACGTAGAACGCGACCGAGATGATCACCGGCATGGCAATCACCAGGATCTTCAGCACGATCCACAGGATCATGCCGATGTCGCCCAGCCCGAAGAACCACTCGCGCAGGGGGCCGACCGCGTTGATCAACATCTCGTTCATGCGCTCACCACCGTGACGCGTCCGGCACCCAGCGGCGCCGTGGCGCCGTAGCCACTTTCGATCCACGCGGCACCCGCGGCAACGCGGGCATCCACCACCACCGGCAGCGCGGCGGTGCCGATACCGTTACCGACCTTGGCCACCTGGCCCTCGGCAACACCGGCAGCCTGCGCATCGGCAGGATTCAGCACGATGCGGTCACCGACGTTCAGCGGATGCGCCTGCAGCGCCTCGGCGCGGCGGACGGTACCGTCGGTGCGGTAGATCGCCGCGGTGACGGCCAGTTCCAGGCCCTGTCCGTTGATGGCCGGCGCGGCGGACTTCACCACCGCAACCGTCTTGGCGTCGGCGATGGCCTCGCGCACACCGGCGATATCGGTGAACTCGAAACCGGCCAGCTGCAGCTCGCCACCCAAGGCGCGCAGCACCTTCCAGCCGTCACGCGCCTCGCCCGGCAGCTTGCCGGCAGCCTGCGTGCGCTGGTCCTTGCCATCGAGATTGGTCAGCGTCGCATCGATTTCGGGCAACAGACCGATCGGCAGGATCACGTCCGCCACATCGCGCGTCGACTTGCAGGCGAAGTGGCTGAACGCCACGACCTTGGCCGAGGCGAGCGCACGGCTGGCAGCCGGCGTATCGGCAAAGTCCAGTCCCGGCTCGACGCCGTAGATCACGTAAGCACCGCGCGGCTCGGCGAACATACCGGCCACGTCGCGGCTACTCGGCAGCACGCCCTGGCGCGCCAGGCCGACGGCATTCGCACCCTGCGGAATGCGGCACAGCGACGCATCGGTCGCGCCTCCGAACGCCGCGGCAGCGGCGCGCAGCGCGGCGGCCTGCGGATGGTTCTCGACGATGCCACCGACGATCACGACGGCGCGGTTCGCCGCCTTCGCGATGTCGCGCAGCGCAGCATCGTTCAGTGCGTCACCGAGCTTCGACGGCACGACGATGTGCTTGCCGGCGATGCCGAAGGCAAAGTCGAAGTCGACCGGGTTGACCACGTGCACCTTGGCCCCCGTGCGGACGGCCTTGCGGATGCGCTGGTGCAGCAGCGGCAGTTCGTGGCGGAGGTTGGTGCCGAACAGCACGATGACATCCGCCTGCTCGATCTCGGCCAGCGGCAGCGCGAACGGTTCGGCCACGGCGCCATCGGAGAAGTCGCGGTTGTTGATGCGGTGGTCCAGGTTGCCGGTGCCGAGGCCGTCGGCGAGCTTGGCCAGCAGGCCGCCCTCCTCGTTCGACACCGCCGGATGCACCAGCACGCCGAGGCTGTCGCCGCGGTTCGCGCGCAGGATCTCGGCAGCCGCGGCCAGGCCTTCGGCCCAGGACACTTCGCGCCACTCGCCATTGACCTTCTGCAGCGGCTTCACCGCGCGGTCGTCGGCATACAGGCCCTGGTGCGAATAGCGGTCGCGGTCGGACAGCCAGCACTCGTTGACCGCCTCGTTCTCACGCGGCACGGTGCGCAGCACCTGGCCACGGCGCGAGTGGTAGAACACGTTGGAGCCCATCGCGTCATGGAAACCGACGGATTCGCGCGCGATCAGTTCCCACGGACGGGCGCGGAACTGGAACACCTTGTTTGTCAGCGCGCCGACCGGGCAGACGTCGATGACGTTGCCGGAAATTTCGGTGGTCAGCGGCTTGCCGTCGTAGGTGCCGATCTGCAGGTTCTCGCCGCGGTACATGCCGCCCAGCTCGTAGGTGCCGGCGACGTCCGCGGTGAAGCGCACGCAGCGCGTGCACTGGATGCAGCGGGTCATCTCGGTGGCGACCAGCGGACCGATATCCTCGTCCGGCACCACGCGCTTGCGTTCCTGGAACCGGCTGACCGAACGGCCGTAACCCAGCGACAGGTCCTGCAGCTCGCACTCGCCGCCCTGATCGCAGATCGGGCAGTCCAGCGGATGGTTGATCAGCAGGAATTCCATCACGTTGCGCTGCGACTTCAACGCCTTGTCGCTGCGCGTGGCGATCTTCATGCCATCCATCACCGGCGTGGCGCAGGCCGGCGCCGGCTTCGGCATCTTCTCCACTTCGACCAGGCACATGCGGCAGTTGGCCGCGATCGGCAGCTTCTCGTGGTAGCAGAAGCGCGGGATCGGGATGCCGGCCTTGTCGGCGGCCTGGATGATCATCGAACCCTTGGGCGCGGCCAGCTCCTGCCCGTCGATGAAGACGGTGACGTGGTCCGGCGGCAGGTTGGGATTCACGGGCTGCGCACTCACGCGGCCACCTCCAGATTGGAACGGACCACCGTGCCGTCGCGCTCGTCGTCGACGAGGAACCGCTTGTTGACGATCGCGTATTCGAATTCGTGCCAGAAGTGGCGCAGCATGCCCTGCACCGGCCACGCGGCGGCTTCACCGAACGCGCAGATGGTGTGGCCTTCGATCTGGCCGGCGGCCGCGCGCAGCGTCTGCAGGTCTTCGATCGTGGCCTTGTGCTCGGCCACGCGGGTCAGCATGCGGTACATCCAGCCGGTGCCTTCTCGGCACGGCGTGCACTGGCCGCAGCTTTCCTTGTAGTAGAAACGGGCGATGCGCTGGCAGGCACGCACCATGCAGGTGGTGTCGTCCATCACCACGACGGCACCGGAACCCAGGCCGGAACCGGCCTTCTGGATGCTGTCGTAATCCATCGTCAAACCCATCATCACCTCGCCCGGCAGCACCGGCATCGAGGAGCCGCCCGGGATGACGGCCTTGAGCTTGCGGCCTTCGCGCATGCCGCCGCAGAGGTCCAGCAGGTCGGCGAACGACGTGCCCAGGCGGATCTCGTGGTTGCCGGGGCGCGCGACGTGGCCGGAGACCGAGAAGATCTTGCAGCCGCCGTTGTTGGGCTTGCCGAGGTTCATGAACCACTCGGCGCCGTTGCGCACGATCGCCGGCACCGAGGCGTAGGTCTCGGTGTTGTTGATCGTGGTCGGCTTGCCGTACAGGCCGAAGTTGGCCGGGAACGGCGGCTTGAAGCGCGGCTGGCCCTTCTTGCCTTCCAGCGACTCCATCAAGGCGGTTTCCTCACCGCAGATGTAGGCACCCGCGCCCAGCGCGTTGTACAGGTCGATGTCGACACCGGAGCCGAGGATGTCCTTGCCCAGCCAGCCGTGCTTGTAGGCCTCGGCGGTGGCTTCTTCCAGGTGCTCGAACGGCTCGTGGTGGAACTCGCCGCGCAGGTAGTTGTAGCCCACAGTGGAACCGGTGGCGTAGCAGGCGATCGCCATGCCCTCGATCACCGCATGCGGGTTGTAGCGCAGGATGTCGCGGTCCTTGGCGGTGCCCGGCTCGGATTCGTCCGAGTTGCAGAGGATGTACTTCTGCATGGCGCCCTTCGGCATGAAGCTCCACTTCAGGCCGGTGGGGAAGCCCGCGCCGCCGCGACCACGCAAGCCGGACTGCTTGACCATCTCGACGACGTCGGCCGGCGGGATCTTCTCTTCGATGATCCGGCGCAGCGCTGCGTAACCGCCGGTCTTCAGGTAGTTCTCGTACGACCAGGGCTTGTCGAAGTGCAGCGTGGTGTAGACGGCCTGGTGCTCCTTGGGAGCGGGACCGACCGGGCCGTAGCCTTCTGAATAGTGGGAATGGCCTGCCATGCGCTTACTCCAGCCCGTCCAGCAGCTCGTCGACCTTCGCCGGCGTCAGCTTCTCGTGGTAGTGGCCGTTGATCACGACCACCGGCGCGCCGCAGCACGCGGCCACGCACTCTTCTTCGCGCTTCAGGTACACGCGGCCGTCGGCGGTGGATTCGCCCAGCTTGCAGCCCAGCTTCTTCTCCGCGTGCGCGACAAGATCCTGCGCGCCGTTGAGCCAGCAGCTGATGTTGGTGCAGAACGCCACGTTGTTGCGGCCGACCTTCTCGGTCTCGAACATCGAGTAGAAGCTGGCGACTTCGTACGCCCACACCGGCGGCAGGTCCAGGTACTTGGCGACCGCGGCGATCAGCTCGTCGGTCAGCCAGCCCTCGTTCTGCTCCTGCGCGGCATGCAGGCCCTGCAGTACCGCAGACCGCTTGCGGTCCGGCGGAAACTTGGTCAGCCAATGATCGATGTGCGCGCGCGTCTTGTCGCTCAACGCCACCAGCGGATCGACGTTCTGCGCCGCTTCGAAATTACCCGTGGCCCTCATCGGTCCACCTCACCAAATACCAAGTCATAAGTACCGATCATCGCGACGACGTCGGGGAGCATGTGGCCGCGCACGATCTCGTCCATCGAGGACAGGTGCGCGAAGCCCGGCGCGCGCAACTTCACGCGGAAAGGCTTGTTGGCGCCGTCGGACACCAGGTAGCAGCCGAACTCGCCCTTCGGCGCCTCGACCGCGGCGTAGGTTTCGCCGGCGGGCACGCAATAGCCTTCGCTGAACAGCTTGAAGTGGTGGATCAGCGCTTCCATGTCGTCCTTCATCTCCTCGCGGGAGGGCGGCGCGACCTTGAAGTTCTGCACCATGACCGGGCCAGGGTTGGCCTTCAGCCACTTCACGCACTGCTGGATGATGCGGTTGGACTGGCGCATCTCGGCGACGCGGACCAGGTAACGGTCGTAGCAGTCGCCGTTGACACCGACCGGGATGTCGAAATCGACCACGTCGTACTTCGCGTACGGCTGCTTCTTGCGCAGATCCCAGGCGATGCCCGAACCACGCAGCATCGCGCCGGTCATGCCCAGCGCACGCGCCTGTTCGGGCGACACCACACCGATACCGACGGTGCGCTGCTTCCAGATGCGGTTGTCGGTCAGCAGCGTCTCGTACTCGTCGACGCGCTTCGGGAATTCGTTGGTGAAGTCTTCCAGGAAATCGAGCAGCGAACCTTCGCGGGCCTGGTTGAAGTGCTTCAGCGCCTTGCCCTTTCGCCAGGGCGATTCCTTGTACTTCGGCATGTGGTCCGGCAGGTCGCGGTAGACGCCGCCCGGACGGTAGTACGCCGCGTGCATGCGTGCGCCGCTGACCGCTTCGTAGCAGTCCATCAGCTCTTCGCGCTCGCGGAAGGCGTACAGCATGACCGCCATCGCGCCCAGGTCGAGCGCGTTGGAGCCGATCCACATCAGGTGGTTCAGGATGCGGGTGATCTCGTCGAACATCGTGCGGATGTACTGTGCACGCTCCGGCGCCTCGATGCCCATCAGGGTCTCGATGGCGCGCACGTAGGCGTGCTCGTTGCACATCATCGACACGTAGTCGAGACGGTCCATGTAGCCGATCGACTGGTTGAACGGCTTCGACTCGGCCAGCTTCTCGGTGCCCCGGTGCAGCAGACCGACGTGCGGATCGGCACGGACGATGGTCTCGCCGTCCATTTCCAGGATCAGGCGCAGCACGCCGTGCGCGGCCGGATGCTGGGGACCGAAGTTCAGCGTGTAGTTGCGGATTTCCTGCTTGGCTTCGGCAGGATTGCTGGCGAACGCGGCGCCGGATTGCGGATTGCTCATGCCTTGCCCTCGCGCACAGCCTGCTCGCCGGCGGCGGTCTGGTAGCGGGCGTCGTCGCGGATCACGCGCGGCACGCCGACACGCGGCTCGACCGACGTGACCGGCTCGTACACCACGCGCTTCTTTTCTTCGTCGTAACGCACTTCGACGTTGCCGATCAGCGGGAAATCCTTGCGGAACGGATGGCCGACGAATCCGTAGTCGGTCAGGATGCGGCGCAGGTCCGGATGGCCTTCGAAGATGATGCCGTACAGGTCGAACGCTTCGCGCTCGAACCAGTTCAGGCCCGGCCACACGTCGCACAGCGACGCGACCACCGGCAGGCCGTCGTCCGGCGCGAAACAGCGCACGCGCACGCGACGGTTGTGCTGGTACGACAGCAGGTGCAGCACGACGGCGAAACGGTTCGGACGGACGGCGTCGCGCGGACGCTGGTCCCAGTTGAAGCGGCCGGGACCGAAGCCCTCGACACCGCGACTGAAGCCTTCGGACGACACGTCGGCGGTATCCCACTCGGCGCTGCCGTAGCCCAGGTAGTCCACGCCGCTGACGTCGACGGCCTGTTCGAAACCGAACTCGTCGCGCAGTGCCAGGCAGACCGCATGCCAGGACGCAGACGGCACTTCCAGGGTGATTTCGCCGCGCGGCTCGGCCACGCTGACCGTGGCGTCCGCGAAGCGGGCGCGCAGCTGGTCGGTGAAGTTTGCAGCTTGCTCAGCCATGGGGCGTGGCGTGCTCTTGAAGGAAGGATGTCAGGGGAAAGCAGGGATCAGCGCGCGATGGTCTGCGTGCGCCAGATCTTCTTCTGCAACTGCAGGATGCCGTACACCAGCGCTTCGGCCGTCGGCGGGCAGCCCGGCACGTACACGTCCACCGGCACGACGCGGTCGCAGCCGCGGACGACGGAGTACGAGTAGTGGTAGTAGCCGCCGCCGTTGGCGCAGCTGCCCATCGAGATGACCCACTTCGGCTCGGGCATCTGGTCGTAGACCTTGCGCAGCGCCGGGGCCATCTTGTTGACCAGCGTGCCGGCCACGATCATCACGTCGGACTGGCGCGGCGACGGGCGGAACACCACGCCGTAGCGGTCCAGGTCCAGGCGCGACGTGCCGGCATGCATCATCTCCACCGCGCAGCAGGCCAGGCCGAACGTCATCGGCCACATCGAGCCGGTGCGCGCCCAGTTCATCAGCGCATCGACGCTGGTGGTGACGTAGCCCTTCTCGAGCAGCGGATTGTCGCCCTCGGGGCGCAGGATGTCGTCCACCCGCCCTTCCGGGATCGGGTTGTTCATCAGACGATCGACGGTCTGGATCACTCCCATTCGAGCGCTCCCTTCTTCCAAACGTAAACGAAACCGAGGAACAGCATGCCCACGAACAGGCCCATCGTGACCAGCGCACGCGGACCCAGTTCCTGGAACACCAGCGTCCACGGAACAATGAAGATGATTTCCAGATCGAACACGATGAACTGGATGGCGATCAGGTAGTAGCGCACGTCGAACTTCATGCGTGCGTCTTCGAAGGCCTCGAAGCCGCATTCGTACGGGGACAGCTTCTGGGCGTCGGGACGACGCGGGCCGAGGAAGCGACCGGCCACCATCAGCGCGATGCCGATGCCGGTGGCGACGATCAGGAACAACAGGGTGGGCAGGTAATTGGCCAGCACTCGCTTGTCTCTTCTTGTCCTATCCGCCGGCGCGCACGACGCGGCACGGCATGAATGGGGCTTGCATCGCTCGCGCCTGGCCTGCGCCATGCGCGACCCGTGGCGCGACCACCGGGCCCATCTTCGGCGGGAGCCCTTCCGCAGCACGTACCGGGCGCCCGATGAATCGGCGGGATTGTAACGGTTTGTGAACTCGCTAGTAAACGATTACCGGCGCATATCACCGCAGTCGGCAAAAGAAAAAACCCGCCGGAAGGCGGGTTTTTTCACTGCGGGAGCGACGTTGCCGCCGACCCGCCGATTGGTGCCCAAGAGGGGACTCGAACCCCTACGACTTTCGCCGCTACCACCTCAAGGTAGTGCGTCTACCAATTCCGCCACCTGGGCTTTGAAACCTGCGCGGCGCACCGCGCGCGCCGCCATTGTATCCGTGATCAGCCGCCCTGCGGCGGCGTCACCGGCGGCGTTTCCGTCACCGGCGCGGTTTCCTGCGGTGCGGCGGGCGCATTGCCGGCCGGCGCAGCAGGGGTCTGCTGGATCGGCGTGCTCGGCACGGTCGACGGCTTCGGCAGTTCGCCTGCCGGCGCGGCCGGTGCCGCCGGAAGCTCTGACATCACGCCGAGGTTCTGCTGGGTGGTCGGGCGCGCGCTATGCGTCGCGTACCACGCCATGAACAGGCTGATGCCGAAGAAGGCGATGGCCAGCCACTTGGTGCTCTTGGACAGGAAGTTGGACGCGCCGCGCGCACCGAACACCGTACCGGAAGCTCCGCCGCCACCGAAGCCCGAGCCGGCCTGCGCGCCGGAACCCCGCTGCATCAGCACCAGCGCGATGATGGCGATGGCCACCAGCACGTACACCACATTCAGGATCAACATCCACATTTGGAATCAGTCTCAACCGGTTGAGTCGTCCAGCCCCTGGGGCCGGTCTTGCCGGGGTCACCCCCGACCGGCCGCCGCCTGCGCGATGGCCAGGAAATCCCGGGCGACCAGTGACGCGCCGCCCACGAGCCCTCCATCGACATCGGGCTGCGAGAACAGTTCCGCGGCGTTGTCGGGCTTCACGCTGCCGCCGTACAGGAGAGGCAACGAGCCGGCGATTCTAGCATCGCGCGCGGCCACTTCGCCACGGATGAACGCATGCACCGCCTGGGCCTGGGCCGGCGTGGCCGTCAGGCCGGTGCCGATGGCCCAGACCGGCTCATAGGCTACGACGGCCCCCTCGAAGGCCTGCGGGCCGGCCAGATCGAACACGGCCTGCAGTTGCTTCTGGATGCGGAACTCGGTCTGCCCGTCCTTGCGCTGCTGCTCGGTCTCGCCCACGCAAAGGACCGGAATGAGGCCGGCGTTCTTGGCCGCGACGAACTTTTTCGCGACGAATTCGCTGCTTTCGTTATGGTACTGGCGACGCTCGGAGTGGCCGACCAAGCCGTAGCGTGCGCCCACGTCCACCAGCATCGCGGCGCACACTTCACCCGTGTAGGCACCCTTCTCGTTGCTGCTGACGTCCTGCGCGCCGAACGCCACGCCGCGGTCGCCATAGTCCTCGATCAGCTCGCCGAGGTAAGGCAGTGGCGGCAGGATCAGCAGGTCCACGCCCTCCAGCGGCAGGCCCGCGACCAGTTCATCCATCAGTGCCGTCGCGAAACCGCGGGTGCCATGAAGCTTCCAGTTGCCAGCCACGAGCTTGCGACGCATAAGACCAATTCCTGTCCAGTTCGGGGGCGCGCAGTCTAGCCGATGTTGGGCGGTACACCTATCTGCCGCGCTATCGTGCCGACATCCCATCGCCCGCTCTGGAGCCGCCATGCCCGATGCCACCCCTGCCCCATCGACCGGCTACGTCTTGGTCACGGGTGCCTCCAGTGGTATCGGCGAGCAGATCGCACGCGAGTATGCGAAGCGCGGTGTCCCGCTGGTACTGACGGCCCGGCGCGCTGACCGACTGCAGGCATTGGCGGCGGACCTGCAGGCGCAGGTGCCGGTGGAGATCGTGGCGGCGGATCTGGCCGACCCCGGCGCACCTGCAGCACTGGTGACCGAACTGGAACGTCGGGGTCTGCAGATCCGGATCCTCGTCAACAACGCCGGCTACGGCGTACCGGGCCGCTACCGCAGCAGCGGCTGGGCCGACCATGCGGCGTTTCTCCAGGTGATGGTGAGCGCCGTCGGCGAACTGACGTGGCGACTGCTGCCGTCCATCCGCGCATCGGGCCAGGGCCGCATCCTCAACGTGGCGTCCTTCGCTGCGCTGATGCCCGCCGCCGACGGGCAGACGCTGTACGCGCCCGCCAAGAGTTTCCTGCTGAAGTTCAGCGAAGCACTGGCGCTCGAGAATGCCGATCGCGGCGTGCACGCCACTGCCCTGTGCCCGGGTTTCACCTACTCCGAGTTCCACGACGTCACCGGGACGCGCTCACGCATGCGGGTGTCGCCGACGATGTGGCTGGATGCCGCGGACGTGGCGCGCGCCGGCATCGACGGCAATGAGCGCGGCGATGTGCTCGTGGTGCCCGGCTGGCGATACCGGCTGCTGCACGCCATCGTGAAGCTGTTGCCGCACCGTCTGGCGCTGGGGATGATGGCGCGCAACTCGCGCAAGGTGCGGCCGCTGGATTGAGGCGTCTGGAAACGTACGACGCCGGGATATCCCGGCGTCCTGGGGCGGCGCGACGGCGGGCCTGGGCCCGACCTACTTCAGTTTGATTTCGCGCAGACGCTCTTCCAGGTAACCCTGTGCCGTGATCGGCTCGGGGTAACGCTTCGGGTTGTCCGGCGTGACCGTGGACGGCAGCACATCGATCAGGAAGTCCGGATTCGGATGCAGGAAGAACGGCACCGAATAGCGCGGCTGGCGCGCCTGCTCACCCGGCGGATTGGTCACGCGATGCGTGGTCGAGGGGTACACGTGGTTGGTCAGGCGCTGCAGCATGTCGCCGATGTTGACCACGATGGTGTCGGCGTCCGAGGTGAACGGCACCCACTCGCCCTGCTTCGAGCGCACTTCCAGGCCAGCGGCGCTGGCGCCCACCAGCAGCGTGATCAGGTTGATGTCCTCGTGCGCGCCGGCGCGCACGTTCGGGATGTCGTCGGCGGTGATCGGCGGATAGTGGATCGGGCGCAGGATCGAATTGCCGGAATCGGTCTTGTCGGCGAAATAGGTTTCCGGCAGGCCGATATGCAGGGCCAGCGCCGACAGCACGCGCGAACCCAGCTGGTCCAGCGCTTGGTACAGGCCGTAGCCGTGCTCGCGGAAACCGGGGACTTCGTCGGGCCACAGGTTCGGCGGCATCACCTCCCGATATTTGGAGTCATCGGGAATCTCACGACCGATGTGCCAGAACTCCTTCAGGTCGAAATGCTTGGAGTCTTTCGCCGTTTCCACACCGAACGCAGTGTAGCCGCGCGCACCGCCGCTACCGGGCACGTGGTAACGCTTCTTGGTATCGTCGGGCAGCGCGAAGAAGCGCTTGAACACATCGTAGGCGGCATCGATCTGCGCCTGCGGGATGCCGTGGTTGCGGATGCCGGCGAAACCCCACTCGCGATAGGCCGCACCCAGCTCGGCGACGAAGGCCTCGCGGTCGGTATCGAAACGGGTGATGTCCAGCGTGGGGATTCGGGCACTCATGCAATCTGCTCCAACAGGGGAAAGGCGCGGGAGGCGATTCGACCATCACCGCGCCGGACGTTCGTTGATCCGGCTCAGGCGGCGGCAGCCGCTCGCACGGCTTCTGCCAGCGTTTCCAGCGTGTTCTTCACCAGCGTGTCGTCGTCCGCCTCGACGGTGACCCGCACCACCGGTTCGGTGCCCGAGGGCCGCAGGAACGCGCGGCCGCGGCCGGAGACGGCCGCCTGCGCCTGCGCCAGCGCCGCTTGCACGCTGGCCGCTTCGGTCGGCTTGGCGCCGTTCGCGAGTTTCACGTTGATGGTCTTCTGCGGCAGCATCGTCAGGCCTTCCAGCGCTTCGCGCAGCGACTGCTTGCGGCGCTTCAGAGACTCCAGCACCTGCAGCGCCGCGATGATCGCGTCACCCGTGGTGGTCCGGTCCAGGCACAGCAGGTGGCCCGACGCCTCGCCGCCGAGCACCGCGTTGCCTTCGACCAGGGCCTGGTGCACGTAGCGGTCGCCGACCTTGGTGCGAACGAACGGAATCTCCAGCTTGGACAGCGCGCGTTCCAGGCCGTAGTTGGTCATCAGCGTGCCCACGACCGGACCCCGCAGGCGACCCACGGACTGCCAGTCGCGCGCCAGCAGGTAGATCAGCTGGTCGCCGTCCACCGGCGCACCCTGCCCGTCCGCCATCAGTACGCGGTCGCCGTCGCCATCGAAGGCGATGCCCAGGTGTGCACCGGTCTCGCGGACTTTCGCGGCCAGGTTGTCGATGTGCATGGAGCCCACGCCATCGTTGATGTTAAGGCCGTTCGGCTCCGCGCCAATGGTGACGACGTCGGCGCCCAGTTCGCGGAACAGCAGCGGCGCGATGTGGTAGGTCGCACCGTGCGCGCAGTCCAGCACCAGCTTCAACCCCTTCAGGTCGAAGCGGCGCGGCACGCTGGCCTTGCAGAACTCCATGTAGCGGCCGACCGCGTCGCGCGTGCGGATCGCCTTGCCGAGCTTTTCGGATTCCACGGTGACGAACTCGCCGTCCAGCGCGGCTTCGATGGCCGCCTCGGTGGCGTCGTCCAGTTTCTCGCCTTCGGCGGAGAAGAACTTGATGCCGTTGTCGTAATGCGGATTGTGCGAGGCGCTGATCACGATGCCGGCATCGGCGCCCAGGGTGCGGGTCAGGAATGCGACGGCTGGCGTCGGCATCGGCCCCATCAGTTGCACGTCGGCACCGGCGGCCACCAGCCCGGCTTCCAGCGCCGCTTCGAACATGTAACCGGAAATGCGCGTGTCCTTGCCGATCACCACGACGGGACGAGCGCCGCTACTGTTCTCGCACAGCACGCGTCCCAGGGCATTGCCCAGGCGCAGGACGAAGTCTGCGGAGATCGGGCTGCTGCCGACGCGACCGCGGATGCCATCGGTACCGAAATACTTGCGGCTCATGCGGTCACCAGTTCGCTGTCCTCGGGTTTGGACTGTCGCATCATCAACGCCAGCAGGTCGGCCAGGCGGTCACGCATCTCGCGACGGTCGCAGATCTGGTCGATCGCACCGTGCGCGACGAGGAACTCGGAACGCTGGAAGCCCTCCGGCAGCGTCTCGCGCACGGTCTGCTCGATCACGCGCGGACCTGCGAAGCCGATCAGCGCTTCGGGCTCGGCGAGGTTGATGTCGCCCAGCATGGCGAAGCTGGCCGACACGCCGCCGGTGGTGGGGTGCGTCATCACCGAGATGTACGGCAGACCGGCTTCGCGCAGGCGACCGAGTGCGGCCGAGGTCTTCGCCATCTGCATCAGCGAGAACAGGCTTTCCTGCATGCGCGCGCCACCGCTGGCAGAGAAACACACGAACGGCGACCCGATCTCCAGCGCCTTCTCCGCGCCGAGCGAGAAGCGTTCACCAACCACCGAACCCATCGAGCCGCCCATGTAGGCGAAATCGAAGGAACTGGCGACCAGGTCGCGCCCCTTCAGCTGGCCCTGCAGGGTGATCAGCGCATCGCGCTCGCCGGTGCTCTTCTGCGCGGCCTTGATGCGGTCGGCGTATTTTTTCTGGTCCTTGAACTTCAGTACGTCGGTCGGGCCGAGCGCGGCACCGATCTCGCGGGTGCTGCCCGGGTCGAACAGCGCCGCCAGGCGGGCGCGGGCGCGGATCGGCATGTGGAAGCTGCACTTCGGGCAGACCTCCAGGTTTTCCTCCAGCTCCGGCCGGTACAGCACCGCGCCGCAGCGGTCGCATTTTTCCCACAGCCCCTCGGGGACGCTGCGTTTGCTCTTGCCTGCGTTGCCTTCGGTGCGGATGCCCGACGGCATCAGTTTGCTGAGCCAGCTCATGCGTGGTCTTGCTGCCTGCCCCTGGCGGGGCCTCGTGGATTAGCGCGGCAGTTTAGCTCAGTCGTCCATGCACAACCGTACGGAGGCTCAGCCGTCCAGCGCCGCCCGCAGCGGAGCGAGGAACGACGATGCCGCGGCGGGCGCATCCGCCACATCGGCCAAGGCCGCGACCAGGGCACTGCCGACCACCACGCCATCGGCGTCCCGGGCCATGGCCTGCGCGCTGGCGGCATCCTTGATGCCGAACCCCGCCATCACCGGTACGCGGGACGCCGTCCTCAGCTGCTTCAGCCGTTCGCCGGCCGCCGCGATGTCCAGCCGATCGGACGCGCCGGTCACCCCAGCGAAGCTGACGTAGTACAGATAACCCTGGGCGGTCTCGCACAGCGTCCGCAGGCGCTCGGGCGAGGTGGTCGGCGAGGCCAGCGCGATCAGGGCCAGCCCTTCCCGGTCGAACACCGCGCGCGTCTCCTCGGCCTCTTCCGGCGGCAGGTCGACCAGCAGCACGCCGTCCACGCCGGCGGCCACCGCTTCACGGGCGAAACGCTCGGCGCCGTGGATCTCGACCGGGTTCAGGTAGCCCATCAGCACGATCGGCGTGCCGTCATCCTGCTGGCGGAAGACCTCGACCGCCTCCAGCACGTAGCGCAGGCCGGCGCCGCGGGCCAGTGCGCGCTCGGAGCTGCGCTGGATGACCGGACCGTCCGCCATCGGGTCGGAGAACGGCACGCCCAGTTCGATGACGTCTGCACCGGCCGCGACCAGCGCGTGCATCACCGGCACCGTGGACTCCAGCGAGGGGTCGCCGGCGGTGATGAACGGCACCAGGGCCTTGCGGCCGGCGGCCTTCAGCTCGGAGAACTTCGCTTCGAAACGGCTCACAGGCTGATCCCCTCGCGCGCGGCGATCGTATGCACGTCCTTGTCGCCGCGGCCGGACAGGTTACACAGCACCAGTTGATCCTTCGGCAGTTCGCGCGCCAGCTTGATTGCCTGGGCGACGGCATGGCTGGACTCCAGCGCCGGCAGGATGCCCTCGGTGCGGGTCAGGCGGTGGAACGCCGCGAGCGCTTCCTCGTCGGTGACGCCGACGTACTCGGCACGTCCGCTGTCCTTCAGGAAGGCGTGCTCCGGGCCGACGCCCGGGTAGTCCAACCCAGCGGAAATCGAATGGGTTTCGATGATCTGCCCGTCGTCGTCGCAGATCACGTAGGTGCGGTTGCCATGCAGCACGCCCACGCGGCCGGCCGAAAGCGACGAGGCATGGCGCCCGGTCTCGATGCCATCGCCCGCCGCTTCGGCGCCGACGATGCGCACGCCCGGATCGTTGAGGAAGGCGTGGAACAGGCCGATCGCGTTGCTGCCGCCGCCGACACAGGCGGTGATCGCATCCGGCAGGCGACCGTAATCGGCCAGCATCTGCGCCCTCGCCTCGCGTCCGACCACGGCGTTGAAGTCGCGAACCATGCGCGGATACGGATCCGGGCCGGCCACCGTGCCGATGATGTAGAACGTGTCGTGCACGTTGGTCACCCAGTCGCGCATCGCTTCGTTCAACGCATCCTTCAGCGTGGCCGAACCGCTGGTCACGGGCACGACGGTAGCGCCGAGCAACTTCATCCGGTAGACGTTGATCTTCTGGCGCTCGATGTCGGTGGCGCCCATGTAGACCACGCACTCCAGGCCCAGCCGGGTGGCGACGGTCGCACTGGCGACGCCGTGCTGGCCGGCGCCGGTCTCGGCGATGATCCGCTTCTTGCCCATCCGGCTGGCCAGCAGCGCCTGCCCGATGGTGTTGTTGATCTTGTGCGCGCCGGTGTGGTTCAGGTCCTCGCGCTTGAGCAGGATCTGCGCGCCGCCGACTTCGCGGCTCAATCGCTCGGCGTGGTAGATCGGGCTCGGCCGGCCGACGTAGTGCTTCAGGTCCTTGTCGAATGCCGCGATGAAGGCCGGATCGACCCGCGCCGCGTCGTAGGCGGCCGACAGTTCCTGCAACGGCCCGATCAGGGTCTCGGCGACGAAGCGGCCGCCATGCCGGCCAAAGTGGCCGCGGGCGTCGGGGTAGGCGTGGTAGTCGGCAGGCGCGGTCATCGGAATGCGATCGGTACGGAAGAGCCGTCACTCTAGCGCACAGGTCGTGGCCGGAAAATCCATGAAATCTGACGTATTCGTGATTTAAACTCACACCATGACGCGCCCCCTGCCCCCACTCAATGCCTTGCGCGCCTTCGAGGCGGCGGCCCGTCTGGGCAGCGTCAGCCGGGCCGCCAGCGAACTGCACGTGACCCACGGTGCCGTCAGCCGGCATGTCCGCACGCTGGAAGAGGCACTCGGTCGCCCGTTGTTCGTCCGCGACGGCCGCGGCCTGGCCCTGACGGCCGATGGCATGCGCCTGCGGGACCTGGCCGGCGACACGTTCTCCACCCTGCAGAGCGGCTGGGCCAGCCTGCAGCGGGGCCAAAGACCGTCGGCGTTCGTGCTTGGGTGCCCCGGGAGCCTGCTGGCGCGCTGGGTGATCCCGCGCCTGGAGCGACTGGCGATCGATTTGCCCGCGCTGACGGTGCACTTGTCCGCCCAGGAAGGCGGTTTCGACGACGGCCTGAGCGGACTCGATGCCGCCTTGCTGGTCGGCGAAGCGCCCTGGCCGCGGGGCTGGGACGTGCATGCGTTGGCGCCCGAACGGATCGGCCCGGTCGTCAGCCCGCGCCATGCCGGTTTCGCGCGGCTGGAGCGGGCCCCGGCCGGCGCTTTGACCGGCGAAGGCGTCCTCCATACCACCTCCCGCCCGCAAGCCTGGCCACGGTGGTTCCAGACCCAGGGCGTGGACGTGGGCCACCTGCGCCTCGGCGCGGGCTTCGATCACCTGACCTATCTATTGGAAGCCGCCGTCGCCGGCCTGGGCGTCGCCATCGCGCCGCAGGAGCTGGTGCAGGCGGATATCGACAGTGGACGCCTGGTCGCGCCCTGGGGCTTCGTCGAAACGGGTGGCCAGTGGGCCCTGTGCGCCGCGCGCGGCAATCCCGACCCCCGCATTCCGGCGCTGGCCGGCTGGCTGCGCGCCGCGCTGGCCTGACTCAACCGCGGGCGTCGGCCTCGCGCACCGCTTCGACGAAGCGACGCATTTTCTCGCCATCCTTCACGCCGGGAGCGATCTCGATGCCACTGGACACGTCGACGCCGGTGGGCCGCGCAGTGCGCACCGCCAACGCGACGTTCTCCGGCGTCAAACCGCCTGCCAGCAGGAAGGGCTTGTCGGTCGCGCGCGGCATCTGCCGCCAGTCGAAACGCTGTCCGCTGCCGCCCTGCTCGCCCGCCGCATGGCCATCGAACAGGAAACCGCTCGCGCTCGGGTAGTCCGCGAGACTGGTGAAGGCGCTGTCCTGCTGGCCGCCCATCGCGATCGCCTTCCAGAACGGGCGACCGAACGAACCAGCGATGCCATCGTCCTCGGCACCGTGGAACTGCAGCAGGTCGGGCTGCAGCGATTCGACGATGTGTTCGATGTCGCTGCGTGTGTTGTCCATCACCAGCGCGACGACCGCGATCTCCTCCGGCACCAGCTCGCGCAGCATCCGCGCCTGGCCCAGCAGCAGCCGGCGCGGGCTGTGCGGCGCGAACACCAGGCCCACATAGTCCACGCCCAGTTCGACCGCCAGGCGGACGTCCTCGGCGCGGGTCAGCCCGCAGAACTTGATGCGCGTATGCATGGCGGAAGGGTAACCCGCCCGCTCAGCCGATGGCGGCAGGCAGGGTCACTTCCGACGGCAGATTCCATTCGGCCGGATACAGCGGGCTGACGAACACCAGGCCGTCCGGCGGCGCGGTCGGCCCGGCCACGGTACGGTCGCGACCCGCGAGCAGGTCGGCGATCCATGCCTCCGGCTGTTCGCCACGCCCCACCACCAGCAGCGAGCCGACGATGTTGCGCACCATGTGGTGCAGGAAAGCATTGGCCTGCACGTCGACGATGACCTTCTCGCCCTGCCGCGTGACCGAAATGGCATGCAGGTTGCGCATCGCATGCGGCGACTGGCAGTGCACCGTGCGGAACGCGCTGAAGTCGTTCTCGCCCAGCAGCACCTGCGCGGCACGATGCATCGCGTCCGCATCGAGCGGCATCCTCTCCCAGCTCAGGTACTGCCGTTCCAGCGCGGGACGCGCCAGCCGGTTGACCAGCGTGTAGCGGTAACGACGCGCGCGCGCGGAGAAACGTGCATGGAAGTCGTCGGCCACCGGCTGGCACCAGCGCACGCAGACCGCGGGCGGCAGGCGTGCGGTCGCCCCCAGCAGCCAGCTGCGCGGCGTGCGTGCGACGTCGCTGTCGAAGTGCACCACCTGGCATTGCGCGTGCACGCCGGCATCGGTGCGTCCCGCGCAGATCGTGTCGACCTGGGCATTGGCCACCGACGACAGCGCGACTTCCAACGCCGCTTGCACGGTGGTGGTGTCGTCCGGCGTGCCGGACTTGCTCAGTCGCTGCCAGCCGAGGAATCCGCCGCCGTCGTACTCGACGCCCAGCGCGTAACGCGTCACGACATCACTCCGCGTCCGTCATCCGATATCGCGCAGCAGCTGCAGCGCTTCGTCGCGCGCGATGGCGTCGTTGCCGGCCACAACCTCGTTCAGCAGATCGCGGGCGGTCGCTACATCGCCCAGGTCGAGGTAGGCCACGGCCAGTTCCAGCCGATCGCGTCCCGCGGGTGCCTGCGGCGCCGGCTGCGGTGTCACCGCGGCGGCTGCGCCGCCTCCGGCATGCCACGTGGGACCCGGCGCCGGTGCCGGTTTCGGCGTGGGCTTGGGTGCCACCGCCGCGGGCGGCACGATGACTGCGGGCTCCAGCACGGGGCTCGGGGCTGGCGCGGGGTCCTTCTCCGCGGTTGCCGCCTGCGGCATCACCGCCGCGAGTTCGGCCGCCCGGCTGTCCGCCGGGGCCTTGCCGAACACCGGGTTGCGCGGCACCGGGGCCGGCGACAGGCGCTGGCGCCGCTGCGCGAACCCCCAAGCCAGCGCGCCGACGAACAGCAGGCCGAAACCCGCCCACGCCCACACCGGCACGCCACCGTCGCTGCCATTGCTCTGCGCCAGCCGCTGCTGTGCGGCGGCGAGGTCGCTGTCCTTCATGGCCAGCAGCTTCTCCTGCTGCGCCTTCAGCTTCTCCAGGTCCGCGACCTGCGAGCGCAGTTCCTGCACTTCGGCTTCGCGCGCGGCCAGGTCTTCCTTCGACTGCTGCAACTGTTCGTTCGCCAACATCTCGCCCTCACCGCCGGCGCTGACGCCGGACTGCGTTCCAGAACCCGACGTGCTCGTCGCCGCGGGTGCGATTTCCAACCGTGCGTCCGCGACCGCCGGTGCACGCGCCGGTGCAGCCGGCAGCGGGCGTGCCGCCGGCTCGACCACGGCCGCCGGCTGCGGGATCGGCGCACGCGCGCTCCGCCATTCGGCGATCTGGCTGCGCACCAGGGCAGCGGCTTCGCTCTCGAGGATCGTCTGCGCCTCGGCCGCTTCCGGCACACGCAACACCGCGCCCTGCTTCAGCAGATTGAGGTTGCCGTTGATGAAGGCCTCGGGGTTGGCGCGCAGCAGCGCCACCATCGCCTGGTCCAGCGTGTAGCCCTGCTCGCGCGCCAGCGGCGCGGCGATCTGCGACAAGGCCTGTCCGCGTCGTACAGGCGCCAGCGTACCGCCCGGCACGACGGAAGGCGTTTGCGTCGCCGCCACGGCGGGCGTCGGGGCCGGCGCAGGACGCGCCGGGGGCGCTTCCGGCGGCGCCTGTGCCGCGGGGGCCGGTTCCGGCGACGCGGCGACGGCCGGCTCGACCGGGCGGCTGATGGTGTCGCTCGGCGCGGCCGTCGGCGCATCGATCACCGGCTGCCCGGCGGCCGCCAGCGTGCCCGGCGCACTGACCAGCGCCGAGTACTCGCGGACCAGCCGGCCCTGGCCCCAGTCCACTTCGATCAGGAAGTTCACCGCCGGCACGTCGACCGGCGTGCGGCTGGTGACGCGCACGACCGGGCGGCCGGCATCGTCCAGCGCGACCGCGAAATCCAGCTCGTTCACCAGGCCCTGCGGGCGCGGCAGGCCGACACGCTCGAACGTCACCGGCGACGCCAGCCGCGCGCGCAGTTGCTCGAGCTCGCCCGGCTCGCTGGAAATGATCGGAATCTCGGCCAGCAGCGGCTGGCCGGGTTGCGATTTGACCCTGATCTCCCCCAGGCCGAGCGCCAGGGCGACGTTGCTCAGCAACGCCAGCCCCAGCCCGAACATGCCGGCCAGGCGGAGTCTTGCCGTCCGAGGTCTGTGCTTCGGTTTCACGGCCCTTCCCCAAGTTTCCCGGCCACGACTATAGCCGCTCAGCCGTTTTTCGCCACCAGCTCCGCCACCTGCACCGCGTTCAGGGCGGCGCCCTTGCGGATGTTGTCGGACACGATCCACAGGTTCAGGCCGCGCGGATGCGAGATGTCCTCGCGGATGCGGCCGACGTAGACCGGATCGGTACCGGAGGCATGCGTTACCGGCGTCGGATACCCACCCGGCGCGCGGTCGTCGACGACTTCCACGCCCGGCGCCGCTTCCAGCAGCGCGCGCGCGTCGGCGGCGGTGACCTTCTCGCGCGTCTCGATGGCGACGGCTTCAGAGTGACCGTAGAACACCGGCACGCGCACCGCGGTGGGGTTCACCTGGATGCTGTCGTCGCCGAGGATCTTGCGGGTTTCCCACACCAGCTTCATTTCTTCCTTGGTGAAGCCGTTGTCGAGGAAGTCGTCGATCTGCGGGATCAGGTTGAAGGCGATCTGCACCGGGAAGCGCTGCGGATCCGGATCCTGGAAATTCAGCAGCGCGCCGGTCTGGCGGCCGAGTTCCTCCAGCGCCGACCGGCCTGCGCCGGATACCGACTGATAGGTCGCCACGTTGATGCGTTCGATGCCGTACTTGCGGTGCAGCGGCGCCAGCGCCACCAGCATCTGCATGGTCGAGCAGTTCGGATTGGCGATGATGCCGCGCGGACGGTTCTGCACCTGCTCCGGGTTCACCTCGCTGACCACCAGCGGGATGTCGGCGTCGTAGCGGAAGGCCGAGGAGTTGTCGATGACGACGGCGCCGGCCGCGGCGAACTTCGGCGCGAACTCCTTGGAGATGCCGCCACCCGCGGAAAACAGGGCGATATCGATGCCGGTCGGATCGAACGTGGCGAGATCCTGCACGGTGATCTTCTCGCCCTTGAACTCGACGCTGCTGCCGGCGGAGCGCTCGGACGCCAGCGCGACGAGCTTGCCGATCGGGAAGTCGCGCTCGGCGAGGATGGACAGCATGGTTTCGCCGACGGCGCCGGTGGCGCCCACGACAGCGACGTTGAAGCTACGGTTCTGGTTGCTCATGGATGGGTTTCGCGGATAGAGGGTTGAAGACAGCAGACAGGAGAAGGCTGTGTTCGGGGAACCTGCGGGCGTGCCTCAGGCTCCCTGTCGTTTGGCGGTGATGGTTTTGATGGTGGCGGCGGCCAGCACGTCCGGGTTCACCGGCGTCGGCGGGTTGCCCGCATCCGGCCCTTCGCCCAGCGCGGCGATCAGGTTGTCCACCGCCAGCGACACCATCGCGCGGCGCGTGGCCAGGCTCGCGCTGGCGATATGCGGGGTCAGCACCACGTTGCGCAGCGCCAGCAGTTCCGGACGCACGGCGGGTTCGCCCTCGTAGACGTCCAGGCCCGCCGCGGCGAGACGGCCATTCGCGAGCGCATCGGCCAGCGCGATCTCATCGACGATGCCGCCGCGGGCGATGTTCACCAGCGTGGCGGTCGGCTTCATCTTCGCCAGCGCGGCGGCATCGACCAGGTGATGCACCTGCGGCGAGTACGGCAGCACCAGCACCACGTGATCGGCCTGCGCGAACACCTCGTCGAAGCCGGCATAGCGCGCGCCGCACTCCTGCTCCACCGCGTCCGGCAACCGGCTGCGGTTGTGGTACAGCACGCGCATGTCGAAACCGCGCGCGCGGCGCGCGATGCCCTGCCCGATCCGGCCCATGCCGACGATGCCCAGCGTGCTGCCGTGCAGGTCGGCGCCCAGCAGCGTGCTGAACGACCACTGCTGCCACTGGCCCTCGCGCAGCCAGCGCTCGGCTTCGGTCACACGACGGGCCGTCGCCATCAGCAGCGCGAAACCGAAGTCCGCCGTCGTCTCGGTCAACACGTCCGGTGTGTTGGTGGCGACGATGCCGGCCTGCGTCAACGCGGCGACATCGAGGTTGTTGTAGCCCACGCCGACGTTGGCGATGGCACGCAGCGACGCGGCAGCGGCGATCTCCCGCGCGCCGATGCGCTCATTCAGCGTAATGAGCGCACCCGCGCATTCGCGCAGGGCGTCGGCGATGGCTTGCGGCGAGTGCTCGGTGACCTCGCCCGTCGAGCGCACGTCGAAATGCGCCGCCAGCCGTCCGACGATGTCGTCGAACAGCGGCTGCGACACCCAGACGCGCGGTCGCGACTCAGCCATCGACACGGCCGGGAACATGCGGCGGCACTTCGCCTACATCGCCGCACTGCGCGCGATGGCGCAGCGCCTGGTCCATCAGCACCAGCGCCATCATCGCCTCAGCGATAGGGGTCGCGCGGATGCCGACGCAGGGATCGTGGCGGCCGGTGGTGATGACGTCGACGGTGTTGCCGTCCACGTCCACCGTCGCGCCCGGCAGGCGCAGGCTGGAGGTCGGCTTCAGCACGATGGAGGCCGTGACCTGCTGCCCGGTGGAGATGCCGCCGAGGATGCCGCCGGCATGATTGGACAGGAAGCCGTCCGGCGTCATCAGGTCGCGGTGTTCGGTGCCCTTCTGGGTGACCGCCGCGAAGCCGTCGCCGATCTCCACGCCCTTCACCGCATTGATGCTCATCAGCGCGGCGGCGAGGTCGCCGTCGAGCTTGCCGTAGATCGGTTCGCCCCAGCCGGCCGGCACGCCGTCGGCGACGACATTGACGCGCGCACCGACGGAATCGCCCGACTTGCGCAGCGCGTCCATGTAAGTTTCCAGGGCCGGCACCTGCTCCGCGCACGGCCAGAAGAACGGGTTGTCTTCCACCGCGCTCCAGTCGAATCCTTCCGGCGTGATCGGGCCCAGCTGCGACAGATAACCGCGAACGATCACGCCATGGCGCTGCTGCAGCCACTTCTTGGCGATCACGCCGGCGGCCACGCGCATGGTGGTCTCGCGCGCGGACGAGCGCCCGCCGCCGCGCGGATCGCGGATGCCGTACTTCTGCCAGTAGGTGTAGTCGGCATGGCCGGGGCGGAACTGCCGCGCGATATCGGCGTAGTCCTTGCTGCGCTGGTCGGTGTTGCGGATCAGCAGCGCGATCGGCGTGCCGGTGGTGCGGCCTTCGTACACGCCACTGAGGATCTCGACCTCGTCGGCCTCGCGGCGCGCGGACGTGTGCCGCGACTTGCCGGTGGCGCGGCGCTCCAGGTCGTGGCGGAACGCCTCGGGCGCGATCTCCAGGCCCGGCGGACAGCCATCCACGACGCAGCCGATGGCCGGCCCGTGCGATTCGCCGAACGTGGTGACCGTCAGGAGTTTTCCGAAACTGTTGCTGCTCAAGCGCCGCTCCGCGGGTGGAACTACCGGTGCCGGGTCTTGGAGGATCGCATACCGGCCGCCCTATTGTGCAGTGCGCCAACGTCCGCCGCGACGGTTGCAGTCGCAACCGCCGCCGACATCGCGCACGACGGGCGCGGCCTTATTTTCGCGCGGCGGCGAGTGCGGTGATGTGCGCGTTGTGGCGGATCAGTTCGGCGCATTCGACCGCGAAGATGCCCATCTGCCCGACCTTGAACTCGATCCAGGCGAACTCGACGTCTGGCAGCAGCTTGACCAGCGCGCGCTCGGACTCGCCGACCTCGCAGATCAGCAGGCCGTCCTGGCTCAGGCGCAGCGGCGCGTCGCGCAGGATCTTCAGCACCAGGTCCAGACCGTCGTCGCCCGCGCGCAGGCCGAGCTCCGGCTCGAAGGAATATTCCTTCGGCAGCGCGTCGGTTTCGTCGTTGGTGACGTAGGGCGGATTGGTGACGATCAGGTCGTAGTGGCGGCCGGTGAGCCCGGCGAACAGGTCCGACTTGAGGAACTGCACGTTGTCGGCCAGCAGGCGCGCCTTGTTCTCGGCCGACAGCGCCAGCGCGTCGTCACTGATGTCGACGCCGTCGACCTGCCAGTCCGGGTTGTAGTGGCCCATCGCGATGGCGATGCAGCCCGAGCCCGTGCACAGGTCCAGCGCGCGGTTGACCTCGCGGCCGCCCAGCCACGGCTCGAACCCGGCCTCGATCAGCTCGGCGATCGGCGAACGCGGCACCAGCGCGCGGGCGTCGCTCTTGAAGCTCAGGCCGGCGAACCAGGCCTCGCCGGTCAGGTAGGCGACCGGGATGCGCTCGTTGACGCGGCGCTCGAACAGCGCCAGCACCTGCGCCTTCTCGGCGCCGGTTACACGCGCCTGGCCATAAGCCGGGCCGAGGTCCGGCGGCAGGTGCAGCGTGTGCAGGACCAGGTGCGAGGCCTCGTCCAGCGCGTTGTCGTAGCTGTGGCCAAAGGTCAGGCCCGCCCCGTTGAAGCGGCTGGCGCCGTAGCGGATCAGGTCGATGATGGTGTGCAGCTCGGCGGCGACGTCGGCGGTCATGGCAAGGCTTGTGAAGACGCCGGAACGGCGAGGGCCGCCGATTATAGGGGCTGCCCCGGTATCATGGCGGCCTTCCCGCCGCGCCCATGCGGCCCCGGCCCGCTCGCCGTGCCCTCCTTTTCGTGGGAATTCCAACGCATGTTCAACAAGAAGATCGGCCTCATCCTCGTCCTGGCGCTGGCCGCCGGGCTGGGCCTGCTGGCCGCGCAGAAGTTCTTCGGCCCGGTCACGCCCGCCACGCAGTGGCCGGCCACCCAGACCGTCACCCTGTTCCCGCAGGCGCGCCCGCTGCCGCCGTTCTCGCTGCGCCAGTCCGACGGCACCCAACTGGCCGACGGCGAACTGAAAGGCCACTGGACGCTGGTCTTCCTCGGCTTCACCTTCTGCCCCGACGTCTGCCCGACCACGCTGGCCGAACTGGCGCAGGCGCAGAACCAGTGGAAGGACCTGCCCGACTCCACCCGCCCGCGCGTGCTGTTCGTGTCGGTGGATCCGGAGCGCGACACGCCAACCCGCATCGGCGAGTACGCGCATGCCTTCCACGCCGACACGATGGCGGCCACGGCCGACGTCCCGACGCTGGAGAACTTCGCCAAGTCGCTGGGCTTCGTCTTCATGAAGGTGGAAGGCGACAGCTTCGAGCAGAACCCGAACGACTACAGCATGGACCACTCCTCGGCGATCGGCGTGCTCGACCCGCAGGGCCGCCTGGCTGGCCTGATCCGCCCGCCGTTCCAGCCGAAGGCGATCGCCGCCGACCTGCGCGCGTTGACCGAGGCGTCCTCGAAATGAGCCTGCTGACCTCGCTGACCTACGTCCTGCCGCACCGCTTCCTGTCGTCGCTGGCGCGCCGGCTGGCTTATTCGACCTCGCCGGGTACCAGCCGCTGGCTGATCGATACGGTGACGAAGAAGTTCAATGTCGACCTCGGCGAGGCTGCGAATCCCGATCCGCGCTCCTACCCCAGTTTCAATGCCTTCTTCACCCGCGCGCTGAAGCCCGGCGCCCGCGTCACCGACGCGGACCCGCGCGCGCTGCTGATGCCGGCCGATGGCCATATCAGCCAGTGCGGCCCCATCGAGGACGGCCGCATCTTCCAGGCCAAGGGGCAGTCGTTCACCGCCGCCGAACTGCTGGGCGATGCCGAGGCCGCGAAGCCGTTCCACAACGGCCTTTTCGCGACGGTGTATCTGTCGCCGCGCGACTACCACCGCGTGCACATGCCGTGGACCGGCACGCTGCGCGAGACCGTGCACGTGCCCGGCCGCCTCTTCAGTGTGGGCACCGACGCCGTGGCCAACGTGCCGCGCCTGTTCGCGCGCAACGAACGCCTGGTCTGCCACTTCGACACCGACTTCGGCCCGATGGTCTCGGTCATGGTCGGCGCGCTGCTGGTATCCGGTGTGGAGACGGTGTGGAGCGGTGAGGAGATTCCCGCTTACGGCACCGCGATCACCCGCAAGGACTACCGCGGCAAGGGCATCACGCTGGAGCGGTTCGCGGAAATGGCACGCTTCAATTACGGATCGACCGTGATCGTGCTGCTGCCGCCGGACGTGGCGACGTTGTCGCCGGAGCTGACGTCGGAATCGCCGGTGCGGTTGGGTCAGCGACTGGCGACGCTGGGCTGAATCAGCTGGACGACGTCGTCGGGCGTCGGATCAAGCAGTCCTTCGATATGCGCGGCGATCCGGTCTTCGCTCTCGTGCAGGGCGAGATCGAGACTGGTCTGCGCCGCCGCACGCGCCAACGCGAGATGCGCCACACAACCGGCGCGGTCGCCGTCCAGCGCGCAGGCAAGCGCGGCGAACCGGTGCGACAGGTGCGGCGCGCGCCAGTGCATTTCACGTCCAAGCGGCAACGCCAGAAGCGCTCGTGCGTCACGCTGGATCAAGGCGCGGGAGAACGTTGATTCCACCTTCAGCCAAGCGAGGATCCATTTGAAGCCCGGCTGCTCTTCAGGAGGAACGTGAGCCATCACTTCCGTGGTAGTCCTGTCGACCTCCTCGACGACCGCCCAATCGCCGACGTTCTGCGATGCCTTCAGCCGTGTCCACGCGACCAGCAGCACGCCTCCCGGGCCCAGCGACTCGATCTGGCGCAGCAGCGGACCGGGTATCCGCTCCGCGGTGACGCCCCACACCGACAAGGAGGTGAACTTGAGCACGCTGACCTCACGCGCGCCCTCCGACCACACATGCCGCCATTGCAGCCACTGCCATCCGTCGCTGACATGGTGTCGTCCCCAGAAGGGAACAAGGTTGGCGAGGAAGCACCCCAGATTGATCAGCAGGAAGGCGGTCATGTAGTTCGACCAGGGCGAAGCACCCCACACCGCGGGAGGTAGGCACACCAGGCTCGCCACGAGATTTGCCAGCGGTCCACCGAGCATCAGCCAGAGCATGGCGGGCTTTAGCGGCCGTGACGGGTCGGGGACCGAATTGACCAAGCCCCCCACGCCTTTGGGTGGCGACGCGAGCCGCCAACGAAATCCCCGGCTCAACGGCATGATATTCAGCAGCCAGACGTGAATCTCGATCACGCGCATGCCGTGCCAGCGTGCCGCCAGTGCATGGCCGGCCTCGTGGATGGCAGTGGCCGGCACGACCATCATCAGGCACGTCAAGAGGGGGAGCGGATGCGAACTCGGCAACGCACCAGCGGCCACAAGCAGCGCTGCGATCCCGACCACCAGCGCCAACGCGCGCAAGGCGCCGTTGAGCAAACGCCCTCCGATCCATCGTGGCAATCCGTCCGACCATAGGCGCGACGGCACGGGAGCGTCGACGTCCACGTCTTCCCTGATCATGATCTTTCCCGGGCTGACACCCGCTCATCGCCAACCGAACGCGCGATGCACCACTGCGCGATCCAGTAAGTCGTCAGCACCCAAACACTCGCCATCGGGATCGACGCACTGAAGCGATCCAGCGCCAGCAGCGCATCGGATGCGACGAAGAACGCGCCACCGATCGCCGCGACGCATGTCGCACGACCCGGATGTTCCCGCCATACGCTTGCCGCCTGCGCGGCCATCCCGGCCAGCGCGATGACGTAGACGATCACCGGCACCTTCAATTCACCCGGCAGTCCTGGCCACAACCGCGCAAACACCAGCGCCGCGACCACCGCATAGGCGAGCAGCGGCCAACGTACGCGCCACCATCCACCACGCTGCCGCAGCGCGACCAGGTAGGCGATGTGCGCCAGCAGGAAGCTGCCTAGGCCGAACACGAAGCCATCGAACGGGAGCATCAGGAATACATCGCCCAACGTGGACAACAGCAGGCCGATCACGCTCAGGCGCCGGTAGCCTGCCGGCTCGGCCGACGACAGCCGGAGCGCCATCGCCAGGATCAACAGCGTCGTCAGCGGCTTGAAGACATAGTGCAGCGCAAGCAGGCCGGCGATTTCCGCGCCGACGATCGCCAGCGCTGCATTGGCGACGATCGCGATAGTCCAGAGATGTCGGCTGCCGTCCATGGCCATGATTCGCCCTACTTCCTGCAGCTTTCCAGCTTCAGCTCCTGGCCCGGCCGCACCGCGTACGCCGGTGCCTTCAGCTTGTTGGCCTGTGCCAGCTTCTTCAGGTCGCACTGGAAGCGCTGCGAAATGCGGCCCAGCGTATCGCCCTTGGCGACCCGGTACTCGCGCGCCTGCTTGGCTTTCGGTTCGGCGGGCTGCGGCTCGCCGGAGGCGACGGTGGTGGGCACGCCGGCGATCGGGGTCACGTCGCCGACGGCGACATTGCCTGCCCGCGACGCGCGACGGATGGCGGCGGCGGGATCGGCGCTCACCAAGGTGCGCGCCAGCTCCGCGCGCGGCCCGTTGACGCAGTAGCGCGTGTACAGACCCGCGATGCGCGCATTCGCCTTCAGCGTGGTGCCGGCGGGGATCCACGCCTCGGGCTGGTAGCGCGGATTGAGGTTGCGCAGCGTGCGCATGTAACCCTCGCGCGTGCCGCCGTTGCCCAGGCAGATGGTCAGCTCGTAGATCGACGCGTCGCGCGCAAGCTTCAGCGACGCCGGCTGCGCCGTGACCTTCGGGAACTCCAGTCCGTACTGGCGCGGATGCAGGAACAACCACGCCGCCGCGATCACCATCGGCACATAGTCGCGCGTCTCGCCGGGGAACTGGCTGTAGACCACGTCGTCCCAGAAGCCCAGACCGCTGTTCTCGCGGTACACGCGGGCCGCCCGGCCTTCACCGCCGTTGTACGCCGCCAGCGCCAGCTCGATGTTGTTGTTGAGGCCGCGCATGCGCTCGTTCATGTATTCCGCGCTGGCCTGCCCGGAGGCATACGGGTCGTAACGCGTGTCGAATCCGCTCGCGTCGCGCCCCAGCCCGAAGCGGGCACCGGTGTGGAACATGAACTGCATCGGACCCGCCGCGCCAGCGCGCGACGTGGAATGCACGCGGCCGTTGGACTCCTTCGCCATGATGCCGAACAGCAGCGCTTCCGGCAGACCGCTGCGCTCCCACGCCGGATACAGCTCGGCGCGCATGTTCTGGTAATTCTCATAACTGTTGATCAGCGCCGGGCGCATATCGGTGAGCCAGCGGCGGATGCCTGCCTGGATGGCCGGGTTGTACTCGACCATGCGGTCGAACGCGTGCCGCTGGTCGTTCAGCAACGCCGCGGTGCGGGCCGTCTCGGGGATCGCAGCGCCACTGGGGACCGAATGGTCGGTACCGTCGTCCAGTGCGTCGATGACGTCGCCCTCGCCGTCAACGTCCTCGCCCTGCGCATCGGCATTGCCCTTCAGCAAGCGCTTGTAGGTGGCCAGCAACGTGGCGACCTGGCAGCCGCGCTGCTGGGTGCAGGCCGCCAGCGCGTCCTCCATGTCCTCCAGCGCCGCATCGCTCTCGGTCGCACCGCGCGGGTCGCTGTTGGCGACCAGCACCAGGCCATCGCGGTAACGCTTCTCGGCAGCAGCCATCCGCTGTTCCAGCGCTTCCGAAGCGGCGCGGTCTTTCGCGGAGACACGCTGGGCCAGCGACACCGGCGAGACCAGCAAGAGGGACAGGGCGGCCGCAACAGGCCACAGACGCAGACAGACAGGAACCGCAAACGACATCAGGTGGGCATCCAGAGTGTGAGCCGGGAGGGTAGCCCCGGCCGCGCGACCGGGGCAAGGTCGCACGTCGCGGTCCTTTATCCCGGAGGCAGTTTCCAGCCGCTAGAATCGCGCCATCACCACGCGAGGTTGCACATGGATCCGATCCTGCTGGGCAAGGGCATCACGGACGATATTCCGGTCACGCTGCAGCCGAAGTTCGGCAACCGCCACGGCCTGATAGCCGGCGCCACCGGCACCGGCAAGACGGTCACGCTGATGACGTTGGCCGAAGGCTTCTCGCGCATGGGCGTACCCGTGTTCATGGCCGACGTGAAGGGCGACGTGGCCGGCCTGGCCGCGGCCGGCGACGGCAGCGAGCGCGTCATGCAGCGGGCGCAGGACATCGGCATCGCCGGCTACGCCCCCATCGCCAGCCCGGTGGTGTTCTGGGACCTGTACGGCAAGCTGGGCCACCCGGTCCGCACCACCGTCAGCGAGATGGGCCCCACCCTGCTCTCGCGCATCCTCGAATTGAACGATACCCAGAGTGGCGTGCTGGACATCGTGTTCAAGCTCGCCGACGACCGCGGCCTGCTGCTGCTCGACCTGGAAGACCTGCGGGCGCTGCTGGGCCTGGTGGCTGCCGAACGCAAGGACATTTCCACCAGTTACGGGCTGGTCAGCACGCAGTCGGTGGGCGCCATCCAACGCGCGCTGCTGCGGCTGGAGCAGGAAGGCGGCGAGATGTTCTTCGGCGAACCGGCGCTGGAACTGACCGACCTGATGCGCACGAACATCGACGGTCGCGGCGTCATCGGCATCCTCGCCGCCGACCAGCTGATCCTGAAGCCGCGCCTGTACTCCAGCTTCCTGCTGTGGCTGCTGTCGGAGCTGTTCGAGACGCTGCCGGAAGTGGGTGACCTGGACAAGCCGAAGCTGGTGTTCGTGTTCGACGAGGCGCACCTGCTGTTCGACGACGCGCCGCCTGCCCTTCAGCAGCGCATCGAACAGGTCGTGCGACTGATCCGTTCCAAGGGCGTAGGCGTGTACTTCTGTTCGCAATTTCCCGACGACGTGCCCGACAACATCCTCGGCCAGCTGGGCAACCGCGTGCAGCACGCGCTGCGTGCCTTCACCCCGCGCGACCAGAAGGCGGTGAAGACAGCGGCACAGACGTTCGTGCCGAACCCGAAGCTGGACGTGGCGCAGGCCATTTCCACGCTGGGTACCGGCGAAGCACTGGTATCGACGCTGCAGGACAAGGGCATTCCGTCGCCTGTGCAGCAGACGCTGGTCTCGCCGCCGCGCTGCCGCATGGGCGCGATCACCGAGGCCGAACGCCAGCAGGTGCGCAACGGCAGTCCGGTGGGCGGCAAGTACGACACGGCCGTGAACCGCGAATCGGCGGCCGAGATGCTGGCCAAGCGGGCGGAAACCGCCGTGCAGGCGGCCAACGCGCCGGCCGCGAAGACAGAGAAGGACGATCCCGATGCCGGCGGCTTCGGGCAGGCCGTCAAGGACGCGGTGTTCGGCACGAAGCGTCGCCAGGGCATGATCGAGACGATGGCCAAGCAGACCACGCGCACGGTGGGCACCAAGCTGGGCAACCAGATCGTGCGCGGCATCCTGGGCAGCATCTTCGGCGGCAAGCGTTGACTTCGCGCAGCAGCATCGTCCTGTCAGCGCTGCTGCTTGCGGCTGCACTGGTGGCCCCGGGTGCCTCGGCCGACGTCGTGTCGGACTCCGGTGCCACGGAAAGAGCGCTGGCAGGCCGCTACTTCGGCACCCTGCCCTCCGACGCCTGCGCTTCGCTGGATGTACTGCTCACGCTGCATGCCGGTGGACACTACGTCCTGCAGTCGTACTGCCAGGACGACCTGGCGTCTTCGACGACCCGCGGCACCTGGACGGTAACCTGGAACGAGACCTGCATCGACCTCGCGCCCGTGGACGACGCGCAGCCGCGACGCGAGTTCGCCCTCCACGACGATACGTTGCTGGTGCTGACCACCGGCAGTTGCGTCGAGCCGGCCGAGGATCCGCGCGGGCGCATGTTGCGGCGCGCGGACACCGCCGGAGAGCGCTGAGATGTCGCGTTGGCGCCCGCCGGGCGAAAAAAGCACCGCCCTGATCACCCGCGAAGGCCACGACCGGCTCAAGTCGGAGCTGGACGATCTGTGGCGCGTCCGCCGTCCCGAGGTGGTGAAAGCCCTGGCCGCGGCGGCAGCCGAAGGCGACCGCTCGGAGAACGCGGAATACACCTACCGCAAGAAACAGCTCGGGGACATTGATCGTCGCGTGCGTTACCTGAGCAAGCGCCTGGAAGCACTGCGCGTAGTCGACACCGCGCCCAGCGATCCGGAAGCCGTGTTCTTCGGCGCGACCGTCGAACTGGAGAACCTCGCCAGCGGCGAGATGTCGCGCTACCGCATCGTCGGGCCGGACGAAACGGACGCGACCCGTGGCTGGATCAGCATCGATTCGCCACTGGCACGCGCACTGTTGAAGAAGCGCATCGACGACGAGTTTTCCGTGGAGCTTCCCGGCGGCATCACCGGTTTCGTGCTGGTGGACGTCAGCTACACGAGCTGATCCTCAGAGCGGTTGCGGGTACACGCGACCATCGCGCAGCGGCCGGAAGTAGTCCGCCTGCATGTAGAAGGCCGCTTCCTGCCCTGCGTGCCACCCCGGGATGCCAGCCAGTGGCAGCGGACGCAACTCGGCCGACGCGGCAAGGCAAGTACCCGCCGAAATCGATTCGGCAACACGCGCGACCGCATCGACCGCATCGCCGAGTACCACCAGGCACTTGCCGACCAGCAGGCGTCCCGGCACCAGCCTCTGTTCCATCAACGCATGCCCCACCACGGCCGCGACGGCGATGTCGCCATTGCGCCAGCACTCGGCGTTCGCATGGAACAGCGCCGTCCAGTCGTGACGGTCCCACAGCTCCAGCAGCGTCGCGTCGCGCACCTGCACGATGACGCCGCTTTCATCGAACTGGGTCAGCGCCTGCTGTGCGGGACTGCGTTCGTGTGTACCGATCAGGTCGATATGTCGGCACTGCGCTCGGTTGAGGGCGTGCTTGAGATCCGGATGACGCATCCAGACCAGCGCGTTGAACAGGTCATGCCAGTTCTCCGGCCGCGTGGCGATTCGGCCCTGCGCAATGCGGGCTTCGTAGTGCAGACCGTCGGCGAGCAAGGCGGCGTCCTGAGCAACGAAACGAGGTCCCGGCGACGGCGTCCACGCATTGAGGGTATCGATATCCGGCCAGCGTGCGGCCGTCAGCAGATCGAGATACTCCCCGTAACCCTCGAACAGCGGATGCCGGAAGCACGCGGCATCCACCTGATCGCGCAGGGGCGCAATGAAACGACGCCGGCGTTGGCCGGCAAGGGCTTCTGCCGCTGTCGCGGTCACAGCACCTTGAGATCGAGCGGCGCACCTGCCGTTTCGACGATGGCATCACCGAACAGGTCGTGCTCGTCACTCTCGGTGATTTCGACATCGACGAACTGGCCGACGCGCAACCCCAGCTCGCCACCGTTCTGGATGTGCACCAGGCCGTCGATCTCCGGCGCATCCGACTTGGAGCGCGCGACCGCGATGTCGTCTTCGATCAGATCGACCAGGCACTGCTGCACCGTACCGATCTTCGCGTCCAGGCGCGCGGCGGAAATCTCCGCCTGCTTCTGCATGAAGCGCGCTAGGCGCTCCTGCTTGACCTCTTCAGGTACCGGATCGGGCAGCAGGTTGGCGGCGGCGCCTTCGACCGGCGAATAGGCGAACGCACCGACACGGTCCAGCTGTGCCTCGTCGAGGAACTGCAGCAGTTCCTCGAACTCCTGGTCCGTCTCGCCGGGAAAACCGACGATGAACGTCGAGCGCAGGGTGATGTCCGGGCAGATGGAACGCCAGCGCTTCACGCGTTCCAGCGTCTTGTCGACGGCACCCGGACGCTTCATCAGCTTGAGGATGCGCGGGCTGGCGTGCTGGAACGGGATGTCCAGGTACGGCAGCACCTTGCCTTCGGCCATCAGCGGGACGACATCGTCGACGTGCGGATACGGGTACACGTAGTGCAGTCGCACCCAGGCGTCGAGTTCGCCCAGGCCTTCGCACAGCGCCTTCATCCGCGTCTGGTAGGCCCTGCCACGCCATTCGCGCTCGGCGTACTTCACGTCCACGCCGTACGCGGAGGTGTCCTGCGAGACGACGAGCAGTTCCTTCACGCCGCCGCGCACCAGCCGCTCGGCCTCGCGCAGCACGTCATCGACCGGACGCGACACCAGGTCGCCACGCATCGACGGGATGATGCAGAAGCTGCAGCGGTGGTTGCAGCCTTCGGAAATCTTCAGATAGGCGTAGTGGCGCGGCGTCAGCTTGATGCCGTAATCCGGCACCAGGTCGACGAACGGATCGTGCTTCGGCGGCAGCGCTTCGTGCAGCGCCTCCATCACGCTCTGGTAGTCCTGCGGGCCGCTGATGGCCAGCACGTCGGGATACTGCTCGCGGATCTGTTCCGGGCGCTTGCCCAGGCAGCCGGTGACGATGACCTTTCCGTTCGCATTCATCGCCTCGCCGATGGCGTCCAGCGACTCGGCCACCGCAGAATCGATGAAGCCGCAGGTGTTCACCACCACCACGTCCGCCGCATCGTAGGTCGGCACGATGTCGTATCCCTCCACGCGGAGCTGGGTGAGGATGCGTTCGGAATCGACCAGGGCCTTCGGGCAGCCGAGGCTGACGAAGCCGACTTTGGGGTTCTGCAGGGACATGGAGACAGTACGGCGGCGGCGTGTACGGGGCGCGGATTATAGCCTCCCGGCTCCGCCAGGCCCGGAATGCGCGTTCAGGCGGGCGGATGGGCGCATGCCGTCCTTGGGCCGCTCCCCGTGCCGGCATACACTGCCCGCATGGGCCACTGGACCACCCTCGATACCCCGCACGGCCGCGTCGCCGCCTGGCACGCCGATCCGGCTGGCGCACCGCGCGGCGCACTCGTCGTGGTGCAGGAGATCTTCGGCGTGAACGCGCACATCCGCAGCGTCGCCGAAGGCTTCGCGCTTGAGGGGTATGCGGTGCTGGCACCGGCTTACTTCGACGTCGTCGAACCTGGCGTAGAGCTCGGCTATGACGCGGACGGCGTCGAACGGGGACGTGCGCTCAGGACCGCCGTCGGCCTGGACCGCGCCAACGACATCACCCGCACCGCTGCCGACGCGCTGGCGGCCTCGCATCACCGCGTCGGCACCGTCGGCTACTGTTGGGGCGGCACCGTCGCCCTGCTGGCTGCGCTACGCCTGGGTCTGCCCTCGGCCAGCTATTACGGTGCACGCAACCTGCCCTTCCTGGACGAGGTGCCACACGCGCCGGTGATGTTCCATTTCGGCGAACAGGACGACTCGATCCCACCCGACATGGTGCAGGCGCATCGCGACAAGCTGCCGCAGATGGAGGTCTTCACCTACCCCGCCGGCCACGGTTTCAACTGCGACCTGCGCGCGGACTACGAGCCGTCCAGCGCACGGTTGGCACGCGAACGCACGCTCGACTTCTTCGCCCGGAACCTCGCATGACCGATTTCACGCTCGACCCGCGACTGGCCGCCGACAGTGTCTTCATCGCGGATGGTCCTCTGTCCCAGGTGCGTCTGATCGACGACACGCGTTTCCCGTGGCTGGTGCTGGTGCCCCGCGTCAACGGGGCCAGCGAATGGCTGGAACTGGATGGCGGACAGCAGCGCCTGCTGCTCGCCGAGATCAACCAGGCGGGCCAACTGATCCGTTCGCAACCCGGCGTGCAGAAACTCAACATCGGCGCGCTTGGGAACATCGTGCGCCAGTTGCATATCCATCTGGTCGGACGCCATGACGGCGACGCCGCCTGGCCAGGGCCCGTGTGGGGCAACGGCCACATGATCCGGCACGCCCCCGCCGCGCTGGCCGAAGAAGTCGAACGCTGGCGCCAGCGACTGGCATGAGTGCGCCGCGCATCGAGCGCCTGGGCGACGATGCCCTGCTGGTACGGCTTGGCGACGCCATCGATGCGTCGGTCAATGCACGCGTCCACGCGCTGGCCGCGCGCGTCCGCGAGGCCTCGCCATCGTGGCTGCAAGACCTGGTGCCGGCTTACGCCAGTCTTGCCGTGTTCTTCGATGCCGAACGCACGGCGACCGGCGATCCGCATGCCTTCGTCGGTGAATTCGTCACGCAGCTACTGGATGACGACACCGCACCGGCCGGCCACGCCACGCTGCACGAGATCCCGGTTTGCTACGGCGGCACCCATGGCGAAGACCTGGTCGCCGCGGCACGCGAACTCGGTCTCGACGCGGCGACGCTGATCGCGCGTCACAGTGCACCGCTCTATACGGTGGCGATGATCGGATTCGCCCCGGGCTTTCCTTACCTGCTCGGCCTGGACTCCGCACTGGCGCTGCCCCGTCTCGCCACGCCGCGCACCCACGTACCGGCAGGCTCCGTGGCGATCGGCGGCGCGCAGGCCGGCATCTATCCGCGCCAGAGTCCCGGTGGTTGGCGCTTGCTGGGGCGCACGCCGCGTGTGTTGTTCGACACCGCACGTGCGCAGCCTGCGTTGCTGCAGCCCGGTGATCACGTGCGGTTCCTGCCGATCGATGCCGCCACATTCGATCGCCTTGGAGCCTCGGCATGACCGCATGGCAGGTGCTGTCGCCGGGCCTGCAGACCACCGTGCAGGACCAGGGCCGCCATGGCTGGCGCCATCTGGGGATCGCGCGCGCGGGCGCCATGGATCCCACCGCGCTGGCGATGGCGAACCGTCTGGTCGGCAACGACGAACAGGCCGCGGGGCTCGAGATCGCCGTGCGGGGGCCGCGCATCCGACTGTCGCGCGCTTGCCGCATCGCACTCACCGGGACCGAGATCCAGGCCACATGGAACGGCGAAACCTTGCCGATGGGCCGTCCGCTGGACCTGCCTGCGGGCGAGCTGTCGCTCGGACCGCTGCGCGACGGCCTGCGCGCATGGTTGGCGGTGGCGGGCGGCCTCGATGCACCGGTCGTACTGGACAGCCGCAGCACCGACCTGCGTGGCGGCTTCGGTGGGTACGACGGGCGTGCACTGGTGGCCGGCGATCTTCTTTCCATCGGCGACGCCGCGCCGGTCAAGACGTCGCGACGGCCTGCGTTTCCCGCGTGGTGGATCGATGTGGATGATCCCTGGACAGTGGACCGGCATGTACTCCGCTACCTGCCCTCCCTCCATCCGTCCGCGCGGGAACTCGCGGGCGCCGTCTGGCATGCACATGCCAACAGCAACCGACAAGGCGTACGGCTCGACGGTGCCGGACTTTCTGGCGGTGGTGGCGACGGCGTCTCCGAACCGGTCGCCGTCGGTACGCTGCAACTGCCGCCCGACGGTCAGCCCATCCTGCTGTTGGCCGATGCGCAGACCGTGGGCGGCTATCCGCGACTGGGCCACGTCATCGCGTGCGATCTTGGGCGGGCGGCGCAGCTGCGGCCCGGCGAACCGGTGCATTTCGAGCCGGTCATACCAGCGCAGGCGCGCGCACTGGCCCACGAGCATGCGCATCGGCTGGCACGGCTGCGCATCGCCATCGCGCAACACCTGTAAGGCGCGGTAGGCTCGCGATCATGCGCACCATCGATTTCAACTGCGATCTGGGCGAGGACTGCGGCGACGACGCCGCGATCCTGCCCTACATCAGTTCGGCCAGCATCGCCTGCGGCTTCCATGCCGGGTCACCGGACACCATGCGGCGCACCGTCGCGCTGTGTCTCGCGCACGGCGTCGCCATCGGTGCACACCCCTCGCATGCGGACCGCGAGCATTTCGGCCGCATCGCGCATGCCCTTTCTCCCGAAGAGGCGTATGCGCTGACGCTGTACCAGGTGGCCGCACTGAACGGGTTCGTCAGGGCCGCGGGCGGGCGCCTCCACCACGTCAAACCACACGGCGCGCTGTACAACCAGGCGGCGCGCGACGCCGGCCTCGCCGATGCCATCGCGCGCGCCGTGCGCGACCACGATGCGGGCCTGGTGCTGTACGGCTTGTCGGGCAGCGCGTTGACGACCGCCGGGGAACAGCTCGGCCTGCAGGTGGCGCACGAAGCCTTCGCCGAGCGTCGCTACGAAGCCGATGCCACGCTGACGCCGCGTTCGCAGGCGGATGCCAGCATCGAGGACCTGCCCACCGCCGCTGCGCAGGTCACGCAGATGCTGGACGCAGGCATCGTGGTCGCACGCACGGGTGAACCAGTACCGCTGCGCGCGGACAGCATCTGCCTGCATGGCGACCGGGCCGACGCCGCCGCGTTCGCGCGGGGACTGCGGCAGGCCATCGAGTCCAGCGGATTCGCCATCCGTCCCATGGAGCGTCTCGCATGAGCTACTGGCCCCTGCTGGGCATCGTGGTGGTGGTGGTGGGTTTCGTCCTGCGCTTCAACCCGGTCATCGTGGTGGTCTGCGCTGGTCTGGTCAGCGGCCTTGCGGCTGGCAAGTCGATCCCCGACCTGCTCGCGCTGCTGGGCGAGAGCTTCGTGTCCAACCGCGCCCTGCTGATGTTCGCGCTGACGCTGCCGACCATCGGCCTGCTGGAGCGTGCCGGTCTGCGCGAGCACGCGCTGCGCTGGATCGCGCGGCTGCACGGGCTGACGCTGTCGCGCCTGCTGGCGGGCTATCTGCTGGTGCGGCAAGGACTGAGCATGGTGGGCCTGATCGATATCGCCGGTCATGCGCAGACCGTGCGGCCGCTGCTGGCGCCGATGGCTGAGTCCGCCGCGGGCAAGACACGCGCCCCGCTGTCGAGGGAGGAAACGCAGCGTGTGCATGCGATGTCGGCCGCGACCGACAACATCGGACGCTTCTTCGGCGAAGACGTATTCCTCGCCTTCGGCGCGGTGCTGCTGATCCAGGGCTTCTATGCCCAGCACGGCATCCACCTGGAGCCCCTGCAGATCGCGTTGTGGGCGCTGCCGACCGCGATCGCGGCCTTCATCATCCATGCGGTCCGCATCGTGCTGCTCCAGCGCCGGCTGGACCGCGCGGCGCCCGGAACCGGGGAGAAGGCCGATGCTGACGATTGAGCACTTCTATCTGCTGCTCGCCGCCTTTCTGGCCTACGCGGGCTGGAAGAACCTGCGCCAGCGGCGCTATGCGCACGCGGCGTTCTGGGGCCTGATCGCACTGCTGTTCGCGGGTGGCGATGTCGTCCTGCGAGCAAGCAAGGCAGGCGATGCGCTGCCGTCGCAGATCGCCGGTGCCGCCGTGCTGATCCTCGCCCTGCTGGCGACCCGCATGCGTCGCGAACCGTTGGAGGAAGCCTCGGAATCGGAACGACTGACATCCGCATTGCGGCTTGGCCACCGGCTTTTCCTTCCGGCCCTGCTGATCCCGATATTGACGATCGCCGTCGTCCTGGCGGGCCCTCACCTAAAAATGGGCGACACGATGGTGTTCGGCCAGACCGGGCTGACGCTGACCGGTCTCGCGCTGGCCTGCGTGGTATCCGCGATGGTGGCGGTGGTCGTGACCCGGCAACCCGCGCTGCGGGCGCCCGACGAAGGCAGGCGACTGTTGGACACGATGGGCTGGGCGGCGCTGCTGCCGCTGGTGCTGGCGACGCTGGGCGGCGTGTTCGCGGCCAGCGGTGTTGGCGAATCCATTGCATCGCTGGTGTCCATGGTGATTCCCGCCGACAACCGCATGGCCTGCCTGCTGGCGTTCGCGGCAGGCATGGTGGTGTTCACCGTCATCATGGGCAACGCGTTCGCCGCCTTCCCGGTGATGATGGCGGGCATAGGACTGCCGCTGCTGGTGCAGCGCCACGGCGCCGATCCGGCCAGCCTCGGCGCCATCGGCATGCTGACCGGCTACTGCGGCACGCTGCTCACGCCGATGGCGGCGAACTTCAACATCGTGCCCGCGGTACTGCTGGAGCTGGACGACCAGTACGGCGTGATCCGCGCGCAAGCCGCGACCGGCCTGTGGTTGATGGGCACGAACGTGCTGCTGATGGCGTGGCTGTGCTTCCGCTGATCCCTTTCTACCGAGACCTGTGATGCCCACGACGCGCACCATCCTGTTGACCGGCTTCCAGCCCTTCGGCGGCGAGCAGGTCAATCCCAGCTGGCAGGCGGTCTCTGCCCTTCAGGGTGCGCGTATCGCCGGCCATCGCGTGGTCGCACGGGAGTTGCCGGTGGCTTTCGGCGCATCATTGAAGGTGCTGCGTGCTGCGCTGAAGGAGACCCAGCCGGCCCGTGTGATTTGCGTGGGTCAGGCAGGCGGCCGCGCGCAACTATCGCTTGAACGCGTCGCGATCAATGTCGACGACGCGCGCATTCCCGACAACACCGGCCAGCAGCCGATCGATGTCCCGGTGATCGCGGACGGTCCGACCGCGTACTTCTCGACGCTGCCGATCAAGGCGATGCGCCAGGCATTGAACGCGGCGGGATTTCCCACCGAAATCTCGCAGACGGCCGGCACCTACGTCTGCAACCACGTCTTCTACGGCCTGATGCATGCACTGCGGCGCCAGCCCAAGGTGCGGGCGGGCTTCATCCACATCCCCTATTCGCCTGCGCAGGCGTCGATGTATCCCGGCGCACCCAGCCTGGCGGTGGACACGGTGACGGAAGCGCTTCGGTTGGCGGTACAGGTATCGCTCAAGATACGCATGGATGCCCGCCTTGCCGCGGGCGCGGAGCACTGACCCGAACGTGTTCGATCAGTTGGCGCGGACGACGCGCGTGCCCGCGATCAGATCGTGCAGACAGCGCCGGTCCTGGCGGAAGATCATCAGCGCGTCGACCAGGGCGTACAGACCGCCCACGCAAGGAACATTGACGATGGCATGCGTGGGCAGGTACCGCTTCAACAGCAAGTCCATCAGCGGCAGCTTGTCGCCTTGCAGGTCCACGATCTTGATCGACAGCAGCTTCTTGCCCCACGTCTGTCCGCTTTCATGCAACGGATACCCCTGGATCAGCACGAAGAGCACGAAGCCTATGGCCGCCCACAGCATCGTCGTTCCCAGCGGCATGAAACCGAAGCCGCCAGCCTGGCCGGCCTCGAATGCGGCCTGCCAGTAGCCGCCCACCCACATCAGCGGCGCCATGACGATCATGGCGATGACGACGTCGATCAGAACTGCGGCCAACCTGGCCCACCGGTCGGCCAGGTCATGATCCTCGGTGGGTGGCGGCGCCAAGTGCGCGGCCGGCGTACTGTAGGGATCGTGCTCCGGCATGGAGGGCGGCGTCTGCATCGGTCGCTTCCTTTCGTTGGATATCCGGATGGAATCAGGTACGCGGCAACGTCACGCCGGTCTGACCCTGGTACTTGCCGCCGCGGTCCTTGTAGCTGGTTTCGCAGACATCGTCGGCATCGGACTGGAAGAACAGCATCTGCGCCACGCCTTCATTGGCGTAGATGCGCGCCGGCAGCGGCGTGGTGTTGCTGAACTCCAGCGTCACGTGGCCTTCCCATTCCGGCTCCAGCGGCGTCACGTTGACGATGATGCCGCAGCGCGCGTACGTGCTCTTGCCGAGGCAGACCACCAGCGTGTCGCGTGGAATGCGGAAGAACTCCACCGTGCGCGCCAGCGCGAAGCTGTTCGGCGGAATGATGCATTCGTCGGCCTCGATGTCCACGAAGCTCTTCGGGTCGAAGTGCTTGGGGTCGACGATGGTGGAGTTGATGTTGGTGAACACCTTGAACTCGCGCGAGCAGCGCACGTCGTAGCCGTAGCTCGAGGTGCCGTAGCTGACGATGCGCTGGCCGTTGGCCTGCTTGACCTGTCCCGGCTCGAACGGCTCGATCATGCCCTGCTGCTCGGCCATGCGGCGGATCCAACGGTCGCTCTTGATGCTCATGCAAATCCTGGTCTGGGGAACGGAACCGCGCCGGACGCGCGGCAGGCGGGGATTGTAGGGCGGGCCCCGGCCCGCCGTCTGCGTAGACCGGTCAGACCAGCGACGAAGCGATCGGTACGCTGGCCCGCGGCCGTTGCGCCAGCGTCGCCGCCATGACCCGTGCGGTCTGCCGGTAGGCCTGCGCCACGGCCGAATCCGGCGCCGCGACCACTACCGGCCGGCCAGCGTCGCCCTGTTCTCGGATCGCGATGTCCAGCGGCAGCGACCCCAGCAGCGGCACGCCGTACTGCGCCGCCATCCGCTCGCCGCCCCCCTGGCCGAACAGATGTTCGACATGGCCGCAGCTGGAACAGGTATGGACCGCCATGTTCTCGACGATGCCCAGCACCGGCACCTCGACCTTCTCGAACATCTTCAGCGCCTTCTTTGCGTCCAGCGTGGCGATGTCCTGCGGCGTGGTGACGATGACCGCGCCCGCCACCGGGATCTTCTGCGCCAGGGTCAGCTGGATGTCGCCGGTGCCGGGCGGCAGGTCCACCAGCAGGTAGTCCAGGTCACCCCACACGGTGTCGGTGAACAGCTGCATCAGGGCGGACGTGGCCATCGGCCCCCGCCAGATCATCGGCGTGTCCTGGTCGACCAGCAGTCCGATCGACATGGCCTCCACCCCGAACGCCCGCATCGGCTCGATCGACTTGTTGTCGTGGCTCTCGGGCCGGCCCGACAGACCCAGCATGGCCGGCACGCTGGGCCCGTAGACGTCGGCGTCCAGCACCCCCACCCGTGCGCCCTCGGCCGCCAGCGCCAGCGCCAGGTTCACCGACGTGGTCGACTTCCCCACCCCGCCCTTACCCGAGCCGACCGCGATGACGTTGCGGACGCGGGGGTGGGGGGAAAGCGTGCCCTGGACGGCGTGGGAGGCGATGCGCTCCACAAGGGTCAAGTCCACCATCTGCTCACCCTGCTGGGCGAGGCGATCCCCAACAGCCTCCGTTATGGCCGCTTTGCACCCCCTCACAGGAAACCCCGTTGTCACGGATATCGACCACCCGCCGGTGCCTTTCGCTGCCTCCCAATGCGCCCGGCTCCCCCATCCGCTGGGCAATCCAGGGACGTCAATGTGAGATAGCGGTTCCAGATTCACGCCCTGCTCCATCAAATTTTGCGACTTTGGTCACATTTTCACCCGTAACCTCAGTAACATTTTCATGTGGTATGGATCGTCCGTTAATCGCGTGTTAACGTCCGGTTGACAGGACGATTACGTGCGGTTGGGACGAAGGACACGTCCGCTGGGGGCCGCATCACTTCGATAGTTTAGGGGATTCACCACATGTCAGTTCGTTACACGAATGCGCTGAAGCGCAGCCGCCTGAGTGCGGCATTGTTCGCTGCCATCGTCGTACCGGTCGCCGGCGCCGCCATGGCCCAGGACGCCGCACCGTCTTCCTCCTCGGGCGAAACCGCCACGCTGGACAAGGTGACGGTCGTCGGCTCGCGCATCAAGCGCACGGAGCTCGAAGGTCCCGCACCGGTTACCGTCATCTCGCGTGAAGACATCGACCGCGAGGGCTTCCAGACCGTCGGCGACATGCTGCAGAGCCTGACGCAGCAGGCCGTCGGCAACTTCACGGGTGACCTGGCCGTCAGCGGCTTCACCCCGAACGCCCAGGTCGTGAACCTGCGCGGCATGGGCCCGGGCTACACCCTGACCCTGATCAACGGCCGTCGTCCGGCCCAGTACCCGCAGCCGTACAACCGCGACAACAACGTGGTGAACATCAAGGCGATCCCGACCTCGATCGTCGAGCGCATCGAAGTGCTGAGCGGCGGCGCGTCGGCCATCTACGGCTCCGACGCCGTGGCCGGCGTGGTGAACATCGTCCTGCGCAAGAACTATGAAGGCCAGCAGATCCGCGGCACCGTCGGCACCACCGAAGACGGCGGCGGCGACAGCGTCAACCTGGAGTACACCGGCGGCACCAGCGGCGACAACTGGAGCGCGGTGTGGGCCTTCCAGTACAGCGAGAACGAGCCGGTCTTCGGTACGCAGCGCGACTACATGGCCGACCGTCGCAACAATCCCTACGGCCTGGCCGTCAACCCGGGCCTGTCGCTCATCGCGATCAGCGGTGTCGGCCTGACCGTACCGGTCAATCACGATGCCGCCTTCGACCAGGCGACCTGTGACCGCTTCGGCTATGCCACCGTCGTCCGCGCCGACCGCGGCCGCGTCTGCGGATCCTGGACCCAGGACGGCTCGCGCAGCATCTGGAACAAGAACCGCAGCTACAACGGTTACGTCTACACCACGTTCGACGTCTCCGACAATGTCCAGCTGTTCGGCAGCGCCAATTTCTACACCACGGATGCGATCGCCAGCAGCGGCACCGAGTACTGGAGCACCAGCGGCGACCGTTTCACGTCCAGCCCGACGGGTGCCGCGACCGGTTACTACTTCGACCGCGGCCTGGGCGACCTGGTCCAGTTGCAGCGCGTCTTCAATCCGTGGGAGCTCGGCGGCAACGAGGCCGCCAGCACCGTGTTCGACGAGAAGAGCTACGACGTCTCGTTCGGCGCAAGCGGCAACCTCGGCGAGCGCTTCATCTGGGAAGCCAGCGGTACCTATGGCAAGTATGAGTATGTCCAGGACCGCCCGCGCCTGCTGGCCAAGGGCATCCACGACTACTTCCTCGGCCCGCAACAGGGCTTCACCAACTCCACCGGCACCGCTGCCACCGGCACGTACCCGGTCTACACGCTGAATCTGGACCGTTGGCGCAGCCCGATCACGCCCGAGATCTACCGTTCGTTCTCGACCCGCGTGAAGAACGTTGCAGAGGCCACCTCGGCCACCGCCAACTTCAACATCAGCGGCGACCTGTTCGAACTGCCGGCGGGCCCACTGGGTTTCGCGGCCGTCCTGGAAGGCACGCGCCAGACCAGCGACCTGACCAGCGATCCGCGCACCAACCAGCTGCGTCCGCTGGACGATCAGACGATCTACAACCTGACCAGCTCGGGTGAGACGCACGGCGAACGCGACCGCTACGCCTTCGGTGTCGAGTTCCGCGTGCCGATCTTCAGCCAGCTGACCGCACAGCTTGCCGCGCGCTACGACAAGTACGACGACATCACCGCGGTGGATGCCGCGACGACGTACAACCTGGGCCTCGAGTACCGTCCGTTCAGCAACTTCCTGCTGCGCGGCAGCTACGCGACCAGCTTCCGTGCGCCCGACATGCAGATGGTCTATGCGGAAGGTGCAGCGGCCTACTCGGCCATCTTCGACGAGTACAGCTGCCGCTCGGGCACCGGTCTCGGCCAGCCCGCCGGTACCCCTCCCCGCACCGTGTCCCAGTGCCCGACCGGCCACATCACGCGCTACACCGGCCAGACGCTCACTGCAGGCAACCCCAACCTGAAGGAAGAAGAGGGTGAGTCCTTCGGCGTCGGCTTCGTGTGGGACGTCATCGACAACATGTCGGTGTCCGTCGACTACTACAAGATCAAGCTGGAAGACCGGGCACGCGTGCTTGATGCGGCCTACATCATGCAGAACGAAGCCAATTGCCGCCTGGGCGTGAACCGCGATGGATCGCCGTTCGACTATGCCATCGGCTCCCCGTTCTGCCAGAACATCCTCGGCCTGATCACCCGTACGTCGGCCCCCGGCACTGCCCTCGACCAGCAGGTCGCTCGCCTGAACACCGCGTACATCAACCAGGCGTCGCAGGAAGTGAGCGGCATCGACGCCACGTTCAAGTACCGTCTGGACACCGACCGTGCCGGCGATTTCTCGTTCGACCTGGGCTACAGCCTGCGCCTCACCGACAAGTCGCAGCGTTTCCCGGGCGACGTCGAAGTCGACTACCGCGACATGTGGGACTACGATCCCCGCAGCCGTGTGCGTGGTTCGGTAGGCTGGGCACGTGACGACTGGTCGGTCACCCTGTTCGGCAGCCGCATGGGTGCGAACATGAACTGGGACGAGACCGCGCGCCTGAAGCCGTACATCCTGTACAACCTGCAGGTGGGCAAGAAGTTCACCGACAAGATCAAGGTGGATTTCACCGTGGTCAACCTGACGGACAACCAGTTCCGCGAGGATCCGACCTACACCGCCTATCCGTACTTCTACAACTACATCGGCGCGGACCCGCTGGGTCGTCGTTACTACGTGAGCGCCACCTACCGCTTCTGATAGCGCGCTATCGGCAGCACTTGGAGAGCCCGGCGAAAGCCGGGCTTTTCTTTTGCCTGGACGCCGGATTTAGGCAATATTGTGATGAATATCACTCTTTGAATCGCAACATGTGTCACGCCCGGGGATGGCACTTCCCTCCTGTTAACCACGTGTTAATGTCGAGTCACGAGGAGCCTGACGTGCGGCTGGGCCAACGGATTGGTCGAGCGTCTGCCGCACCACATTGACCGCCAAGGAGCAACCACATGTCAGTTCGCAAGAAGACCGCGCTACAACGCAGCCGCCTCGCCGCCGCCCTGGTCGCTGCGCTGTTCGTTCCTGTCATCGGCACGGCCACTGCCCAGGAAGCGCAGGATGAGGACGATGACACCCCGACTTCGCAGACAGCCACGCTCGACAAGGTGACCGTCACCGGCTCGCGCATCAAGCGCGCGGAAGTCGAGGGTCCTGCGCCCGTCACCGTGATCACGGCCGCCGAGATCGAGCGCGAAGGCTTCGCCACCGTCTATGACGCGCTGAACTCGCTCACCCAGAACACCGCATCGATCCAGAACGAACTGAACCAGAACGGATTCACTCCCAACGCGAGCTTCCTCAATCTCCGCGGTCTCGGCCCGGGTTACCAACTCATCCTGATCAACGGCCGCCGCGCAGCCGACTATCCCCTTCCGTACAACTCCCAATCCAATGCGGTGAACCTGGCCAACATCCCGGCCGCCGCACTGGAACGCGTCGAAGTCCTGACCGGCGGCGCATCGGCGATCTACGGTTCCGACGCTGTGGCCGGCGTCGTCAACCTGATCATGAAGACGAACTACGAGGGCGATCAGTTCAGCTTGCGCGCCGGCACGACCACGCAGGGCGGCGGAGATTCGGGGCGCTTCCAATGGATCGGCGGCAAGACCGGCGACAACTGGAGCGTCATCTACGCATTCGAAGCCGTCGAGCGCGAGGCGATCTTCGCATCGCAGCGCAAGTTCATGGACTCCTACTTCGACGAGCCCGGCGTGAATCCGGATGACGTCAATGCGGTCGAAGGCCTGCTTGTATTCGACATCGCCAACAGCAACCGTGTCTTCCCGGACGGAGGCGAAGCAACCTGCGCCCGGTTCAGCGAGTTCCAAGCGTATTATTTCGAAACCTCATCGGTGTACACCGGGCCGCGCTGCGGCTACTTCGGCTACCCCGCAACCCAAGCGATCCGGAACTCCGACAGCAACCAGTCCGGCTATCTGTACGGTACTTTCGACTTCGACGGCGGATTGCAGGGCTGGGCGCAGCTGAGCGCGTCACGCTCAAAGGCCACCTTCGCAAGTGCCACACAGTTCTGGTCCAGCTCCGATTTCTTCGACCCGAACCTGGAGTCGGATTTCACCGGTCCCGGCGGCGGTGCCTTCGTCAATCTGCAGCGCATCTTCACGCCTGCTGAAGTCGGCGGCGCAGGCGCGCAGAACGCGACATCCGACGAGCGCGCCTTCGACGTCGCGTTCGGACTGCGCGGCACCATGCTCTCGGATCGCTTCGACTGGGATGCGACGGTGTCCCGCGCGGAGTACAAAATCGAATCGCGGCGCCCGCGCTTTCTGGCCAACAGGCTCACCGAGTATTTCCTGGGCGAGCAGCAGGGCTTCGACCCGTACTTCGATGCCTACCCGGTATACGAGCTGAATCAGGCACGCTTCTTCAACCCGATCGATGCCGCGACGTTCCAGTCGTTGAACACCACGCTGATCGGCAAGGCCGAATCCGACGTTACCCAGGCGAACTTCACCGTTTCAGGCGACCTGTTCGAACTGCCAGCGGGTGCATTCGGCGCCGCAGCCGTCATCGAAGCGGCCCGCCAGAGCTATGAACTGACGCCCGATCCGCGCACGTTGCCTGGCTACACCGGCAACGAACCCATCTACAACTATTCCGATACGGGCGGCGGTGGCGAGCGTGACCGTTACGCGCTGGGCCTGGAGTTCAGCATTCCGATTCTCGACAGCCTGAAGGCGAGCGTGGCCGGCCGCTACGACAAGTACGACGACGTCACCAACGTGGATGATGCGGTCACCTGGCAGGTCGGCCTCGAATGGCGGCCTGTCGAAAGCCTGCTGTTCCGTGGCAGCCATGGCACGAGCTTCCGCGCCCCCGACATGCACTATGTGTATGCGGGCGAGTCGGGCTTCTTCACTTCGATCGTCGACGAGTACCGCTGCCGGCGCGATGGCTTGAATCCGCAGGGCACCGCCTGCTCGAGCGACGCCGACTACAACTACCAGGTGCAGGGCATCCGTCGCGGCAGCACCGATCTGGAGGAAGAGGAAGGCAAGTCCACCACGTTCGGCGTGGTTTGGGACATCACCGACCAGATGTCGATCAGCGCGGACTGGTACGACATCGAACTCACCGGCGGTGTGGATGACATCTTCACGTCCTACCTGTTCCGCGAAGAGGCGTCCTGCCTGCTGGGCACCGACCGCGCCGGCAACAGCGTCGATCAGAACTCCGCAGCCTGCCAGTTCTTCACAGGGCTGGTGACCCGTACCGATTCGCCTTTCCGCGACAACCAAGTGGACGAGTACAGGTCCTTCCCGGTCAACCAGTCGCTTAGCCGTACCAGCGGCATCGACGTGAACTTCAAGTACGGGCTCGATACGGACCGTCTGGGCGATTTCGATTTCGACCTCGCCTGGACTCACGTCCTCAAGAAGGAAATCGAGCTGTTCCCCGGCGACGGCATCATCGATGACCGTGACGATCTGGTGAACCAGCGCACCTTGAACTTCCGTAGCCGTTTCAACTGGAGCGCTAGCTGGCAGTTGGACGACTGGGCCGCCAACGTCAATGGCTACCGTCTGGGCTCCCTGCCCCTCGGCGATCCCGACAAGGGCCGCGGCGGCAGCTTCGTGATCTGGAATGCCGGTGTGTCGAAGGAGATCACGGAGAAGGCGACGGTGTCGTTCCAGGTCCAGAACCTGCTCGACAAGAAGCCGTTGTTCGATGAGGACCTGGCGTATCCCTTCTTCTGGAGCACGTACTACTCCGGCGTCATCGGCCGCGAGGTCTTCCTCCAGTTCAGCTACAAGCTGCGCTGAGGCCTGTTCCACGATGCGATGCGAAGGAGCCCGGGAAACCGGGCTCCTTTTTTGTATCAGGCCCCTTGCGGTACGCTCACGCCTTCGGCATGGAGCAACGCAAGCAGAGGCTGAAGTTCCCGGCGGTAGCGGTGCCACCGGCCCTGTGCGTCACCGTGCAACTTGCCCCGGACCTGCGCCGCGCTGGCAGTCGCGACCGGCGCGTCGTTGAGTTCGAACCGAAGGCATTGCGGCTGCCAATCGAGTCCGCAGAAGTCGAGGAGTCGGCGGGTCTGGCGCTCCTGATCCGCTATGAGGTCTTCGTAGTCGATCCAGAGGATGCGTTCGCCGAGAAGGCGCTCGAAATGCCGCATCAGTCGGTCGAATCGCACAAAGTACCGCCCCGTCTCCAGAAGATCGAACGAGTATCCGTGGTACGGCGACGCCGGAGAGAAGAGCTGGCGGAAGTTGGACAGGCAGGTGTCCATCGGATTGCGTCGCACCCCGATGATCCGCGCATCCGGAAGCGCGCGCGCGATCATCTCCAGATAGAGGAAGTTGTGCGGGTGCTTGTCGACGAACCGGGGGAAACTGCCGGTCAACGGCCTTGTACTGCCGATGTAGTCCGCACCAAGGGCCTCCCAGTCGATGGCCTTCGCTGCCATGACGGTATCCGCGTCGATCAGGCGTCGCGTCCGCGTGCCCCCCGCGCGCTTGACCAGCGACGGGAAGTTGAGCACCTCGCCGATGGACTGGACGGACGCATGACTCGAGAGGATGCGATCGACCAGCGTCGTGCCGGAGCGGGGCATGCCGATGACGAAGATGGGCTCACCGCTCTGATGTCCGGTCGTCCCATCCACGCGACCGGACTCGACCTCAAGGGCATCGAAGCAGGCGTGGTCGACGTTCGTCCCGAAGCGCACGAGCGCCTTACCCTCCCGTTTTCCCGCACTGAAATGATGGAAGGCGCCCGGGTGATTGCCGACATCCTCGTATTCCTTTCCCAGTGCCAGATGCATGTACATTCTGTCTGCAGGATCACGGATCCGGTCGAGACTCGATGTAAGGCGATCGATATGGTTCACCTCCGCCGTCCACTTCCTCAGTTGCGCAAGGCCAAGATGTGCCTGCGCGTGAGTGGGTTCGCGGGCGATGACCTGCAGGTAGGCTGCCTCGGCCGCATCCAAGTCGCCGTTGAACAACGACGTGGTCGCGTGGTTGAAGACGTTGCGCGTGTCTGCCGGCAAGAGCTCGAGTGCCCTGCCACTCAGGCGGCTCGCGGATTCGTAGGCATTGGCCCTGGCGAAGATCGCCGAGAGCTGCTGACAGATCGCACCATTGTTCCATGCCAGGGGCACGGCTTCATGCGCAAGTATCAGTGCCTGCTGGGGAGAGTGGGCCTGCGAGATGACACGTGCAGCCTGGAGGATGAAGTCGACGTCACCCGGTTTGAGGTCCATGGCAGCCTGCGAATGGGCAAGCGCCTCGTCCAGAGCGCCGGTCGCCAAGGCGGCAACGGAGAGCAGGTGATGGACATGCGGCAGCGAGGGATTCGCAGCTACCAGCGCCCTCAGGACGGGTAACGCGCGCTGCCAGTCCCCCCTGTTCGATGCCTCGATCGCGACGAGGTACTGGCGGGCAGCCCACGTTCTTGCCGCTCCGGCCGAGTCGGTGGTTTCGGACATGGGATAGGCGGCCAACATCCAAGGACGTGTAAGTCGTCATCTTACAGTTCCCGCATACCGCGTGGCGCCGCTGATACGCCATCAGCGCCCGGCACCCGGCATGTGCGGATGAGCTGTCAAGGCCCTAAATTTTCCTGTTAAAGTCGGTATCCAGTCACGCCCCACGGGGCGTGCCGCGACGGTCGGAAATCACTGTCGCCGGGCAATTTCATTCGGGGCGATTCCTAAATTCGGGGGACTAATGAAGAATTCCTTACTTGCGACATCGATGCTTGCGGTGGCGAGCGTGCTGGCAGTGCCTGGGCATGCGGCACCGTCCCCTCAGCCAATCGTCGATTTCGTAAGCCATGCGGCCTACAGTACGGTCAAGATCTCGCCGAATGGCGAGTACTTGGCGATGACCGTGGACAAGGGTGAGCAGGATGTGCTCGCGGTGCTCCGCACCAGCGACCTTTCACTCGTCAAAGTGAACCAGCTTCCAGACCAGAAGAGCGTGGGCAGCTTCTACTGGGTCAGTCCCACCCGGCTGATGTTCAACTCGGTCAAGAAACTTGGCGGCTACGCCCAGCCGTTCAACACTGGTGAGTGGTTTGCGGTCAACGCCGACGGCAGCCAGGCGCGCCCGCTCATCTTCTACGGCACCCGCGACGCGACGCAGCGCGGCAAGACCGTCAGCACCGAAAGATTCTCGCTGCTCGATACACTGAAGGACGACGACCAGTACGTCATCATGTCCGCCATCACGCCACGCTCCTCCGAAGGCGTCGGAACCGAAGTGTTCCGCATGGACACGCTCAGCGGACGTCGCGTCTCCATGGGCCGTGCTCCCAAGGAGAACTGCGGCATCGTGCTGGATGCGGCCAAGGAACCCCGGTTCGCGGTGTGTTCGTCCAGCCGCGACGAAGAGGGCGAGTACGACGAACGCACGGAATTGTACCGTCGTGACGGAAAGAGCTGGACGCTGGTCAATGCATCCAAGTCGGAGGGCAAGCACCTGTATGTCGTTCGGACATCGTCCAACGGCACCGTCTACGCCGAACAGGACGACGGCAAGGCACCCGCAGCCATTGGCACTTTGAATACCTCCTCCGGTGAGTTCACCCCCTTGTTCCAGGACAAGGTGGCCGAGGTCTCTGACTACATCTGGTCGACCGACGATGCCTCGCTGATCGGCGTGGTTACCGAGGCGGGGGCGCCCGCGGTGAAGCTCATCGACGAGAACCATCCGGATGCAGAAATCTACGGCTCCCTAGCGGGTGCCTTCGAGGGTCAGATGGTCGATCTGGCCAGCCACACACAGGATGGCAAGAAGATCATCGTCAGCGTCTATAGCGACAACAATCCGGGCGAGCTCTATCTTTATGATCGAGTCACCGGTAAGGCACGCTTCCTGATGCAGCGCAAGCCGCAACTGGACAAGAAAAAGATGGCCTCGGTGAAGCCCTTCAGCTTCACCTCGCAGGACGGCAAGCAGATCCACGGCTACCTCACGCTTCCGCAGGGCTCTACGGGCAAGAACTTGCCGCTGATCGTCAATCCGCATGGCGGCCCGATCGGTCCCCGCGACAACTGGGGCTTCAATTGGGAAACCCAACTGCTCGCCAGCCGCGGCTACGCGGTGCTCCAGGTCAATTACCGCGGTTCCGGCGGCTACGGCAAGGCTTTCCAGGACGCCGGACACCAGCAGTGGGGTCAGGGCATCCAGAACGACATCATCGACGCGACGAAGTGGGCCATCAGCCATGGGTACGCCGACAAGGATCGCATCTGCATCTATGGTGGCAGCTTCGGTGGGTACTCCTCGCTGATGGCGCCCATCCGCGCACCCGGACTGTTCAAGTGCACGTTCGGCTATGTCGGCGTCTACGACGTCGACATGATGTTCAAGAAGGGCGATATCCCGGAACGTGAATCCGGACAGCGCTACCTGCGCCGCACGCACGGGACGGACACGAAGTCCTGGGCCGAGAACTCGCCCGCGCGCCGCGCTGCCGAAGTGAAGATTCCGGTCTATCTGGCTGCTGGTGCCCGTGACGTGCGCACGCCCCCGGAGCAGACGGAGTTGATGAACAAGGCGCTGATCGCTGCAGGCAATCCGCCCGAGGGCATGATCATCCAGTCGGGTGAGATGCACGGCTTCTACGACGTCGAGAACCGGGTGAAGCTCTACACCACCATGCTGGGCTTCTTCGCCCGCCATATCGGCGGACATGTCGAAGTGGGTGCGCCCGCGAAGGCCGATTGATCCACCCGCACACGGAAATGGCCGGCTTCGGCCGGCCTTTTCTTTGGTACAACCGGGTCACGACACTCCCGCATGACTTCCGGTAGGTGCCATTTGCACCGCAAGGCCGCAGCATGGACGCGTCACAACGAGCAGGAAGTCAAAGGAAGATGATGAAGATCAAGTCTCGGCACTTCGTTCTTGCCGCCGCATTGCTGGCACCCTGCCTGGCATCTACCCAGGCATTCGGCGCCCCCCCACCGGACCCCACCGAAGATCGCCTGATGATGTCGGCAGGCTTCCTGACGTCGCATCCCGACCTTCGCTATCGCCTGCTCGGCCTCGAGGAGTTCAAAGCCACCCGCCATGAAGACGCGCTCCGCTTCTTCCAGCGCGCGTCCTACTACGGCGACAAGCCGTCCCAGGGCATGGTCGCCGAGATGTACTGGAGCGGCCAGGGCACTGCCAAGGACCCCGTGCTCGGCTACATCTGGATGGACCTGGCAGCCGAGCGCGGCTACGAAGGATTCCTGCTGCTCCGGGAACGCTACTGGCGACAACTGACGGAAGAGCAGCGCTCGCGTGCGCTCGAAGAAGGGCAGAACATCTACGCCAAGTACGGTGACGCGGCAGCGCAACCGCGCCTTGCCGGGGTGTTGCGGCGCGAGCGCCGCAACGTGACCGGCAGTCGCACCGGGTTCGCGGGCAACGTGAAGATCTACGTTCCAGGGCCTGGCGGATTCGAGCAGATCGATGGCACCAAGTTCTACGACGAGCGCTTCTGGGATCCCAAGCTGTACCAGGCGTGGCATGACAGCGTCTGGATGAAGCCTCGCGTAGGCCGCGTCAGCGTCGGCGAAGTCGAGCAGATCCAGCGGGACTCGCCCGGCTCCCGCATCCCCGCTACGGCACCCCGCGTCGATGCGGAGGAACCGCAGACGCCGGAACGCGACGAGTCCGACCTCGGAACGCAGAAGGACGGCTGAACCACGCCCCCGCGACCCTTCCATACGCCAGCGGATGCGGTATAACAGCGTCATCCCGCCGGTCCTCGCCGGCGGGGCTGACCTACATCCCTGGGAGGGGAACATGCGCAAGACCCTGATGGCCGCGATGCTGGCCGCTCCGCTGATGGCCCTGTCGATGGTGGCATCTGCCGCCGATCCGGTGGTCGGTCGCTGGAAGACCATCGACAACGACACCGGCAAGCCGAAGTCGTTCGTCGAGATCACCCAGGCGGCCAACGGCACCATCACCGGCCGCATCGTCGAGCTGATCAACCCGAGCAAGCCGAACCCGACCTGCGACAAGTGCAAGGATGATCGCAGGAACAAGCCGATCACCGGCATGGAGATCATCCGCGGCATGAAGGCCGAGGGCGGTGGCCAGTACGCCGGCGGCACCATCCTCAAGCCCGACGAGGGCAAGGTGTACAAGTCGAAGATGGAACTGCTCGAGGGCGGCAAGAAGCTGGAGGTGTCCGGCTGCATCGCCTTCATGTGCAAGTCGCAGACCTGGCTCCGCCAGTAATTCCTGCGCAAGCCGCCACGCCACACCACGGGCCCGGCATCGCCGGGCCCGTCGCGTTCTGGCCGCAGGAAAAGGCATTCACCCCGCCGTGCGATAATCGCCGCCCCCCGTCTCGAAGCCCGTCATGAGCCGTACTGCCCTCGTCACCAATGCCCTGCCCTACGCCAACGGTCCGCTGCACCTGGGCCACCTGGTGGGCTACATCCAGGGAGACATCTGGGTGCGGGCACGACGGATGCACGGCGACACGGTGCACTTCGTCTGCGCCGACGACACCCATGGCACGCCGATCATGCTGGCGGCGGAGAAGGCCGGCGTCACGCCGGAAGCCTTCATCGCCGGCATCCAGGCCAGCCACGAGCGCGACTTCGCCGCGTTCGGCGTGGCTTTCGACCACTACGACTCGACCAACTCCGCCGCCAACCGCGCGCTGACCGAGCAGTTCTACCAGCGCCTGGATGCGGGTGGACACATCAGTCGACGCACCGTCGCGCAGTTCTACGACCCGGCCAAGGGCATGTTCCTGCCCGACCGTTACATCAAGGGCATTTGTCCCAACTGCGGCTCCGCAGACCAGTACGGCGACAACTGCGAGGTCTGCGGCGCGACGTACGCACCGACGGACCTGAAAGAGCCCAAATCGATCCTGTCCGGCAGCACGCCAGAGATCCGCGATTCGGAACACTACTTCTTCGAAGTCGGCCGCTTCGATGCCTTCCTGCGCGAATGGCTGGCCGGCGATGTCGCGCTGCCCGGCGTCAAGGCGAAGCTGCGCGAATGGCTGGATGCCGAGGGCGGCCTGCGCGCGTGGGACATCTCGCGCGATGCGCCGTACTTCGGTTTCGAGATTCCCGGTGCGCCCGGCAAGTACTTCTATGTCTGGCTGGATGCACCGATCGGCTACCTGAGCAGCTTCCGCAACCTGTGCGCCGAGCGCGGCCTCGAGTTCGCCCCGCACCTGGAAGCCGGCACCGACGTCGAACTGCACCACTTCATCGGCAAGGACATCGTCAACTTCCATGGCCTGTTCTGGCCGGCGGTGCTGCATGGCACCGGCCATCGCGCCCCCACGCGCTTGCACGTCAACGGCTACCTGACCGTCAATGGCGCCAAGATGTCGAAAGGCCGTGGCACTTTCATCATGGCGCGCACTTACCTTGATGTGGGTCTGGAGCCTGAGGCACTGCGCTACTACTTCGCGGCCAAGGGCAATGGCCAAGTTGAAGACCTCGACCTGAACCTCAGCGACTTCATCGCCCGTGTCAACGCGGATCTGGTGGGCAAGTTCGTCAACCTCGCCAGCCGCTGCGCCGGGTTCATCGACAAGCGCTTCGGTGGTCGTCTCGCCGACACGCTGCCGGATGCGGCCATGTACCAGCGTTTCGTCGACGCACTTACGCCGATCGCCGCCGCCTACGAGCGCAATGAACCGGCCACGGCCCTGCGCCTGACGATGGCACTGGCCGACGAAGCCAACAAGTACGTCGACGAGACCAAGCCGTGGGTGATCGCCAAGCAGGAAGGCGCGGACGCCGAACTGCAGGCTGTCTGCTCGCAAGGACTGAATCTGTTCCGTGTGCTTGCCGCGGCGCTGAAGCCGGTGCTGCCGCGCACGACCGCGGAGGCCGAGGCGTTCCTCGGTGCGCCGGTCGAGACCTGGGCCGACGTTGCGGCGCCACTGCAGGCGCACGTCATCCAGCCGTATTCCCCGCTCTTCACCCGTATCGACCCGAAACTGATCGACGCCATGACCGACGCTTCCAAAGACACCCTCGCCGCCGTGCCCGCGCCTGCCGCCCCCGAGAAGAGGACGGAAGCCAAGTCCTCCGCACCCGCGGAATCGAAGGACGCGACGGGCATCATCGGCATCGAGGATTTCGCCAGACTCGACCTGCGCGTCGGCAAGGTGCTGGAATGCGGATTCGTGGACGGCTCCGACAAGCTGCTGCGCTTCCTGCTGGATGCCGGTGATCTGGGCCAGCGGCAGATCTTCTCCGGCATCCGCGCCAGTTACGGCGAGCCGGACAAGCTGATCGGCCGCAACGTGGTGTTCATCGCCAACCTCGCCCCCCGCAAGATGCGCTTCGGTCTGAGCGAAGGCATGATCCTGTCGGCCGGTTTCGATGGCGGCGCGCTGGCGCTGCTGGACGCGGATGCCGGCGCCCTGCCCGGCATGCCGGTGCGCTGATACCGCCAGCCGCGCCACGGCGATGAACGCCGATCTCGTCGAACGCCTCGATCGCCTGCTGCCGCAGACTCAATGCGGCCAGTGCGGGTTCGACGGCTGCCTCCCGTACGCGCAGGCGATGGCACGCGGCGATGCCGGCGTGGACCACTGCCCGCCTGGTGGCGACGAGGGTGCGCGGATGCTGGCCCGTGTGCTGGATGTACCGCCGCTCCCGTACGACCGTGCGCGCGGCACCCACAAGCCCGCCATCGTCGCCGTCGTGGTAGAAGCCGACTGCATCGGCTGCACGAAGTGCATCCAGGCGTGCCCGGTGGACGCCATCATCGGCGGCGCAAAACACATGCACGTGGTGATCGAGCCGCTCTGCACGGGCTGCGAGCTCTGCGTGCCCGCCTGTCCGGTGGATTGCATCGTGATGCAACCGGCCTGAGCGCGACGACCGCGCCCGCGACTCATCCCTCGAACAGGCTTACCGGCGACCGCCGGCCTTGCATGCCGAACACACGCGCTCGACGGTATATCCGTGCGCCCGCAATTTTTCCACCACGCCGTCCTCACCCAACAGGTGCAGCGCGCCGACCACGACCAGCGCATCGTCGTCGCCCGGCTGATCGAGGAGCTGCCGGATCTTGGGTACCCAGGCGTCGTTGCGCTCCACATTGATGCGCCGGTACAGGCGCGGATAGCGATCACGCATATCCAGGGCCATGGTGGTCCACAGGCCCTCGGCATCGCCGCGACGCCAGGCGTCGTGCACGCGTCGGGTTTCCGCTGCCCCCTTGTCGGCGTCGTCCAGTGCTTCGGCAATGAACTGCCGCTGCTCGGTCGCGTCCATGCCATCCAGCACTGCGATCTGCTCCTGCACGCGCTCGAGCCCACCGGTAGGCTTGCCGGCGGCGAGCGCCTTGTCCATGAAGTGGTTGTCCAGGCCCAGCTTGGGATCCAGCCCCTGCTTGGTCATCTCGACGATGCTGATGGTCACGGCGACGAACCAGGGCTCGAACATCGAGAGGACCTGCGGCGGCATCTGCATCTGCTGCAGCGTGGCCTGGTTGGCCGTTCCCCAGGCCTCGAACTTCGCCCATGTCGCTTCGTCCAGGTCTTGCTGCAACGTCTTGCCATCGGTCCGCAGCGCGGCCTGCACCATCAGCTGCCCCAACGCCGGCGACCGCATGTCCTCCGGCGACAACTCGAACATCAGGCGCTCGGCATCATCGAAGGCAGCAGCCACATCGCGGGAAAGCGGGTAGTCGCTCGGACGCAGCAGGTGGAACGAGCCGAGCAGGTAGACGGCGTTGTCCTTATCCGACACCTTCCACAGCAACGGCACCGGCGCACCGGCGGGCTTCGGCGCGTCTGCCGCAAGGACGGACGCACTGCCGAGCAGCGCGGTGACGACAAGGGCTTTCAGTGAGCGGCGCAGCAGCATCGGCGACTTCCTTCAGAGCACTTTGATCGGTTTCGCGTAGGCCTTCTCGCCCGCATCCACGAGCAGGTCTAGGCGGTTCTCCGCGGGCGGCAGCGGGCAGGTCGCATACGGTGTGAAGGCGCAGGGCGGGTTGTAGGCGCGGTTGAAGTCCAGCACCACCTTGCCCGCCTGCGGCGCGTCGGCATCCAGGAAGCGACCGGCCGGGTAACTGCCATGGCCACTGGTGCGGTCTGCCAGCACAAAGAACAGCGGTCCGCCCGCCTGGCCAAGCGCCTCCAGCCGGAAGGTCTTGCCATCACGCTCGAACTCCACCACGCCCGGATTCGGCGACTCGTTGGCGACGCCGATCACGTCGACGATGGTAAGCGTCTTGCCCGGTGGATGCGGAATGAAGCGCCCGTCGACACGCCACGCCTCCTGCACAGGCCAATAGTCGAGCCCGATGAACTGCGTCCGCGATTCGGCATCCGCATGCTTCACGCGCAACGCATGGCGGCCGCCGCGCTCGATCACCGTCAGCAGACCCTTGCCGTCGTCGAAGCCGATCATGGACGGATTCGGATCCCGGTCGCTTTCGAGTTCCACGCGCCCCTTCAACGGTTCGCCGTTGTAGGTCAGCGCGGTGCCGCCCTCGGGCGTGAGGTACACGCGCTTGTCCTGCTGCGTGATCATGCCCAGCTTGGCGGGACCGACGGCAAGCTTGATGCCGCTACCCGGCCCGCTGCCGATGAAGTGCGATTTCAGCTCGATCCAGTGCAGGCCGACCAGGCTGGTCCAGCCATCGGGCGCAATCAGCTCGTTCTTGCGCTGCTCGCGCCAGGCTGCGTTGTCGGCCAGGAAACGGGCGTCGGCCACCTTGCCGGTGGCCGCGGTCTTGTCCTCGCCTCCGCAGCCGGCCAGCAATCCCACCAGCATGGCCATCCCCAGCCATCCCCTGTTCTTCCCCATGTCAGCGTCCTCGCAGGAACCAGCGATCGATCTCGTTCAAGGAAAAGCGCGCCCAGGTCGGGCGGCCGTGGTTGCATTGCCCGGAGCGCTCGGTGGCTTCCATCTCGCGCAGCAGGGCGTTCATTTCCGGCAGCGTAAGCCGACGGTTGGCGCGTACGGCGCCGTGGCAGGCCATCGTCGCCAGCAGTTCGTCACGCGCGGCGGCCACGCGCCTGCTCTCGCCATGCTCGCGCAGGTCGGCCAGCACGTCGCGCAGCAGCGCCTCGGGCTCGGCGTTCGACAGCAGGGCGGGAATGCTGCGCACGTTCAACGACTGCGGGCCGCTGCGGGTGACATCGAAACCGAGGGTCGCCAGCGTAGCGGCTTCGCGCTCGGCCACGTCCGCCTCGCGTTCGGCCACCGCCAGCGCCATCGGCACCAGCAGCGGTTGCGAGCGCAGACCGATGCTGTCGTGCGCGCCTTTCAGCTTCTCGTAGCCGATGCGCTCATGGGCGGCATGCATGTCGACCACGATCAGGCCATCGGCGTTCTCCGCCAGGATGTAGATGCCGTGCAGCTGCGCGATGGCGAAACCCAGCGGCGGTACGCCGTCGACGTCGTCGGCCGGCATCGCATGCGCGGACGGCGGCGCCATCGTGCCGGTCGACATCGCAGCGGCCGTCGGAGCCGCATAGAGGGCGGCATACGCAGCCGGCGCCTCCGCCACATTCAGTCCCAGTGGCGACTGCTGCGTGGGCATCCAGGCGGACGGTACGGGCATGGAGGGTCGCGCCGCGAACGGCGACGGAGCGATGTCCTGCGGCAGTGCACCGGCGCGCGTTTCCGCCAGCGCTTCATGCAACGTGCGGTAGACGAAATCGTGGATCAGCCGCGTATCGCGGAAGCGTACTTCGTGCTTGGCCGGATGGACGTTGACGTCGACACGGGTGGGATCGAGCTCTAGGAACAGCACGTAGGCCGGCTGGCGACCGTGGAAGAGGACGTCCTGATACGCCATCTTCACCGCATGCGCGATGTTGCGGTCACGCACCGAACGGCCGTTGACGTAGACGTACTGCTGGTCGGCGCTCGCGCGCGAATAACTGGGCTGCGCGATCCAGCCGTGCAGGCGCAGGCCGGCGGCGGCGTGGTCGACGCGCAGCGCGCTTCGGGAAAAGTCGTCACCCAGCGTTTCGCTGAGGCGGGCGAGCGATTCCAGTTCGTCCGCCTTGTAGCGCCGCGATGGCCGGCCGTTGTGCGAGACACGCAGCTCGATGTCAGGACGCGCCAGCGCCAGCGAACGGAGCCACTCTTCGATGTGGCCCATCTCGGTACGCTCGGCGCGCAGGAACTTGCGCCGTGCCGGCACGTTGTAGAACAGCTCGCGCACTTCCACGGTGGTGCCGACGGCATGCGGCTTCGGAGCCACCTCGCCGACCCTGCCGCCTTCCACCTGCAGCGACGCGCCGTGTTCGTCCTGCGCGCGGCGCGACGTCAGCGCGAAGCGGCTGACCGAGGCGATTGATGGCAGCGCCTCGCCGCGAAAACCCAGTGTGGCGACCGCCTCCAGGTCGTCGAGCGAGGCGATCTTGCTGGTCGCGTGGCGCGATACGGCCAGCGGCAGTTCTTCCGGCGCGATGCCGCCACCGTCGTCGCGGATGCGGATCAGGCGGACGCCGCCTTCCTCGAGATCGATGTCGACGCGGCGCGCGCCGGCATCGAGGGCGTTTTCGACCAGCTCCTTGACCACGGACGCGGGGCGTTCGACGACTTCGCCCGCGGCGATCTGGTTGATAAGGGTGTCGGGAAGCTGGCGGATCGGCACGTGCTGGCGGCGCAGGGCGCCGTCTCGGGGAGTCAGCCGTGATGATAGCCGAGCGGGTGCGCGATCAGGGCGCGCCTGCAGCTCCGCCAGCCGCGACCGTACGCGCGTCGGCCTCAGCCTGCGCGCGGGCGGCGAACAGCGTGCCCGGTGGTGGCTGGCGGGTGAAGTAGGACTGGATGCCCTCCAGCACCGCGCCCGCGACCTTGCGCTGGTGCGACGGATCGAACAGGCGCTTCTCTTCGTCCGCATTGGAGATGAAGCCCGTCTCCACCAGCATGGCCGGCATGTCGGAGTTGCGCAGGACTTCGAAATTGGCGAACTCGATCTGCGGCTTGTGGGTCTTGCCCAGGCCCTTCAGCGAGGTCAGCACATGGCCGGCGGCGTCCTGCGACGCCTTCATATGACCGCTCTGGGCCAGATCCAGCAGCACGTTGGACAGCGTGTCCTTGGTCAGGCGCACACCGCCGACCAGGTCGGAGGCGTTTTCCTTGTCGGCCAGCCAGCGGGCGTGCTGCGAAGACGCGCCACGCAGCGACAACACGTAGACGGATGAGCCCCAGGCACTGCGGTTCTCCGCGGCGTCGGCATGGATCGAGACGAACATGTCGGCTTTCGCGCTACGCGCCTTGCGGGCGCGCTGCGGGCGCTCGACATACACATCGGTGTCGCGGACCAGGTACGCCTTCATGCCCGGCGTGGCGTTGATCTGGCGCGCGAGCTCCTTGGAGATCGCCAGCACCGCGTGCTTCTCATAGCGACCGCTGGGGCCGATAGCGCCGGGGTCCTGGCCGCCATGACCGGGGTCGATGGCGATGACCAGCGGGCGCGTGCCGGCGGCGATGGCTGCCGGCGGTCTGGGCGTTTCTGCAGGAGGTGCTGCCTCGGTCGTCGTGGCGGTCGCGCCCGGCATCGGCGTGGGCTGGCCGGTGGCGATGGTGTAGGTGGGTCGCTCGCCCGCCGCCGTCTGCGCCGGCACCGCGGCCGTCGTCGCCTGGCCATTGAGGATGGCCTGCGGCGAGGGCGAGGTCGGCGTCGGCTGCACGGTGGCGGGTGTCGTGCCGGCCTGGACCACTTGGGCGGTCAGCAGCGCGGTGGCACGGGCGGCATCCGCCTGCGTGGACGCCGACGGAGGCGTCGCCGCCGGCGGAGGGATTGCCGTCGTCGTGGCGACGGACGTGGCGGGCGCTGCCACACCGTCGCCCGGCCACTCGATCACCAGCCGCGAGTTGGCGCCTTCCTGCTCCATCCGCGGCTTGAGTGCGGTGACCGGTGAGGCCAGGTCGAAGACGATGCGCAGCGTGCTCGCGTCGGGCTGACCGGTACGCACGGCCCGGACGATCCCCGCTGGGGTCGGCAGGCGCAGGCCGGCCTTCGCTGTCGAGGCCGGCAGGTCGACGACCAGCCGATCCGGGCCTTTCAACATGAGGGTCTTGTACTGGCCGGCACCGGCGAGCTGGATCTCCGCCCGCGTACCGGTACTGCCCTGGGCGACGGTGACGCCGGTGACTTCACCGGCCAGCAGCGTGCACGGCACCGACGCCAAGACGCTCGCCAAGGCGAGGCGCAACGCGGCAGTGGTGGGCATCCCCGGGTTCATGCCGCGGATTCAAGCACCATCCGCCCACGAATGCAAGGTGTTTTCCCTTAATAATCCGTGACCTGGCGGATGTTCCTAACCGAGCTGGAGAGATGGTGTCTGCAACTGCCCTTCGATCCCCACACGGGCCAGCCACTGCTCGCCGGTGGATGACTCCGCGGTGAGCCGGGCCGAGCGGCCGGTACCCTCGACCGCCAACGCCACATGCAGGTCGGCGGCAGGCAGTGCGGTGGCGCCTCGTTCCGGCCATTCGACCAGCCACAGCACCACGGCACCTTCGTCCAACCCGAGGAACTCGAGTTCGCCCGCATCGCCGATGCGGTACAGGTCCAGATGCCAGGCCTCCCCTCCTTCGACGGGATAGCGCTCGACCAAGGTGTAGGTGGGACTGCGGATCGCACCTGCGACGCCGAGCGTCCGCAGCAGCGCGCGTGCCAGCGTGGACTTGCCTGCGCCAAGGTCGCCCTGTAAGTGCACGACGGCGGAGGCGGGGCGCGTACGCGCAAGCGCCTGCCCCAGCGTTTCGGTCGCGTCGTTGTCGGGAAGGAACACGTGCATGCGGCGATTCTAAGCGGTCGTGCGCCGCATGCCACGCCGAACCGCAACGCTCACGGATTGGACAATCGCCGAAGGTGCGCGAACAGATCGGACGGCAGCAGGCCGCGCTGGCCGTCCCATGCCGCGGCATCGCCGGCCAACGCATGCAACAGCGCGCCCGCGCTGGCGGCGTCGAACGCGGAAAGCCCCTGCGCGCGCAACGCCGCGATGACGCCGGTCAGCACATCGCCCATGCCGCCCACCGCCATGCCGGGATTGCCGGCATCGATCACGCGCGCCGTTTCGCCGGGCGCCGCCACGACCGTGCCCGCGCCCTTCAGCACCACCACGCAGCCATGGCGTTGCGCGATGGCCTGGGCCGCTCCGAAACGATCGCGCTGCACATCAGCGCTGCTGCAATCCAGCAGACGCGCCGCTTCGCCGGGATGCGGCGTCAGGATCGTGTCGTCCACCGGCAATGGCGAGGCGGCCAGCAGATTGAGCGCATCCGCATCCAGAACCAGTGGTTTCGCACTGCGCACGGCATGCAGGAACAGCGCACTCCCCCACTCGCCCTGCCCCAGTCCAGGACCGACGGCTATCACGCGCGCACGCGCGATCAGCGGAGCCAGGTCATCCGTCGATTCCACCTCACGCACCATCGCTTCAGGCCTGCGCGCCAGCAGCGGTGCGACATTGAACGGACGCGTGGCCACGCTCACCAGACCAGCGCCGGCACGCAGTGCGGCTTCAGCGCACAGCGCGATCGCGCCGCCACTGCCTTCGTCCCCACCGATGCAGAGCACGTGCCCGGATTCGCCCTTGTGCGTGTTGCGGCGACGCGGCAGCAGCCAGCGCGCGAGCGAGTCCTGGTCGAGCAACGAAGCGTCCACCGGTGCGCTATCGAAGGCGATGGCAGGAACGTCGAGTTCTTCCAGCGCAAGCTCGCCGGTGTACTCCAGCGCGTCGCCCGTATACAGGCCGGCATGCCGCACGATGAACTGCAGCGTGCGCGTGGCCAGCACCGCGACGCCCGGCGCGCAGCCCTTGTCCGCATCCACGCCGCTCGGCACGTCGAGCGCGAGCACGGGCGCCGCCTGTGCGTTGATCGCATCGATCAGCGCCTGCACGTCCCGTTCCGGCGCACGCGAAAAGCCGATGCCGAACAGCGCATCCACCACCACGTCCGCCTTCGGCAGCGCCGCGTCGAACAGCGTGACCTTGCCGCCAGCAGCGACGTAGTCGGTGCAGGCGCGCTGCGCGACGGGATTGGCCGGCACATGCGCCGGCAGGTGCACGACCTCGACATGGCGCCCGGCACGATGCGCATGACGCGCCAGAACATAACCGTCGCCGCCATTGCTGCCGGGTCCGCACACCACGACGATACGTTGCGCCGCCGGCCAGTGCAGCAGCAGGTCCTGCCAGGCGGCCAGGCCCGCGCGCTGCATCAGCACATAGGGGTCACCGCCAAGGCCCTGCGTGGCGCGCGTATCCAGCGCTCGCGCGGCTTCCGAGGAATATAGGGGCCAGGTGCCGGACATGCGCGGATTCTAGGTCCCGCCCCGGTTGTGGGGAAGTGAATCCGGAGCGGCCTCCTATAATCCACGCATGTCCTCCATCGGTTCCGCCGCCACCCTGCCCGATCCCACCGCGCTCGCCCGGCGCGTGCGGGTGCTGGCGCGCGAGTTCGGGTTCCAGCGCTGCGGCATCGCCGGCATCGAATTGGGCGACGACGAGCGCCATCTCCGCGACTGGCTGGCGGAGGGCCTTTACGGCTCCATGGCCTGGATGGCCCAGCACGGCGACAAGCGCTCGCGTCCGCAGGAACTGATCCCCGGCACGTTGCGGGTGATCTCGGTGGGACTGGACTATGGCCGCAACGACAGCGACGACGCCTGGGACACCTTGCGCGACGGCGAGCGTGCCTACGTGGCGCGTTATGCGCTGGGCCGCGACTACCACAAGCTGATGCGCAACCGCCTGCAGAAGCTGGCCGAGCGCCTGCAGCAGGAAGTCGGCGCGTTCGGCCATCGCGTGTTCGTGGATTCCGCGCCAGTGCTGGAGCGCGCGCTGGCGCGCAACGCCGGGCTGGGCTGGATCGGAAAGCACACCTGCCTGATCGACAAGGACGGCGGCTCCTGGTTCTTCCTCGGCGAGATCTACGTCGACCTGCCGCTGCCGATCGACGCGCCGGCCAGCGCGCACTGCGGCACCTGCACGCGCTGCATCGACGTCTGCCCCACGCAGGCGATCACCGCGCCGTATCGCTTGGACGCACGTCGCTGCATTTCCTATCTGACCATCGAGCACGATGGCGCCATTCCGGAAGAGCTGCGACCGGCGATCGGCAACCGTATCTTCGGCTGCGACGACTGCCAGCTCGTGTGTCCCTGGAACAAGTTCGCCAAGCGAACCGATGAGCCCGACTTCCGCGCACGCAACGATCTGGACGTAGCCACCTTGCCGCAGTTGTTCGCGTGGGACGAAGCGGAGTTCCTGCGACGCACCGAAGGCTCCGCCATCCGCCGCAGCGGGCATGAGCGCTGGCTACGCAATATCGCGGTCGCTCTGGGTAATGCACCGACCACGCCCGACGTGCTCACCGCACTGGCGAGCCGTCGCGAGGACCCCTCACCGCTCGTGCGCGAGCATGTGGCGTGGGCGCTGGACCGGCATCAGCGCCCCGCCTGATCGCTGCCGCGTCAGCCGCGCGCTTTCAGCTCCGCCAGCAAGGCGCGCGTCACCGGATCCTGCGCTTCCCCCTGCCCCTTCAGCGCGGGCAACACGCCATTGGCGAGCTGCTTGCCGAGCTCGACACCGAACTGGTCGAAGGCATTGATGCCCCACAGCACCGACTGCGCGTAGACGCTGTGCTCGTACATCGCGATCAATCCGCCGAGCGACTGCGGCGTCAGCGCATCCAGCAGGATCATCGTGCTCGGTCGGCCGCCGGCATAGCTGCGGTGCGGATCGTCGCTGGTCTGCCCGTTGGCGAGCGCTTCGCTCTGCGCCAGCAGGTTGGACATCAGCGCGAGATGGTTTTCCACGTACGGATCGTCGTTGCGGACGGTGCCGACGAAATCCAGCGGCACGATCTGCGTGCCCTGGTGCAGCGCCTGGAAGAAGCTGTGTTGCACGTCGGTGCCTGCACCGCCCCACCAGACCGGCACGGTGTCGACCCCGACCGGGCTGCCATCCAGCCTCACCGACTTGCCCAGGCTTTCCATCACCAGCTGCTGCAGGTAAGCCGGGAGCAGCGCGAGGCGCTGGTCGTAGGTCATCACACCGTGCGCGGCATGGCCGAGGACGTTGCGGTTCCACACAGCCGTCAGCGCATGGCGCACCGCGATGTTGTCCGCCAGCGGCGCACTGACCGCATGTGCGTCGAACGCGGATGCACCCTGGAGCAGTTGTTCGAAACGATCGAAGCCGATCGCCAGTGCGATCGGCAGGCCGACTGCCGACCACAGCGAATAACGGCCGCCGACCCAGTCCCACATCGGCAGCACGCGCTCGGGCGCGATGTCGAACGCCGCTGCGGCGCGTTCGGGATTGGCGCTGACCGCGTAGAGGCGATCGCTGCCGCCCAGCCAGTCGCGCAGGATGCCGCCGTTGAGCAGCGTCTCCTGGGTGCCGAACGTCTTGGAGATAAGCACCGCCGCGGTGCGTGCGGGATCCAGCGGCGCCAGCATGCGCTGTGCCGCCGCGCCGTCGACATTGGAGAGGAAATGCACGCGGAAGCGGCCGGGGAGCGGCCCGCGCAGCGCATCGGCCACCAGGCGCGGACCGAGATCGGAACCGCCGATGCCGACGCTGACGATATCGGTGACGTCGCTGCCTTCCAGCTGCGCGATCAGCGCTGCCATGCGTTGGCGTACATCGAGCGCCGAGGCGTAGGCCTCGCGGGCGACGACGGCCTCGGAGTTCTGTCCACGCAGCGCGGTATGCAGCGCCGCGCGCCCCTCGGTGACATTGACCTTCTCGCCATCGAACAGACGGCGGAACGCGCCGGCAAGATCGGCGGCCTCGCCCTGTGCCAGCAACGTCTGCCACGCAGGCGTGTCGTATGACTGGCGGGCGAAGTTGAAATAGAGCGGACCGCTGCGCACCGTGTGGGCGGCGACGCGGTCGGGCTCGCGCGCCAGCAGCGTGTTCAACGGGACCCCGCGCAGGCGCGTGGCGTGGGACTGCAGCGCGTCGAGGCTCTGGCTCATATCAGGCGGCCTGCTTGGGGATGCTGCGGTTGGTGTGGGTGATGCGGTTCTGACTGTCCACATAGACGAGCGTGGGCTGGAACGCATCGGCTTCCTGCTCGCTCATCGAAGCGAACGCAGCGATGATGATCAGGTCGCCAACCTGCACGTGGCGCGCGGCGCCACCGTTGAGCGACACCACGCCGCTGCCCTCGTCGGCGCGGATCGCGTACGTGGAAAACCGGGCGCCGTTGGTGACGTCCCAGATGTGCACCTGCTCGAATTCACGGATGCCCGTCGCGTCAAGGAGCAGGCCGTCGATGGCGATGGAGCCTTCGTAGTTCAGCTCGGAATGGGTGACGGTCGCGCGGTGGATCTTGGTCTTGAGCAGGCTGAGGTGCATGTCGACAGGGTCTGGAACGGGGACGCGAAGTGTATCCCCTCGTGCCCGGCGCGGCGTGCACGCCCCCAAGACGATGCGATCAGAATTCCAGGTTGTCGATCAGTCGCGTCCGGCCCAGGCGGGCGGCGATCAGCGCGACCTTCGGCGCCTGTTCGCCTTCGTCGGGTGTGGACAGGTCCGGCCGACGGACCACGGTGTAGTCGACGTCGTAGCCGGCCGCGCCGAGCGCGTGCGCCGCGTCGGCTTCGACCCGCGCCCGTGGCTGTCCGGCCAGCATGCCGTCGCGCATGGCGAGCAGCACCTTGCGGATTTCAGCGGCGCGCGGCCGCTCGTCCGCCGTCAGGTACTGGTTGCGCGAACTCATCGCCAGACCGTCGGGCTCGCGCACGATGCTGCCGGCAAGGATCTGGATGGGGAACGCCAGATCGGTGACCAGTTGGCGGATCACCGCAAGCTGCTGGTAGTCCTTCTTGCCGAAGGCCGCCACATCGGGCTGCACCTGATTGAACAGGCGGCTGACGACCGTGCAAACGCCATCGAAATGACCGGGGCGATGCGCCCCTTCCAGTACGCTGCTGACGCCGGGGACATGCACGTTGGCCGCCAGTTCGACGCCGAACGGGTACATGGATTCCACCGTCGGCAACCACAGGACATCGCAGCCGGCGCCCTCGAGTCCACTCATGTCCGCTTCGGGCGTACGCGGGTACCGGGTGAAGTCCTCGTTGGGACCGAACTGGGTCGGATTGACGAACACGCTGGACACCACGCGGTCCGCGTACTGCCGCGCCAGCATCACCAGCGAGTAATGGCCGGCGTGCAGGTTGCCCATCGTCGGCACGAACCCGACCCGCAGCCCCTGCTGCCTCCACTCCCGGACGCGTGCGCGCAGCGCGTCAAGTTCGGTGATGGTCTCGATCATCGTGGCCCCTGTGGCGAATCGGTGCGCGCGGCGCGGTCAGTAGGAATGGGCGTCGTCGGGGAATGCCCCGCTGCGCACCGCGTCGGCATAGGCGCGTACCGCTCCGGCGACGGAGCCGCCTTCGGCCAGGAAATCCTTGACGAACTTCGGCCGCCGGTGGCCCGTGTCCAGGCCGAGGAAATCGTGCAGTACCAGCACCTGCCCGTCGCAACCGGCACCGGCGCCGATACCGATGGTGGGGATGGCAAGATCCGCGGTGATCGCGGTCGCCAGCGACGACGGCACGCATTCCAGCACCAGCAACTGCGCGCCCGCGTCGGCCACGGCACGCGCCTCTTCACGCAGGCGTGCGGCAGCGGCCTCGTTGCGCCCCTGCACCTTGTAGCCACCGAACTTGAGCACCGACTGCGGCGTCAGGCCCAGGTGCGCGCACACCGGAATGTCGCGCTCGACCAGGAAGCGGATGACCTCGAGCTTGTGGCCGGCGCCTTCCAGCTTGACCATCTCGGCGCCGGCCTGCAGCAACGCAATCGCCGCATCCAGCGCACGCTCGGGCGTGGCGTCGGACTGGAACGGCAGGTCGGACACCAGCAGGGCGCGTTCGAGCCCGCGGGACACGGCGCGCGTGTGGTAGACGATGTCGTCCACCGTCACCGGCAGCGTCGAATCATGCCCCTGCACCACCATGCCCAGCGAGTCGCCGATCAGCACCAGATCGACGCCGTTGGCGTCCAGCACGCGGGCGAAACTGTTGTCGTACGCCGTCAACATCACCAGCTTGCGACCGTCGCGCTTGGCGTCGGCGAGGGCGGGAACGGTCCAGGGCTTGCTGTCGGCATGCGTGCTCATAGCACCGCATTATCCACTCATAACGGATGGATGTTGGACATTTCCAGCACGGACACAGCATCCCGCGCATCGCCCCACCCCGGGATACGGGCCGCAGGCAGCACATCCAGCAGCGGCACCAGCGCGAAGGCGCGCTCGTGCAGGTGCGGGTGCGGCACCTGCAGGCCGGGCTCGTCGATCACCGCGTCCCCGTAGAGCAGCAGGTCCAGATCCAGGGTGCGCGGTCCCCAGCGCTCGCCACTCGGACGATGCCGCCCGAACTCGGCTTCGACCGCCAGCAATCGCTCCAGCAATGCGCGTGGCGCCAGCGAGGTCTCCAGCAGTGCCACGGCATTGATGAAATCGGGCTGGTCTTCCTTGCCCCAGGCCGGCGTGCGGTAGAAACGCGAGACCGCACGCACGACGACCCCCTCATGGCGGGCCAGCGCCTCGACCGCGCGCCGCAACGTGTCCGCGGCGTCGCCGAGATTGGCTCCCAGGCCGATGCAGGCCTGGACGATGGGCGTCATTCCGGCGACGGGCCGCCGGTGCGGCGACGGCGACGACGGCGACGCTTGGAAGGCGGCGCATCCTCATCGGTAAAGGCGTCCGTCGGCGCGACCCCGAGCGTGGCAGCGAGTTCTTCACCGGACTGCGTCTGCGCTTCGCGCCAGAACGCGACGTCCTCGGCGTGCTCGGGCGAGGCCGCCAGACGCAGGACCAGGAAATCGAACGCGGCGCGGAAGCGCGGATGGGTCAGCAGCCGCGTCACGCGCTTGCGCTGGCGGTTGCCGAAGCGCGTCTGCAGCAGCCAGATCTCCTGCATCGGCAACGAGAAGCGGCGCGGCAGCGCGACCGTGTTCAACTGGTGCAACGTCACCCGGTCGGCAGCGCGGCGTTGTGCTTCCTCGGCCTGCACGCCCTGCGCCTGCAGGCCCATCAGCGCGCGACAGTAGGCCGGCCACAGCAGCAACGCGAACAGGAAGGCAGGCGACACCGGCTCGTCGTTGGCGACCCGCTGGTCGGTACCGGCCAGGCCCGCCAGAACCATCCGACGCAAGGCACCACTGCGATTGGATGCCAGCGCGGCCGCGGTTTCGGGAAACAGCACCTTCAACAGGCCGAAGCGCTCCAATCCTTCGAAACTGGCGACGCCATGCCCGGACAAGAACAGCTTCAGGATCTCTTCGAACAGGCGCGCAGGCGCCGCCTCCGCCAGCAGCGGTGCCAGCGGCGCGATCGGTGCGGCGGTCGTCGCTTCGATCTCGAAGTCCAGCTTGGCGGCCAGGCGCACGGCGCGCAGCATGCGCACGGGATCCTCGCGATAGCGCTGCTCCGGATCGCCGATCAGCTTCAATCGCCGCGCCATCGTGTCTTCGAAACCGCCCACATAGTCGCGGACCGAGAAGTCGTCGATGGCGTAGTACAGCGCGTTGGCGGTGAAGTCGCGGCGTACCGCATCGTCCTCCACCGTGCCGTAGACGTTGTCGCGGACCAAGCGGCCGTTGTCCATCTCGCGGTCGCCGCTGCCGTCGTCGCTGTTGGCGCGGAAGGTGGCGACCTCGATGATCTCCCGCCCGAACACCACGTGCGCAAGACGGAAGCGGCGGCCGATCAGGCGGCAGTTGCGGAACTGCTGGCGGACCTGCTCGGGGGTCGCATCGGTGGCGACGTCGAAGTCCTTGGGGTGGCCGCCGACCAGCAGGTCGCGCACCGCGCCACCGACCAGGTAGGCCTGGAAACCGGCATCCCGCAGGCGGTAGAGCACGCGCAGCGCGTTCGGGCTGATGTCCTTGCGCGAAATGGTGTGCTGGTCGCGCGGGATGGTTCGCAGAGCGGTGACAGGCGTAATAGCGGCAGTTCCATGCAGGAGGGTCACGCGGTCGGCTGGGTGGATTGCCCTGAGCCTGACCGCCGCCTATACTAATCCGCTACGCCGGTTTCACCAAAAACGCTCCCTTCGTCTAGTGGTTAGGACGTGGCCCTCTCAAGGCTAAAACAGGGGTTCGAGTCCCCTAGGGAGCGCCATCCGGTCTAGGCTTCGGGTTGAGATCCGCAGCAGGTGGAACGACCAGAACCCCGCTCCGGCGGGGTTTTGCGTTTCCAAGCCTGGCCGGCAGGCCATTAAAACCGGTTTAATCGCTCCCCCCTAGCATGGTGGCCCCGCCACCCCGAGGGCCGCCCGTGTCGCGCCTGCTCCTGGTTGAAGACGATCGCATGCTCGGTGACGCATTGGCCGCCGCGCTGGCGCAGGACGGCTGGTCTATCGACCGCGCCGAGGACGTCGCTTCAGCGCGCCTGGCACTGGTCGACCATGGCTACACCGCGGTATTGCTGGACCTCGGCCTGCCGCGCGGGTCCGGATTGGACGTGCTGACCACACTGCGTCAGCGCTACGACACCACGCCGGTGTTGATCATCACCGCGCGCGACCAGCTCAGCGACCGCGTGCGCGGGCTGGACGCCGGAGCCGACGACTACATCGTCAAACCCTTCGAAGCCGGCGAACTCAGCGCGCGACTGCGCGCCGTGATCCGTCGGACGCAAGGCCGCGTGTCGCCGGTACTGCGCCACGGCGACATCGTGCTGGATCCGGCCGACCGCTCGGTCCGGCTGGGCGATCGGCCGGTGCGCCTGGGCGTACATGAGTACCGCACCCTGCTCGCCCTGATGGAGCGGCCCGGCCGCGTGATCGCACGCGACATGCTGGAATCGCTGGTCTACGGCGGCGACGGCGCGATCGAAAGCAACACCATCGCCGTCTACATCCACCAGTTGCGCAAGAAGCTCGGCGACGGCGTCATCACGACCGTGCACGGCTTCGGCTACCGCCTGGGAGAGGGCGAATGAGCCACTCGCTGAAGTCCAAGCTGCTGCTCGCGGTGATGACGCCGCTGGCGCTCGGCTGGACTTGCTGGCTGGGCGGGCAGCACTTCCAGATGACCCGCCAGCAGCAGGGACACGACGATCTGTTCCTGCAGGAGGTCAGCGAGCAGATCCTGCTGTCGATGCCGGGCACGCTCGACGCGCTGGACGAGGGTCCACGCCTGCAACTGCCCACCCACCGCAGCGCGACCGGCAAGAAGTTCGAGACACTGCGCTACCAGGTCTGGATCCTTGGCCGCCGCACGCCCGTGGTGGCATCGGACGGCGCGCCGATGGAGCCGCTGCGTGCGGACTTCAAGCCCGGGTTCGTGGTCAGCGAGGTCGCGGGCGAGCCATGGCGCGTGTATGCCGTCACCGACGCGAGCGGACGCATCCAGGTGCAGTCCGGGATGTCGCAGTCTGCGATGAAAGCGGAGCTGGCGCACTGGGTGAAGATCAGCCTGTGGAGCGGCATCGGCATCCTGCTGGTGCTCGGCGCCACGGTCGGCTTGGCGATCCATTGGAGCCTGCGACCGATGAACCGGCTGCGTCGCGATATGGCGCAGCGCGAGCCGCACGACCTGGCTCCCTTGCCCGTCCACAAGCTGCCACGCGAAATCCGTCCGCTGGTGGATTCGTTCAACCTGCTGCTTGGACGCCTCTCCGAGGCGATGCGCGGTGAACGCCAGTTCCTGGCCGACGCCGCACACGAACTGCGCACGCCGTTGGCCGCACTCCTGACGCAGACACAGGTCGCCATGCGCGCCGGCAGCCAGGCGGACGCGCAGACCGCCCTGACGCAACTGGCGCAAGGCATCCAGCGCACGTCGCGCCTGGCGCAGCAGTTGCTCGATTCCGCACGCGTGGATGCCTCGCCGCTGCGCGAAGATCGTCCCGTGGTCGCGCTACCGGATGTGGTGACGATGGTCGCGCGCGAGTTCGAATCGATGGCGGGCCGACGGCAGCAGACGCTCGCACTCCACGCGGAGCCGGCCAGCGTGCAGGGCGACCTCGACGATCTCGGCATCCTCGTCCGCAACCTGCTCGACAACGCGGTCCGCTACAGCGGTGACGGCGCACGCATCGAAATCGCCTGCGGCGCCGACGACGACGGCGCGACGGCATGGCTGGTCGTGCGGGACAACGGCCCCGGCGTACCGGCCGAGGAGCGCGAGCGCATCTTCGAACGCTTCTTCCGCGGCAGCCAGGGCAATGGCGAACGCGGCAGCGGCATCGGCCTGTCGCTGGTCGACCGCATCGCTCGCGCGCACGACGCGCGCATCAAGGTGGAAGACGGCATCGGCGGAAGGGGTTTCGGTTGCCGGGTCGAGTTCCACGCCGCATCCGATGCCTGAAGCACCGCGCGGCATTACTCGCCGCGCCACCAGGGGTGCGCGTCACCGGGCCGTGCGATCGCCAGCGGTTGGCCGATCACCGGCGTGACGATATCCACCCCAGCCTCTTGCGATAGCGTGTACAGCGTCTCCATCGGTTCGCTCCAGCCGTGGAACGCCAGATCGAACGTGCTGTTGTGGATCGGCACCATGGACTTGCCGCCCAGGTCGCGGTGCGCCTGCAGCGTCTGCGCGGGCAGCATGTGCACGTCCTGCCAGCGGCGATCGTAGGCGCCGCACTCAAGCAGCGTCAGATCGAACGGTCCCAGGCGCTCGCCGATGGTGTGGAAGCCGTCGAAGTAGCCGGTGTCGCCACTGAAGAACACATTCAACGCATCCGTCCTGATCACCCACGATGCCCACAGCGTGGCATTGCGGTCGAACAGCGTGCGGCCGGAGAAATGCTGCGACGGCGTTGCGGTGAAGCGCACGCCATCGAACTCGACCTCATCCCACCAGTCGAGTTGACGCACCTTCTCGCGCGGCACGCCCCAGCGGACCAGACGGTCGCCGACGCCGAGCGGCGTCAGGAACACCTCCGTCTTCGCGGCCAGCGCAAGCACGGTGTCTCGATCCAGATGGTCGTAGTGATCGTGCGACAGCACCACGGCGGACAGCGTCGGCAGGTCATCGAGCATGATCGGGGGCGCGTGGAAGCGCTTCGGACCTGCCCACTGCACCGGTGAGGCGCGCTCGGAGAACACCGGATCGGTCAGCCAGTAGCGGCCTTCAAGCTTCAGCAGCACCGTCGAATGGCCCAGCCGGTACAGCGTACCGTCGGGAGCCTCCTGCAATTGCTCGCCAGACAGGGCCTGCATCGGGATCGAGCGGCTCGGAACCGTACCCGCCGGCTTCCCGCCGACCAGGAAATCCCACCAGAGCCTGCTGGTTTCGCGCCACCCCATCGGCTTCGGCTTGCGTTCGTTCTGGAAGCCATCCTCGCCGAACTGCGGCGATTGCGGGTAAGACAGCGTGGCGCAGCCGGACATGCCGGCATAGGCGAACGCGGAGGCCGACACGCATGCCGCGGCAGCGATGCGCTTCAACCGCTTCCTGCGTCGCGGCGAAGGGGTGGACACATCAGTCATGCTGGTCGCTCCGCAAGGTGGGGAACACGTACTGGATCATCGTCGCCGCGCCGGCGTGGCCCGGCATCGCCATCGGTGCGTCGCCCTGTCCCACTGGCACCTGCCAGCGCAAATCCACGCAACCCAGGTCCGACGCCATGCGGCGGGCTTCATCGAACAGGCGGGTCGCGACATCGGACGGACGCGCACTGGCCGGCACGAATAGTGCCTCCAGGTTGAAGTAGTAGGCGCGCTCGATCATCGAAAAGCCTACTGTCGCGAAGGCATAACCCGCCGGCTCGCCGCGGCGCTCCGCGATCCAGGCCCATGCACGCAGCGGTGGTTCGAACAGCGCCTCCATCAGTTCGAGCACACCGGCGCCCATTTGCGTACCCGGCGTTTCCGGCAACTCCACCCGCTGTCGGTCGCACAGCTGCATCAATGCTGCGGCGTGCGCGCGGGTGACGCGGCGGATGCCGATTTCATCGCTACCCAGCATCTCGACCCAGGCAGGATCACCAGGTGCGGGAAGATAGCCGCCCGGCAGTGGCTGGGGCGCGTTCTCGGCGGACAAGAGGCGTGCGGTCATGGGCAACTCCAAGGGGGAGGAAGTAAACGGCGCGCGTCAGAAGCCGCGTGAGATACCGACGAACACGGACGTGCTGTTGTCCTTGTCCAGTTCGACCAGCGGGCTGTCCTGCAGCACATCCGGCAATGCCCGGTACTCGATGTTGCCCAGCAGCGCCCAGCGCTTGGCGAAGGGATGGATCAGGCTGACGCTGGCGCGCGGCACCGTCGCGGCGCCGGGGCGATACGCCACCACACCGCGCGCGACTTCTTCGTCCAGGATGCCGTAGTAGTAGTCGGCCATGTCGGCGGACAGGCGCACCGCGCCCACGGAGGGCACCAGCGTCGTGCGGCCCAGCGTCAGCGGATAGCTGTAGTCCAGCGAGGCGGCATAGCCTTCGCTCGCGCCGCTGACATCGAAGCGTGCGTCGAGGTCGAGTTTGCCTGCCGCGCCCTTCCAACTGGCGCCGACGCCGAGGTCGACGCTGTCGTCGCGATCGGACAGCAGGTTGCGGTCGACGCCGCGGCGCGCCAGTTCGACGACGCCGAAATCGTCGGCGTCCAGTCCGTCCAGGCGTCCCGCGATGAACGTGCGCAACTCGAAGCGCTCGTCCTTGTAGGCGCGATAACCCAGCGCGGCACCGCGCAGATAGAAGCGATCGCCGTCGTAGGCGATGTTGGGATAAAGGCGGGTGCGCGTGCCCTCGCCCGCGTATTCGCTGTCGCGATGCACGACGGCGAGACCCGCGCTCCAGCGGCTCGGCAGCTGGTCCTGCGCCTGCTTGTCGGTGCGTTCGACCACCTGGGCCGCAACGGAGACGGGCAACAGCAACAGCAGCGGCGTGCAGGCGCGCAGTACCAACATGGAGACCTCGGCATGGGGGATGGGGGATGTCCGGCCCCGCCATGCTGGCGCCCGCTCTTTAAGAACTCCTTAAGCACGGCAACGGCCGACGCGCGCTGCGTCGGCCGTGCCCTTGTGCCTGCTGGATTACGGCATCCGCGGCAGGTCGAACACCAGCACTTCCGCGCCGATGCCGCGCTCGATGCTGACCAGTGGCTCGGCGTCGTACAACAGCGCGTCACCCGCCTTCAGCGGCTTGCCGTTGACGGTGACTTCGCCACGCGCCACGTGCACGTAGCCCAATCGCCCCTCGGCCAGCGACAGCTCGGCCTTCTCGCTGCCGTCGAAGAGGCCGACGTACATGCGCGCATTCTGGTGGATGCTGATCGAACCATCGCTGCCATCCGGGCTGATCACCAGCCGCAGGCGACCCTGCTTCTCGGTGGCCGGGAAAGCCTTTTCCGCGTACGACGGCGTGACGCCCTGGCGATCGGGGATGATCCAGATCTGCAGGAAGTGGGTGGTGCCGGCTTCGTTGTAGTTGAACTCGGAGTGCTGCACGCCGGTGCCTGCGCTCATGCGCTGCACGTCACCCGGCACGATGCTGGAACTGTTGCCCATCGAGTCCTTGTGACCCAGCGCGCCCTCCAGCACGTAGCTGATGATCTCCATGTCGCGGTGGCCGTGTTCGCCGAAGCCGCGACCGGCGGCCACGCGGTCCTCGTTGATGACGCGCAGCGGGCCCCAGTGCACGTGCTTGTCGTCGAAGTAGCTGGCGAAGGAGAAGCTGTGCCAGGAATCGAGCCAGCCGTGGTTGGCATGGCCGCGGGCATTGGCGGGGCGCAGGGTGATCATGGCGGAACTCCTTCTGTGGTGAGGCGCGCAGCATGATCCTCCACATGGATGGAATAAATCAGGCGAGAATCAATTGATTGTTCCATTTTTGAAGAAAATACCCAGCCGCGCCCGGCTGTCTTGCGATTCTGGAACGATGCCCGCCCCGGCCATGCGGCACCCGCCTTGCGGGACACGCCCCCCCCTCCGGTGCCTGGCACGTCGGCGCGCTCCTCCGACGCAGGCGGCAAGCAAGAAAGATTCCCAACTCGAATCACGCGGTGATTTAAACTTGCCCGGTTCTTTCCGCTGCACATCGAGCCTCATGCCTTTCGTCGTCACCGAAAACTGCATCAAGTGCAAGTACACCGACTGCGTTGAAGTCTGTCCGGTGGACTGCTTCCACGAAGGTCCGAACTTCCTGGTGATCGATCCTGACGAATGCATCGACTGCACGCTGTGCGAGCCGGAGTGCCCCATCAACGCGATCTATCCCGAAGACGACGTGCCCGCCGGACAGGAAGGCTACGTGGCGCTCAACGCCGAGCTGTCGCATGCCTGGCCGGTGATCACCACCCGCAAGGAACCGTTGCCGGACGCGAAGGAATGGGAAGGCAAGCCCAACAAGCTGCCGTTGCTGGAGCGCTGATCGCGCCGGTCCCTGCAGCCGCACAAGAAAAAGGGCGCCTTTCGGCGCCCTTTTCGTTCGTGGCGTGGTGGCCGGATCAGCCGCCCAGCTTGGCCTTCAGCGCGCCGAGCAGCTTGACCGCCGCCGGCGACGTGGCCGGCAGGCCGCGCGGGTCGACCGCGGACACGTAGGCACCCGCTTCCACCGCCGAGACACGCACCAGGAAGCTCGCGCCTTCATAGCTCACGTCATAGGTGCCCAGCAGCTGCGCACGGCTGGCGACGGTCACCCCTTCGACACCGGCCAGCGCTTCGCCGACACGCGTGAAGGCTTCGTCGCGGGAGCCCGCCACATTGAAGCCGCCCGCTGCCGGTGCCGCGGTCGGGCCCACTTGTCCGGCCGACGGAATCTGCATCGCACCGCTGGTGTTGGGCACGTTGAGATCCGGCGGAACTTCCAGCGGACGCGCTTCCGGTGCCAGCGCATAGTCGCCCTTCGCGCCCTTCTTGAACCAGGAGCAGCCGGCGACGGACACGACCAGCAGCACGAGGGCGAGCGGACGCACGAGGGAAGACGAAAGACGCATGAAGTTCTCCTGGGGTTCAGGCCGCGAGGCTGTCGCGGCTGGATTGTGCTTCCAACGCCTGCGCCAGAGCGGCGAGACGGTCGGCAGTGTCGGTATGGGTGGAAGACAGCGTGAGCAGCGGCAGGCGCAGGCCGTGGCCGAAGCCCGCGCGCTGCAACAGCGCCTTCACCGGGATGGGGTTGGATTCCACGCCGAGGAAGCCGTAGATCTCCTGCAACTGCGCGTCCAGCGCGGCGACAGCGGCGCTGTCGCCGGCCCGCGACAGGTCGCACAGGCGGCGGAACGTGCGCGGCAGCGCGTTCGAGCCCACCGAAATCAGGCCATCGGCGCCCGCCAGCATCGCGCGCGATGCGGTCGGATCGTCGCCACTGAGGATGGCAAAGCCCTCCGTGCGCAGCGCGAGCAGCGCCGCCATGCGCTCGGGCTCGGCGCGCGCTTCCTTGATGCCCACGATGTTCGGATGGTCGACCAGTTCCGCCACCGTCTCCGGCAACAGATCGCAGCCCGTGCGGCCCGGCACGTTGTAGAGCACCACCGGCAGCCCGCCCTGATCGGCGACGGCGCGGTAGTGCGCCACCAGGCCGGCCTGGGTCGGACGCACATAAGGCGGCGTGACCACCAGTGCGAGTTGCGCGCCACCGGCGGCCGCGCGGCGCGTGGCGGCGATGGTCTTCGCGGTACTCATCTGACCGGTGCCGGCCAGCACCGGGATGCGCCCGCGCAGTTCCTCGACAGCGATACGCAGCAGCGTGTCGTACTCGTCGTCGGACAGTGCCGCTGCCTCGCCGGTGGAGCCCGCCACCACCACGCCCTGGGTGCCGCCGTCGAGCTGCTGTTTGAGCAGCGCGCGCCAGGCTTCCAGGTCGAGTTCGCCCGACGCCAGGAACGGCGTGGCCAGTGCGGTGATGCTGCCGGAAAGGTGCAAGATGGAGGCTCTCGGTGGGGATCCGACGGCCGGTGGCGCCCGTAAGCGCAGTTATCCCGGTCCGCCTGCAATGTCGGCCGCATGTTACTTGCGGGCTCAAAGGGCGGGCAAGTATGCTGCCAACGTCGCCGGGCCGCAGCCCGGCCGCCATTCAGCCAGACCGCAACGCCGGAAGCTCTCTTGACCGATTCCACGCCCCGGCCTTCGCCGACCGAAAACCACCTCCTGATCACCGCCTATACGACGCATCCGGAATCGCCGCTCCTGTCGGTGACGCGCCGGATTGCGGACAGCGGCTGCAATCTGGTGGACGCGCGGCTGTCCACGGTGGGGCGCGACGTGTCGGTGACGGCGCTGGCGACCGGTTCGTGGGACGCGGTGGCGAAGCTGGAGGCGATGCTGTCGCGGCTGGAGCGCGACGACGGCCTGAAGCTCGTGTTCTACCGCACCGGTCCGAAGGTGGTGCAGTCGAACCTGCTGCCGTACATCGTGGAAGTGGTGGCCGCCGACAAGCCGGGCATCCTGTTCCAGCTGGCCGATTTCTTCGACCGCCAGGGCATCACCATCGAGAACCTGCAGAGCACGCGCTACCGCGCGATGCAGACCGGCGCGGAGATGTTCTCGGCGCAGGTCACCATCGGCGTGCCGGCGAACATGCACATCGCCGCGCTGCGCGACGATTTCCTCGAATTCTGCGACCATCTGAACCTGGACGCGATCATGGATCCGATGAAGTTCTGACGATGACGGCGAAAAGCGCGAACGCCCTGCCCAAGTCGACATTGAAACTGCCGCTGGCGCTGTCCGGCGGCGAAACCGCCACCCTCGCCGACTACGCCGGCACCTGGCTGGTCCTCTACTTCTACCCGAAGGACAGCACGCCGGGCTGCACCACCGAAGGCCTGGATTTCAACGCGCTGCTGCCGAAGTTCAAGAAATTGAACGCCACTGTACTGGGCGTGTCGCGCGACTCGGTGAAGTCGCACGACAACTTCTGCGCCAAGCAGGGCTTCAGGTTCCCGCTGGTGAGCGACGCCGACGAAGCACTGTGCAAGGCCTTCGACGTGATCCACGAAAAGAACATGTACGGCCGCAAGGTGCTGGGCGTGGTCCGCAGCACCTTCCTGATCTCGCCCGACGGCCGCATCGCGCAGGAATGGCGCGGCGTGAAAGTCGCCGGCCATGCCGACGCCGTACTGGACGCCCTGAAGGCTCACCAGGCCCAGTGACGAAATCCTCTTCCCCTTCACCCACCATCCCGCGCCGCGGCGGGTCATGGTGGTTCGCTGCTGTCCGCGGAAAAGTGGCCCGTGTTCACACATCTTCCTCGATGAGGTTGCCCGAATGACCCGTAGCAAGCGTATCTATGTGTTGGACACCAACGTGCTGATGCACGACCCCACCGCGTTGTTCAAGTTCGAGGAACACGATGTCTACCTGCCGATGCAGGTGATCGAAGAACTGGACAACGGCAAGAAAGGCACGTCGGAAGCGAGCCGCAATGCGCGGCAGGTCAGCCGCTTCCTCAACGAACTGGTCGAAGCCTCCGGCCTGGACAACCTCGCCGCCGGCATCCCGCTGATCCAGCCCAACAGCCTGCAGCTGCGCGGCTCGAAGAGCGCCGGCCTGCTGCGCTTCCAGACCAGCCATTTCGAGGCCGGCAAGAGCTTCGGCGCCGTCATTCCCGACAACGCCATCCTCGGCGCCATCCTCGCGCTGAAGGAACAGGAGCCGGAAATCCCGGTGGTGTTCGTCTCCAAGGACATCAACCTGCGGATCAAGGCGGCGATCGCAGGCATCGTGTCGGAGGACTACGAGAACGACCGCGCGCTCGACGACTTCAGCCTGCTCTACACCGGCGCGGACCCGCTGCCGGAGGATTTCTGGCAGCGCCACGGCAAGGACCTGCGCTCGTGGACCGACAAGGGGCGCACGTTCTACGAAGTCGCCATGGCCGAAGACGCCGGCTGGTATCCCAACCAGTTCCTGTACCTGCCGGGCGACGACGAGTCGGAGTTCCGCGTCAGCAAGGTGGAAGGCGACAAGGCGACGCTGCAGATCGTCGACGACTTCCGCCACAGCCAGCATGCGGTGTGGGGCATCAATGCACGCAACCGCGAGCAGAACTTCGCGCTCAACGCACTGATGGATCCCGACATCGACTTCGTCACCCTGCTCGGCACCGCCGGCACCGGCAAGACGCTGCTCGCGCTTGCCGCCGGCCTGGCGCAGACGATGGACCAGCAACGCTACCGCGAGATCATCATGACGCGCGCCACGGTCAGTGTCGGCGAGGACATCGGCTTCCTGCCCGGCACCGAGGAAGAGAAGATGACGCCGTGGATGGGCGCGCTGACCGACAACCTGGAAGTGCTGACCCACAACCAGGAAGGTGGCGCCTGGGGCCGCGCGGCGACCAATGACCTGCTCGCCTCGCGCATCAAGATCCGCTCGATGAACTTCATGCGCGGCCGTACGTTCCTGTCGCGCTACCTGATCCTCGACGAAGCGCAGAACCTGACGCCGAAGCAGATGAAGACGCTGATCACCCGCGCCGGCCCGGGCACCAAGATCGTCTGCCTCGGCAACGTGGAGCAGATCGATACGCCGTACCTGACGGAAACGACGTCCGGTCTTACCTATGCGGTGGATCGCTTCAAGAACTGGGCGCACAGCGCGCACATCACGCTGCGGCGTGGCGAGCGTTCGCGCCTGGCGGATTACGCGTCGGAAGTGCTGTAGCGGTACTCCCTTGCCACGCAGGCCGCTGCGGCCTGCGTGGCGGCATCCCTCCGATTTCACCATGGACGATCCCTACACCCCGACACGCCATGCCTACGATGCCGCTCGGACGGAGGCCGTTGCATCGGCCCGGCAAGGCATCCAATGGCGACGCATCGGACTGGCAAGCGTGGCGATCCTCGTGGCGATTTTGCTTTCGGCCGCTGCCTCCGCACTCCTCGCGGTGGAGTTCGTCCAGCGCTTCATGCCGGAAAGATGGCAGGACATGCTCGTCGCGCTCGATGTCCTTCAGGTCGCGATCTTCCTCGCCGTCGCCACCCCCGGCTATTGGTGGCTGGCGGCAGGGGTGGCATACCGTCGCCTACTGCACGTCCTGATCGCCTGGAGCCTGCTCCAGGCGATCACCATCGCCTTGTTCTTGCTGATGCAGCAGGACCGGCTGGATCCGTTTTCCTGGCGCAGGATGCTGCTCGAACTCCTTCCTGCACTCGTGGGCTGGGCACTGACCTGGCTGTGGCCGGGACGTCGACAATACGTCGCACGCGAGGAAACCTGACAACATCATGGGCCTCCACCTCCCCCGCTGGGTCTGGATCGGTGCGGTGACGCTCGCCTGCGTGGCCGGCATGGTCAACGTCATCGGTTACCTGGGCTTCGAACACCAGGCAGTCAGCCACCTCACCGGCACCACCAGCCTGCTGGGTGCCGCGATCGCGCACGGCGATCTACGCGCCGTGATGCACTTGTGGGGTGTGCTGATCGCGTTCTGCTTCGGCGCCATGCTCAGCGGCCTGATCATCCAGGACCAGACATTGCAGTTGGGCCGCCGCTATGGCGTGGTGCTGGCGCTGGAAGCCGCCCTGCTGCTGGCGGCGATCCCGCTGTTCAAGCAGGAGCAGATATGGGGGGCCCTGCTGGCAGCCGTCGCCTGCGGACTGCAGAACGCGATGGTCACCACCTACAGCGGCGCCGCCGTCCGCACCACGCACCTGAGCGGCATGTTCACCGACCTAGGCATCGGGCTGGGCCATCTGTTGCGCGGCATGCCACTGCAGGTGCGCCGCCTGACACTGAGCGGCCTCATCATCAGCGGCTTCCTCGGCGGCGGCGTGCTCGGCGCATGGCTTTACCGCCACTTCGCGTACGACGCATTGCTGGCCCCTGCCCTGCTGACCGGCGGCACTGGCGTCGGCTACGTGCTGTTTCGCCAATGGCAGCGTTCGAGGACGCCCGCCCCCTGAGCCGGCGGCGCCACACGCCCGCGTACGGATGGCACAATCCACGCATGACAGCTCCTTCCGTGGTTTCCGCCCTCACCATCGCCGGCTCCGATTCCGGTGGCGGCGCCGGCATCCAGGCCGACCTCAAGACCTTCGCCGCGCATCGGGTTCACGGCCTCTCGGCGATCGCCGCGCTGACCGCGCAGCACACCCGCGGCGTGACCGCAGTGAACGTGCCGCCGATGGAGTTCCTGCGCGCGCAACTCGATGCATGTTTCGAGGACTTCGATATCCGCGCGGTGAAGCTGGGCATGCTGGCCACCGCCGAGGTGATCGGCGTCGTGGCGGACGCGTTGCGCGCCCATGCGCCGATGGCCATCGTGGTCGATCCCGTGATGGTCGCCACCAGCGGCGCCAAGCTGCTTGAAGACAGCGCATTGCATGCGTTACGAACGCAACTGCTGCCGCTCGCGGATGTGGTGACGCCCAATCTGCCCGAGGCCGAACTGCTGCTGGGCCGCGCCATCCCTGACGCGCAGGCGATGCGAGCGGCAGCGAACGACCTGCTGGCGCTGGGTGCACATGCCGTGTTCCTCAAGGGTGGTCACCTGCCCGATGACGGTGACGTGGTGGATCTCTATGTCGATGCGGATGGCCTGACGGAAACATCGCACCCGCGCCTGTCGCTCGAAGCCCATGGCACGGGATGCACGCTGGCCTCCGCCATCGCCGCGCGTCGCGCGCAGGGCATGTCGATGAAGGAGGCCTGCCTGGCCGCGTCCGACTATGTGCACGCTGCGCTGCGCGGCGGCTATCGGCCGGGGCGCAGCGACATCGTCGTGCTGGACCACAGTGGCGCGGCGCCCCGCGCATGAACGCCATCGATCAGCCGGCCCTCCACGAAGAGATTCCCCTGCAGTCGCAGGATGGCCACGCCTGCACCCTGATCGCCCGCATTCCGGCCGGCGCGTCGTCTGCGCTGCTATGGGTTCCCGCCCTCGGCGTTGCCGCGCGCCACTACCTGCCGTTCGCGGACACACTTGCGGCAAAGGGCATGGCGGTGTTCGTGCACGAGTGGCGCGGCAACGGCAGCAGTTCACTGCGGGCCGGCCGACGCACCGACTGGGGCTATCGCGAACTTCTCGGCACGGACCTGCCACTCAGCCACCAGGCGCTACGCAACCGGCTGCCGGGCATGCCGCATCGCATCGGTGGACACAGCCTGGGCGGACAGTTGGCGGCCTGCCACGCCGGCCAGGTGCCGGACGACTTTGCCGCGCTCTGGCTCGTCGGCAGCGGCACGCCTTACTGGCGCACGTTTCCGGCACCGCGGGGTTACGCGTTGCCGTTCTTCTACCAGTTCGCTCCTTGGCTGGCGCGCGCCTGCGGCGCTTTGCCGGGCCGGCGCCTGGGATTCGGTGGCGACGAAGCGCGCGGCCTGATCCGCGACTGGGCCCGTGTCGGACTCAGCGGCCGTTATCGCGCGGCTGGCTGGCCGGTGGACCTGGAAGCCGGCATGCGGCGGGTGCGCGCGCCGCTGCGCGGCGTGTTGTTCGACGACGACTGGCTGGCACCGGAAAGCTCGCTCCGTGCGCTGATGGCGAAGCTGCCGGATGCACCGGCGCACGTCACCGTGCTGGACCACGCCCGCCTGGGCGCGCGCGCCGACCATTTCGCCTGGATGAAGCAACCACAGGCCGTGGTCGACGCGCTGCTCGCCTGACCGCGCCTCAGCAGCCGACGACGATGCAGTCGCGTCCCTGGGCCTTCGCCCGGTACAGCGCACTGTCGGCGCTGTTGATCCAGTCCGAGACCGTCGCGATGCCGGCGTGGGATTCGGCCAGCCCGATGCTCACCGTGCAACGCAGGCCGCGCGCCGAGAACGGGCAGGCGGCGACCTGTCGCCTCAGCCGCTCCGCCGCGACGATGGCCTCTTCCCAGCGCGTATCGGGCATCACGACACCGAACTCGTCGCCGCCGTAGCGCCCCCCGGTATCGACGTCGCGCAGGCAGGCCTTCAGCAGGCGGGCGAATTCCTCGACGACCTCGTCGCCGGTGGTGTGGCCGTAGCCATCGTTGATGTCCTTGAAACGGTCGATGTCGATCAGCACCAGCACCGCGGTGCGCCCGGCGCGCTGGAAGCGGCCGAGCTCGGTGGTCGCCGCGTGCAGCCACTGCTGCCGGTTCATCAGGCCGGTGGCCGCGTCGAACCGCGCCATCCGCTCCAGCAGGTCCTTCTGCTGCCGGGCCTTGCGTGCCAGCGCATGGGTGGCGATGCCGATGGCCATCGGATAGATGGCCAGGAACGGCAGGCAGGCCAGCACCACGGGATAGCTGGTATAGGGCTCGAACGCGAAGCCCCAGGCGGCGCTTGCGGCAAGACAGGTCAGCGCCATCGCCCCCAGCGTGCGCACCCCGAAGCGACCGCCGCCGATGATGACCTTGTCCATCGTCAGCATCACCGCCAGCAGCACGCTGGGCAACGCGTCGAAGTGCATGGCGGCGATCCAGAAACCGCCCATGGCCGCATCGAAGGTCAGGTTCTGGAATTCCGCCCGCAGGGGCTCGCTGCGCTGCGCCTTCACCCGCAGGTAGGCCAGGTGCGGCCACAGGAAGCCATTGGCGACCAGCAGCGCCCACAGCGCCGGCGAAGCGGAATGTTCGTACAGCACCGCGCCGACGCACAGGAACCCGAGCCCCAGCCCCAGCGCGCGCATCCGGTACATGCGCAGGCCGTAGCGTGAGCGGTTCTGTTCCGCCAAGTTGCGCACGGCGTCGGAAGGCAAGCGGATCCCGGCGATGTGAGATCGGGGGATTTTCGGCCAATCCCCTGCACACCGCCAGCCCGCGACCCGGCGTCGCAGCGGCGGCTTATGCCAACCCGGTCACGTTCGTGGCCCCTGTTACGCGGCGGGATACCCCTGCGGGTTCTGCGATTGCCAGCGCCATGCATCGCGGCACATCGCATCGACACCCAGCTCGGCGCGCCATCCCAGCACGTCGTTGGCCAGCGACGGGTCGGCGTAGACCTCGGCCACATCCCCTGCGCGGCGATCGACGATCTGATAGGGAATCTCCCGTTCCGCGGCGCCGGCGAACGCCTTGACCAGCTGCAGCACGCTGATGCCCTGTCCGGTGCCCAGGTTGACCGTCAGGCTGCGGCGCTCGCGCAGCAGGAAATCCAGCGCATCGGCATGTGCCCGCGCCAGGTCCACCACGTGGATGTAATCGCGCACGCCGGTGCCGTCCGGCGTCGGCCAGTCGCCGCCGAACACGCTCAGGTGCCCGCGCCGCCCGACCGCCACCTGGCAGATGTAGGGCATCAGGTTGTTGGGAATGCCGCTCGGATCCTCGCCGATGAGCCCGGACGCATGCGCGCCCACGGGATTGAAGTAGCGCAGGTTGGCCGCGTGGAACCCGGGGTCGCTGCGGCAGAGGTCGCCGATCAGCTCTTCCATCACCAGCTTGGTGCGGCCGTAGGGGTTGGTGACCTGCAGGTCGGCGTCCTCGCGCACGGGCACGCTTGCGGGGTCGCCGTAGACCGTGGCGGAGGAGCTGAACACAAGGCGCTTCACGCCCGCCGCCTGCATGCCGTGCAGCAGGTTGAGCGTGCCGCTGATGTTGTTGTGGAAATAGTCCAGCGGACGCTCGCACGACTCGCCCACCGACTTGAGCGCCGCGAAATGGACCACGGCGTCGAAGTGCTGCCGCGCGAAGAAGCCGGTCACCGCGTCCCGATCGCGCAGGTCCAGTGGCTGGAAAGGCACCGGTTGCCCGGTGATCTGCTGCAGCCGGGCCAGTACGCCCGGCGAGCTGTTGCTGAAATTGTCGGCCACCACGACATCGTGGCCCCGCTCGACGAGCACCACATAAGCATGTGCACCGATGTAGCCGGCGCCACCGCACAACAGGATCCGCATGTCGACTCCCCGGTCGCTGGTCACCCGCCTTCCACGGCGGGCAGTCATGATGGAGTTACGAAAACGACGTGGCGATCAGGCCATCCCTTGCCCGGCCACGTGCATCCGGCCGCCCATCACGCGGCGGTGCCTCCGCGACTCGCGGCCGCGCCACCTATAGACTCTCACTCCGATCGCAGTGCACAGGGAACGCCCCACCGATGAATGCGCCATTGCCCACCCTCGACCAGGTCAGGATCGCCGTGATCGGCCTGGGCTACGTCGGGCTGCCACTGGCGGTCGCGTTCGGCCGCACGTTCCCCACGCTCGGCTTCGACATCGATGCCCGGCGCGTGGCGGGCCTGCGCAACCATCACGACCACACGCTGGAGATGAGCGCCGAGGACCTGCGCGCCGCGCCGCGCCTGGATTTCAGCGACGACCCCGCCGCCCTGGCGGGATGCAACGTGTTCATCGTCACCGTTCCCACGCCCATCGACGATTACAAGCGTCCGGACCTGCATCCGCTGGAGTCGGCCAGCCGTACCGTCGGCCGCGCCATCGGCAGAGGCGCGGTCGCCATCTACGAATCGACCGTCTATCCGGGCGCCACCGAGGAAACCTGCGTCCCGATCATCGAGCACGAATCCGGGCTGCGCTTCAACCACGACTTCTACGCCGGCTACAGCCCCGAACGCATCAATCCCGGCGACAAGCAGCATCGGCTGGAGACCATCGTGAAGGTCACCTCCGGCTCCACCGCCGAGGTGGCCGACTTCGTCGACGCCCTGTACGGCAGCATCATCACCGCCGGCACGCACAAGGCCAGCAGCATCCGCGTGGCCGAAGCCGCCAAGGTCATCGAGAACACCCAGCGCGACGTCAACATCGCGCTGGTCAACGAACTGGCGCTGATCTTCCATCGACTGGGCATCGATACCCACGAAGTGCTGGAAGCCGCCGGGACCAAGTGGAACTTCCTGCCGTTCCGCCCCGGCCTGGTCGGCGGCCACTGCATCGGCGTGGACCCCTACTACCTGACCCACAAGGCGCAGCAGATCGGCTACCACCCCGAGGTGATCCTGGCCGGGCGGCGCATCAACGACGGCATGGGCAGCCATGTTTCCCAGCGCGTCACCCGGCTGATGGCCCAGCGCAACCTGCCCATCGCCGGCGCGCGCGTGCTGGTGCTGGGACTGGCCTTCAAGGAGAACTGCCCGGACGTGCGCAATACGCGCGTCATCGACATCGTGTCCGGACTGCGCAGCTACAACGCGCGCGTCGACGTGCATGACCCATGGGTGAATGCGGACGAGGCCCGCCACGAATACGGGCTCGAGCTGGTGGCAGAGCCGGACGCAGGCCAGTACGATGCGGTGGTACTTGCGGTCGCGCACCGGGAGTTCGTCGAACGGGGTGCCCACGGTGTCCGCGCGCTCGGCAAGCCCGGTGCGGTGATTTTCGACGTGAAGCGCGCGTTGCCGCGCGACGCCGTCGACGACTGCCTGTAACCGCTCCTTCCCGCACGAGACCCTCCGATGCGTGTTCTGGTCACCGGCGCCGCCGGCTTCATCGGTTCGCATCTCAGCCATCGCCTGCTCGAACGGGGCGACGAAGTGCTGGGATACGACAACCTCAACGACTACTACGACCCCAGCCTGAAGGACGCACGCCTCGCTCGCCTGCTGCCGGAGCGCGGGTTCCGCTTCGTGCGCGGCGCGCTGGAGGATCGCACGGCCCTGGAGGCCGCCTTCGACGACTTCCGCCCGCAGCGCGTGGTCAACCTGGCCGCCCAGGCCGGCGTGCGCTATTCGCTGGAGAACCCGCACGCCTACATCGACAGCAACATCGTCGGCTTCACCAACATCCTGGAAGCCTGCCGCCACCGGGGCATCGAACACCTGGTGTACGCCTCGTCGAGCTCGGTGTACGGCGCGAACCGCAAGCTGCCGTTCGCGGTGGAAGACAGCGTCGACCACCCGGTCAGCCTGTACGCCGCCACCAAGAAGGCCAACGAACTGATGGCGCACACGTACAGCCATCTGTTCGCGCTGCCGACCACCGGGCTGCGCTTCTTCACGGTGTACGGTCCCTGGGGGCGCCCGGACATGGCGCTGTTCCTGTTCACCCGCAACATCCTGGCCGGCACGCCGATCGACGTGTTCAACCACGGCCACCACACGCGCGACTTCACCTACATCGACGACATCGTCGAAGGCGTCATCCGCACGCTGGATACCGTACCGGGCTCCGACCCGGTGTACGACCCGCTGCAGCCGAATCCCGGCTCCTCCAGCGCACCGTACCGGGTCTACAACATCGGCAACCACCAGCCCGTGCAGCTGCTGCGCTACATCGAGGTGCTGGAGGACTGCCTGGGCCGGAAGGCCGAGAAGCGCCTGCTGCCGATGCAGCCCGGCGACGTGCCCGACACCGAGGCCGACGTCGAGGCATTGCGCCGGGACACCGGCTACTCGCCTTCGACGCCCATCGAGACCGGCATCCGCCGCTTCGTCGACTGGTACCGCGACTACTACGCGACCTGAGGGCCACGGACGGGGCGTCGCTGGCCGGATTGTGATGTTACCTGCGTTATTCAGGACAATCCGCACCAACAGGGGACTACCATGAACCGACTCTTCGCCGGCCTCGCCGCCCTCACCTGCGCGCTCATCCTGTCAGGCTGCGCGACGGGCTCTTCCGCCAGCAGGACGGCGCCGCCCGAACAGAAGACGATCGCGGTGGACAACTACCGCATCGGCGTGGACGACATCGTCCAGGTGTCCGTGTGGCGCAATCCCGAACTGGGCATCACCGTGCCGGTGCGTCCGGATGGCATGATCTCGGTCCCGCTGGTGGGCGACGTGGCGGCCGGCGGACATACGCCCGGTGAAGTCGCCGCCGACATCCAGGCCAAGCTGGCGACCTATGTGCGCGACCCGCAAGTGGCCGTGATCCTGACCGAACTGCGCAGCCACGAGTACCTCTCGCGCGTCCGCGTGACCGGCGCCGTGCGGCAGCCGATCTCCATCCCGTTCCGCCCCGGCATGACGGTGCTGGACGCGGTGCTGGCGGCCGGCGGCATCAACGAGTTCGCCGCCCCGGACAAGACGTCCCTGCACCGCAAGAACGCCGACAGCAGCGCCACCTATGCGATCCGCCTGGACCGCATCCTGCAGAAGGGCGATCTGGCCAGCAATTTCGATGTGCAGCCGGGCGATGTCGTCATCGTCCCCGAGCGCGCGTTCTGATGACTGCCGCGCGCACCCCGGCCGCCACCGAATTCCCTTCCAATGACTGAAAAAACCCACGATATCGCCCAGCTGGTACCCGTCCTGCTGCGCGAAATGCGCCGCTACGGCGTGGCCATGGCCCTGGTATTCGCGTTCATCGCCCTCGCCGCGCTTGCGGTGGGCCTGGCGGTGCCGCGCAAGTACGCCGCCTCCACCACCATCCTGGCGCAGGGCAGCGACATCATCCAGCCGCTGCTGGAAGGCCGTGCGGTGGCGACGGAAGTCACCGACCGCGCCGGCCTGGCGCGGCAGGTGATCTTCAGCCGCAAGGTGATGTCCATGATCCTGGAGAAGGGCGGCTGGCTGGCCGACAAGCCGTCCGCCATCGAGCAGGACCGGATCATGGAGCAGATCAAGAGCCGCACCACGGTCAACGCGCCGCGGCCGGAACTGATCCAGATCAACTACCACGACTCCGACCCGCGCCGCACGCTGGAAGTGACCCAGCAGTTCGCCGAGCTGTTCATCGCCCAGAATCGTGCCGCCAAGGAACGCGAGAGCCGCGAGGCCTTCGAGTTCATCGACAAGCAGGTGCGCGACTACCACGCCAAGCTGACCGGCTCCGAGAAGGGCCTGATGGACTACCGCTCGGCCAACATCGATGCCCAGCCCGGCAGCGTGGCCGACTCGACCGCCCGCATCAACGCGTTGCGCGCGCAGGTCGAACAGGCCCGCCTGAGCATGATGGAACAGCAGTCGCGCGAAAGCGCGCTCGTGTCCCAGCTGTCCGGCGAGTCCGAGGTGTCGGCCGTGCAGTCGCGGTCCAGCATGTATCGCGCGCAGCTGATCGACCTGCAGAACCAGTACAACCAGCTGCTCCTCAACTTCACCGACAAGCATCCGGACGTGGTCCGCGTGCGCCTGCAGATGCAGGATCTGCAGCAGCAGCTGGCCAGCGAGGAAGCACGCCGCACGCAACAGGGCCCGTCGGGCAACAGCCTGGCGCTGAGCGACGACGCGCAGATCAATCCGCTGTACCAGGAACTGCGGACCCAGCTGGCGACCGCCCGCCGCGAACTGGCCGCCACGCGCTCGCGCATGGCCGCCAGCGAGTCCATGCTGAACGACGAGCTCAACCGCAGCCGGCGCATCGCCACCTCCGAAGGCATGCTGGCCGAACTGACCCGCGACTACGAGGTCAACCGCGACCTTTACCAGGACCTGCTGCGCCGTCGCGAGAATGCGCGCGTATCGATGGTGCTGGATGAAGAACAGCGCGGCCTGACCTTCCGCATCCAGGATCCGGCGATGCTGCCGGTGCGCCCTTCGGGCCTGCGCATGCTGCATTTCGCCGCCGCCGGCCTCGGCCTGGGCGTACTCGCACCGCTGGGACTGCTGTTCGCGCTGGTCACCCTGGACCCGCGCATCCGCTCGGCCAAGACGCTGGAGTCGCTCAACACCGGCCTGCCCCTGCTGGTGTCGGTCCCCGCGTACGAGACCGCGCGCGAGAAGCGCCGCACGCGCGTCCGGTTCGCCATGGCCTCGATGCTGGTCACCGGCGTCCTGGTCTGCTACGTCCTCGTGTACTGGTATATGGCGGTCAGGCAAGCATGAACATGGAAAACAACGATCATCGCCCGGCCAACCAGGCGCAACAGCCCGGCAACACCTCGATCGCACGCATCGTCGAGCCGCGCGCCCAGCAGATCAAACCGCTGGAAGAGCGCCGCCTGATCCACCACGACGGCGCCGCGCACCGGCACGTGGACGTGTTTCGCGAACTGCGCACGCGGTTGCTGTCGCTGGGTGGCAACGACAACTTCATCACCATGATCGCGCCCATCAGCCCCGGCTCGGGCGGCAGCTTCGTGGCCTGCAACCTGGCCGCGGCGTTCGCCTTCCACGCCAGCAAGTCGGCGCTGCTGGTGGACTGCAACCTGCGCGACCCCTCGCAGCACGTCAACCTGCGCGTGGACGCCTCCGGCGGCGGACTGATCGAGTACCTCGACCAGCAGATGCCGGCCGCCGATCCGGTCATCTACCCGACCGGCATTCCGGACCTGGAGCTGATCCCCGCCGGTCGCTTGACCCACATCAGCGCCGAGTACTTCTCCTCGGGCCGGATGCGCGACATGATCGGCCGGCTGCGGGAGGAAGACGCGCAACGGCATATCTTCATCGATGCGCCTGCGGTCACCGCCTCGCCGGACGCCCGCATCCTGTCCGAGCTGGTGGATTTCGTCGTGCTGGTGGTCGGCAGCGGTAGGGACACGCCCGAGCGCATCACCAAGGCCGTGAGCAACTTCCACAGCGACAAGCTGGCCGGCCTCGTCTTCAACGAACTGCCCTGATCCCGTAGAGGTGGCACCCATGCGCAGAACCCTTCTGAGCCTCGCCCTGGTGGCGGCCTGCACGCCGCCGGCGGCCAAGGCCGCCTGGCGCCTGGACTACGACCTGGGCATGGGCTACCAGTACAGCGACAACATCAACCTCAGCCAGACCGACCCGATCAGCGAGAACGTGCTGATCCCCAGCGTCAACTTCTCGCTGAGCGAAACCGGCTCGGTGCTGCGCGCCGACATCGCCGGCGGGCTCGAGTACTACAACTACCTCGGCGGCGAGTTCGCCAACGAGCTGCGCACCAACCTGGACGCCGACGTCGACTGGACGATCATGCCGGAACGGCTCAACTGGGTGGTGTCCGACCACCTGGGCATGGAGCCGGTCAACCTGCGTGCGGCCGATACGCCGGGCAACATGCAGCGCACCAACGTGTTCACCACCGGTCCGACGCTGCGGTTCAACCTGGCGCCGACGCTGCGCGGCCGCACCGACCTGCGCTATGTCGATTCGTATGCGGAGAACAGCCGCGACTTCGACTCCTCGCGCATCTCGGCGGCGTTCCGCGCCGAATGGGAGCGCAGCACGACCCAGCAGTTTTCCGCCGGCGTGGAAGTACAGGACGTCGACTTCGATTACGACAACCTGGCCGAGGACTACAAGCGGCGCTCGGCCTTCGTGGGCTATACCCACCGGCTGACCGACCTCAACCTCAATGTCATCGCCGGTTACGCGTGGCTGGACTTCACGCGCGGACACGAGGCATCGGCGCCGTTCGTGCGCACCTCGCTGTACTGGACCATCACCCCCAACAACCGTGTCCGCGTGGCCGGCGCGTGGGAGTACTCCGACGCCGCGACGTACCTCGCCGAAGGCGCGGGCGGGATCGAGGAAGAAGAGCCCGGCCGGGTCGCCATCGGCGGCGCGATGGTCAGCCCCGACGTGTATCGGGAGCGCCGCCTGGAAGCGTCGTACGTGCACGAGAGCGCACGCCTGATCGCCACCGCCAGCGCGTTCACCGGCCGCTTCCGCTATGAAAGCACCCTGTCGGTCTACACCGAGGACCGCGACGAACGTGGCGGCTTCCTGGACGTGGGCTATCGCGCGCGTCCCCTGCTGACGTTCGGCACCCTGCTCAACGCCACCCGCCGCCACTACATCGACAGCGACGAGCGCGATACCACCAAGATGTACGGCCTGTACGTGTCGCACGACCTGTCGCGCCACTGGAACTGGCGCGCGGACGTGCGCCGTCTGGAGCGCGAGTCGGCCACCGGCACTACGCCGACCTACAACGAAAACCAGGTGTTCCTGCGCCTGACCTACCGCCGTTGAGGCGATCCGCACGCGCCCTGGAGGGGCCATGCTGAAAATCGCCGTCGTCACCCCGATGCTGCCTATCCCGCAGGATCGCACGCGCGGGCGCTACATCCACGAAACGGCGCGCGCGCTGTCGCAGCTGGCCAAGGTGCGCGTGTTCTTCCAGCAGCCGCGCTATCTGGCCATTCCCGGCCTGACCCCGCGCAACTTCCTCACCGGCACGGCCGGCGCCGACTACTCGGCCGACGGCATCGATGTGGAAACCTTCACCTACCCGGCCGTGGTCGGACTTTCGCGCGTCACCAATGGGTACGTGGCCGGACGCGCATTGACGCCGCGCGTACGTGCGTTCGCGCCCGACGTGGTGATCGGCTACTGGATCTACCCGGATGCCTACGCGGCGTGGCAGTGCGCACGCCGCCTGGATGTGCCGTGCATCGCCGGTGCGTTGGGCTCGGACATCCATGTCCGCGCCGGCGCCAACGCGGCGTTCACCCGCCGCACCGTGGCCGGCGTCGATGCCCTGGTGACCGTCAGCGAGGCGATGCGCCGTACCGCGATCGCCGACTTCGGTGCACCGGCCGCGCGTGTGCATACCGTCGTCAACGGCTTCAACACCGGCGTCTTCCATCCGCGCGACCGCCAGGCGATGCGCCAGAAGCTGGGCGTTTCCGCCGATGCGAAACTGATGGTCTATGTCGGCCGCCTGGTCGAATCGAAGGGCCTGCGCGAACTGCTGGCCGCCTTCGCCGCGCTGTCGGGTTCCGATCCCTCGCTGCAGCTCGCGCTGGTCGGCGAGGGCGTGATGCGCGAGGAGCTCGACCACATGGTGCAGACCGCCGGTCTGCAGCAGCGCGTGGTCATGCCGGGGGGCATGGAGCCCCAGCAGGTGGCCGAGTGGATCTGCGCGTCGGACCTGCTCACCCTGCCGAGCTGGTCGGAAGGCTATCCCAACGTCGTCGTCGAAGCGCTGGCGTGCGGCGTACCCGTCGTCGCCACCGATGTCGGCGGCACCCGCGAGATCATCGACGAACGCAACGGCCTCCTCATCCCGCCCCGCGACGAAAGCGTCCTGGCGCAGGCTCTATCGCAGGCGCTGTCCCATCCCTGGGACCACGCCGCCATCGCGGCCTCGATGCGTCGCACCTGGGACGACGTGGCGCGCGAGACCCTGGATGTGTGCGAACAGGCGCTGGCGGCGCGACGCCGCTAGTCCGGGCGGCGCGGCCGCCTAGACGTCGCTGCCGGCCGCCGGTCTCGCAGGCAGCACCCGCGCGGGAATGCCGACAGCCGTCGCGCCCGCCGGCACGTCGTGCAGCACCACGGCGTTGGCGCCGATGCGTGCCCCCTCGCCCACCTGCACGCCGCCGATGACCTTGGCACCGGAACCGATGAACACACCATCGGCGAGCACCGGCACGCCGCCGCGGTTGTCGCCGATCACCACGCCGCTCTCGATGCGCACGTCGCGGCCACCCTTCACCGCGGAATTGATCACCACGCCCACCGGATGGATCAGCACGAAGCCCGGCCCGAACTGCGCGCGTACACCGATCACGCAGCCGTTGAGCACCTTGTTGACCCAGTGCGGCAACAGCGCCAGAGGCGCCAGTCCTGCGCGCGCCAGCATCGCCTGCAGGCGATAGAGCGCATTGGCCGACGTGCCGTCGGTGAACACCGCACGCAACAGCGAGCAACGGTCCCCGTACTGTTCGTACAGCGCCTGCTTGGAGCGAAGATCCGCCAGGAAGTCGATCATGCGGCCGCGGAAGCCGGCTGGCTCAGACCGGTGTAGAAGTCCGACAGCTGCAGCACGTTGTGCCGCCACTGCCGCTCGGCCGCCACGTAGGCACGTGCCGCCTGGCCGATGCGGCGCAGTTCGTCCGCATCGGTACTGCGTTGCAGGACCGCCTGCACGGCCGCCTCGGTATCTTCGGCACGGAACATCCAGCCGGTGCTGCCTTCCACGAGCACCTCGCGGATCGGCTCGAAGTCCGGCGCGATCGGCGGCACGGCGCAGGCCATGAACTCGAACAGCTTGACCGGCGAGGTGTAGTCGCCCGCGCTGGGCAGGATGGCCATGTCCATCGCGGCCAGCAGGCCGGGGACCGCATCGTGGGGCACGCGTCCGGTCAGGATCACGCGGTCGGCCAGGCCACGCTTCTCCACGAACTCCTTGACCTCCGGATAGGTGGCGCCGTCGCCGACCAGCAGGAGCTTCAGGTGCGGCGCCTGCTCCAGGCGGTCCGCGATCGCATAGACAAACTTGTCGATCGCATGCCAGGGCACGAACGCGCCCAGATAGCCGCAGACCACGTGGCCTTCCAGACCCCACTGCGCGCGGGCATCGCTGCGCTGCTGCTCGGTGAAACTGAACTTGTCGATGTTGGCCGCGTTGTGGGTGACGATCGCCGGTGCCAGCGTGCCATGCGCCTCCTGGATGCGGTTGCGGAATGCCGCGGATACGAATACCAGCCCGGTCGCCTTGCGGAACGTGTAGCGCTCCATCGCCATCGCCACGCGATGGAAGAACAGCGGGCGCACCCGGTGCACCGCCGCCGAATCGTTGACCTCAAGGATGACCGGCAGCCCACGCATCCGTCCGAGCAACACCGTGGAGATCATGAAAAGCGAGTAACGCTCGTAGATGAAGTCGACGTCGGCATTCCGGCGCAGGTAGGCCAGCACGCGCCAGCCGGCGACCAGGTTGTAGGCGATCTCGGCCAGTTCGAACAGCGGCTCGGGCAGGCGCGTCAGCGCACGCATCCAGCTCTTGGACGAGCTGGTCGGCGACATGGCCTTCGGACTCGCATAGGGATCGGCGCCCGGCACCGAGATGATGTCCACCGCCACGCCCTCGGCACGCAATGCATCGGATACGCCGCGGATGTGCACGCCTTCCACTGCCTTGCCCTGCGTGCGATGGTGGTACAGCACGCGCTTCAGCGGCATCGGACTGTCTTGCGGCATGGGACGGAATTCCGGAGGATGATGCCTTGCATCACGTCAGACACGCCTGCATCCGGCCATGCGGATGGCCCGCCGTACGACGGCCACGCACCGCGCGCGGCTGCGGCGCGACGGTGCCAATGGCCTCTCCGGGACACTTGTTACGTTGCTAGAGCCAGGGGCCGCTCGGCGGCAGCGTCGGAGCGTCGAGCACCATGGGTTTTTTCCTGTACATCCTCTACGTGGCGATGACGTTCCTGCGCCCGGTGGAGATGTTCGCGCCCGATCTGGCCTCGTTGCGACCGATGCTGGTGCTGTGGTTCCTGGCGCTGGGCTTCGCGCTGTTCGATGCGTTCCGCGCCGGCCGGGTCGCCACGCGCCCGGTCAACTTCGTCCTGCTGGCCGGCCTGATGGTGGTCATCGGACTGTCGCAGATCGCCGCCGGCTGGACCGGTGGTGCGGCACTGGCGGTATACCATTTCAGTACCGCCGCGATGCTGTTCGTGCTGACGGTGCTCAACCTGACCACCACGCAGCGTGTGCAGATCGCCTGCACGACGCTGGTGGTGTGCATGACGATCGTCTGCCTGACGTCCATCTCGGCGTTCCATACGGGCTTCATGATGGACCAGCTGGTGCTGCGCCAGGGCACCGGCAACGATCCGGCCGACCTGCTGTCGGTGCAGGAACTGCCGATCCCGGCCGAGGACACCACCGGCGTGTTCCTGTGGCGCGTGCGTCACCTGGGCTTCCTGGCGGACCCGAACGACCTGGCCCAGGCCATCGTGATGGTGCTGCCGATGCTGTGGGGCGCGTACCGCAAGCGCAGCTTCATGCGCAACCTGGTGGTGGTGCTGGCACCGACGGCGGTGATGCTCTACACGATCCTGCTGACCCACTCGCGCGGCGCCCTGGTCGGCATCGCGGCCCTGTTCTTCTTCGGCATCCGCCGCATGCTGGGCACGTTCCGCACCGTGATGCTGCTGGGCGTGATGGGCATCGGCGCCACCGCATTGAGTTTCGGCGGCGACCGCGGCTTCTCCACCCAGGAGCAGTCGGCCAACGAGCGCGTGGAGGCGTGGTACGAAGCCCTGCAGATGATGCGCAGCAACCCGGTGTTCGGCGTGGGCTACGGCAACTTCACCAACCACCACCATCTGACGGCCCACAACTCGTTCGCCCTCTGTTTCGCCGAACTGGGCCTGCCGGGCTATTTCCTCTGGCTGGCGATGCTGGTGTTGGCCTACGAGGGTCTGCGCCAGGTCGCCGATCTGGCGCCGGCCGGCTCGCGCGACCGCAAGCTGGCGGCGATATTGCTGTCATCCTTCATCGGCTTCCTGGCCTGCGCATGGTTCCTCTCGCGTACCTATACGCCGAACCTGTTCCTGCTGTTGGCGATCTGCGCGAGCGCGGCGTACTGCGCCCGCAAGGCGCACCCGCTGACCGAGGCCGGCACGCCGTGGCCGCCCCTGCCCTCGTGGGTCATGCGCACGACGATCCTGCTGTTCGCCAGCGTCACCGCCATCTACGGCATCATCGTGCTGGAGCGCATGGTCCAATGATCGTCCGCACTCCGTCCTCTTCCTCCCCCTCGTCCACGCGGGATGCCCGCGTACCCGCTTCCCGGCCTGCCTCCTCCCCATGAAAATCGTCGCCTTCATCATCGTCGCCCTGCTCGTGCTGTGTGCGGCCGCCGTCCTGCGGCTGGTATGGAAACGCAACATCCTCGGCTGGTTGTGGAGCTACCTGCGCCGCGACTGGGCGATCGCGCGCCCACCTGCGGGCACCACCAAGCACGTGATGTTCTGCTTCGTGGACCACTACGAGCCGATGTGGGCCGCTGCCGACTACGAGACCGAAGTGGCACGCGTGGCACGCTGGCGCAGCGAGTACCCGCGGCTGTGCGCGTCGCACCGCGATGCCGACGGCCGTCCGCCCGTGCACTCGTTCTTCTATCCGGAAGAGGAGTACCGCCGCGAGCACATGGATGCGCTGGTGGAGCTGTGCCGGATGGAGCTGGGCGAGATCGACGTCCACCTGCACCACCACGACGATACCGAGGCCGGCCTGCGCGAGAAGCTGCAGCGCTTCACCTCGCTGCTGGTGCGCGACCACGACGCGCTGCCGGTGGATGCGGTCACCGGCCAGCCGCGCTGGGGCTTCATCCATGGCAACTGGTCGCTGGACAACAGCCACCCCAGTGGCGAGATGTGCGGTGTGGACAACGAACTGATCGTGCTGCGCGAAGAAGGCTGCTACGCCGATTTCACCCTGCCGGCCGCCCCCGATCCCTGCCAGACCCGGACCATCAACAGCATCTACTACGCGACTGATGTCGCGGACCAGCCGAAGTCGCACGACCGGGGCCGTCGCGCGCGCGTCGGTGGCGACGGCAGCGGCGACATGCTGCTGATCCAGGGCCCGCTGGGCCTGCGCTGGGACAGCCGCAAGTTCGGCATCCTGCCGCGCATCGAGAATGCCGATGTCCGCACCAGTTCGCCGCCGACGCCCGAGCGCATCGACGCGTGGATCCGCACCGGCATCCACGTCGAAGGCCGGCCGGAGTGGATCTTCGTGAAGGTGCATACGCACGGCACGCAGGAACGCGACATGGACACGCTGCTCGGCCCGGCGATGGACCGCGCCTTCAGTCACCTGGAGTCGCGCTACAACGACGGTCGCGAGTGGAAGCTGCACTACGTCAGCGCACGCGAGGCCTACAACATCGTCAAGGCAGCCGAGGCCGGCCTGGCCGGTGATCCGGGGCAGCATCGCGACTATCTGATTCCGCGCCCCGCGTACGCGCCCAGGACGGCGCAGGTGAGCTGATGCTGGAAACCGCCCTGATCCTGCTCGCGGCGTGCTGCCTGGGCGCCGTGGTCTACTCGTACGCGCTCTATCCGCTGCTGCTGGTCGCCATCGGCGGCCTGGCGCAGGGCCTGCGCGACGTCCGCTACGTGCTGGGCAAGCGCGAACGCCGCAACCCCGGCGGCGGCGTGCTGCCGGCGGTGGCGGTGGTCATTTCCGCCTACAACGAAGAGCGCCACATCCGTTCGCGGATCGACAACCTGCTGGCGCTGGACTACCCGCGCGAACTCCTGCACATCTACGTGGGTTCGGACGGCAGCCACGACCGCACCGGGGAGATCCTCGCCAGCTTCGGGCAGGCCACCGTGCACGCGCACGTCTTCACCGAGAACCGTGGCAAGGCCAGCGTGCTGAACGACCTGGTCGCGCGTACGCATGAGCCGATCCTGCTGTTCTCCGACGCCAATACGTTGTTCGCGAAGGATGCGGTGCGTCGGCTGGTCGCCCACTTCCGCACCCCCGAGGTCGGCGCCGTCAGCGGCGAGCTGCGCCTGCTCGGTTCCAATGGCGACAACCAGGACAGCCTGTACTGGCGTGTCGAACAGGTGCTCAAGTTCTTCGAGGCACGCATCGGCGGCCTGCTGGGCGCGAACGGCGCGATCTACGCCATCCGTCGCGAGTTCTGGTCCCCGCTCGCCACCGACACCATCTGCGACGATTTCTGCGTGGCGATGAGCGTGGCCGCCGCCGGCCAGCGCCTGGTCTACGAGCCCGCGGCCTGGGCCGAAGAGGACACGCCCGATGCGATCAGCGAGGAGTTCCACCGCCGCGTGCGCATCGGTATCGGCAACTTCCAGGCCCTGTTCCGCCATCCCGAGTATCTGTTCTGCACCTCGGTCGCCACGCGCTTCGCGTATTTCTCGCACAAGGTGCTGCGCTGGGTCGCGCCCCATCTGTTGATCGTGGCGCTGTTCGCCAGCCTGATCCTGGCGTCGCAGTCGCGCCTGTGGCTGCTGCTGGCATCGCTGCAGATCGTCGCCTATGCGGGCGCCGCCCTGTTGTATGCCGCCAGCCTCGCCGGCGTGCGGCTGCCCTCCCTGCTCCGCATCCCCACGTTCCTGTTCGCCCTCAACCTGGCGTTCCTGCTGGCGTCGTGGCGCTATGCGAGCGGCAACTACCGCGGTTCGTGGAAGCGCACCCGGCGCTGACCACCCCTGTTTTCACGAGGACACACGCTGTGCTGAGAATCGGAATCGTCGGCTGCGGCAAGATCGCCGATGGCCACGTCGAGCAGATCCGCGCCACCGGGCGCGGCGACGTGGTCGCGGTGTGCGATCGCGAGCCCCTGATGGTCGAACAACTGGCCGAGCGGATGCGCGTTCCCGGCCGCTACACCGACCTGGCGGCGATGCTCGCGTACGAGCGCCTGGACGTGGTGCACGTGGCGACGCCGCCCGATTCCCACCTGCCGATCGCCCGGCAGGCGATGGAAGCGGGCTGCCATGTCTTCATGGAGAAGCCGTTCGCGCTGACCGCCGACGAGGCCGCCGCGATCCTGGACTGCGCGCGCGCGAACGGGCGCCGGGTCAGCGTCAATTACCTCTACAACTTCGAGACCCCGGGCCTCGAACTCGCGGAGCTGCTGGATGCCGGCCGGCTCGGCGATATCGTCCACCTGGATACCCACTACGGCTACAACCTGTCCGGCGACTACGGTCTGGCGGTGATGGGCGACCCCGGCCACTGGGTGCACCGGTTGCCCGGCAAGCTGTTCCACAACGTTCTGGACCACGTGCTGGCGAAGATCGTCCCGCACATCGGCGACGATTTCGCCGTACGCACCTGCGCTTTCCGGCGCCGCGCCGCCACCGGCAACGCCATGGTCGATGCGATGCCTGACGAGCTGCGCTTCCTCATCCACGACGGCAAGGTCACCGCCAACGGCCTGATCAGCGCGCACGGCCGTCCGGTGGCGCATTCGCTCAAGGTGGTCGGCGCACGCGACAGCGTGGAACTGGACTATGCCGCGCGCACGCTGGTCCACAGCGCGCGCCAGAACCAACCCAGCGCCATCGGTCGCCTGTTTCCCGCCTGGGTGCAGTCGGCGCGCTTCGCGCGCAACGGCATGCGCAACCTGGGCCGTTTCGGCCGTCATGAATTCCACTACTTCCAGCCCATGCGCGTCCTGCTGACACGCTTCTACGACGCGGTCAACGACGACCGTGGCGTCGATCCCATCCCGCACGCGCACATCCTGCGGGTGTGCCGGATGATCGATGCCATCGTCGCGGACATCGGAGAGCAACCATGAAGGTCCTGGTCACCGGCGCGGGCGGATTCCTCGGTCAGCGCATCGCCCGCAGTCTGTTGCAGCAGGGCGTGGAAGACCTGCGCCTGCACGTGCGCCAGCGTCCGCCCGAAGGTCTCGTCGAAGAACTGCGCGCGGCATTCCCGCAGGCGCGCATCGAATGGGCGGGCGCCAACCTGCTGGCGCGCGACGCCCTGGCGTCGCTCGTCGCCGACGTCGATTGCCTGGTCCATGCCGCGGCCGGCATGCGCGGCGCGGCCGCCGACATGTTCGCCAACAGCGTGGTCGCCACGCGCAACCTTCTGGAAGCCGCAGGTGCGGCCGGCGTGCGACGCGTCGTGCAGATCAGCTCGTTCGCCGTGTACCGGACCGACGGGCTGGGCCGCAATGCGGTCCACGACGAGTCGGTCCCACTGGAAACCGTCGGCGTGGACAAGGGCCCGTACGGCTACGCGAAAGTACGCCAGGAGCAATTGCTGGACGAGTATCGCGCGCGATTCGGTTTCGAGACGGTCGTGCTGCGGCCCGGTGTCATCTACGGCGAGGGCGGCGGCGCGCTGTCGCCGCGCGTCGGCATCGGTGCGCTCGGCTTCTTCTTCAGCCTGGGAGGCGGCGCCACGCTGCCGCTGACCTACGTGGAGAACTGCGCCGACGCGGTCGCGGTCGCAGCGCTCAAGGCACCGCCCGGCGGCGTCTTCAACGTGGTCGATGATGACCTGCCCTCGTGTCGCCACTACCTGGGCCAGTACCGCAGGCTCGTGCGCAAGCTGCGGACGATTCCCGTGCCGTATCCGATGCTGCTGCAGGGGTCGCGCATGCTGGTCTGGTACCACCGGCGCTCCAAGGGACAGCTTCCGGCCGTGTTCACGCCCTACGTGGTCCGCTCGATGTACCGCCCGCTGCGCTACGCCAACGCCGCGCTCAAGCAGATCGGCTGGTCACCGCGGGTGACCACGCAGGCAGGCCTGGAACGCACGTTCCAATACCTGCATGGCAAAGGCTGACGGCTCACGTCCGCGTGCCGAGGGCGCGCGCATAGAAGCCCGCGTAAGCGTCACGCAACGCCTCGATGGAGGCATGCGCCGCCACCCAGGCGTGCGCGGACGCGCCGCGCTGCGCGCGCAGGTCGGGGGATGCCAGCAGTTCGCGCAGGGCGGCCTGCAGCGCGGCGGTGTCGCCGACCGGCACCAGCCGCCCGGACACGCCGTCCTGGATCACTTCGGGATTGCCGCCCACCGCCGTGGCGACGATGGCCAGCCCGCTCGCGCAGGCTTCGAGCAGCGCGATGGACAGGCCCTCGGTGAACGAGGGCAGCGCGAACACGTCGAAGGCCGGCAACAGATCGGATATGTCATGGCGGGCGCCCGCCAGCATCACCCGGTCCGAGACGCCCAGCGAAGCCGCCTGCGCCTGCAGCGCCTCGCGCGTCGGCCCCTCGCCCACCAGCACCAGGCGCAGTTGCGGAAACTCGGACACCAGTGCCGGCATGCATTCGATCAGTGCCTTCTGGTTCTTCAGTTCGACCAGCCGCCCCACATGGCCGATGACCAGGTCCGTTGCGCCCAGCCCGAGCCGGCGTCGCGCTTCTTCGCGCCGCTGCGGCGATCCCGCGAAGGGCGCCAGTGGAATGCCGTTGAGCAGGGTCTCGGCGTCTTCCGCACGCACGTAGCCCTCGCCGACGAAGCGCTCATGCACCTGCCGTCCCACCATGGCCACCCGCTGCGTCCGCAGCAGCGACAGCCGGTACAGGCGGCGCAGGCGCGCATTGCCCAGCCGCATGCCCATGTCGTGGCAGGTTCCCACCAGCACGGGACGGCGCCACGTGCCCAGCAACGCGAGGGCGGCGTAGTAGTTGGGCACGAAGTTGTGCGCATGCACCACCTGCACCCGCTGGCCCAGTGCCGCCTGGCGCAGCCGCGCCAGCACCTTGCGGTCCAGCGTGCCGGACTTGCCGCCCATCAGCACCGGGATGCCCGCCGCTTCCAGAACCGGTACGAACCCCGCACTGTCCGCGATGCTGAAGACCGTCACGCGGCTGCCTGCGGCCTGCTGCGCGATGGCGAGATCGGTCACCACGCGTTCGAGCCCGCCGACCTCGAGGGAGTCGACCACATGCAGGATGCTGGCGGGGCGGGACACGGCAGTCTGCATGATGCGGCGACGGGAACGGAAAGGAGCCTGCATCCTACGCGAACCTGCAAGGCCGATCCGCCCGCAGCGCGTTATCATCGCCCGCCTACCGGATCATCCCGGCCGCCCATCGAGCATCGCGTGACGCCTCTTCCTCCCCGTCCTGCACCGTGGGCCGCCCCATGAGTGGTGCCTTCCGCAAGGACACGCTCGTCCGCGGCGCCCTGCTGATGACCGGGTCGACGTACATCAACTACGCGGTCGGCCTGCTGATCAGCGTGCTGATCGCGCGTGCGGTCGGCCCCGATGCCTTCGGCGGCTACTCGTACGTGGTGTGGCTGTCGGGGATGCTGGTGGTCCTGGCCAACAACGGCCTCAACACCACCGGCATCCGCTTCATCTCCGAGAGCCTGGGGCGCGACGAGCCACAGGCAGCGCGCGAAGTGCACGGCTGGCTGCTGCGGCGCCAGCACCTCTGCATGGTCATCATGGCGGTCGCGTTCGTAGCGTGCCTGCCGCTGCTGGAGCCCGCCGGCTGGGGCGAGCGCAGTCTGGTGTTCTTCGCCGCGGTGACCCTCGTCAGCCTGCTGGGGAAGGCCTACTACCTGTTCTCGGTATCGGTGGCGAAAGGCTACGCACGCTTCGACATCGAAGCCGTCTCCACGCTCAGCATGACCGCGCTCAACCTGGTGGGCGTCGGCGCACTGGTACTGGCGGGCGCACCGCTGTCGGCCTACCTGACCCTGTTCGCCGCGATCAGCCTGCTACACATCGCCGCCGCCGCACTGCTGCTGCGCCGCGCCGGCATCCGGCCCGACCGCGCGGTGCCGGACGCCACCCTGCTCGCCCGCCTGAAGCCGCACCTCGCGTGGACGGTGGTGCTGACGATCATCTACGCGCTGGGCAACAAGTCGATCGAGACCTACCTGCTCAACACGCTGGTGGGCGCGGCCGATGTCGGATTCTTCGTCATCGCCGCCTCGCTGACCCGCGGCGGCATCGACCTGCTGTCGTCGGGCCTGACCACCGTGCTGCTGCCGGCCATGGGCCATGCGTACGGCGCCGGCGGCCAGGCACGCGTCAACCTGATCCTCGCCGACTCGGTCCGCTACTTCACGTTCCTCGGGCTCATCCTGGCCGGTGCCGTCGCGTTCGTGGCGGAAGCCGTGATCACGGTGATGTACGGCACCGACTACGCGCCTGCGATCCTGGTACTGCAGACCATGGCGGTCGTCGGCGGCCTCACCCTGTCGGAAGGCGCGTTCGCCGCGATCCTGGCCACCACGGAGAACCAGAAACTCCGTGCCATCTTCGCCGTCGGCGCGATCGTCATCACCGCGGTCGCCGCGTTGCTGCTGATCCCTCGCTACGGCCTGATGGGCGCGGTGGCCGCGCATGCCGTCGCACGACTGGTCATTTTCCTCGCGTTCGCGGCGATCACCGCGCGCGTGCTGAAGGTGCGTTACCCCTTCCGGGCGCTGGCGGCGCAGTTCATGGCCGCAGGGCTGGCGCTGCTGCCCGCGTTCGCGCTGGTCCACCTGGTACCGGGCATGTGGAGCAAGGCCGTCGCGGGGACGCTGTACGCCCTGCTGTTCGTCGGGCTGTCGCCGTGGCTGGGCATCTGGAAGCGGCAGGACATGCAGACGCTGGCCGGACTGCTGGCGCGCTTCCCGCGCGTGGGCGATCGCGTGGCGCCGTGGCTGCGGCGCTGGAGCGAGCGTTTGCCCGAGGATCTCTGAGCGCGTCCCGGGCCGCTCAGGCCCGCGTTTCGCTCGTCCGCTTGGCCAGGCTCTTCAGCAGGCTCAGGCGGTAATCCATCGCCCGGCTATGCCAGGGCGCGAAGCGCGGCAGCTGGAACAGGTCGCTGTCATGCGTGCAGGTGCCGCGCGCGGTCGATACCGCGGCCTGGTAACCGGCCTCGCGCGCCATGGCGACATGCCGGGCGGCGTAATCGCGCTGCGGCACGCCGTTGGGATAAGCGAAGAAGCGCGGCGGCCGTTCGAGCAGCGACGAGAGCACGGCGCGGTTGCCGTCGATCTGCCGCCGGGCCTCTTCATCCTCGATCCTGCTGAGGATCGGATGCGTCAGCGTGTGGCCGCCCACTTCCATGCCGGAACGCTGCAGCGCGCGTACTTCATCCGAGGTCATCATCAGATCGTCGGGAAGCGGTGCGTCCGCCAGTGCGGCCAGCCGTTCACCGGCGGCATCGCGCGCGTCCGGGTCGAGGTACTTGATGGCCGCCACGGCATCCATGAACAGCGACATGCGCGAGGCGCCGTCGTCCACCTGCCGGCGACCGAGGTTGAGCCATGACAGATCGTGCTCGCCGGTCGGCAACCGGCGCACGCTTTCGCGCACGGTGTCGTTGAACATCCTGCCGCCGTCGAGGAAGCCGCTGGCGACGAAGAATGTCGCCGTCATGCCATGGCGCGCCAGGATCGGGGCGGCGATCTGCAGGTTGTCGCGGTAACCGTCGTCGAACGTGATGCAGGCGGCGCGCGGGGGCAGCCGTCCCTCAGCGAGCCGCGCGATCGCCTCATCCATCGGCAGCACGTTGAACATGCCGGCCAGGGCCCGCATCTGCGCATCGAAGATGCGCGCATCGGGCTCGGTGGGCAGCATCGGATCGGGTGCGGCCAGGACACGGTGGTAGAACAGCACGACCAGACGGCCGCCCCTCGCGGACGCGCACCAGGCCGCCGCGCGGAACATCGGATCGATCACCGCCTCCAAAGAAGAGTCCGTCCTCGCCTGCAAGATCCTGCGCCCCCCATCCATAACGTGTGTCCGCAGTCCACCGCGGACCGTTGCTGCTCCGACAGACAACGTGGATACCCCTGAAAACCGGCCTCGCCGGCACCGCACCTGCACGCAGGTCCCCCACCCGCGCACGGCGGCGCTACTCTGACACGCAATGCGCGCAAATGCCAAAGGACCGGCCGTGCGGATGTCCGGAAACGGCATGGCGCCACGTTCGCAGTGCAGCACATCCCATGTCCATCGCCAGGAGCCGAGCCTTGCCCGACAGGTCGCCACACACCGACTTCGCGTCCGTCCCCGGACGCGCGGCCAGCCCCTCCTGCATACGTATCGTCACCGGCAAGCCGTCATCGCGTCTTGGCGCAGGAGTTGCAGCATGTGCGGCATAGCCGGCTTCGTGGCTCTCTCCGCCGGCCCGGAAGCGCCCGAGGCGGAACTGTCGACCATGATCACCCGGTTGGCGCACCGCGGGCCGGACGGCTATGGCTTCCACGTCGAACCCGGTGTCGGCCTGGCGCACGCACGGCTGTCGATCATCGACCTCGCCACGGGCGACCAGCCGATCCGCAATCCCGGCGGCACGGTCTGGACCGTGTTCAACGGCGAGATCTTCAACTACCTGGAACTGCGCCGGGAACTGGAAGCGGCCGGCCACCGGTTCTACACGCAATCGGACACCGAAGTCATCGTGCACCTGTACGACCGGTACGGGGACGATTTCGTCGAACACCTCAACGGCCAGTTCGCCATCGCGCTGTGGGACAACCAGCGGCGGCGCCTGGTGCTGGCGCGTGATCGCGCGGGCATCCGCCCGCTGTTCCATGCGCAGGGCCGCGGCTGCCTGTGGTTCGCCTCCGAAGTGAAGGCCCTGCACGCCGTGCTGCCGGCCACCCGCGCGCTGGACCCGATCGGGCTGGCGCAGACCCTGACCTACTGGGCACCGGTCGATCCCGGCACGGTCTACGCGGACGTCCAGAGCCTGCCGCCCGGCTGCCTGATGTCCATCGAGCACGATGGCCGCCAGACCCTGCGCCGCTACTGGGACTGGCGCTTCCCGGATGCCGAAGAGACGTCGCCGGCACGCTTTCCGGACAGCATCGAAGCCGCCACCGCCCAGCTTCGCGACCTGCTGGTCGATGCCGTACGGCTGCAGCTGCGCGCCGACGTTCCGGTCGGCGCCTACCTGAGCGGCGGGCTGGATTCCTCCGGCATCGTCGCGATGATCAAGGGCTTCACCGATACGCCGGTCCGTACGTTCTCGGTGGCGTTCGAGGACGGCGAGTTCGACGAGAGCGAACACCAGGCGGCGATGGTGCGGCACCTGGGCACCGAGCACACCATGCTGCGCTGCACCCGCCGCGACATCGGCGAGGCCTTTCCGCGCCTGATCCGCCACACGGAAACCCCCATCCTGCGCACGGCCCCGGTACCGCTGATGCTGCTGGCCGGCAGCGTCCGCGAACACGGCTACAAGGTCGTGCTGACCGGCGAAGGCGCGGACGAGGTGTTCGGCGGCTACGACATCTTCAAGGAAGCCAAGGTCAGGCGCTTCTGGGCCCGGCAACCCGGGTCCCGGTTGCGTCCGCGCCTGCTGGAGCGGCTGTACGGCTACCTGCCCAACTCGCCCGTGCGCAATCCGGCCTTCGCCCAGCAGTTCTTCGGGCAGGGCATGGAACACCTGCACCGCCCCATCTTCGCCCATGTGCCGCGCTGGGCCACGTCGCAGCGCGCGCTCGGCCTGCTGTCGTCCGACCTGCGCGCCGCGGTCGGCGACTGGGATCCGCTCGCGGCGTACGAACGCACGCTCCCTTCGGACATCGCCTCCTGGGCGCCGATGGCGCGCGACCAGTACGTGGAAGCCAAGAGCCTGCTCGCCGGCTACCTGCTGTCGTCGCAGGGCGACCGGGTGGCGATGGCCAACTCCATCGAAGGACGCTTCCCGTTCCTGGACCATCGCGTGATCGAGTTCGCCAACCGCCTGCCCCCCAGCTTCAAGCTGCGCGGCATGACCGAGAAGTACCTGCTGCGCAAGGCGCTGGCGGACCTGCTGCCCGCCGACATCCTGCGCCGCACCAAGCAACCCTACCGCGCCCCGGACAGCCAGAGCTTCTTCTTCGACGGTAAACCGCTGGATTACGTCGCCGAGCTGTTCAGCCCGGAATCGCTGCGCGAAGCCGGGTATTTCGACCCTGCCGCAGCGGGCCGGCTGTTCGAGAAATGCCGCCAGGGGCGCGCCACCGGGTTCGCCGACAACCAGGCGTTCGTGGGCATCCTCTCGACGATGCTGGTGCACCGGCAGCTGCGCACCTGAGGCCGGCGGCTGTTGGCCGCCGCCGCAACGTTCGTCCGTTAAGGGGAAGAACTCCCGAAAGGACTGGGCAACATGCAACAACGGCAAGAGATCAAGCGCTACATCCTGCAGAATTTCCTGTTCGCCGACGACGATTCCAGCCTCGGCGACCAGGATGCCCTGATCGCGGGAGGCATCATCGATTCCACCGGCATCATCGAACTGATCGACTTCCTGGAAGAACGCTTCCACATCGCCGTGACCCCCGAGGAAATGGTGCCGGCGAACTTCCACACGGTCGAATCGGTTGACGGCTTCGTGAGCCGCAAGCTCGCCAGCTGACGCCGTCCGTGGATTCGCTCCCCGCCCTGGTTGGCCGGATGGCCCGCCGCTCGCCTGCGGCCGTCGCACTGGTCGAGGCGGACCAGCGCCTGTCCTACGCCGCGTTCTGGCAGCGCGCGGGCGCGTTCGCGGAACACCTGCGGGAGCGGGGACTGCGGCCGGGTGAACGGGCCGCGATCCTGCTGCCCAACGGCAGCGACGCGGCCGTGGCGATCTACGGAACCTGGCTGGCGGGCGGCGTGGCGGTGTCGCTGAACGTCCAGGCGCGCAGTCGCGACCTGGTGCCTTGGCTGCGGCATTGCGAAGCGCGCGTCCTGGTGCACCAGGCCGCCCACGCCGACGCCTTGGCCGCCGCTCAGGACATCGGGCCGTCGTTGCAGTGCGTGGTCGCGGGCACATTGACCTGGCCGACCGACGAAGCGATCCCCGACGCCGGGCTGCCCTCGCCGGGCGAAGACGATCCGGCGCTGATCCTGTACACCTCCGGCACCACCGGTGCGCCCAAGGGCGTGACCCTCAGCCACGGCAATCTGCTGGCCAACGCACGTGCCGTGGTGGCCTACCTGCAGCTATGCGAGCGCGACAGCGTGCTGAGCGTGCTGCCGTTCTACTACGCCTATGGCGCATCGGTGCTGCACACGCATCTGCTGGTCGGCGCATGCGTGCACCTGGCCGACAATCTGGTGTTCCCGCACCTGCTGGTCGAGTACCTGCAGCGCGAGCGCATCACCGGCTTCTCCGGCGTGCCCTCCACGTTCGCGCTGCTGCTGGATCGCGTCCCCCTGCAGGACTACGACCTGTCTTCGCTGCGCTACCTCACCCAGGCCGGCGGCGCGATGGCGCCTGCGCTCACCCGCCGCCTGCGCCTCGCCCTGCCCGGCCCGCGACTGTTCGTCATGTACGGCCAGACCGAGGCGACCTCGCGCATCACCTGGTTGCCGCCCGAGCGCCTGGACGACAAACCCGGCTCGGTGGGCATCCCCATCGAGGGCGTCGCGCTGCGCATCGTGCGCGACGATGGCGCACCGGCTGCGCAGGGAGAGGACGGGGAGGTCTGCGTCCAGGGTCCCGGCGTGATGCTCGGCTACTGGCGGGACCCGGTCGTCACCGCCAAGGTCCTGAGGGACGGCTGGCTGCATACCGGCGATGTCGGTCGACTCGACGCCGATGGGTTCCTGTTCCTCGACGGCCGACGCAGCGACATGATCAAGACCGGTGCCCACCGCGTCTTCCCCGGCGATATCGAAGAAGCCATCGCCGAGCTTCCTGGCGTGAGCGAGGTGGCTGCCATCGGCATCGATGACGAGGTGCTCGGCCAGGTCATCAAGGCCTACGTCGTGCCGCACCCGCACGCTGCGCCCGATGTCGCGGCGATCCGCGCGCATTGCCGGCAGCGCCTCGCCGCCTACAAGGTGCCCAGGCACATCGAATTCGTCGACGCCCTGCCGCGCACCGCGTCGGGCAAGATCCGGCGCGCCGCGCTGGCGGAGGCTGCCGGCGTATCGCCCGGCCTCGCCACGAGCACGGCCTCGCCATGACCACCGCATCCAGCTTCCTTCCCAACTTTTTCAGAATCCCGGAGACCGCATGACCTCGCTCGACTGGAACGTGCTCGATATCGACTATGCGCAGGAAGCCGATCGGATCTGCAGCCGTATCCGCGAAATCACCGCGCGGCAGCTGCATCGCCGCGGCCTGGTCGTCGCCATTTCGGGCGGCATCGACAGCTCGGTCAGCGTGTCGCTGGCGGTGCGTGCGCTGGGTGCCGACCGCGTGTACGGCCTGATCCTGCCCGAGCGCGATTCGTCCGACGACAGCGCGGCGCGTGCCCGCATCCTCGCCGAGCACCTCGGTATCCGCACCGAGACGGTGGACATCGCGCCCGCGCTCGAGGCGATCGGCTGCTACAGCGCGCGCGACGCCGCCGTGCGCTCCGCCCTGCCCGAGTACGGCGAGGGCTGGAAATTCAAGATCGTCATCGACGGTGGTGTCGAGGGCCGCTTCAACCGGTTCCGCCTGATCGCGGAGGATCCCGCCGGCGCGGTGCACGAGCGCGACCTGGGCCTGTCCGAGTACCTGACCATCGTCGCGGCGACCAACTTCAAGCAGCGCATCCGCAAGACGCTCGAGTATTTCCACGCCGACCGCCTCAACTACGCCGTCGTCGGCACGCCCAACCGGCTGGAGTACGACCAGGGCTTCTTCGTGAAGAACGGCGATGGATCGGCGGACGTCAAGCCGATCGCCCACCTCTACAAGTCGCAGGTGTACGGCATGGCGCGGCACCTGGGCCTGCCCGAGCGCGTGTGCGCCGCGATCCCGACCACCGATACCTACAGCCTTGCCCAGGGCCAGGACGAGTTCTACTTCGCGCTGCCGTTCCGGCAGATGGACCTGGCCGTGTGGGCGCTGAACCACGACCGCTCGGCGGCCGACCTGGCGACAGCGCTCTCGATCGGCGAAGCGCAGGCGCAGGCCGTCTACGACGACATCCGCAACAAGCGACGAACCACGCGCTACCTGCACCAGCCGCCCGTGCTGGTGGTGGACGTCCCGGACCTGGACGACCACGCCTGACGGCACGCCGATGCGATCAGGGGGACGCCGGCGGCCACCACCAGACAACCTGCACGTCGCTGCCCACGGGCAGCGCGATGGCAGCCTTGTGGCGTGCGCCTGCGTCGAGCATGCGCACTTCCAGTCCTGCGGCCACGTCGGTAGCAGGCAGGGGAACGCCTGCGGGTGCCGCAAACGTACTTGGCGGACGCTGCAGTCCCACGCCCTCCGCCTTCAGGTAGGCCTCCTTGCGCACCCAGATCGCGAGCAGTGCGTCCGCACGGTCCGCGTCGCCCAGGTGCGCCAGCACGTCGCGTTCGTCGGCATGCGTCGCCAGCCGGGCGATCTCTTCCATCGCACCGGCGTGCGCCACCGGCTCCAGGTCGATGCCGACGCTGCCCGCATCGCTGATCGCGAAGGCGGCGAATCCCCGCGGATGGCTGAGGCTGGTGCAGACGCGGCCATGCATCCCCGACAGCCGCGGACGGCCCGCCTCGTCGCGATACAGCGGCACCTCCATCGGCGCTTCGCGAAGCCACGCGCCGAGCAGGAACCGGTGCAGCGCGTAGGCCAGCGCACGCTCCTCGCGGTCGGCTGCATCCCGCAGGCGATCCACGCGCGCGCGCTCCGGCGCATCGATCAGGACGCGCGCCTCCGCGCTCCACGGACGCCACACGGACAGGTCGCACAGCACGGCGACGATCGGATGCGTGCGACCCGCAACGCATGCGCCATCGCCACGCTGCAGCGCCGCGGCGAATGCCGCGGAAAAATCGATGGCAGAATGCCCGGGGGGATACGGCGTGAGGCGTCGGCTCATGCGCTCAGCATGCCATCGAACGACATCGCACCGCACCGCCCTGCCACCGTACCGCCAGCGCGCCGCGCCGGCCTCCATCAGTGAGCCCAGATGCACGCCGAACAGACACCCGCTTACGTGATCGAGGAAGGGGACGCGACACGCGACCGCGACGCGATCCTCACCGCATGGAGCGGCCATTTCGGCCCCGATGAGGAGCATGCCGGCAAGCTGGCGCACTTCTACGAGCACTGCCCGTTCGGCACGCCGATCATCCGGTTGTTGCGCCATGTCGAGTCCGGCCAGGTGGCCGGCGTCATCGCGGCGGTGCCGCGGCGGATGCTGCTCGATGGCGCGGATATCCGCGCGGCGGTCATCTCCCACTTTTCGGTGCTGCCGGCCCACCGCACGCTGGGCCCGGCGTTGATGCTGCAGGCGGCGATCGTGGAGGCCTGCAAGGGGCGCTTCGATTTCATCTACGGCATCCCCAATCCGAAGGCGACGGCGATCCTGAAGCGCGCCGGCCATCGCACGCTGTGCCAGTTCGGCCGTTACGTGAAGGTCCTCCGATACGGCCAGTACCTGTCGCGCGTCATGCCCGCCCTGCTGGCGCGACCGCTCGCCCCCCTCGTCAATGCGGCGGTGCGCCTGCGCCACGCACTGCGTGCCGCCGCGCGCGCAGGCACGCGCTGCCACTGGAGCGACGTACCCGATCCGCGCATGGACGCCGTGTGGCGTGATTCGGACACGGACCATGGCCTGCTGGCCGTGCGGGACACCGCAATGGCGAAGTGGCGCTTCAACACCGCGCCGAGCGAACGGATGCGCTTCCTGCTGGTCACGCAGGGCGAGCGGCTCTGCGCGTGGTTCGCCTGCGAGGACTCCACCGGCTCGCCGGGCACGCTGTCGGTGCTGGACTACTGGTTCGTCGAGAACACGCTGACGAAGCGCCGGCATGCGATCAAGGTACTGCTGGACCGGGCCGTCGCCGATGGCCATACCGCGGTCGACATCGGGATGACGGGCGACCGCCATGCGCGCGACGGCTGGTTGGGCGAGCGCTTCATCCACCGCAGCGACCAGCCGGTGATGGGGCGCTGGCTGCACCCGGACGATCCCGCACCCGATCCCGATCGCATCCACATGACCTACTCCGACCAGGATTCCTGAGCGGCCCGATGCCTCAGGCGTGATTCGCGTAGACGCGGAAGCTGTCGTTCGCAGCGACCAGCCGCAACGTCGGCGCCCGGTCGAACACGGCATGGCAGACCGGGTTGGCATACCCGATGACCAGGCGTCGCGGTTTCGCGGCGACGCCGGCCTCGATGCCGGCAAGGACCTGCTGCATGACCACTTCGTCGAACGGATTGTAGAAATAGCAGAGCAGGTCGCCCTCCGGCAGCGCATAGCGCGTGGCGTCCATGCACGCCACGTCGATCCGCGACTGCGTGTCGCCGCTTTTTCGGCGGTAGCGTTCGATGTTGTCGCGGGCTTCGTCGCACAGCGAGGCGAACAATTCCACACCGACCACGCGCGCGAACCCGTGGTCGGCGGCGAGCACCAGCGCGCGCCCCTTGCCGGAACCGAAATCGATGAAGGTGAACCGCCGCGGGTCCACATCCGGCAGCGCGCGCATCATGCGCTTGAACTTCGCGTAGGGCCACGGCTGGTAGAACACCGCGTGTGCCCCGTGCTCCTGCGCACCGTCGATGCGCGCCAGTTCGTCGACGGCGACGATGCCTTCGGTGCGGATGCCCAACCGTCTTTCGTGGTACCTGTCGTAAGCCACGCGGCACCACACCGGTACGTTGCGCAGAACGCCCCGCACGCCGACCCGCTTCACCATCTTCGCCAGCTTGCTTGCATTACCCAGCATCGATCGACTCCGGAATGTCAGGGAAATCCGGTGACCCGGCGTGGCCGCCTGCGTCAACCTGTCGCATGTCCCTGAAAGACACGGAGCGGAGGCCCGATACCGGCCCTGACCGATCGGCGCGACTATTTCCGTTCAATGGATGCATTCGAACGCCCGACACCGGACCGCCGTGACCCAATCCAGCCCCGTCAACGCCTCCCTCTCCTACTGGCAGGAACGCCAGTCCGCCGGATTGCCGGTGGTCGAACTGCCGACCGACTTCCCACGCACGGCGCGGACCGCGGCCGTCTCGGAGTACGTGCAACGGCGCTTTCCGCTGCCGACCGGCGAGGCGCTGGACGCCCTCGCTCGCGACGCGGGCGTGGAGATCCACGACGTCCTGCTGGCGGCCTTCTGCGTACTGGTCGGCAGGCTGTGCGGCGAGGACAGCATCGCCGTGGGCACCGCGGCCGGTGCGATGGGCCCGATGCCGCTGTCGGTCACGCTGGAAGGCACGGACAGCTTCCGCACGCAGGTCGGTCGCACGCACACCGAACGGGTTGCCGCGCTCCGCCACGCGGAGGCGGCGGCTGACGCGTGGCGCGCCGCCGTCGATGCCCTGGCGACGCCGTCGGTCCTGTTCGGCGGCGACGCCCGTCCTGCGCCGGGCACCGAACTGGCCGTGACGGTGACCCGCGAGGGCGGGCAGCTGCTCGCACAGGCAGGGTACGACGGCACGGTGTTCGCGCCGTCCACCATCGAGCGCTGGCTGGAAGCTTACGAAACGGTGCTGTCCGCCGGCCTGCTCGAGCCGGATGCGGCGATCGGCGCGCTGCCGATCACGTCGCCTACCCAGTTGGCCGCCCTGCACGCGCTGCAGCCCGCGCGTACACCGCGCGACGCCCACCTGCGCCTGACCGATCTGATCGCCGCCCAGGCACTGGCAACGCCGCAGCGGGTCGCGCTGCGCCATCAGGGCGAGCAATGGGACTTCGCGCGGCTGCGCGCGCGTGGCCTGCAGATCGCCCATGCGTTGCGCGCACGCGGTATCGGTCGCGGTTCACTGGTGGGCCTGTGCCTGGACCGCACGCCCGACATGCTGTGCGCAGCGCTTGGCGTGCTCGAAGCCGGCGCCGCCTATGTTCCGCTGGATCCCGCCTACCCGCGCGACCGCCTCGACTACATGGCGCGCGATGCGGATCTTGCGTTGCTGCTGGCGCAGACGGACACCGTCGAGCTGCTGGACTGGCCTGCGGCGCGGACGCTGCTGCTGGATCGCGACCTGCCCGCGGCGTCCGGCACCCCGCTGCCGTTGGCCGACGATGAGCGCGCGGCGACGCCGGAATCGCCGGCCTACGTCATCTACACCTCGGGCTCGACGGGACGTCCCAAGGGCGTGGTCGTTCCGCACCGGGCCGTGGTCAATTTCCTGCTGAGCATGCGGCACACACCGGGCATGACGGCCGACGACCGCCTGGTGGCGGTCACCACGCTGTCGTTCGACATCGCGGTACTCGAGCTCTTCCTGCCCCTGTGCACCGGTGCGGAAATCATCCTGGCCTCGCGCGAAGAAGCCATGGATGGACCATCGCTCGCCGGGCTGCTGCGCGAACACGACGCCACGCTCATGCAGGCCACGCCCGCGTCGTGGCGCATGTTGCTGGAGACCGGCTGGCGGCCACCGACGGGATTCAAGGCACTGTGCGGCGGCGAAGCGCTGCCGACCGACCTCGTCCGCCCGCTGTGCAGCGATGGCGCCCAGTTGTGGAACATGTACGGACCGACCGAAACCACCGTCTGGTCCACGTGCGAATCCATCGGCGCCGACGATCCGTACATCTCGATCGGCCGCCCGATCGACAACACCACCGTCTGGATCCTGGACGCCAGGCTGCAACCCTGCCCCATTGGCGTTCCGGGCGAGATCTGGATCGGCGGCGACGGCGTGACCCTGGGCTACCTGCATCGCGAGGAACTCACGCGCGAGCGCTTCATCGACGATCCGATGTCGCCCGGCGGATGGCTGTACCGCACGGGGGACCGCGGCCGCTGGCGCAACGACGGCCGCCTGGAGCACATGGGACGCCTCGATTTCCAGGTCAAGGTGCGCGGCTATCGCATCGAACTGGGCGAGATCGAAGCCAGCCTGTCCGAGTGCGACGGCGTGGAGCGCACGGTCGTGGTCACCCGCGAGGACCGTCCCGGGGACGTCCGCATCGTCGCCTACCTGACGCCCACCGCAGGCGCCGTTCCCGCGCCGGCCACGCTGCGGCAGCAACTGCGCGAACGGCTGCCCAGCTACATGGTCCCGCAGCATTTCGTCACGCTGCAGACGTTCCCGCTGTTGCCCAACGGCAAGATCGACCGCAAGTCGTTGCCGCCGCCGGGCGATACGACGGCGACGGCAACGACACAGCCGGTGGCGCCGCGCAACGACGTCGAGCGGCACATCGCCGACCTGGTCCGCGCCGTGCTGTCGCGCGAGGACGTCGGCATCCACGACGACTTCTTCGCGATCGGCGGCCATTCGCTGCTGGCGGCGCGGCTGCTGGAGAACATCCGCCGCACGTTCTCGGTCGAGCTGCCGCTGCGCACGGTGTTCGATGCGCCGACCATCGCCGGGCTGGCCGCCGCCGTACAGACAGGCGCTGCGACGGACGCGCCCGTGCTGGAGCGCCGCAGGGCGGACGGTGGACCGGCACCGCTGACCCTGATGCAGGAGCGCATCTGGATCCACGGCCAGCTGAATCCCGGCAGCGCCGCCTACAACATCCCGCTCGCCTTCCACCTGCGGGGAGCGTTCGACGAAGCCGCCTTCGCGCGCGCGTTCGAACGCGTGGTGGCCCGCCAGGCGACGCTGCGCACTCGCATCGTCCAGACCGAGGACGGCCCCGCGCAGGTCGTGACGCCCGCCGACGATGCGACCGCCACGCTGCCGCCCCTCATCGATGCCCCCGACCTGCCGGAAGCCGGACAGCGCGACTGGCTGGAGCGGACGCTGCGCACCCTGGCAGGTGCGCCCATCGACCTGACGCAATCCCCCAGCTTCCATACGCAGTTGTTCCGGCTGAATCCGCAGGAGCACGTCTTCTTCCTGATGCCCCACCACGCGTTGTGGGATGGTGGGTCGACGGATCTGTTCTGCCGCGAGATGGGCGCCGCCTATGCGATGGAATGCGGAGCGCCCGCGGCGGACCTGCCGGAACTGGCGGTGGACTACGTCGACTACGCGTACTGGCACCGTCAGACACTCGACAGCGCGCTGCACGGGCAACACACCCGCGAGCGGCTGGACCAGTGGCAGCAGCTCCTGCAGCCGGCAGGGCTGCCGCCGCCACTCGCCACCGACAGGCCGCGCACGCCGGGCGCGCCACGTGCCGCCGGCATGTCGCAGCTTTCCCTCGATCCCGACCTCACGGCACGCCTGCGGCAGGTCGCGCGCGACAACGGGACCACGCTGTACGTGGTGCTGATGGCGGCCTTCGAGGTGCTGCTGCATGGCCACGGTGGCGAAACACGGCCGCTTCTCAGTTCGCCGACGCGCTTCGTGGATGCCGCGGTGGCGACGCCGCTGATGGGCATGTTCACCGGCACCGTGCCGGTGATGGTGGAGATTGCGCCCGAACAAGGCTTCGACCAATTGCTGGCGCAGACGCGCAGCCTGGTGCTCGATGGCATTTCACGTCCGCACGTGCAGTTGGACGACCTGCTGCGCCAGCCCGCACTGCGCGGCTTCGCACGTCCCGGTTCGCCGTACCACGCGCAGTTCTCGTACGAAGACATCAGCGAACGTCCCGATGGGTGGGGCCGCCTGACGGTGGAACAGTTGCCGTTGCTCGCCCAGGAAGTGACCGAAGACCTGATGATCTGGTTCTTCGATCGTCCGGCCGGCCTTTCCGCGCAACTGCTCCACGATGCGGTCGTGTTCGACGCCGCCACCATCGACGGGCTGCTCGCACGCTATGTGCAGCTGCTGACACGCATCGCCGATGCGCCCGCGGCCAGCATCGTGTCGCTGATCGGTGGCGCACCGGCCAAGGCAGTGCCGGCGGCTGCCGCGCGGAGCTCCGCGCAATCCACGCCACAGGAGGCGGCAGCCGCCGCGCCGGTCGCAACCGCGCTGACACCGGCCGAGGTCCTGATCGCCGAGGTATGGAGTGATCTGCTCGGCATCGGCGACATCGGGCCGCAGGACAATTTCATCGACCTGGGCGGGCATTCCCTGCTGGCGATGACGATGATCTCGCGGGTGGAAAAGCGCACCGGCGTTCGCCTCAACCTGCTCAAGGTCGCCAACAACACGTTGCGCGTGCTGGCGATGGAGATCCCCGCGGAGGCATCGCGCGGAACGTCCCGCAACACGTCCCTTGGCGCACGCCTGCGTCGCCTGTTCGGACGCGGCGACGCGTCGGGAGAGGCCTGATGGCAGGTAGGCTTCCGCTGCATTTCGGCTCGCCCGCCCGCCGCCTGTTCGGTGTCTTCCACCCGGCCCAGGACCCCCCCCAGGGCGCGCTGCTGGTGTGCCCGCCGTTCTTCCACGAGCATGCGCGCAGCTATCGCCTGTTCGCGTTGCTGGCGGATGCATTGAGCGAGCGCGGCATCGCGACGCTGCGCTTCGACTACTACGGCACCGGCGATTCCGCAGGCGACGACGACGACTTCACGCCCGAAGGCGCCTGCAAGGACGCCACCGAAGCGCTGGCATCGTTGCGCAGCCGCGTCCCGCATGCGCCGCTGTTCGTGATGGGGGTACGCGGAGGCGCCCTTCCCGCCCTGCGGCTGGTGCAGGAACATCCCCCCGCCTTGCTGTGGCTATGGCAGCCCGTCACCGACTGGCCAGGCCACCTGGACGAATTGCAGCGCCTGCACGCGAGCCGGCGTGCGCTGGTGCCCGGTGCCGGCGATGAAGCCGCGGAGGCGACGTTGATGGGGTTCCGCTACGGCGAGGGAGTGCCGGCGCGGCTGGCAGCGCTGGGCAGCACCTCCCTGCCGCCTGCCTGCAGCCTGGTGCTGAGCGAATCGGCACCCTTCGACGGCCTGCCGGCCAACCGGACCCACCTGCCCCTTCCGCCGGCGTTGGCGAACTGGGTCTCGCGACCGGACATGGATGCGTTCCCCGGTCGCCAGGTCCGCGACCTGGCCGCGCGCTTCCCCCTTGCTTCCAGAACGGTCTGACATGGAAATCATCCTGTCGCTCGGCCCCGAGCTCTTCGGCCTGCTGACCCTGCCCGAGCAACGGCAGCACCCGGTGGCCGTCATCCTGCTCAATGCCGGTTTCATCCACCGTGCCGGCCCCTATCGCATGGGAACGCGCCTGGCCCGGTTGCTCGGCGAAGCCGGTTACCCCGTCCTGCGCTTCGACCTGCCCGGCATCGGCGACAGCATCGACCTCGCCGACCGGCCGGAAACGGACGTCATCCGCGGCGTGCTCGACGCGGTCGCGAAGCAGACCGGCTGCCAGCGTTTCGTCATCGGTGGCCTCTGTGCGGCAGCCGACGCGGGCTGGAAGGTCGCGGTCGCCGATCCGCGCGTGGAGGGCGTGATCCTGCTGGACGGCATCGCCCGCAAAGGCGCCTGGGCGACGTGGGCGCGTCTGCGGCGGCTGGTGCGCAAGCCACCGTCGGCGTGGCTGACCGCCGTGCGCAACCTGCGCGGCCGGCCGGCAGCCACGCAGGACGAACCGCGCGACATCACCGACGCCGCCCTGCGCGACTGGCCCGCCGTGGGCGCGGAGCGCAGGGAGATGCAGCTGCTGGTCGGGCGTGGCGTGCGTGTGTTCGCGCTGTACACCGGCGGCACGTCCTACTTCCTGCACCCGCGCCAGTTCCGCGCCACGTTCGGACGCAGTGCGTCCGCCCCGGAGGTGTCCTTCGTGCACTGGCCGGAGTCGGACCACGTCTTCCATCTGGACGCCCATCGGCAACGCCTGGTCGAGCGCATCCGCGCATGGCTGCAGGCCTCCTTTCCACCGCCCGCGACCTGAGGACGGGAACATGACGCACGCACGCTTCGCACATGGATGCCCACCGCTGCACGCCGCGCACGCGCAACGCCGCAGCCCCCTGGGTTTCAGCCTGGGCTGGCTGTCGCTGCTGGCCGCCCTCGGCGCCACGAACGGTGCGCACGCGGGCACCCCGGACGCGCGGCAGGCGATGCGCACCGTCCTCGGCCTGCAGCCCTGCCAACCTTCGGGAAAGGGCAAGGACTACCAGGTCGGCCAGGGACAGGGACGACTGGCGTCGCTGGACCTGGTGCCGTGGGAAAAACTCGCCGCAGGCGACACCGTCCGCATCCACTATCGCGACGCGCCGTACGCGGGCAAGTTCATGCTGTCGGCGCGCGGCACCGGACAGGCGCCGGTACGCGTGTGCGGCATCCCGGGAGCGGACGGCAAGCGCCCGGTGGTGACCGGGCGCGATGCCGTCACCCGCAAGGGCCAGTCCTATGGCCACGCGCTGCACCAGTCGCGCTCGGTCATCGTCATCAAGCCGGCCGCGTCGGCGGGCTGGGAAGCCTATCCGCAACACATCCAGATCGACGGCCTGGACATCCGCAGCGCACACCCGAGCTACCAGTTCACCGACAGCGACGGCGCCCGCCGCCGCTACGACGAATTCGGCGCCTGCATCTGGGTGGAACGTGGACACGGCATCACCATCGCCGACAACGCGATCTCCGATTGTTCGCAGGCGATCTTCACCAAGTCCACCGACGACGGCGCCTTCGCGCAGACGCGCGACATCCGCATCGCCGGAAACCGCATGTACAACAACGGAATCGTGGGCAACAACCGCCTGCATACCACCTACGTGCAGAGCATCGACGTGGTGTACGAGTTCAACCACTACGGTCCGCTGCGCGCCGGTGCGCGCGGCAACTCCATCAAGGACCGCTCGATCGGAACCGTCGTGCGCTACAACCGCATCGAGGACGGTGCGCGCGCACTGGACCTGGTGGAAGCCGAGGACTTCCCGCAGACGGCGAAGGCCACACCCGCCTATCGCTCCACCTATGTCTACGGCAACCAGATCATCAAGGATGGCCGCAAGGGCAGCGTGATCCACTACGGCGGCGACCACAACGGCAGCTCGCCCGGCGAGGACTGGGGCGAGCCCAACAACCGCAAGGGTACGCTCTACTTCTACCACAACACCGTGCGCGTCACCGGCAACGGCTATGCCGCGATGTTCCAACTGTCGACCACGGAAGAACGGGCGGACGTGCGCAACAACATCTTCATTTTCGACGCCACCACGCAGAATCCCATCATGCGCGCCAGCACGGATGTCGGCGACGCGTGGACGGCGGGAGGCATCATCACCTTCGGGCGGAACTGGATCACCCGCGGATGGCGCGACACCCAGCCGAACAGCAAGGTGGGAGGTGCGCTGCAGGGTCGCGAGAACCTCGTGATGGATGGCATCATGCCCGTGGCCCCGACGACGCTGCGTCCGCTCGCCGGCACCGCCGCCATCGACGCCGCGCAACCCAACGCCCCCGCCACCCGGAGCCATCCCGTGCGCTATCAACTCGACACCCGCTCCGTTCCCGTGGCCAGGCCGGTCAAGGGATCCGCGCCCGACCTGGGGGCCATCGAGTTTTGAGCGGCGCCGCGTACGAAGTGGTCGAAGCCTCGGCGCGACACGATCGGGAACAGGTCCTCGCGCTCTGGGATGGCAATCTGGGCAGCGGTACGCGCCTGGGCCTGAAGTACGACTGGTTCTATCTGGACTGCCCCGGCGACGCACCGCTGGTGATGTCGCTGCTGCATCGCGAAACGGGAGCGCGCGTGGGCGTGGTCGCCGCCGGTGAGCGGCGCATGCTCTGGCGGGGACAGCCCGCGCGCGGCGCGCTCATGGTCGATCTGGCCGTGGCACCCGAGCACCGCTGGCTGGGGCCGGCGCTGATCCTGCAGCGACGCATGAAACAGGTCGCCGCCGAACGCTACGACCTGCTTTACGTGTTCCCCAATCCCTTGGCCACACCCGTCTACCTGCGGGCAGGCTATTCGCAACTGGGCGAAATCGTGCGCTACGCGCGCGTGCTGCGGCATCAGGACTATCTGGCGCGCCACCTGCCAACGCCGCTGGCATGGGCCGGCGGTTCGCTGCTGGACGCGCTCGACCGCGTGCGTCGGCGACTGCGTGCGCGCCCGTGCCGACACGAGTGGGTCGATCGCAGTACCGATGAGATGGACCGTCTGTGGGCGGGCAGCCATCACGGCGACGGCCCGATCACGATACGGGACCGTGCCTACCTGGACTGGCGATTCGACCGCTCGCCCCTGGCCAGCACGCGCTACCTGCTGCTGCGTGCGGACGATGGACGGCTGGAGGCCTGGTTCGCCTGCCAGGCGCGCGAAGACAACATCCTGCACGTCCACGACTTCTGGTCGGTCGATGCCGTGGAAGGTCTCGCGCGCACGCGCGTCGACACCTTGCTGCATGCGGCCCATGCGGCCGGCCATCGTGCCGTCTGGTTCGAGTTCGCCGGTGCCTCTGCGGCGGTGGCAGGCTGGCTTGCAGCCGGGTTCAAGCCACGCTCGCGCCGTCCCGTGTTCGGTCACGCCACGACATGCCCGCCGCAAGCGCTCGCCGCGTCCCTGCACCTGACCGCCGCCGACGAGGACGAATGAGCATGTCCGGCCAAGACACCGCGCCTTCCCCGCAGCCCACCGACGACGTGGCGACCGCCGTGCCGGCGCCCGCAACCGCGTGGATGGGCGACGCGCCGTGGCCACGGGACGACGCCAACGAATTACTGGTGAACGGAACACCACTCTCGCGCGTCGTCGAAGCGATCGGACAGACAGCCTGCTACGTGTACGACCGTTCGCGACTGATCCATCGCGCCAGCACGCTCAAGGCGCGCCTGCCCTCCCGCGTGCACCTGCACTACGCCATCAAGGCGAACCCGATGCCGGCACTGGTCGGCCTGATGGCCGGCCTGGTCGATGGCCTGGACGTCGCCTCGCGCGGGGAGCTGCGCGTCGCCCTCGATGCCGGGATGGCGCCGGAGCACATCAGCTTCGCCGGCCCCGGCAAGTCGGCGCAGGAACTCCAGCAGGCGCATGCGGCCGGGATCCTGATCAACATCGAGTCCTTCCGCGAGATCGATCTTCTCGCACGGCTCTGCGAAGACACCGGCCGGCCGGCACGCGTGGCGGTGCGGGTCAATCTCGCGTTCGAGCTGAAGTCCTCGGGCATGAAGATGAGTGGCGGCGCGCGTCCGTTCGGGATCGACGCCGAACTCGTCCCGCAAGCCCTCCAGCGGATCGCCGGCAGTGGGCTCTCCTTCGAAGGCTTCCATATGTTCGCGGGATCGCAGAACCTGCGCGCCGCCGCGATCGTCGAAACGCAGCAGAAATGCTACGAGCAGGCACTGGAGTGGAGCGCGCTCCTGCCCTCGCCGCTGCGCTCGCTCAATCTGGGCGGCGGGTTCGGCATTCCCTACACCCTCCAGGAAACACCTCTGGATATCGCACCGATCATGGACAACCTCGCCATGCTCGATGCGCGTGCGGCGTCGGATTTCCCTGATGCGTACCTGGCGATCGAGTTGGGGCGCTATCTGGTCGCCGAAGCCGGTCTCTATGTTGCGCGGGTGGTCGACCGGAAAACATCACGCGGACAGGTCTTTCTGGTCACCGACGGCGGCATGCACCACCACCTGGCCGCTTCCGGCAACTTCGGCCAGGTCCTGCGCAAGAACTATCCCGTGTGCATCAACGCAGGGCATGGCGAGTACGCGCAGGCCAGCGTCGTCGGTCCGCTGTGCACGCCCCTGGACCTGCTCGCCGACCGCGCCGCCCTGCACCAGGCCGATGTGGGCGACCTCGTCGTGGTGTTCCAATCCGGTGCCTACGGCCGCAGTGCGAGTCCCCGCGATTTCCTGGGGCATCCGGACGTGATCGAAGCCCTGGTCTGACCCGTCCGCCGCGGCCGGTCACTCGCCGTCGGGCAACGGCCTGCCTTCCGCTTCCGCCTGCAGTACGCTGCGCCGGATCTTCCCCGTCCCTGTCTTGGGCAGCGCGTCGCGGAACTCCACCGTTCTCGGCACCATGAATTCTTCGAGATGCGCGCGACAGTGGGCGATCACGCCGCGCGCATCGATGTCCCCATCGTCCGCGACGATGATCGCCTTCAGTGCATGGCCGAGCACGGGATCCGGCACGCCGACCAGGGCGGCCTCGCGGATGCCGGGCATGGCGTAAAGCACGTTCTCCACTTCTTTGGGACTGACCTTCTCGCCGCGCGACTTGAGAATGTCGTCCTTGCGGCCGACGAAGTACAGGAACCCTTCGTCATCCATGCGGAACAGGTCGCCCGTGTGCAGCACCTTTTCCCAGGGATAACGCCCCGTCTTGAGCGCTTTCGCCGTCGCTTCCTCGTTCCGCCAGTACCCTTGCATGACGTGACCGCCACGCACGACCAACTCACCGACATGACCCGGCTCCAGCGGTTCGCCGTCATCGCCGGCCACCCACACCTCGGTGCCCGGAATGGCGATGCCCACGCTGTCCGGCTTGCGCGCAAGATGTTCGGGCGGCAGGTAGGTGCAGCGCTTCGATTCGGTCATGCCGTACATCGAATAGATCCGCGCGTTCGGAAACATCTCCTGCAGGCGGAGGATGTGCGCAGGCGGCAGTGCCGCCGCCGTGTTCGTCAGGTAGCGCACGCTGTGCGCCCACTCCGGCGGGAAATTCCGCAACTGCACGATCAGCGCGGCCATGGTCGGCACCAGCGGGAACCCGGTGACGCCTTCACGGGCGAGTAGCGGCAGCACCTTCTGGGGGAACGCGAAGGATTTTTCCAGTACCAGTGTGGCGCCCATCTTCACGCACATCAGCAACTGGTAAAGACCGTAATCGAACGACAGCGGGAGCACGCTGAGGACCACATCGCCGGGCTGCGACTGCAGATAGCAGGTGATCGACGAGGCGGCGTGCTCGATGTTCTTGTGCGTCATCATGACGCCCTTCGGATGCCCGGTCGAACCCGAGGTGTACACCAGCATCGCCAGATCGGTATCGATCCCCGCGATCGCAGGCGCAGCTTCCGCGCCGTCCACGAATCCGGCGTACCCGATGCTGCCCGGCGGCCAGGTCTTTACTCCCGGCTCGTCGACCACCACGATCGTGCGCACGCTCGGCGATTGCGCGGCCGCCGCTGCGGCCACCTCCAGCAGGCTGGCCTGGGTGAACAGCACCGAGGCTTCGCAGTTGCCCAGCACGAAGGCCAGCTTGTCCGCCTTGGTGGTCGGATTGATCACGCTGAAGACACCGCCCGCGCGCAGCGTGCCGTAGATACCGACGGCCACCTCGGGACGATTCTCCATGAAGACTACGCAGCGCTCGCCATTGACGAATGCCGCCCGCGTCGACAGCGCGCCCGCGAACCGCTCGGCGGCTGCATTCAATGCGGCGAAACTGATGCGGTCCGTACCGCTGACGATGGCCGTACGCTGGCCATGCGCCCGCGCACCGGCGGCGAGGTGCGCTTCGCAGCGGATCATCCGGCCTGAACCGTGCCGCCGAGCTTCCCGCTCACGAAGGCGACCAGGCTGTCGATGCTGTCCAGGTTCTCCGGCACCACATCCTCGTCGTCGACCACGATCCCGAACTGCTCTTCCAGCCAGGTCACGAGCGTGAGTACGCCGATGGAATCGATGGCGCCACTGTCCAGGAGGCTGCGCCCCTGCTGGCTTTCCTCATCCCCTGCGGGCATCGGAAACGTCGTTGCGACGAATGCACTGATCTGCTGCCGGATGGACTCCATCCATGTTCCCTTCTTCTGCAAGCACGCGCACGATCATCCGTGATCACCGCAGCCCTTCCCCATCGAGCCCCCCACTCCCTGGGCGGCCCTTGCATCCTCAACGTCCGCCGCGCCGGAACAACACCACCTCGACGGTCTGCAGCAGGATCATCAGATCGAAAACCAGGCCGTGGTTCTTGACGTAGAAAAGGTCGAACTTGAGCTTTTCCTCGGCATCCTTCACCGAGGCGCCGTACGGATAGCGCAACTGCGCCCACCCCGTGAGGCCCGGCTTCACCGAGTGTCGAACGCTATAGTAGCGGATCTCGCTGTTGAGCTGGTCCACGAACTGGGGACGCTCGGGGCGCGGCCCGACGAAACTCATGTCGCCTGCCAGCACGTTGAACAACTGCGGCAACTCGTCCAGCCGGGTCTGGCGGATGAAGCGCCCCACCCGCGTGGTGCGATCGTCGTTCGCCGTCGCCCACCGGGCAACACCGTCTTTCTCCGCATCGGTCCGCATGCTGCGGAACTTCACCACGTTGAAGCTGCGCCCGCCTTCGCCAACGCGCACCTGCCGGTACAGGATGGTCGAGCCCGTGCCTTCCAGCCGCACGCACAGGGCGACTAGCAGCATCGCCGGCCACGCGACCAGCAACAGCAGCAACGCCGCCATGACATCGAAGAAACGCTTGCTGAGCCTGCGGGGAAGCGAGTGGTCGAATCCGCCGGCGAAGACCAGCGATGAAGGATCCACGACCTCCAGCTTGATCAGCCCGGCCTCACGCTCGAAGAACACCGGCAGATCCACCACCGACACGCCCGCCTGGGCGCAGGCCAGGATATCTTCCATCGGCAGGCCGCCACGACGCTCGTCGGGCGCGATCAGGATCTCGTCGATTTCCAGTCGGGCCGCCAGTTCGGGCAGACGCTCGTCGCCGTTGATCAGCAGGTCTTCGGACACCATGGTTTCCTGCCCTTTGACGGGAAGGAAACCGACCACCACGAAGGATTGCCGATCCGATCGACGACGCATGCGGCGATTGATGAGGTCTGCGTTCTTGCCCGCGCCGTACACCAGGATCCGGCGCTTGAAGGCATCGAATCCGATCAGCCGGTAGGCGCCGGCACGCAGCAGGCATACGCCGAGAAGTCCCAGCAACAGCGCAAGCATGAAGACCGTGCGCCCGATGTGCGTCATCGGCGCCAGGTAGTAGAGCACGAGCAGGCCGACTGCACCGAAGACGAACGACAGCACGATGCGGATCGCGAAGTCGATGCGCGTGTGCCGGACATGAGGCTGGTAGAGGCCGAAGGCGACCATCGAGACCGTGATGACCAGGGCGAAGATCAACCCGCGGATGAAGCCGGTCTCCAGAAACACCTGTCGGCCTTCGTCATCACCCAGAAAGCGCAACCACGCCGCGCCGGCGACCGCCAGCAGCAGGATGGCGACTTCAAGCAACCACAGAACGCGCGTCACCCGATTTGTGCGACTCGCAAAGGCATGTGCCACGACCCTACCCCCTGATTCCCGCGCCGAGATCCCCTGCCCTGGAACGGTTTTCCCAGAACAGCATCCAGGCTGAAAACGGAGGCTTGCCGACCCAATCCGACATGGAACGGAATGCCTCCAGTCCCTGTTTCCCGCCTTACGGTCGATCTAACGTCAGGCGTGCCGGTTAGCGGCCAAGGTGGCGCAACCGTCTGCGCGGAAGCCCGCACGACGGATCTCAGGCATCAGAAGTCCCGCCTGAAAACGGCGGAAGGCGGCCACGTCGATGACGCGACCGCCTTCCGGGGGAACATCCCGCTTAGGGGTGCTTGCAGATCGAGCGCTCGCCCTCGGCGCTTTCTTCGGTGTCGCACCACGAGACCGCGGGTGCGGCCCAGCGGCGGTAGCGCGGCTGCGTTGGCTGCGTGACGTACTTGCGCACCCGGCGCGACGTGGTCGTCGTGTCGGCCGCCGCACCGGTCAGGGAAGGCACCCCCGGGACAGCGCCAGCGGTCGCCACAGGCGCCGGACTCAGCGCCGTGGGGACCGATGCAGCGCCCGTGGCGGCGGATGCGCCACCAGGCTGGAGCGGCTGCGAGCCATTGACGCGGACGGGCTGGGCCGGTTCGGTACCGCCGGCGGATTCCAGCGCGCCGATCGAGAGCCGCGCACCGGAGAGCACGCGCGAGCGCTGGCCGTTGAGATCGAGCTTGGCGCGCGAGGGCGGATCGAACAGCGGAATCAGCTGCGGCGACGGGAACGGAAATGCGGTAGGCGTCGGCGGCGGATTGCTGCCATTGCCGACCAGCACGCTCGACGATGCAGGACGCAGATTCCATTGGGCAACGCTGGTCAGGCCCGGATCGCTGCCGTTGCGCGTACCGGTCCATTCGCCCGGCACGTTGCCCGCGCCGGACTTCACCCAGTTGTTGCTGCCCGCGACCTTGCGACCGGCGTCCCAGGCCGACGTGCCCGTCGGTCCGCAGTAAGGCGTCTCGGCTGACGAGTTCTCCACGATGACGGTCGGCGAGCCCGTGCTCGTCTGGTGGATGACGTTGTTGTGCATCTCCAGCGAACCGGCACCCAACTGCACCATCACCGCGTTGGCGGTGCCACTGCGCGTGAACAGGATCGTGTTGTTGACCAACCGCACGCGCCCCTGGCTGCGTCCGTTCAGATCGCCACCGATACGAATCGCGTTGGCCCAGGAGCCAGATTGGACGATGACGTTGCCGACGATATCCGAATCTTCACGTCGCAGTCCGGCATTCCAGCCGGACTGTTGCGTGGCGCAATCCGGACCGATCAGTTCCAACGCCTGGTAGGTCGCGCCTTCGAGCCAGTTGTAATAGATCTCTGCCCGCTCATGGCGGACCTTGACCAGATTTCCACCCGTTCCGCTATGGATGTAATTGAACTGCATGCGGAATACCGCGCCGGGGAACGCCACTTCATCCGATTGCATGTAAATGGGATGGCGTTGCGAACCGCTGCCGCTGTTGCGGATTTCGCTGTACTCGAGGGTGAACGAGCCAGAGTTCTGGTCCGCCGCAAGAATGCCATGCGAAGGACAGTTGCGGATCACTGCGTCACGCACCGTCACGTTGTGCGCCTCGCTGAAAATGCAGGTATTGGAACCGCCGGTGACTTCGAAGCCTTCGAAGACCACGTTGTTCGAACGCTGGAACTTGATCGTGTTGGTTCCGCCCTGCAGCAAGGGTCGCGACTGACCGGCTGCGCGCTTCCAGCGGATGATCACAGGATTGCCGGCATCGCCTCCATCGTCGCTGTTGACGACGATATTGCCGTTATACGTGGCATTGCCATCGACCTCGACGATATCGCCGGGCGCGAGATTATTGTTGGCGAACACCGCCGAGAGCTGCGTGTACTGCCGACCGGAAGGACCTACCGTATAGGTAGCCGACCAGGCGAGGCAGGGGGCAGTGACCAAGGAGAGGGCCAGGGCGGCCTTGGAGAAACTACGCATGGATAACCGACGTCAGGACAGGGGACGAGGAAAACTATATCGACCCCTTTACAACCACAGGTGAAAAGAAGTAGCCAATCTCCGAATAGCAGGATCTCGTCACATAATAATCTCGACTGCGGCCGGAAATAATCGGGCCGACATCACCGGCGTACTCCCAATATCTTTCCCGCCTCATAGGCGTCCAGCAGATCGCTCTTGCGGAGAATGATCCGCTCGTTATCGTCGAAACTGGCTTTTCCGCCATCCCCCGCAAGCGCTTCCAACGCTGCGCGCTCGTCGGTCGAACCACCATTTTCCGTTACCAGCGTGACTTCATCGCCCTCCACCGCGATCACTCTCATCAAACCGAAGGCACGCCCGCTCTGCTCGAAATCAGCGTCGGAGAAGTAGGTAAGCTCGGCCGCATAGTGATCGCCCACTGCGGGCGCCTGCAAAAGCGTCTGTTCCTGCTGCTGCCCGGATGCGGCATCGCGCCCGCAGGCGACCAGTGCGACCGCCGCCAGAAACAGGACCACGAACGGACACCACTTTTTCAACGATGACGCCATGTCGAACCTCGCTGCTTTCCGCTGGAGTCATGATGCTCATCGGACCCGGACGACGGCGGACGCGCCGCAACACATACACTCGATCATATGCGCTAACGGCAGCACCCACGCCACCAGACATCGACAGCAGATCTCGGACGGTGGGCGCCGGCAGAATGACCAGGCACAAAAAAACCGGCAAGTTTCCTTGCCGGTTTTTTCTTTTGTATGGCGCGCCCGGAGAGATTCGAACTCCCGACCGCCTGGTTCGTAGCCAGGTACTCTATCCAGCTGAGCTACGGGCGCGTGAGGAGCGGAATTATGCGTGAGACGTTTTCCGCTCGTCAATCTTTTTCTACTTCTTTGTTGCTTCCCGTGGCGTCACTGACGACGCTTCCGGAGGATGCTTCGCCGAGCAGAGCTACGACATCGGCATCCTGTTTCCCCACGCACTTCGGTAAGGCAAGACGAACTTCAAACTGGCGGAGTGAGAGGGATTCGAACCCTCGATAAGGCTTTTGACCCTATACTCCCTTAGCAGGGGAGCCCCTTCAGCCGCTCGGGCATCACTCCGGTTTGTCGCTCGCATTGCAGCCAAGCTGCAGCGGCCGCATAGGATAGCGGCTCACCGCGCAGGCGGCAAACAAAATCAGTCGGTGATGTTTTCCGAAGCGGCCGGCGACGAAATTTCCTCGCCACGCTGGATGCGCTGATAGATTTCTTCGCGATGCACAGCCACGTCCTTGGGTGCGGTGATGCCGATGCGCACTTGGTTGCCTTTGACGCCAAGGACGGTCACCGTGACCGAATCGCCGATCATCAGGGTTTCGCCGACACGGCGGGTCAAGATCAACATGTTTCTTCTCCGTAATCCGGCAAAGGATAGTGCCGGGGGCGCGCTAGTCCCGTGAAAACGGGCCAGCGGCTTCCTGGTACATTCATGAACCTAAAGCATGTTAGCGGCCGGAGGCACACGGCCGCAAGCACCGATTGGTCCAATACGCGGGTCAGCCCAGTCGCTGCTGGACCCACTCCGGAACGCCCTGCAGGGCGGTCGCAAGGGCGGGCCCGTCCTCGCCACCACCCTGGGCGAGGTCCGGGCGGCCACCGCCCTTGCCGCCAATCTGACCTGCGATATGTGAGAGGAGTTCCCCCGCCTTGACCCGACCGGTTGCGGCACCGTTCACGCCCGCCACCAGTGCCGCCTTGCCGTCGGCCGCACCGGCCAGGACGATCACGGCATCCCCCAACTGCTGTTTCAGGCGGTCCATGGCATCACGCAAGGCCTTGGCATCGAACCCTTCCAGCCGCGAGGCAAGCACGCGGATGCCCCCCACGTCGACGGCAGCGCTGCCCAGGTCCGAGGTGGCGCTGGACGCCGCCTTGGCCTTCAACGCCTCGAGTTCGCGCTCGAGCTTCTTCTGTCGGTCGGCCAGCGAACGGATCTTCTCGACCACCTCGCCGGTGCTGCCACCCAGCAGACCCGCCGCCTCGGACAGCCGGCGCTCCTCGTCGGCCACGTAATCCAGGGCGCCCTGCCCTGTCACCGCCTCGATACGCCGGACGCCCGCGGACACGCCGCTTTCGCCGACCAGCTTGAACAGGCCGATGTCGCCGGTACGGCCGACGTGGGTGCCACCGCAGAGCTCCGTGGAGTAGTCGCCCATCTTCAGGACACGGACGTTTTCGCCGTATTTCTCGCCGAACAGGGCCATGGCACCGAAATCCAGGGCCTCCTGCATACCCATGTGATGCACTTCGGCGGCGCTGTTAGCGCGGATCTGCGCGTTGACGCGGCGCTCGATTTCGGCCAGTTCGGCCGCTGTCATCGGCTGGAAGTGGGAGAAGTCGAAGCGCAGGCGGTCCGGCGCGACCAGCGAGCCCTTCTGCTGGACGTGCGTACCCAGCACCTCGCGCAGCGCCGCATGCAACAGGTGGGTGGCCGAATGATTGAGGATGGTGCTGGCACGGCGTGCGGCATCGACCGATGCGACCACATGATCGCCCAGCTTCAACGCGCCCTTGGCCACGCGGCCGGCGTGACCGTGGAACTGTCCCGCGAACTTCAGCGTATCGGCGACATCGAATTCCACGCCCTGCTCGGCCAGTACTCCCATGTCGCCGACCTGGCCGCCGGACTCCGCGTAGAACGGCGTGCGATCCAGGATCACCACCGCCTCGTCGCCGGCATCGACGGACGCCACGGGACGTCCGTCCTTCAACAGGGCGACGACCTGCAAGCCACCGGCATCGAGCTGGTCATAGCCCAGGAACGCGGTCGGAGAGAGCTTGGCCACCAGGTCCGCCGGCAAGCCGGTGTTCGACGTGAACTTGCCGGCGGCGCGGGCGGTCTCGCGCTGCTGCTCCATTGCGGCATCGAAGCCGGCCATGTCCACGGTGAGTCCGCGCTCGCGCGCGATGTCGGCGGTCAGATCGACCGGGAAGCCGTAGGTGTCGTACAGCCGGAACGCGTCGGCACCGGGAATCACGCCGTCGGCCACGCGCGCAGCGACGTCGTCGAAGATGCGCATGCCGGAGTCCAACGTTTCGGCGAAACGCTCCTCTTCGGCCTTGAGCGCGCGCTCGACCAACTCACGGGCCGCGGGCAGCTCGGGATAGGCATCGCCCATCAGCTCGGACAGCGTGCCGACCATCCTGTGGAAGAACGGCTGGCGCACGCCCAGCATCCAGCCGTGCCGCAGCGCGCGTCGGATGATCCGGCGCAGCACATAGCCCCGCCCTTCATTGGAGGGCAGCACGCCATCGACGATCAGGAAGCTGCAGGCGCGGATATGGTCAGCGATGACGCGCAGCGACTTGTTCTCGAGATCGGCCGTGCCCGTCAGCTCGGCGGCCTTGCGGATCAGACCCTGGAACAGGTCGATCTCGTAGTTGGTGTGGACATGCTGGAGGACCGCCGCCAGACGCTCGAGGCCCATGCCGGTGTCGACGCAGGGCGCCGGCAGCGGCACCAGGGTACCGTCGGGCTGGCGGTCGAACTGCATGAAGACGTTGTTCCAGATCTCGATGTAACGGTCCCCATCCTCATCGGGGGAGCCCGGCGGGCCGCCGGCGATGTGGTCGCCGTGGTCGTAGAAAATCTCGGTGCAAGGACCGCAGGGGCCGGTGTCGGCCATCTGCCAGAAATTGTCGGAGGCGTACGGCGCGCCCTTGTTGTCACCGATGCGCACGATGCGCTCGGCAGGCAGGCCGATCATGTTGTGCCACAGATCATAGGCCTCGTCGTCCGTGTGGTAGACGGTCACCAGCAGACGTTCCTTCGGCAGCTTCCAGACTTCGGTCAGCAGTTCCCATGCCCAGCCGATGGCTTCTTTCTTGAAATAGTCGCCGAACGACCAGTTGCCCAACATCTCGAAGAAGGTGTGATGGCGCGCGGTGTAACCGACCGAATCGAGGTCGTTGTGCTTGCCGCCCGCGCGCAGGCATCGCTGCACGTCGGCTGCACGCACATAGCTACGCTTCTCGGCGCCCAGGAACACGTCCTTGAACTGCACCATGCCGGAATTGGTGAACAGCAACGTGGGATCGTTGCCCGGGACCAGCGAGGCGGAGGGCACGATGGTGTGGCCCTTGCCGGCAAAGAAATCGAGGAAATCCTGGCGGATCTGGCGGGTGCTGAGGGTCTTGGAAGTGGTCATCTGGCAGGCATTGGCTGGAAGGCGCCTCATTGCGCCGCTCCATCCACACACATGCGGACGCGGCCGGGGGAAGCAACCCAATGCGCTAGATTATCAGGCCATTCCGCCCCAGTCCTCCGGGTCAAGCTGGCTGGCGGCCCGGACAGCGGCCGCATCGAAACCACGACGGATCAGGAAATCCGCGATCTTGCGGGCCTGCGCCGGTTCGATCCGGCGGGCTGGACCGAAACGCCGGCGGACGAGGTCGCACGCCGTTTCGGTCCAGTCGCCGTCGAAGGTGGCCATGGCCGCCGCTACCGCTTCGCGATCCAACCCATGGGTGGACAGCTCAGCCTTGATGCGCAGCGGACCATATCCCCCCGAGGCCCGGCTGCGAACGAGGGCCTCGGCAAACCGCGTGTCGCTTTGCCAACCCTCATCCGCCAACCGGTCCACGGCCGATCGCACATCGGCCGCCTCCACGCCACGGGACGCCAGTTTCCGGGACAGCTCCCGACGGGAGTGTTCCCGTCGGGTCAGCAGGCCGAGCGCACGCTGCAGGGGTGTCTGTTCGATCGGCTTGCGCCGACGCCCCACCCTTGCTCCCGCCTGGCCATTTTCCTCGGACATCGTGCGCCGCCGCGGACTTGTCAGTCGTCGCTGTCGTCGTCGGCGTTCTCGTCACGCTGCGCTTCGGCCGGCTGGAACTCCTCGCGCAGTTCGGCTTCCAGCTTCGCGGCGATGGCCGGGTTCTCACGCAGGAAGGTCCGCGAGTTGTCCTTGCCCTGGCCGATGCGCTCACTGCCGTAGCTGTACCAGGCGCCTGCCTTGTCGACCAACTTGGCGTCCACGCCCATGTCGATCAGCTCGCCCTCGCGGCTGATGCCTTCGCCGTACAGGATCTCGGTGACGACCTGCTTGAACGGGGGCGCCAGCTTGTTCTTGACCACCTTGATCTTGGTCTGGTTGCCGATGATCTCGTCGCCCTTCTTGATGGCGCCGATGCGACGGATGTCCAGGCGCACGGAGGCATAGAACTTCAGCGCATTGCCGCCGGTGGTGGTTTCCGGGCTCTGGCCGGGCATCATCACGCCGATCTTCATGCGCAGCTGGTTGATGAAGATGACGGTGGTATTCGAGCGCTTGATATTGCCGGTGAGCTTGCGCAGCGCCTGGCTCATCAGGCGGGCCTGCAGACCGGGCAGCTGGTCGCCCATCTCGCCCTCGATTTCCGCCTTCGGCGTCAGCGCCGCCACGGAGTCGATGACCACGATGTCGATGGAGCCGGAACGCACCAGCATGTCGGCAATTTCCAGCGCCTGCTCGCCGGTATCCGGCTGCGACAGCAGCAGGTCGTCCACGTTCACGCCCAGCTTGGCGGCGTAGATCGGGTCCAGCGCGTGTTCGGCGTCGATGAACGCCGCCGTGCCGCCTTGCTTCTGGCATTGCGCGATGGCCTGCAGCGTCAGCGTTGTCTTGCCCGAGGACTCCGGACCGTAGATTTCCACGACGCGGCCGCGCGGCAGTCCGCCGATACCCAAGGCAATGTCCAGCATCAGTGAACCGGTGGGAATGATCTCGACGGGCTCGATGACCCGGTCGCCCATGCGCATCACCGAGCCCTTGCCGAACTGGCGCTCGATCTGGGTCAGTGCCGCGGAAAGGGCGCGCTTCTTGTTCTCGTCCATCGTCGTGGTCCTAGTCAATGTGGTCAGGTGCGATCAGTGTGGGGGACGTCCATCGCACAAGCTGCGACAGGACGGGGAGGAGTGAAATTAATCGTCGCTGCGATCCAGGGGGATCGGCTGTCGCCGCAACCAGGCATCGGAAAACGCCGTCCGGCGCCATCGGATGCGTCTGCACGCGTCACCGGTTCGGCCTCACCAGCCCGCAGTACAGGCCTTCGATGGCGAAGTCCTGGTCGGGCATGACCTCGATCGGGGCATAGTCCGGGTTGCGTGGCAGCAGGCGGATGCGGTCCTTGCCGATCTTCAGCAGCTTGACGGTGATGGCGTCGTCGACGCGGGCCACCACGATCTGCCCGGAACGCGCATCGCGTGTACGGTGCACGCCAATCAGGTCACCGTCGAAGATGCCTTCGTCGCGCATCGAGTCGCCCTTCACCTTCAGCAGATAGTCGGGCGCGGGCGCAAAGAAGGCGCGGTCCAGCAGCACATAGTCATGGTGGCCCGCATCGGCACCGATCGGTGCGCCGGCCGCCACCTGCCCCAGCACCGGCACGCGCAGGCCATCGTCGTTGGCGGGTGGGAATGCCAGGTCAGACTGGGCTGACGGCGGCGCCTTCAGCAGGCGGATGCCACGGGCCCGGCCGGGAACACGCTCGATGGCTCCCGCCTGTTCCAGCGCTTCCAGGTGGTACTGCGCGGCGCGAACGCCCTTGAACCCAAACGCCTTGGCGATCTCGGCCTGCGAGGGCGGCATGCCTTCGGCTTCGAGCCGCTCTGCGATCAGGGCGAGGATGGCGTGCTGGGTATCGGTCAGGTCCATGGTTAGTAGTAATACTACTAACTTCGCCGACTGGCAACTATCTGTTCAACACGTCCCTGCCTCCGGGGACGCATCAGAGGTGTTCGAGTCCTTTCAGGGCGGTCTCCACCGTCTGACGCCGCACCGCCTCACGGTCACCGGCGAACTCGAAGACCTCCGCCCGCGCATAACCGCCGCGACGCTTCCAGCCGATCCACACCGTCCCCACTGGCTTGTCGGGACTGCCGCCTCCCGGACCGGCGATGCCGGTCACCGCCACCGCGACGCTGGCCCCCGAGTTCACCAGGGCGCCCGACACCATTTCGATCACCGTCTCGCGGCTGACCGCACCGTGCGTTTCCAGTGTCTGCGGGCGCACACCGAGCAGCGCCTGCTTGGCCTCGTAGCTGTAGGCCGCCATCCCGCAATCGAACCAGTCCGACGACCCGGCGATGTCGGTGACGCACTTGGCGATCCAGCCGCCAGTGCAGCTCTCCGCGGTGACCAGATGGTCGCGCTGCTGCCGCAGGCGTTCACCGACCTGCTGCGCCAGGACGCGCAGCGCTTCATCGTTGGGCACGGACATCATCGGTTCCGACAGGGGGCGTGCGTGTTGTAGCCCATTTGCCCCGCGTTGTCGCCCCGCCGGAGGCAGGAAAGAAAACGGCCCGCCTGTGGGGCGGGCCGTTCACCACGTCGTGCGAAGGGGATCAGTAGCGGACGCGCAGGGTCATGCCGTACATGCGCGGCGCGCCGAGGAACGCGTTGAAGGTGTTGAGCGGATTGTTCGGATCCGGGAACAGACCCTGCAACGGACCATCGAAGCCGACCTGCACGTAGTCCTCGTCGGTGAGGTTGGTGCCCCACAATTCGAGCATCCAGCGACCATCGCTGCGACCGAAGCCGACGCGGGCATTGAACACGGTGTAGGAGCTCTGGTGCTTCTCGACGTCCAGGTCCGAACCGGTGTTGTAGTCGCCCATGTACTTGCCGCCGATGTTGAAGCGGCCGATGTGGTCGGCACCGAAGTCCCACTCGTAGGTGGCCGACAGCGAACCCGACCATTCCGGCGCGAACGGCATGGTCGCGCCCGGCAGCTTGTACAGCGCACCCGAGGTGCTGAGCGGAGTCCGCTCGACGAAGTCGCCGCCAGGGATGTCCTTGCCGAACTCGGTCTTGGCGTACATCAGGCCGCCCTGCAGCATCAGGCCCTGCACCGCACGCGGCTGCCACAGGATTTCCGCATCCAGGCCCGAGGACGTGACTTCCGGGATCGAACGGACCACGAAGCTGGTGCCGAGGAAACTGTTGAGCTGGAAGTCCTCGTATTCCTGGTGGAACAGGGTGGCGTTCAACAGCAGCGTGCCGTCCGCCCACGTGGTCTTGGTGCCCAGCTCGAAGCTGTCGACGAATTCACCGCCAAACGAGGTGTCGTTCACCGGACGAATACCCTGCCCGCTGGCCGACAGGCCATCGGCCGACTGCACGCGATCGAGGTTGAAACCGCCGCCCTTGTAGCCGCGGGCGAAGGACGCGTAGGTCATCACGTTCTCGTTCCAGCGGTAGGCCGCCTTCACGGTGCCCGACCACTCCTTGTCTTCCATTTCCTGGAAGGTGTTGCGGCCGTTATGCAACGCGTTGGCCCACGGCAGGCACATGTAGCCGGCGATGGTCGGCCCCACCGAGGCCAGGATGGCGTTCTGGTTGGCCGCCGGCAGCGAGGCGAACACCGAACTGCGCGACGCGAGCGCCGCCCGCAGCAGCGCGAAGCGGTTGGGATTGGCCGCGTTCTGGTCGGCCAGCGTGCCGCTGCAGGCCAGGCTGCCGTTCGGGTTGCTGTAGGACGAGGTCAGGTCCTTCTTCTCGCGCGTGTAGCGCAGGCCCAGGGTCAGGTCCAGCGCATCGGTGGCGTGCCAGGTGTTATTGGTGAACAGCGCCAGGCTCTTCGCGTTCTGCTCGTAGCGGTCCAGTGAACCCAGGCCGGTGAAGCCGGTACCGAACGGACGCCCACCCACCTGCGCAAGGAACGCGGCCGGCGAGATGTTGTTCGGATTGTTCAGCGGCACGCCCGCCGCGCCGAGGCTCTGGCCCACCAACTGGTAGACCAGGGTGGACACGTACGGTTCGTAATGCGGACCGATACGGTAGGTCTCGTTGCGGGTCAGCTCTTCATCCGAGTAGAACGCGCCCACCATCCAGTCGATGCGTTCGCTGGAGCCGGTCAGGCGGAATTCCTGGCTGAAGGTATCGAAGCCGGTGAACGACTCGTCCTTGTCGGCGTTGCGGTAGAGCAGGTCCGCCGTGCTGAAGTCGTAGTCGAGGCCGTTGATCGCCTCCCACTGCCGCGAGGCGGTGATCGACGTCAGGGTCGCGCCACCGAACCAGGGCGTGTCCCAGTTGATTTCGGCGGACAGGCCCTTGTCCATGATGTCCTGCGTGGTCGGACGGTTGCTGTAGGCCACGCGATCGAACGGATCGTCGCCCGGCGCGGCCACCGCACGGCCACCCGCCAGCGCGTTGAGGATCGCGGCGGTGCCGCCGACCGTCGTCTGCACGGCCGTACAGCAGTTCTCGTCCCGGCTGGTGAAGTCGCCCGACAGCAGGATTTCCAGATTGTCGGTCGGCTCCAGCAGCAGCTTGGCGCGTACCGTGTGGAAGTTCTGGTCGTAGTCGTCGGTTTCCTGGCGCGGGCCGTTGCCGGTGCGCACGTCCATCCAGCCATCGCGCTTGCGCTTGGCGGCGAAGATGCTGAAGGCGGCATTGTCGGACAGTGCATCGTTGTAGCTGCCGGACACGCCGAGGGCGCCGTAGTTGCCGACCGTGATCTCACCTTCGGCGCTCTGCGTGTAGCTGGGGCGCCGCGTCACCACGTTGATCACACCGGCCGATGTGTTCTTTCCGAACACCGTGCCCTGCGGCCCCTTCAGCACTTCGATGCGTTCCAGCTGACCAAGGTCGCCGAAGCCGACGCTGTTGCGGGGGCGGTACACGCCATCGATCACCACGCCCACCGACGATTCCAGGCCGACGTTGTCGCCCACCGTGCCGATGCCGCGGATACGCGCCGTGGTGATCGCCTCGTTCTGCGTGCTGGTCACGGTCAGGCCCGGCACCAGGACCTGCAGGTCCTTGATGTCACGAACCCCGGTGTCCTGCAGCAGTTCCTCGGAGATCACGGCTACCGTGATCGGCACGTCCTGCAGCACTTCCTCGCGCTTCTGCGCGGTGACCGTCATGGTCCCCAGCGTGGTGGGCTCGTCCTCGCCGGCGGGCGCGGCCGCCTGCTGCGCATAGGCATGCGAGCTGGCGCAGAGCGCGGTGAAGACGGCGAGCGATAGCGCTTTGTGCCTGGGCAATGCGTTGACCATGTTCTCCCCTCCCAAGGGTCATGTGCTGGCGGTTGGTGCCTGTGTGGTTCCCGGTGTGGCGTGCGGCAGTGCCGCCGATAACGAACGCAACTCCCCTTGCGTCAACGCGAAACTAACATCCGCTTCACAATGCAGCATTCTGCACTGCGTCGATACGCCGCACCTGACTTTGGCACGGATAAGCCACTGATTTTACGAACGATCGTGCGGAAGTCCGGTTACACCCGATCGCATCACCTCTGCGCCGCGCTCGATCCGTCCTGCGCCGGACAGGGCATCAACACGTTCGCGCGATCCTCGCTTGCTGGTCCCCGCCGCTACAATCAACGCCCTTTTGCCTCCCCCTCCTGCTGGCCTCGTGAGCAAAGACAAGTCGGAACACACGCCCCTGATGAAGCAGTTCTTCGCCGCCAAGGCGGAGTACCCGGACCTGCTGGTGTTCTTCCGGATGGGGGATTTCTACGAGCTGTTCTACGACGACGCGCGCAAGGCGGCCCGGCTGCTCGATATCACCCTGACCCAGCGCGGCAACTCTGCCGGCGCACCCATCCCGATGGCGGGTGTGCCCGTGCATGCCTGCGAAGGCTACCTGGCCCGGCTGGTGGCGCTGGGCGAGTCGGTCGCCATCTGCGAACAGATCGGCGACCCCGCGCTGGCGAAGGGCCTGGTGGAGCGCAAGGTGGTGCGCGTGGTCACGCCGGGCACGGTGACCGACGAGGCCCTGCTCAACGAACGCCGCGACACCTTGCTGATGACCATTGCCCGCGGGCGCTCGGGCTACGGCCTGGCCTGGGCCGACCTGGCCGGCGGACGCTTCATGGTCAACGAGGTCGACAGCGACGACGCGCTGGAGGCCGAACTCGCCCGGCTGGAGCCCGCCGAACTGTTGATCCCCGATGAAGAAGGCCTGCCAGCATTCCTGCAGCAACGCACTGGCATCCGTCGTCGCGCACCGTGGCTGTTCGATCCGGACAGCGGGCGCCGGCAGTTGCTGGCCTTCTTCGGCCTGCACGACCTGACCGGCTTCGGCATCGACGACAAGGCGCTGGCCACCGGCGCGGCCGGCGCGCTGCTCGGGTACGTGGAAGAGACCCAGAAGCAGCGCCTGCCGCATCTGACCGCCATCGCGCTGGAGTCGGCCGGCGACGCCATCGCCATGAATGCCGCCACCCGCCGCCACCTGGAACTGGACACCCGCGTCGACGGCGATACGAAGCACACGTTGCTGGGCGTGCTCGATACGACGGTCACGCCGATGGGTGGGCGCCTGCTGCGGCGCTGGCTGCATCGCCCGCTGCGCGACCGCGAGGTGCTGGGCGGACGCCACCATGCCATCGCGACCCTGATCGGCCATGGCACGGATCGCGACCTGCGCACCGGCTTCCGCGCATTGGGCGATCTCGAGCGCATCCTCACCCGCGTGGCGCTGCGTTCCGCGCGCCCGCGCGACCTGTCCACGCTGCGCGACGGCCTGGCGCTGCTGCCCGATGTCCGCGGCCACCTGCAGCCGCTCGACTCGCCCCGCCTGCAGGCGCTGGCAGCCGAACTGGGTGAACACGACGACACCGCGGCACTGCTGCTGGCCGCCGTCGCCCCGCAACCGCCGCTCAAGCTCACCGATGGCGGCGTGCTGGCCGATGGCTACGACGCCGAACTCGACGAACTGCGCCGGCTCAGCACCAACGCCGACCAGTTCCTCGTCGACCTGGAAGCGCGCGAGCGTGCGAGCAGTGGCATCGCCACGCTGAAGGTCGGCTACAACCGCGTACACGGCTACTACATCGAAATCAGCAAGGGCCAGGCCGACAAGGCACCCGTGCACTACACCCGCCGGCAGACGCTGACCGGCGCCGAGCGCTACATCACCGAGGAACTGAAACAGTTCGAGGACAAGGTGCTGTCGGCGCGCGAACGTTCGCTGTCGCGCGAGAAGCTGCTGTACGACGCGCTGCTGGACACGCTCAACGCACGCCTTGAACCATTGAAGCGCTGCGCAGGTGCCCTGAGCGAACTCGACGTGCTGGCGTCCTTCGCCGAACGCGCGCAGGAACTGGACTGGGCTCAACCCGAACTCGGCGATGCCCCTGGCCTGTGCATCGAGCGCGGCCGCCATCCCGTGGTCGAAGCGGTCCGCAAGGAACCGTTCGAACCGAACGACCTGCGGCTGGACGAGGGCCGTCGCATGCTGGTCATCACCGGCCCGAACATGGGCGGTAAATCGACCTACATGCGGCAGAACGCGCTGATCGTGCTGCTCGCGCACATCGGCAGTTTCGTCCCCGCCTCGCGCGCGGTTATCGGCCCGATCGACCGCATCCTCACCCGCATCGGCGCCGGCGACGATCTTGCACGAGGACAATCCACCTTCATGGTGGAAATGGCCGAGACCAGCTACATCCTGCACCACGCCACCGCGCAATCGCTGGTGCTGATGGACGAGATCGGACGCGGCACCTCCACCTACGACGGCCTGGCGCTGGCCGATGCCGTTGCCCGCCATCTCGCCGCCAGCAACCGCTGCTACACGCTGTTCGCGACGCACTACTTCGAACTGACGGCGCTGGCGAACGAACCTGCCAGCGGCATCGCCAACGTGCATCTGGACGCGGTCGAACATGGCGACAGCCTGGTCTTCATGCATGCGGTGAAGGACGGCGCAGCCGACCGCAGCTTCGGTCTGCAGGTCGCAGCGCTGGCCGGCCTGCCGAAGACCACGCTGAAGCAGGCGCGCCGGCGTCTGGCGGAACTGGAACAGCGCGGCCGCGAGACGCACGCCTCCGACATGGCCCCGCAGGCACTGGACGCGCCGCAGCAGTTCGGCCTGTTCGCCGCCGCACCCTCGGCCGCACAGGAAGCACTGGCCGCGCTGGACCCGGACGAACTCACGCCCAAGCAGGCGCTCGAGGCGCTCTACCGGCTCAAGGCGCTGCTCTGATCGCGTAGCGCATGTCGCCCGCCAGGGCGCATCGACGCACGCCTCTACAACATCCGCGTAACGCACGCGGAGTATCGTGATGCTTGCGCTGGGGAAGCTTGCGATGGCGCGACGCACCATTGAAAGACACTATCGAAGTCTTCGCCAAAAACGATTTTCATTGATCGTTCGCACTGCCTAGTCTGGTCGCCATCCGCCAACGCCCTCGAAGGACGTCAGCCATGCGAATCGCCGCGTTGCCGATCTGCCGGCACATCCCCCTTCTCATCTGACGGCGCGCGACCGACCTCGTTGCGCGCGGCATCGCCTTGCAGCCTCTCCGTTCCAGTCCATCCATTCCCACCCACACCCGACGGCCAAAGGAAGGAAACCCATGACCACCGAATCGAAGTGCCCGTTCCACCAGACCGCTGGCGGCGGCACCGGCAACCGCGACTGGTGGCCCAACCAGCTGCGCGTGGACCTGCTGAACCAGCACTCCTCGCGTTCCAATCCGCTGGCGGGCGACTTCGACTACGCCGAGGCCTTCAACAAGCTGGACTACCACGCACTGAAGAAAGACCTGCGTGACCTGATGACGGACTCGCAGGACTGGTGGCCGGCCGACTTCGGGCACTACGGTGGTCTCTTCATCCGCATGGCCTGGCACAGCGCCGGCACCTACCGCATCGGCGACGGGCGCGGCGGTGGCGGACGCGGCCAGCAGCGCTTCGCGCCGCTCAACAGCTGGCCAGACAATGTCAGCCTGGACAAGGCGCGCCGCCTGCTATGGCCGATCAAGCAGAAGTATGGCCAGGCCATCTCGTGGGCCGACCTGATGATCCTGGCCGGCAACGTGGCGCTGGAAACGATGGGCTTCCGCACCTTCGGTTTCGGTGGTGGCCGCGAGGATGTGTGGGAACCCGACCAGGACGTGTACTGGGGTCGCGAAACGACATGGCTGGGTGGCGACATCCGCTACGCGCACGGTTCGGAAGGTGTCGAGAAGCCGGGCGACAAGGGCGTGCTGGTCTCCGATGACGATGCTGACGGCGACGTGCACTCGCGCCGGCTGGAGAACCCGCTCGCCGCCGTGCAGATGGGCCTGATCTACGTGAATCCGGAAGGCCCGGACGGCAACCCCGATCCGCTGCTCGCAGCGAAAGACATCCGCGACACCTTCGGTCGCATGGCCATGGACGACGAGGAAACCGTCGCCCTGATCGCCGGTGGCCACACCTTCGGCAAGACCCACGGCGCCGGCCCGGCCGACAACGTGGGCGCCGAGCCCGAAGCCGACGAACTCGAAGCGCAGGGCTTCGGCTGGCACAACAAGTTCGGCAGCGGCATGGGCGGCGACACCATCACTTCCGGCATCGAAGTGACGTGGACACAGACACCGACGCTGTGGAGCAACAAGTTCTTCGAAAACCTGTTCGGCTTCGAGTGGGAACTCGAGAAATCGCCGGCCGGCGCCCACCAGTGGGTGGCGAAGGATGCGCCGGAAGACGTGCCGTTTGCGCACGACAAGACGAAGAAGCAGCGTCCGAAGATGCTGACCACCGACCTCTCGCTGCGCTTCGACCCGATCTATGGCCCGATCTCCAAGCGCTTCCTGGAGAACCCGCAGGCGTTCGCCGAAGCCTTCGCGCGTGCCTGGTTCAAGCTGACCCATCGCGACATGGGTCCGCGCGTGCGCTACCTCGGCCCGGAAGTGCCGAAGGAAGAACTGGTGTGGCAGGACCCGCTGCCGAAGGCGGACTACGCACAGATCGATGCCGGTGACGTCGACGCGCTGAAGCAGAAGATCGCCGCCTCCGGCCTGTCGGTCGCCGAACTCGTGTCGACCGCCTGGGCATCGGCCTCGACGTTCCGCGGTGGCGACAAGCGCGGCGGCGCCAACGGTGCGCGCATCCGCCTGGCTCCGCAGAAGGACTGGGCGGTCAACCAGCCCGAGCAACTGGCGAAGGTGCTGAAGGCGCTGGAGCGCATCCAGATGGAGTTCAACCTGGACGCGACCGGCGGCAAGAAAGTCTCGCTGGCCGACCTGATCGTGCTGGCCGGTGGTGTAGGTGTCGAACAGGCGGCGAAGGCCGGTGGACACGCCATCACCGTTCCGTTCCGCGCAGGCCGCACCGACGCGCGCGCCGACCAGACCGATGTCGAATCGTTCGCCGTGCTGGAACCGGTCGCGGATGGTTTCCGCAACTACCTCAAGGGTCGCTCGGCGGTGCCTGCGGAACACCTGCTGGTGGATCGCGCGCAGTTGCTGACGCTCACCGCCCCTGAGATGACCGCGCTGGTCGGTGGCCTGCGCGTGCTCGGCACGAACGCGGACGGCAGCAAGCACGGCGCGTTCACCGCCACGCCCGGCACGCTGAGCAACGACTTCTTCGTCAACCTGCTCGACATGGGCACCGAGTGGAAGGCGACCGGGGCGAACAGCTACGAGGGCCGCGACCGCAAGAGCGGCGACGTGAAGTGGACCGGCACGCGTGCCGACCTGGTGTTCGGTTCCAACTCGGTGTTGCGTGCGCTCGCCGAGGTCTACGCCAGTGCCGACGGCAAGGACAAGTTCGTGAAGGACTTCTCGGCGGCCTGGGTGAAGGTCATGGAGCTGGACCGCTTCGACCTGCGCTGACTTCCCTGCTGGACGGACCCGGCGCCGCATGTCCCCTCGGGCATGCGGCGCCTTCGTTTCCGCCGGTCGGGCGACCACTAATGTGAGTCGGAGCGCGCACGGATTGGCGCTAGCATGATGTGCCGTTTCCCCAATGCGTCCAGGAGGACGAACGCACCATGAGCAACGCTTCCCTCGCCGAAGATCTCTTCGCCCAACTGCAGGGCGCGCCGCTACAGCAGGTGTCGCAGCAACTGGGTATCGGACAGATGCAGGCCTCAAGTGCCGTCGGCGCCGCACTGCCGTTGCTGCTGGGGGCGCTGGGCCGCAATGCCGCACAGCCGCAGGGCGCGGAAGCCCTGTTCGGCGCCCTGCAGCGCAACCACAACGGTCTGGATATCGGCAGCGTGCTGGGCGCGGTGCTCGGCGGAGCGGCGTCGCCCCAAGCCAATGGCGCCGGCATCCTGGGCCATGTCTTTGGCGGGCAGCAGAACCGTGCCGAACTGGGCCTGGGCCAGGCGACCGGCCTGGGCGGTGAACGCGCCGGCCAGTTGTTGAAGATCCTGGCCCCCATCGTGCTCGCCTTCCTCGCCCAGCGCATGAGCCAGGGCAGCGCACAGAACAATCCGCTGGGGCTGGCCGAAGTGCTGGGGCAGGAGCAGCGCCAGGTACAGCAACAAGGGGGTCTGGGCGGCGGACTGCTGGGTGCCGTGCTGGACCAGGATGGCGATGGCCAGTTGGGCCTGGGCGACATCCTCAAGATCGGCAGCGGCATGTTCGGCGGCGGACGCTGATCCGGTCGCCTGCACCAGGAAGAAAAAGAAGGGCGCCACGGCGCCCTTCTTCTTTTCTGCGATCCCTACAGCGCGTCGATGTCGCCCAGCGCGCGGATCAGCCGACGTGCCCGCTTGTCCGGGCGCGATTGCGGCGCCTGGTAGCCCGCGCGTTCCGCCTGCCGCGCCGCCAGTGCCGCAGCACGACGCGCACGCGAGGCCTCCGACTCCACGTACAAGGCCTGCGCCACGGGCGCCGAGCCGCGCTTGTCGCTGAGCCCGCGGACTTCGATCTCGAACACGTCATCGCCCCGCGTCACCGCCAGCGTGTCGCCCACGCGCACCGCGCGCGAAGACTTCGCGCGCTGCCCGGCCACGTCGACCTTGCCGGTCTCGATGGCCTGCTTTGCCAGGCTGCGCGTGCGGAAGAAACGGGCCGCCCAGAGCCACAGATCGAGGCGGACGGAAGCGTCGGTGGATTCGGTCATCGGAACACAGAGAACAGTTGCCTCAAGGCAGGCGCGAGGGAACGACGGGAAACGGCAGTTCGACCTTGTGGTCGTACGCGCGCTGGCATGCCTTGGACATGTGGAAGTCGCGTGCCGCCCGTCGCTGGGTCGGCGTGGCGTCCTTCGGCATCGGCTGCGATGCCGCGGCCCGGGCCTCGTCGGCGCACCAGGCGAACGGCGCGGAGACTGGCGGATCGTTCGCTGCCATCGGATCGCTGGCACAAGCAGCCAGCAACAGGACTGCCAAAGACAGGACTCGCGTGAGGTACATGGCGCTCTCCGTAGCCGTTAGCGCAAGTCTGCACCGAAATGCATGGGACGGAAACGCGAACGGCCACCCGAAGGTGGCCGTCCGTGCGACGCGCTTCTGCCGGAATTACTCGGCGGCAGCGGCGGCGGCAGCCTGACGGGCGACCTTGGCGGCGGCGTTGGCGGCCAGGTCTTCCTTGATGCGGGCAGCCTTGCCTTCCAGGTCGCGCAGGTAGTACAGCTTGCCGGCGCGGACCTTGCCGCGGCGCTTCACTTCGACCGAGTCGATCGAGGCGCTGTGGGTCTGGAAGACGCGCTCGACGCCGTAACCGTGCGAGATCTTGCGGACGGTGAAGGCCGAGTTCAGGCCGGCGTTCTTCTTGGCGATGACGACGCCTTCGTACGCCTGCACGCGCTCGCGGTTGCCTTCCTTGACCTTCACGTTGACGACCACGGTGTCACCGGGGCCGAACGCGGGCAGCTCGCGCGTGATCTGGGAGGCTTCGAATTCCTGGAGGAGCTTGCTCATGTTGGCACCAATGCTTGTATGCGTGATCGTGTCTTGCGACAGCGGAAAACTGATGCAGTCGCCGGATTGCGCTGCACGATATTCTTATGGGATCCCGGGCGAGAACCGCCCAAGGGTCGCGCATTCTACCGGATTCCCGGCCGGGCTGGCTACCCCGCCCCGCCCTCGCCCGTTTCCTGGTCCCGGAAGGCTGTCAGCAGCGCCTTGTCGGCCTTCGAGAGACTGCCCTCGTCCAGCAGGTCCGGCCGCCGCCGTGCGGTCCGGCCCAGCGACTGCTGCCGGCGCCAACGGGCGATGGCGGCGTGGTCCCCGGAGCGAAGGACCGCCGGCACGTCGCCCAGCGGGTGGGACGACGGGTGGGTGAAATGGGGGCAATCCAGCAGGCCATCGCCCTCGAAACTGTCCTGCACGGCCGAATCGGCATCGTTCAGCGCACCGTCCTGCAGCCGGCCCACCGCGTCGATGACCACCGCCGCAGCCAGCTCGCCGCCCGACAGCACGTAGTCGCCGATGGACAGTTCCTCGTCCACGTGGGCCTTCAGGAAACGCTCGTCCACGCCTTCGTAGCGACCGCACAGCAGGATCATCCGCGGCAATGCCGCCAGCTCGCGCGCCTTCTTCTGGGTCAGCGGCGCGCCTTGCGGACTCATGTAGATCACGGGCGCCGGAGCCGGATCCGCCCCGCGCACCGCCGTCAGGCAGGCCAGCAAGGGCTCGACCATCATCACCATGCCGGGGCCGCCACCGAACGGGCGGTCGTCCACGCGCCGGTAGCCACCGCTGGCGTAATCGCGCGGATTCCATCCATGCAGCGACAGCAGCCCGCGCTCCTGCGCACGCCCGACCACCCCCACGGCGGCGGCCTGGGCGATGAAATCGGGAAACAGGGTCATCACGTCGATACGCATGGCGATCGGCTGGAACTCGGTGAAGGTGCAGGGTAACCGCCACGGCGGTCGCCTGCGGAACGGCTAGAACTCGGGGTCCCAGTCGACGGTGACCACGCCGGCCTCGAAATCCACCGAGCGCACGTAGTCGGGTTCGACGAACGGGATCAGCCGCTCACGATCCCCGCGCGCGACGAGTACGTCGTTGGCGCCGGTCGAAAACAGGTGCGAGACAGTGCCGAAATCAGCGCCGTCGACATGAATGACGCGCAGGCCTTCCAGATCGACCCAGTAGAACTCGCCGGCACTCGGCGGGGGCAATGCGGAGCGCGGGACGAAGATTTCCTGCCCGTGCATGGCCTCCACCTGGTCGCGGTCTTCCACGCCCGGCAGCGTCGCCACCAGATGCTTGCCCGAGGCCTTGCCACGCGCGCCACTCAGCTCGCGCTCGACGCCGGCGGCATCGCGCAGGGTCCACGGCTGGTAGCGGAAGATCGCCTCGCGCGGCTCCGTCCAGGATTCGATCTTGATCTGGCCACGCACACCAAAAGCGCCCAGAAGCCTTCCCAGCAGAATCATCTTCTGCGGGGTCGGTGGGCGCTCGGTGTTCATGCGTAAGGTAGGCCGCGCGATCTGCGCGGCCGAAGCCATCAGGCCGCCGGAGCAGCCTTGACTTCCTTGTACAGGTTGCGGACCTTCTCGGTCAGCTGCGCACCGTTGCCGACCCAATGGTCGACACGGGCGATGTTGAGTTCAACGCGCTTCTCGGCACCAGCGGCGACCGGGTTGTAGAAACCCACGCGCTCGATGTTGCGGCCGTCACGCGCGCTGCGCGAGTCGGTGACGATGATGTGGTAGAAGGGGCGCTTCTTCGCGCCGCCGCGGGTGAGACGGATCTTGACCATGGTGTTTTCCAGTGTTGCCCAGTCGCCAGAATGGCGAGGTAAGCCGGCTATTCTAAGCCATTGAATCGCTCAGGAAAACCCACCCCGGTTTCCGAGCCTTCGGAGGTCAGGCCAGCGGCTCCCACGGCACGCCATCCAGCGCGGCGTTGAGGCGGGCCATGAGGGCGATATCAGCACCCCATGCGACGGCATCCACGCCGACGACCGGCTGCAAGCCACTGGCATTGCAGGCAAATCCGGCCCGGAACGCGCCCAGATCCGGCACACCCACCCGCGCGGCACGCTGCGGGATGCCCGCCCGGTCCAAGCCGGCCTGGAGCAGCCGTTCGGCCGTCCCCCGCAAGGCCGGGCCCTCCGGCCACACGACGGACTGGCCATCCCACAGGCCCAGGTTCCAGATCGACCCCTCGACCACCTGCCCCGCCGGATCGACGAACAGCGCGTCGTCGTAGCCGTCGGCCAGCGCCTGCCGGCGGTAGTGGAACAGCGGGAACGTACCCACATGCTTGTACTGCGGAAGCGGGCGGACGAACGGATAACTCTTCACCCGCAGCGCCGGCTTGTCCGGCGAGGAGGCGGGCGACAGCGTCACCAGCACATCGGGCGTCACGCTGCGCGACGGGTCGCGGTAATCGAACTGCGTGGAGAACACGGTGATGCGCACCGACGCATCGCGCATGCCGGCCCCGGCGAGAGCCCGCGCGGCAAGCTGCAACGCGCCGTCGCCGTCCAGCTGTGTGCCGAAGAGCGCCAGCGTCGCCTCCTGCAGACGCTGCACGTGCAGCGCACGCCCCTGCACCGCGCCATGGCGCACCTGCATCGACGTGAAGTGACCGTAGTTGGTCAAGGCCAGCGCACGCAGGTCGTCGGCGCTGGCGGGGCTGCCGTTGAGGAAGGCCGAGGTCATGCGGGCCGGATCTCCGCTTCGGTCGAATGTGGGAGCGACGTAAGTCGCGATGAGCGGAGACACGATCGCGACTTGCGTCGCTCCCACAGGATAGAACAGCGGAGGCTCAGCGGAACGGCATGCCGCCGCGACCACCCATCATGCTCTTCATGTTGCGCATCATGCCCTTCATGCCGCCGCCAGCCAGCTTGCCCATCATCTTTTCCATCTGCTGGTACTGCTTCATCAGCTTGTTGACGTCGGCCGGCGTCAGGCCCGCGCCCTTGGCGATGCGGGCACGGCGCGAGCCGTTGAGCAACGCCGGGTTGCGGCGCTCCTTCTTCGTCATCGAGTTGATGATGGCGATCATGCGCGGCACTTCCTTGCCCTGCTGCACCTGCTGCTTCACGTGCTCGGGAATCTGGCCCATGCCCGGCAGCTTGTCCATCAGGCCGCTGATGCCGCCCATGTTCTGCATCTGCTCCAACTGGTCGCGCATGTCGTTGAGGTCGAACTTCTTGCCCTTGATGACCTTCGCGGCCAGCTTCTCGGCCTTCTCGCGGTCGACGTTCTGTTCGACCTGCTCCACCAGCGACAGCACGTCGCCCATGTCGAGGATGCGGTTGGCCACGCGCTCGGGGTGGAAGACATCCAGGCCGTCGGGCTTCTCGCCCACGCCGATGAACTTGATCGGCTTGCCGGTGATGTAACGCACCGACAGCGCCGCGCCACCGCGCGCATCGCCGTCGGTCTTGGTCAGCACCACGCCGGTCAGCGGCAGTGCCTCGCTGAAGGCCTTGGCGGTGTTGGCCGCGTCCTGGCCGGTCATGGCGTCGACGACGAACAGCGTCTCCACCGGCTTGACCGCGGCGTGCAGCGCCTTGATCTCGGCCATCATGGCCTCGTCGATCGCCAGGCGGCCGGCGGTATCGACCAGCAGCACGTCGACGAAGGACTTCTTTGCATCGTCGATGGCGGCACGGACGATGGCTTCGGGCTTCTGGCCCGCGTCGGACGGGAAGAACAGCACGTCGACCTGCTGCGCCAGCGTCTTCAGCTGCTCGATGGCGGCCGGACGGTAGACGTCGGCACTGACCACCATGACCTTCTTCTTGCGCTTCTCGCGCAGGTGCTTGGCCAGCTTGCCGACCGTGGTGGTCTTGCCGGCACCTTGCAGGCCGGCCATCAGGATGACGGCGGGCGCGGGCACGTTGAGGTTCAGGTCGCTGGCCTGCGAGCCCATCACCGCGGTCAGCTCATCGCGGACGACCTTGATCAGTGCCTGGCCGGGAGTCAGCGACTTCAGCACTTCCTGGCCGACCGCGCGCACCTTGATGCGCTCGATCAGCGCCTGCACCACCGGCAGGGCCACGTCGGCCTCCAGCAGCGCGATGCGTACTTCGCGGGTCGCCTCGCGGATGTTCTCCTCGCTCAGGCGGCCGCGGCCGCGCAGGCGCTCGATGGTGCCGGAGAGTCGCTGGGTCAGGGATTCGAACATGAGAGCGGGCAGGACCAGGGAAAACGGACGGCGATTATAGCGGCCCCGCCAGCGACCTCCGTTGCACGCGCATCACGGCCGCGAGCGCCCCTGCGCCGGCGCCGTCCGCTGTGCGACACTTCCCCGATGGCAATCATTCTCATCGCCGTCGCCCTCTATCTGCTGGCCGCCGGCCTGGTGGTCCGTTCCGTCACCCGCGACACCGGCGATGCGCCGCGCCCCTGGGCCTGGCCGGCCCTGGCGGCGGTGGTATTGCATGGCACCTACCACCTGCTGGTCGCCTGGCGCACGCCGGGCGGGCCGGACATGCATTTCTTCGCCGCGCTGTCGCTGGTGTCGCTGGGCATGGCGGCGATGACGCTGCTGGTCGCGGTCCGCGGCCGGATGGCGGCCCTAGGCGTGGTCGCCTTCCCGCTGGCCTCCCTGATGCTGACGCTCTACCACGTCTACGGGCACCAGACGTCGGTCGGGCTGGACTGGCGCGTGCAATTGCACGCCTGGCTGGCCCTGCTGGCGTATGCCGCGCTGGCGATCGCCGCGCTGCTGGCGGTGATGCTGTCGGCGCAGGAGCGTGCGCTGCGCCGGCGCGAGTTCCATGTGTGGCTGCGCGCCCTGCCGCCACTGACGGAGCTGGAAGACCTGCTGTTCCGCACGATCACGGTCGGCTTCATCCTGCTGACCGCCACGCTGCTGACCGGCGTGCTGTTCGTCGAGAATTTCCTGGTCCAGAAGCTCACCCACAAGACCGTACTGAGCGTGCTGTCGTGGCTGACCTTCGGCGCCCTGCTGATCGGCCGCTGGCGCTACGGCTGGCGCGGCGCCAAGGCCGTGCACTGGACGCTCACCGCGATGGTGCTGCTGTTGCTGGCGTTCTTCGGCAGCAAGTTCGTCTACGAGATGGTGTTGAGGCGCGGTTGATTCACACCCGGGGGAGCGACGTAAGTCGCGACTGACATCGCTCCCACAACATCGGCAGCAGCGCCCTACTCCGCCGCCGCTTCCAGCGCCTGCGACAACCGCTCCACCGCCACCACTTCCAGGCCCTTGAACGTGCCCGACTTCGGCGCATTGCCTTTGGGCACGATGGCACGCTTGAAGCCATGCGTGGCCGCTTCGCGCAGGCGCTCTTCGCCGTTGGGCACCGGCCGGATCTCGCCGGACAGACCCACTTCGCCGAAGGCCACGGTCTTCTCGGCCAGCGGGCGGTCGCGCAGCGAGGACAGCACGGCCAGCAGTACCGGCAGGTCGGCCGCAGTTTCCTGCACGCGGATGCCGCCGACGACATTGACGAACACGTCCTGGTCGCCCACCACCACGCCGCCGTGCCGGTGCAGCACGGCCAGCAGCATCGCCAGGCGGTTCTGTTCCAGACCCACCGCCACGCGGCGCGGGTTGGACAGCGGCGAGCTGTCGACCAGCGCCTGCACTTCCACCAGCAGCGGACGCGTGCCCTCGCGGGTGACCATCACGCAGCTGCCGGGCTGCTGGGCGCTGCCGGACAGGAAGATCGCCGACGGGTTGGGCACTTCCTTCAGGCCCTTCTCGCCCATCGCGAATACACCCAGCTCGTTGACCGCGCCGAAGCGGTTCTTGAAGGCGCGCAGCACGCGGAAGCGGCTGCCGCTCTCGCCTTCGAAATACAGCACGGCGTCGACCATGTGTTCCAGCACGCGGGGGCCGGCGATGCCGCCTTCCTTGGTCACGTGGCCGACCAGGAACACGGCGGTGCCGGTCTCCTTGGCATAGCGCACCAGCCGGGCGGCGCTCTCGCGCACCTGGCTGACGGAACCGGGCGCGGCGGTCAGCGATTCGGTCCACAGGGTCTGCACGGAGTCGGCGACGATCAGCTTGGGCCGGGCGACGGAGGCGTGCTGCAGGATGCTCTCGATGCCGGTCTCGGCCAGCGCCTGCAGGTTGTCCAGCGGCAGGTCCAGGCGTACGGCGCGGCCGGCGACCTGGGCCAGCGACTCCTCGCCAGTGACGTACAGGGCCGGCAGGCTGGCCGACATGCGGGCCAGCGCCTGCAGCAGCAGGGTGGACTTGCCGATGCCGGGGTCGCCACCGACCAGCACCACGGCGCCTTCGACCAGGCCACCGCCCAGCACGCGGTCGAATTCGCCGATGCCGGTGGTCACGCGCGCCTCTTCGCTGTGGCGGACGTCCTTCAGGGCGGTGATCTTGGGGGCTTCGGCCTTGCCGGCCCAGCCGGAACGACGGGCGGCGGCGGGTGACCCGGCCGCGGCCTCCAGCACGATCTCGCTGAGCGAGTTCCAGGCGCCGCAGTCGGCGCACTGGCCCTGCCACTTGCTGTGCTCGGCCCCGCATTCGGTGCAGACGTAGGCGGTACGGGACTTGGCGGAGGTCTTGGCCACGGGGAACCTGTCGTAGAAGCGAGCGGCTACTGTATCGGCCCGCCGTCTCCGCGGGCGAGACCCGGAAAAAACAAAGCCCCGCCGAAGCGGGGCCTTGTCACGACTGGTGCCGGAAATAGGAATCGAACCTACGACCTACGCATTACGAATGCGCCGCTCTACCAACTGAGCTATTCCGGCGGAGCCGCGAATTTTAGGGGCTGGGGTGGGGGCTGGTCAATGCGGGGGTGTTGGGGGTTGGCTGGTAAGCCGCTGGGAAGCCGAGGTGTGGGGTGCGGGGTTCGGGGCTCAACTCGACGCATGGCCCTGCGGCAACGACAAGTGCCGCAAGGCGGGCATTGTCTTTATCAGTTAGGGCGTCGTTTTCTGAACCCGGCTTTCCGCGTCGCATGCTTCGAGTTTGACAAGCCAAGGGATTCTTCCACGCTCCTCCATCACCCCAAAAAAGCGCCGTTACCTCAGCTTTAGCTCCCCAGCCCTAAAGTCTGAGAACGATCGGCACATCCTTCTGAGCATCGTGGAAAGCTCATCAAGTCCGTCTAACTCAGGATCAAAGCTGACGGTGAAAACCCGATCCGCGCCTAGCGCTTCAGCCGCCTCCTGATAGAGCTCTATTCTTAGCTCATTGGCAAACATTTTTATTGACTCTATGCCGGCATAGGCTGAGCAGGACTCCTCGCTTAAAGTTATGTGTACGTCATCCTGCCCAAGTTCGACATCCTCTTTGGTGGGCGCAGAAGCTTTCTGCAGAAGAAGATACTGCCTTGTTTCGTATTGATCATCAGCCAACCCCGCCATCAGAACACCATCGTTCTCACCGGAGTAAGCAAACCTTGCAATGAATCTTTTCATTAAGTTCCCAACTATTTAGTTTTCCACCGCTCGGTTTTTCCATTCTCACGCCATTGGTACTGAATTTTTACACCTTTTGTCTCTGCAGCCTCATTCATCTTCCCTTTACAAGAAGGGCATGGAGCTCGTTGTCCGGTAATCGTCATAGACTCTCCCGGCTTCATCGGAGTTTGTACGGCCCTTGCCTCCGTGTGAGAAGCCAGCGTGTTCTGAGGAAATCCAAGCTTCTTCTCGGCATCAGTCATGTTACCGCTTACTTCTCGATGATGCGAAACGATGTTCCCATCTTTGTCACGAACGGTCACATTCGCATTGTGCCGCCCCGGCTCAACACCTTTGGGACCTGTCCTTGAAACAGACTCATCCAGCCTACGCAAGCTCAGCCCAAGATACGGTCCCACAACCGGCGTCATAGCTACTGCAGTTGCAGTTATTTGTATTGCTATAGGTTCAAACGGCGCAAAGGATTCCGGATTTCTTGCATAAGCCTCCCCAAATTGCTCAGCCGCCCTCTCCTGCCGACCATCCGGGTCAACAAACCTATACGGATTGTTCGCCGCGTACTTGTAGCGGTTGAACATCCCCACCGGATCGCTGTGCGCCGTCACCGGATCCACTGACAGGAACAAACCCACCTGGGAATCGTAGTAGCGCTGCTGCATGTAAGTCAGCTTGGTAGCCGCATCCTGTACATGCCCGGTGTAGCCGATGCCTTGGTAGTTCGGCTTTCCGATCACCGCACCATAAGGCTCGTAATCATTGCGCTCGATGACCGTACCGGCCTGATTGGTTACGGCAATCGGGCTGCCAAGCGCATCGGTGTGATAAAACTTCGCGGAGCTGCTACTTGACGCGTACGACCACGCCCTGCTTGCGACATTGCTGCCTGCGAAGTAGATGTGCTCGCGACCCTCGCCTACCCGGTAGTCTTCCTCGTACATGAGCTTTCCCGATTGGGAGTACATGGAGAGGATGTTGTTCGTTGACACGGGGTCCCAAGCCAGCACTCGGCGACCATGACCGTCATAGCGGTAGTGCTCCTTACCTGTTACAACACGCAACCGATTGCCGTAATCGAACTTGTACTCCTGCCCGTTCTTGTTGTTGACGTTACCTTGAGGGTCATAACCAAAGCCTACAACTGTGGCTCCGCTGCTGTTTCGGATAAGACCCAGCTGATTTCGACCGTCGTACACGTAGGACGCGTAGTCCTTTACCCCTGCCAACTTCCAGGACGTGATGTTGTCCAGCGCGTCGTAAGTAAAGCGATGCCAGTGATCGCCCCCAAAACTTCCGGAACCGGCCGACGTCAGGCGATCCAGCCCGTCGTACCCCATGTAGCGATTGCGCACGGCCCATGCCAGATGTCCACCGGCCTGGACATCCGTTATGGACTCGACGTTACCGTTGGCGTCATAAGCGTACCGCTCATGCAGCACCCCTCCGCTGGACACGACGTCCTTTGGCAACAGCCGTGCGTTCTGCGACATCGAATGCAGGATGCCGTTGCCATAGGTGAACTGCTTCAACGCACCATTGGGGTAATAACTAGCGCCTGACGCGTAGTAGTACCCCGATTGATCACGCGCCTGCGTCGCCTGTCCGAGCGCATTTGGCGCGTAACTGATAGCAAGGCCGGTCGGATACGTTTGCGTGGAAAGGTTGCCGTTAGCGTCGTAAGCGTAACCAAGACCCCATGTGTACCAGCCCAACTGGGTCGAACTCTCCCCCGTAAGCATCCGGCGTTTGTTGTACGCGTAGGTATTCTCGACGATCCCTGCGTTCAATCCGTCGTTGTGCGTCGTGATCTTGTACGGAAGACCGTCCGCCCAGTACTCCCATGCCTGGTTTCCGCTGCCTCCGGGAAAGGTCAGTGTCTTCAGCCGATTACGTGCGTCGTAACTGCGGTTCACGCGACGCCCCGAGTTCCAGGCATCAGTGAGACTGCAGTCCGTGAGAGACGCGAAGCTGCCTCCGTTCAGTCCTCCTGCATTCCAGCCAAGATTGCCCGCCCCGTCGTAATCCATCACCGTGACACCGGTTTCAGGCTCGATCGTCTTGCAGAGCGTCTGGAAGTCCGGGCGATAGACGTAATGCCGATCCACCGACAGGCTTCCACTGGCGTTCCCCTTACGGATGCGCTTGGGCTTGCCAAAGATGTCACGCGTGATGTCAACGACGGAGCGCTCTGGTCTATCTCGCGCCATGTCGATCAACACGGGGGCATCGTAGACAGGCTGATCGAACATCTGATGACGCGTGAGCGTCTGTACGCCACGAGGGTTCGTAACGAGCGTATACAGGCCAAGGTTGTCGATGCCGTAGCTGGTCAACGTGGTCAACAGACCGAGTTCGCTGTCCTGAGAGGACGATGTAATCCGACCCAATGCGTCATAGAAGCTGTGAACGCCCAGAGCATTAGGCGTAAGCGCTGGATTGGCCCACGTGTTGTAAACACTCGGATCCAGATTCCGCTGCGGATAAGAAGTGAAGTAGGTTCGACCATCCTGATCATATCGGTTGATGAGCTGGGATATAGTCCCGTTTAGGTCCGCCGCGTCATACGTTTCCGTGACGACAGGTCGCCAGAGCGCATCCATCATGACCACTTTACGACTGTTGCCTGTCTGGATGACCTGCCTCCAATGGCCCGCTGGCAGTCCGTAGACTGGTGTTGGCGATGGAGCGAACGAGAGCGTGGTTGTAGTCCAGCCCACGGTATCGCCAGTTGGATACACGATACTGGCCAGTCGACCCATCGCATCGTGGGTATAGTTGGTAGTGAATCCATTTTCGTCCGTCACGGATGCGATCCAGCCACTATCGATGACAAACGCCGACTCTGTAGCGCCCGCAGTCGCTTCCGGCGTCGCGGGATGCTTGATCGTTTGCGGTATGCCGCGCTTCCAGTTTGAGAGCGTGATGACATTGTTGTTGCCATCCTTGACTGTCGCCACCGTACCGTCGGCGTTGTAGGTCAAGGTTTGCATCAACTTGCCGAACGCCTTATGCGTTACAGGCCGCGCCATGGTGTCGTAACCGGTTTCCGATGCCAGAAAGCCGTTGATCACTCGATTGGCCACCTGACCCATGACCCATCGATTCGTGTTGTCGTGATAGGTCGTCACCTCGGTCTTTGCCACACTTCCGGCCATCGTATTGGACAGCGTGACGCTCACCGGTCGAGCGTGAACATCGAACGTGTTGACCTGGCGCACGAACGCGACGGCCGGCACGCCTGGTGAACTTGACGATGTCGTCGTCGACATAAGCGCAACCGGGCCACCCGGAAGCGCCATGGGATCGACACAGGTATACGTTGGTGGCTGGGGCTCGCACGCCGGAGGGCCGGGATCGCCCGGGTTCGGCGGATTGGGCGTCGAGGGAGGCGGCACGTACTCCACGGGTCCGGCGATGTAGCCATCCTGGAGAATCGTCGTCTTCTTTACCGGTCGGTTGTAGCCCGTCGTGTAGTCGAATGCACCATGCAGAACGCCGATCTCCTTTGGGAACGGCATGGCGCCAGCCTCGGCAGTCGTCACGTACTCAGTAAGTTCAGCACGGGCGATCTTGTTGTCCGCTTGTCTCCGGTACTTGCCGAGCAGCTGTCCATCGTTGAAGTTGAACAGGACTCCGAAGACATACTCGTCCTTCGTGCCATCCGGATTGGTGACCCATACCGACTTTTCTTCGTCGCACGTGGTGCAGTGAAAGCCACCGTAGTTCGCGCGCCCCGTCAATGGATCCCCATACGTGTACTGCCACTGCATCGTCTGCAGGCCGGGACCGGAAATCTGCTTGGTCGCCAATGCGAAGTTGTAGAAGTAGTCCGGTATCGCCAAGCTCCAGTGCTGGACGCCGCCGATAACGGCTTCGAGCACACACGCGGTCGCTGGCGTACCACTGATTCCGTGCCGTTGATAGGCAAAAGCGAAGTTCCCTACCGCACCTGACGGATGAGTCGCCACCAAACCGAATCCACCATGATTCGGTAGCGGCTCGATGCAGCGCATGTCGCCTGTCGCGCTGTCCTGGATGATGGGGTCGAGTTGCAGCGTCCCCTGATACTGGTACTGCCATCGCGACAGGTCGGGCAGCGTCACGCTCGTCAGCGCCTTGGCGCGCGGATGGATACTGAAATACTGACTGGCCGAGTAGGCGTACTGCCACTCACGGCCATGCGCGGTTGCCTTGGTGATCCGGCCGTCGGTGTAGGTGAGATCGATCACGCGCTGGTCGCTGGAGGAAATCTTGACCAGCCGATCACCCTGATAGGTGTAATCGACGTAGTTTCCGAAGCGGTCTTCAACGCGTGTGGCCACAAGATAGATCTTGAACCGATTGGCGGCCACTTCACCCCAGCCGGCAGCGGATTTCCTGATTACGCCACCTGCTCGCTCGATGGCGTAATTGAAGAAGTACTTGACGCCGGCGCTGTCGACGCCGATGAACCCTTCGCCCCCGTAGTTCAGCATGCTCGTGCAACGGAATCGCATCTGATCCCGGGTGTTCCAGTAGTAGCTTTGGCCATCCGTCGGCTGTGGATTGCCCACAACGCCATTCCACATCATTGTCTGGCTGCCACGGCCCGGCACGTGCACTTGTGTACCGGTCCAGATATCGCTCAGGCTGAATGGCGCGGGCACATCCGGGAAGAATGGCGCCGAACAACGCGGAAGCGGCTGCAGACCCGACTTGTCCCACTTGCCGCCTGCCGGAAACACGCCGGTGATATAGGGGACCTCGATGTCCCACGCACCGAAGCCACCGAGACTGTCTGCGTCGTTCCGCAGCTCGACCTTGAAGGTTCGCCCCAGCCTTACCGGCAGGCTGTTGTTGCCAGGGATATCGATGTCCGACACCGTGAACCCGGTGCTGCCGTTGTAGAGGCCTACGTCGTCTCCGAACAAGTCCGAACTGAGCGGACTGATCATCTCGTTCGCTTTGACCAGCCGGTCATATTCCTGATACGGCGTTGTCTGGGCCAACGCAGAGATAGACAACAGCGCAGCCGAAGCCGCCAAGATCAGTCGCGCGATCCTCATCCTTCGCTCCATTCCAGCCCATTGCAGGCCAGAGGTCCTTGCGTCCACCACCCCGGTGGGACACCCCGTGCGACGAAACTTACTCCAACAAACATGCGCGAAGAAGCGCCAAATAAGGTAAACGTACGTACTTGATGCGTTTGACCGATTTCGCCCCTGAGCCGCATTGGATTGCCCAAGCGTGATGTCGCCAAGCCTGGCAACCTGCACTTCGCCCTGTATGGAGTGCCCCTACTCCACGCTTACGGATCAAGCACTATCGGACCGCTCCAACGCCCCTGCCCTACTCGAGTGACTTCCCTTAAGCCGGCACCGACGAGTCTGGGAATGTGTGGGCTGCGGCCCTGACATCACCCCTTGCTGGGATGAACCCCATACCGCACCGATCGCTACCTGCCGCGGTCCTGCACTCTCAGCACTATCGGTGCGTCAGGCAAGACAGAACGCTGGCTGCGCTCTAGCGGTCGCCTGCTGCTTTAGCTTCGCCCTGACAAGCTGCGTTGTCAGCGGCTAACTGCGCCATTCGGTTGATCTTGTCATCGGGAACCTTGTCGATGTCATCCCCGAAAGAGGCGAGTTCTTTGGCAATGTCATCACACGACGGCTTGAACTGGCCCTTACCCGCTTTTGGCTTCTGCTCGACCGGGGCACCACCCACATTGCCGACCAAGACGGTGACACCGCCGCGATGCTGGGAGATCACAGACACCCGATAGGTGAACTGTCGTCCATCGCAGCCCACGATGGTCCAGTGTTCTTCGTCGCCATCTTCGCCTTCGGCACGCACTGAGCCGACCGGCTGCTTGTACTTGCAGTCCGGATGCTGGAAGTCGTGCCACTGCGCAACGTCGCGCAGGACGTTCGGAATCTGGGCGTTGGGTACGGCAGTGTCCCGGTACTCCTGCGCCTGTGCGTGGAAGACCGCACCGACAGCCAGTGTCAAACCAATGGCCCAACGGGCGGACATGATGCTTGCCGTCTTACGCATGGAATCCCCTCCTTGCCCCGAGACGCCGGCAGCGTAACCAACGAGGGGAGACCTGCCAACAGGGCCTGGGCAGTATCCTAGTGACGCCTTTTCCAGCACCACCCCGGCCACAACGGAGTTCCGATGCAGCTGATCTACCTTGTGCTTTGCGTCATCGGAGCGGCCTTGCCCCTGTCCCAGTTCATCCCATGGTTGTCTGCCAACGGGATCAACATGCCCTTGTTGCTCCAGCAGGCGATAGCAACCCGGGTGTCTGCTTTTGCGTGGGCTGACGTGCTGGTGTCGGGGATCGCGGTACTGCTGTTCATTGCCGTAGAGGGGCGGAGGCTCGCCATGCCTCGCCTGTGGATTCCTGCGGCATGCATGCTGGTGGGCCCATCTCTGGCATTGCCCGGCTTCCTGCTGATGCGAGAGCGCCATCTTGCGGCTGCGCCGCCGCAGTCTGCGTGACCAGGCTACATACGATGGCCGCATGGACGACGAACCCATGGGCTAGACCTACGTGGAGCGCTACGACCAGCATTTGCTGAAGGTCGACGGACGAGAGGTAGCCCTGATTTCGTGTTGGAGGTACGTGCGCTCGCCCCAACTTATGCGGCGGCGACCGATGCGGCCTGACGCCTGGCGCGCGCGCTTCGTTGCAGCGGCAGCACGGACCCAGAACGGCCCCGCATCGCGGGGCCGTTCCGTTCCATCCAACATTCCACTACCGACGGACTAGTCCGACTGAGGTCCCGCAGGCACGTCATCCGCCGCCTGCGTACTGACGCGCCAGCGGCTGGCCAGGCTGCGGCGCGCTTCGTCCAGGCTCTTGCCCTTGCCGGCTACTTTCAGCGCGCCGTACACCTCCAGTGCGGCCACCATCTGGTCGCTACCCAGTGCCATCTCGGTGTCCATTGCCCGCTGGTAGAGATGCGCGATGCGAAGGATGCGCGGGCGCAACAGGTCCAGCGTCTGCTGGTCGCGCTGGAAGGCATCGATGTCGAAGTCGCGCGCCATGATGCCGCTGTGCTGCTGCGCCACGTTGAGCGCGGCGCGGCAGAAGGCTTCGGACTTCTCGCCCATCTTCATCAGGCCGCGCCGCTGCTCCGGCGTCAGCGAGATCAGGCCCGTCAGGCACGTTTCCATCTGCGTGATGGCCGCATCCAGCGGGTCGAGAAGCGTGCTGTCGATCGGCAGGTCCACGAGGTTCTGACTCATTGTCACTCCTTGATTCCATGTCAGGTGATGCCGCCGCTTCCGACGGCAGGTCCACGCTACCTCGTCGCCGGCACCCATCCAAGACGGTGACGAGGCGAAATGACTAACAATAGCGACGTATTCGTACGTATCGACGTCGCTGGGCATCGTCCGAAGCGCACGTATGTGAGACATCGACCCAGAAAGGTGCGCGCACACGGCACTGAAGTGAGATGACAAGGAAAGTTTCCTCGCATCGCGAGGTGTTCCTGTGAGACGACGAGGAACATTTCCTTGAGCGGCAACCTCACAGGGTCGACGGCAAGGAAATCCGCCTTGGCGTCGAGCCTTTCCGGGTCGAGGTGTCGAAGAAGGTATCCTTGCCGCCAAGGATTTCTGGTTCGGCCGCGAGGCTTCACTCGATGACGCCGAACCATCGTGGTGCACGGGGGAGTTTCAACGGTTCGACGGGGAGAAGTATTTGGCCGCATCCATGCGAGCCCTACCCGCCCACCGCGCGCTTCCTTCCACACGCCACGCACGTCCGGTACGCGCCGAAGCGTCCCTCGCGCTCACCTCCCAGCAATCCACCGCAGCTGCAGATCAGCGCATCGCCGGTCTCCCAGCGCATCAACCGGAGGCTCGCGAAGATCCCCAGCAGAACGGCGAGGCCCAACAGTCCATACGGTAGCCAGCGCAGCGCATCATCCAGCGCAGCCAGGTACGCCGACTGTCCCCATCCCGACAGCAACCACGTCGAAGCGAACGCCAGCAGCAGGCACGCCAGCGTCGGCAGGTACATCCTGAAAGCCATCCGGTGCATGCGCGTCATCGGTGATCCCCCTCGGTCCGTGATGGACAGTCTGGTCGGGGAGCGTCGCGCGGGATGAGACGACGGACGAGCGCATGCCGACATTCCATGGCGCACGACCATCCCTGCATGTCGGGGTTCGCAGGCTCACCCCAACCCATGCCGCAGGACAATCGATCTCTTCACCGGCGAAGATCCTGCGGCGACGACGGCGTGCTCTCCCCCGTCATCGCGACCGCGTCACCGACGGGCGGGTTCAGGGCTGCCCCGTTGCGGTCACCGTGCAAAGCAGCGTCGCGGTGACCTGCCCTCCCACGGGCAACGTCGGAATCACCATGCCGGCGCCCAGCAATGTGGACACGGGCACCGTGGCGGATGGACACGTCGCACCACCGGCGGCGGCACACGCGAACGTGGTGCCGGGCGTGGTGCAGTTCAGGCCGGGGCCTGGCGTATCGGTCAACACCGTCCCGGGGGCGGCCACCGGGCCGTTGTTGGTCACCACCAGCGTGTACGTCACCACGCCTCCGCTCGGCGTGGGATTCGGCGTGGCTGTCTTCAGTACCTGGATGTCCGCCCGTCGCAGCGTGTTGGTGAAGGTGCAGGTGACGTTCGCGCCCGCCACGGTGACCGCCGCATCCAGCACGACCTGCCGCGAGGCCAGGTTCGGCGTGGCGGTGCCACCCGTGGGCAGTCCGGTGCAGGTGATGTCGGTAAGCACGTAGTTCGCCGGCGGCGCACCTTCGGTGATCGTGGTCGCGGTGTTGGCCGCCGTCAGGATCTGCACCGCGCCGCTGACGGGCGTGCCGGCGGCGGCGGTGACCAGGGTCTGGTTTGCGATGCCGTTGCTGCCACTGAAGGTGAAGCTGTCGGTGCCGTTCACGCTGGTCTTGCGGATCGTCACCCGCGGGCGCGGGGTATTGCTGAAGGTGCAGGTCAGGTCGTCGCCCGCTGCAGGGGTCACGTTGAACGTCGTACCGCTGCCGCTCGGCGTCTGTCCACCCGGCCGCGTATTGGTGCAGGCATACGTCGTGGTGTAGTTGGCCAGCACCGCGCCGCCTGCCGCCGACTCGGACAGCGTGTACACGCTGTTCGCGGTGGGGGTAGCGTGCGTCACCACGCCGCTGGCGGTGCTACCGCTGCCGGTAGTGGTGACCGACGCCGGTGCGCCCGCGCCGGTGATGGACAGGGTGAACTGGTCGGCCGCCTGCATGCGGCCGCCCGGCAAGGCCTTCTGCAGACGCAGGGTCGTGCGTGCATTGGCGAACGTGCACGTCAACGCCGCGCCCGCCGCCGTGCTCGCCGCGGGAATCGTGTACGTGGCGCCGCTGCGGCTGCCGACGGAGTTGCCGGCGGCCGTGGTGCAGGCGGCGTCCACCACGCTCCAGCCCGACGGCAACGTGCTTTCGGTGATCGTGACGGCGCTGCCCGGGGTGGCCACGGTGAACGGCTGCATGCCGGTCGCGGTATTGCCGTCCACCTGCACCGGCGTGCCTGCCGCCGAGGTGGTCACCGTGCTGCCGGTGTTGCGTGTGGTGTTGGCCAGGGTGAAGGCGAAAGGACCGCCCGCGACAGGCTGGGTGACCTTGTACAGCGTGAGCGGCACGCTGCAGCCGTGCATCTGCGCGATGGTGTACGTCCCGTTTGCGTTGGGGTCCCAGTAGCGGAACTCGATCCGCGACACCTGGTAGCCCGTCAGGTCGATGTCCACCGTGCCCCGTCGTCCGTTGCTCAGCGCGTCGGTGCTGCCGTCGGGTGCCTGGAACAGGTTGGATCCTGCGTAAGACAGCAGCGAGTTGGCATAGAACGAATACATCGACGCTGTCAGCGTGATGAGCGCACCGTTCTGGTCGTAGGCGTTGACCCTCATCCTGTCGCCCGCATCCAGGTCGTGCAGGCGGAAGCTCAGATTGCCGACGGGCAGATACTGGCCGAGGTTGTCGGGATTGCGGAAATGCAGCGTAGTCTGGATGCGGTTGGCTTCGCTGCCGGTGTTGCCGGCACTGTGGCCGATGCGGATGCCCGGCTCACCGGTGTAGTGGTTGTCGCTGATGTCGTCGGTGGTGATGGCGCCGTTACCGAAGGTGGTGTTGTCCACTTGCACGCGGGACGTGCCCACATAGACGTTGTTGCCATTGATCACCGTCTCGCTGGAGCCGGCTTGCCCGTTGAGGGCAGCAAAGGACTGGTACGTCCCGAAACCGCATTGCTGCGCCAGCGCCGGCCCGGCGATGCCTGCCAGCGCGGCCACGGCCAGCATGCGGTACGCGGAGAGACTCATGACGTCACGCCTTCCGCACGCAGGTGCGCCGTGTGCGACACGCGGGCGGCATGCCCGTGCGTTGCCGTGACCGGCAAAGTGATTCGACGTTCCATTCGCTATCCCCTGTTGATCTGATGCGCCCGTGCCACCGCACGTGACGCGTATCGCGGGACGTCGCACCTACGTTCGTATGCGTATGCGTGACGTCGCGAGGGGATATTCGCGGTGGGCGCGATGCACAGGACATCGCACGCATCTGACCGCAGCGGCATCCGTCGCAGTTTCGACGGACAGAGCCGGCGTGTACGCGATGATCGCGGCAACGAGCGAGCGTCCGGCAACGACCTGCCGGATGCGGGATATGCGTGCCATGGAAACGGTCGTCCCGGAGCGCGAGGGGACGACACCAGGGCCGCTACGCGTTCGCGTGCACGCCTGCCAATGCCATACCCGTCTTTCCGATGTATCGCGCCGGCGGGAAGCGTCCCGCGCCGACGGATCAGCTAACCAGCTGCAGCCGCAGTTCCTTGGGCAGCGCGAAGACCATGCTCTCGGGCTCGCCATCCAGTTCGCTGACACCGGCGGCACCGAGGTCGCGCAGGCGCTGGATGACGCCCTCGATCAGCACGTCCGGCGCGGAGGCGCCGGCGGTGACGCCGACGCGCTGCTTGCCGTCGATCCAGCGCGGGTCGATCTCGTGCGCGCCGTCGATCAGGTACGACTCCACGCCGTCGCGCTCGGCCAGCTCGCGCAGGCGGTTGGAGTTGGAGCTGTTCGGCGAGCCGACCACGAGGACCAGGTCGCACTGCTTGGCCAGGTCGCGCACGGCGTCCTGGCGGTTCTGCGTGGCGTAGCAGATGTCGTCGTTCTTCGGCCCCTGGATGGCCGGGAAGCGCTGCTGCAGCGCCTGGATGATGCCCACCGTGTCGTCGACCGACAGCGTGGTCTGGGTGGTGTAGAACAGGTTCTCCGGCTGGCTCACGTCCAGCGTGGCGACACCGTCGATGTCTTCCACCAGGTAGATCTGCCCTGCCCCGCCTTCGCGGTTCCACTGGCCCATCGTGCCTTCCACCTCGGGGTGGCCGGCGTGGCCGATCAGCACCACGTCGCGGCCGGCGCGGCAGTGGCGGGCCACTTCGAAGTGCACCTTGGTCACCAGCGGGCAGGTGGCATCGAATACCTTCAGGCCGCGGCGGTCGGCTTCGTTGCGCACGGCCTTGGCGACGCCATGCGCGCTGAAGATGACGGTGGCGCCGTCGGGCACTTCGTCCAGTTCTTCCACGAACACCGCGCCGCGCTGCTTCAGGTCGTCGACCACGAAGCGGTTGTGCACCACCTCATGCCGTACGTAGATCGGCGCGCCAAGCGTTTCGATGGCGCGCTTGACGATCTCGATGGCGCGGTCGACACCGGCGCAGAAACCACGGGGATTGGCGAGCAGGACATCCATAGGACCGATAGTACCGAAGGCAGGGAAATGAAAAGGTAAATGTGTCGCCAGCACCGATCCCGCATGGCACCTACGCCCCTCTCCCGCCTGCGGGAGAGGGGAACGGGGTGAGGGCGAGCCGCCGCGATGCCGCTTTGCAGGGTGGGCCTTGGCCCACCCTACGAGTACGCGGGAGCCACCCGGCTCAACCGCCCTTCTTCTTGCCGTCGAACAGCCCGAACAGCGCGATGCCGATGGCGCCCCCCACCACCGCGCAGTCGGCGATGTTGAACGCCGGCCAGTAGTAGTCGCGCCAGTGCCACTGGATGAAATCGATCACGTGGCCGTGGATCTGGCGGTCGATGACGTTGCCCAGCGCGCCGCCGATGACCAGCGCGTACGGCAGCGCCTGGCGCCAGTCCGCGCGCGCGGTGCGCGACAGCCAGAAGCCCAGCAGGCCACTGATGCCCACGGCCAGCACGGTGAAGAACCACAACTGCCAGCCGCCGGCGTTGGCCAGGAAGCTGAACGCCGCGCCGGTGTTGTAGGTGCGGTACCAGTTCCAGAAGCCCTCGATCACCGGGATGGCGGTGTACTCCGGCAGCGAGGCCAGCACCCACGCCTTCGACCACTGGTCGAGCACGATGACGACGACCGACAGCAGCAGCCAGACCAGCGCATTGGGTTTCGGCTTGATGCTCATCAGAACCACACCCGGTCTTCGCCCGCGCCGTCGATGTTGCTGACGCAGCGGCCGCACAACTCGGGATGCGCAGCATGCTGGCCGACATCGGCGCGGTAGTGCCAGCAACGCACGCACTTGCTCTTGGTGGTCGGCGTGGCCAGCACGAAGATCTCGTCGGCGCTGACTTCACTGACGGTGACGTCGCCGCTGATGAAGAAGAAGCGCAGTTCCTCGGCCAGCGGCTGCCACTTGGCGGCGGTCAATGCATTCACCGACACGGTGATCTCCGCTTCCAGCGCGGCGCCGATCAGGCCGTTGGCGCGCATCGGCTCCAGCACCTTGGCGACCTGCTCGCGCAGGGCCAGCAGCTGGTCGAAGTCGGCGGCGTTCAGCGCGGCGCCTTCCGGCAGCGGCGCCAGGCCGTCGTACCAGGTGGCGAACAGCACGTTGTCGACGCGCTTGCCGGGCAAATAGCCCCACATCTCGTCGGCGGTGAAGCTGAGCACCGGCGCGATCCAGCGCACGAACGCCTCGGCGATATGGAACATCGCGCTCTGCGCGCTGCGACGGCCGCGCGAATCCTCGCGCATCGTGTACAGACGGTCCTTGGTGACGTCCAGGTACAGCGAGCCGAGGTCGACGCTGCAGAAGTTCAGCAGCGCCTGCACGATCTCGGCGAAGTCGTAGCGGTCGTAGGCGGCCTTGATCTTCTCCTGCACCTCATGGGCGCGGTGCACGATCCAGCGGTCCAGCGCGACCATGTCGGCCGGCGCCAGCAGGTCGCGCGCGGGATCGAAACCGTTGAGGTTGCTGAGCAGGAAGCGCGCGGTGTTGCGCAGGCGACGGTAGGCATCGGCGTTGCGCTTCAGGATTTCCTGCGACAGCGACATCTCGTTGCTGTAGTCGGCGCTGGCGATCCACAGGCGCAGGATGTCCGCGCCCAGCGTCTTCATGATGTCCTGCGGCTCGATGCCGTTGCCCAGCGACTTGGACATCTTGCGGCCGTGCTCGTCCACGGTGAAGCCGTGGGTGAGGCACTGCTTGTACGGCGCCGCCTTGTCGATCGCCACGCCGGTCAGCAGTGAGGACTGGAACCAGCCGCGGTGCTGGTCGGAGCCTTCCAGATAGAGGTCGGCCGGCTTGCCGAAGCCGCGCTCCAGCAGCACGCCTTCATGGGTCACGCCGGAGTCGAACCAGACATCAAGGATGTCGGTGATCTTGTCGTAGTCCTTGGCTTCGTCGCCCAGCAGCTCGGTCGCGTCCAGCGTGTACCAGACATCGACGCCGCCCCGCTCCACGCGATCGGCGACCGCGCGCATCAGCTCGACGCTGCGCGGATGCGGCTCACCGGTTTCGCGATGCACGAACAGCGCGATCGGCACGCCCCAGGTGCGCTGGCGCGAGATGGTCCAGTCCGGACGGCCATCGACCATGCCGGCGATGCGGGCTTCGCCCCACTGCGGGAACCAGCCGACGTGCTTGATGGCTTCCAGCGCATCGGCGCGCAGGTTGGCCTGCTCCATCGAGATGAACCACTGCGGCGTGGCGCGGAACGCGATCGGCGTCTTGTGGCGCCAGCAGTGCGGGTAGCTGTGCTCCAGCTTGCTGAAGGCGAGCAGCGCGCCGCTCTGCTTCAGCACCTCGATGATGGTGTCGTTGGCCTTCCAGATATGCAGGCCGGCGAGTTCGACGCCATGCGCGGCCGGCGTGGACGGCAGGTACACGCCGCGGCCATCGACCGGATTGAGCTGCGCAGCGGTGTACTTGTCGAGCAGGCCGTACTGCTTGCTGACGACATAGTCCTCCTGGCCGTGGCCGGGCGCGGTATGCACGGCACCGGTACCGTCTTCGGCCGACACGTGGTCGCCGAGCAGCACGGGGATGTCGCGCTCGTCGTAGAACGGGTGCGCGAAATGCAGGCCTTCCAGCGCCGCGCCTTTCACGCGCGCATGCACGACGACGTCGGTGACGCCATAGCGCTGCAGCGCGCGTTCGGCCAGCGCATCGGCAACGACCAGCCAGCGGCGCTTGCCGTCATGCGCGGGACCGTCGACCAGCGCGTACTCCAGCTCGCCGCCCATCGAGATGGCCAGCGATGCGGGCAGCGTCCACGGGGTCGTGGTCCAGATCGGCACGGCGATCTCGACACCGTCAGGCACGGCCACGCCGAACGCCTTCGCCACCGCCTGCGCATCGCGCGCGGCGTAAGCGACGTCCACCGCCGGCGAGACCTTGTCGGCGTATTCGATCTCGGCTTCGGCCAGCGCCGAGCCGCAGTCGAAGCACCAGTGCACCGGCTTCACGCCGCGCGTCAGGTGGCCGTTGGCGACGATCTTCGCCAGCGCGCGGATCTCGTTGGCTTCGAAACGGAAGTCCAGCGTCTTGTACGGATTGTCCCAGTCGCCGATCACGCCCAGGCGCTTGAAGTCCTTGCGCTGGATGTCGATCTGCGACTCGGCGTATTCGCGGCACTTCTGCCGGAATTCGACCGCGTCGAGCTTCACGCCGACCTTGCCGAACTTCTTCTCAATGGCGATCTCGATGGGCAGGCCATGGCAATCCCAGCCCGGGATGTACGGCGCATCGAAGCCGGCCAGGTAGCGCGACTTGACGATGATGTCCTTGAGGATCTTGTTGACCGCGTGGCCCAGGTGGATCGCACCGTTCGCATACGGCGGGCCGTCGTGCAGCACGAACAGCGGGCGGCCCTTGGCGTTGTCGCGCAGTTGCGCGTACAGGCCCTGGCTTTCCCAGCGCGCCAGCGTGTCCGGCTCGCGCTTGGGCAGGTCGCCGCGCATCGGGAATTCGGTGGCGGGCAGATGGAGGGTTGCTTTGTAGTCCTGGCTCACGCCGTCGCTCGTCGTTGGTGTTCGGAAAGGAGTGCGCGCGCCTCGGCGGCGTCGCGATGCATCTGCTCGGTGAGGCTGGGCAGATCGGGGAATTTCAGTTCGTCGCGCAGCTTGGCGACGAATTCGACGTCGATGTGGCGCCCGTAGAGGTCGCCGGCGAAGTCGAACAGGTGGGCTTCCAGCAACGGCTCGACGCCGTCGACCGTGGGACGCGTACCGAAGCTGGACACCGACGGCCACGGTTGGTCGCCGACGCCGTGCACCCAGGTGGCGTAGATGCCGGACAGCGCGGGCGTCTTCGGAAAGCGCAGGTTGGCGGTCGGAAAACCCAGCGTGCGCCCGAGCTGCTTGCCGCGCACCACGCGGCCGCCGATGGCGTACGGGCGGCCGAGCAGGCGCTCGACGGTGGCGAAGTCGCCGCCCTTCAGCGCTTCACGGATACGGGTACTCGAGACACGTTCGCCCTGCGCATGCACCGGCTCGATTTCGCCGGCGGTGAAGCCCAGTTCGCGGCCCATCGCCTGCAACAGGGCGAGATCGCCGCCGCGGCGATGACCGAAGCGGAACTCCGGACCGATCCAGACTTCACGGGCGGCTAGGCGGCCGGACAGCAGCACGCGGGCGAAGTCTTCGGCGGACATCGCGGAGAGCTTGGCATCGAAGCGCAGCAGGCCGACGTGGTCGGCACCGAGATCCAGCAGGCCTTCCACCTTGGCACGCGCCAAAGTCAGGCGCGGCGGCGGGGTGTCCCTGGCGAAGAACTCGCGCGGCAGCGGTTCGAAAGTGACCACGACGGCCGGCACGCCCAGCGCGCGGGCACGGGCGACGGCATGCCGCACCAGCGCACGGTGGCCCAGGTGCAGGCCATCGAAGGCGCCGATGCAGACCACGCTACCGTGCGGGCACAAAAGCCCGCCATCGACGTCACGGAACAGCCTGCTCATGGATTCCTGTGGGGACGGATGCGCCAGGCGGCGGATCCGGGATGTTGCAAGACCTTGAAGTATAGCCGGCCCTGCCCGTCCTCAATGCCCACGCAGGTCACGCGGCCGGATGCCTTGCAGGTACAGCAGGACGGCGTAGAGACCGCCACCGGCACCGACCATCACCGCCAGCCGCCAGCCACGCTCCCACCAGGCCCACGGGGTCCATTCGACCCAGACCAAGCGGAACGCCACCACCACCAGCGTCATCGCCACCGTGGCCAGCACGATCTGGCGCAGGAACCGGGCCCAGCCCGGCTGCCGGCGATAGACACCGGCCTTGCGCAGCAGCCAGGCCAGTTGCAGCGCGTTGACCCAGCCGGCGATGGCGATGGCCAGCGCCAGCAATGCGTGGGCGCCCTGGACCTGGCCGAGCGCGGCCTTCAGGTCGCCGCCCGTGGCCTGCAGGGCCTGCCGGCCCGGCTCGGTGCCGTAGAGCATCGCGGCGAAGAACAGCACCGTACACAGCGCGTTGGTCAGCACCGCCACCACCGCCGCCTTGACCGGCGTGCGGGTGTCCTGGCGCGAATAGAACGCCGGCGCCAGCACCTTCACCAGCAGGAACGCGGGGATGGCGATCGACTGGGCCATCAGGCTCCAGCTGGCCATCTGCACGTCGGTGGCGCCGAACCGGCCGTACTGGAACAGCGTCGACAGCAGCGGCTGGGCGCACAGGATCAGGCCGGCGCAGGCCGGCAGGCCGATCAGCAGGCAGAGCCGGAAACCCCAGTCCAGTCCCTTCGAATAGCCCTCGGGATCGGTCTCCGCGTGGCGGCTGGACAGGTGCGGCAGGATCACCGTGCCAATGGCGACACCGAACATGCCCAGCGGGAACTCCAGCAGACGGTCGCTGTAGTACAGCCAGCTGACGCTGCCGCTGATCAGTAGCGCGGCCACCCAGGTATTCAGCAGCAGGTTGAACTGCGCCACCGAGGAGCCGAACAGCGTGGGCACCATCAGGGTCAGGATCTTGCGCACGCCGGCGTGGGCGGCATCCAGCTTCGGCCGGGGCAGCAGGCCCAGCCGGAACAGCGACGGCAACTGGAACCCCAGCTGCAGCAGGCCGGCGATGAATACACCCCAGCCCAGCACCATCACCGAACTGCTGAACCACGTTTGCGCCGCGAAGGCCGCCGAGATCATCGCCACGTTCAGCAGGATCGGCGAGAGCGCCGGGATGGCAAAGCGCTGGTAGCTGTTGAGGATGGCGCCGACCAGCGAGGCCAGCGAGATGAACAATGCATAGGGGAACGTGACCCGCAGCAGGTCGGTCAGCATCGCCATCTGCGCGTCGTCGAAGTTCGGCGCGATCAGGCGTGCGATCTGCGGCGCCAGCAGGATGACGACGGCCGTCAGCAGCAGCAGCACGGCCGCCAGGGTGCCGGCGACCCGGTCGATCAGGGCCTTGACCTCCCCGGCGCTGCGGGTAGCCTTGTACTCAGCCAGTACCGGCACGAAGGCCATCGAGAATGAGCCCTCGGCCGACAGCCGCCGCATGAAGTTGGGGATGCGGAACGCCACGAAGAAGGCATCCATCATGCCGCCAGCGCCGAAGACGTGGGCGTAGACCTGGTCCCGGACCAGTCCGGACAGGCGGGACAGGAAGGTCATGGAGCTGAACACGGCAGCGGACCGCAGGAGCCGATTGCCGCTCATCGCCCGCCCTTTGCCCGGGGATGACCCAGGTTGACGCAACCCATTGAATGCCCCATAATTTCCGGCTCAATTACCCGTCTTCCGTTCACCCCCTGAATTCTCTCAGGTATTCATCAGGAATCCCACTGTGGCCAATATCAAGTCCGCCAAGAAGCGCGCCAAGCAGACCGTCGTGCGCAATGCGCGCAATGCCGGTCAGCGTTCGATGCTGCGCACCGCTGTCAAGAAAGTCCTGAAGGCGCTCGACGCCAATGACGCCGCCGGCGCCCAGGCCGCGTTCGTGTCGGCCCAGCCGATCCTCGATCGCCTGAGCTCGCGCGGCCTGATCCACAAGAACAAGGCTGCCCGCCACAAGAGCCGCCTGAACGCCCGCATCAAGGCCCTGCAAGCGGCCTGATTCACGGCGGCACGCAACGCGAAGACACTGGGAACCCGCCGAAAGGCGGGTTTCTTTTTTGGCCTGCTCGCCCCCCATTGACGCATATCCCCTGCCCCGGTTCTGATGCGCACGCCTCGCCAACCGGAGAGGCAGGGGGAATTCAACAAGGGGAACACGATGAAACTGCTTCGTGCGACGGCGCTCGCCGTCCTGTTGGCCACCGCGTCGATGTCGGCACATGCCGGCAAGATGGCCAAATCCAATGAACCGCTGACGCTGGAACCGGACAAGGCCGCCGTCGTCTTCATGCGACCGGGCAAGTTCGTCGGCGCCGCCGTCGCCGTGCCGCTGTTCGACGTGACGGGCGACGAGACCAAGTTCATTGGCATCCTGGATGCCGGCAGCAAGGTGGCTTACCAGGTGCCGGCAGGCGAACACGTCTTCATGACCACGGTCTTCGGCGGCGATGGTGGCGTGCGCTTCTACAAGGCCAACGTGGAAGCCGGGAAGACCTATTACTTCCGCGCCCACATCATCGACGGCATCTGGGGGTTGTCGCCGGTGCACCAGGACGCGTTCACGGGCAAGGACTTCGCTGGATGGGACAAGGGCACCCAGCTGACGATCAACAGCCCCAAGTCGCTGGAATGGGGCCAGGCCAATCTGGAGAGCGCCACCCAGCGCCACAAGAACCTGGAGCCGCAGGTGATCGCGGATTCCGCTTCGCTGCGCACGGAGGATGGCCGCTGAGGCCCATCCCTTTCCGCTAATGAAAAACCCGCCGACCGGCGGGTTTTTCTTGAGGTTTCACGCCTCGCGCGCGGCCTCGTCGGCTTCTTCCTTCTGTCGATCGAAGAAGGCCATCACGTCCTTCATGATCGGCCAGGTACCTTCGCGCGAAATGGCGGAGACCTGGAACCAGGGCTGGGTCCAGCCGAGGCTGGCGATGATCTGTTCGGCGCGTTCCTTTGCCTCGTCCTCGAACATCAGGTCGGCCTTGTTGAGTACCAGCCAGCGCGGCTTCTGCAGCAGTTCGGGATCGTGCTTCTCCAGCTCGCGCTCGATGGCGCGGACCTGCTCGACCGGATCCACGTCCTCCACGCCGCCTTCCATCGGCGCCATGTCCACCAGATGCAGCAGGATGCGGGTGCGCTGCAGATGGCGCAGGAACGTCGCGCCCAGGCCGGCGCCGTCGGCGGCGCCCTCGATCAGGCCCGGGATGTCGGCGATGACGAAGCTGCGGTGGGCCTCGACGCTGACCACGCCCAGGTTCGGATACAGCGTGGTGAACGGATAGTCCGCGACCTTCGGCGTGGCCGCCGACACGGCACGGATGAAGGTGCTCTTGCCGGCATTCGGGAAGCCGAGCAGGCCGACGTCGGCCAGCAGTTTCAGCTCGAGTTTCAGCAGGCGCTCTTCGCCCTCTTCGCCCGGGGTCGCCTTGCGCGGCGCACGGGTGATGGAGCTCTTGAAGTGCATGTTGCCCAGGCCGCCCTTGCCGCCCTTGGCCACCAGCAGGCGGTCGCCGTGTTGGGTGAGGTCGCCGATGACTTCGTCGGTACTGACGTTGGTCACCACCGTGCCCACGGGCACCGTGATGGTCAGGTCTTCGCCGGCCTTGCCGTACATCTGCCGGCCCATGCCGTTCTCGCCGCGCTGCGCGCGGAACTGGGTCTGGTGGCGGAAGTCGACCAGCGTGTTGAGGTTCTCGTCGGCCTGCAGCCAGACGCTGCCGCCGTTGCCGCCGTCACCACCGTCCGGGCCACCCAGCGGAATGAACTTCTCGCGGCGGAATCCCACGCAACCGTTGCCGCCGTTGCCGGCGCCGACCTGGATTTCTGCTTCGTCTACGAGTTTCATGGGATTGGACTGGGGTGATGAGGAGGGATGGAACGGGCGCGGGATCGAAAAACAAGCCCCGCAAACGAAAAGCCCCGCACGCGGCGGGGCCCTTCGCTCGGCGTGTGGGGAAGCCTCAGGCTTCCGCGACCACGCTCACGGTACGGCGCTTCTTGGCGCCCTTGACCGAGAACTCGACCTTGCCGTCGACCAGCGCGAACAGCGTGTGGTCGCGACCCAGGCCGACGCCCGGACCCGGATGGAACTGGGTGCCGCGCTGGCGGATGATGATATTGCCCGCATCGATCGCCTGACCACCAAAGACCTTGACGCCCAGCATCTTCGGATTGGAGTCGCGGCCGTTGCGCGAGGAACCTACGCCTTTTTTGTGTGCCATGACTGCTTCTCCTTACTTGGTGATGCCGGTGATTTCGATTTCGGTGTAGTGCTGCCGATGACCCTGGCGCTTCATGTGGTGCTTGCGGCGGCGGAACTTGATGATGCGGACCTTGTCGGCGCGGCCATGGCCGACGACCTTGGCGGTCACGCTGGCGCCCTTCAGGGCGTCGCCCAGGCTGATGGTCTCGCCATCGCCCAGCATCAGGATGTTGTCGAAGGTGATCTCGTTGCCGGCTTCGGCCTCGAGCTTCTCGACGCGGAGCGTCTCGCCCTTCATCACGCGGTACTGCTTACCGCCCGTGACTACGACTGCGTACATGTGGATTCCTTGGTTTCTGTAGTTATTTTCTGGAGCCTGCCCGCCATCGAGGGCGAACAGAAGCGGAATTGTAGTGGATTCATGGAGTTAGGGTCAACCCTGCCCATGCTCGACCTTCCGGGCGCTGCTGCCGCCCGTCTTTACGGACAGGGTTCGTCCGCAATGCGGCGCAGGCTGTCCTCGATGGCGCCCCTCGTCGGCGCCTCCCACCGGGGCACTCCATTGTAAATCAATGACTTGACTGGATGTTCCCGGCGATGCCGCCCGTGCTCGCCCCGACCGGACGCGGCGCCGACGGCCCGTCCCGGGACTGGACCGGCCGCCTACCCGACCCCACTGCTTCGCTGGCAATGGCGCTATTTGCCCCCACCTAGGCAGATCGCTACGCTTCCTTGTTCGCTTTCCGGATCCCCCACCCGATGGCCATGGACTTCATCCGCATCCGCGGAGCCCGTACCCACAACCTCAAGAACATCGATCTCGACCTGCCGCGCGACAAGCTGATCGTGATCACCGGCCTGTCCGGCTCGGGCAAGTCGTCGCTGGCGTTCGACACCATCTACGCCGAAGGCCAGCGCCGCTACGTGGAATCGCTGTCGGCGTATGCGCGGCAGTTCCTGTCGGTGATGGAGAAACCCGACGTCGACCACATCGAGGGCCTGTCGCCGGCGATCTCGATCGAACAGAAATCGACCAGCCACAACCCGCGCTCCACCGTCGGCACGATCACCGAGATCTACGACTACCTGCGCCTGCTGTATGCGCGCGTCGGCCTGCCGCGCTGCCCGGACCACGGCTATCCGCTGGAAGCGCAGACGGTCAGCCAGATGGTCGACCAGGTGCTCGCGCTCGACGGCGAACAGCGCTACATGCTGCTGGCGCCGGTGATCCGCGAGCGCAAGGGAGAGCATGCGCAGGTGTTCGACCAGTTGCGCGCGCAGGGCTTCGTGCGCGTGCGCGTCGATGGCGAGCTGTACGAGATCGATGCGGTGCCGGCACTGGCGCTGCGCCAGAAGCACACCATCGAAGCGGTGATCGACCGCTTCCGTCCGCGCGAGGACCTCAAGCAGCGTCTTGCCGAAAGCTTCGAGACCGCCTTGAAGCTGGGCGACGGCATGGCCCAGGTGATGTCGCTGGACCAGCCGGACGCCGCACCGCTGCTGTTCTCGTCGAAGTACTCCTGCCCGGTCTGCGACTACTCGCTGCCGGAACTGGAGCCGCGCCTGTTCTCGTTCAACTCGCCGGTCGGCGCCTGTCCGACGTGCGACGGCCTGGGCGTGGCGCAGTTCTTCGATCCTGCGCGCGTGGTCGTGCATCCGGAGCTGTCGCTGGCCGCCGGCGCCGTGCGTGGCTGGGATCGCCGCAACGCGTACTACTTCCAGCTGATCGCCTCGCTGGCCAAGCACTACCAGTTCGACACCGATGCGCCTTGGCAGTCGCTGCCGGAGAACGTGCAGCAGGCCGTGCTGTACGGCAGCGGCGAGGAGGTCATCACCTTCACCTATCTCACCGAGTCGGGTGGACGCACGCAGCGCAAACACCGCTTCGAAGGCATCGTGCCGAACCTGGAGCGTCGTTACCGCGAGACGGAATCGCCGGCGGTGCGCGAGGAACTGGCGAAGTACATCAGCGACCGTCCCTGCCCCGACTGCCAGGGCGCGCGTCTCAACAAGTCGGCGCGCAACGTGTTCGTCGCCGATCGTCCACTGCCGTCGCTGGTCGTGCTGCCGGTGGACGAAGCGCTGGCGTTCTTCCGCAGCCTCGACTTGCCCGGCTGGCGCGGCGAGATCGCCGCCAAGATCGTCAAGGAAATCGCCGAGCGCCTCGGCTTCCTCGTCGATGTGGGCCTGGATTACCTGACGCTGGAACGCAAGGCCGACACGCTGTCGGGTGGTGAAGCGCAGCGCATCCGTCTGGCCTCGCAGATCGGTGCCGGTCTGGTCGGCGTGATGTACGTGCTCGACGAACCGAGCATCGGCCTGCACCAGCGCGACAACGAGCGCCTGCTCGGCACGCTGACGCGCCTGCGCGATCTGGGCAACACAGTGATCGTGGTCGAGCACGACGAAGACGCGATCCGCCTCGCAGACTATGTGCTCGACATCGGCCCCGGCGCGGGCGTGCACGGCGGTGAGATCGTCGGCCAGGGCACGCTGCAGGACCTGCTGGAGGCGCCGCGTTCGCTGACCGGCCAGTACCTGTCCGGCAAGCGCCAGATCGAAGTACCGAAGGCACGCCACAAGGCCAACCCGAAAATGACGCTGCACCTGCGCGGCGCCACCGGCAACAACCTGAAGGATGTGGATCTCGACATTCCGTCCGGCTTGCTCACCTGCATCACCGGCGTGTCGGGCTCGGGCAAGTCGACACTGATCAACGACACGCTGTATTCGCTGGCCGCCAACGAAATCAACGGCGCTTCGCACAAACCCGCCCCGTACCGCGAAGTGACCGGCCTGGACCTGTTCGACAAGGTCGTCGACATCGACCAGTCGCCGATCGGGCGCACGCCACGTTCGAATCCGGCGACGTATACCGGCCTGTTCACGCCGTTGCGCGAACTGTATGCGCAGGTGCCGGAAGCGCGCGCGCGTGGCTATTCGCCGGGCCGTTTCAGCTTCAACGTGCGTGGTGGTCGCTGCGAAGCCTGCCAGGGCGACGGCCTGATCAAGGTCGAGATGCACTTCCTGCCTGACGTGTACGTGCCCTGCGACGTCTGTCACGGCAAGCGTTACAACCGCGAGACGCTGGAGATCCTCTACAAGGGCTACAACATCAACGACGTGCTGGAAATGACGGTCGAGGATGCATTGGCCTTGTTCGAACCGGTGCCGTCGATCGCGCGCAAGCTGGAGACGCTGGTGGATGTCGGCCTGAGCTACGTCAAACTCGGCCAGAGCGCGACCACGCTGTCCGGCGGCGAAGCCCAGCGCGTGAAGCTGTCGAAGGAGCTGTCGCGCCGCGACACCGGGCGCACGCTGTACATCCTCGACGAACCGACCACCGGCCTGCACTTCCACGACATCGAACACCTGCTCGCCGTGCTGCACAAGCTGCGCGATGACGGCAACACCATCGTGGTGATCGAGCACAACCTGGACGTCATCAAGACGGCGGACTGGGTCGTGGACCTGGGGCCGGAAGGCGGACACCGCGGCGGCCAGATCCTGGCCACCGGCACGCCCGAGGACATCGCGGCGCATCCGGATTCGCATACGGGTCGCTTCCTCGCCAAGCTGCTGCCCGCCGCCAAGGCGCCGAAGCCGACCAAGCCGGCCGCGGTTGCCAAGCCCGACGTGCTGCCGCCGCGCAAATCCGCCCCGAAATCGGCGAAGACCACCAAGACCACGACAAAGAAGGCCGCACGATGAGCGACGCACACGACACCGGCCGCAAGCTGCTGGCGAAGATCCCGATCAGCGTGCGCTGGCGCGACATGGACAGCATGGGCCACGTCAACAACGCCAAGTACATTTCGTACCTGGAAGAGGCACGCGTGCGCTGGATGCTCACCGTGCCGGACGTGTCGATGACCGACCGCATCGCGCCGGTCGTCGCCGCCAACAACATCAACTACAAGCGACCGCTGACATGGCCGAACGATGTGGTGGTCGAGCTCTATGTCGACCGGCTGGGCACCAGCAGCGTCACCATCGGCCATCGCATCGTGTCGGCCAAGGACGACAGCGTGCTCTATTCGGACGGCAACGTCGTGGTCGTATGGATGGACACGCAGACCGGCCACAGCGCACCGTTGCCGGCGGCGATCCGCGCGGTGTCGGAGTAATCGCGGAGAGCCTTGTGGGAGCGACGTAAGTCGCGAGATCTTCTTTCAGCCTCGGGAAAAGCTCGCGACTTACGTCGCTCCCACAACTGCAGGGCTCAGGGCGCGCTCTTCCGCACCTCGAACACCACCGGCAACGAACGGCCATCGGCCAGTTTCAGCGTGATCACCGGCTTCTCGCCTGCGGCCAGCGGCTGGTAAGGGCCATGCAGCATCAGGTGCAATCCGCCCGGCTTCAGTTCCACGACCTTGCCAGGCGCGATCGGCAGCGTAGCCACTTCGCGCATGCGGCTGACGCCGCCCTCTTCGCGCGTCTCGTGCAGTGACACATCGTCGAAGGCGAGGCTTTCCGCACCGACGATGCTGACCGGTGCCTTGCACGGATTCTCGATGCGGGCGAATCCGGCCATCATCGGCATCGCGACCGGCGGCAGGCGCACCCAGGCCGCCTTGGCGACGGGCAGGCATTCCGCTGCGAGGGCCACACCCGGCGACGACAGCAGCAGGACGGACAGGCAGAGCGTTTCGATGCGACGGTTCATGCGCCTATGATACCGGCCTGACTTCAGGGAGCGGATGAATGACGGGCCTCATCGAAACCACCGACCACGGCGACATCCGCGAGATCCGGCTGGCGCGGGCACCGGTCAATGCCCTCAACACCGAGTTGTGCCGGGCGCTGATCGATGCGCTCAATGCAGCGCTCGACCATGGCACGCGCGGCATCGTGCTGGCCGGCAATCCGAAGATCTTCTCGGCCGGCATGGACGTCCCCTACCTGCTGTCGCTCGGCGACGACCGCCACGCGCTGCTCGATGCGTGGCAGGCGTTCTTCGGCGCGGCGCGCACGCTGGCCGAATCGCGCGTACCGGTCGTGGCGGCGATCACCGGTCATGCCCCCGCGGGCGGCTGCGTGCTGGCGCTCTGCTGCGACTACCGGGTGATGGCGCGCAGCCCGGATCCGGCGCGTCCCTTCGCGCTCGGACTGAATGAAACGCAGGTGGGGCTGGTGGTGCCGGAAGGCATCCAGCGCCTGATGCGCCGCGTCGTCGGCCCCTATCGCGCGGAACGCCTGCTGGTCGCAGGCGAGATGGTTCCGGCGGAACGCGCGCTCGAGATCGGGCTGGTCGATGAACTCGTCGGCCAGGAAGAGGTGACCACACGCTCCGTCGCATGGCTGCAGCAGCTGCTGCGCCTGCCGCACCATCCGATGCTGCAGACGCGCACGCTCGCCCGGCGCGACCTGGTCGAGGCGTTGGACCCTGCGCTGATCCAGCTCGAACGCTTCGTCGATGCCTGGCATGCGCCCGATACGCAGACCGCGTTGCGGGCGCTGGTGGACAAGCTGAAAAAGTAGGCCGCGTCAGCGCAACCAGACCTCGACGCGCTCGTTGCGGGCGCGTGCGTTGATCCCACCGATGGACACCAGGGGGCGCGCATCGCCCAACCCTATCGAGCGCGCCACCGGAATGCCCTGCCTGACCAGATGGTCGGCAACGATGTCCGCGCGCTCGTTGCTCAACATGGTCGGCAGCAAGCGGTTGCCCGGCGCGTGGTCCGCGAAGCCCACCACCACCACCGACTTGCCCCGGTTCTGCGGCAACCGCATGAACGCGACCAGCCGTTCCATGTCGGACGCGCTGCGGCTTTCGAACAGCGAACTCAACGAGCCCATGTTGAACCGCAGGCCCAGGGGAATACGCGTCGCGCCGGCCACGGCGTCGCGATAGGCGGCCCCGCCCTGCACGCGCCCCGGCTGGACTGCCGGACGCAGCATCATCGACTGCAGGCCTGTCGATTCGACGGCCTGCTGGCCCTCGCGACCGATGGCATACAGGGCCAGGCTGCGACCCAGCGCCGACATCAGCGGCGCGCCGTACAGGCGGTAGCGGCGCAGCAGTGGATAGTCCTCGCTGGCCACGTTGAGCCGCGTCGGCTGCACCGGCACGCCACCGTCGGTGACGGCCAACGTGCGCGTGCCGGGTGGAATCCGCGTGGTCAGCTCGACGATCGCCAGTGCATCCGGATCGTCCGCTACGACGCGCGCGGCCTGCCACAGGCGTGGATGCGCAAAAACCGCGGCAGCCGGTTGCCCTGCCATCACGCGCTGATCGAGGAACTCGCGGCTGCCCCCGCGGACGGGTCCACCGTGCACTCGGATCGGCGCATCGGCCCCGCCGAGCTGCGCCCAGTTGCGGATGCGGCCGGCGGCGACCTCGCGCAGCTGCGCCACGCTGATCGAGCGCACGGGATTGCGCGCATCGACCACCACGACCAGACCATCGAGCGCGATGGAGAACTCCTGCTCCGGCGACGACAGGTCGCCCAGCTGCCAGCCGGCATCGCGCTCCGCTGCCGACGGCGCACGCGCCATCATCGCCAGTTCGGCCTCGCCGTCCACCAGTGCCTGGAAGCCGACAGCGGAGCCCCGTCGGTCGATCTCCACGATGAGCGGCTCGCCATCGCGGACGGCGGCGATCTCGGTGCGGTCGACATCGACGTTTCGCCGTTCGATGCGGATGTAGCCGATGGATCCCAACCAGGCCGTGACGATGCGCGGCATCACCTCGGCGCCGACCGTATTGGAGCCGCGGATGCGCAGGCGTTCGGCCTCTGCATCCTGGGCCGTCGCGGGAGAAGCAACGCAGGACAATGCCGTCGCCACACAGGCGACAGTTAGAAAACGCTGGAACACGGATCACCCCCTGATGAAGCGCGGGAGCGTGACGTGTGCGGATGACAGGGCCATGACGGCCTGCCGGATCAGTCGCCGCGCGCCACCGGATGCGCCGGATCGGCGATCCAGCCGCTCCAGGAGCCCGGATAGATGCGCGCGCCCTGCAGGCCCGCATGTTCGAAGGCGAGCAGCAGATGGCAGGCGGTCACGCCTGAGCCGCACATCAGCACGGTGTTCGCGGGGGACCGGTTCCCCAGCAGCGCCGCCAACTCCGTGCGCAGTTCGTCAGGCGACTTGAAGCGACCGTCCCGCAGGTTCTGCGCGAACGGACGGTTGAGTGCGCCGGGAACATGCCCGGCGACCGGATCGATGGGTTCGACATCGCCACGGAAGCGTTCGGCGGCCCGCGCATCGATGAGCCAGCCGCTGTCCGCGTCCAGCCGCGCGAGAATATCCGGCGCATCGACGAGTTGGCCGGCGTCGAAGTGCGATGGATACGCCGCGATGGGCGAACGCGCGGCAACCTCGGAAGTTTCCTCGCCTCCCGCTGCGCGCCACGCCGCCAGGCCGCCGTCGAGTACCGCCACGCGGACTTGACCGAGCAGCTTCAGCAACCACCACAGACGAGCCGCCGCCATGCTGCCGTCGCCCGCGTCGTAGACCACCACCTGATGCGACGGCCCGATGCCCCACTCACCCAGCTTGCGGGTGAATGCCCCTTCGTCAGGCAACGGATGCCGACCGGCACCGACCTTCGACAGATCCGACAGGTCAAGATTGAGGTCGGCGTAAACGGCACCCGACAGATGCGATTCCGCGTAGGCATGGCGACCGGCATCCGGCGCGGCGTTGAGCATGACGAAACGGGCATCGACCAGCCGCAATTCCGGATCGTCGAGGGCGTTGGACAACGCAGCAGCATCGACAAGGGTCGTCCAGTTCATGCAAGTTGCTCCAGCCGTTGCCGCAGGTTGAACAGGATGGCGGCGGTTGCACCCCAGATGCGCTGCCCAGGCCATGCGTATTCGAGCACCACACGCCGCCGCCCGCGATAGTCGACCTCGACGCGGCGCAGGTTGTCGGGCGACAGCAGGTAATCGAGCGGAACCTCGAACACGTCGGCGACTTCGTTCGGCTCGGGCACGGGCACGAATGCGGGATCGATCAGTGCGACGACCGGCACCACGCGGAACCCGCTGATAGTGGTGAAGGGGTCCAGGAAGCCGAGCGGCTCGACCTGCGACGCCGGCAAGGCGATCTCCTCGTAGCTCTCGCGCAGTGCCGCTGCGACCGCGTCGGCATCGGAGGGCTCTACGCGGCCACCGGGAAAGCTCACCTGTCCCCCGTGATGGCGCAGGCCATCGGTACGGCGTGTCAGCAGCACCTGCGTGCCGTTCCCGCGCGGGACGAGTCCCGCCAGCACCGCTGCCTCGGCCAGCGGGCCCGGTGGCAGCAGGTCGATCAGCTCGTCATGGTTCCAGCCTGCCGCGCTCGGCACGTCGCCCAGCGGATGCAGGGCGCGACGCAGGTGCCCGCCCTCGCGCAAGCGCTGCTCGAGCGCGAACGGCGCGCGCGCGTGTTCGCGCGCAGGCAGCACATGCTCCATCAGACGCAGGCGTTCGTCATCGTTCATCTGCGACCAGCGCGCGATTTCGGAAGTGGTGCGGAGGCAGCCTTCGCAAAGCCCGTCGTCGTCCAGCGTGCAGACGCCGATGCACGGACTGAGCACGGCGCGGAATGCGGTATTCATTTCTTCTGGCACCTGCGGAGGGTAGCGCGGAAACGCCGCCCGGCGCTGAAAAGCACTGCGCCGGCACTAGGCCGGCGCAGGGGATGTAACGACTGCTGGAATTACTTGACGCTGACCAGCTTGATCTCGAACACGACGGCCACGTTCGGCGGGAAGCCGGTACGCGGGTCGGCGCCATAGGCCTTGTCTGGCGGCAACGCCACTTCCCACTTGGCACCGGCCGGCATCTGCAGCAGCGCCTCTCGCATCGCCGGCATCTCGACGGCGCTGATCTTCAGGTCCTTCATCGGCTGCGCCGGGCGGGCTTCCGCCGGACGCTGGCCGAACGGATACGGACCGGACACCAGCAGCTCGACCGTGCTGGCCTGCGTCGGCTTCGCACCGTTACCGTTCTCCATCACCTTGTAGGGCACGCCACTGGCCAGCGTCTTCACGCCCGCCTGACCCTTGTACTGGGCGATGAACTGGTCGCTCTTGGTCTTGTTCTCGCCGGCGACCTTGTCGTATTCGGCCTTGGCCTGCTGGGCGCGGGACTGCTCGCGCTTCTGGAAGGCTTCCAGTGCCGGCTTCAGCTGGTCGGCCGTCAGGGCCGGCTGCTTCTTGGCGTAGGCGTCCTGCAGGCCCTTCACCACGGAATTGATGTCCAGCTGCTCACCACGTGCGGTCAGTTCGGCAAGGTTGTTGCCGTAGTCGTAACCGAAGTAGTAGCTCAGCTTGCCTTTCTCGGACGAGACGTCCTGGGCCAGGGCGCTACCGGCCATGGCGAATGCCGCAACAGCGACCGCAATCGAACGCAACTTCATCAACACACTCTCCGAAGATAGGGCGACGGCGGCATACCGTCTGGAATGGACGCGCTAGGATAGCCGCCGGGGCGCTTAACCGCCACTGACGACAGGCGGCTCTGACCGGGCCTTGTCGGCAGAGTTCCGATTTCACCCAGAATTTACAAAAATCCCCGGAAAACCCATGTCCGAACGCCTTGTCCTTGTCGCCGACGACGCCGGCATCCGCCGCATCACCGTCAACCGTCCCGACAAACTGAATGCCCTCAATGCCGACACCCTGGACGCCCTGCAAACGGCGTTCGACGAGGCGGCGGCCGATGCCGCCGTGCGGGTCGTGGTGCTCACGGGCGCCGGCCCCAAAGCCTTCGTCGCTGGCGCCGACATCGCCGAGATGGCGGACCTGCGCCCGACCGAGGGCCGGGATTTTTCGCTGCGCGGGCAGAAACTGATGCGCACCATCGAGACGCTGCCCAAGCCGGTGATCGCGATGGTCAACGGCTTCGCGCTCGGCGGCGGACTGGAACTGGCGATGGGCTGCCACCTCCGCATCGCCGCGGACAGCGCCAAGGTCGGCCAGCCGGAAATCAACCTGGGCCTGATCCCGGGGTTCGGCGGCAGCCAGCGCCTGCTGCGCCTGGCCGGGCGGTCCGCCACGCTGGAGTTGTGCCTGCTCGGCACGCCGATTACGGCCGAGCGCGCACTGCAGCTGGGCATCGTCACCCGCGTGGTACCCGCGGCGGAGCTGGAGGCCGAAACCCTGAAGATCGCCACCCAGCTCGCCGCCTCGGCGCCACTCGCGCTGCGTGCGACGCTCGACGTGGTCAATATCGGCGGTGAGTGCGGCATCGAGGAAGGCCTCCAGTACGAGAGCGCGCAGTTCGGCCTGATGTTCGCGACCGACGATATGCGCGAAGGCACGCGCGCCTTCGTCGAGCGCCGCAAGCCTGCCTTCACCGGCCACTGAAACGCGGCGATACGCGTGACCATCCCGTCCTGCCCCTGTTGCGACCAGGCACGCGCACTGCATGCCCTGCTCATGACCAGTGACGTCGATGCCGCGATCGAGGCAGGACTGATGACCTTCCAGGCCTGCGGCTGCGCGGACGGCAGCATTGCTGAAGTGATGCAGGTCCAGCAGCGCCTGCGCACGGCATGGGATGCGCGGGAACGCTACCGGCAGCGCGGGGCCAGGCTGGCGCGGCGCGCAGAGGAGCGGGACGCGCGCCGGTTGAAGGCCACCGAGGTGACGGACAGCGTCCAGCCTCCTCGCCCTGCCCTGCCGACCGGTGCGGCCGCGATCCTTGCGCGCGCCAAGGCCAAGGCGGCCGAAAGGATGAAGCCATGACGGCGCCCCCCCGGCGCAGCGCCACGCTGACGCGCGCCGAGGTCGTCGAGCTGTTCTCGCGCCTGCGCGAACTCAATCCCAAGCCGACCACCGAACTGGAGTACCGCACGCCTTTCGAACTGCTGGTCGCAGTGACGTTGTCGGCGCAGGCGACCGACGTGGGCGTCAACAAGGCGACAAGGCGACTGTTCCCGGTAGCCAACACGCCGGCGGCGATCCTCGCGCTGGGCGAGGACGGACTGAAGAAGTACATCTCGACCATCGGCCTGTTCAACGCGAAAGCGAAGAACGTCATCGCCACGTGCCGCATCCTGATCGACGAACACGGCGGCGAAGTGCCGCGTTCGCGCGAAGCGCTGGAAGCGCTGCCAGGTGTCGGTCGGAAGACCGCGAACGTGGTGATGAACACCGCGTTCGGCGAACCGACCATTGCGGTGGACACGCATATCTTCCGCGTCTCCAACCGCACCGGCCTGGCGCCCGGCAAGGATGTACGCGCGGTGGAGGACCGGCTGCTGAAGGTGGTGCCGTCGGAGTTTATGCAGGACGCGCATCACTGGCTGATCCTGCATGGGCGCTACGTGTGCAAGGCGCGCAAGCCCGACTGCCCGCAGTGCGTGATCCGCGATCTCTGCCGGTTCAAGGAAAAGACCGCCGCCTGATGCGGCAGCGGTCCTCCGTCACTGCCTATTGTGCGTCCCGCTCGATGAAGGGTTTGCGCGGCAGCCGCTCCTCGCGCATCGCAGCGTGGTACGCGAACGAAGCGATGATCGCCGCCGCCTGCTTCAGGTCTTCCGGCACCACGTGGTCGTAGGTGTCCAGGTGGGTGTGGTGCACGTGGGTGAAGTAGTCCGCCGGATCCTGCACGAACTGGAAGCCCGGGAGGCCGACGCGATCGAACGAGATGTGGTCGGTGCTGCCGGTGTTGCGGGTGGTGACGATGCTCGCGCCGAGGTCGTTGAACGGCTCCAGCCACGCCTTGAAGATCGGCACGGCGGCATGGTTCTCCTGCGCATAGATGCCGCGGATGCGGCCGGTGCCGTTGTCGAAGTTGAAATAGGTCGAGAAGCGGTCGTAGCCGCGCCGGCGCTGCAGCGGACCGGTCCCGCGCTGGTAAGCGCGCGGCAGCGCCTTCTGTTCCGGATCGGTGGGTTCCGGATAGTCGGCCATATGCTTCGCGACGTAGCCCGCGGATCCATGCAGGCCCTGCTCTTCGCCACCCCACAACGCCAGGCGGATCGTGCGCCGCGGTTTCGCGCCGATCGTCTTGAGGATGCGCATGGCTTCCATCATCACGACCACGCCGGCGCCGTTGTCGCTGGCGCCGGTACCGGTATGCCAGGAATCCAGGTGCGCGCCGATGATCACCACTTCGTCCGCCTTCCCACTGCCGGGGATCTCGGCGAAGGTGTTGGTGGCGGGCAGATCCTGTTCGCTGGTGAACGCGGAATCCACGTCGATGCGCAGGCGCACCGGCTGCTTGCCCTGCACCGCACGCACCAGCGGGTTGTAGTGCTCGGCCGGCAGGACCAGTTCGGTCACGCCGACGGGTTCGCCGGCCTTGCGCGCGCCACCGCCGGTCGCGCGGATGATGCCGTTGTCCCAGGAGCTGATCGACAGCGTGGCCAGCACGCCCTCCTCGGCGAGGAAGGTGTTCAGCGCCTTGCTCAGTGCGGTCCGCTTGCGGTACTCGTCCAGGCGCTTCTGTTGTGCGTCGGGCGCAGCGTCTTCCGGCGTCGGGAAGGTCTGCAGTTCGCCCAGCTCGGCGGCGGTGTAGCGGCGGAAGTCGGTCTTTTCGGACGGCTTGTAGGCGCGCGCCTCGTCGACCAGCACGATGCGTCCGCGCAGCTTGCCGCGCTGCTTCTCGATGTCCTCCAGCGTCTTGAACGACGCCAGCACCACCTCGCCTTCGACCGGACCGTCGGTCCCACGCGTCCATGCCTTGGGCAGCGCGTGCACCGGCAACTGGCGCGGCGACAGCATTTCCACGCGCGACGCGCGGAACGCCCAGCCGCGGCCGAACGCCGGGTCGTAGACCTCGTCGTGGACGTTGGACAGGCCCCAGCCGGACAGCTTGCCGCGCGCCCAGGCGCTGGCCTGCGTGTAGTTGGGCGAGTTGGTCAGCCGCGGCCCGATGGTCTCGGTCAGCTCCTTCAGGTTCGCGGCGGCCTGCGAGCGATGGAGCGCCTCGCTACGGATCTTCGCCACCATGTCCAGGTCGACCGGCTCGGCGGCCTGTACCGGCCCCGCCATCGACATCCCCGCCCACAACGCCACCGCTGCAACACACGCCAAATGCTTCACCACGCCCCCTGGTTCTGGAAGGATCCCCATCCCTCGGCCACAGGGACAGGTGCCCGGGCCGTCCCCCAGTGTCTCCGTGTGGAGCGCGACGGACCCCTGCCAATGGTCATGGTCGTCCGGATCCGGATTCCGGAAACGACAAGGCCCGGGATGCGATCCCGGGCCTTGCGTTCGCACGGTGGCGGCAAGCTGCCGCGTCCCGTGGTTACCAGGCGAACTGCGTGCGCAGCGCGTACTGGGCGGTCTCGTCACCGGTGACTTCGTTGTCACCCTGCGTGTAGTTGAACATGAAGCGCAGGTTCGGGTTGACGTAGTAGTTCATGCCGAGGATCCAGCTGGTGACCTCGCGGTTCAGCGTCTCGTTCTCGACGTAGTCATAGCGCGCGGTCAACTCCCACAGACCCTTGTCGACGACCTTCGGCGACGCGAACACGCCGGTGGCGGCCTTGTAACCCTTGTGCCCGCCGTTGAGCATGAAGCTGCCCTGCACGTAGTAGCTGGTCACGTCCTGGTCGCGGCCGAGCGGCTGGCCGAAGGTGGCATCGGCGTACTCGGCCTGGAAGAAGGCCGGACCGAACGAGCCGGCGGCTTCCAGCGCGTAGACGCTGACTTCGTTGCGGCTGGCGCCGGTGGTGGTAGCGATGGTCTGCGACGGACCACGACGGCCGGCGTAGTTGGACGTGGCGACCAGATCGGCCGAGCCGTTGTTGGCGTTTTCGTAGCTGTACCAGCCACCGACGTGCAGCGTGCTGTTGTCGGTGTTGATCGGCGCCCAGGTCACGCGACCGGCGTAGCCCATGCCCTCGTTGCGGGCCGCAGCCGCGCCGCGCAGGTTGAACACGCTCAGGCCGGCGGTGTAGTTCTCGCCGGCGCGCTGGTAGCCCACGCCCTGCTGGAACTGGCGGCTGGAGAACAGGCCGGTGGCGGAGACGAACGGACGCTCCATGGTCAGCAGTTCGTTGGAGCTGGTCAGCTCTTCCATCGCGCGGTACGGCTTGAAGTGACCGATGGTGAACTTGCCGCCCAGCGCGGACTTGGCGATGTAGGCATCGCGCAGGCCGTCGAGGTTGGTGCCGGCGCCGAAGTCCTGCTCCATCTTGTATTCCCAGCCGTAGGCCTTGCCGGCGAGGGTCAGGCGCGCGCGGCGGAACTCGGTGGTGCCGGTGGTGCTGGCGATGTCGCGGTCGAACGCGTAGGTGTCGAAGTGGATGCGGCCGCCGACGGTGGCTTCGAACTTGCCGTCGGCCGAGGTGACCTTGATGCCGCCCTTGGTGTCGATCTTCGGCGAGCCCGTGGTGATCTTGTCCAGCGCCGCGGCCGTGTCGAGGTTGACGTCGGACTGCGCGTCGGTGCGATCTTCCAGTTCGGCCACCTTGGCCGACAGCGCTTCCAGCTGCGCCTTCAGTTCGGCGATCGTCTGATCGCGGGAGTCGGCGGCGGACGCCGAGAAGCTGGTGCTGCCCATGGCGACGGCGAGCGCGGCGGCCAGGAGGGAATAACGCATGGTGACTCTCCGAGTGGAAGTAGAAGTAAGAGCGCAGGCTTCGTGGGCGCCCTGCTTCGCTTCCGAGATGACCTTCGGAAATCATTAAGCGCCCGTCAAAGATGCGCTAAAGGATGGGAGTGAAATCTTGCAGTCACATGTGAGTTTCGTGACCGTGATGTGACAGAGCACGCGCAAGCACCGCGAGCACCCGCGATCCACGGATGACCTCTCCTATATATGCGTCGCGAGACATCCGATCGCATCCGTCCCGCGTGCGACACCCGACATGCCCGCCTCTAGCGCCGCACAGCGCAGGCGGGCGGGGATCCGCCCGGCGTCACGCGACTGTCGCAATGCCGACACCGGGCTGTCACACAAACGTCGTGGAATGGCCACCCAACGGGCATGCCCCGTCCTTCCACCCTGCCTTCTCCCAGGAGATTTCCGTGCTCAACTCGATCAAATCCCGCGTCGCGCTGCTCGCGCTCGCCTCGGCCTTCTCGGCGCAGGCGTTCGCCGCCGACGTGACCGGCGCCGGTGCGTCGTTCGTGTACCCGGTGATGACCAAGTGGTCCGCCGACTACGCCAAGTCCACCAACAACCGCGTCAACTACCAGTCGATCGGTTCGGGCGGCGGTATCGCGCAGATCAAGGCGGGCACGGTGGACTTCGGTTCGTCCGACGCCCCGCTGAAGCCGGAAGAACTGGCCAAGTACGGCCTGGCGCAGTTCCCGTCGGTGATCGGCGGCGTGGTGCCGGTGCTGAACGTGGCCGGCCTGAAGCCGGGCCAGCTGAAGCTGGACGGCCCGACCCTGGCCAACATCTTCCTGGGCACGATCAAGACCTGGAACGACCCGGCCATCGCCGCCCTGAACCCGGGCGTCACCCTGCCGGCGCAGCGCATCACCGTCGTCCGTCGCTCGGACGGCTCGGGCACCACCTTCAACTTCGTCAACTACCTGTCCAAGGTCAGCCCGGAGTGGAAGAGCAAGGTCGGTGAAGGCACCACGGTGCAGTGGCCGACCGGCGTGGGCGGCAAGGGCAACGAAGGCGTCGCCGCGTACGTGAAGCAGATCAAGGGCGGCATCGGCTATGTCGAACTGTCCTACGCGCTGCAGAACAAGATGTCGTACGCCAGCCTGAAGAACGCCGCTGGCCAGTTCGTGCAGCCGAGCGAAGAGAGCTTCGCCGCCGCGGCCGCCAGCGCCGAGTGGGGCAAGTCGAAGGACTTCTACCTGGTGATGACCAACGCCCCGGGCGCGCAGTCCTGGCCGATCACCGCCACCAACTTCATCCTGATGTACAAGGCGCCGAAGAAGGGCAACAAGGACGCCCGCGACTTCTTCCGCTGGGTCTACGCCAACGGCGACGCCCAGGCCAAGTCGCTCGACTACGTGCCGCTGCCGCCGGCGCTGGTCCAGCAGATCGAGACCTACTGGAAGGCCAACCTGAAGTACTGATCGCTCCCGTCGGCACGGATCTCTCCCGTGCCGGCCCGATGGGGCGTTCCTCCCGCGCCACATCACCGGGCGGGCCTTCGGGCCCGCCTTTTTTGTTGGGCGCCGCTCCGCCCGTCGTCGCATGACAGCGCGAGATGGCGATGTCATCACGCTGTAACAAAAACATCATTTCATAGCGTGGATCACAAACGACCCGTCCGGAGACTCCATGCACGTCCGTACCGCCCGCCTGGCCACGCTGGCCCTGGCCACCGCCTTCTTCGCCGCTGCCTGCGGCGGCAAGACCGACGCCCCGGCGTCCGCTGCCGGCACCGACGCGGCTCCGAGCGCCGCCGCTGGCGCGCAGAAGATCTCCGCCGAACTGACCGGCGCCGGCGCGTCCTTCATCTACCCGCTGATGGCCCGCTGGTCCACGGACTACAACAAGGCCACCGGCGCCAAGATCAATTACCAGTCCATCGGTTCCGGCGGTGGCATCGCCCAGATCAAGGCCGCCACCGTCGACTTCGGTTCGTCCGACAAACCCCTCTCGTCCGAGGAACTGGCCCAGGCCGGTCTGGCGCAGTTCCCGTCGGTCATCGGCGGCGTGGTGCCGGTCATCAACGTCGAAGGCCTGCAGCCCGGCCAGCTGAAGCTCAACGGCACCGTGCTGGCGGACATCTTCCTGCACAAGATCACCACCTGGAACGACCCGGCGATCGTCGCGTTGAACCCGGGCGTCACCCTGCCCACCGGCAAGATCAACACCGTGCACCGCTCCGATGGTTCGGGCACCACCTTCAACTTCGTCAACTACCTGTCCAAGGTCAGCACGGAGTGGAAGTCCAAGGTCGGCGAAGGCACCTCGGTCAACTGGCCAGGCGGCGTCGGCGGCAAGGGCAACGAAGGCGTCGCCGCCTACGTGCGCCAGCTGAAGGGCTCGATCGGCTACGTCGAACTGGCCTATGCCGAGCAGAACAACATGTCGTACGCCTCGCTGCAGAATGCGGCCGGCCAGTTCGTGAAGCCCACGCCGGAAAGCTTCGCCGCCGCGGCGGCCAGCGCCGACTGGGCGAACGCGAAGGACTTCAATCTGGTCATCACCAACGCACCGGGCGAGCAGGCGTGGCCGATCACCGCCACGAACTTCATCCTGGTCTACAAGCAGCCGAAGGACGCCACGAAGGCCAAGCACACGCTGGAGTTCTTCAAGTGGGCCTACGCGCAGGGCCAGGCGCAGGCGAACGAGCTGGACTACGTGCCGCTGCCGCCGGAACTCGTCGGCCAGATCGAGCAGTACTGGACCGCCGAAATCAAGCTCTGATCCCTGTCGTGCAACGGGCCGCCCACCAGGGCGGCCCGCTGTCATCACGCGGTAACCGCACCACCGTGCACTAGCTCTTCACGCGACAACCGCCCCTCCCCCACTTCCCGGGTTGCATGAACGCCACCGCCCTCCCCGCTTCCCTGACGGACGTGCGCACTGCGAAAGACGCACGTGCCGACAAACTGTTCCGGCTGACCCTGACCGGCGCCGGCCTGTTCGTCCTGTTCTCCCTGATTGCCGCCGCCGCCTCGATGCTGTGGGGCGGCCGCGAAGCCCTGCAGACCTTCGGCCTCGGCTTCTTCACCAGCACCGACTGGAACGTCGGCACGCGCGAGTTCGGTGCGCTTGTGCCGATCTTCGGCACGCTGGTCAGCGCCGGCATCGCGATGCTGATCGCGGTGCCGGTGAGCTTCGGCATCGCGGTGTTCCTGACCGAAGTCGCGCCGGCCTGGATGCGCGGCCCGGTCGGCATGGCCATCGAACTGCTGGCCGGCATCCCCTCGATCATCTACGGCATGTGGGGCCTGTTCGTGCTGGCGCCGCAGCTGAGCGAACACGTCTACCCCTGGATCAACGACAACCTCGGCCAGCTGCCGCTGGTCGGCGTGCTGCTGTCGGGCCCGCCGCTGGGCATCGGCATGATGACCGCCGGCCTGGTGCTGGCGATCATGGTGATCCCCTTCATCTCGTCGGTGATGCGCGAGGTCTTCCTGACCGTGCCGGGCCGCCTGAAGGAGTCGGCCTACGCGCTGGGCTCGACCAAGTGGGAAGTGGTCTGGGACATCGTGCTGCCCTACACCCGCTCGGCGGTGATCGGCGGCGTGTTCCTCGGCCTGGGCCGCGCGCTCGGCGAAACGATGGCGGTGACCTTCGTCATCGGCAACGCCTACGCGATCAGCCTGGCACTGCTCGAACCCGGCACCTCGATCGCCGCGACCGTCGCCAACGAATTCGCCGAAGCCACCGACCCACTGCACAAGGGTTCGCTGCTGCTGCTCGGCTTCACCCTGTTCGTGCTGACCTTCATCGTGCTGGCGATCGCCCGCCTGATGCTGCGCCAGCTCGCCAAGCGGGAGGGCACCTGATGTCCACGTCGCTCTACACCTGGCGCAAGGTCAAGAATGTCGCCGCGCTCACGCTATCCATCGCCGCCGCCGCGTTCGGCCTGATGTGGCTGGTCTGGATCCTCTGGACCACGATCACCAAGGGCATGGGCAGCCTGAACCTGGACCTGTTCACCCAGATGACCCCGCCGCCGAACGAACCCGGCGGCCTGGCCAACGCGCTGTTCGGCAGCGTGGTGATCAGCCTGCTGGCGATCCTGCTGGGCACACCGATCGGCATCGCCGCGGGCACGTACCTGGCCGAGTACGCCAACAAGCACTGGCTGGGCGAAACCGTCCGCTTCGTCAACGACATCCTGCTGTCGGCGCCGTCCATCGTGCTGGGCCTCTTCATCTACACCGTGATGGTGGCGCAGATGGGCCACTACTCGGCGTGGGCCGGCGCGGTCGCGCTGGCGTTCATCGCCCTGCCGGTGATCGTGCGCACCACCGACGAGATGCTGCGGCTGGTGCCGCAGCAGATGCGCGAGGCCGCGCTGTCGCTGGGCGTGCCGCAGTGGAAGGTGACCACCCAGGTGCTGATGCGCTCGGCGCTGCCGGGCATCGTCACCGGCATCCTGCTGGCGCTGGCGCGCATCAGCGGCGAAACCGCGCCGCTGCTGTTCACCGCCTTCAACAACCAGTTCTGGAGCACGGATCTCAACCAGTCCATGGCCAACCTGCCCATGGTGATCTTCCAGTACGCGATGAGCCCCTACGACTCGTGGAACTCGCTGGCCTGGGCCGGTGCCTTCCTCGTCACCGGCATGGTGCTGGTCCTCAGCCTGATTGCGCGAACCATCCTTCTTCGAAACAAGGTGACCCATGAATGACGCCGCCCGCATTGCCGTGGTGACGCCGCAGCGCCACGACGACCTCGCCGCGCCCGCCAGCGTGAAGCTGGCGGCCAAGGGCCTGGACTTCTACTACGGTGATTTCCATGCACTGAAGAACATCAACCTGGAGATCCCGGAAAAGCGCGTCACCGCGCTGATCGGTCCGTCCGGTTGCGGCAAGTCCACCCTGCTGCGCGTGTTCAACCGGATCTACTCGCTGTACCCGAAGCTGCAGGCCAAGGGCGACGTGCTGCTGGACGGCGAGAACATTCTCGACGCCAAGTACCCGATGAACCGCCTTCGCAGCAAGGTCGGCATGGTGTTCCAGAAGCCGGTGCCGTTCCCGATGACGATCTTCGAGAACGTCGCCTACGGCATCCGCCACCACGAGCGGTTGAACAAGGCCGACATGGACGTGCGCGTCGAGCAGGCGCTGCGCCAGGCGGCGCTGTGGGACGAAGCCAAGGACAAGCTGAAGCAAAGCGCGCTGGGTCTGTCCGGCGGCCAGCAGCAGCGCCTGTGCATCGCACGCGCGGTGGCGCTGCGTCCTGACGTGATCCTGCTGGACGAGCCGACTTCGGCACTGGATCCCATTTCGACCAGCAAGATCGAACAGCTGATCGAGGAACTGAAGCACCAGTACACGATCGCCATCGTCACCCACAACATGCAGCAGGCGGCGCGCGTGTCCGATTACACCGCCTTCATGTACCTGGGCGAGCTGGTGGAGCACGACGCCACGTCGACCATCTTCTCCAACCCCGGCAAGCAGCAGACCGAAGACTACATCACCGGCCGGTTCGGCTAAGGACACGCCCACCATGAACACTCAACCACACGACCATATCGTGAAGAGCTACGACGAAGAACAGCGCCGCGTGGTCGGCGAGATCGTACGCATGGGCGAAACCGCCGTCGCCCAGCTGGAGGCCGCACTGGACGTGGTCGAACGCCGCGACGACAAGGCCGCCCAGCGGATCATCGCCAACGACGAAGCCATCGACGCCATCGAGCACCAGGTCAGCCACGACCTGATGCAGCTGGCGTTGCGCGGCCCGATGGCGCGCGACCTGCGCGTGATCCTGGCCGGCCTGCGCATCCCGGCCGATATCGAGCGCATCGGCGACTACGCCGCCAACGTGGCCAAGCGCTCGATCGCGTTGAACCTGGCGCCGCCGATGCCGCAGATCACCGGCCTGCGCGCGCTCGGCAAGCTGGCCGCGCGCCAGGTGCGCGATGCACTGACGGCCTACCAGGAAAGCGATGCGGAAGACGCCGTGCAGGTCCGCGCACGCGATGCCGAACTGGACGCGCACTACACCGCGCTGTTCCGCGAACTGCTGACGTACATGATGGAAGACCCGCGCAACATCACGCCGTGCACGCACCTGCTGTTCATGGCGAAGAACCTGGAGCGCATCGGCGACCACGCCACCAACATCGCCGAGAACGTCTGGTTCCTGGTGCATGGTGAACAGCCGCTGCCGCCCCGCGACAAGCGCGACGAGACCAGCACCACGTCGGTCTGATCCCCGACCTTCCGCATTGCAGCACCGCAGATGCCCCGCTCCCACGCGGGGCGTTTGCGTTCAGCGGGCCGCATACGGCGATCTAACGCGCAACGTCTACACTGTCGCCACTTCCCGTGCGGCCCCCGCCGCACCCCATTGGAGAGCATGACGATGTCCAAGACGAACAAGCCCGCCGCTGTCGCCATCGCCCTGGTCGGCAGCCTCGCCCTGACCGGTTCCGCCTTCGCCATGGAACCTCTGGCACAGGGTTATCTGCTGGCCGCCGGCGAAACCGCCAAGGCCGGCGAAGGCAAATGCGGCCTGGCCAAGGCCGACACGGACAAGGATGGCAAGGTCTCGCAGGCCGAGTTCACCGCCGCGCATCCGGACAAGGCGGCCAAGTTCGCCGAGATCGACACCAACAAGGACGGCTTCATCGACGCGGCCGAGCACAAGGCCCATGCCGGCACCAAGGGCGCCGAGGGCAAGTGCGGTGAAGGTAAATGCGGCGAGGGCAAGTGCGGCGGCGACAAGAAGACCGGCGACAAGTAAGACGTCATCGGTCGATGCGGGTCCCGGCGATACGCCGGGACCTGTCATGACCTCGCGCATGGGCACGCCCCTCTCTCCCGACACCGCCGGCCTGGGCCTGCGCCGCGCGCTGCTGGACGAACTGATGACGGCGCCGGCAGGCGCGTTCGACTTCCTCGAGTGCGCGCCGGACAACTGGATCGGCGTGGGGGGGCGCTACGGCGAAGCCTTGCAGACGTTGTCCGCCCGGCACCCGGTCACCTGCCATGGCCTGTCGCTGTCGCTGGGCGGCATGGCGCCACTGGACGACACCTTCCTCGCGCGCACGCGCCGGTTCCTCGACCGGCATGGTGTCGCGCTGTACAGCGAACACCTCAGCTACTGCAGCGACGACGGCCACCTGTACGACCTGATGCCGATCCCGTTCACCGAGGAAGCCATCCATCACGTCGCCGCACGCATCCGCCAGACGCAGGACGCGCTGGGCCGGCGCATCGCGGTGGAAAACGTTTCCTACTACGCCGCCCCCTACCAGGCGATGGCCGAGGTGGATTTCATCACTGCCGTACTCGACGAAGCGGACTGCGACCTGCTGCTGGACGTCAACAACATCTTCGTCAACGCGATCAACCACGGTTACGACGCGCGTGCGTTCCTCGCGCGCATGCCGTCGAAGCGGATCGCGTCGTACCACGTCGCAGGCCACTACGACGAAGCCGAGGACCTGAAGGTCGATACGCACGGCGCACCGGTGAAGGACGATGTGTGGTCGCTGCTCGCGCTGGCCTACGCCACCCACGGCGTGCGCCCCACGCTGCTGGAGCGCGACTTCAACTTTCCGCCACTGGCGGAACTGGCCGACGAGCTGCAGCGCATCCGCGTCCTGCAAGCGGCGGCCCGCACAGACGCGACCTTGGCGACCCATGGCTGACACTCTGCGCGACCAGCAGTTCACTCTGTCCAATCACCTGCGTGATCCCCAGGCGCATGCCGCGCCGCCCGGGATCGAGGAACGCAGGCTCGCCATCTACCGCGACCTGTTCTTCAACAACATCGAAGGCCTGCTGGCCGGCAACTTCCCGGTGATCCGCAAGACGCTGGGCGACGACGCGTGGCGGGGACTCGTGCGGGGGTTCTACGCGAACCATCGCAGCCATACGCCGTTGTTTCCCGAGATCGCACGCGAGTTCATCCGTTACCTGGAAGCGCGCGATGACGAAACGCTGCCACCGTGGTTGCGCGAACTCGCCCACTACGAGTGGGTCGAACTCGCCCTGCAGATCGCCGACGACGCCGTGCCGGCCCATGTCGCCGACGGTGACCTGCTGACCGGCGTCCCCGTGCTGTCGCCGTTCGCCTGGGCGCTGGCCTACCAATGGCCCGTGTATCGCATCGGACCGGACGTCCAGCCCGACCTGCCACCGGCGGAGCCGACGCTGCTGCTGGTGCGTCGCGATGCGGACTACCAGGTACGGTTCGCCGCGATCTCGCCGCTGGTTTACCGACTGGTCGAACTGCTCGGCGAAGGCAGCCGCACCGGCTCCGATGCGCTGCGCCAGCTTGCCCAGGAGGCCGGCGTGGACGACGTGCCCGCCTTCGTCGAACAGGGTGCCGCGATGCTCGCGCGCATGCGCGAGGAAGGCACGGTGCTGGGGACCGTTCCCCGGATCTGACCTGTGGGAGCGACGTCAGTCGCGATTGCCCGCGGGACTGCACTCGGCCCGTCGCGACTGACGTCGCTCCCACAGGGAAAAGTCCTGATTGCGGTTGGGCTCCCAGCCAAGGAAGCGCGCCTGCCCTCTGCTACCCTTTCCCGCATGGAAAACACCCCCGAAACCGCCCGCATCACCCCCATGGCCCAGCGTTTCCGCGGCTACCTGCCCGTGGTGGTGGACGTGGAAACGGGCGGCTTCGACTGGAACAGGCACGCCCTGCTGGAACTGGCGGCGGTACCGCTGGATCTGGACGAAAACGGCCTGCTGGTCTGCGGCCCGACCTCGAGCGTGCACCTGCACCCGGCCCCCGGCACCGAGATCGATCCAAAGTCGCTGGAAGTCACCGGCATCGACCTGGACCACCCGTTCCGCTTCGCCAAGCACGAGAAGGACGCGCTCGACCATGTGTTCGCACCGGTCCGCGCGGCGGTGAAGAAGCACGGCTGCCAGCGCGCGATCCTGGTCGGCCACAACGCGCACTTCGACCTCAACTTCCTCAACGCCGCGGTCGCGCGCGTGGCGCACAAGCGCAATCCGTTCCATCCCTTCAGCGTGTTCGACACGGTGACGCTGGCCGGCGTCGCCTACGGCCAGACCGTGCTCGCCCGCGCCGTCCAGGCGGCCGGCTTCGACTGGAACGCCGAGGACGCGCATTCGGCCGTCTACGATGCCGAACAGACCGCACGCCTGTTCTGCAACATCGTGAACATGTGGCCGAAGCCGCTGGCATCGGCGTCCTTTTCCGAACCGGAACAGGACACGATCACGATGTACCGGCCTACCGGCCCGGAGGAGTTGGCCTTGCTGGCCCAGCGCGAGTTCCGTCGTTGGCCACCGCGTCTGCCCGAGCAGCCCATCTTCTACCCGGTCACCAACGAACAGTATGCCGCCGAGATCGCGGAGCGTTGGAATATCAAGGACAGCGGTGTCGGCTACGTGACTCGTTTCAGGGTGCGCAAGGACTTCATGTCCCGCTATCCCCTCCAGAAGGTCGGCGGCGCGCACCATACCGAGTGGTGGGTACCCGCAGAGGAACTGGAGCTGTTCAACGACAACATCGTGGGAACCATCGAAGTCATCGGCGAGTACAAGTGATGGCCCTCCACGCGCTGCGTGGCGACATCACCACCCTGCAGGTCGACGCCATCGTCAACGCGGCGAACAGTTCGCTGCTCGGCGGCGGCGGCGTGGATGGCGCGATCCATCGTGCCGCCGGTCCGGAGCTGGTGCACGAATGCCGGCTGCTCGGCGGCTGCAAGACCGGCGAGGCGAAGATCACGAAGGGATATCGCCTGCCGGCGCGCCATGTGATCCATACCGTCGGCCCGGTCTGGCGTGGTGGGGAACAAGGCGAGCCGGCGCTGCTCGCCGCGTGTTATCGCAACAGCCTGGCACTGGCGGAGAAGCACGGCCTTCACAGCATCGCCTTCCCGTGCATCAGCACCGGCATCTTTGGCTACCCAGCGGATGCCGCGGCGCGCATTGCGGTCGATACGGTCCGCACCGCGCTGTCCGCTTCGGACGCGCCGCAGGAAGTGATCTTCTGCTGCTTTTCCACCGACGACCTGGCGCTCTACCTGGCCTTGCTCGACTGACCTACGCCTCGCCGTTGGCCGCGGTCTGCACCGGAGGACGCGATGTCATCGCCGCACCAGCGGACGCGACGATGATCGCGGCGATCGCCAGCCACTGCAGCACCGACAGGCGTTCGTGCAGGAACAGCAGGCCGCAGAGTGCGGCAATGGCCGGCTCCAGGCTCATCAGCATGCCGAACGTGCGCGTCGGCATCTTGGTCAGCGCCACCATCTCCAGGCTGTAGGGAATCGCGGTGGACAGCAGCGCCACGGCCAGCGCGATGGGCAGCAACGCCGGCGCGAGCAACGCGGTGCCGGCATGCGCGACACCGAACGGCACCGCGACCGCCGCGGCGATGCAACTGCCGATGGCGACCGTCTGCGGCCCGTGCGCGTTGCCCGCCTTCTGGCCGAACACGATGTACATCGCCCAGCACGCGCCCGCGCCCAGCGCGTAGGCCGCGCCCGTGAGATCCAGCGGCTGATTGCCCTGCTCCGGCACCAGCAGCACCAGGCCGACGACGGCGAGCACCACCCAGATCACATCGCGCAGATGCCGCGAGCCGAACAGCGCCACGGCCAGCGGTCCGGTGAATTCGAGCGCGACTGCGATGCCCAACGGCACGGTTTCCAGCGACTTGTAGAACAGCAGGTTCATCAGGCCCAGCGAGGCACCGTAGAACATCAGCAGCGGCCACTGCTCCCGGGTCACCCGCGCGCGCCAAGGCCGGAACACGATCACCAGCATCAGCGTCGCCAGCGCCAGGCGCAGCGCCGTCGCGCCGGTGGCGCCGACGGCCGGGAACAGGCTCTTCGCCATCGAGGCGCCGGCCTGGATGGAGAGCATCGCGACGAGCAGCAGCGCGATCGGCTGCCAGGCGAGGGTTGCGTGGGAATTCGGGGACGACATGACGGCACTGCCTGCGGACGCCGACGCGCCGCGCTTGAGGGGGAATAGGTTGCGCACTATATTGCGCAGACCGAAGCTTACCGGATGCGCAATATAGTGCGCAACCCCTACCCATGAGTGTGCTGGAACACGTCGCCGAGAATATTCGCCGTCTGCGGACCGACGCGGGCCTCAGCCAGCAGGCGCTGTCGGTCGCGGCGGATGTCTCCCGTCGGATGCTGGTCGGGATCGAGTCCGGCGATGCCAATGTCAGCCTCAATACGCTGGACCGGATCGCCGAGGCGCTGAAGGTGACGTTCGCCGACCTGGTGAAACCGCCGACGGCGCCGGGCTTGGACCGGATCGAGGCGCTGGCGTGGAGCGGCCGCACGCCGGGCTCGCAGGGTGTGCTGCTGGCGACCGCGCCGGCCTCGCACGACGTCGAACTCTGGGCATGGACGTTGATGCCGGGTGATCGCTACACCTCGGCCGCCGATCCGGCCGGCTGGCACGAGATGTTCTTCGTCATCGAGGGCAACCTAGTGATCGAACTCCCGGACCGCGAACACGTCGTCGCGGCCGGCGATTTCTTCGTCTTCCCCAGCGACTGCGACTACGCCTACCGCAACGACGGCGACACGCCGCTGCGCTTCATCCGCAACGTCGTGCACTGATCGCGGAGGATCACTCCGTCGGCGGTGCGATGCCGTGCTGTTTCAGGATCTGGCGCACGCGATCCAGCGGGATCGCCTCGACGGTCTCGCCGTTGCCGCTGACCGTGGTCGCCATGAAGATCGAGTTGTAGATCGCCTCTTCCACCGCCTCCACGCTGGCCTGGAATACCGCGCTCATCTGCTCGTTGGCCAGCTCCGAGGTCTCGAGGCGCGGCGCGTCGAACGTGCGGCGGACCGAGTCCGCGGTGGAGAACGCGAGGATGTAGTCGCCGCTGCCATTGGACGCCGAACTGCCGGTACGGCCCAGCCCCATCATCGCGCGCGAGGCGACGCGGCGCAGGTTGCGGTCGCTGAGCGGCGCATCGGTGGCGATGACGATGATGATCGAGCCGTCGCCGCGATCGTCGGCGAGGCCATGTCGATCGTCCGCCTGCAGGGCGACCGCCTGCTGGAACGCGTAGCGATCCAGTTCGCGACCGACGGGCGCACCCGCCACCTGCAGCACGCCGCCGAAGTTGCTCTGCACCAGTACGCCGACGGTCCAGCCGCCCAGCGATCCGGGCAGCGCGCGCGACGACGTGCCGATGCCGCCCTTCCAGCCAAACGCCACCGTGCCGGTGCCGGCACCGACGCTGCCTTCCTGCACCGGCCCCTCTTTCGCGGACGTCAGCGCGCGACGCACGGCGTCGGCGGTGACCGGACGTGCACGGATATCGTTGAGGCCGCCATCGTTGGTCTCGCCGACCACGACGTTGAGCGAGCGCACCTGCTGCATGTCGGGCTGGGCCAGCATCCAGTCCGCCATCGCGTCGGCGGCCTTCCACACGCACAGCGTGCAGGTCAGCAGGATCGGCGTTTCCAGCTCGCCCAGCTCGTTGATCTGGGTGCTGCCGACGAACTTGCCGAAACCGTTGCCGACATGCACCGCGGCCGGCACGCGCGACCGGTAGACATTGCCGGGATGCGGCAGGATCGCGGTGATGCCGGTGCGTATGGTGTCGCCTTCCTTCAGCGTCACCTGGCCGACGCGGACACCGGCGACATCGGTGATGGCGTTGTGCGGACCAGGCGTGAAGATGCCGGGCGCGACGCCGAGGTCGCGCGCGCGTACACGCGACTCGTCGCGTGCGACGGCAGAGAAAGAACACGCTACCAGCGACAGCGCGACCAGACGGCGGAAGATCATGCGGCGTTCCCTGCTCATGTCGATGTCCTGCTTACTGGCGCTGGCGAACGGCCTCGAACAGCGTGATGCCGGCCGCGACCGAGACGTTGAGGCTTTCGATATCGCCGGGCATCGGGATCTTCACCAGCCCGTCGCAGTGCTCGCGCGTCAGGCGACGGAGGCCGTCGGCTTCGCCGCCCAACGCCAGCGCCACGTTGCCGCGCAGGTCGATCGAATACAGCGACGCCTCCGCTTCACCGGCCAGTCCGTAGATCCACACGCCGAGCTGCTGCAGATCGCGCAGGCAGCGCGACAGGTTGGTGACCTGCACGACCGGGATACGGTCGGCGGCGCCGGCCGAGGTCTTGCGCACGGTCGCGTTGACGCCGACCGACTTGTCCTTGGGGATGATCACCGCGGTGACGCCGGCGGCGGCCGCGCTGCGCAGGCAGGCGCCGAGGTTGTGCGGGTCCTGCACGCCGTCCAGCACCAGCAGCAGCGCCTTGCCCTCGGCGGCTTCCACCAGGCCCTGCAGTTCGTCCTCGTCCCAGGTCTTCGCGGCGGCGTAGCGCGCGGCCACGCCCTGGTGGCGCAGCGAGCCGGCCACGCCGTCCAGTGCCTGGCCGGTGACGCGGCGCACGTCGATGCCCTTGCGGCGGGCGTTCTCTTCGATCTCGGTCAGGCGCGCGTTCTTGCTGCCGCCTTCGACCAGAATCTCGCGCACGTTGTCGGCATCGTTCTCGACGGCCGAGGCGACCGCGTTGACGCCGACGATCCACTGATTCTGCTTGCTCATGCGCTGTACGGCCGCGTTGGAAAGGCCGGCATTATCGCACCGACCGCCGGCTCAGCGCGGCGGCCACGCGGTCGTGTCATGGTCCGGATGCTGGAACGACACCACCCCGGCGAGGAATGCCGCGGCCGCCTCGTCCTCCTCGGTGCGCCGCTGCGGCAGCGCCGACAGGCCGTCCACGTACGGCAGCTTGCCCTCGACGCCGTATTGCACCCACGGCGCCAGTCCGGCCGGATCGTCGAACGCCCCGGCCGCCACCGCCACGCCATCCGGCGCCTCATAGGTCAGCGGCGTACCGCAGTCGCTGCAGAAGCCGCGGCTGACCACGTTCGACGACGGGAAGCGCTTCGGCTCGCCCCGCGTCCATTCCAGCACCGCGCCGCGTGTGGACACCAACGGCGCGTAGTACGCGCCGAACGCCTTCTGGCACATGCGGCAATGGCAGATCGACGCGTCCTTCAACTCACCGGTGACGCGGAAACGCACGGCACCGCACTGGCAGCCACCGGTATGGACGGTATCGCTCATGCCTCAGTACTTCTGCTTCTTCCGCTTGGCTGGCTGGCCGCGCGGCGGCGGCGGCGGCAGACCGCTGTCCTTCGTCTTGTCCTCGACCAGGCGGAAGTCGATCTTGCGTTCCTCCAGGCTGGCCTTCAGCACGATGATGCGCACGCGGTCGCCCAGCCGGAACGACAGGCCGCGGCGCTCGCCGGACAGCGTCTTCCGCACCGGGTCGAAGTGGTAGTAGTCGTGCGGCAGCTGGGTCACGTGGACCAGGCCGTTGACCTTGGACTCGTCCAGCTCGACGAACAGGCCGAAGCTGGTCACGCCGCTGATGACGCCGTCGAACTGGCCGCCGACGTGCTTCTCCATCCACGCGGCACGGAAGCGCTCGTCGACCTCGCGCTCGGCCTCGTCGGCACGGCGCTCGCGCTCGGAGCACTGCAGCGCCAGCGCGGCCATGTCGCGCGCCGAGTACTGGAACGCGTCCGGTGACTTCTTCGTCAACCCGTGCTTGATCGCGCGGTGCACCAGCAGGTCGGGATAGCGGCGGATCGGCGAGGTGAAGTGCGCGTAGGCCTCCAGGGCCAGGCCGAAGTGGCCGACGTTGTCCGGCGAGTACACCGCCAGGCTCTGGCTGCGCAGCAGCACCGACTCCAGCAGCGGCGCGTCGGGGCGCTCGCGCACCTTCTTCAGCAGATTGGTGAAGTCCTTGGGCTGCACCTTGCCCCACGACGGCATCGACAGCTTGAACTCCTTCAGGAATTCCAGCAGGTCCATGTACTTGGTTTCCGGCGGCTTGTCGTGGATGCGGTACGGCGCGGGGATATGCGCCTTCAGCAGGAAAAGGGCCGCCTGGACGTTGGCGGCGATCATGCATTCCTCGATCAGCTTGTGCGCGTCGTTGCGCACCAGCATCCCGGCCTGCGTGACCTCACCCGTATTGTCGAGGACGAAGCGGACTTCGGAACTTTCGAACTCGATGGCGCCGCGCTGCGTGCGCGCCTTCGCCAGCACCTGGTAGAGCTGGTACAGGCGCTCGACGTGCGGCAGCACCGGCGCGATCTGCGCGCGGACCTCCTCGTCGTTCTCGCCGACCGCCTTCCACACCTGCGTATAGGTCAGGCGCGCGTGCGAGTTCATCACTGCTTCGTAGAACCTGGAGCTGGTCACCTCGCCGTCGCGGTTGACCTGCATGTCGCAGACGAAGGTCATGCGGTCGACCTTCGGGTTCAGCGAGCAGATGCCGTTGGACAGCGTCTCCGGCAGCATCGGCACCACGTAGCCCGGGAAGTAGACGGACGTGGCGCGCTTCTGCGCCTCGTCGTCCAGCGGCGCACCGGGACGGACGTAGTGCGAGACGTCGGCGATGGCGACGATCAGGCGGAAGCCGTCGCGCGTCGGTTCGCAGTAGACCGCGTCATCGAAGTCCTTCGCATCCTCACCGTCGATGGTCACCAGCGGCGTGGCGCGCAGGTCCACGCGGTCGCCGATCATCGCCTGCTCAACCACCAGCGGCACCGCGGTGGCTTCGTCCAGCACTTCCTGCGGGAATTCGTGCGGCAGGTTGTGGCCGTGGATCGCGGCCTCGACCACCAGCGACGGCGTCAGGCTGTCGCCGAGCACCGCGATGACCTTGCCGATGGGGGGACGGCGCGCATCCGGCGCCTGCGTCAGTTCGACGACCACCAGCTGGCCGTCGCGCGCGCCACCGGTGGCGTCCTGCGGGATCTGCACGTTGCGCTGGATGCGCTTGTCGTCCGGCGCCACGTACGCGATGCCGACCTCGAAACCGAAACGCCCGATCAGCCGGGTGACGCCACGCTCCAGCACGCGGGCGATGCTGCCCTCGCGGCGACCACGGCGATCGATGCCGGTGACGTTGGCCAGCGCACGGTCGCCGTGCATGACCTTGCGCATTTCATAGGGCGGCAGGAACAGGTCGTCGCCACCGCCGGTGTCAGGCCGCAGGAAGCCGAAACCGTCGGGATTGGCGATCACGGTGCCGGCGATCAGGTCGGTGTGCTGCACCGGCGCGAAGCCGCCCCGCCGGTTCTGCACCAGCTGGCCATCGCGGACCATCGCGCCCAGCCGCTTGGACAGCGCGTCGAAACGGTCGGCGGCATCGAGGCCCAGCGGCCCGGCGATTTCTTCCGCCGTCTGCGGACCGTCGGCGGCTTCAAGGAAGCCGAGGATGGCCTCCCGGCTGGCGATGGGCTGCTCGTACCGCTGGGCTTCGCGCTGCGCGTGCGGGTCGACGAACCGGCCGGCGGCGCGCGGTGCGGGACCGGCCGGCGGGCGACGGGACGGCGCCTTGGCGTTCGATGGACGGGACGCCACGTCGGGCATCCACGGCGGCAGGCTCTTCTTGGCGGGTTTGCCGGTCTTGGCCGGCTTTCCGGTGGTGCGGGAGGCGGACACACTGCCCGGCTTGCTTCCTTTCCCGGCGGGCGTCTTGCCGCCGCTTCGTGGTGTTTTCTTGGTCATGGCGGGATGGTACACCTCGCCTGAACAACATCATGCGAACGAACCGTTGACATTCCCCCGCCCGATCCTCAAAATGCGCGCCTCGCTTACCTGCCCAGGTGGCGGAATTGGTAGACGCACTAGTTTCAGGTACTAGCGGGTAAAACCGTGGAGGTTCGAGTCCTCTCCTGGGCACCACGCATAACGAAGACCCTCGCGAAAGCGGGGGTTTTTCGTTTCCGGCTTCCTACGACGACGGCATGCACATGCCCTCCCGACCTCACACGTCCTCACGGCGCCCCGCCGTAGGCTGCCGGTCACGCAACACGACGTAACGCCAGGGGGCGCACATGGAGTTCCAGCAGATCCTGTTCCTCGCCATCCTGGCGATCACCCTGGGTCTGTTCATCAGTGAAAAGCTGCGCGTCGATCTTGTCGCCCTGCTGGCGCTGCTTGCACTGACACTGACCGGCATCCTCGGCCCGAAGGAAGCGCTGTCCGGATTCGCCAGCGAGCCGGCGATCATCGTTGCCGCGGTATTCGTGCTGTCCGCCGGCCTGTCGGCCACCGGCATCACCGAGCGCATCGGCGCGGGCATCGGCCGCGCCGCCGGCGGCAGCGAATGGCGCACGATCGCCGTCGTGATGCCGGCCACCGCGGCGCTGGCCGCGTTTTCGCACCATGTGATGGTCACCGCGATGATGCTGCCGATCCTGATGCGCATCGCGCGCGACCAGAAGCTCGCCGCGTCGCGCCTGCTGATGCCGATGTCGCTGGCCGCCTCGCTGGGCACCACGCTGACGCTGTTCAGTGCGCCCGCCTTCCTGCTGTCGAACGACCTGATCAAGCGTGCCGGCCTGCCGGCGCTGGACATCTTCGCCATCACGCCGATCGGCATCGCGCTGGTGGTACTGGGCACGATGTACATGCTGCTCGGGCGCTGGCTGGTACCCAAGCGCGAGAGCGACGCGCCGCAGGGCGATTACCTGAAGCTGGACCGGTACTACACCGAACTGCTGGTCGAGGAGGACTCGCCATGGATCGGCCGGGAGCGCGGCGAGTTCGCCAAGACCTTCGACGACCGACTACAGGTGGTGGACTGGCTCCGCCACGGCATGCGCCGCCGCAACCAGCGTCCGGACAGCGTCCTGGCCGCCGGCGACGTGCTGCTGGTGCGCGCATCGCCCGACGAAATCGCCTCCATCCGCGACGAACCCGGCCTCGCGCTGCATGCGGTGGCCAAATACGGCGACAAGCGTGAGGAAGGCAAGAGCGAGGCGCTGGGCGAAGAGCAGCTGGTGCAGGCCGTGGTCGCGCCGCATTCCGAGTTCATCGGCCGCAGCGTGGCCGACATCGACTTCCTGCGGAACCTGGGCGTGGTCGTCGTCGGCCTGTGGCGCCGCGAGGGCTGGCTGCATGGCGAGCTCTCCGAAATGGTGCTGCAGGAAGGCGACCTGCTGGTGCTGTGGGGCCAACAGCAGAACTTCGAGCCGCTGGCGGCACACCACGGCTTTCTGATGCTGGTGCCGTTCGGCGGCCAGAAGAAGCCGCGTCGTCGCGCACCGGTCGCGCTGGCGATCATGGTCGCCGCGGTGGCGGCGGCCGCCACCGAGACGCTGGCGCCGCACATCGCCTTCCTCGCCGGCGCGGTGGCGATGGTGCTGACGCGCTGCGTGGACATCGAACGCGCCTATCAGGAGATCGATGTCCGCATCTTCGTGATGATCGGTGGCGTGATCCCGCTGGGCATCGCGATGGAGAAGACCGGCACCGCGGCGCTGGTCGCCGACCTGCTGCAGAACCACACCGCCCACTGGTCCCCGCTGGTACTGCTGCTGGTGATGTTCGGCACCGCCGCCCTGTTGACGCAGATCCTCTCCGACGCGGCGACCACCGTACTGCTGGCGCCGATCGCGCTGGCACTGGCCACCGGCCTGGAACTGAACCCGGTGCCCTTCGTGGTGTGCACGGCGATGGGGGCGGTGGCCTCGTTCCTGACCCCCATCGGCCACCACGGCAACCTGTTGATCCTCAACCCGGGGCGCTACACGTTCGGCGACTTCCTGCGCGTGGGCATCCCGCTGACGGCGGCCATCGCCATCACCACCGCCTGGCTGGCACGCTGGCTGTGGCTGGGCGGCCCGCTGGTGCCCGGTAGCAGCGGCTGAGACGGGGCGGCGGGTAGAATGGCCGGGCTTTCCGCCCTGCAGACCGCACGCCCGCAATGACCGAAACGATCCGCCCCACCTTCCACGGCTTCGAACAGATCCCGCTGCGCGAGTACGCCGAGCGCGCCTACCTCGACTACTCGATGTATGTCGTGCTGGACCGCGCCCTGCCCTTCATCGGCGATGGCCTGAAGCCGGTCCAGCGCCGCATCGTCTATTCGATGAGCGAGCTGGGCCTGAATGCCGGCGCCAAGCCGAAGAAGTCCGCGCGCACCGTCGGCGACGTGATCGGCAAGTACCACCCGCACGGCGACAGCGCCTGCTACGAAGCACTGGTGCTGATGGCGCAGCCATTTTCGTACCGCTACCCGCTGATCGAAGGCCAGGGCAACTTCGGTTCGCCCGACGACCCGAAGTCGTTCGCCGCGATGCGCTACACCGAATCCAAGCTCACGCCGATCGCCGAAGTGCTGCTGGGCGAGCTGGGCCAGGGCACGGTCGACTGGATACCGAACTTCGACGGCACGCTGGAGGAGCCCACCTGGCTGCCGGCGCGCCTGCCGCACCTGCTGCTCAACGGCACCACCGGCATCGCCGTCGGCATGGCGACCGATGTGCCGCCGCACAATCTCAACGAGATCGTCAGCGCCTGCATCCGCCTGATCGATGATCCGGACGCGACCGTCGCCGACCTGTGCGAACACGTCCGTGGTCCGGACTATCCGACCAGGGCCGAGATCATCACCGCCGCGTCCGACCTGCGCGCGATGTACGAGAACGGCACCGGCAGCGTCCGCGCGCGCGCGGTGTGGCGCAAGGACAATGCCAACATCGTCATCGACGCCCTGCCCTACCAGGTGTCGCCGTCGAAGGTGATCGAGCAGATCGCCGCGCAGATGCGCGCCAAGAAGCTGCCCTGGCTGGAGGACATCCGCGACGAGTCCGACCACGCCAACCCGGTGCGCGTGGTGCTGATCCCGCGCTCGAACCGCGTGGACGCCGAACAGCTGATGGGCCACCTGTTCGCCACCACCGACCTGGAGAAGAGCTATCGGGTCAACCTCAACATCATCGGGCTGGACGGGCGTCCGCAGGTCAAGAACCTGAAGATGCTGCTGACGGAATGGCTGGCGTTCCGCAGCGATACCGTCACCCGCCGCCTGAAGCACCGGCTGGACAAGGTCGAGCGTCGCCTGCACCTGTTGGAAGGCTTGCTGGTCGCGTTCCTCAACCTGGATGAAGTCATCCGCATCATCCGCACCGAGGACGAACCCAAGGCCGCGTTGATCGCCCGCTTCCAGCTGAGCGAGGAACAGGCGGACTACATCCTCGATACCAAGCTGAAGCAACTCGCCCGCCTCGAGGAAATGAAGATCCGCGGCGAGCAGGACGAACTGCAGGCCGAGCGCGAGAAGATCGCCAGCATCCTGGAATCGAAGGCCAAGCTGAAGAAGCTGATCAAGGACGAACTGACCGCCGACGCGAAGAAGTTCGGCGATGCGCGCCTGTCGCCGCTGGTGCAACGCGATGCCGCGCAGGCGCTGGACGAAACCGAACTGGTCGCCAGCGAACCGATGACCGTGGTGCTGTCGGAGAAGGGCTGGATCCGCGCGGCGAAGGGCCACGACGTGGATGCGTCCACGCTGTCCTACCGCGACGGCGACGGGCTACTGGGTGCGGTGCGTTCGCGCAGCAACCAGCAGGTCGCGTTCCTGGATTCGGAAGGCCGCAGCTACTCGACCGCCGTCCACACGCTGCCCTCCGCACGCGGCAACGGCGAGCCGCTGACCGGACGCTTCTCGCCGGCCGCGGGCGCGTCGTTCCAGGCGCTGGCCACGGGCGACAACGACGCTCGCTTCGTGCTGGCGTCCTCGCACGGTTATGGCTTCGTCACCCGCTTCGAGAACCTCACCGGCCGCCAGAAGGCCGGCAAGGCGATGCTCAACCTGACCGTCGGTGCGAACGTGCTGCAACCGGCGCAGGTGCCCAATACCGAAACCGACCGCATCGTCGCCGTCACCAGCGCCGGCCACCTGCTGGCGTTCCCGGTCAGCGAGCTGCCGGAACTGGACAAGGGCAAAGGCAACAAGATCATCGAGATCCCCAAGGCCAAGCTCGGTACCGAGCGTGTGGTCGCGATCGCTGCGGTGTCGCCGGGCGCCACGCTGCTGGTCAAGAGCGGACAGCGCACGATGAGCCTGTCGTTCAAGGACCTGGACGAGTATGTCGGCGCGCGCGCGACGCGGGGCGGGTTGTTGCCGCGCGGGTGGCAGAAGGTCGACGGGCTGGATGTGCAATAGGTGGACGGCACAGGCCGATGACAACCTCCGAACCGATGATGATCGACTGCGGTCCGCACGGAGAGCGGGTTTCCGCTGTGGTCTGCCAGCACTTGCTCCAACGAGACACCTCTCCGTCCGGATTCATCGAGAACAGCGATGATCCCCACGACCTTCAAGCGTGGTGTCACCTCTGCGAGGAGAAATTCCAGCTTGAGGGCGAGATGACGGACGCCTTCAGACAGTTCAATGGCATGGCGATCGTTTGCGTCGTCTGCTACGACGAATCGAAAGCCCGTCATGCAATTTCCGTAACCCAATGACTGCAAGCGTCGCCGCACTCGGATGTTGAGTGCGACGACCCTGCGATGAGGAGCTTCGCGATGGATGCCGATTTCTGGTTGCAGCGGTGGCAGGAAGGCCAGATCGGCTTTCATCGTCACGACGTGATGCCGCTGCTCCAGAAGCACTGGCCGTCGCTGCAATTGCCGGAAGGGTCGCGGGTGCTGGTGCCGCTGTGCGGCAAGTCGCTGGACATGCACTGGCTGGCGGCGCAGGGCCATCGCGTGCTGGGCGTCGAACTGTCGCCGCTGGCGGTGACGCAGTTCTTCGAAGAAGCGAAGCTTGAGCCAGTCCGGACGACGAGCCGCTACGGCGAGCATTTCAGTGCCGGGCCGATCGAGATCATCCTGGGCGACGCCTTCGGCCTCGATCCGGCCCTGCTGGCGGATGTGGCCAGCATTTATGACCGTGCCGCCCTGATCGCATTGCCCGCCGACCTGCGCCTGCGTTACCGCGACACCGTCTATGCCAGCGCGCCCAGCGGCTGCCAGGGACTGCTGATCACGCTGGAGTATCCGCAGGAAGAGAAGGCCGGGCCGCCGTTCTCGGTGGCGCAGGCCGAAGTCGAGGCCCTGTTTGCGGCGCCATGGCGGCACACGCTGCTGGAGCGGCGCGACATCCTCGACCAGGAGCCGCGCTTTCGCGAAGAGGGCCTGAGCGCGCTGGAGACGGCGGTCTACCGCCTCCGCCGCGGCTGATCACCCGGCGGCGGGTTCGCCTTCCAGCTTCGAGGTCAGGTACAGCTGGATGCCCAGTCGCTTGATCAAGCCCAGCTGCTGCTCCAGCCAGTGCGCGTGGTCTTCCTCGGTGTCCTTCAGCTGGGTCAGCAGGATCTCGCGGCTGACGTAGTCGCCATGCTGCTCGCACAGCGCCACGCCCTTGGCCAGGTGCGCACGCACCGCGTACTCGACCTCGAGGTCGCGCTGCAGCATCTCCTCGACCGTCTTGCCGGCAACGAAGGTTTCCGGACGCATGTCCGGGTCGCCCTCCAGGAACAGGATGCGGCGCAGCAGCGCGTCGGCGTGTTCGGTTTCTTCCTGCATCTCGTGGTCGATGCGGTGGAACAGGGCCATGAGCCCCTGGTCCTCGTAGCGGCGCGAATGGATGAAGTACTGGTCGCGGGCGGCGAGTTCGCCACGCAGCAGGAACTTGAGGTAGTCGACGACGTCGGGATGGCCTTTCATGGGGGCGGCTCCTGGGGCGAGGCGCGCATCATGCCCCATCCCTCGCGGCGATGACCGAATCGGAATCAGTCTCGTTCGGCGTCGCGGCACGGCGGTGATGGCCTTGGCTTCCGTGGAATAATCCGGCCACCCGCCACGCCCTTACCGCAAGGACTCCGCAATGCTGAAGTGGACCCGGCGCATCGCGCTGCTGCTGTTGACCCTGGTTGTCGTGGCGTTGCTGGTGGCGTGGTGGCTGATGCGGGGCAGCCTCGCCCGACTCGATGGCGAACAGGCGCTGCCCGGGCTGTCCGCGCCCGTGAGCATCCAGCGCGATGCGCTGGGCGTGGTGACCATCGAGGCCGCCAGCGAAACCGACGCCGTGCGTGCGCTCGGCTTCGTGCACGCGCAGGAACGCTACTTCGAGATGGACCTGATGCGGCGCAGCTCCGCCGGTGAGCTGTCCGGCCTGTTCGGCTCCATCGCGGTGGACATGGACACATCACGACGGATGCACCGCATGCGGGCGCGCGCGACCGCATCGCTCGACGGATTCGCCGGCGACCGCATGCCGCAACTGCAGGCCTATGCCGACGGCGTGAACGACGGCCTCAGCGCCTTGAAGTCGCGACCCTGGCCGTACCTGTTGTTGCGGCAGTCGCCGCGCGCCTGGGAAGTGGCCGACTCCGCGCTGGCTGGCTACGCCATGTATTTCGACCTGCAGGACGCGGACAACGTGCGCGAGCTCGGCCTATGGAAGATCCGTCGCCAGGTGCCGCCTGCGCTGTATGCGCTGCTGACCCACGATGGCACCGAGTGGGATGCGCCCCTGCAGGGTGAACCGCGCGGCAACGCGCCCCTGCCGACCGCCGACCAGGTCGACCTGCGTACGCTGCCGATGCCGGAAACCGGTACGCATCAGCGCCTGGCCGACAAGGGCACGCCGGGCAGCAACAACTGGGCCGTGGCGGGTGCGCTGACGGCGGACGGCCGCGCCATCGTCGCCGACGACATGCACCTGGGGCTGCGCGCGCCGAACATCTGGTTCCGCGTGCGTCTGCGCTATCCGGATCCGCGCGCGCCTGGCGGCAAGGTCGATGTCTCGGGCTTCAGCCTGCCCGGCCTGCCGGCGATCATCGTGGGCAGCAATGGGCACGTGGCATGGGGCTTCACCAACAGCTACGCGGACACGGCGGACTGGTATCCGGTGAAGCCCTGCGGCAAGGGCGATGCCGCGGAGACCTGCGATGCGGTCGAGCACCATGCCGAAACGATCGAGGTCGCAGGCGCCGAGCCGGTGACGCTGGACGTGCCGGAAACGCGCTACGGGCCGATCATCCACGCGGCGAAAGGCAAGCAGCCGGCGCTGGCGTTGCGCTGGGTCGCGCACCAGCCGGGCTCATTGAACTTCGGGCTGGCGGACTTCGCCGCGGCCGGCGACCTGTCGGCCGCGCTGTCGGTGGCACAGCGCACCGCGACCCCGGCGCAGAACCTCGTCATCGCCGACCACAACGGCCGCATCGCCTGGCGCATCCTCGGTCCGCTGCCGTCGCGCGCGGCGTCTTGCCCACATACGCTGGAACTCGCGCCCGCTGCACCCGGGGACGATGCGGCCCCGTTGGCGCCGGGCAGCTGCCGGCCCTGGGTCATTTCCAGCCAGCTGTCGCCGGTACTCACCTCGCAGACGAGCCACCGCCTGTGGACGGCGAACGCGCGCGTGCTGGATGGCGCCGCACTCGAACGCGTCGGCGATGGCGGCTACGCGCTGGGCGCACGCGCGCAGCAGATCCGCGACGGCCTGCTGGCGAAGGAGCGGTTCACCGAGCAGGACCTGCTGGCGATCCAGCTCGACGACCGGGCGCTGTTCCTGCAGCGCTGGTGGCAGCTGCTGCAGGACGAAGCGAAGCGGTTGCCGGCGGACTCGTCGGTGAAGGCGCTCGCCGACGCCGGCAAGACCTGGGAAGGCGTCGCCAGCGTCGATTCGGTGAGCTACCGGCTGGTACGCGCCTGGCGTCTGGCCGTGCATGCGCGCATCGCCGACGGCCTGACCGCACCGGCGCAGGCGGCGCTCGGCGACGACTTCGTCATGCCCGACCTGCCGCAACTGGAAGGCGCGGTGTGGCCGTTGCTGGAGCAACGCCCCGCTCACCTGCTGTCGCGCCGATACAAGACCTGGGATGCGCTGCTGGAGGACGCGGCGAAGGAAGTCCGCGACGACCTGGCCGATCAAGGCCCGCTGGCCGAGCGTCGCTGGGGCGAACGCAATACCGCCAAGATCTGCCACCCGCTGGCCAACGCCCTGCCCGCCTTCCTCAAGCCGAAGCTGTGCATGCCGGGCGAACCGCTGGCCGGCGACGGCGCCATGCCACGCGTGCAGGGACCGGCGTTCGGCGCGTCCGAACGCATGGTGGTGTCGCCCGGCCACGAGGCCGACGGCATCATCCACATGCCGGGCGGCCAGAGCGGCCACCCGATGTCGCCGTTCTGGGGCGCGGGCCACGACGACTGGGTCCATGGCCGTCCGACGCCGTTCCTGCCCGGCGCCGCGACCCATACGCTGACGCTGCGCCCGACCAACGCTCAGCCGAGGTAATGCGAAGGCACCGGCAGACCCTGCTGCCGGAAGAAGCTGAGCTGGTCGAAATAACCGCGCTGGAACACGATCCGTCCCTCGCGCACGTGGAAGAACCCGCAGCCCCGCAGGCCGAGCGGATCGCGCCATTCGAGGATGGCCCACTCGCCATCCTCGAACAGGTTTTCCAGGATGCATACCATCGTGGCGCGACCGAATTCGGTGCGGAACATGGCCGTGATCGCCTCGCGGCCGTGCAGCGGATCGGTCACCACCTGGTGGTTGATCGCGTCTTCCGCGTACAGCGCCGCCAGACCATCGACATCCGCTGCGTTGAAGCGGCGGACCCATTCCCGCACGAGCTCGGACGGCGTCATGTCGACACTGACGCGTGCGCGGCTGCATGCACGCCAGCGACGGCGCGGCCGGACGGGTCGGCCATCTTCGCGAAGCTCGCATCCCACGCGATCGCCGCCGGCGACGAACAGGCGATCGACTTGCCGCCCGGCACCGTCTCCGCGCAGGCCTGTCCGGGATAGTGCTGCTCGAACAGCGTGCGGTAGTAGTACGCCTCCTTGGTCTGCGGCGGATTGACCGGGAAGCGCTTGTCGGCCGCCGCAAGTTCGCGATCGCTGACCTGCGCTTCGGCATGCGCCCTCAGTCCGTCGATCCAGCCATAGCCGACACCGTCACTGAACTGCTCCTTCTGCCGCCACAGGATCGACTCCGGCAGGTAGCCGTCGAACGCCTCGCGCAGCACACCCTTCTCCATGCGCTGCGCACCGGCGGAAGCCTTGTCGATCATCTTGTGCGCGGCATCCATCTTCATCGCCACTTCGAGGAATTCGACGTCGAGGAACGGCACGCGCGGCTCCACGCCCCAGGCCATCATCGACTTGTTGGCGCGCAGGCAGTCGTAGTTGTGCAGGGCGTCGAGCTTGCGCACCAGTTCCTCATGGAACTCGCGTGCGTTCGGTGCCTTGTGGAAGTACAGGTAGCCGCCGAAGATCTCGTCGCTGCCCTCGCCCGACAGCACCATCTTCACCCCCATCGCCTTGATGCGGCGCGCCAGCAGGTACATCGGCGTGGACGCGCGGATGGTGGTGACGTCATAGGTCTCGATGTGGCGGATGACCTCGGGAATCGCATCCAGGCCTTCCTGGAACGTGTAGGTGAACCCGTGATGCACCGTGCCCAGCGCCTTCGCCGCGATCTCGGCGGCGGCCAGGTCGGGGGAACCCTCCAGGCCGATGGCGAAGGAGTGCAGGCGCGGCCACCAGGCTTCGGTCTTGTCGTTGTCCTCGATGCGATGGCGTGCATAACGCGCGGCAACGGCGGCGACCAGCGAAGAATCCAGCCCGCCCGACAGCAGCACGCCGTACGGCACGTCGGTCATCAACTGGCGATGCACGGCGCGCTCGAACGCATCGCGCAGTTCCTCCTTCGGGACCTGCATGCCTTCGACCGCGGCGTAGTCGCGCCAGGCCGTGTCGTAGTACTTCACCAACGCACGCGTGGCGGTGTCGTAATAGTGGCCCGGCGGAAACTGCGCCACGTCCGCGCAGATCGGCGACAGCGCCTTCATCTCCGACGCCACGCACAGACGGCCCTCGCGATCGTGGCCCCAGTACAGCGGGCACACCCCGATCGGATCGCGCGCGATCAACGCACGTCCGTTCGCCTTGTCCCACAGTGCGAACGCGAAGATGCCGTTGAGGCGGTTGAGGAATGAGGCGGGTTCGTCTTCGCGGTACAGCGCGTTGATCACTTCGCAGTCCGAGCCGGTCTGGAACGCATAGTCCTGCGCCAGTTCCGCCTTCAGCTCGCGATGGTTGTAGATCTCGCCGTTCACGGCCAGCACCAGGTCGCCATCGGCCGAGCGCAGCGGCTGGGATCCGCCCGCCGGATCGACGATGGCGAGGCGCTCGTGCACCAGGATAGCGCCGTCGTCGTGGTACACGCCGCTCCAGTCCGGACCGCGATGGCGCTGCTTCTGCGAAAGCTCCAGCGACTGCCGTCGCAGGGCCTGGACGTCGTCGCCGGGTTGCAGCCCGAAGATGCCGAAGATGGAACACATGGAAGGAAGCTCCTGGTGGGGTTCGGAAACAGGGACCGGAAACGAAAAAACCCGCATCTCGCGATGCGGGTTTCTGGTATCCGGCAGGTCTTTCTTTGCCTAGTCGCAGAGCCGCATCGCCCGCGTCCCGTTGTTCGGACGCAGGTTATTGCGGTTGTTATTAATGGCGGTGCGGCAGGGCATGGGGCGACCGTAACCGCTCCCGCGGGGGCTTGGCAACTGTTTCATCCGAAAGTGAAGCGGCCCGGACCGACCGGCCTCACGCCGGCCGGGTCGACAGCATCAGCCGCTCAAGCAACCTCTGGTACAGGCCGGGCAGCGCCTCCAGATCGGCCACGCGGATGTTCTCGTCGACCTTGTGGATGCTGGCATTGACCGGTCCCACCTCGATGCATTCCGCGCCGAGCGGCGCGATGAATCGCGCATCGGACGTGCCGCCTGCCGTACTTTCCTCCGGTGGCGCGCCAGCGAATTCGCCCAGCACTGCGCGCGCGGTGGCACGCAGATGGCCTTCCGGCGTGTAGAACGGCTCACCGCCGCGCAGCCACTGGATGCTGTACTCCAGGCCATGCCTGCGGAAAATGCCTTCGATCTCCTGCTCCAGCCGTTCCGCCGTCCAGCTCGGATTGAAGCGCAGGTTGAACACCAGCTGCAGTTCGCCGGGGATGACGTTGCTCGCGCCGGTGCCGGCATTGATGTTGGAGATCTGCAGGCTGGTCGGCGGGAAAGTTTCGTAGCCTTCGTCCCACTGTCGCGCCGCCAGTTCGTCCAGCGCAGGCAGTGCCTTGTGGATGGGGTTGAGCGCCTTGTGCGGATAGGCCACGTGCCCTTGCACGCCGTGCACCTGCAACGTGCCGGTCAGCGTGCCGCGGCGGCCCACGCGCAACAGGTCACCCAACACATCCTTCGAGGAAGGCTCGCCGGTGATGCACCAGTCGATCTTCTGGCCACGCTCGCGGAACAGCTCGGCGACCTTCTTCACACCATCGTGTGCGGGACCTTCCTCGTCCGACGTGACCAGCAGGGCGACCGTGCCCGGATGATCGGGATGCGCGTCGACGAAGCGCTCCAGCGCGATCGTGCACGCGGCCACGCTGCACTTCATGTCGGCGGTGCCGCGCCCGTACAGCACGCCATCGCGCACAGTCGGCACGAAGGGATCGCTGGTCCACGCGGACAGCGGCCCCGGCGGCACCACGTCGGTATGGCCGAGCAGCACCAGCACCGGTGAGCCCGACCCGTGCGTTGCCCAGAGATTGTCGGTATCGCCGAAGCGCAGGTGTTCGCACTGGAACCCCCACTGCGCCAGCCGCGTCGCCAGCACCTGCTGGCAGCCTGCATCGTCCGGTGTCACCGAATGACGGCGGATCAGTTCGCTGGAAAGCTCGACGACATCGCTCACGATTCGGCTCCGAACTGCTTCTTGAAGCCATTGTCGCTGAAGCCCTGTGAAAAGCCCGCCACGCCACCGATCACCACGGGGCGGCGGATGAGCTGCGGATACTCCTTCAGCAACAACTTCCACTCCGCGTCGGAGCCCGGCGTCTTTCGGTTCTCCGGCAACTGCCGCCACGTCGTCGACGACTTGTTGATCAGCGCGTCCCAGCCACCAGCCTTGTCTGCCCAGCCCTTCAGCGTCTCGGGTGCCTGCCGGTTGTCGCGGTAGTCGATGAACGTATAGGCCACGCCGAAGCGGTCCAGCCACTTCGTGGCCTTCTTGCAGGTGTCGCAGTTCTTCAAACCGTAGAGCGTCGCCGTCATGATCCGATCGTTCGCAAGGAGTCGCCAGCGATGTTACCGCAGGGCCACACCATCATTCGCGAAATGCGCCGGTCAGTGCGGACACATGACCGTAGTAGCGCCTCGCAGGCGACCGTGGTCGTCGAACTGGAGTCCGATGGCGCCAACGCGCTCCACACCATCGCGTTCCATGCACACCATCTTGCGACGCACTGCATCGGGATTGTCGGCAGCACGCCGGACGGCATCGACGATGGACTCACGACTGGCGCCATCTGCACCTGCCGCCTGCACCGCCGCAATCAAGGGCACCATCTGGCGACGGGAAATGTCCCAAGCCACCTGGTCGGGATAGCAGTCGGGATTGGACGAGGTCGCCGCATTCGACAAGACCTCGCCCTCGATGGCTCCTTGGTGCCGGCCGGCGACCCACCAAAGCGCGTTGGTTCCGATCAGCAGGAACAGCAACACATAGATGAGAACGTTGCGGGTCGACATTGGACTTTCCTCACGTCAAGACCCATAGAACGACATTGAAATCGATCCCGCCACGCCAGACCACGGCACCGCGACTGCGCTCAGTCCGCGAGACCGCGCAGCAGTTCGTTGACGCTGGTCTTGCTCCGCGTCTTCTCGTCGACCTGCTTGACGATCACCGCGCAGTACAGCGAGTGCGAGCCGTCGGCGGCCGGCAGCGAGCCGGAGACGACGACGCTGCCAGGCGGCACGTAGCCGTAAGTGATTTCCTTCGTCGCACGGTTGTAGATGCGCGTGGACTGGCCGATGAACACGCCCATGCCGATCACGCTGTGATGGCCGACCACCACGCCTTCGACAACTTCCGAGCGCGCACCGATGAAGCAGTGGTCCTCGATGATCGTCGGGCTGGCCTGCAGCGGTTCCAGCACGCCACCGATACCGGCGCCGCCGGACAGGTGGCAATGCTTGCCGATCTGCGCGCACGAACCGACCGTCGCCCAGGTATCGACCATGGTGCCCTCGCCCACGTAGGCGCCGATGTTGACGAAGCTCGGCATCAGCACCACGTCCTTACCGAAGTACGTGCCGCGGCGCGCGATCGCACCGGGAACCACGCGCACGCCGAGCTTGCGGAAATCGTTCTCGTCGAACGCACCGAAGCGCGCTTCCACCTTGTCCCAGAACGGCGCGGGATAGGCTTCGACCAGTTCCATTTCGTTGACGCGGAAATACAGCAGCACGGCTTTCTTCAGCCACTCGTTGACCTTCCAACCGCCCTTGCCGTCGGGCTCGGCCACGCGAAGCTTGCCGGCTTCCAGGCCCTCGATGGCCAGCTCGACGGCGGCGCGGGTGGAGCCCTCGATCTCGTGCGGCGTCAGTTCGGCGCGACGCTCGAACGCGCTCTCGATGGTGGACTTCAGTTCTTCGGTCTTGCTGGCTTTGCGGGTCATCAAACGGTCTGCCGGATACGTGTCAGGGGGGAGTCTCGAGGCCGGCGCGCAGCGCATCGCGCAGCGCGTCCTGCTGGGAAGTATCGGTGAGCGGCTGGTCGTGCTCGTCGGTGATCTGGAACACGTCCTCGGCGCGCTCACCGAAGGTCGCGATGCGCGCGTCGTGCACGCGCAATCCCTGCCGGCGCAGCACCTGGGCCACGTCCGACAGCAGGCCGGGACGATCGGGCGCGACCAGCCCGAGCATGGTGCGCCGCCCGTCGGGCGTGGTGCCGAACTCGATGCGCGGCGCGAACCGGAAATGCTTGAGCTGCCGCGGTACGGCGCGGCGCGAGGTGCGCACGCTGTCGAGCGGGCGCGCCAGCGCCTCACCGAGCGTGCGCTCGATGTCGTCGGGATCCCGCGGCGCGTACGCATCGGCCGGCAGCACTTCGAACGTATCGAAGATCGCGCCCTGCGGCCCCACCAGCACGCGTGCCTGGTGGATGGCGAAGCCCATGCGGTCGAGGGTCGCGAGGATGGCGGCGAACAGGCCGTCACGGTCGGGCGAATGCACGAACACTTCCATCGCGTCCGCGTCGTCGGCGATGCGGCGCGCGCGTACCCGCGTCTCGCCGGCATTCGCGCCACGGATGGCATGCGCCTGCCAGGCCAGCTGTTCGGGACGGAAACGAAGGAAGCTCTCCTCCGGCATGGTGGTGAACAACGCATCCGCCTGCGCCGCCGACAGGCCCTGCAGTTCCAGCATGGCGCGGACGCTGCCGCGCGCTTCGTCCAGCCGCTCGTGCACCGCCACCGGGTTTTCCAGACCCTCGCGCAGCACGCGGCGCGCGGCGAAGTACAGGTCGGCCAGCAGCCGGTCCTTCCATGCGTTCCACAGCTTGGGACTGGTGCCGGCGATGTCCGCGCACGTCAGCAGGTACAGGTAATCGAGACGCTCGCGATCCTCCACCAGGACGGCGAAGGCGTGGATGACGTCGGGATCGGAGATGTCCTGCTTCTGCGCCGTCACCGACATGCGCAGGTGCTGCTCCACCAGCCAGGCCACCAGTGCGGTGTCGCCCTCGCTGAGCGCATGCGCTGCGCAGAACTCGCGCGCATCCACCGCACCCAGTTCCGAATGGTCGCCGCCGCGCCCCTTGGCGATGTCGTGGAACAGGCCCGCCAGCAGCAGCAGTTCCGGCTTGCGCAGGCGCGGCCAGACCTCATGCGCGATGGAGAAGCGCTCGTCCGCACGGCCCGCAGCGAAGGCGGCGATGTTGCGCAACACCATCAGCGTGTGCTGGTCGACTGTGTAGACATGGAACAGGTCGAACTGCATGCGTCCGGACACGCGTGCGAACGCCGGGATCCACTGCCCCAGCACACCGAGCCTGGCCATGCGGGTGAGCGTTTCCACCGCGCGCGGACCGCGCAGCAGGGCCATGAAGGCATCACGCTGCGCCCGCGTGGCCGCGGGATAGGCGGACAGCTTCGGCAGCGATTCCGCCAGCGCACGGGCGGTGCGCGAATGCAGGCCGCGAATCTGCGGATGGGCTGCCCACGCGGCGAACAGGGCGAAGACCTGCCCGACATCGTTCGCCGGCCAGCCGCCCTGGCGCGCGGCGAGATATCCGCGACGCAGCGCGAAGTGCTCGTCCAGCGGCTCCGGCAACGCTTCGCCGTCGAACTGTTCCTCGAACCGCTGCAGCAGGCGGTCGCTGATCCGCCGCACGATGGCGGCGCTGCGGTAGAAGCCCTGCATCATCTTCTCGACGCCGAGATTCTCGGCGTCGTCGGCGAACCGCAGCCGTTGCGCCAGCGTCTTCTGGTAATCGAAGCGCAGGCGTTCTTCCGGTCGGCCCGCGACCCGGTGCAGGCCGTAGCGCAGGCGTCCCAGCGCGCGGCGCTCGCGTGCCAGCGCGACGGCTTCGTCGGGGCCCAGGTGGCCCAATCCCACCAGCGCCTCCAGGTCGCGCACACCGAACGTGCGCAGCGCCATCCAGCCCAGCGTGTGCAGGTCGCGCAGGCCGCCGGGGCCTTCCTTGATGTTGGGCTCGAGGTTGTCGGAGGTGTCGCCGAACCGCGCATGACGCAGGCGCAGTTCCTCGCGCTTGGCGACGAAGAAGTCGCGCGGCGGCCAGACCCGTGCCGGGCCGATGGCGTCGATCAACAGGCCTTCGTCGACGGGTTCGCCGACGATCAGCCGCTCCTCGATCAGTGCGGTCAGCACGCTCTGGTCGGCGGCCGCCGCGGCCGTGCACTCGCCTGCCGAGCGCACGCTGTGACTGATCGGCAGGCCGGCATCCCACAGCAGGGCGAACAGCCGCGCCACCGCGTCGTGATGGGCCTGCTGCACGTCCGCCGCGGCAAGCACCAGCACATCGACGTCGGAGTGCGGGAACAGTTCGCCCCGGCCGTAACCACCGACCGCGAACAACGCCATCGGCGCATCCGCGGGGATGCAGCGCAGCCACGCGTCCTTCAGCAGATGGTCGACCGCCCGCGCGCGCAGCGCGAGGATGCGGTCCATGCCGTCGTCCTGGTCGAAACGCTTGTCCAGTCGCGCGTCGGTCTGGCCGAGCGAGGCACGTGCCGCCGCCGACCAGGCTGCGTCATCGGCAGCGTCCGGGCCGATGTCCGGAAGCCGCGTCGCCTGTCCGTTCGCGGCCGAAGGGGTGCTCACAGGTCGTTGTCGTCGCCCGGCACGCGGGTCAGGATCTCGACGCCGTCCTCGGTCACCGCCACGGTGTGTTCCCACTGCGCGGACAGCTTGCGGTCCTTGGTCACCACGGTCCAGCCGTCGGGCAGCACCTTGGTGTGGCGCGCACCCTCGTTGATCATCGGCTCGATGGTGAAGGTCATGCCGGGCTTCAGCACCACGCCCTCGCCGGGGCGTCCGTAATGCAGCACCTGCGGCTCGTCGTGGTAGACCTTGCCGATGCCGTGGCCGCAGTACTCGCGCACCACGCTGAAGCGCTCGCCTTCCGCGTACTGCTGGATCGCGTTGCCCACGTCACCCAGGGTGGCGCCCGGCTTCACCGCACGGATGCCGCGGAACATCGCCTCGCGGGTGACGTCCACCAGTCGCCTGGCCATCACCGACGGCGTGCCGACGATGTACATGCGGCTGGTATCGCCGTGCCAGCCGTCCTTGATGACGGTGACGTCGATGTTGAGGATGTCGCCGTCCTTCAGCACCTTCCCCTCGCTGGGGATGCCGTGGCAGATGACGTTGTTCACCGAGGTGCAGACCGTGGCCGGGAAGCCCTTGTAGCCCACGTTGGCCGGGATCGCCTTCTGCACGTTGACGATGTGATCGTGGCAGATGCGGTCCAGTTCGGCGGTGGTCACGCCCGGCTTCACATGCGGGGCGACCACCTGCAGCACCTCGGCGGCGAGCCGGCCGGCGATGCGCATCTGGGCGAGGTCTTCGGAAGTCTTGAGCTGGATGGCCATGGCCCGATTATCCCCCATTTGGCGCCCGGGCTGAACGACCGGACGCCCTTTCCCGCCCCGGCACGCCAGTCCGGGTTTGCGGCAGAGGGGCCAGGACCGCTATACTCCCGCGGCTTCGCGCCCGGGTCCGCCCGGCCGGACCGCCCACGTCGGGCGACACCGACGAATCCACACCTGCTGCCCCAACCCGTGCCGGGGTGCCCTTCGCTGAAGGGTTCGGACACGGAAGCCGCAGGGAGGCCCAACCCCGGAACCCCGCCCTCACGGGCACCGTCCTCCATTGAACCGGACGGTGGGTTCCCCTTCGATGGAGTCATTGCAATGCCCCAAGTCACCATGCGCCAGATGCTGGAAGCCGGCGTCCATTTCGGCCACCAGACCCGCTACTGGAACCCCAAGATGGCGCCGTACATCTTCGGTGCCCGCGGCAAGATCCACATCATCAACCTCGAGAAGACCGTTCCGCTGTTCAACGACGCGATGAACTTCATCTCGGGCGTCGCGCAGAAGCGCGGCACCATCCTGTTCCTGGGCACCAAGCGCAGCGCGCGTGAGGCCGTGAAGGAAGAGGCCGAGCGTTGCGGCATGCCGTTCATGACCCAGCGCTGGCTGGGCGGCACGCTGACCAACTTCGCCACCGTGAAGAAGTCGGTCGCCCGCCTGAAGGAACTGGAAGCCGCTGAAACCGACGGCACGTTCGAGAAGCTGGTCAAGCACGAAGTGCTGGGCCTGCGTCGCGAGCGCGAGAAGCTGCTGGCCTCGCTGGGCGGCATCAAGGAAATGAACCGGCTGCCCGACGCCCTGTTCGTCATCGACATCGGCCATGAAGACATCGCCATCAAGGAAGCCAAGAAGCTCGGCATCCCGGTGATCGCGGTGGTCGACTCGAACTACGACCCGGCCCTGGTCGACTACGCCATCCCCGGCAACGACGACGCCATCCGCGCCGTGCAGCTGTACGCCCGCGCCGCCGCCGACGCCGTGCTGGAAGGCAAGGCCGCGTCGCCGAACGCCGCCACCGTGCGCGAGGAAGAGTTCGCCGAAGGCGGCGACGACAAGGGTGCCCGTCGAGCCCCGGCCAAGAAGGCCGCCGGCAAGAAGTCCGACGAAGCCGCTGCCGAGTAATCCGGCTGCAATGCCGCCGCGCCATGCTGCGCGGCGGCCATGTTTTTCCCTTCTCCCGTCGGGAGAAGGTGCCCGAAGGGCGGATGAGGGTGCGGCAAGCATGTCGACGCTGCAGGCGTCGCGGTTCCGCCGGACCCTCACCCCAACCCCTCTCCCGACGGGAGAGGGGCTTTGCCAATCTAAACCGAGGTAATCCCGTGGAAATCACCGCTTCCCTGGTCAAGGAACTGCGCGAGCGCACCGGCGCCGGCATGATGGAGTGCAAGAAGGCGCTCACCGAGAACAACGCCGACATCGATGCCGCGGCCGAGTGGCTGCGCAAGTCGGGTCTGGCCAAGGCCGACAAGAAGGCCGACCGCGTCACCGCCGAAGGCCGCGTGGCCGTGGCCCAGGACGGCGGCAAGGCCGTGCTGGTCGAGATCAACTCCGAGACCGACTTTGTCGCCAAGGACGCCAACTTCATCGCTTTCACCGACGCCATCGCGCAGGCCGCGCTGACCTCGGGTGCCGCCGATGTGGAAGCGCTGAAGAGCGCCAAGCTGGCCTCGGGTGAGACCGTCGAAGAAGCCCGCGCCGCCGCCATCGCCAAGCTGGGCGAGAACATGCAGATCCGTCGCCTGGTCGCCATCGACAGCGCGAACAACGTCGCGGCCTACGTGCACGGCGGCAAGATCGGCGTGCTGGTCGAGGTCAAGGGCGGCGACGCCGAACTGGCCCGCGGCCTGGCGATGCATATCGCCGCGATGAACCCGCCGCACAACAAGGCCGCCGACGTCCCGGCCGAGTTCGTGGCGAAGGAAAAGGAAATCGAGCTGGCCAAGATGTCGGACAAGGACAAGGCCAAGCCGGCCGACATCCTGGAGAAGATCATCTCCGGCAAGATCAACAAGATCGTCAACGAAGTGACCCTGTACGGCCAGCCGTACGTGCTGGACAGCGACAAGTCGGTCGAGCAGGTGGTCAAGGCCGCCGGCGCCGACGTGATCGGCTTCCAGCGCCTGGTGGTCGGCGAAGGCATCGAGAAGGTGGTGGAAGACTACGCCGCCGAAGTGATGAAGCAGGCGGGCCTGGCGTAAGCCAACCTCACCGCTTCACCGGGAAAGCCGCGGGAAACCGCGGCTTTTTCTTTTGCTGCGATACACGCTACCTGCGTCGTCGCGTCGCACGACCGCTCGTCGCCCGCGACTAAAGTTTGCCGATCCTGCGCCGAAATTGTTTACAAAGCTGACATTCCGTCACGCTTTGCTGGCATGCTGCCCGCCACTTTCCTTCAGCGTAGTGCGCACCCGGATGCGTCCCGAACTCGAATCCCAGCTCTCGAACTGCCGCAACCTGCCCAGCCCGCCGGGCGTGGCGTTGCGCATCATCGAACTTGCGCAGGATCCCGAGGTGGTGATGGCGACGGCTGCCGATGCGATCGGCCTGGACGCCGCGCTCAGCGCGCGCATGCTGCGCATCGCCAACTCTCCGCTCTACGCCAGCCGTCGCCGTGTCGAGAACCTGTCGCAGGCACTGACGGTGCTCGGACTCAACGCCACGCTGACGCTGGCACTGGGCTTCTCGCTGGCGCGCTGCGGCAGCGGCACCCATCCGGTCGCGCAGGAGCGCGTCTGGCGCCGCAGCGTGATCGCCGCACTGGCATGCCGCCTGCTGGGCCAGCACGCCGGCCTGCGCAAGGCCGAGGAACTGATGCTGGCCGGCCTGCTGCAGGACATCGGCGTCCTCGCCCTGCTGGAAGTGCTGGGCGACGACTACGCACGGCTCGTCGAGCGGGCCGAGGACAACGCGGCGTTGCTGGCGGCCGAGCGCGAGCTGCTGGGCTGCGACCACGCCGCCGTCGGCGGCTGGCTGGCGCGGCAATGGAACCTGCCGGCGCTGCTGCGCGAAGCCATCATGGAGAGCGAGACGCCGGCCTCCGACACCACATTCAACGCATGCGTCGCCGTGTCCGGCCACGTCGCCGACATCTGGCTGGCGGGCGCGGACGAAGCGCACACCGAAGAAGCCCACCGGCAGGCCGCCCTGCAGGCCGCAACGCGGCTCGGACTGGACTATGCGACCTTCCTCGCGCTGACCGAAGACATGCTCGCGGCCCTGCCCGAGGTGTGCACGATGTTCGACGTGCCGCCCGCGCCGCCCGCCCGCATCCAGGCGTTGCTGGACCAAGCGCGCGAGCTGCTGGTGGTGCGCAACCTGCGAGAGATCCAGGAAGCCGCACGCGCGCGCAAGGAGGCCGACGAACACGAGGACCGCGCACGCCGATTGGCCGAGGAGGTCCGCCGCGATCCGCTGACCGGCGCCTACAACCGCAGCCAGCTGGAAGAAGTGCTGGAGAAGGAGTTCGACGCCGCCACGCGCCATGGCTGGCCGCTGTCGATCGCCTTCATCGACCTGGACGACTTCAAGCAGGTCAACGACCGCTGGGGCCACCTGGTCGGCGACGAGGTGCTGCGCAACTTCGCCAAGTCGCTGATGCGGCACGTGCGTAGCAGCGACATCGTCGCCCGCTACGGCGGCGAGGAGTTCCTGGTGGTACTGCCCGGCATCAACGAAGAAGCCGCCGCGCACGTGGTGCGGCGCATCCTGTCCGAAGTGGCAGGCTCCGCCATGGCCCACGTCAATGGCCAGCCGCTGCACATCACCTTCTCCGCCGGCCTCGCCACGCAGGGCACGCTGGAGCAGTTCCGCCATGTCGACGACCTGCTGCGCGCCGCCGACGAGGCGCTGTACGGTGCCAAGCGTGAAGGACGCAACCGCGTCTCGGTGGGCGCCAGCGCCTGAGCCGGCGCACCCGCACCGCGGTTACTGCCGCGGCTGCAGTGCCACTTCCTCGTACGGCTGCACGACCACCCAGCCTTCGCCGGCGAAACGCAGCTGGATGCTTTCGCCGGAGCCACGCCCCAGCAGGGTGCCGAACGAGATGTCGGTGATGATTTCCGGCGTCAGGCTGCCCGACCACGCCACCGTCGCATTGGGATCGGTGAACACCGGCCCGGTCTGCGCGTTTACCGGCAGCGTCAGCGGCTCGTAGTGCGAGGTGATGGCCACGATGCCGTGGCCGCTCAGGCGCACGTTGAACAGGCCGCCCGACAGCATGCCGGCAACCTTGCGCATCATGGTGATGCGACTCTCGATACCCGACTCGACGGCGAGCACGTCGTTGCCGTTGACGAAGATGGATTCGCCGGCCAGGCGCAACAGGGTGATCCGCTTGCCGGCATCGGCCAGGTACACGCGGCCCTGCCCTTCGATCTTCATCAACTGCATGCCTTCGCCGCTGACCGCCTTCTTCAGCAGGTTGCCGAGGCCTTGCTCCAGCACACCCTGGCGGGTGAACTTGACCGCGCCCTTGCGCGCGACCATTGCCCCGGCCTTGGCCCAGACCAGTCCGTTCAGCCGTACCTCGAGCAGGTGCGGACTCTCCAGTTCGAAGGCCTCCGGGCTGGCGTCCTTTTCGCGGGACGAAGCGATGAATTCCTGCAGGGTGCGCACGGCCATGGTCGTTCCTTGATGACGGTGGAAAGAGGACGCCATCATAGCCACCCCGCCCTCCAGGTACCGTCCATGCCCCGCATCGTTGCCGTGCCGCACACACCGGATGCCGCCACGCGCGCACCGGTCGCCTCCGAACGCCTGGTGGCAGGCCAGCCGCAGCAGGCCGTCGGCAACGCCTACTCGTCGCAGGACGAACGGTTCCATTGCGGCGTATGGGAAGGCGAGGTGGGTGCCTGGCGCGTGCAGTACACCGAGCACGAGTTCTGCCACCTGCTCAGTGGCCGCGTCCGCCTGCGCGGCGATGACGGTGAAGAGGTGGTGACGCTGGAGGCCGGCCAGAGTTTCGTGGTGCCAGCGGGTTTCACCGGCACGTGGGAAGTGCTGGAAACGGCGCGCAAGCTCTATGCGATCTACGAACCCGGCGACTGAGGGCCGGGCTCTCGGCTAGAATTGCCGCGTTTGCCCCCACGCCGAGAACCCCATGCCCGCTCCCCTCGCCTATCGCCGCATCCTGCTCAAACTGTCCGGCGAAGCGCTGATGGGGGCCGAGGACTACGGCATCGACCCGGTCGTGATTACCCGCATCGCCCGCGAGATCATCGAGGCGCGCGACGCCGGCGCCGAGATCGGCCTGGTGATCGGTGGCGGCAACATCTTCCGCGGTGCCGGCCTCGCCGCCGGCGGCATGGACCGCGTCACCGGCGACCAGATGGGCATGCTGGCCACGGTCATCAATGCGCTGGCCATGCAGGATTCGCTGGAAAAGCTCGGCGCCAAGTGCCGCGTGATGAGCGCCATCAAGATCAACGACGTGTGCGAGGACTACATCCGCCGCCGCGCGATCCGCCACCTGGAGAAGGGCCGCATCGCCATCTTCGCGGCCGGCACCGGCAACCCGTTCTTCACCACCGACTCCGGCGCCGCGCTGCGCGCGATCGAGATCGGCGCGGACCTGCTGCTGAAGGCCACCAAGGTGGACGGCGTCTATGACAAGGACCCCAGCAAGCACGCCGACGCCGTGCGCTACGACCAACTCACCTACGACGACGTCATCGCCCGCGACCTGCAGGTGATGGACACCGCCGCGTTCGCGCTGTGCCGCGACAGCGACGTGCCGCTGCGCATCTACGACCTGTCGGTGCCCGGCAACCTGATGCGCATCCTGCGCGGCGAGCATGTCGGCACGCTGGTGAAGGGTCGCAACTGAGGCGTGGCGCCCTCCCTGCGCCGCTGTAATAGTGTCCGGCCACCCCGGCCGGCACGCTAGCCCGCCATGGGACACGGACATCACCACGGGCACGGGGCGCACGCCCATCCACAGGCATCGGCCACGCGCACCTTCGCCTGGGTCACCCTGATCAATCTGGCGTACACCGCGCTCGAGGCCGGTTACGGCTTCCACACCAATTCGCTGGCGCTGCTGTCGGACGCGCTGCACAACCTGGGCGACGTGCTGGGACTGGCGCTGGCCTGGGGGGCGGCGGCCCTCGCCGGCCGCCGGCCCAGTGGCCGCCACACCTACGGCTGGCGCCGCGCGACGCTGCTGTCGCCGCTCGCCAACGCGGTCCTGCTGGTCGTGTTCTCCGGCGCGCTGGGCTGGGAGGCCTTCCGGCGCTTCAGCGCTCCGCCGGAGATTCCCGCCACGCCGGTCATCGTGGTCGCCTCGCTGGGCATTCTGGTCAACCTCGGTGCGGCCTGGCTGGTGAAGGACGGGCATGCGCACGACCTCAACAAGCGCGGCGCGTTCCTTCACCTGCTTGCGGATGCCGCCGTCTCGCTCGCCGCCGTCCTGGCGGGCATCGGCATGGCGACCCTGGGCTGGGCGTGGCTGGATCCCGCCACTGCACTGCTGATCGCGGTCGTGGTAGCGGTCGGCTCGTGGGGTCTGCTGCGCGACAGCTTCGACGCCGCCATGGACGCCGTACCGGGCAGCGTGGACCCGGACGAGGTCCGCGTCTTCCTGCTGGCACAGCCAGGCGTCTCGGCCCTGCACCACCTGCACATCTGGTCGCTGGGCGCCAACGAGATCGCATTGACGGCGCATCTGGTACGGGCGCGCGAGGACGATCATGACGCTTTCATCGATGCCACCGTACATGCACTGGACGACCGTTTCGGCATCAACCACGCCACCCTGCAGATCGAACGGGGCGCCGGTTGCGGCCACGACCTGCACGATGCGGCGCCGCATCATTCGCACTGAACGGCCGGCAGGCGGTCGGCAGCGGCCGCGAATCGCCCTATAATCGGTCGTTTACAGGCTTTGCAACGGAAAGGGCGATGCTCAACGACATCAAGAAAGACGCGCAGGCGCGCATGACCAAGAGCATCGAGGCGCTCCGCCACACGCTGGTGAAGGTCCGCACCGGCCGGGCGTCGACCGCCCTGGTCGAGCACCTGAAAGTCAATTACTACGGCTCCGACATGCCGCTGAGCCAGGTCGCCACGGTGACCATCTCCGATTCCCGCTCGCTCACGATCACCCCGTGGGAGAAGCAGATGGTCGGCGCGGTCGAGAAGGCCATCCTGGCCTCCGACCTGGGCCTGACCCCGAATACCGCCGGCACCACCATCCGCCTGAACCTGCCCGCCCTCACCGAAGAGCGTCGCAAGGAGCTGTCCAAGGTCGTCCACAGCGAGGGCGAGGACGCCAAGGTCGCGATCCGCAACATCCGCCGTGATGCCAACCAGCAGGTCAAGGACCTGCTGAAGGACAAGCAGATCACCGAGGATGAAGAGCGCAAGACCGAAGACGAGATCCAGAAGCTCACCGACAAGTCCATCAAGGACGTCGATGACGTCGTCAAGGCCAAGGAACAGGAACTGATGGCGGTCTGAGGACTGCCATGTCCCCTGCCGTCCCCGCGTCCGTGCCCCGCCACCTGGCCGTCATCATGGACGGCAACGGGCGCTGGGCGGAACGCCGTCGCCGTCCGCGCGTGATCGGTCATCGTGCCGGTGCGCGCGCGGTCAATGTCTGCATCGATTTCTGCCTCGAGCGCGGCATCCGCGCGCTGACCCTGTTCGCGTTCTCCAGCGAGAACTGGGGACGCCCGGAAGAAGAAGTCGGCGCGCTGATGAAGCTGTTCCTCAACGCCCTCGACCGCGAAGTCGACGAACTGCACCGGCGCGCGGTGCGGGTGCGTTTCATTGGCGACCGTACCCGCTTCTCCAGCGACATCCGTGCCCGCATGGACGCCGCCGAAGCCCTGACCCACGCGAACGCGCGCCTGCACCTGGTCATCGCCGCCAGCTATGGCGGACGCCAGGACATCGCGCACGCGGCACGCGCACTGGCCGCCGACGTCGCGGCCGGCCGGCTGCGACCGGAGGACATCGACGAAGCCGCGCTCGGCGCGCACGTCGCACTGGCCGACCTGCCGCCCCCCGATCTTTTCATCCGCACCGGCGGCGACCACCGCATCAGCAACTTCCTGCTGTGGCAGCTGGCGTATACCGAACTCTGGTTCACCGACGTGCTGTGGCCCGACCTGGACGCCGCGCTGCTGCAGCGCGCGCTGGACGACTTCGGGCAGCGCGAGCGCCGCTTCGGCCTGACCAGTGCCCAGGTCTCCGGCGACGCCGCCGAGCACAGCCCTGCATGAGAGCGAGCCCCGCATGAGCGCGACCCGTACCCGTGTCATCGCCGCACTGGTGATGGCGCCCTTCGCCATCGGCGCGATCCTGCTGCTACCCACGTCCTGGCTGGCGATGCTGGCCGCGCTGGTGTTCCTGGTCGGCCTGTGGGAGTGGTTCAAGCTCGCCGAGATCGACGACACCTTGCAGCGCACCGTGCTGCTGACCGCCAACCTGCTGGTGATGGTGGCGCTGGTGTGGGCGTCGCGCGGCTCGGGCGATGCCACCGACCTGGTGCCGCTGCGCCTGATGGCACTGGTGGGTGTGGCCTGGTGGCTGCTGGCGCTGCTGTGGCTGCGCTTCTTCAACTTCGCCTCCGACCACGAAACCTGGGCCCGTGTGTTCAAGCTGGCCGCCGGCACGCTCGCCGTGGTGCCCGCCTGGTGCGCGCTGGGGCTGATCCACTCGTCGCAGCCGAACGGCCACATCTGGTTGTTCGTCGCCCTGGCCATCGTCTGGGCGGCCGACAGCGGTGCCTATTTCGCGGGCCGCCACTTCGGCGGCCGCTGGTTCGCGGGCCGCAAGCTGGCACCGCGGATCAGCCCCAACAAGACGCTGGAAGGCCTGCTGGGCGGCTTGGCCGCCGGCATGCTGGTGGCGGCGGTGGGCGCGCTGATCGCGGGCGCGGGCGCCGGCCAACTGGCCGGGGTGCTGGTCGTGGCGATCTTCACCGTGCTGTTCTCGGTGGTGGGCGACCTGTTCGAAAGCCTGCTCAAGCGGCATGTCGGCGCCAAGGACTCGGGCGACCTGATCCCGGGCCACGGCGGCGTGCTGGACCGCATCGACGGCGTGCTGGCCGCCCTGCCGATCTTCGTGCTGGGCAAGGAAGTCTTCGGATTCTGAGCATGACCGCGCATGCACCCCGCAACGTGGCGGTCCTGGGCGCGACGGGCTCGATCGGTGCGTCGGCGCTGGACGTGATCGCGCGCCATCCGCGCCGCTACCGCGCCAGCGTGCTGGCCGCGGGCAGCAACGTGGACGCCTTGCTCGCCCTGTGCGCCGCGCATCGACCCGATCATGCCGTGATCGCCGACGACACGCTGTACGCGCGCCTGCGCGACGGGCTGACCGACGCCGGCCTCGCCACGCAGGCGCACGCCGGCATGGCGGCGCTCGATACGCTGGTGGCGGCACCGGCCTGCGACGTCGTGGTGGCCGCCATCGTCGGCGCCGCCGGCCTGTCCTCGACACTGGCCGCCGCGCACGCCGGCAAGCGCCTGTTGCTGGCCAACAAGGAATCCCTGGTACTCGCGGGCGAGCTGGTGATTGCCGCTGCGGATGCGGCGGGCGCCGAGATCATTCCGATCGACAGCGAGCACAACGCCATTTTCCAATGCCTGCGTTCACGACAGGCTCAGGCCGACGTCAGCCGCATCGTGCTGACCGCATCAGGCGGTCCGTTCCGCGGGTACAGCCGCGCCGCGCTGGCGCAGGTGACGCGGGACCAGGCCGTGGCGCATCCCAAGTGGTCGATGGGGCCGAAGATCTCGGTCGACTCGGCCACGCTGATGAACAAGGGCTTGGAGCTGATCGAAGCCCACCACCTGTTCGGCGTCGGCCGCGAGCGTCTGGACGTGCTGGTGCATCCGCAGAGTCTGGTGCACTCGCTGGTGGAATTCGTCGACGGCTCGACGCTGGCGCAACTGGGCCTGCCCGACATGCGCACCTCGCTCGCGGTCGGCCTGGGCTGGCCCGAACGGATCGATTCCGGCGTGGGCGGGCTCGACCTGCTGAAGCATCCGCGACTGGAGTTCGAGGCGCCCGATACCGACGCCTTCCCGTGCCTGCGACTGGCCTGGGAGGCCATGGCGGCGGGCGGCACCGCCCCGGCCGTGCTGAATGCTGCGAACGAAGTCGCAGTTTCAGCCTTTCTTCAGGGCCGGATCGGTTTCCTATCCATCCCCGCGCTGGTCGAGGATGCCCTCGCTGCGCTGCCTGCGGCGCCGGCGGATTCGCTGGAGGTCCTGCTGGCGGCGGATGCACGGGCCCGCCAACTGACCGAACGCAACCTCGCAGGCCACCTCTCCCCATGAGCGCCGACATCCGATGAGTGAAGTGCTGGGCTCAATCTGGTGGATGATCGTGGCGCTCGGCGTGCTGGTCACGTTCCACGAATTCGGCCACTACTGGGTGGCGCGCCGCTGCGGCGTCAAGGTGCTGCGCTTCTCGGTGGGCTTCGGCAAGCCGCTGTGGTCGCGCCGCGACCGCCATGGCACCGAATTCGCGGTCGCCGCCATTCCGCTGGGTGGCTACGTCAAGATGCTGGACGAAGCCGAGGGCGATGTCCCCGCCGCGCAGCTCGACCAGGCCTTCAACCGCAAGTCCGTCTGGCAGCGCATCGCGGTGGTCGCCGCCGGCCCGCTGGCCAACATCCTGCTGTGCGTGATCCTGCTGTGGGCGATGTTCGTCATCGGCAAGCAGGACTACTCGGCCACCCTAGGCAGCGTCTCCGGCATCGCCGCCGAGGCCGGTTTCCAGCGTGGCGACCGGATCGTCCGGGTCGGCGATCGCACCATCGACACCTGGACCGATGCGTCCATCGTGCTGACCAAGGCGGCGATCGATGGCGACGACCTCCCCGTGGAGGTCGAAACGGCCTCGGGGTCCAGCGCCACGCGTACCCTGCCGCTGTCGCGGCTGCCGGCCGGCTTCGACCAGGAGAACGCCATCGGCCTCAGCGGGCTCGTATGGCAGCACTGGGTCACGCCTGCCGTCATCGGCAAGGTCACGCCCGGCGCGGTGGCGGACGGGGTGCTGAAGCCGGGCGACACGGTGACCGCCGTGGACGGCCACACCGTGCATGGATTCGATGACATCGCCCGCCAGGTCGACGCGCTCGGCAAGCGCGGCGGCGCGGCCATGATCGAGGTGGATCGTGCAGGCGAGCGGCTGGCGTTCGAACTGACGCCCCGCTGGACCAGGCACCCTGAAGCGGACAAGGGCCACTACTGGGCGCTCGGCCTGGCTCCCCCGGACAAGAGGCAGATGCCTGCCTACGACGCCCGGCTCCACTTCGGCCCACTGGCCGCCGTGCCGGCGGCGCTGCACGAGACCGGCAAGCTGACCTCCGACTCGCTGGGCATGATCCGCCGCATGCTGACCGGCGACGCCTCGCTGAAGAACGTCTCGGGGCCGATCACCATCGCCCAGGTCGCCAATGTCTCGGCCCAGCGCGGGCCGGACTGGTTCCTCTGGTTCCTGGCGGCGATGTCCCTCAGCCTGGCCATCATCAACCTGCTGCCGATCCCCGTCTTGGACGGCGGGCACCTGCTGTATTACCTTATTGAATTGGTCAAGGGCAGCCCCTTGAGCGAGCGCCACATGGTGGCCGGACAATACGTGGGCCTGGCGGCACTGGCGGGCCTGATGGGACTGGCGTTCTACAACGACATCCTGCGTCTGATGACGCGTCTGGTGACCTGATGCCCCTGAACTTCCACGGGCCGGCCCGCTCCAAGGTGGCCGCCCCTCCCCTTGCTGCACCCCGGACCGCTGCCCCGCAGTCCACTCCTGCTCCGCAGGAACCACCCCAACCGGATGTAATGATGACGCGACTGCCTTCCCGCCGCCTGCTTGCCCTCGCCCTGGCTTCGGCCATCGCCATGCCGGCACTGGCCCAGACGACGGAACCCGCTGCCGCGCCCTTGGCCGCCGCGCCGCTGAGCCAAGGCTCGTTCACGGCGACGGACATCCGCATCGACGGTCTGCAGCGCATCTCGACCGGTACGGCGCTGACCTACCTGCCGATCGAGCGTGGCGATGTCGTCACGCCGACCAACGTGGGCGAGTCCATCCGCGCGCTCTACAAGACCGGCTTCTTCGAGGACGTGAAGCTCGACCGCCAGGGCGACATCCTGGTCGTCACGGTCACCGAGCGGCCGGCGATCAACAAGCTGACGCTGACCGGCAACAAGGACATCAAGACCGAGGACCTGACCTCGGGCCTGAAGGACATCGGCCTGGCCGAGGGCGAAACCTTCGACCGCCTCAGCCTGGACCGCGTGACGCAGGAACTGGTGCGCCAGTACAACAACCGCGGCAAGTACAACGTCGAGATCACCCCGACCGTCAGCCCGCTGGACCGCAACCGCGTCGACGTCACCATCGCGGTCAAGGAAGGCAAGGCCGCCAAGATCAAGCACGTCAATGTGGTCGGCGCCGAGAAGTTCGCCACCGAAGACCTGCTGGAAAACTGGGAATCCAAGGAATCCAGCTGGCTGTCGTGGTACCGCCGCGACGACCAGTACTCGAAGGAAAAGCTGTCGGGCGACATGGAGCGCCTGAACTCCTGGTACCTCGACCGCGGCTACGTGGACTTCAACATCGACTCCACGCAGGTGTCGATCAGTCCCGACAAGCGCGACATGTTCATCACCGCCGGCATCACCGAGGGCGAGCAGTACAAGATCTCCGACGTCAAGGTCACGGGCGATACCGTGCTGCCCAAGGAGGAGATCGAGAAGCTGGTGATCGTGAAGCCGGAGCAGACGTTCTCCCGCATCCTGCTGGAGATGACCGCCGACTCGATCACCGCCACGCTGGGCAACATCGGCCACGCGTTCGCGGAGGTCAATCCCATCCCGACCGTCGATCGCGAGAACCGCACCGTCGCGATCAACCTGCAGGTGGTGCCGGGCCCGCGCGTCAACGTGCGCCGCATCGTGTTCAAGGGCAATACGCGAACCTCGGACGAAGTGCTGCGTCGCGAAATGCGCCAGTTCGAGGGCAGCTGGTTCTCGCAGGTCGCGGTCGACCGCTCGCGCGTGCGCCTGCGCCGCCTGGGTTACTTCGAGACCGTCGACGTGGAGACCACGCCCGTGCCGGGCACCAACGACCAGGTCGACGTGGTCTTCAACGTGAAGGAAACCACGTCCGGCAGCTTCGTGTTCGGCCTGGGCTATTCGCAGCTGTCCGGCCTGACCACGTCGATCCAACTGTCGCAGAACAACTTCCTCGGCGGCGGCAACCGCGTGTCCGTCGAAGCGCAGCGCAGCGACTACCTGCAGCGTTATTCGTTCTCGTACACGAACCCGTTCTTCACCGACGAGGGCATGTCGCTGGGCTACAACCTGTGGTGGCGCGAGTTCGATTACTCGGACTTCAACACCGCCCAGTACTCGACCACCAGCGCGGCAGCGCAGGGCGTCCTGGGCCTGCCGATCACCGAGAACGACACCGTCTCGCTGCTGTTCGGCATCGACAGCAACGAGATCCTGACGTTCGGCGGCTCCACGCCGCAGTCGATCATCGACTACATCGATGCGGTCGGCCAGCGCACCTTCCATGCCTGGCGCACCGAGATCGGCTGGGCACGCGACACGCGCAACGACTACTTCATGCCTACCGGCGGCACCTACCAGCGCGTGTCGGCCGAGATCGCGTTGCCCGGCTCCACCGTGCAGTACTACAAGCTCAACTACGAGTTCTCCAAGTACTGGTCGCTCAGCCCCTCGTTCGTGCTGAACACCCGCGCGGAAGTCGGTTACGGCGACAGCTACGGCTCCGACACCTACCGCTACATCTGCCGCGCGAACGGTTCGGATCCGCAGATCCCGGGCCAGGGCACCACCACCGCACCCGGTGCCGACGGCACGTGTGCCGATGGCGGCACGCTGGACAAGACACTGGTCGCCACCGGCCTGCCGTTCTTCGAGAACTTCTACGCCGGCGGTACGCGCTCGGTGCGTGGCTTCCGCGACAACACGCTGGGCCCGCGCTCGGAAGTGATCGCAGGCTATCGCGGCCAGCCGCTGGGCGGTTCGCTGAAGACCACGGGTTCGGTGGAGCTGATCTTCCCGAAGCTGTTCGACTCCAACGCGGCACGCGTCTCGGCGTTCTTCGACTTCGGCAACGTGTTCGACGGGACGGACAACTTCGACGCAGGCGAACTGCGCGCCTCGACGGGCGTCGCCCTGCTGTGGCGTGCGCCGGTCGGCCCGATCTCGATCAGCTATGCCTTCCCGATCAAGAAGGAAGACGGCGACGAGCTGGAGCGCCTGCAGTTCACCTTCGGCGGCGCGTTCTGACGTAGGCGCCAGACAACCCGGACCGCAGACAGGGGGGGCGCAAGCCCCCCTTCTGCTGTTCACCATACGCCACCGTGAAAGCGGTTCGCGGGCCGCAGGGGCTAAACTACGCGGCCTATGACCCACCCCTCCTTCACCACCGGCGAACTGGCCGCCCGCTTCGGGCTGGAGCTGCGCGGCGACATCGACCTGCGCATCGACGGCGTGGCCACCCTGGCCCGCGCCGAGCCGGGGCAGCTCGCCTTCCTGGCCAATAGCCGCTACCGCGGCCAACTGACGGACAGCCGGGCGAGCGTGGTCGTCCTGCGCGCGGATGACGCCGCGGATGCCACCGGCGCCGTGCTGATCGCGAAGGACCCGTACACCGCGTTCGCCAAGATGGCGGCGCTGTTCGAGCAGAAGCCGCTGCGTGAGCCGGGCATCCATCCGAGCGCCGTCATCGATCCGAGTGCGCGTGTCGCGCCTGGTGCCCATGTGGGCCCGTTCGTCGTTATCGGGGCGCGCAGTACCGTCGGCGAAGGCGCCGTCTTGGGCCCCGGCTGCGTGATCGGCGACGACTGCGTGGTCGGCGATGGCTGCGAACTGGTCGCCCGCGTCACCCTGGTCACGCGCGTGCGTCTGGGTCATCGCGTGCTGGTCCATCCCGGCGCCGTGATCGGCGCCGATGGTTTCGGCCTGGCGATGGACAGCGGCCACTGGATCAAGGTGCCGCAGCTCGGCGGCGTAGTGGTCGGCGACGATTGCGAAATCGGTGCCAACACCACGATCGACCGTGGCGCGCTCGACGACACGGTGCTGGAAGAAGACGTCCGCCTCGACAACCAGATCCAGATCGGCCACAACGTCCGCATCGGCGCGCACACCGCGATGGCCGGCTGCAGCGCCGCCGCCGGCAGTGCGCGCATCGGCCGCTACTGCCTGATCGGCGGCGCGGCCGGCGTCCTGGGCCATCTGGAGATCTGCGACCGCGTGGTGGTCACCGCCATGTCGCTGGTGACCAGTTCCATCACCGAGCCCGGCGAATACTCCAGCGGCACGCCGCTCACCGACAACCGTACCTGGCGCAAGAACGCCGCCCGCTTCAAGCAACTGGACGCCCTCGCACGACGGGTGCTGGCAGCCGACAAGGAATCCTGATGACCCTAGACCTGCAACTACCGATCGACGCCGCCACCATCCGCAAGCTGCTGCCGCACCGCTATCCGTTCCTGCTGGTGGACCGTGTGGTGGAGTTCGAAAAGGACAAGCGCGTGCTGGCCTACAAGAACATCACCCAGAATGAGCCCTTCTTCACCGGTCACTTCCCGGACCGTCCGATCATGCCCGGCGTGCTGATCATCGAGGCGCTGGCGCAGGCCGGTGGCCTGCTGACGCAACTCTCGCACCAGGGCGATACCGCGGGCCGCATGTTCTACATGGTGAAGGTGGAGAACGCGCGCTTCACCCGCATGGTGGTGCCGGGCGATCGCCTGGACCTCGACGTCACCCTGAAGCGGCTGATTCGCAACATGGCCTTCTACACCGGCGTGGCCTCGGTCAACGGCGAACAGGTCGCCTGTGCCGACGTGCTGTGCGCCGAGGACACCCGCTGAGATGAGCGCCCCCACCGCCATCCATCCCAGCGCGGTCGTCGATCCCGGCGCGGTGCTGGGCGAAGGCGTGCGCATCGGGCCGTTCGCCTACATCGGCCCGGACGTCGAGATCGGCGACGGCACGGTGATCGGTCCGCATTGCACCGTCACCGGCCCCACCCGCATCGGCCGCGACAATGTGTTCGTCGGCCACGCTGCGATCGGCGGCGATCCGCAGGACAAGAAGTTCAAGGGCGAGCGCGTCGAGCTGGTCATCGGTGATCGCAACCAGGTGCGCGAGTTCGTCACCCTGAACCGCGGTACCGGTACCGGCGGCGGCATCACCCGCGTCGGCAGCGACAACATGCTGCTCGCCTACACGCACGTGGCGCACGACTGCATCGTCGGCAACCACTGCGTGTTCTCCAACAACTCCACCCTGGCCGGCCACGTGACTGTCGAGGACTGGGTGATCATGAGCGGCTTCGCCGGCGTGCACCAGTTCTGCCGTGTCGGCGCGCACGCCTTCATCGGCATGGGCGTGCTGCTGAGCGGCGACGTGCCGCCCTTCACGATGGTCGCGGGCGACGCCGCCGGCCGCCCGCGCGGCATCAACAGCGAAGGGCTCAAACGGCGCGGCTTCGATGCCGATCGCATTGCCGCGATCAAGCGCGCCTATCGCACGCTGTACGTAGCCGGCCTGCCACTGGCGGAAGCCAAGCAGCAACTTGCCGAGCAGGCCACTGCCAGCGATGACGTGAAGGCACTGCTGCAGTTCATCGAAAGCGGCGACCGGCCGCTGCAGCGCTGATGGACCCGGTGCGGGAGCCCGGCGACGCGACTCCCGCCGCACTGCCGCTGCGCATCGCACTGTGCGCCGGCGAAGCGTCCGGCGATGGCCTCGGCGCAGGCCTGATCGCTGCGCTCCGGCAACGCTTCCCGCACGCGGAATTCGCCGGCATCGGTGGCGACGCGATGCGCGCCGCAGGCTGTGATACCTGGTTCGACGCGAACGAACTCGCGGTGATGGGCCTGGCCGAAGTGCTGCGCCATCTGCCGCGCCTGCTGCGCCTGCGCAAGGCGTTCCGCCAGCGCGTGCTGGACTGGAAGCCCGATGTCTATGTCGGCATCGATGCGCCCGACTTCAATCTCGGCATCGAGCGCTGGCTGAAGGAGCGCGGCGTCCGCACGGTGCACTACGTCAGTCCGTCGGTCTGGGCGTGGCGCGAAAAGCGCGCCGAGAAGATCGGCCGAAGCGCCGACCGCGTGCTCTGCCTGTTCCCGATGGAACCCCCGATCTACGCGAAACACGGCGTGGATGCGCGTTTCGTCGGCCATCCGATGGCCGATGACATCCCGCTGCAGCCGGACCGGGCCGCGGCACGCGCGGCGCTCGGGCTGTCGTCGGATGCACCGGTGCTGGCCGTACTACCGGGCAGCCGGCTCGGCGAGATCGGGCGACTGGCACCGGCATTTTTCGAAGCCGCGCGACGGGTCGCCGGGCAGAGTCCTGGCCTGCAGATCGTGGTGCCGGCCGCCAACGCCGCCTGCAAACAGGCTCTCGAGACACAGCTGGCCGCACACGGTGCCGACGAGGCGTGGCATCTGCTGGATGGACACGCGCGCGATGCGATGATCGCCAGCGACGTGGTGCTGCTCGCCTCCGGCACCGCCACGCTGGAAGCGATGCTGTGCAAACGACCGATGGTGGTCGGCTACCGCATCGCGCCGCTGACCTACCGCATCGTCAAGGGCTTGGGGCTGTTGAAAGTCGAGCGCTACGCCCTGCCCAACGTACTGGCGGGCGAGGACATCGCGCCAGAACTGATGCAGGACGACTGCACGCCCGAGCAGCTGTCGGCTGCCGTCCTGCGCTGGTTCCGCGAGCCGGACGCGGTCGCCGCGCTGCAACCGATCTATGCGCGATTGCATGCGCAACTGCGGCAAGATGCTTCTGCGAGTGCCGCTGATGCGGTGGCGGCGTTGATCGCTCCCCCTGTAGGAGCGACGTGAGTCGCGACCGCACGGACCGGCGCTGCGCCACCCCGTTGTTCACCCACCGGGCGCGTTGCGACGCGTTCGTCATCGCGACATCCGTGATTCGGCGGGGCGCGGTCGCGACTTACGTCGCTCCTACAGTCGGCCGTTCCCGATGACGGGCTCCTCGCTGTTCCCGGATCCCGTCGTTCGCCTCATTGCCGGCGTCGACGAAGCCGGTCGCGGCCCGCTAGCCGGACCGGTCGCCGTCGCGGCGGTGATCCTGGATGAGTGCCGGCCCATCGCAGGACTGAACGATTCCAAGCAGCTCAGCGAAGCGAAACGCGAAGCGCTGTTTCCGTTGATCCAGGAACGTGCCCTGGCATGGCACGTCACCTTCGTCGAGCCCGACGAGATCGATCGCCTCAACATCCTGCAGGCGACGATGGAAGGCATGCGCCGGGCCGTCATGGCGCTGCGGCCGTTTCCGGAGCTGGTCCGCATCGATGGCAACCGCGCGCCGAAAGGGTTGAACTGCATGGCGGAAACGCTGGTCGGCGGCGATGCCATCGAACCGGCGATCATGGCCGCCTCGATCCTGGCGAAAGTGTCGCGCGACCGCCTGATGGTGCAGTTGCATGCGACATTCCCGCAGTACGGCTTCGACGTGCACAAGGGCTATCCCACACCCGCGCACCTGTCCGCGCTGACGCAGCACGGTCCGTGCACGCACCACCGGCATAGCTTCGCGCCCGTGCGCAAGGCACTCGACCGGCGCTGACCGCGCGCGTCACCGCGCGTGACCATCGGCACGGTGCCCATGGTCACGATGGCTTCCAGCAGGCGCGCATATCGCATCGCAAGGGCACCATGGCCCTGCATCCCGCGCTCCCTGCGCCGGGAGCCCTCTTCCCCCACGAGGTGCGCCATGACCGTGTTGCATGCCGTTGTTTCCTCTCCTCATCCGCCACGTCCCATCGACGACACGCGCGCGCAACTGCTGCGCAGCCTGTTGGCCGACCGTGACTGGTCCCAGGATGCCGCCTTGCGTGCGCGCCTGCTGCAGGCCGCTGCTTCGCTCCGCGATGGCGACACGCAGCTCGACGAAGCCACCTGGCTGCTGATCGCGGACGAGACCGCTCACTATCTTGATTTCCGTCGCCTGCGCAGTCTCGAAGCAGAACTGCGCGGTTGCCCACCCGAGACGCTGGCTTATACCCGCGCCGACTGGCAAGCCGCACGCCATGCCGAGGCGGCACTGGAGTGGCACCTGCGACAGGTGCGCTTCAGCAGCTACGCCCCTGAACCGGTTCCGATGTTCCGCATCCACTGATCCGCCTCCATTCAATCCGGGCGCGGCTCCGCAGAGAGCCGCGCCCACCCCACCCCGAGCCCTCGGGTTTTCCCCTAGGCCGCCTTTCCCCGGGCGGCCTCTTTTTTTGTCGTTTGCGGGCCGTTCCGCGACGCCGGAAAGTCAAGCCTTGCCCCACCCCACCCCCGCCGGTACGCTGCCCCGACAGCACTCCGAGCCGGCATGTCTTCCCGTTTCGTCCACCTCCACCTGCACACCGAGTTCTCGCTCGCGGATTCGATCATCCGCGTGCCCGAGAAGCCGGACCATGCCGATCCCAAGAAAGCCAAGCAGGCCAACCTGCTGAGTCGGGCGGTGGAACTGGGCATGCCCGCGCTCGCGGTCACCGACCGCAACAACCTGTTCGCGCTGGTGAAGTTCTACAAGGCCGCCGAAGGCGTGGGCATCAAGCCCATCGCCGGCGCCGATCTGCTGGTCGCCGACGGCAGCGACGCGCCGTGGCCGGTGACGCTGCTGTGCCGTGATCGCGAAGGCTACCTGTCGCTGTCGCGCCTGCTGTCGCGCGCGTGGATGGAAGGCCACCGCACCGACGGCGTCGCCATCGATCCGGACTGGCTGCGCGCCGACCACCAGGGCCTGTTCGCGATCATGGGCCGGCAGAGCCTGGCAGGCCGCCTGGCACTGACCGGTCGCCATGACCTCGCCGAGCAGCACCTGGCCGACTGGCAGCGCGCCTTCGGCGACGACCTGCACCTGGAACTGACGCGCACGCAGCGCGATGGCGAAGAAGCGTTCAACGCCTTCGCCCTGCATGCCGCCGGTGCGCGCAGCCTGCCGGTGATCGCCAGCAACGATGTGCGCTTCCTGTCGCCGGACGATTTCGACGCGCACGAGGCGCGCGTCTGCATCGCCTCGGGCCGCGTGCTGGACGATCCCAAGCGTCCGCGCGACTACAGCGCCGAGCAGTACATGAAGTCGGCCGAGCAGATGGCCGAGCTGTTCGCCGACGTGCCCGACGCGATCGACAACACGCTGGCGCTGGCGCAGCGCTGCAACATCGAAATGCGGCTGGGCACCTACTTCCTGCCCGCGTATCCGGTGCCGGACGAGGAAACGCTGGACAGCTGGATCCGCAGCCAGTCCCACGACGGCTTGAAGGCACGGCTGGAGAAGAATCCGCTGGCGCCCGGCCATACCCGCGAGGACTACGAGAAGCGCCTCGACTTCGAGCTGGACACCATCTGCAAGATGGGTTTCCCCGGCTACTTCCTGATCGTGGCCGACTTCATCCAGTGGGGTAAGCACCACGGCATCCCGATCGGTCCCGGCCGTGGCTCGGGTGCCGGTTCGCTGGTGGCGTGGGCGCTGCAGATCACCGACCTGGACCCGCTGCCGTACGGCCTGCTGTTCGAGCGCTTCCTCAACCCGGAACGCGTGTCGATGCCCGACTTCGACATCGACTTCTGCATGGACCGCCGCGACGAGGTGATCGACTACGTCGCGCGCAAGTACGGCCGCGACCGCGTCAGCCAGATCATCACCTACGGCACGATGGCGGCGAAGGCGGTAGTGCGCGACGCCGGCCGCGTGCTCGGCTTCCCGTACGGCCTGGTCGACGGCGTCGCCAAGCTCATCCCGAACATCCTCGGCGTGTCGCTGAAGGACGCGATGGGCGAAGGCAGCAGCGAAGCCGCCTCGCAGGAACTGATCGACCGCTACCGCGACGAGGACGACGTCCGCGACCTGATCGACCTGGCGCGCCAGCTGGAAGACCTCACACGCAACGCCGGCAAGCACGCCGGTGGTGTGGTGATCGCGCCGTCGCCGCTGTCGGACTTCTGCCCGTTGTTCGCCGAACACGACGAAGGCGGACGCGGCAAGAACCCGGTCACCCAGTTCGACAAGGACGACGTGGAAGCGGTCGGCCTGGTGAAGTTCGACTTCCTCGGCCTGCGCACGCTGACGATCATCGACTGGGCGGTGAAGGCCATCAACCTGCGCCATGCGCGCGCGGGCGTGCCGCCGGTGGACATCACCACCATCCCGTTGGACGACGCCAGCGTCTACCGCGACGTGTTCGCCAACGGCAATACCGGCTCGGTATTCCAGTTCGAATCGACGGGCATGCGGCGTGCGCTGAAGGAAGCCAAGCCCGACCGCTTCGAGGACCTGATCGCGCTGAACGCGCTGTACCGTCCCGGCCCGATGGACATGATTCCCTCGTTCGTCGAGCGCAAGCACGGCCGCGAGGAATTCGAGTATCCCGACCCGCGCACGCGGACCATGCTGGAAGAGACCTACGGCATCATGGTCTACCAGGAGCAGGTCATGCAGATGGCGCAGATCGTCGGCGGCTACTCGCTGGGCGGCGCCGACCTGCTGCGCCGCGCGATGGGCAAGAAGGTGCCGGCCGAAATGGCCAAGCATCGCGAAATCTTCCGCGAGGGTGCGGCCAAGGGCGGCGTGGAAGAGCGCAAGGCCGACGAAATCTTCGACCTGATGGAGAAGTTCGCCGGCTACGGCTTCAACAAGTCGCACGCCGCCGCGTACTCGCTGGTCGCCTACCAGACGGCCTGGCTGAAGAAGCACTATCCGTCCGAGTTCATGGCCGCCACGCTGTCGTCGGACATGGACAAGACCGAGAAGGTGGTCGGCTTCCTCGACGAAGCGCGTGGCCTCGGCCTCAACGTGATGCCGCCGGACGTGAACCATTCGGATTTCATGTTCGTGGCCACCGATGCCAACAGCATCCGCTACGGCCTGGGCGCGGTGAAGGGCGTCGGCCAAGGCGTGTGCGAGAGCATCGTCGACGCGCGCCGCGACGGCGGTGAGTTCCGCGATCTGTTCGACTTCTGCAAGCGCGTCGATTCCTCCAAGCTCAACAAGCGCGCGCTGGAAGCGCTGATCAACGCCGGCGCGCTGGACGCACTGGGCCGCAACCGCGCCTCGCTGGCGCTGCAGTTGCCGGAGGTGTTGAAGGCCATCGACCAGATCAGCAAGAACCGCAATGCCGGCATCGTCGACATGTTCGGCTCCAGCAGCGGTGGCGACGACATCCACGTCGAACTGCAGGTCACCGACGAGTGGCCGCTGATGCAGGTGCTGCATGGCGAACGCGAAACGTTGGGGCATTACCTCAGCGGACATCCGATGGACCCGTACCGCGACGACCTGCGCTCGCTGGTCGGCAGTGACCTCAGCGAGCTGGACCGCATCTGGTCCAGTTCGTCCGGCGGCGACAAGAAGGGTTGGCGACCGGAGGTCAATGCGATCGTCGCGGGCCAGGTCGTCGGCATCCGCCGGAAGGGCGACAGCCAGGTCTTCGTGCAGCTGGAAGACGGCCGCGGCCGCATCGAATGCAGCGCGTTCTCCGACGCGCTGGCCGAGTTCGGCGCGCTGATGACGCGCGACCGCGTGCTGGTCATCAAGGGCGGCCTGCGCGAGGACGAGTTCAGCGGTGGCTACAGCCTGCGCATCCGCCAGGTGTGGGATTACGCGCAGCTCTGCCAGCAGCATGCGCACCGCCTGCAGCTGCGCCTGGACCTGCGAGTGCCCGGGCTGTGGGAACGCGTCGACGCCCTGCTGTCGCGCCATCGGCCCGGCGGCACACCGCTGCGCCTCGACCTGCTGATGACCGCCGACAGCACTGCGATCGCCGGCATGCTGGACCTCAACGGCCAGAAGGCCGTCCGCGTGGATGCCGAGCTGCTCGACGCCCTGCGCGCCATGCCCGGCGTGCGTGCGGCCAAGCCCGCTTTCAGCCGGCCCTGGGCGAACTGACGCGCCGCGTGCGCGCCATCACGGCCCTACCCCCCCGTACGTGACCGCCGGACCGCTTCGGCTACACTTCCCCCCTTTCCGGCCCATGGCCCGCAGATGAATCCGAATTACCTCGACTTCGAACAGCCCATCGCCGACCTGGAAGCCAAGATCCAGGACCTGCGCGCCGCCAGCACCGGCCCGGCGGTGAATGTCGATGCCGAGGTCCATGCGTTGCAGGACAAGCTGCGGGTGCGCACGGCGCAGATCTTCCGCGACCTGTCGCCGTGGCAGGTCTCGCAGCTGGCCCGCCATCCTGCGCGGCCGTACACGCTGGACTACATCAAGGTGTTCTGCGACGAGTTCCAGGAGCTGGCGGGTGACCGCGCGTTCGCCGACGACGCCGCCATCGTCGGCGGCCTGGGCCGAATCGACGGCCGCAGCGTGATGATCATCGGCCACCAGAAGGGCCGCGACACCAAGAGCAAGATCGCCCGCAACTTCGGCATGCCGCGCCCCGAGGGTTATCGCAAGGCGCTGCGGCTGATGAAGATGGCCGAGCGCTTCAAGCTGCCGCTGCTGACCTTCATCGACACGCCGGGCGCGTATCCTGGCGTGGGTGCGGAAGAGCGCGGCCAGTCCGAGGCCATCGCACGCAACCTGATGGAAATGGCCGAACTGAAGATCCCGATCATCTGCACGGTGATCGGCGAGGGCGGCAGTGGCGGCGCTCTGGCGATCGGCGTCGGCGATCGCACGCTGATGCTGGAGTACGGCACCTATTCGGTCATCTCGCCGGAGGGCTGCGCGTCGATCCTGTGGAAGGACGCCGCCAAGGCCAAGGATGCCGCCGAGCAGCTCGGCCTGACCGCCAAGCGCCTGCACGGGCTGGGCCTGGTCGACAAGGTGGTGCGCGAGCCGATCGGCGGTGCGCACCGCAATCCGCGGCAGATGGCCGTGCGCCTGAAGGCCGTGCTGCTCAACGAACTGGACGCGCTGGACCAGCTGCCGGTGGAGCAACTGCTGCAGAAGCGCTACGAGCGTCTGCGCGGCTACGGCGCCTACGAGGCCGCCTGAGCCTTCGCCGGGGATGGCCTGGATCAGAGCCCTCCTCGGAACCCTGCTGGCCCTCGCCGTACTCGTCGTGGGCCTGTGCTTCGGTCTGTATGCCTATGGGGTGTCCGGCCTTCCCGACGACCTCGAGCCGACTCGCTACCGCGCTGCGCCCGAGCTGCGCGCGCTTTACCTGGACATGGAAGCGGGCGGCATCGAAGACGTGCCGCGCCTGAATCCCCTCAGCGTCTGGAGCTACGGGCTCTGGCACAACGCGGGCCGGCAACGCGAACCCCTCGGCTCCCAGCTGCGGCTGCTCGGCCACGCAGGACGCGCCCTGATGATCCGACGAGAAGCGGGTCAGGCAGGCGCGACGCGCTGGCACCTCATCAACCTGGCCGCCACGATCGAGGTCAGCCGCCACTGGCGCATGGACCGGATGGTCGACACGCTGCTCGCGGAAAGCGGATTCGGCCGCAACGCCACGGGTATCGAGCAGGCGGCGCACGCCTGGTATCGCCGCCCCTTGGCCGAGCTCGTCCCTGAGGAACGCCTGCTGCTCATCGCGCTGATGAAGGGACCTTCCTACTACGATCCCTGCCGCAACCCGGAACGGTTCGGCCAGCGTTATCGCGACCTCGCTGCGCGGGCCACAGGATTCGATCCCGATGCCGCGCTTCCACGCGCGGTGGCCCGACTCTCGCCACCGGACTGTGCCGAAAGACTCAAGGTTGTTGCGACTCCGTAGGTCCCGCCCACAGGGCGGAGCGCGCGGTCACAGCGATTTGAGGAAATCCACCAGCGCGCGCCGGTCCTCGGCACTCATCGCCTCGAACCGCTGCTTCGCCGCCGTTCCCTGGCCGCCGTGCCACAACACCGCCTCTTCCAGCGTGGCCGCGCGACCATCGTGCAGGTAGCGCACGTTGGGATCGATCGACGCCGCCACGCCCAGGCCCCACAGCGGCGGCGTGCGCCATTCGCGCGCGGTGGCCCGGCCTTCGACATAGGTGTCGGCCAGTTCAGGGCCCATGTCGTGCAGCAGCAGATCGCTGTAGGGACGGATGGTCTGGTAGCGCAGCTCGACGAACCGATGGTGGCCGGTCTGCAGTTCCGGTGCATGGCAGGTACTGCAGCGCGCCGCCTCGAACACCTGCGCGCCACGCTTGACGCGCAACTGGCGCGTCCGTGCCTGTGCATCCTGCTCCAGCGGGTTGTCGAAGTCGCGTCGCGGCGGCACGCCCAGCAGGCTCAGATAGAGCGTGGTCTGATGGATGTCGGCCGCGGTCAGTTTCGCGCTGCCGGTGTCGACCTGCGCACAGGCCGTGCCCTGGCTGCCGCGCGCGCATTCCAGTGACGACATCAGCGGCGACGTGACGCCCATGTCGGTGTTGAACGCCAGCGCGGCCTGCTGCTCCAGCGTGGCGGCAGCCGCCTTCCAGCCGAAGCGGCCGACTCGGCTGACACCCGCATCGCGCGGATCGGCCACGATCTGCAGTCGCCCGGCCACGCCGTCGGGATCGCCCCGCTGCGCCAGCGCCAGTCGCTCCAACTGCTGCTCGGACACGGCCTCCAGCAGACCGAGGCCGATCAACGAAGGCGCGACGCGCACGGACAATGCGGTCGGCAACGCCAGCGGCTGGCCGGCACGATCGCGCAGGGCGTAGTTCGGCCGGCGCAGCACGTAACCTGTGCCGTCCGCGTAGCGGCCCGGCAGTTCGGTGTAGCCGGTCAGCACCAGCTCGGCTTCGCGCCCATCGATGTTCGCACCGGCTTCGCGGTAAGTGCCCTGCTGCAACCGCAGGCCGAAGCGTGCATCCGGTGCCTGCGTACCTGCACCCGCCACGCCCACGAACACCCCCAGGCGGTTCAGCGGTGCGCCGACGACCGGCGAACTGCGGCCATTGCCGGTGTGGCAATCCACGCAGCGCGTCTGCGAGAAACGTGGCGCGGCCTTGCCCGCGTGCGCGGTGAAGACGGTGTTGCTTTCCTCCGAGTGACGACCGCTGGCGAAGGAAGTATGGATCAGCCGGCGCCCTTCTGCCCACGGCTGCATGTTGTAGCCGGCGATGTTGTGCGAGGCCTGCTGCAGCATGCGGAACGGTTCGCTGGAGGTGTCCTCGTGCAGCGTCATCCATGGACCGGCGGACAGCGCTCCGGCCGGCATCGCCAGCGAATCCAGCGGCCGTTGCACGCCGTAACCCGGCCCGCGGTACCACGACACGATGCCGTGCGATCCGGCGCGGTAGACCAGTGCCTCGGCGTAGTAGTTGAAGCGGCCGATGACGTCCGGATTGCCCGCCAGGAAGATGCCCAGTTCGAACTCCACCAGATCGCCCTTGCGCAGCGCCCGGTGGGCCTCGTTGGCGGCGGTGCGGATCTCCTTCACCAGCACGAAGGCGTTGCCCGGCGTGCCCGCCGGCGGCGTGTAGTTGCCGTTGGGATCCTGACCGAGTTGTGCATAGTTGGCGATCGGCGTCTGCGCCGCCACGCCACCGGGCAGCAGCTTCATGCCGCCGTTATCGGCGTACAGCGCCACCGACGTCGGCTCCAGCGGATCCTCGCTGCGCCGGCCGATGTAACCGTGGCGGAAGTTGGTGCCGTACCAGTAGTGCTGCGGCTTCACCACGACGGTCAGGACGCGCTGCTCGCCGGAGGTGCCAGGCACGGCATCGTCGTAGATCAGGATCTCGTGCGTACGCCGCTCGAAGTAGTGCGGCGGGAACACCTGGTAGCTGTCGTCGACGATGGGCTCGCGCGCATGGCGGTCGCGCACGCGGCCACCGACATGCGTGACCAGCGTGCCATCGTCCTGCGTGTAATGGATCGGCGCCGCGTCGTCGGGCCACAGCAGCGGCTGGTAGGTGGCCGACGGCGGCACCGCGGGCGGTGGCGGCAACAGCGGCTGCGAGCCATTCTGCCGCACCGGTTGCGGCTCACCTGCGCCCAGGCGGAACTGCTGGGCCGGCACCGTCGCGCAGGCGATCTGTTCGACCGCGGTTCCCGCTGCGACCGCCGCACCGACAATGCCCAAGCACTTGCCGCTGTTGACGTTGACGATGCGATAGCGATCGCTGGTGTCGATGCGCTGCAGACGGAACCGCTGCGCACCGCTGCCGTTGTCGTCCCACTGCTGCACGACGACGTGATCGGCGGTGGAAGCGGCGGGAATGTCGGCGGACTTCTGCGTCGCCAGGTTGCGCAGGCGGTATTGCCCGGCTGCGGTCTCCATGACGTCGTAGAACTGCCGATGCAGCGTGGCGTCGCAGGCCGACTGCACCAGCGGCGTTCCGTTGGCGGTGCTGCCGTCACGGACCTCGATGCACAGGCCGCTCAGCACGCTGGCGATGCGATAGCGGGCCGGCGGCACGGGATCGACGTTGATGTTCTTCGGCGGTGCCGCCTGCGGTTCGGCGGCCGCAGCGATCGCCGTCGCGCCAGCGTCCATCTGGGTGGACGCGGACATGGGACGCGCGCGACTCCAGAACGGCGCATCGCCCGACTCGTCGGCCGGAGCGGAGCACGCCGCCAGCGACATCAGGGCCAGCAAGGACAACACCGACGCGCGGGGGCGCCGGACGAACATGGGGGAATACATCGGGCACCGACTCCGTGGGGGACGCGTGGGGAACGTCGGCAGCACGTCCACTTCTTTCCCCGAAGCGGACCGTGCGCCATCCGATGGCAGGACGCGGCATCGTCGCAGAGCGGTCGCCCGTGTGGCTGTGACAGGCGCCGCACAACGCAGCGCGGCGCACGCGCATACCGGCCTCTTCTCTGCGCTGGCGCCGACCGCGCGGATGACGGATGCTTGACCCTCCTCCGCCGGCACGCCACTCCAGCATGAGCCCACTCCTGTTGCTGACCTACGCCGTGCAGATCGCCTGCTGCGTGCACGTGGTGCGTACCGGACGTCCGCTGTACTGGGTCTTCATCCTGCTGGTGTTCCCGTTCCTCTCGGCGATCGTCTACTTCATCGCCGAAATCCTGCCCGAGCTGCGCCACCATCCGTCGGCGCGCCGCACGGTACGCAATGTGCGCAACCGCATCGATCCGGACCGCGACCGCCGCGATGCGGCCAGGCTGCTGAAGGCGGCTGACACGCCGGAAAACCGCAGGCGGCTGGCCGACGAGAGCCTGCGCAGCGGCGACTATGCCCACGCGGCCGAGTTGTTCGAGCAAGCGTTGAAAGGCCTGTACGCCACCGACCCGGACCTGATGCTGGGGCTGGCCAAAGCGCAGTTCGGACTGGGCGAGTCCGCGAAGGCACGCGCGACACTGGACGCGCTGATCGCCGCCAACCCCGGCTTCCGCTCCGCCGACGGCCATCTGCTGTACGCACGCGCGGTCGAGGACACCGCCGACGCGGCGGCGGCCCTCCACGAATACGAAGCCGTGGTGCAGGGTTACCCGGGCGAGGAAGCACGCGCCCGCTACGGTCTGCTGTTGAAGCGCCAGGGCGAGCACGCCCGCGCGCGCAGCGTGTTCCAGGAAATCCTCGACCGCTCCGACGCCGCGCCGCGCTACTACCAGCGCGAGCAGCGCGACTGGATCGAGGTGGCCAAGCGGGAACTGGCGGCCCTGCCACGCGCCTGAGCGCCCAGCGCCGCGTCCGCGGCTTGATTGCGATCAAGGCGACGGCGATGCACCCGGCGCACCCTGACATCGCGGCTTTCTCCGCCGCGATGCCCGGAGGCGACATGAACCTGCTTTCGATGCCGTGGTGGTATCTGCCCACGGCGGTGTTCGTCGTGGTGCTGATCGCGGTGCTGGCGGTGAACCGCTGGCGCTTCCACCGGAACGGCGCCAGCCAGCACCTCGTCCTCGGCCTGTTCGTTTCGGCCTGCTGCGCCGGCGCGGTGATCGTGATCCTGCAGCGCGTGCAGTGAAGCGTCAGGCCGCGGCGCGTGCGTTCGCCGCGATGTCCTTCTGCAGGCTGAGGTCTTCCTCCGCGCGCAGGTAGACCCGATGCAGGACCTCGCCCGGCGACGCGGTTGCCGCGCCTACCAGCAGCGACAACCCATCGCGCTGCCCCACCCTTTTCGCCTGCTGTCGAAGCGCTTCCACGCAGTCCTCACGGCTGTCGCCATGCAGCAGCGCAATGTACTCGGGGCTGTCGGTGACGCGGCTGACGTGGTCGCCCTGGGCGGCTTTCACGCAGGCATCGAAGTCGGGGGCCCATGCCTGCAGCTGCCGCTCCAGCGCACGATCGCCCAGCCGTCGAGCGGCCTCGGCCATGCCCTGCACCTCGATGATGGCCACGGTGTACACGGGACCTGTCGCGTCCGGCTTGTCCGCTGCGGAGACGGCCGCTGACACCGGGGAAGACGTATCGGACTGAAGCGCGGCCAGCGCCTGGACGTCATGGTGCGCGCGGTGCGCGTCGAGCAAGGCCATCGTCACCCGCGCCAGCGACCGCAGCGAGGCCTTCTGCTGTCCGTTGAGCCGACGTGGCTGCGTGTCGACGACGCAGACCGTGCCGATGGCCTCGCCTTCGCCGGTCACCAGGGGCATGCCCGCGTAGAAGCGCGCCTTCAGGTCTCCGGTGACGATGGGGAAGTCGTTGAAGCGCGCGTCCTCGCTGAGGTCCTGGACCTCCAGCAGCTCGTCCGGCTGGCGGATCGCGTGATCGCAGACGGCAGTGTCGCGCGTGGTTTCGTGATCCTCCAGTCCGAGGCGCGCCTTGAACCACTGGCGATCGCGGTCGATCAGCGACACCACCGCGATCGGCGTGCCACAGAGCGCCGCGGCCACTTGCACCAGGTCGTCGTAGACGGTGGCCGGCAAGCTGTCCACCACGTGATAGCGATCGAGGGCGCGCTGCCGCTGTTGTTCCTGCGCAGAGGGGGAGGCGGTCGAAGCCGTCATGCGTTCTCCTTCGTGGCGTGTCCTGCCCATGATCGCCATGAACCGGTTCACGCGCCGTCAACGCCACCTCGATCGCAGGCATGCGCCGGCTGCACCCGGCACGCATCGCCGCTAGCATGGGCGCATGCACCGCCCCCCTGCTCCCTCGCTGGCCCTGTCGCCACCACCGGTCGTGGGACGCGTGTGGGTGGCCTTCAGCGGCGGACTGGACTCGACGGTGCTGCTGCACCGGCTCACGCAGGAGGGAACGCTGCGCGCGGGCGGGCTCCATGCGATCCACGTGCACCATGGATTGCAGCCGGACGCCGATGCCTGGGCCACGCATTGCGCTGCGCTCTGCAGGACACTCGATGTGCCCTTGCAGGTGCATCGCGTGCACGTCGACATGACGCGGGGCGAGGGCGTCGAAGCCGCCGCGCGACGCGCTCGCCACGCCGTCTTCACCGAGGTGATGCAGGCGGGCGACATCATCGCCCTCGCCCACCATCGTGACGATCAGGCAGAGACCTTCCTGCTGCGGGCATTGCGCGCCTCGGGCCCCGAGGGCCTGGCGGCCATGCGCGCCTGGCGTCCCTTCGGCACGGGCTGGCTGTGGCGGCCATTGCTGGACTCGCCACGTTCCGACCTGGAGGCATACGCACGCGCAGCATCGCTGTCGTGGATCGAGGATCCCAGCAATGCCGGCACGGCATTCGACCGCAACGTCCTGCGCCACCAGGTGCTGCCGCTGTTGCGGCAACGCTGGCCGCAGGTGCATGCGGCCTTCGCGCGCAGCGCCGCGTTGAGTGCCGAGGCCAACGATCTGCTGGAAAAGCAGGATCGCGACCTGCTCGCCTCCGCCGCCACGGCGGATCCGGCCGCCCTGCATGTCGCGCCGTTGCGCGATGCCGGTGCTGCCGCGCGCGCACGGGCCTTGCGACGCTGGATCGACGGGCTCGCGCTGCCGCCGCTTCCTGCCGAAGGCGTCGCCAGGATCGATGCGGAACTGCTCGATGCCCGCCCGGATGCGCAGGCCGAGTTCGCCTGGCACGGCGCGATCGTTCGGCGCTGGCGCGATCTGCTGCATGCCGAACGCCTGCGCCCCGCCCTGCCGGAGGGATGGCAAGCCGACTGGAGCGGCGCGGAAACATTGCCCTTGCCCGATGGTGGCTGGCTGTCACTGGAAGGCGATGGGGCTCCGTTTGACATGCCGGTGCGCGTGACCGGACGCCGCGGCGGCGAGCGCATCGCACTTCCTGCCCGCTCGCACCGGCATGCCTTGAAGGACGTACTGCAGTCGTTGGGCATTCCCCCCTGGGAACGACGGCAGCTTCCGCTGTTGTGGCAGGACGACGTCCTCTGGGCCGCCGGCGACCTGGTCCTGTCCGCCGCCTGCGACGCCTGGCTCCGCGCAGCGGGACGACGGCTGGTGTGGCATCGCGGCTGATCCCGGCGCCTGCTGTTTGACCTGGCCGCAGGCGATCCCCACACTTGCCGCATGGCCAAGAAGACCCCCGCCGACGCTTCGCGCGTCGCCCATTTCGAACAGTCGCTGGACGAACTCGAGCAACTGGTCGAGAAGATGGAACACGGCGACCTGACCCTGGAAGCCTCGCTCGCCGCCTACGAACGCGGCGTGGGTCTGTACCGGCAATGCCAGGCGGCGCTCGAACAGGCCGAACTGCGCGTGCGCCTGCTCACCGACCCCGAACGGCCCGAGAGCGGCGAACCCTTCGCTCCCGCCCCCGATGGCCGCTGATCCCCGCTTCGCCCTCTGGGCGACGGCGCTGGAAGACTATCTGGACCGGGCGCTGCCGCCCGCCGACGCCGCCCCGCAGCGCCTGCACGCCGCCATGCGCCACGCCGTGCTCGGTGGTGGCAAGCGCATGCGCGCACTGCTCGTGTATGCCAGCGGCACGTTGCTGGGTGCTGACGAAGCCGCGCTGCATGCCCCCGCGGCCGCGGTCGAACTGATCCATGCCTACTCGCTGGTGCACGACGACCTGCCGGCGATGGACGACGACGACCTGCGCCGCGGCAAACCCACCGTGCACATCGCGTTCGACGAAGCGACCGCCATCCTCGCCGGCGACGCGCTGCAGACGCGGGCATTCGAGCACCTCGCCGCCGCCGATGCCGCTGCAACGCTGCGCGTGGACTGGCTTGCGACGCTGGCGCAGGCTTCCGGCGCGGCCGGCATGTGCGGCGGCCAGGCGCTCGACATCGATGCCACCGGTACGCAGCAGTCGCTGGACGACCTGCAACGGATGCATGCGCTGAAGACCGGCGCGCTGATCCGCGCCGCGGTGCGCATGGGCGCACTGGCCGGAGGCGCCGACACGGCGACGCTCGAACGGCTGGACGCCTTCGCCACCGCGCTGGGACTGGCGTTCCAGGTGCGTGACGACATCCTCGACATCGAAGCCAGCTCCGCCCAGTTGGGCAAGACCGCCGGCAAGGATATCGCCCAGGCCAAGTCGACCTACCCGGCCCTGCTCGGCATGGATGGCGCGAAGGCGAAGCTCGCCGAACTGGATGCGCAGATGCGCGAAGCGCTGGCACCCTACGATGGTCGCGCCGATGCGCTGCGCGCGCTGGGCGACCTCGCCATCCACCGGACACATTGAACGGAGGCATGAAAAAAGCCCGGCGATGCCGGGCTTTTTCCTTTCGCGCGATGATCGCTTACTTGATCAGGCGCAGCGCGAACGGATACCGATAGGCTTCGCCGTTGCTGACCTTGATCGCGGCGATGATCGTCAGCACGAGCCACGCGATACCGACCAGGAACAGCAGCAGCAGGCCAATCACGATCAGCGTCAGGATGCCGGAGATGATCGCGGCGATCAGGATGGTGATGTTGAAGTTCAACGCTTCCTTGCCCTGGTCGTTGACGAAGGGCAGCGTGTCCTTCTTGATCAGCCATACCACCAGCGGGCCGAGCAGGTTGCCGAACGGGATGATCAGGCCGACCAGCGAAGACAGGTGCGCGAACAGCGCCCACTGCTTTTCCTCGGCGCCCGGGCTGCCGGACGGCGGCGGCGGCGGCGGTGCGGTGACGTTGTCGAATTCGCTCATGCAGGGTTCCCCATGGATGGTGGTAGGGCTGTCGAGTACCACGGCTCCGCCGTGGACTCCGCTCGCCAAGCATAACGGCAATCCATGGCACGGCGGGTCACCCGACGCTTGCGGGACCCTATTCGCCCGCGACGGTCATCCGGCCCACCAGCAGCGATCCGACACCGACATGCGAGCGGCGATCCACGTCGCTGCCCACCGCTTCGATACCGGCGAAGATCGTCTTGAGGTTGCCGGCGATGGTGATGCCGTCCACCGGGTAGGCCAGCACGCCATCTTCGACCCAGAAGCCGGCCGCACCGCGCGAATAATCGCCGGTCACGCCATTCACGCCTTGCCCCATCAGCTCGGTGACCAGCAGGCCTGTGCGCATGCCCGCCAGCAGCTCGTCGAAGCCGCCGGCGTTGGCTTTCACCTGAAGGTTGTACACGCCGCCGGCATTGCCGGTGGTCTGCAGCCCCAGCTTGCGCGCCGAATAGCTGCCCAGCACGTAGCGCTCCAGCACGCCGTCGCGGATCAGGTGCGAGCGCTTCGTCGCCACGCCCTCGGCATCGAAGGCCGACGAGCGCAGGCCGTGCGGCAGCAGCGGCAGCTCCTCGATGGCGAACCAGTCCGGAAAGATCCGCTGGCCCACGTGGTCGAGCAGGAAGCTGGCCTTCCGGTACAGCGCACCGCCCGAGACCGCGCCGAGCAGGTGGCCGACCAGCGAACGCGCGACCTCCGCCGAGAACAGCACCGGATACTCACCGGTGGCCAGCGACCGCGGCTGCAGGCGCGACAAGGTGCGTTCGGCCGCCTTGCGGCCGATGGCGAGCGGGTCTTGCAGTTCGAGGTGCGACAGCGCCGTGCTGTACCAGCCGTCGCGCTGCATGCCGTCGCCCTGCCCGGCGATCAGTGCGCAGCCGATCGTGTGCTGGGTGTCGCGTTCGCGGCCGATGAAGCCATGGGAATTGGCATACACCGACAGGCTCTCGCCGCTGCCGACGGATGCGCCATCGGAATTCGCAATGCGTGCATCGGCATCGCGACCGGCCGCTTCGCACGCGAGCGCGAGGTCCACGGCGTGGTCCATCTCGAGCGCCCACGGATGCCAGACATCCAGGTCGGGAAACTCGCGCGCCATCAGCGCCGCGTCGGCAAGGCCGGAGGCCGTGTCGTCTTCGGTGTAGCGGGCGATCGCGCACGCCTGGACGACCGTGGCCTCCAAGCTCTCCTCGCGCAGGTCGGCCGTACTGGCACTACCCTTGCGCTGGCCGAAGTACACGGTCACGCCGATGCCCCGGTCGCGCGTGGATTCCACTGTCTCCACGTCGCCCAGGCGCACGTTGACGTTGAGCCCCGTCTCCTCGCTGCAGCTCACCTCGGCCTGGGTGGCGCCGTGCGCCCGCGCGCGCTCCAGCAGGCGCTGCGACAGCGTCTCCAGGCGTTCGAGCCGGGCGAGGCTGTCGTCGGGGGTAGTCAGGGCGGTGGCGTTCAATGCTTTATCCTTGTGTCCTGTGATCCGCGCCCGGGCGCCGGATCGATATGTGATCAGGTTTCCGCACGATGCGGCGGAACCGAAAGAGAGGCTTCACCATGCGCGGACGCGACCCCGAAACCGGCGAATTCCTTGGCCCCAGCCGCACCCAGCAACGGGGTGAGGCGCTGGAGATCCGCGGCCTGGCCGAGAAGCTGGTGGCCCTGCCGGCCGCTCAACTGGCGCGCCTGCCGATTCCCGAGGACCTGATGCCGCATATCGTGGAGACGCAGCGCATCACCTCGCACATCGCGCACAAGCGCCAGCTGCAGTTCCTCGCCAAGCAGATGCGGCGCGAGGACGACGAGGTGCTGGAGGCGATCCGCGATGCGATGGACGAAGGCGGCGAAGCGGCGCGGCTCGAAACCGCCCGTCTCCACCAGGCCGAGCAGTGGCGCGACCGGCTGCTGGCCGACGGCGACCAGGCGCTGGCGGACCTGCTGGACGCGTTCCCGACCGCCGATCGGCAGAAGCTCCGCCAGCTGGTGCGCAACGCCGCCGACGAAAAGGCGAAAAACAAACCGCCGCGCGCCTTCCGCGAACTGTTCCGCGAGGTACGCGAGCTGCTGGCCGATGCCAATGCGGCGGACGACGAAGACGCTACCTAATAGCCCCTCTCCCTTCGGGAGAGGGGTTGGGGTGAGGGTCCGGCGAAGTCCGTGCGACACGGGCGTCATGGATTCCACCACACCCTCATCCGCCCCTTCGGGGCACCTTCTCCCGACGGGAGAAGGACAAGACGCCATCGGTTCACGCCTTCGTCCCGCCCACGGTCAGGCCTTCGATCAGCAAAGACGGCTGGCCTACCCCGACCGGCACGCTCTGGCCGTCCTTGCCGCAGACACCGACGCCCTGGTCCAGTGCCAGGTCGTGGCCGACCATCTTCACCTTCTGCATGGTCTCCGGGCCGTTGCCGATCAGCGTGGCGCCCTTCACCGGCGCGGTGATGCGGCCGTCTTCGATCAGGTAGGCCTCGGTTGCGGAGAACACGTACTTGCCGCTGGTGATGTCGACCTGGCCACCACCGAAATTGACCGCGTACAGGCCCTTCTTCACCGAGCGGATCATGTCCTCCGGATCGTCCTGCCCGGCCAGCATGTAGGTATTGGTCATGCGTGGCATCGGCAGGTGCGCGAAGGACTCACGGCGGCCGTTGCCGGTGGGCGCCACGCCCACCAGGCGCGCGTTGTGCGTGTCCTGCATGTAGCCGACCAGTACACCGTCCTCGATCAGCGTGGTGCAGTTCGTCGGCGTGCCTTCGTCGTCGATGTTGAGCGAACCGCGGCGGCCCGGCAGCGTGCCGTCGTCGACGATGGTGACGCCCTTCGATGCGACCTGCTGGCCGATGCGACCGGCGTACACGCTGGTGCCCTTGCGGTTGAAGTCGCCTTCCAGGCCGTGGCCGACGGCTTCGTGCAGCAGCACGCCCGGCCATCCGCTGCCCAGCACCACCGGCATCACGCCGGCCGGCGCGTCGATGGCGTCCAGATTCACCAAGGCCTGGCGCAGCGCCTCGCGTGCGAGATCCTCGGGCTTGCCGTCGGCGAACAGCTCGGCATAGCCGTAACGGCCGCCCATGCCGGCATAACCGGATTCGCGACGACCGTTCTGTTCAACGATCACCTGCACGTTCAGGCGCACCAGCGGGCGCACGTCGGAGGCGAGGACGCCGTCGCTGCGCGCGACCAGCACGGTGTCGATACCGCCAGACAGGCTGACCGTCACCTGCTGCACGCGCGGGTCCGCGGCACGCAGGAAACGGTCGACCGCACGCAACGCTTCGACCTTGGCGTCATTGCCCATCGCATCGATGGGATCGTCGCCGGCGTACAGCGCGCGACCGCCGCTACGCACCAGCGTGCGCGGCGCGTGCGCGGCACCATCACGGGCGATGGCGCGCGCGGATTTGGACGCATCGAGCAGCGCCTGCGCGTTGATGTCGTCGGAGTAGGCGAAGCCGGTCTTCTCGCCCGAGATCGCGCGCACGCCGACACCCTGTTCGATGGAATGCGCACCGTCTTTCACGATGCCGTCCTCGACCGTCCAGCTCTCGCGGCGGGCGTGCTGGAAATACAGGTCGCCGAAGTCGATGCCCGGCCCCAGCAGCGTGCCGAATGCACGGTCGAGTCCGGAGGGGTCCAGCCCGGCAGGGAGGAGGAGACGGGTTTCGGCGAGCGAGATCGGCAGGGTCATGTCGTTACCATGGGGGCGAAGGACGGCGTCGGCAAGCCGCGCCGCGGCCATGTACGCCGGCGTCAGGGGGCGCCGGCGCGATCAGTGCGGTCGTCGTCGTCACGGGCGCGCGACTGTTCGCGCCCCACCACTTCGACCTTGGGCGATTTCCACGGGCCGGTGACGCGGTAGGTCTTGGCGCCCATCTCGGCCAGCGGCTTCTTCAGCACCGCATTGGCCACCGCACCGACCGCGGCACCGATGGGGCCTCCGGCCACCGCGCCGACCGCCGTCAGCACGTTGGCGGATTTCGGCTTCACGTCGACCGTCTGGTCGAACCGTTCGGCGCGCAGGTCGGTGTCGCCGCGGATCGCGATCTCGGCCGCGGGGCCATCGATCAGCAGGTTGTCGCTGCGCGCCAGCCCACCGCCGATGCGGATATCGCCATCGATGCGGTTGAACGCGAACCCCTTGGAAAAGAAGTCGCTGAAATCGAGCATCAGCCGCCGCCGCACTTCGGCCACGCTGAGCAGGCCGAGCACGCGACCGGCGCCCGGCTCCAATTCGAGCAGGTGGCCATCGCGCACGGCGAGTTTCACGCTGCCCTCCAGCGCGGCCAGCCGGAACGCGGCCGGGCTGCCGGGCCAGCCGGCATCCGCGGTGACCTGCCCGTGACCACCGCCCACGCGGTCGCCGAGCCCAAGATCGTCGAACAGCACACCAAAGTTCTCGCTCTTCACCTCGGCGGCGAAACGCGTACGCGCAGCATCGCCAGTCCCGGTCCACTGCCCGCGCACATCGATCTGCTGGCCGGGCGAGCGCAACTGCAGCTGGTCCACATACAGGCCGTCAGCCTGCTGTCGCGTGCGCAGCTTGGCCGTGCCCAGACGCGCGTTGCCGAAACGCAGGTCCTCGACATCCAGCGACAGCGGCGGCACCTCGGCCGGGTTGATGTCATCGGTGGCCGTGCGTACGGCGCCCGCGGACGCCTCCGCGCCCGTGGACGCCGCCTTGCGCCAATGCACGCGCGCGAGCTTGCCTGCCACCGGCGCACCCTTCGCATCCGGCACCAGCAGCGCACCTGACAGGGCGTCGCCGTCCAGCGACACCGCCAGCGCCCGCTGCGCCGGCGCCAGCTGCAGCCGCGTATCGGGGAACACCGAACCGATCATCAGCAGCCGCTCGGCGGTGACATCGATATGGCGCAACGGCAGGCCGTCGCCTTCCCCGCCGCCCCGCGCGACCGCCACCCATTCCAGCGCATCCAGCGTGCCGGTGCGGCCGGTCGCCACCAGGCCGGACGGCGGGGGCGCGTCCTTCACCACGTCGCTGCCCAGCACCACGCGCACACCGGTCTGGCCGTTGGTGCTGCGTGCACGCAGCGCCAGCAGGTCACCGAACGCCACGTCGATCTCACCACTGCCCATCGGCAGCGGCGCCCGCACGGTGGTCGCCAACGGTGTCGCCGGGGACTTGCGCATCGGCGCGGGCAGGCTCATCGCCGTGCCCACCAGATCGGACGTCAGGCTCAGTTGCGTGGGGGCTTCGGGCGCACCCGACGCGGTGCGTGGAATGCTCACGCCCACGGTCCACGCCGACCGCCCTTCCATGTAGGGCTTCAACCACGCCATTTCCGGGGCGCGATCGAGCAGGCGATCGGCATCCACCATCGCGGACAGGTCGGCCTCGAACGCCTGGGTGCGGTCGCGCGTTCCGCTGCCGGCGCGCAGGCCGAGCACGCCCGGCTGGCCCTCGTGCACGACCTGCAACGGACCTGAGGCGAACCCGCCGTCGTCGTACTTCGCCTTGCCGTGCACGTTGTCGAACACCAGATCCCAGCGCGTTTCCGCCAGCCTCGCGCCCTTCAGCTCGACAGTACCGGCCAGCTTCCTGCGCGCCTGCTCATCCGCATGGAGCGGCTGCAACAAATCGAACGTCGCCGCCACCGGGCCCTTGGCCTGCAGATGGTCGAGCGTGTCGCCGTAGGTCTCGTGCAAGGGGCTCTGCCGCAGCAGCGCCAGCAGCCGGCCCGAATCGGTGGCGGTCCGCGCGCTGATCTTCAGGTCGCCGTCGCCGAAGTCGGCAATGCCGGCCTGGAAGGCCGGGATCGCGACGTCCGCGAGCGCGCCGCGCCCCTTCAGCTCGAAGCCATTGCCGATGAAGGCGATGTCCGCATCCACCTGTTCGAGCTGCGGCCACTCCGGCTGGAACTTGAACTGCCCGTGCTCGATGTGAGCCACGGCTTCGAACCGGCCGTTGCGGTCGGTGAACGGCCAGTCGTCCAGGTCGCCGCTGACGATCGCGCGTCCGTTCCGCACGGTGCCACCGACCAGCGCTCCATTGAGCCAGTCGACGGCCGCCTTCGGCATCTTGTGGTGGATCCAGAAGCCCTTCGCCACCGGCACCGGCGCGTCGGCGAGCTCCGCCGCCAGATCGATCCATGGCCGTGTGCCGTCGCCCTGGAACCACATGCCGCCCCGCACGTCGGCCGCATAATCCTTGCCCTGCACGTGCAGCGCGGTAGTGCCCACGCGCCAGCCCGCGCCTTCGCGCCAACCGAGCACGTCGCCCTGCAGGCGAACGTCGTGCACCACCGCGAATCCGCTGGGCCAGTCGAAGCGCATCGCCGCCGTCGGATCCAGTTTCAGCCGGAAGCCCGCCGCATCGCCGTCGAAATCGCCCGCCAGCCCGCTCAACCCGGGTGCGTCGCCCACCGCCCTGAAGGAGATGTCGCGCAACTGTCCTTCGGCATGCACCGCGCCGTCCTTGCGGCCGGCCAGCGTCAGTCTCGCCAGTCGCGCACCGGGCCGCGCCTGTACGAGCCAGCGCCGCAAGCCGGCATCGACCTTGTCGCTGAGGCCCAGCACGGCGAACAATGGCGCTGCATCCACCTGGTCGGCCAGCAGGGCATAGCGTTCGCCACCCGCAAGGACCAGACCGTCGAGGGTCTGTACGGCCGGCGCCGTGCCGACGCGCAGTCGGGGCGCATCCAGTCGCCACCCTCCCGACACCAGTCGCCAGCGCAGGCGGCCTTCCATCTGTTCGAACGCGATGCGCGAGGGCGCATCGGAGTCCGGCAGGGGTGCCCCCTGCAATCCGACCTGGCGCAGGCGGGCGTCGGCCGTCACCAGCACCACGCGATGCTGGCGCAGTTCCGTCCATGCTTGCACGCGCCCGTTGCCGCGCTCGGCGACCACGCCGGCATAGCGCAGCAGCGGCGACCACGCACCGATGTCGTCCGCCGATACGTCGAGGTAGGCGCGTCCATCGCCGGCCTTGCGGTCGAAGTCGACCGCCACGTTCAACGGCGCGGCGTCCTTGCGGATCCAGGCACGCGTACCCGCACGGACACGGTCGCCGTCCACCCGCAGGCGCAGGTCGATCTCGGGCAGACGGATATCCCAGCCGAGCGACGGCGCAACGATCGCCAGCTTGCCGTCGATCACCTGCAGTTCGCCAAGGCCTTCCAGGCTCTGCAGCGGATCTTCCGTGGACTGCTGCTGCCCGGGCAGACCGCGCACCGCCCATTTGCCGTCATCGCCGCGCTGCAATGTCAGCGACAGCCCGCGCAGGCGCAATTCGGTAAAGGACCGTCCCGGCAGCAGACCGGCGTACATCGACACCAGCACTTCGGCCTGCCCGATACGCACGCCACTGTCGCCCTCACCCAGGCGCAGGCCGTCGAGCTGCAACAGCGGGCCGCGCCGTGTCCATTGCGTCTTCACCGCATCGAAGGCGACCGGCCGGCCCGCGCGCTCACTGAGCCATGCCGCGACGCGGTCCGGATGCCGCTCGGCCAACGGCAGCACCTGGCTGGCGATGCCGAGCACCACGGCCATGCACACGAGCACCACCGCGATGCCATAGACGGCACCCCGGCGGGCCAGGCGCAGGCGGCGGCGCAGCGGCGTGGGCACTACGCGTCCGCCCTGCCCCGCGCGTCAGAGCAGCACGACATCGAACTGCTCCTGCAGGTACTGCTCGTCGGCCTGGAAGCGGATCGACTTGCCGAGGAACTCTTCCAGTTCGGCCACCGCGGTCGACTCTTCGTCGGTAATGCGCGCAACGACCTTGGGCGAAGCGATCACCAGCAGGCGCGCGGCTTCGAACTGGCGCACGGCGCGGGTGATCTCGCGGAAGATCTCGTAGGTGACGGTTTCGGTGGTCTTGATGCTGCCACGGCCGCTGCACTCCGGGCACGGCTCGGACAGCTGCCGCGCCAGGCTCTCGACCGTGCGCTTGCGTGTCATTTCGACCAGGCCCAGCGGCGAGAACTCGTACACCGTGGTCTTGGCGTGGTCCTTCGCCAGCGACTTCTCCAGCGTGCGCAGCACCTGGCGACGATGTTCGGGATCGTCCATGTCGATGAAGTCGATGATGATGATGCCGCCCAGATTGCGCAGCCGCAGCTGGCGCGCCACCGCCTGCGCCGCTTCCAGGTTGGTGCGATAGACGGTCTCTTCCAGATTGCGCTGGCCCAGGAAAGAACCGGTGTTCACGTCGACCGTGGTCATCGCCTCGGTCTGGTCGATCACCAGGTAGCCACCGGATTTCAGCGGCACCTGCTTGTCCAGCGCGCGTCCGATCTCATCCTCGACGCCGTACAGATCGAAGATTGGCCGCTCGCCACTGTAGAGTTCGATGCGCTCGGCCAGCACCGGCATGTACTTGGCGACGAAGGCCTGCAGCCGTTCGTGGGTTTCCTTGGAGTCGACCTTCACCTTCTCCACGTCCTTGCGGATCAGGTCGCGCACGGCGCGCAGCGGCAGGCTGAGGTCTTCGTACAGGATGCTGCACGAGGGCGACTCGCGCCCGCGCCGTTCAACGACGTTCCAGACGCGCGACAGGTAAGCGATGTCTTCGGCGAGCGCTTCGGCCGGCTGGCCCTCGGCATTGGTGCGGATGATGTAGCCGTGCCCGCCATGCAGGCCCGCGAGTTCGGTCACGACCTGCTTGAGGCGATGACGCTCGGCTTCATCTTCGATCCGCGCCGACACGCCGATGACCTTCGACTGCGGCAGCAGCACCAGGTAGCGCGACGGGATGCTGATCTGCGTGGTCAGCCGCGCGCCCTTGCTGCCGATCGGATCCTTCACCACCTGCACCACGATGTCCTGCCCGTCGCGCAGCAGGTCCATGATCGGCGCGGCCGGCGGCGTGGGCAGAGGTGCCTCCTCGCCTTCGACCACCGCGCCCGGCGAGGAGCGCACGATGTCGTTCGCGTGCAGGAACGCCGCGCGATCCAGCCCGACCTCGACGAATGCCGCCTGCATGCCGGGCATCACCCGTTGCACCTTGCCCTTGTAGATGTTGCCCACCACGCCGCGGCGCCAGCCGCGCTCGATGTGCAGTTCCTGCAGCATGCCGTTTTCGATCACCGCGACGCGTGTTTCGCGCGGGGTGACGTTGACCAGGATTTCTTCCGACATGGGGTCCTTCCCTCAGGCTGACGCGGTGGCGGCGGTTGCCGATGGGTGGATGTCGAAGTCGCGCAGCAGCTTCGCCGTTTCATGCAATGGCAGGCCCATGACCGCCGAGTAGCTGCCGGCCAGGCGGGTGACGAACTGTTCGGCCCGCCCCTGGATGCCGTACGCGCCGGCCTTGCCCATCGCCTCGCCGCTGGCGACGTAGGCGGCGATATCGTCCTCGTCCAGCTCGGCGAAGCTCACATCGGTGACGACGAGCGCCTGCGCCTCGCGCGATGCACTGACCACGGATACGGCGGAAACCGCCTGGTGCGTACGACCGGACAGGCGACGCAGCATGGCGGCCGCGTCGGCTTCATCCACGGGCTTGCCGAAGACCTCGTCGCCGAGGATCACCTCGGTGTCGGCGCCCAGCACCACGGCGCCCGGCGTGGCGACCACCTTCAGCAGTCCTGCGCCCGCTTTTTCGCGCGCGACGCGGCGGACGTAGTCGGTGGCCGGCTCATTGGGCTGGCGGTGCTCGGGGATGTCGAGGTCGATGCGCCCGAAGGACAGTCCCAGGCGGGTCAGCAATTCGGCACGGCGGGGGGATTGGGAGGCCAGATAAAGCATCGTGGAAGAATAACCCGCGCCGCCTGACTGAATGGTCCCTGATACGTGCCGGAACCGCATAACCCTGCGCAGGATCACGGCTCGTTCATGTCATCGTGAACACCCTTGCGCGTCGATGACGACCGGGTGCCTGCCACTCGAACCAGAAAAGGAGATCCCATGCGTCTGCCCCTGATCCGCCCCCTGCTGCTCGCCCTGACCCTGTCCCTCGGAACCACTGCCGCCATGACCTCGTCCGCCCAGACCGTTCCGGCCTACGCCATCCCGGCCGACGGCACCCTGCTCAACGTGTCGGCGCAGGCCGAGGCCTCGCGCGTGCCGGACATCGCCTCGATCTCCGCCGGTGTCGTCACCCAGGCGATCGACGGCAACACCGCCATGCGCCAGAACAGCGAACAGATGGCCAAGGTCGTGGCCGCCATCAAGGCCGCCGGCATCGCCGACAAGGACGTGCAGACCAGCGGGATCAGCCTCAACCCGCAGTACCGCTATGCCGAGAACGAAGCCCCCAAGATCACCGGCTACCAGGCCAACAACACGGTCAGCATCAAGGTCCGAGACATCGCCAAGCTCGGCAAGGTGCTGGATGCGCTGGCCGGCGTGGGTGCCAACCAGATCAACGGCCCCAGCTTCGAGATCGACAACCCGGAGCCGGTCTACGACGAAGCCCGCCTGGCGGCGCTGAAGAAGGCGCAGGCCCGTGCCGACACCTATGCGAAGTCGCTGGGCCTGAAGGTGCGCCGCATCGTCAGCATCTCCGAGGGCAACGGCGGTTTCCGCCCGATGCCGATGATGGCGATGGCCAAGATGGAGGCCCGCGATGCCGGCGGCGCGCCGCCGGTCTCGCCGGGCGAGACCACGGTCTCGATCAATCTGGACGTGGTGTTCGAACTGGGCAAGTAAACCCTGCCCGACCGTTTGCGATGACGGCGCCCGCAGGGCGCCGTTTTCGTTTCCGGGCCGGACCTCCGGACTACGCCCAAGGTCGAACCCGCCCCCTCTTGCGGATGCCATCCGCGGGAGTACAGTCTGGGCTTGCGGCGCCGGGACGTTGCAACCCCACTCCCTGCGGCCGAGCGTTGTTCCGTTCACAGCCCTCAAGGAGGTGGATCATGGTTCGCGCACTACCCCACGGTTCCGATACCCGCATCGACATCGGCCGCATCGCCGCCATCGCGGCTGCCATCGCGGTCCACGCTGCCGCCCTGCTCATGCTGCTGATGCCGATGGCCGCGCCGCCCCTCGCAGCCCCTGCCAAGCCGAAAGAAGACGTCCGCTGGTACCCGAAGGAAAAGGTCGAACCGAAGAAGCCGGTCGATGCCGAGATCGTGAAGCGGGTAGAGCCCAAACCCGTCGAACCCCGGCCGGCGGTGCAGCCGCGTATCGAGACGCCTCCCGTCATCGATGTTCCCATCATCGACAACACCGGAAGCGAGCGCGTCATCGACCTTCCGGCGATCGACAGCGGCGAGATCGGCGGCACATCCGGACAAGGCATCACCGGCCCGTTGTCCTCGGCGACACTGGAGTACGTCCGCGCGACGTCGCCGCGGTATCCGATCAACGAGCTGCGCAACGGCATCCAGGGCACTGTGATCTTGCGCGTGCTGGTGGATATCGATGGAAAGCCCGTCGACGTGACCATCGAGACCAGCAGCGGCAACCGCAATCTGGACAAGGAGGCCCGCCAGCATGTGTTGAAGACCTGGCGCTTCAAGCCCGCCATGCAGAACGGGCAGGCGGTACAGGCCTACGGACTGGTGCCGATCGCCTTCAACCTGCAGTGACGCGCAATGCGTGAGCCAGAAAGCCCGCCTTTCGGCGGGCTTTCTTTTGGGACGTATCCGTCGGGGTCAGGCGCGGTGATAAGGATGGTTCGCCAGCATCGCGGCGGCGCGATAGACCTGTTCGGCCACCACCAGCCGCACCAGCATGTGCGGCAACGTCAGCGGGCTGAGCGACCACTTCTCGTGCGCCGCCGCCAGCACGTCCGGGGCATGGCCCTCGGGTCCGCCAATCAGCAACGCGATGTCGCGACCCAGCGTACGCCAGTGTTCCAGCCGCAGCGCCAGTTGCTCGGATGAATACGGCTTTCCAGTCACTTCCAGCGCCACGATGTGCGCACTCTTCGGCAACGCCGCCAGCACCCGCTTGCCCTCGTCATCGATCGATCGCTGCGGATCGCGCCCCTTGCCGCGCAGGCCGGGCTCGATCTCGACGAGCTCGAACGGCAGCCAGTGCGACAGGCGCTTCTGGTACTCGGCGAAGCCCTGCGCGACCCAGGTCGGCGCACGCTCGCCGGTGGCGATGAGGCGGCATTTCATGGCCGCATGTTACCGGCGCGGGGCGCCGCGTTGCACGGGAATCCGTAAGAGCGGACTACGAAGCTCCGGCGAGCACTTCGCATTCCCAACCGTCGTAGTGACCCCCGCACTCGCCCGCAAGATCGTAGAGCGGCAGGCAGATAGCGTCGATGGTGCCGTACGCAGGGACGTCGTGACGGAACACCTGCGCGCCCCATTCCCGCTCACCGTCGTCGTCGCGATCCGGCGTGCGGTTCTCGAACCCCATGGCGGCTTTCTGCAAGAACTCGTCGCGTGCGGTGGCACTGGGAAAGGAGGCCCAGTGATCGATCTCGCGCGGCTGCCGCAGCGCATCGCCCTGCTCTTCGAGTGCGGCGCAGACATCGCGGTTCTCCATCGATTCACGCGCACGCGGACCGGGATAGAGGAACCCGTGATACGTGCTCCATGCCGGATCGGGGCGATATCCCGACTGGTAGCGATACTCGGGTGCCGCGCGCATGGCCCGCTCGACCTGGGCGTCCCAGGCATCGCCCTGCGGCAGGTAGAAGTAGAAATCGCGGCAACCCGACGAGGTGTTGCGGCCGGCATAGGCGCCATCGCCGTCAGGCACCAGCAACGGGATCACCCGATCTTCCAGCGCCATCAGCGCATCGAATTCCTGCTGGCTGGACAGTCCATCATCGCGGGGCTCGCGCATTTCCACACGCAGCCAAGCCATCACCGGGTACTCGTCCGTCGCCACTTCATCGGCGAGGTTCAGGTCGAGGTAGATAGACGCAAGTTGGTCGTCCACCCGGAGCGCATAGAAATTCCAACGACCTTCCTTGGCCACCGGCGACTCCCTACAGCCGCGATTCGTCCGCCGTCTCGACGTCTTCCGGCGGCTGGTCGCCGACGGTCCACAGGCGCTCGAGCGCGTAGAACTCGCGCACGCGCGGCAGCATGACGTGGACGATGACGTCGCCCAGGTCCACCAGTACCCACTCGGCCTCGCGCTCGCCTTCCACGCCCAGCGGCATCACGTCGAGCTTCTTGGCGAACTTCACCACTTCGTCGGCGATCGACTTCACGTGGCGGGTGGAGGTACCCGAGGCGATCACGAGGTAGTCGGCGACGCTGGACTTGCCGCGCACGTCGATCTCGACGACATCCTTGGCTTTCAGTTCCTGCACCGCGGCATGCACCGTGGCGAGCAGGTCCGGCAAGGCCGGGGGCGGGCTGGGAAGGCGGGTCTTGATGACGTGGGCTTGGCTGGACAAAGGCTTGGTGGCTCCGGGAACTCGACGGGGATTATAGCGGACCAGCGTCAACGGCCCGTGGGACGTAGAGCCTTTCGTCGGCGATGGCATCCGCGACCGCCGCCGGGACCAGATGGCGCCAGGCCTCGTCGGCGCCGATCCGCCGACGGATCTCGGTGGCCGATTCCGGTTGCAGGGGCTGGTGCAGGCGGTAAACGCAGCCTGCGGGCGACCGGTGCAAGTCCGCCGGCTGGTCGGTCCAGCGCCCTTCCAAGGCCGCCGCTAGTACAGGGGTGAAGCCGGCATCGAGGCCACTCCCGGGACGGTCGGCGACGATGAAATGCGCCAGGTCGAACAGCTCGGACCACGCCTTCCATGCGGGCAAGCCCAGCAGGCTGTCCGCGCCGATCAACAAGGCCACCGGAAGCGCCTCTCCGCATTCTTGCCGCAGTTCGCGCAGCGTGTCGACCGTGTACGAGCGCGCCCCGGGATCGCGCTCGGCGCGCTCGAGTTCGCGCCGGTCCACACACAGGCCGGGCCACTCCTGTACCGCGAGATCGAGCAGATGGACGCGTTGGGCGGCGGTAGCACCGGGAGGGGCCCGGTGCGGCGGATCCGCGGCGGGCATCAGGCGAATCGGCACGTCGAACATATCGTGGGCCGCACGCGCGATGGCCAGATGTCCGTTGTGGACGGGGTCGAATGTGCCGCCGTAGAGGACCTGCAGCATCGTCCGTCAGGCGACCAGCAGGCGCACGGCCTTCGCATCCGCGATGGCCAGCAGCAGCCGCTCCAGCCCGACCCAGGCATCGCCATCGCCCCGGCCTTTGGCGGTGCGGTCGATCCTGGATGCCTCGGCGACGAAGCGGTCCCAGCGCGCGGGCGTGGCATGACGTTGCAGCGCGCGCTTGAACGGTGCCTGCTTCGCCTCCCAGATGCCCTGCGCCTTCATCTCGTTGGCGAGATTGCCGCCATTGGCCTGCACGCGCGCGAGCGTCGCCGTGCGTAGCAGCTCCTTGACGATCATCGGCATCAGGCCGGCGACCACGTCGCCCTCGGCACGCAGGCCAGCGAGGATGCGCGATACCTGAGCGCCCTGACCCGCCAGCACGGCGTCGGTCAGGCGGAACACGTCGTAGCGTGCCGCGTTGGCGACCAGCGACTCCATGCGCTCGGCATCGAGCATCTGGCCGTCGCTGAGCAAGGCCAGCTTGTCGATCTCCTGCGCGGCAGCAAGCAGGTTGCCCTCGACGCGGTCCGCCAGCAGCTGCACCGCATCGCGGTCGGCGCGCAGGCCTTTGCTGCGCAGACGACTCTCGATCCACCCGGGCAACTCGTGCGGCTTGATCGCCCAGGCGACGGCCAGCATCCCGACGCGGGCAACCGCATCGCTCCATTTGCCCTGATAGGCCTTGCCCCACTCGCCCGCCGTGATCAGGAGCACCACATCGGGCGGCGGGTTGGCGCAGAAGGCACTGATGACCTCGGCGCCTTCCTTGCCGGGCTTGCCTCCCGGCAGGCGAACCTCGACGAGCCGCTGCGCACTGAACAGGCTGGGCGCGTTGAAACTGGCCTCCAACTGGCCCCAGTCGAAATCTCGCCCGTCGGCATCGAAGACCTCGCGTTCGCCGATGCCCTGCGCACGCGCATGGGCACGCACCGCATCGGCGGCTTCGAGCACGCGCAGCGTTTCGGGGCCTGCAATCAGGTAGACCGGCAGCAGCGGCTCGGACGTGCCGCGCGCCGCCAGCTGTTCCGGCTTGAGTTCCATCAGGGCGCCGCGTTCACCTGGTCCGAACGCACCACGCCGTCGATACGGCGAAGGATCGAGGCGGCCATCTCGCGGCGCAGTTCGTCGGCGAGCACTTCGCGTTCGGTGGTGGTGCCCGTGGCATCCTGAGGTGGCGACACATAATCGCGCGACAGTTCGACCACCTGCTGCGGCACCAGGTCTGTGCCGTCCGCTCTGGTGAAGGCGAAAACCACCGCATAGCGCAGACTGAACTCCTGCGCACGACCGAACTGGTCCACGGCGATCGGCAGGTCGCCCCAGCGCTCGGACACGACACGCAGCGTCGCGACCTGCGTACCGGACGCCGAAACGGCTTCTTCATCACCGATCTGGGCCGCCAGCGTACCGCCCGCGGCCTGCAGACCGCGCGACAGGCTCGTCACCAGCGCACTGTAGGAGCTGGACGACGAGGTAACCCGGACCGGACCGAGGTCGGCGGGCAGCGCGATCTTGTTGCGCAGGTGGAACCCGCACCCGGCCAGGAGAGCCAGGGCGACGACGAGGAGCGGCAGGCGGAATCGGATCATGGGCGAAGTCTGGACGAGCCTGTCATGGGCGGCAAGAGCGTAGCCCGACCGCAGGTGAACACCGGGGCAAGACGCCCCGTCCCCTTATCCCGCCACGATGTTGACGATCTTGCCCGGCACCACGATGACCTTGCGGATCGCCAGGCCCTCGAGGAACTTGGCGGTGTTGGGCTCCGCCTTGGCCAGCGCCTCCACCTGGTCACGCGGCGCATCCGCGCCCACCTCGATGGTGCCGCGCAGCTTGCCGTTGACCTGCACGGCCAGCGTCACCGAATCGCGTACCAGTGCATCGGCGTCCGACTGCGGGAACGCCACGTCCTCCAGCAGCGCCTCGTCATGCCCCAACGCTTGCCACAGCGTGTGGCTGGCATGCGGGGTAATCGGATTGAGCAACAGCACCGCAGCCTCAAGTGCCTCCTGGCGCACGGCGCGTCCTTGCGGCGAGGCATCGTCGAACTTGCCCAGCGTGTTGGACAGTTCCATCACCGCGGCGATGGCGGTATTGAAGCTGTGGCGCTTGCCATAGTCGTTGCCGACCTTGTCGATGGTCTCGTGCGTCTTGCGGCGCACGGCCTTCTGGTCCGCGGTCAGCACCGCAGCCTCGAGCGTCTCGACGGCGCCGTCGGCGGCATGCTTCTGTACCTGCGTCCACAGGCGGCGCAGGAAACGCGCCATGCCTTCCACGCCTGCCTCGTTCCACTCCAGCGACTGTTCCGGCGGCGCGGCGAACATCGAGAACAGGCGCACGGTGTCGGCGCCGAACTTGTCGACCATCGACTGCGGGTCGACGCCGTTGTTCTTCGACTTCGACATCTTCTCGACCGGGCCGATCTTCACCGGCTGGCCGTCGGCCTTCAGCGTGGCACCGACCACGCGCGCCTTGTCGTCGCGCTGGATCTCGACGTCGACCGGATTGATCCAGTCCTTCGAGCCGTCGGCATTGTCGCGGTAGAACGTCTCGGCGATCACCATGCCCTGGGTCAGCAGGTTGGTGGCCGGCTCGTCGCTGTCCACCATGCGCGCGTCGCGCAACAGCTTGTGATAGAAGCGGAAATACATCAGGTGCAGGATGGCGTGCTCGATGCCGCCGATGTACTGGTCGACCGGCAGCCAGTAGTTGCCGCGCTTGTCGACCATGTCCTTCGCGCCCGGCGAGGTATAGCGCGCGTAGTACCAGCTCGATTCCATGAAGGTGTCGAACGTGTCGGTCTCGCGCTCGGCAGCCGCGCCGCACTGCGGGCACTTGGTCTTGCGCCACTCGGGATCGGCCTTGATCGGCGACTTCACGCCGTCGAGGGTGACGTTCTCCGGCAGCACGACGGGCAGGTCCGAATCCGGCACCGGGACCGCACCACAGCTCTGGCAGTAGATCACCGGGATCGGGCAACCCCAGTAACGCTGGCGACTGACGCCCCAGTCGCGCAGGCGGTAGTTCACCCGGCGCTGGCCCTGGCCCTTGCGCTCGAAACGCTCGGCCAGCGCCTCGAAGGCGCCGCGGTAATCCAGCCCGTCGAACTCGCCCGAATTGACCAGTTCCAGGTCATCGCGCGCCTTGTCGCCATACCAGTCGCGCCAGGTGGTGGCGTCGTAGGTCTTCTCGTCGTCGTTCTTCGGCGCCTTCAGCGCGATGACCTGCTGGATCGGCAGCGCGTACTTGCTGGCGAACTCGAAATCGCGCTGGTCGTGGCCGGGGACGGCCATCACCGCGCCGGTGCCGTACCCCATCAGCACGAAGTTGGCGACCCACACCGGCACCTTGTCGCCGGTGATCGGATGCACGGCGCGCAGGCCGGTATCCATGCCGCGCTTTTCCTGCGTTTCCAGCTCCGCCTCGGACACGCCGCCGTGCTTCAGTTCCTCCAGGAACGCCGCCAACGCCGGGTTCGACGCGGCCGCCTTCAGCGCCAGCGGATGCTCGCCGGCGATCGACACGAAGGTCACGCCCATCAGCGTATCGGGACGGGTGGTGAACACCGTCAGCGGTTCGTGGCCTTCGACCGCGAATTGGATTTCCAGGCCTTCCGACCGGCCGATCCAGTTGCGCTGCATGGTCTTGACCGCGTCGGGCCAGCCCGGCAGGTCGTCCAGGCCGTCCAGCAGTTCCTGCGCGTAATCGGTGATGCGCAGGAACCACTGCGGGATCTCGCGCTTTTCGACCAGCGCGCCACTGCGCCAGCCGCGGCCGTCGATGACCTGCTCGTTGGCCAGCACGGTCTGGTCGACCGGGTCCCAGTTCACCACCGAGTTCTTGCGGTAGGCCAGGCCCTTGCGCAGCAGGCGGGTGAACATGCGCTGCTCGTGCACGTAGTAGTCGGGGCGGCAGGTGGCGAACTCGCGCGACCAATCGATGGCGTAGCCCAGCGATTTCAGCTGGCTGCGCATGTGCTCGATGTTGGCGTAGGTCCACTTGGCCGGCGCGGTCTTGTTCTTGATCGCCGCGTTCTCAGCCGGCAGACCGAACGCATCCCATCCCATCGGCTGCAGCACGTTGTGGCCGGTCATGCGCTTGTAGCGGCTGATCACGTCGCCGATGGTGTAGTTGCGCACGTGGCCCATGTGCAGCGCGCCGGACGGATACGGCAGCATCGACAGGCAGTAGAACTTGGGCTTGTCCGACTGCTCGTCGACCTCGAAGGCGCGCCGGGCCTCCCAGAAGGACTGGGCCTGGGATTCGACGGTTTTCGGATCGTAGGAAGCGGGTTCGGCGGCAATGGACATGGCGGTGTGCGACGGCGGCAACGGCAAAGCCGCCAAGGGTACCGCAGCGCACCATGACCCGCCACGCCAGCGGGTAGCATGGAGGGGTCGAAACCGGGGATCCCAGATGACCAAGACCTTGCTCGCCCTCGCCCTGGCCTCCATGGGCCTGCCCGCCACCGCGCAGACCGCCGCGCCGACCACGCTCGCCCTGCATTGCGACCAGCTGTTCGATGCCCGCAGCGGCAAGATCCTGGGTGAGCACACGGTGCTGGTCCGCGACGGCAGGATCGCCGAGGTCATTCCCGGCCGCGCCAAGCTGGCCGATGCCGAGTCCATCGTCCTGGCCGACCACACCTGCACGCCCGGCTGGACCGACCTGCACGTGCACCTGGGCAGCGAATCCAGCCCGCAGAGCTATTCGGAAGGCTTCCGTCTGGATCCGGTGGACTATGCCTTCCGCTCGGTGGGCTATGCCGAGAAGACCCTGATGGCCGGCTTCACCAGCGTGCGCGACCTGGGCGGCGAAGTGGCGCCGCACTTGCGCGACGCGGTCAACCAAGGCCTGGTGAAGGGCCCGCGCATCTTCGCCGCCGGCAAATCGATCGCCACCACCGGCGGCCACGCCGATCCGACCAATGGCTTCAACGACCGCCTGTCGCACCTCCTCGGCCCACCGGGCCCGACCGATGGCGTGATCAATTCGCCGGACGAAGCCCGCCAGGCGGTGCGCCAGCGTTACAAGGACGGCAGCGACGTCATCAAGATCACAGCCACCGGCGGCGTGCTGAGCTACGCCAAGTCCGGCGACGCGCCGCAGTTCGTCGTCGACGAAGTGAAGGCGATCGTCGACACCGCGCGCGACTACGGCTTCCGCGTCGCCGCGCACGCGCACGGCAAGGAAGGCATGAAGCGCGCCATCCTCGGCGGCGTGACCAGCATCGAACACGGCACGTACATGGACGACGAGATCATGCGGCTGATGAAGCAGCACGGTACCTGGTACGTGCCGACGATCTACGCCGGCCGTTTCGTAGCGGAGAAGGCCAAGATCGACGGCTACTTCCCGCCCGTGGTGCGCCCCAAGGCCCAGCGGATCGGCGCGCTGATCCAGGAGACCGCCGGCAATGCCTACCGCAATGGGGTGAAGATCGCCTTCGGCACCGACATGGGTGTGGGCCCGCACGGCGACAACGCGCGCGAGTTCGTCTACATGGTCGAAGCCGGCATTCCCGCCAATGTGGCACTGCAAGCCGCGACCATCCGTGCGGCGGAAGTGCTGGGCGTGGACGACCAGGGCGTGATCGAGGCCGGCAAGCGCGCCGACATCGTGGCCGTGCCGGGCGACCCGGTCGCCGACATCAATGCGGTGCTGAAGGTCGACTTCGTGATGAAGGACGGCAAGGTGTATCGCCGTCCGTAAGTCGCATTGAAGCTAGCCGTCGCCTCGCGCACCGAGCGAGGCGACGCACAGCCAGCCCAGCCAGCCGAGATAGCCCAGGCGCTGGGCGATGCCGGCCGGCATCAGTTCGACCGCCAGCAACGCGACGAACAGCACCAGCAGCGCTGCCACGACGCTGGTCCGCGCCAGCGGACGCCATTGAGGACGCCCGCGCAGACCCAGCGCGACCAGAAACGCACCCGGCACGAACGACACCCACCACAGCATCCACGCCGTGGCGTGCAGACTGCTGGCCGGATTGTCCAGATCCTCGGGATCCAGCGGCAGCAGCCCCATCGCCACGAAACCCAGCGCGGACAGCAGCGTCAGCTGCGCGCCGACGCGCAGCCGCCAGCCCGCGTCACCCGGCAGGCGGCGGCGCAGGTCCAACGTAGCCACGGCTGCAAGCACGCCAGCGAAGACGAAGCCCAGCAGGTTGAAGCCCAGCGCATTCGGCACGCCCTTGGCGCCCAGCACGGCGACCGGATGCGCGACCTGCGAATAGCCCAGCAATGCCAGGCCGAAACCGAGCAGCGCAGCCACGAACAGCAACGTGGCCGCGGGCCCAGCGAAGGAAAATAAGCGGCTCATGCGGCGTGATCCGGGCGCGACATTGCCACCTCAGTCCTGCTCCCAGCCCGTCGCACCACCTTGCGCCGTGGCGTGGTTGCCCTGCAGGTAGTCGCGCGCCAGCGAAGCGGTACGCACCAGCATCGTGTTATCGGCCGCGCCGAACGTCCACGCGCCCGCCATGCCTTTCGCATGCTGGTAGAACTCCGGCTCGGCGATCACGTTGCCGGTCGCTGAGTCGGTGAGCCTCAGCTTCACCAGCAGTTGCGAACTGCCCGCAAAGGCACCCGCCCAGAACCGCTTGCCGCCGCTGATGAAGCGGATCTTCTCGATCCGCGGCTCGATCACCAGCGTGCGCGGCGGCGTGTTCTTCGCCGCAAGCGCGTTCTGTTCGGCGACCCAGGCGCCCACGCGCTCGTCGAGGTTGCGCTGGAAGGCCACCAGCGCCTCCTTGTTGGCGGGATGCTCCGCGTAATCAGGTGCCAGCGTCGCCGGCTTCAGCTCGTAGCGGTCGAACTGGCCGAGCGCTTCGCTCGGCGGGGGGTTGGTGGTCGACGACGCGCGGATCTCATCCTTCGCCCACGCCGTTCCGGTCACGGCGGTCGCCAGCAACAGTCCCATCACGATGCGTCGCATTCCCATGATCCCTGTTCCTTCGTCGATGGCGCCGCTGCGCGCCGGGACCGCGACCCTAGCAGACCGGCATGGCGTCCGCGCTATGCCGGGTCTTCCCAGCGGAACACCGCTTCGATGCCCACGCCGAACGCACGCGCGATGCGGAACGCCAGTTCCAGCGATGGCGCATAGCGTCCCGCCTCCAGCGCGATGATGGTCTGACGCGTCACCCCGCAGGCATCGGCCAGCGCCTGCTGGGTCATCTCGCCACGCTCGAAACGCAGGCGGCGGATGTCGTTGGCGATCGGCGTGCCGGTCATCGACGGTCGCGCCAGTACATCACCGCGGTCGCCGCGTACTCGCACAGCCAGCCCCACATCAGCGCGAAGACCAGCAGGTTGGCGATCATGAAATGCGTCGCCCAGGCCAGGCGCTCGGCCGGCGAGAACGCCAGCATCACCGCAAGGCCGATCAGACAGAAGGGCAGTCCGCCACGGCCCCAGCCGGCCGCCTGCTTTTCGATCTCGCGGTCGCGCTCATCCTCCTGCACGCGTCCTTTCCAGCGCGCGCCCAGCACGCCGGTCAGGATGCTCCAGGCGACCAGCAGCAGGACCAGGTTGCGGCCGACGGCCTGGGCCGCCGGGTTGTTCCACGCCGGGCCATCGACGAATACGTGCGACTTGGCCAGGAAGTAGGCGGTCGCCACGGCCATGAAGGCCACGCCGACCCAGGCCTTCCACTCGCCCGGCGACACGCCACGCTCAGCCTCGCCGACCGGCGCGCGTGACACGGCATACATCGGGATCCACGCCACGGCCACCAGCAGGGCGGTACCCCACTTGCCCAGATCGATGCCTGCCAACGTGTCAGGCCCCGCCAGCAGCGCCCAGAACGCCAGCATCGCGCCGATCAGCAGCACCAGCCATCCACCCCGTTGCAGCGTCATCGTAGTCACCTAAGCCGGACAAAATGTAATGCATACATTACATTTCAACACCATGATGTCAAACCTTTTTTACATCACCTTGTATGCTGCCGCCCCCGACTCCATTTGAAGGCCACGTCCCACCCCCATGAGCCAGCCGATGAGCGACCTGCCCCACGTCTTCGACGCCACCACCGAGACCTTCGAGGACACCGTCCTGCGCAAGTCGCTGGAGGTGCCGGTACTGGTCGACTTCTGGGCGACGTGGTGCGGGCCATGCAAGACGCTGGGGCCGATCCTGGAAAAGCTGGCAGGCGAGTACAACGGTGCCTTCCTGCTGGCCAAGGTCGATGTCGACAAGGAACAGCAGATCGCGGCGGCCTTCCAGATCCGCTCGGTACCGACCGTCTTCCTGGTCAAGGGCGGACAGATCGTCGACGGCTTCCCCGGCGCGTTGCCGGAAGGCCAGCTGCGCGAGTTCCTGGCTTCGCATGGCGTGCAGCCGGCCGAAGCGGCCGATACCGCCGCCGAAGAGATCCCGCTCGATCCGCAGGCGCAGGTCGCAGCGCTGCGCGAGGCCATCGCGGCTGAGCCCGACAAGGAAGAACTGAAGCTGGACCTCGTGCTGGCCCTGCTGAAGACCGGCGAGGCACCCGAAGCCGAGCGTCTGCTCGACGCCCTGCCCGCCAACCTCGCCACCGACGATCGCGCGGTGAAGGCGCGCGCACGTCTGGGTTTCGCCGCAGCGCTGAAGGATGCGCCGGCACCCGATGCCCTGCGCGCTGCCATCGCCGCGAACGCCGACGACCTGCGGGCACGCCATCTACTCGGCGTGCACGCACTGGTCGCCGGCAACTCCGAAGCGGCGCTCGAACAGTTCCTGGAAATGCTCAAGCGCGATCGCGCTTACGAGGACGGACTGGCGCGCAAGAGCCTGATCGATGCCTTCCGGGTGATCGAGGACGAGGCGCTGGTCAGCCAGTACCGCAGGAAGATGTCCTCCCTGCTGTTCTGAACCGCGAAGACTCCCGTCATCACCGAACAAAGCAGTCCTGCATGAAACCCGGCACCCTGCGCCACATCTTCAACGTGTGGCCGCCCTTCCTGCTCAGCGGCATCCACGTCACCGAGATGGCCCCCGACTGGAGCTTCGCGCGCGTCGAGCTGCGCATGCGCCCCTGGAACCGCAACTACGTCGGCACGCATTTCGGCGGCAGCCTGTTCGCCATGACTGATCCGTTCTGGATGATCCTGGCCAAGGAGCGCCTGGGCGGCGAGTACTACGTCTGGGACAAGGCCGCCGAGATCGAATTCGTCAAGCCCGGCAAAGGCACGCTGCACGCCGAGTTTCGTCTGGACGAACGCGTGCTCGAGGAAATCCGCGCAGAGGCCGTCAACGGCGAGAAGCACCTGCGCTGGATGCCGGCGGATGTGTTCAACGCGCAGAACGAAGTGGTCGCCCGTGTGCGCAAGCAGATCTACGTGCGGCTGAAGCCCGAGGCACGCCGGCCGCGCTGATCACGGTGCCGGCGGGGGCAGCGTGAACACGAGGCCCTGCCTGTCGTTGAATAGGTCGATCTCCAGCCCGCTCCCGTCGGGACCGACACGGATCCCGCGCCCCCCCGGATGCGCGCGCTGCCATTCGTCGAGCCGCTCACCCAGCGGTCGCGCATCGTTGGCCTGCTCACGCAACGCCCGCCAGGCCGACACCGCACGCAGCCGGGCCTCCGTATCCTGGAAGCGCTCCGCATAGCCCGCCAGCGAAGGCGCGGCGATGTTGTCGAGAATGCAGCCGGTCGCGTTCGCGAGACAGGAGAACGTCCACCCTCCGGACACCGGTGCGTGCTTGCCGAGCGGCGTATCCGCGCGCAGGAGCGCATCGGCCTGCGAGCTGCAGAACCACGCGTGGCGACGCGCGCCGCGCGCCATCGTCTTGCGCTGGTCGAGGAAGAGGTCCGTCATGAGCCTTCGATGCCAGTGCGGCTCGCCGGCATTCAATGCACGGAAGCCCTCCATCAGGTAGCGTCCTTCGCCGATCATGGTGGGGCAGATGCCGGCGATCATCGCGCCATCCGCGTCGAATGCCGCAGCGCATTCGTGCGGCAAAGGGTAATCAGCGGGAAGGTTCGCCAGCATGTCGACGAACAGCGCTGCGGACGTATCCATCAGCGCCGTTCCCACTGCCCCGCCCACGAGCATGTCGCTGCTGGCCACCAGCTTGCGGGCGATCGACGCATTCCGACAGACGCCACGCAGGCCCTCCTCGCGATCTCCACGCGCAAACGCGTATGCGTACAGGGTCTGCATCTGGAACAGCGGGTTGTAGCCGGGCAGTGGCGTGTCCGGCCGTGCCGGAAACGGGCTACGGAAATAATCGTAGTCGTCCAGTGCAGCGACCCGCGCCGCGAGCGTCTTCCGGATCGCCACAGCTGGCACGAGGGCGTCCATGCGATCGCGGACATGTCGCAGGCACTGCGTCTCCCGGGCACTGCAGAGCGTATCGCTACCCGCCTCGGCATCGATCCGGGGATATGCATCGAGCGCGGAAGCAAGCGACGGTTCCGCGCCCGCTCCGGCCAGGATCGGCCGCGCCCGGAAGCTCTCGACCTCCAGGACCAGCAGGCGCTCGGCCTCTGCCACCGCAACGTCGTGCCGCAACGACCACAGCGCCGCAAACCCGTTGGGGCCTTCCATGGTACGGGGTGCCTCGACCAGGGCCAGCGCCTTGGCATCCTCCGCCGGGACCGGCATCAGCCGACTGACGGTGTACAGGGACACCGCGATCACCACCACACCGAAGGCCAGCAGACCGAACCACCTGAAGAAACCGCTCATTCCATTCCCCCTGCAACAGCGTCCTGCCGACGACTATATAGCCGTGACTGCGCGGCGGCCTACAATATCGCCATGCCCCCCGACCATCCCGCGCACCGCCCCTCGGTGCAGAAACTCTTCATCACCGGCCTGCTGACCCTGCTGCCGATCTGGCTGACCTGGGTCGTCATCAAGTTCGTCTTCGTGCTGCTGTCCGACATCAGCAAGCCGTGGGTGGAACCGCTGTCGCACCAGATCGCGGCCTCGTTCCCGCAATCGCTGGGCTGGTTCAATGGCCTGTGGGTGCAGAACACCATCGCGATGGTCGCCACGCTGTTCGTCATCGTCGCCGTCGGCGCGCTGACCCGGCGCGTGGTCGGGCAGCGGCTGCTGCGCTGGTTCGAGGCGCTGATCGCGCGCGTGCCGCTGGCCAACGTGATCTACACCAGCGCGCGCAAGCTGCTGGACATGCTGGAAACCAAGCCGGGCAGCACGCAGCGCGTGGTGCTGATCGACTTCCCGCATCGGGACATGAAATCGGTCGGTCTGGTGACGCGGGTGATCCGCGAGGAAGGCAGTGGCCGCGAGCTGGCCGCGGTCTACGTGCCGACCACGCCGAATCCCACGTCGGGCTATCTGGAAATCGTGCCGGTCGAACTGCTGACGCCGACCGACTGGACCGTCGACCAGGCCATGAGCTTCATCATTTCCGGCGGCGCCGTCGCGCCGGAGACCATGCCGTTCACGCGCGCCGGGGAGCGCTGAGCGATGCAGGCGCCGCGCACGCTGGACGATCGCGCGGTCCGCCTCTTCATCGTGCTGGCGGCGGTGTTCTGCGCGAACGCCGTGCTGGCCGAGTTCATCGGCGTCAAGATCTTCGCGCTGGAAGACACGCTGGGCATCGCGCCGCTGGCGTGGAACCTGTTCGGCCAGACCGGTTCGCTCAGCTTCACCGCCGGCACGCTGCTGTGGCCGTTCGTGTTCGTGCTGACCGACACGATCAATGAGTTCTTCGGCAAGCGCGGCGTGCGCTTCATCTCGTGGCTGGCGGTCGCGCTGATCGTCTACGGCTTCCTCTTCGCGTTCGCCGCCATCGCGCTGGCGCCGGCCGGCTGGTGGGTCGAGGCCGCGCAGGCGCAGGGCGTGCCGGATTACCAGAAGGCGTTCGCCGCGATCTTCGGCCAGGGCATGTGGACCATCGCCGGCTCGGTGGTGGCGTTTCTGGTTGGTCAGCTGATCGACGTGTCGGTGTTCCACCGCATCCGCAACGCCACCGGTGAGCGCTGGGTGTGGTTGCGCGCGACCGGCTCGACCGCGATCTCGCAACTGGTGGACAGCTTCGTGGTCATCTACATCGCCTTCGTGCTGGGGCCGCAGAAGTGGCCGACCTCGTTGTTCCTGGCGGTCAGCACGGTCAACTACGCCTACAAGATGCTGGCCGCGATCGCACTGATCCCGCTGTTGTACCTGATGCGCCACGGCATCCGCCGCTACCTCGGACACGAGCGCGAACGGCAACTGCGCGCCGAAGCCGCCATCGACTGATCGCGTGCGTTAGGCTGGACACCGCGACGCCGGGAGAACGCGATGAAAGCGGTCTGGCTATGGGGAGTCCTGCTGATGACCACAGGGGCAGCAAGCGCCGCCACGCGCGAGGCCACCATCGATGCGTGGATGCGCGATTACACCGGCGAGGTTCCCGGCGCCTCGGTGCTGGTACTCAAGGACGGCGCACCGGCGTTCCGGCGTAGCTATGGCATGGCTGACCTCGAAGCCGGCGTCGCCAGCTCGCCCACGACCAACTACCGCCTGGCGTCGGTCAGCAAGCAGTTCACCGCTGCCTGCCTGCTGTTGCTCGCAGAAGATGGCGCGCTGTCGGTCGACGATCCGCTGAAGCACTGGCTGCCGTCCCTGCCTGCGGCGGCGGACGGCGTCACGCTGCGCCACCTGCTCAGCCACACCTCCGGTCTGGTCGACTACGAAGACCTGATGCCGGCGCACGAGACACGACAGGTGCATGACGCCGACGTGCTGCAGCTGCTCGAACGCGAGGATCGTCTCTATTTCCCCGCCGGCAGCGCTTATCGATACAGCAACAGCGGCTACGCGCTATTGGCCCTGGTGGTCGAACGCGCCTCTGGCCAACGGTTCGCCGCATTCCTGCAGACCCGTATCTTCGCGCCGCTGGGCATGACGGCGACACAGGCACGCGAGGACGAAGGCCCGGCGGTGACGGATCGCGCGTTCGGCTACAGCCTCATCGATGGTCGCTGGCAGCGCACCGACCAGAGCACGACCAGTGCGGTGCTCGGGGATGGCGGCATCTACTCCTCGCTGGCAGACCTCGCGCTCTGGGATGCGGCGCTGTACGACGACCGTCTGCTGTCGGCGACCTCGCGCGCGGCGGCGTTCGCACCCGCCACCCCCACGACGGAATCCGACGTCGCGCATTACGGCTTCGGTTGGCGCCTGCAGGGCGCCATGCAATGGCATTCCGGCGAGAGCATCGGCTTCCGCAACGTGATGCTCCGGTTCCCGGCGCAGCGTCTGACCGTGATCGTGCTGAGCAACCGCAACGGCCCGGAGCCGTATCCGCTGGCACGGCGCATCGCCGCCCTGTGGGGTGGTGTGCCGTAAGCACGCCTACGGCTTAGTGTGAGGTGACGGAAAAACCACTCCTGACCGGCCAGTGCGGTCGATGGACCCGCTTATAATTGTGACCAGTTCGACATTTCGTACGGTCAGGCGCGGGAGCAGGCAATGCAGAGGCGGGCAATCCGGGGCAAAGGATGGCTGGGATGGGGGCTCGTGCTGCTGTTGCTGGCGTCGTGGTCGGCCCAGGCGCAGGAATGGGTCTATCGGGTGCGTCCCGGCGACACGCTGTGGGACGTGACCGGCGCCTACCTCAAGCCGTCGATCCCGTGGCAGCGGCTGCAGGAACACAACGGCATCGCCAATCCCTACCAGCTCCCTCCCGGCAGCACCCTGCGGATCCCGTTGCATTGGCTGGACTGCCAGCCAGCGAACGCGAAGGTCGTCGCGCTGCAGGGCGACGCCACCGCGCGCATGGCCAGCGGTCGCGATGCACCCGTGACGCCGGGGATGTCGCTGGCCAGCGGCGCGCGACTGAAGACCTCGCCGGAAGCCTCGCTGAGCCTGCAGTTCGCCGACGGTTCACGCCTGCTGCTGCTCGGCGACAGCGAGTTGCTGCTCGACCGCCTTACCCGTTTCGGCCGCTCCGGCATGGCTGATACCCGCCTGCGCCTGCAGCGCGGCAGGATAGGAAATGACGTGCGCCGTCTGAATGGCCCGGCCGCCAACTTCATCGTCGACACGCCGACCGCATCGTCCGCGGTACGCGGAACCAAGTTCCGCGTCGAAGCGGGCGATGCCCATTCGCAGACGGAAGTCCTGGAAGGCCGCGTGGCGGTGAACGCCCCGCGCCAACGTGGCGCGGTGCTGCGTCCGGGGTTCGGCGCCGTGGTGGCAGCGGGACAGTCGACCGTCTCGCCCGTCCGGCTGCTTCCCGCGCCCGACCTGTCGCGCATCGCCGCGCTGTCGCAGACGGCCAAACCCGACCTGGCTTGGCCCGCCGTGGAGGGTGCACACCAGTACCGCATCCAGGTGAGCGCACGACGCGCCTTCGACAGCCTGCGCGTGGACGCCGAGAGCGAAGCGCCGCGCTATGCCCTGCCCGCGTTGGAAGCAGGCCACTACTTCGTGCGCGTGCGCGCGATCGCCGCCAGCGGGCTCGAGGGACGCGATGCCGTCATCGAGCTCCGTATCGACGACCAGCCGGCGCCGCCGTATTCGATCGCGCCCGCGGCCGCCAGTGTCGTGCGCACGCCCGAGGTGGCCCTGAGCTGGACACAGGCGCCTGGCGCGGTGGCCTACGAGTACGAAGTCGCGGCGGACGCCGCAGGAACGGTCGCCGAAGCGCGCGTCGACGGCGCAAACAACGCACGCCTGCGCGAGCCGCTGCCTCCGGGCGAGTACCACTGGCGCATCCGCAGTGTGGACGGCGCCGGCAAGGCCGGCCCCTTCGGCGACCTCGTGGCGTTCACGGTGCGCCCCCTGGCCGAAGTCACCGAAATCGACGGTTCGGCCGCCACCTCGGGCAATGCCCGCGAGGTGACGTTCCGCTGGCCGGCAGGCCAGCCCGGCCAGCGCTACCGTTTCCAGATGTCGCGCACGCCGGACTTCAGTGCGCCGCAGGTCGACCAGGTCGTCGATGTCGCCCAGATCACCCTGCCCCGCCTGCGCTCCGGCACGTGGTATCTGCGCGCCCAGACCATCGATCTGGATGGGTTCGAAGGGCCTTTCCCTGCCCCGCAGGTGATCGAGGTCCCATGTCGCTGGTGCCGGATTGGCGCCGGAGCCGGCGCATTGCTCATACTGCTGGCCCTGTGAGCACCCCTGCGCCAGCGCCGAAGTGGAAGCCCCGCCTGCTGACGGCGGTGGGTGCGGCTGCCCTCGCGATCCTGGTGGCGCTGTCGGGCCTGACGGCCCCGCTCGATGCATGGATTTACGACCGGCTCGTGCTGGGCGCGGCAGCCGACGCCGATCCCCGCATCGTGGTGGTGGACGTCGACCAGAAGAGCCTGGCCGAACTCGGCCGCTGGCCGTGGTCGCGGCGCACGCATGCGCAGCTGGTGGATCGCTTGCGCCTGACCGAGGTGAAGGGCATCGCGTTCAACGTCCTGCTGTCGGAGCCCGCACTGTTCGATCCGGAAGGGGATGCGTTGCTGGCGCGCGCGATCAGCCGCAGCGGTCGGGTCGTGTTGCCGGTGCTGGCCGAACCCGTCCAGCTCAACAGCTCCACCGTGGAACTGATGCCGATCCCCGAGTTCGCCGCGTCCGCGGCCTCGCTGGGCCATGCCGAAATGGCGCTGGACGACGATGGCGTGGCGCGTAGCGCCTACCTGCGTGCCGGCCTCGGCTCGCCGCACTGGCCGGCGTTGGCGCTGGCACTGTTGCAGCTTGACCAACCCTCAGGCGTCGGCGCGCACCTGCCGGGCCGCCGCCTGGCGGCCACCGGCCTGGATCCGGTGTCACCCTTCGAATGGGTGCGCGACTATGAGGTGCTGGTCCCATTCACCTCGCCGCCCAACGCCTTCCGGCACGTCTCGTACACCGACGTCCTCAACCAGCGGATTCCCGCAGCGCTGCTGCGCGGCAACTGGATCATCGTAGGCGTCAGCGCCACCGGCATGGGGCCGTTGGCGCGCGCTCCGGGGCAATCTCCCACCACCAGCATGAGCGGCACCGACTACCAGGCCAACCTGCTCAACATGCTGCTGAAGCGCGCCGCCATCACGCCGATGTCCGAAGGTTGGCAGGCCGTGCTCGCCGCGCTGCTTTCCGCACTGCCCCTGTTGCTGTCGCTGCTGCCCGGGCTGCGGCGCATCTGGCGCCCGACGGTACTGACGATGGTGGGCACGCTGGTGCTCTCGGTGCTGTTGCTGCGCTACGGGCATGCCTGGTTCTCGCCGGTGCCGGCCCTGCTGGTGCTCGCCCTGGGTGCATCGCTGTGGGTGTACCGGCTACTGCGTCGCACCCACCACCAGGCACAGTCCGACGCGCTCACCGGACTGGCCAACCGCAACCGCTTCGACCACGCGCTGGACCACGAACTGCGTATCGCACGTCGCAGTGGCCAGCCGCTGTCGCTGCTGGTGATGGATATCGACCACTTCAAGCAGCTCAACGACACTCAGGGCCATGCCGCCGGCGACGCTGCGCTGAAGGCGCTGGGCCGCATCCTGCGCAGTCGCGCGCGGCGCCCGCGCGATCTGGTCGCCCGGCTGGGCGGCGATGAGTTCGCCGTCCTCCTCCCGGAGACGTCGGCGCAGGCGGCGGCGACCATCGCGACCACCATCCACGTGGACCTTGCCAACCATGGGCGCAAGCCGCACGGCGCGAACGCCAGCGCACCACCGCCCTTCACGGCCAGCGTCGGTATCCATACCTACGTGAGCGGCGATGATGCAGGGCCGGAAGACGTCTTCGACCGCGCCGACGCCGCTCTCTACCGCGCCAAGCAGGCCGGCCGCAACCGCAGCTTCAGCCACACCGGCGAACACGAGCCGGTCGGCACGCCCGTCCAGCGCATCTGATCGGCGCGGCTCCGCTCAGACATCGATGACCATTCCCGGCCGCGCGAGATCCACGGGTACGCCGTGGCGCTCGCCGACTTCGCCCGCCAGCGCTTCGCGCGCCCGGTCTTCGCCGTGTACCAGCACCAGCGGCGGTGCGGGCTGGAAGTTGCCGTACCACGCCAGCAGGCCTTGTTGATCGGTATGCGCGGATAGGCCGCCGACCGTGTGCCGCTGCGCGTTGACGCGGTAGTCGCGGCCATGGATGCGCACCCATTGCGCGCCATCCACCAGTCGCCGGCCCAGCGTGCCTTCGGCCTGGTAGCCGACGAACACGACATGCGCGTTGCGCCGCCCCAGGTTGTAGCGCAGGTGGTGCTGGATGCGCCCGCCGTTGGCCATGCCCGAGCCCGCGATGATGATGGCCCCGCCCTCGACCTGGTTGATCGCGGTCGACTGCTGGATCGTTTCCGCGATGTGCAGGTTGGGCAACCGGAACGGATTCGGCGACTGCGCCCATACGCGGCGCGCGTCCTCGTCGAACAGGCCATGGTGGCGCGCATACACGTTGATGACCTTCGCCGCCATCGGGCTGTCCAGGAAGATCCGCCAGCGCGCCAGCTTCCAGGCGTCCCAGTGGCGCGCGAACCAGTACAGCAGCTCCTGTGTGCGGCCGACCGCGAACGCCGGGATCAGCACGTTGCCGCGGTCGCGCCAGGCATGCTCGAAGATCGCGCCGAGTTCGCGGATCGTCTCCGGACGGTCGCGGTGGTTGCGGTCGCCGTAGGTCGATTCCATCAGCAGCAGGTCGGCCTGTTTCACCACCGCGGGATCGCGCAGGATCGGCGTGCCTTTCGGCCCGAGGTCGCCGGAAAACACCAGCTTGCGGCCATCGGCCCACAGCTCGACGATGGCCGAACCGAGGATGTGCCCGGCATCGCGCAGCGCGATGTCCACGCCGGGCAGGATCGTCGTGCGTTCGTCGTACGGTAGCGGACGCACTTGCTTGATCGTGGCATGCACGTCCTCGTCGGAGAACAGCGGCTGCGCTTCGGGCTCGCCACGACGGCGATGGCGGTTGGCGCGTTCGGCCTCGGATCCGGACAGCGAAGCCGCGTCGAACAGCATGATCGGCAGCAGTTCCGCGCTGGCGGCCTGGGTATGGATGGGACCGCGGAACCCGCGCTTGACCAGCAGCGGCAGGCGGCCGATGTGGTCGATGTGGGCATGGCTCAGCACCACGGCGTCGAGGGTGGCGGGATCGAACGGAAACGGTTCGGCGTTGCGCGCCTCGGCCTCCCGGCTGCCCTGGATCAGCCCGCAATCCAGCAGGATGCGCTTGCCGGCGGCCTCGACGAGGTGCATCGAACCGGTGACTTCGCCCGCCGCGCCATGGAAATGGACCTGCATGGGACCTCCCTCCTCTGCCGGGTGGCCAGTATGGCCGCTGAGGCCCCCGCGGGCATGACCTTCGACACACCTGCCCTCACAGTGACAGGCGTAGAGTCGCCGCCACGCCCCCTCCCGGGGGTTCCTTATTTCAATGCCCTGCCCAGGGCCGGAGTTGATCGTGATTGCCCGCAAACCCCAGATCCTGATGCTGTCCGTCGCCGTGGCCGCCGCGCTGGCCGCCTGCGCCAAGAAGGAAGAGGCCGCACCGGCCGACGCCGCCACCGCCCCGGCGCCAGCCGCGCTGGAACTGAAGCTGGACGAGAGCAGCCTGCCGGGCGTGAACCGCTTCCAGCTCAGCGACCTCGACACCACCAAGGACGCCTGCACCGATTTCTCCGGGTACGCCAACGGCAAGTGGTTGGCCGCCAATGCCATCCCCAGCGACCGCACCAGCTGGGGTGCCTTCGAGATGCTCGCCGAGCGTTCCACCGCCATCCAGAAGCAGTTGGCCGAACAGGCCGCCGCACACGCCAACGCGACCGGCGTCGAGAAGATCGTCGGCGACCTGTGGGCCACCGGCATGGACGAGGCCAAGGCGAACGCCCAGGGCATCGAGCCGATCGTTCCCGCGCTGAAGACCATCGACGGCCTGCAGGACAAGGACGCCATCGTGGCGTACCTCAACGAAAGCGCCGCGAAGGGCCAGGCTTTCCTGTTCGGCTTCGGTGCCGAGGCGGACTTCCAGAAGCCGGACACGAACATGGCCTACGCCTTCCAGGGCGGCCTGGGCCTGCCGGACAAGAACTTCTATTTCGACGCCGACAAGAAGAGCATCCGCGATGAGTACGTGAAGCACATCGCCAAGGTGCTGGAACTGTCGGGCGTGGCCACGGCCGATGCACAGAAACAGGCCAGCGACATCATGGCGTTCGAGACCCGTCTGGCGAAGGCATCCAAGTCGCGCGAGGAAATGTCGCGTGACGTATCCATCTACTACAACCCGGTGACGCTGGCCGACGCCGACAAGCTGACGCCGAACTTCTCGTGGACGAAGTTCTTCGAATCGCAGGGCGTCGCACCGCAGGAGAAATTCTCGCTGGCCGTGCCCGCCTTCCACCAGGAAGTCAGCAAGATGCTGGGCGATACCGACGTAGCTGCATGGCGCGCTTACCTGCGCTTCCACACCATCGATGGTGCCGCGCCCTACCTGAGCGACGCGTTCGCCAACGAAAGCTTCAACTTCTACAACAAGACGCTGCGCGGCCAGAAGGAGATCCAGCCGCGCTGGAAGCGCGTGCTGGGCACCATCGAGGAACAGAGTGGCGAAGCGCTCGGCCAGATGTACGTCAAGGTCGCCTTCACGCCGGAGTCCAAGGCGAAGATGGAAACGCTGGTCGCCAACCTGGGCACCGCGCTGAAGGCGCGCATCCAGAACCTGGCGTGGATGAGCGACGAGACCAAGGCCAAGGCGATGGAGAAGCAGGCCGCGTTCACCACCAAGATCGGCTATCCCGACAAGTGGCGCGACTGGTCCGGCCTGGCGACCGGCCGCGACAGCTACTACGGCAACGTGCAGGCGGCCGCCGAGTTCAACTACAAGTGGAACCTGGGCAAGATCGGCAAGCCGGTCGATCGCACCGAGTGGGGCATGCCGCCGCAGATGGTCAACGCCTACTACAACCCGCTGCAGAACGAAATCGTGTTCCCGGCCGCCATCCTGCAGCCGCCGTTCTTCGATCCGAATGCCTCGGATGAAATGAACTACGGCGGCATCGGCGCGGTGATCGGCCACGAGATGACCCACGGCTACGACGACCAGGGCAGCCGCTTCGGTGCCACCGGCAAGTTCGAAAACTGGTGGAGCGATGCCGACGCCAAGGGCTTCAAGGCGCTGACCGGCAAGCTGGTGGCGCAGTTCAACGGCTACCGCACCGACGCGGGCCAAGCGATCAACGGCAACCACACGCTGGGCGAGAACATCGCCGATCTCGGCGGCCTGGCCACCGCCTACGACGCCATGAAGACGGCGACAGGCGACACGCCGGACCCGAAGACCGATGGCCTGACCCGCGACCAGCGCTTCTTCCTCAACTGGGCTACGGTGTGGCGCCGCAACTTCACCCCGGAAGAGCTGAAGAACCGCATCGCCACGGACGAGCATGCCCCGGCGCAGTTCCGCGCGATCGGTGCGCCGTCCAACCTGCCCGCGTTCGCCGCCGCGTTCTCGTGCAAGGCCGGCACGCCGATGGTGCGCACCGGCGATCAGCAGGTGGTGATCTGGTAAGCACCCGCTTCCCGTCGTGACTGGAAAGGCCCGGCATGTCCGGGCCTTTCCTTTTCCAGGGACCGGTGGCCGAGCTGTGACGCAGGCCCGCAAAAGCCGCCACGCGGCGCCGGGTTCCGCTCACGGGGCTTCGGGCCGGCGACAGCTCCCTTGCTAGAATCGCCCGACCCCTGAACTCCCGGATGTTCCTGATGCCCAGCCCGCGCCACGCTCTCGGCCGCCCCACCCTGATCGCCTTCGCCCTCGTCATCGCCCTGGGCGCCCCGGATGCCGAAGCGCAGCGCAAAAAGCGTGCCCCCGCCGCCCCCGCGGTCAGCGCGCAATGCACGGACTTCTACACTGCCACCAACGCGGACTGGCTGAAGAAGAACCCCGCCAGCGCCGACAACGGCGTGGTCAGCCTCCTGGGCGCCTTCCGCGAGCGCACGCAGGAACAGCAGCGCGCCCTGCTCGACGGCGCGATGAGGGCCCCGCAGGGCAACGTGCAGAAGCTGCTGGGCGACTTCTGGGCCAGCGGCCTGGACGAAGCCGCCGTGGAAGCCGACGGCTCCAAGCCCATCGCGCCGCTGCTGGACCGCATCAACGCCATCAAGAAGCCGAAGGACGTCGCGCCGGCCATCGCCGCGCTGCACCAGGTCGGCATCCCGGTGGCCTTCAATTTCAGCCCCGACGTGGACCTGCAGGCGCTTGACCGCCACATCGGCTACTTCATGCAGGGCGGCCTGGGCCTGCCCGATCCGGCCTACTACACCCGCACCGACGCCGACACGCGCGAACTGCTCGGCCGCTACCGCACCTACGTGAAGCAGGTGCTGGCGCTGACCGGCACGCCGGCCGCCAAGCTGGACGCCGAATCGGCGCTCGTCATCGATGTGGAAACCAAGCTGGCGCAGGTGTCCAAGCCCATCGTCGACCTGCGCAGCCCGTTCGCCAACTACGCGCCCGTGCCGACCAAGGACCTGGGCAAGCAGTACCGCAACCTGCAGCTCGATGCCTTCCTCAAGGCGCAGGGCGTCAGCGACGACACCGTGTCGATGGCCGACCCGGCGCTGTTCAAGCGCCTCGACGGCCTGGTCGGCAGCCTCAAGCCCGACCAGTGGAAGGCCTACCTGCGCTGGCGCGTGGGCGATGCCATGGCGCCTTACCTGGCCAAGCCGTTCCGCGACGCCGAGTTCGATTTCCGCGGCCGCGTGCTGCGCGGTCAGACCGCGCCGGCACCGCGCTGGCAGCAGGTGCTGGATGCGATCAACCTCGCCGCCGGCCCGATGCTGGGCAAGGAATACGCCGAGCGCTACGTGCCGTCCGACCACAAGCGTCGCGCCGAGCAGATCGCCGGCCAGGTGCGCGATGCGCTGGGCCGCGGCATCGAGCGCAACACCTGGCTGAGCGAGACCGCCAAAGCCGAAGCCAAGGGCAAGCTCGACAAGCTGAAGATCGAAGTCAGCACGCCCAAGCGCGACCTGGACTACAGCGTGCAGCCGATGGGCCGCGGCAGCTTCGGCGGCAACCTGCTGATCGCGTCGACGTGGCGCCATCGCGAAGAGATGAAGCGCATCGGCAAGGGCAACGCCGACCGTCGCTGGGACGTATTGCCGCAGCAGCCGGCACTAGCGTACGACCTGGCGCAGAACCGCCTGATCGTCACCGCCGCCGTGCTGCAGGAAGAGATCTTCGACGCCAAGCAGCCGGCCGCCGTGCAATACGGTGCGTTCGGCGCGCTGGTCGGCCACGAGCTGAGCCGCGGCTTCGACGTGAAGGGCCGCATGGTCGACGCCAAGGGCCAGCTGCGCGACTGGTGGACGCCGGCCGACGTGGCCGCATGGAACGCACTGGGCGACAAGGTGGTCGCGCAGTACAACGCGTACGCTTTCCCCGACCTGAAGAACGTCAAGGTCAACGGTGCGCTGACGCGCGACGAGAACCTGGCCGACCTCGCCGGCGTGGAACTGGCGTGGGATGCCTTCGCCACCGCGGAACCGCAGGCGAATGCCGCGGCGAAGCAGTCGTTCTACAAGGCCTGGGCCACGCTGTGGGCGCAGAACCTGTCGGAAACCGAAGCCGCACAGCGCGCCGCGGTCGACGTACATGCTCCGGGCCAGTGGCGCGCCAACGGCCCGCTGACCCAGCAGCCGTCGTTCGCGCAGGCCTTCACCTGCAAGGCCGGCCAGCCGATGCAGGCGCAGGAAGCCGCGCAGGTGCGGATCTGGCGCTGAGCCGACAACTGGCACCATGAAAAACGGCGCGGAATTCCGCGCCGTTTTTCTTCGTCTCGTCGATGCGTTCTATTTGACGACGCGCAATTTGGGCGGCTTGGGTGGCTTGGGCTTACGCGGCCCTTTGCGGAACGGTGGCTGGCCCCGCCAGTAGCGGATCACCAGCCAGCCGAACAGCATGCCGCCCAGGTGCGCGAAATGCGCCACGCCCGCGTCGGTGCCGGTAATGCCGTAGAACAGCGCGATCGCACCGTAGATCGTCACCAGCGTACGCGCAGGGATTTCGGCGGGAAACGGGAACAGCACCATGCGGCGGTCGGGATACACCATCGCAAACCCCAGCAGCACGCCATACACGCCACCCGAGGCGCCCACGGTCCGGATGATGGGGCCGTCCCACGCGGCGATCGCGCTGCTCACCAGTAACTGGCACAGGTTGCTGCCAACCACACAGATGAGGAAGAACGTCATGAAATGCCGGTATCCCCAGCGCTCCTCCAACGCCGATCCGAACATCCAGATCGCGAGCATGTTGAAGGCCAGATGCATGACGCCGTCATGCATGAAGCCAGCGGTCAGCAGTTGCCAGGGTTGAAAGCCGGCGCCTGCAGACGATGCGAGCGCGCTCACCGGCCAGAGCTTGAAGTACTCGAGAGCCTGATCCGCAATAAAGAACTGCAGCAGGAACACCGCCACATTGGCGATCAGCAAAGCCTGCACGGCAGGCGTCAATCTGGGAAACATGGCAAGCCTCGGAACGGTCGCGTCACATCATACGTGCCACGCGTTAACGGGAGCCCGGTCCCCACAAGGCAGCATCGAGATCATCCGCCTTGCGCGGCCGCTTCACGCGCCCGTTCTCGACCTTGACGCCTTCCGCGCGCAGGCGCTGGCTCTGCTCATGGAAGGCCTTCGAGCCTTCCGGAAATGCGATGCGGCCATCGGAGCGGAGCACGCGGTGCCACGGCAGTGCCGGATCGTCGTTCTGGCCGAGGATGCGTGCGGTCAATCGCGCGCGGCCCGGCAGGCCCGCACGATGCGCGACTTCGCCGTAGCCGGCCACCTGACCGTGCGGTATCGCACGGATTGCGGCCAGGATGCGATCTTCGGGAGACTTGGCGCTCATGCCGGATTAGCATAGCGGCAACGGCAACAGGGGGGAGCATCCCATGCACAACTTCGAGCAGGTCCGCGGCCACCTCAATTCCTCTGGTTACAAGGTGACCATGCACGACCCGTATGTCGCTTGCGTGGAACTGTCGCTCGGCAACGGCAAGCGGCACCAGGCGATCTTCCTGTCCGAGCTGGGCAACGACGACGAGCGCGGCTATCTGCGCGTCAGCACCGTGATCGCACCGATGACCGGCATCGACGCCAGGCGCGCGCTGACGTTCAACTGGCAGAGCAGCGTCGGCTACCTCGCCATCGGCGAACTGGACGGCGTGCCCTACCTGCAGCTGTGCGAGAACCGCCCTTATGAAAGCCTCAGCCCGGCCGAAGTCGACCGCCTGGTGCTGGAGATCGGCGGCCTGGGCGACAGCATGGAACGTGCGCTGTCGGCGGAAGGCGACCTGCTGTAGGACGGACTAAAAGCCCGCCATCGCGAAAACAAAAACGCCGGGGAACCCCGGCGTTTTCTTTTGCTGCGCAAGCGGAGACATCACGCCCAGCCGATCGACTCCAGCAACCGCAGCAGTCCGTAGGCAATGCCGCCCGCCGCGGGAATCGTCAGCACCCACGCCCACAGGATGCGCTCGATCACGCCGAACTTCAGTGCGCGCGGGTTCTTGGCGAAGCCGACACCCATGATGGCGGTGGAGATGCTGTGCGTGGTCGACACCGGCATGCCGAAGTGCGCGGCCACGGTCAGGATGGTGGCTGAGCTGGTTTCCGCCGCGAAGCCATTGATCGGGTGCAGCTTGACCATCTTGTGGCCGAGCGTCTTGATGATCTTCCACCCGCCCGACGCCGTGCCGAGGGCCATCACGATGGCGCAGGTGATGACGATCCACATGGCGATGTCCTGCTCGCCGGCCGTACCGGGATGCAGGAACGACAGCCAGCCCGGCAGGTTGTCGAGCGCACCACTGGCCTCGGCGCCGAACAGCGTCAGCGCGATGATGCCCATCGTCTTCTGCGCATCGTTGTGGCCATGCGCGTAGCCCATGTAGGCGGCCGACAAGATCTGCGCCTTGCCGAAGAACTTGTTGACGAAGTGCGGACGCGCCAGCCGGCCCAGCCAGCCTCCGATACGCCCCAACAGCACGATCAGGGCCCACAGCAGCACCATTACCACGATGCCGAGCAGGAAGCCCGCCACCGGCGAGGTCACCATCGGCAGCACGACCTTCCACAGGATGCCTTTGTTCTGGGTCCAGTCGCCGGCGGCCTGCGACCAGATCAGCGCGCCCCAGTCGTTGTGCGCGGCCGCCAGCGCGGCACCGCACAGGCCGCCGATCAGCGCGTGCGACGACGACGAGGGCAGGCCCTTCCACCAGGTGATCAGGTTCCAGATGATGCCGCCCAACAGCGCGCACAGGATGACCTGCGAGGTCACCTGCACCACGTTGGTGTCGACCAGACCGGAAGCGATCGTCTTGGCGACCGCCGTGCCGGTCAGCGCGCCGATCAGGTTCATCACCGCCGCCAGCATCACCGCCTGGCCCGGCGACAGCACCTTGGTGGCGACCACGGTGGCGATGGAATTGGCGGTGTCGTGGAAGCCGTTGATGAACTCGAAGACGAGCGCGGCGAAGATCACCACCAGAACAAGGGTAAGCATGGGCGCGACCCGTCAGCTGTTCTTGAGGACGATCTGGTAGGCGACCACGCCGGCCTCGCGGCAGCGGTCGATGGCCTTTTCCAGGATCTCGAAGAACTCCTTCAGCAGGAACATCTGCAGGTGGTCCAGGCGACCGGAATAGATGTCGCGGTACAGCTCCAGCATCAGTCGGTCGGCTTCGTTCTCGATCGCGCGCAGCTTCTCGTTGAGCGAGGTCATGCGGTCGATGTTCATCTTCTTGATCTCGTGGACCATGTCCACGACCACGGCCGCCGCCTGTTCCAGCATCGCCGCGCGCGGCGCGAAGTCGATGCCTTCCAGGTGCTGGATGGCCAGCGAATAGCGGTCGGCGAACTTCTCGACCTGCTTGGGGATCTTGTACAGCGCCGAGCCCAGGGCTTCGATGTCCTCGCGCTCGATCGGGGTGATGAAGCTGTCCACCAGCGCCTTGCCGATCTTGTCCGAGGCCGCGCGCTCGCGCAGGCGGGCCAGCTTGAAGGCATCGAGCGCCGGCTGGCGGTCGGTGGCCTTCATCATGGTGTGCAGGGCCTTGGTGCTGTCGTGGGCAGCTTGGGCGGCCTCGTCCAACAGCGTGTAGAACTGCTGGCCGGAGCCGAAGATCGTCTGGAGGGAGAACATCGGGCGGTCCCACCGTCACGGGATGGACGGCTTCAGGGGCGGAATTATGACCGTTTCATGACTCTCCCGGACAGCCTCCCCTGGTTTGCGGCCCTCCGGAGGGCCGGCATTGGACGAATGTCTTGTTCAGCTTCACGCGTCCTCGCGCCGGCCGTTTGCTAAACTCGCGCCGCGCCTCCGGGTGCACCCTATGGACGACGACCCTACTTCCCCCCACTGTCCCCCGCGACAGACCCCGCCCGCCTCGCCGGCCCTCCCTGCATTGAACGGAGGCTCCCGTGCTTGAGCTGATCATCGTGTTTGCCCTCGTGCTGTTGAACGGCTTCTTCGCCATGTCCGAGATGTCGGTCATGACCTCGCGCAAGAGCCGTCTGAAGCAGATGGCCCAGACCAGCCATCGCGCCCAGCGTGCGCTGGATCTGTCCGAGAAGCCCGAGAACTTCCTGTCTACCGTCCAGATCGGCATCACGCTGATCGGCGTGCTGACCGGTACGTTCGGCGGTGATGCTATCGGCAGCGCCATCGGCGGCTGGCTCGCCTCCACCATCCCTGCCTCCGCGCCCTACGCACCCAAGATCGGAATAGGCGTCGCGGTGGCATTGATCACCTATCTGACGCTGATCTTCGGCGAGCTGGTACCCAAGCGCCTCGCCATCACCCGTCCGGAAACCATCGCCGGCTTCGTCGCCGTGCCCATGGGGTGGCTGGCCAAGATCACCGCCCCCGCCGTCGCCCTGCTGGCTTTCAGCACGCGCTTGGTCCTGCGCATCTTCGGACTGGCTGATGACAACAAGGAAGCGGTCACGGAGGAAGAAATCCGCATGCTGGTGTCCGAAGGACACGAAGCCGGCGTGATCGACGCCGACGAACGCAACATGATGAACCGCGTGCTGCGCCTCGGCGACCGCACCGCCGACAGCCTGATGACGCCTCGCAAGAAGATCACCTGGCTGGACGCCGCCGCCCCGTACGAGGACAACCTGCAGACGATGCACGAGTCCGCGTTCTCGCGCTTCCCGGTGTATCGCGGCAACGACCAGGACGTGGTGGGCGTGCTGGAAGTGAAGTCCCTGCTGGACCGTTTCGGCGTCGCCCAGCCCGACCTCTTCATCAAACTGCGCGAGCCGCTGTTCGTCTCCGAATCCACCCATGCGATGAAGCTGCTGGAGATCTTCCGCGAGGAACAGCAGTCGCTGGCACTGGTCGTCGACGAGTATGGTGAGATCCAGGGCCTGGTCACCCAGAGCGACCTGATGGGCGCCGTGGTCGGCCGCCTCCAGGCGGCGGAAAACACTGAGGACGCCCCCTTGGTCGTCGTCCGCGACGACGGCTCACTGCTGGTGGACGGTTCGCTGCCCAACGACGACCTGCGCGAACTGCTGGGCGGCGTGGCGCTGCCGGACGACGACGAGTACAACACGGTCGCCGGCATGATGATCGAGCGCTTCGGCCGCATCCCGCATGTCGGCGAACGCCTGGACTGGGCCGGATGGCGCTTCGAAGTGGTCGATCTGGACGGCGCGCGCATCGACAAGCTGCTGCTGCAGAAACTGCCCGAGACCGACGGCGAAGACCTGGCGGTCTGACATGTCCGCCGAAGACGCGCCGCGACACACCAGCACCGCCACGCTGATCGACGGCTTCGCCGCCGGCGATCCCGAGGAAGTCCTGCGCCTGGGCGATCTGCTGAAGGATTTCGGCCCGGCTGCGTTCGGCATGCTGCTCTTCATAGGCGTGCTGCCGGCTTTCATCCCGGTGCCCGGTGTCGGCGGCGCGATCGGCGGCCCGATGGTGATCCTGGTCGGCGTGCAGTTGCTGCTGGGCATGCGCAAGGTCTGGCTGCCTGCCTTCCTGGCCCGCCGCGGCCCGCACCGCAGCGCGATGATGCGCTTCCGCCAGCGCATGGCGCCGTGGTTGCGTCGTCTGGAGAAGCTGGTCCGCCCCCGCATGGCAGGCTTCCTCGACAACCGCATCGCACTCAGCTTCACCGGCCTGCTGCTGGTCCTGCTGGGCATCCTGCTGGCGCTGCCCATTCCGTTCACCAACTACGTGTTCGGCTTCCTGCTGTTGCTGTTCGCATTGGCGCTGCTGGAACGCGATGGTGCGTTGCTGCTGGTGGCATGGATCGCCGGCGGCATCGCCGTGGTGGTGTTCGGCTTCCTGTCCGGCAATCTGGTCGAATCGCTGAGTGCGCTGATCGCGAAGTGGTTCTGAGCCCTCGCACCGGACCTCGACAGGAATCTTTGTGTGGGAGCGACGTAAGTCGCGATGGCCACCGGTAAAGCCTCATCGCGACTTACGTCGCTCCCACAGTCAGCACCACAGGCGCTTCAGGCCACGAGCTGTGCGAACTCCGCCGCGGTAACCGGATATCCCAGCCAGTAGCCCTGTGCGAGATCGCAACCGCGCTCACGCAGCAGGTTGAATTGGCCTTCCTTCTCTACGCCCTCGGCCACGACCGTGATGCCCAGCGAATGCGCCATCGCGATGATCGCGGTGGTCAGCGCCAGGTCGTCAGGATCACGCAGCATGTCGGCGATGAAGCTGCGGTCGATCTTCACGCCATCGACCGGCACGCGGCGCAGGTGGCTCAGGCCCGAGAAGCCGGTGCCGAAATCGTCCAGCCACACCTTCACGCCGGTGCGGTGCAGCGTGGCCAGCAGCGCGCTGGCATGCGCCTCGTCGCTGATGACGGCCGTCTCGGTCAGCTCCAGGTGCAGGCGCGACGCCGCCAGCCCCGTATCGCGAAGGCAGTCGGCGACCACGTCCGGCAAGTCGCCATTGCGCAGCTGGCGGGGTGATACGTTGACCGAGACGAACAACGGCTCCATCGCGTCGCGCTCGCTGCCCCAGCGCGCAGCGGCGGCGCACGCGGCGCGCAGCACGCGGGGGCCGATGCTCTCGATCAGCCCGCTCTGCTCGGCCACGTCGATGAACACCGACGGCGCCACCATGCCCAGTTCCGGATGCTGCCAGCGCAGCAGCGCTTCGGCGCCCACGATACGGCTGTCGGCCATGCGGAACACCGGCTGATACATCAGGCTCAGCTCGCCGCGCTCCCACGCGCCGCGCAACTCCTGTTCCATGCGCACGCGCCGCTCGACGGCCTGGTCCATCGCACGGCTGTAGAAGCGGTAGCAGTTCTTGCCGGCGACCTTCGCCTGGTACATCGCGATGTCGCCGTTCTTCATCAGCGCGGTCGCGCCTGAAGCATCTTCCGGGAACAGGGTGATGCCGATGGACGTCCCCAGGAACACCTGGCGTTCCTGCACCACGATCGGGCGCCCCAGTTCGGCCACCAGCTTCTCGGCCAGCCGCGTGGCACCACCGCGCACATCGCCATCCTGGATCAGGATGACGAACTCGTCGCCGCCGAAGCGCGCCAGCAGTGCATCGTCGCCTCCCATCGTTTCCACCGCGTCACGGATGCGATGGGCGAACTGTTGCAGCACCTCGTCGCCGGCCTCGTGGCCGAGGGTGTCGTTGACGCGCTTGAAATCGTCGATGTCGGCGAACAGCAGTGCGAGCTGCCGGCCCGCGCCGCGCAGCATCATCAGGCGATGGTCCAGGCTCTCGCGGAAGGCCAGACGGTTGGTCAGCCCGGTCAACGAATCGGTGTAGGCCATGCGTCGCACGTCGCGGTCGTGGCGCGCGATGCTGTCGCTCATCGTGCCGAACGCACGCACCAGCTCGCCGACTTCATCCTGGCGTTCGCTGGACATGCGCTCGCCGTTGTAGTTGCCGACCTCGATGTCGTGCGCCGCACGCGCCAACTGCCGGATCGGCCTGACCAGCGTGCGCTGGGCATACACCATGATCGCCACGCATGCGGCCACCAGCGCGGCCAGCAGCAATGCGATCCAGCCCAGGTGGCGCGCGCCGAGCTCGTTCAGCCGTGCCCGCGCCTCGGTGATGGCCTTCTCCTCGTAAGCGCGCACCGACGCCACCGAGTAACCGACACGCACGCCGCCGATGCGTTCGCTGCCGATCATGATCGGCTCGGACACGTCCACGATCTGCGCCGACCATTGCGTATGCATGCTGCGCGCGTTCACGGCTTCGTACGCCAGCGGATCGGTCATGGTCTGGCCGTACACCGCGATGTCGGCGGTGCCGTCGTGGATGATCCGGCCCTGATTGTCGTAGACGAGCACGTAGCTGACGTCGGGTTCCTTCTGCGCCGAGCGCACGATGCTGCCGATCGTGTCCAGGTCGAAGTAGTACAGCGGGTTCGCCAGGGCGTCGCCCAGCTGGTCGACGGTGGCTTCGCCATGGCGGCGCAGGCTGTCCTCGACCATGCCGTGCATCGCTTCGCGACCGAGGTCCGCGACATCCTGCTGCATCACCTTCTGCCGGTGCAGCAGCGTGCCGAGCAGCGCGATCACCACCACCAGCATGATCGCCATCGCCGCCAGGAAGCGCGCCTGCAGGCCGAACTTCATGGACTTCATTCGACCTGCTCCCGGACGCGGGTCACGCCGCGGCGCAGATCGTCCAGCGCCTGCTGCGACGCCGGATCGACCGGCAGGAAGCGGGTCGTGCGGAAGAAGACATTCAGCGCGTCGCGGGCGGCCGGATCGTTGGCGGCCTCCAGCAGTACCTCGCGCAGGCGCGCCTCGATCCTGGGGTCGAGGTCGCCGCGCACAATTTCCAGCGCGCGCGGGAAGTCCTGTGTCTCGTGGATCACGCGGAAATCGCGCCGGAACGACGGCGGCATGCGGCGTACGTCCTCCCAGTCCAGGTTGCTCACCACACCGCCGTCGACCAGCCGCTTATGCACCCAGGCAGCGATGTTGAGTTCGGAACGCGCGAACACGTAGCCGACCGAATCGGCGGACGGCCGGTCCATCGGCGACAGCAGGATCTCCATCCGCTGGCCGGCGTCCAGCAGTGCCACCGACGGCGCGAAGTACGCGCTGGTCGACGCGGTGTTCTGGAAGGCCACGGTGCGCCCCTTCAGGTCCGCCAGTCGCTCCAGCCCACTGTCGCGGCGGACGAAGAACACGCCGTGGTAGCGGCTCACGCCACCACGCTCGGTCAGCAGCAGCGCGTGCGCGCCGGCGCGCTCCTGCAGCCGCATGCCGGTGCCGGCGGTCTCGGTGACCCAATCCACCCGGCCGCGGCGCAGGTAACTGGTCATCTGCTGCGCATCGCGGGCCATCAGGATGCGGCCCTCGGTGATGCCGACATCGCGCATGCGCGGCACGACGTAGTCCAGCAGGGGCTTGAGCTGTTCGTAGTGCGCCTTGGGGTCGTCGCTGATGCGGCCCAGCACGAGGACGCGCTCGTCGCCGGCGGCGCTGGCCGGGACCACGGCGGCGGGAAGCAGGGCTGCACCGAGGGCGGCCAGCGCTAGGCGGAACCAGGTTGTACGCAACGATAGGCGCCCGCCAGAACGATGGCGGCAGCCTATCGGAAAACGTGGATTCAAGACAGTGATCCGGCCCCGCCTTGGCCCGCCAGCCGGGCCATGCGCTGGGCATCGGCCAGGATGCCGCGTAGCAGGCGTACTTCCTGCTCGGTCAGGTCGGCCTTGGCGAACAACCGCCTCAACTTGCGCATTGCCGAATCCGGTGTGCGCCCCTTGTGGAAGTCGATCGCATCGAGCGTATCGCCGAGCTGTGCGAAGAAGCCTTCCACATGGGCATGGCTGGCCGGGGTTTCGTCGGGATGGATCGGCTCCGGGATCGCCACCGATGTCCCCTCCAGCAGCGCCAGCCGCAGTTCGTAGGCCAGCACCTGCACGGCGGCCGCCAGGTTCAGCGAGCTGTACTCGGGATTGGCGGGAATGTGCACCGCGGCGTGGCAGAGCTGCAGTTCCTCGTTGCTCAGGCCGGTCCGCTCGCGGCCGAACACCAGCGCCACTTCGCCGCCGGCGGCAGCCCGTGCCACTGCCAGTGCCGCCGCCTGCCGCGGGGCATGCTCCTCCAACTGGACGCGACGGCTGCGCGCGGTGCATCCCAGCACCAGGTGGCAGTCCGCCACGGCCTCGGCCAGCGTGGCCACCACCGGAGCGTCGCCCAGCAGGTCGTCCGCACCGGCCGCGCGCCGGTAGGCCTCGTCGGCGGGATAGTCCTCGGGCGCGACCAGCACCAGGCGGGTCAGCCCCATTGTCTTCAGGGCACGCGCGGCTGCGCCGATGTTGCCGGGGTGCTGCGTGCCGACCAGCACCACGCGAAGGCGGGTGGCCGCGGCCGGGGAAAGGGAATCGATCGGGGAAACGGGCGTATTCATGGGGGCAAATGGTAAACTGCGTAGGCCGGTCTCCGCGCCGTGCTGCTCTTTTCCACTTGTTCGCCCGCCCCACGCCTGTCCGAGGTCCGTTCGCATGCAAAAGCCCGTCGTCACCGTCATGACCAAGGCAGCCCGCCTCGCAGGCAACGTCCTGTTGCGGAGCATCAACAAGCTGGACGCGCTGAACGTGGTGCAGAAAGAGCGGATGGACTACGCGAGCGAAGTCGATGCGGACGCCGAGAAGGTCATCATCAAGGAGCTGCGCCGCGCCTACCCGGACTACGGGTTCGTCGGCGAGGAGAGCGGCGCCCAGATCAACGGCCGCTACACCTTCGTGATCGATCCGCTGGACGGCACGAGCAATTACCTGCGGGGTTTCCCGCACTACTGCGTCTCGATCGCCCTGGTGGACAACGGCGAACCGACCGACGCGGTGATCTTCGACCCGCTGCGCAACGACCTGTTCACCGCCAGCCGCGGCGCCGGCGCCCAGCTCAACGAGCGCCGCATCCGCGTGGCCGACCGCAAGGAACTGGCCGGCACCGTCATCACCACCGGCTTCCCGCCGCGCGAGCGCGCCCGCGCCGGCGCGCAGCTGGAGTGCGTCCGCGAGCTGCTGGTGCACGCCGAGGACATCCGGCGCACCGGATCGGCCGCGCTGGATCTGGCCTACGTGGCCTGTGGCCGCGCCGACGCCTACTTCGAGGCCGGTGTGAAGGACTGGGACATCGCGGCCGGCGTGCTGCTGGTGCGCGAGGCGGGCGGCAAGGTCTGCGATTTCCGCGGCGCGGCGCTCGGCAAGATCGACGGCCGCACCGCCCTGCCCCGCCAGATCGTCGCCGGCAACCTCAAGGTCGCCGAGGCGCTGCAGAAGACCATCGTTTCGTCGGGCTACGCAGCATCATTCAATGGTTGAGTCCGTAAGGCCCGACGTAGAGCCGAGCTTGCTCGGCTCCGCGGACCACCAGACACCTGGAATGCCGCATGTAGCAGCAGCGGAGCAAGCTCCGCTCTACGATGAGCAATAAAAAAGGCCACGCATTGCGTGGCCTTTTCCGTTACCGGGCTACCGGCGATTACGGGCGACGCGCCAGCAGCGCCTCGTCCTTGGCCTTCGGCATCAGGTCCTGCTTGGTGACCGTCAGGAAGCCCAAGGTCAGCAGCGGGCAGGCCACGAAGATCGACGAGACCGTGCCCAGCACGATGCCGATCATCTGCGACAGCGCCATGCCTTCCAGCGAACCGCCACCGTACAGGTACAGCGCGAACACGGTCAGGAACGCGACGAACGAGGTGATGATGGTGCGCGACAGCGTCTGGTTGATCGAGCGGTTCAGGATTTCCATCGGCTCGGCGCGCAGGTTGCGGAAGTTCTCGCGCACGCGGTCGAACACCACGATCTTGTCGTTGATCGAGAAGCCCATCACCGACAGCAGGCCGGCCAGGATGGTCAGGTCGAACTCGATGCCGCTGGCCGCGAAGAAGCCGGCCACGATCAGCACGTCGGCCAGGGTCGTGACGATGGCCGAGACCGCGAACTTCCACTCGAAGCGCACGGCGATATAGATCAGGAAGCCGACCACCACGAACAGCAGCGTGTACAGGCCGTTGAGCGCCAGCTCCTTGCCGACCTGCGGACCGACGAACTCGCTACGCATCACCGTGGCGGTATTGCCCTCGGTGGACGCCAGGCGCAGCACGTCCGCCGCCGTCCGGTTGCTGGCTTCGGCGCCTTCCGCCGTGCCGGCGTCCTCGCGCGGCTGCAGGCGCACCAGCAGGTCGCTGCCGGTACCGAACGTCTGCACCTGCGCACTGCCGTAGCCGCCGGCTTCCAGGCGCTCACGCACACTGTCGACGTTCGGCGGCGTCTGGAAGCGCAGTTCCACGACGGTGCCGCCGGTGAAGTCCAGCGCGAAGTTGAAACTCTTGAACGCGATGGCGCCAATCGCGGCGATGGCCAGCAGCGCCGCGATGCCGATGGACACCCAGCGCACGCGCATGAAGTTGAAGTTGGTGGTGTGCGGAATCAGCCGCAACGGGAAAAGGCTCATCTTCTGTCTCCCGTCAGATGGCGATGGACTTGATCTTGCGGCGACCGCCGTAGATCAGGGTGGCGATGCCGCGCGAAACGGTGACCGCGGTGAACACCGAGGTCAGGATGCCGATGACCATCGTCACCGCGAAGCCCTTCAGCGGGCCGGTGCCGAAGGCGTACAGCGCCACGCCGGCGAGCAGCGCGGTCATGTTGGAGTCGAAGATGGTGCCCGACGCCTTGTCATAGCCGGTCGCGATGGCCGCCTGTGGCGGTACCCCCGCCCGCAGCTCCTCGCGTATGCGCTCGTTGATCAGCACGTTGGCGTCCACCGACATGCCGATGGTCAGCGCCAGACCGGCGAAGCCGGGCAACGTCATGGTCGCGCCGAACAGCGACATCACCGCCACCACCATCACCAGGTTGAGCAGCAGTGCGACGCAGGTGATCAGGCCGAACATGCGGTAGTACACCAGGAAGAACGCCAGCGCGAAGATGAAGGAATACACCACCGCCTTGGTGCCGCGGGCGACGTTCTCGGCGCCCAGGCTGGGGCCGACCACGCGCTCTTCGATGAAGTCCATCGGCGCGGCCAGCGAACCGGCGCGCAGCAGCTTGGCCAGGTTCTCGGCTTCCGTCTTCTCCAGACCGGTGGTCTGGAAGTTCTTGCCGAACACGCCGGCGATGCGGGTCGGCGACAGCGCTTCCTCGCGCACGCGCACGCTGCGCACTTCCTTGCCGTCGACCATCGTCACGGTCGGGACGCGTTCGATGTAGACCACCGACATCAGCTTGCCGACGTTGGCGCTGGTGTAGTCGAACATGCGCTGGCCGGCGATGTTGTTGAGGGTCACGTCCACGGCCGGGAGACCGTTGTTGTCCTGGCCCACGCGGGCGTTGACCATCTCGTCGCCCGACGCCAGCACGCGCTTGTTGAGCAGCACCGGGCCGCCGTTGTCGCGCAGCTGGAACACCTTGGCTTCCGGCGGGATGCGGCCACTGGCCACGGCGTCGGCGGCATTGCCTTCGACCACGGCGCGGAACTCGAGCGTGGCGGTCGCGCCGATCAGGCGCTTGGCCTCGGCGGTGTCCTGCACGCCGGGCAGCTGCACGACCACGCGGTCGTTGCCCTGGCGCTGGATGATCGGCTCGGCCACGCCGATTTCGTTGATGCGGTTGCGCAGCGTGGTCAGGTTCTGCTCGATCGCCTCGCTGGCGATCTGCTCCAGCTCCGCCTGCGGCAGGCCGATGGTGATCTGCTGGCCCGCGGCCTGGTAGCTCAGGCCAGAACCGGTCGCCAGCGTACTGGCGTTGTTGCCGCGCGAGCTGAGGGTCTGTGCCAGTGCCTGCTGCGCCGCCGGCACATCCTCATCGTCGGCCAGCGTGACCACGATGCTGTTGTTCGGACGGCGTTCGACCGAGGTGTAGCGGATGCGCTTGTCGCGCAGGGTGACGCGGGTGTCTTCCAGGTAACCGTCGACGCGCTTGTCCAGCGCGGCCTTCTGGTCGACCTGCAGCACGAAGTGCACGCCGCCCTGCAGGTCCAGGCCCTGCACCATCGGACGGGCACCGAAGTTGCCCATCCAGTCCGGCACCGTGGACGCAAGGTTCAGCGCGACCAGGTAGTCCTCGCCGAGCGCCTTGCGCAGCGCGTCGTTGGCGGCCGTCTGCGCATCCAGGCTGGGCAGCCGCACCAGCATGCTGGCTGCTTCGGCGTCGACCTCCTTGGCCTGCACCCCCGCCTCCTTCAGCGCGGCGTCGACGCGGCCACGCAGGGCGTCGTCGATGGCGAAGCCGCGATTGGCGGTGATCTGCACGGAGGGATCCTGGGGATACAGGTTGGGCAGCGCATACAGCGCGCTCGCCAACACGACGATCAGGATCAGGACGTATTTCCAGCGGGGAAATTCAAGCATCGTGGCGACCCGCGCAGGCCCTTCCCGGGCATGCGCTCAGCAGTGGTTCGGAAACAGCGGGGATACGTCCCGGCGCAATGGCGACGGGACGCGGGAAACGGATCAGGCGGACTTCAGCGTGCCCTTCGGCAGCACGTTGCCGACGGCGGCCTTCTGCACGCGCACGCGCACGTTGTCGGCCACTTCCAGGGTGACGAAGTTGTCGCCGATGTCGGTGACGGTGCCGGCGATGCCGCCGGAGGTGATGACTTCGTCGCCCTTGGACAGCTTGTCCAGCATGGAGCGGTGCTCCTTGGCGCGCTTCATCTGCGGGCGGATCATCAGGAAATACATGATGGCGATCAGGGCGATCGGCATCAGCAGGCCGAAGCCGCCCATGCCCTGCTGGGCCGGAGCGGCCTGGGCGAGCACGGGGGCAACGAAGAAATCAAGCAGATTCATGGACTTGTCCATTGGGTATGAAAAGCAGCCGGGGATTATGCCACGCACCGGGAAGCCCCGTCCGGGCCACCCCATCGGCCCGGACCGGAAAAGACCACGCCAACGCCGGATGGTTCCCCGGGAACGTCGGACCGGCAGGCCGGCCCGGCGTCAGGCGGACGGGGGCTCGGTCCCGCGTGCGGCGTAAAAGCCCGCCCTGAAGGCCTCGAACCGCCCTTCCGCGATGGCCGCGCGCATCTGCGCCATCACCTGCTGGTAGTACCAGAGGTTGTGCAGGGTGCCCAGCATCGGCGCCAGCATTTCGTTGCAGCGGTCCAGATGGCGCAGGTAGCTGCGGGTGAAGCCGTTGCGGCAGGCGTAGCAGCCGCAGCCCGGCTCGATCGGCTGCAGGTCGTGCTCGTACTTCGAGTTGCGGATGCGCACCGTGCCCGATGAGGTGAAGTAGTGGCCGTTGCGCGCATTGCGGGTCGGCATGACGCAGTCGAACATGTCCACGCCGCGCGCGACCGCCTCCACCAGGTCTTCCGGGCGGCCCACGCCCATCAGATAGCGCGGCTGGTCCGCCGGCAGCTGCGGGCAGGTGTGTTCGAGCGTCGTGTTGCGCTCCTGCTCGGTCTCGCCCACCGCCAGGCCGCCGATCGCGTAACCGTCGAAGCCGATCGCCTTCAGTCCCTCCGCGGAGCGCGTGCGCAGGTCGTGGTGCACGCCGCCCTGCACGATGCCGAACAGCGCGGCGTCGTTGCCTTCATGCGCGCGCCTGGACCGTTCGGCCCAACGCAACGACAGCTCCATCGAGCGCTCGATCACCCGCGGATCCACCGGCTTGCCGTCGACGTTCACCGGCGGACATTCGTCGAAGATCATCACAATGTCGCTGTCCAGCACCTTCTGGATGCGCATGCTTTCCTCGGGCCCCAGGAACACCTTGCTGCCATCCACCGGCGAGGCAAAGGTCACGCCCTGCTCGGTGATCTTGCGCCGGTGCGCCAGCGAGAACACCTGGAAGCCGCCGGAATCGGTGAGGATCGGCTTGTTCCAGCGCGCGAAGCCATGCAGGCCACCATGCGCGCCGATCACGTCCAGACCGGGGCGCAGGTAGAGATGGAAGGTGTTGCCGAGGATGATCTCGGCACCGAGGTCCTCGACATGCTCGGGCAGGATGCCCTTCACCGAGCCGTAGGTGCCCACCGGCATGAACGCCGGCGTCTCGATGGTGCCGCGCGGGAACGTCAGCCGGCCACGGCGGGCGGCGCCGTCGGTGGTCAGCAGGTCGAAGGACATCCGGCTCATGCCGCGGCTTCCGGGAACAGGAGCATCGCGTCTCCATAGGAAAAGAAACGGTACTGCCCGCGCACCGCATGGGCGTAGGCGTCGAATATCCGCGCCTTGCCGGCGAACGCGCTGACCAGCATCAGCAGCGTGCTTTCCGGCAGGTGGAAGTTGGTGACCATCGCATCGACGCTGCGGATGCGGTAGCCGGGAAAGATGAAGATCTGCGTCTCGCCGGCGAACGGCTGCAGTTCGCCTTCGCGCATCGCGGATTCCAGCGCGCGCACGACGGTGGTGCCCACCGCGATGACGCGGCCGCCGCGCGCGCGGATCGCACGCACCTGCTCCACCAGCGCCGCACCGACGTTGAGCCATTCGCTGTGCATGTGGTGATCGTGGATGTTGTCCACGCGCATCGGCTGGAAGGTGCCGGCGCCGACATGCAGCGTCACATGGCCGAATTCCACGCCGCGGTCGCGCAACGTCGCCAGCAGCGCGTCGTCGAAATGCAGGCCGGCCGTCGGCGCGGCCACCGCGCCCAGTTCGCGCGCGAACACGGTCTGGTAGCGCTCGTCGTCGTCCTGCCCCGGCGCCCGCTGGATGTACGGCGGCAGCGGCAACCGGCCTGCTTTCTGCAACCAGCTTTCCAGCGCGCCCGGCACATGGAAGCGGAGCTGGTAGAACTCGCCATCGCGCCCGATCACTTCCGCCTCGCCGCCCGCGTCCAGCTGGATGCGGCTGCCCGGCTTCGGCGACTTGCTGGCGCCGACCTGCGCACGCGCCGCGTTCTCCGGCAGCAGGCGCTCGATCAGGATCTCCACGCGCCCGCCGCTTTCCTTCTGCCCGAACAGGCGCGCCGGGATCACGCGCGTGTCGTTGAACACCAGCAGGTCGCCCGGCTGCAGCCATTCCGGCAGATCGCGCACGTGGCGGTCGGCGAACGGTGTATCACCCGGCGGCACCACCAGCAGCCGGCTGGCGGAGCGCTCAGGCAACGGCGCCTGGGCGATCAGCGCCTCGGGCAGGTCGAAATGGAAGTCGGACTTCTTCACGGTCGGGGCCTTGCGGGGGCGTGCATTGTACGGGAGCCCGCCGGGACGCCCCGTCGTCAGCGTTCGAACTTGGTCGACAGCACGATGGACGAGGTGGTGCGCTCCACGCCGTCGAGTGCGCCGATGCGGTCGGTCAGCACGTCCATGTCGCCGACACTGGGCACGGCGCCGATGGCGATCAGGTCGTGGCTGCCGCTGACCGAGTGCAGCACCCGCAGCTCCGGCATCGCGCGCAGCGCTGCGACCACCGAGGTCATCTGCTTGGGGTGCACGGCGATCATGATGTGCGCGCGCAGATGGCTGCGGTCGTATTCGTCGTGCACGCGCACGGTGTAGCCGCTGATCACGCCCTCGCGTTCCAGCCGCTCGATACGGCTCTGTACCGTGGTCCGCGACAGGTTCAGGCGGCGGGCGATCTGGGCGGTGGAGGCCCGTGCGTTCTCACGGAGCATTGAGAGTAGTTGCTGGTCGGCGTCGGTGAGCTTCATGCGCGGCTGGAGTTTCGTCGAATCGACGAAATATCCCCTAAATCAGCGCAGTTCACAACTGTCAAATGACGAATTATTCCCGATAATACGGGTTTGCCGTTTGCCGCCGGAGGATTCCCATGGCCCTGACCGCCCATCTCGCCCCGCTGCGCGCCCACCCGGGCCAGCGCCTGACCCATGGCCTGGACGACGCCACCGTCGAACGCCTCGCCAAGGGCCACCCGGACCTGGTGGCCGTCATCGAAGCCGCGGCGGCCGAGCACGCCCGCCTGCAGGACGAGTTCGCCGAACTGTTCGCGCTGGACGAAGCCGAACAGCTGCGCGCGGTGCAGGCCGGCTACGTCAACTTCTACGCCGACGACGCCGTCAATCCCTACATCGCACTGGCCGCGCGCGGTCCGTGGGTGGTCACGCTCAATGGCGCCGTGCTGTACGACGCCGGCGGCTACGGCATGCTCGGCTTCGGCCACACCCCCGCCGCCGTGCTGGAGGCGATGGCCCGCCCGCAGGTGATGGCCAACATCATGACCCCCAGCCTGTCGCAGCTGCGCTTCGACCGCGCCCTGCGCAACGAGATCGGGCATACCCGCGGCGGTTGCCCGTTCGCCAAGTTCCTGTGCCTGAACTCCGGTTCCGAGTCGGTCGGCCTGGCTGCACGCATCGCCGACATCAACAGCAAGCTGATGACCGATCCGGACGGCCGCCACGCGGGCCGCACCATCAAGCGCATCGTGGTGAAGGGCAGCTTCCACGGCCGCACCGAGCGCCCGGCGCTGTATTCGGATTCCTCGCGCAAGTCGTACCAGCAGCACCTGGCCAGCTACCGTGGCGAAGACTCGGTGATCGCCATCCCGCCCTACGACGTGGACGCACTGAAGCAGGCGTTCGCCGATGCCGAAGCCAAGGGCTGGTTCGTCGAAGCCGTGTTCCTGGAGCCGGTGATGGGCGAAGGCGATCCGGGCCGCTCGGTGCCGCCGGCGTTCTACGCCGCCGCGCGCGAGCTGACCCGCAGCCACGGCAGCCTGTTCCTGGTGGACTCGATCCAGGCCGGCCTGCGCGCGCATGGCGTGCTGTCGATCGTCGACTATCCCGGCTTCGAAGGCCTGGATGCGCCGGACATGGAAACCTACTCCAAGGCGCTGAACGCCGCGCAGTACCCGCTGTCGGTGCTCGCCGTGAACGAGCGCGCCGCCGGTCTGTACCGCAAGGGCGTCTACGGCAACACCATGACCACCAACCCGCGGGCGCTGGACGTGGCGTGCGCCACGCTGGCCCAGCTGACCCCGCAGGTGCGCGAGAACATCCGCAAGCGCGGCGTCGAGGCGGTGCAGAAACTGCAGCAGCTGCAGGCGGACCTCGGCGGCCTGATCACCAACGTGCAGGGCACCGGCCTGCTGTTCTCGTGCGAGCTGTCGCCGGCCTTCAAGTGCTACGGCACCGGCTCCACCGAGGAATGGCTGCGCCAGCAGGGCCTGAACGTCATCCACGGCGGCGCCAACTCGCTGCGCTTCACCCCGCACTTCGCGATGGACGCCGAGGAACTCGACCTGCTGGTCGCGATGGTCGGCAAGGCGCTGCGCGAAGGTCCGCGCATCAGCCAGGCCGCTGCGGCCTGACGCATCCCGCAGATGCAACGAAAAAGGCGAGCCGAGGCTCGCCTTTTTCTTTCCTGCGGACGCTCGCGCCGACTTACGGGTTCTGCTTTGCGAAACGCTCCAGCGACTCGCGGATCAGCGTCTTCGCTTCCTTCGCATCGCCATAGCCGTTGAGCTGCACGGGATTGCGGCCCTTCGGCAGGTCCTTGTAGACACGGAAGAACGCCTCGATACGCTGGCGTTCGATCTCCGGCAGGTCGGCGAGGTCGCGGATGTTGGCGTAGGTCGGATCGACCTTGTCGGTGGGCACACCGATGATCTTCTCGTCGTGCTCGCCCGCATCGATCATGCGCAGCACCCCGATCGGCCGGAACTTCACCAGCACGCCCGGATGCAGCGGCTCGCGTGTCAGCACCAGCGCATCCAGCGGATCGCCATCGCGGGCCAGCGTGCGCGGCATCGAGCCGTAGTTGGCGGGATACGCCACCGGCATCGACTGGAAGCGGTCCACGTAGACCAGTCCTTCATCGTTGATCTCGTACTTGGTGAAGCTGCCGGCGGGGATCTCCACCGCCAGCAGCACCTCTTCCGGCGCCGCTTTCGGCTGCTGGGCGAGGAACGGATGGCGGATGTGGGCTTCGCGGGCGGAAACATTCGCGCAGATAAGCAACAAGGCGACGGCGACAACCTGCTTCATGATCGACTCCTGTAGAGCGGAGCTTGCTCCGCTGCTTCTGTAGTGGATGGGTGACGCGGGAGAAAAGCAGCCGAGCAAGCTCGGCTCTACGGAGACCGAATCACTCCCAACACCGGTCGGCGCGGCCCTTCAAGGTTTCGGCACGGGTGCAGGCACGCTCATCGATGCGGCCTTCCGTGCGCTCGACCAACTGCTTGCCCTTCCCGCCCTCATCGACGAGATCGAACGCGTCGTACAAACGCCCTGTCGCCGTGCGCGCTTCGTAACGCAGGCGCGGGCCTTCGAAGTGCAGCACCTGGAACAGCTGCGTGTCCTCCGCGACCGGACGCATCGTCCTGCGTGCTTCGTCCGACAACCGGTACTGCTTGGCGCCGGTGACCGACACCACGAACACCGGCGGCGGACTTTTCAGTCGGCCGTAGACATGGTCGTGGCCCTGCAGCACCAGGTCGACGTTGTGCTTGCGGATCACCGGCAGCAGGTGCTTGCGCAGCGCGACGTTGTCGCGCCCTTCGCGCGGCGAGAAGAACGGCTGGTGCGTCATGACGATGCTCCAGCGGTGCGGGTTCGACCCCAGCGCCTGGTCCAGCCACGCGGCCTGTGCCTTCGCCGTGCCCAGATCCAGCGCCGACGTGCCGTCGATCACCACCACGCGCAAGTCCTGGTAGTCGAACCAGTACGTGGTCTTCTTCGCCTGCGCCACGCCGTTGCCCGGCAGCGCGAACGTCACCGGCCAGTGCGCGCCGAGCACGCGGCGTTCCTGCGGCGTGTCCTCGAACTCCTCGAAGTACTCGTGGTTGCCCGGCGCCGGCGCGACGACCAGCGAGGTCGGCAGCACCTCGTTCGCCTCGAACCACTCGCCCCACTCGTTGTCGTCCTCGCCATCGCCACCGCTGACAAGGTCGCCGGCGTACAACGCCAGCTTCGCGTCCGGCGCGTGCCGCATCGCCTCGCGCACCACGCGCGTGGTCAGGCTGACGTTCTTGTTCTGGGTGTCGCCGAAGTACAGCATCGTCAGCGGCGAGGTCGTCGCTGCTGCGGTACGCGTGTGGTGCCAGGCGCTCCAGGTGCGGTCGCCCTGTACACGCCAGGCATACAGCGTGTCCGGCTGCAGCCCATCGACGTCGGCGCGATGGTGGTGCGCGCTGCCGTTTTCGGTCTTCAGCAGTGTGCTGATGGCGGTGACGCGGCGCGGCTCGCCCATGTCGGGCGAATCACCGGCCACGACGATTTCAAGCAACGGCGCGTCGACCTTCGTGTCCGTGCGCCAGGCCACCGAAAAGCCAGTGGCCGCGTCCTGCGCCGGCGACGCCACGATGCGGTCCGGGAACCCGGTCGGCGCATAGCGCTGCACGCCCTTCGGAACGCGCGTGTTGGGCTCCGGCCGGCGCGCTGTTGCCTCCTGCGCGCTTACCGCGGCGCAGGTCCCCAGCAACAGCGCGACCAGCAGACCCTGCCGCATCACTCGCCCTGGATTCATGGGGTCTGGCACGCCGGCAGCTGCAGCGACTTGGCGATATCGCGCCAGTCCAACGCCACCACGCCCTGGTCGTCATGCACGGCGTACAGCACGCCGTCGGGGAAGCGCTCCGACGCGGACGCATCCAGCCAGATGCCATCGGTGTTGGCGACCTTCGCACCGGTCACGGCGCCGGTGTGCGCCAGCGTCTTGCGGTCGAACAGGTGGAACACCGTGCGTCCCTTGCCCTGCTCGGTCGTCAGCCACCAGCCGCTTCCGTCGGCGCAGGTCTTCAGCATGATGCCTTCGGACTGCGCCTTGAACACGTCGCGGCCGAGGGTCTTGCCGGCGTACTTGCCGGCCAGGTCGTAGACCTTCAGCTCGTTCGCGTAGGTCTCGTCTTCCTCGGCAATCAGCAGGCGATCGTTGGCCGGATCGCCCCAGATCGACTCGACCACGCGCAGCGCGCCTTCCGGCGATGCGTCACCGAAATTGCCGCCGACCTTCGCCGACAGCGCGGCGCCGTTGTGCGCCACGTCGAAGCGCCATACGCGCTTGTCCAACTGGTCCAGCGGCGGCAGGATGTCTTCGCCCTGCGCGTCCTCACCCGCCATGTAGGCGTCGGTGACGTAGACCTGGTAACCGGCATCGGTCTTGTTGACCCACAGGCCGTAGGGCTTCTGCAGCTGCTCGGCGGCGAAAGTCAGCACCGGCGCAAAGTCGGGCAGCGAGAGCACCTGCACACGGTGGTTGTCCCGTTCGACGATGAAGACCATGTCGTCGACCACGGCAATGCCGTTCGGACGCTTGAACTGGCCTGCACCCTCGCCCGTCGTGCCGACCTCGCGCAGGTGCGCGCCGGTCTGGCCGTCGTACACCACCAGCCTGTCGGTCGCCTTGGCGGTGGCGATCAGCCAACGCTGGCCTTCCGGTGTCGTCCAGGACGCCGGCGAGTCGATGTTGTCGGCAGGCGTCATCGGCGTCAGGAAGGCTTCCTGGATCACCGGGATATCGCGCGTATCGGGCGTGGTGGCCGCAGGCGTCGCCTTCTCGTCGGCATCGCGTGCATCGGCGGCCGCTGTCGGCGGTTTGCCGGTGCAGCCGGCGACCAGCAGGCCGGCGACGAGGGCGGGGAGCAAAGTACGGATCGGAGTCATCGTTGTTTCCTTGGAGTGCGGCGGCACATGAACAGACGACGGTCCGCCGACGCGAGGTCGGCGGGCCGTGGGCATCCGTCAGAAGCGCAGCTTGACGCCGGCCGTGTAGGTGCGGCCGTACAGTTCGTTCTGCAGCGTGTTCGACGGCGAACCCTGGTACAGCTCCAGCGGTTCGTCCAGCAGGTTGGACGCTTCGAAGTAGAAGCCCCACTGGTCGCTGACCTTGTAGTCCAGGCTGAAGTCGAGCTGGGTGTTCTCGGCCACCCAGATGTCGAAGTCGCTGTCGTCGCTGTCGACCGAGTCGATGTACTCGCTGCGGCGCACCGCCGCGATGCGCGTGCTCAGGCCGCCCTTCTCATAACCGATGTGGGCGCTGTAGAGACGGTCCGAGGCATTCGGCAGCGTGAAGGACCGGCCGTTGACTTCGTATTCGGTATCCAGCCAGGTCGCGCTGAAGCCCAGCAGCAGGCCATTGTCGAAGTGCTGCTGCCAGTTCAGCTCGGCGCCGTACACCGTGGCCTTGTCGCCGTTGACCGGCATGGTCACGTCGAAGTCCTGATAGGCCGGATTGTCGCGCGTGGTCACGTCGACGATATAGTCGTCGATGTTCTTGTAGAACAGGCCGGCCGAGACGATGCCGGTCTCGCCGAGGTAACGCTCGATCGAGATGTCGAAGTTGCGCGACTTGTACGGATCCAGCGCGGGATTGCCCAGTTCGACTTCCTCCTCGTCGCGGTTGATGCGGGTACGCGGCGAGATGTTGCCGAACGACGGACGCGCGATCGTGGTCGTATAGGCGCCGCGCAGGACCCAGTCACCCATGTCGTAGCGCAGGTGCAGGCCCGGCAGCACGCTGGTGTAGCTGCTGGAGACGTCGCGGGTGGTGATCGAGCCGATGGTCTCTTCGTCTTCCAGGTCGACCGCGTTGCCGGTCGCCTCGAACTCGGTGCGCTCGACGCGCGCACCGGCGATGACCCGCAGCTTGTCGAAGTCCATCGTCGCCATCAGGTAACCGGCCAGGATGTCCTCGCTCGCCGTGTAGTCCTCGATCAGCGAGACCTCGGTGTTGGCGGCGACGTCCTGCGGGCGTGCCGTGTATGCGGACAGGTTGTCGCGCAGGTAGCGGTTCATCGCACGCGAGCTGATGCCATCGCCCATGTTGCCGTGCGTGTAGCTCGGCGAACCGGTGGTCCAGCTGCCCAGGTTGATGTCCGGACCGCGACGCAGCTCGACTTCGTCGATGTTGACGTCGCGATCGCGCCAGCGGCCCAGCAGCCCGGTTTTCCAGGTCACCGTGTCGCCGGCGAACGTGAAGTTGACCTGGGCACTGTGTTCCTTGTCGTCCACCCAGATCGGCGCCACGACGAAACGGTTGAACTCGTAGTTGTCGTTGTCCAGCCAGCCGCCCGCCGGGCTGTCGCTGATCGTGTAGCGCGGGATCGGGCGCGAGGCATCCATCAGGATGGAAACATCGTCGGCGCCGTCGTACTCGAAGCGTGCCTCCACTTCGTCCAGCACGCGCTCGCGCGTCTTGGTGAAGCCCAGCTTGTAATCGACGATGGAGCCTGCATCGAAACGGTTCTCGCCACCGGCACTGACCGTGAAGGTGTCTTCTTCCTTGGTACGGAAGCGCACGCGGCGGCTGAAGTCGCCCGGATCGATGCCGTCGACGGTGTAGGTGCCGTCGGCGTTGACGGTGATGTCGCCCTCGCCCACCGGAATGATGCTGTTCTGGCGCGTCTCGGCGTCGGTGAAGTCGGTGTACAGCGTGCGCAGGTAGTAGCTGTTGCCCTCGCTGGGACGCCAGTCGAGGTTGAGGTTCACGCCCGTGCGCTCGCGGTTGATGCTGTACTTGCGCTGCTGGATCTCGATCGGCGTCAGGCCGTCGCGCTCGTCCAGCTTGTCGTACTCGACTTCGATGTTGTCGGACTCGTAGTTGCGGTCCTGGTGGCTCAGGCCCAGCGCCACGCCGAAGGTGCCGTCGGCGAAGAGGTCACTGTAGTTGAACGAGGCCTTCGGGCTGGTCTCGCCGCTCAGGTTCTGGTGGCTCATCTCGGCCTTGGCGCGGATGCTCCGGCCGTCGCGATCGAACGCCGATGCGGACTCCACGACAATGGCGCCACCGATCGAATCGCCCGGCATGTCCGGCGTCGGCGCCTTGACCACAGTCAGACGCTCGGTGGAGTCGGAGGGAATCACGTCCAGCGGCGCAGCGCGGCTGGAGTCTTCCGGCGTGCCGATGGCGACGCCGTCGACGCTGACGCTGTTGAAGGCAGCGTCCAGGCCACGCACGACCACGAAGCGGCCTTCGCCCTGGTCGCGGGTCACGCTGACGCCGGGCAGTCGCGACAGCGATTCGCCGACGTTCTTGTCCGGGTACTGGCCCATGGCGTCGGACGACACCGTGTCCTGGATCGCGTCGGCGCTACGCTTGAAGTCGATCGCGCGCATCTGCTGTTCCAGCTGCGGGCGCACTTCGATGCGGTCCAGCGTGGTGGCATCGGCGCTGCCGTCAGGCGTCGTGACGGAGGTGGACTGGGCGTGCGCAATCGATGCATGGCTGGCCGCCGCCAGCGCGAGCACGATGGCGACGTGGAGCGGATGTTTGGACGACATGGGGGAGATCCCGGGAGATGTGAATACCGGGTGCAGACCTTATGTCCGCGATCTTTCACTGGCATGACAACCCGCCATGGATACCGCATCCATTCGCCGCGTGGATGACACTGCGATGACGTCATATTTCGGTCACACTATCCGCATCACCGAACCCGCGTGTCGCCACCCATGAAAACCGTCGAAGTCCGCCACCCTCTCGTGCAACACAAGATCGGCCTGCTGCGCAACGCCGGCCTCAACACCAAGGACTTCCGTGAGCTGGTCACCGAGCTGGGCACGCTGCTCGCCTACGAGGCGACCGCCGACCTGGACCTGACCACCGAGACGATGGCCGGCTGGGCCGGTCCGGTGCAGGTGAAGAAGATCGCCGGCGCGAAGATCACGCTGGTCCCGATCCTGCGCGCCGGCCTGGGCATGCTGCCGGGCGTGCTGGCGCTGATCCCCACCGCGCGCGTCAGCGTGGTCGGCCTGCAGCGCGACGAAGAGACGCTGCAGCCGGTGCCCTACTTCGAGAAGCTCACCGGACGCCTGGAAGAACGCGACGCATTGATCCTCGATCCGATGCTGGCCACCGGCGGCACGCTGATCGCCACCATCGACATGCTCAAGCGCGCGGGCGCGAAGCGGGTCAAGGGCATCTTCCTGGTCGCCGCGCCCGAAGGCCTGCAGGCACTGGAAGCGGTGCATCCCGATATCGAGGTCTACACCGCCGCCATCGACGAACGCCTCAACGACAAGGGATACATCCTGCCGGGCCTGGGTGACGCCGGCGACCGCATCTTCGGTACGCGCATCGGCTGAGATCCGCGTTCAGCGGCGGATCCAGCGCTCGGCCTCCGAATCGTCCGCCGCCAGCACCTTCGCCGCATTGGCGTTGCCCAGCACTTCGGCCTGCAGGAACGCGGTGCCGACATCACGCGCACGGGCATAGGACACGTCCGTGTCGCTGCCGATCAGGTTGTGGCCTCCACCGGTGAGCACCAGGGCGACCTTGCCGCCGGCCGGCGCGGTTTCCACCGGATACAGATGGTCCTTCGCATCACTGACGAAGCCCGGCACCAGATCCTGGTCGCCGGTGACGATCAGCACCGGCACGGCCACCGAAGCATAGGTGGTCGGCGTCACCAGCCCGGGAATCCTGCCCGGCGACGAGTAACCGATCACCGCGATGACCGACGGATCACGCAGCGGCGCCATGTCCGCCATCGCGCCGCCCAATGCCAGCGAGATCAGCGTGCCGTAGCTGTGTCCGCCTGCGGCCACCGGCACACCAGGCCAACGCGCCGCGACATAGCCGCTCGCCGCCTTCATGTCGGCCAGGCGTTCACCGAAGCCCTGCTGCATCGAGAACTTTTCGCGCTCGGGATACTTCACCGAGTCCACGTGCAGCGGCGCGACCACCGCGAAGCCGGCATCGCGCCACGCCGTCAGCACGCCGTCGTAGCGCTCCGGCCATGACCCATGCCCGCTGGAGAACAGCACCACGCCACGAACCTGCGCCGGTTCCCACACCGCCATCGTGGTCGCGCGCTCCGGCGAAACCTGTAGCGGCACCGTGGCCGTGGGCGCAGCGAGGACGCCCTGCGCCATCGCCAGCGACGACAGGACGAGCGCGAAGGCACCGCGGAGGAAGAAGCGCTTGTTCATGCCGGACCCCTGTGTGGAAGACGGGACCAGTCTGCCGTCCGGCAGCCGGGACGGCAGGAGCCGGTCGTCACCGGATCCGGGTGCCGGAAGTCACTTCAGGCCGCCAGCGGGCGCGCCTGCAGTTCCGCCACTTCATGGGCGACGCCGAACTTGCCCTTCTCGTCGCGCGTCACCTGCGCCAGCGCGCAGCCCGGGTCGTGGGTGAAGAACAGATGGACGTTGCGTGCCAGCTTGTCTTCCAGGAAGGCGCGCTTCTCGTCGATCAGCAGTTCCGCGTTGCGGTCGTAGCCCATGGTGATGGGCACATGCACCCAGGAGCGGCCCGGGATGAGGTCCGCGCAGAACACCACGCCGCCGTGCGCCTTCCCGTCGACGGCCTCCGGGCCGACGATCTCCGCCAGCATCAGGCCAGGCGTGTGGCCATCGCTGAAGCTGAAACGCACGGACTCTCCGAGTGCGTGCGAGTACTCGCCCGAGACGAGTTCCAGCCGCCCGCTCGCTTCCAGCAGCGGCTGAAGTTCGGGAATGAAACTTGCGCGATCACGCGGATGCGGCTTCAACGCACGCTGCCAGTGATCGGCGCCGACGACGAAGGTCGCGTTGGGGAACAGCAACTCCGGCGCCTGGCCCTCCTGCCACGGCGCCAGCAACCCGCCAGCGTGGTCGAAGTGCAGATGGCTGAGCACCACCACGTCGATGTCCTCGTGCGAGAAACCGGCCGCCTGCAGCGAGTCCAGCAGCACGTGGCGCGCTTCCTGCACGCCGAAGCGCGCGCGCATCCTGGGATCGAAGAACGCGCCGATGCCGGTCTCGAACAGCACGGTCTTGCCGTTCAGCGGTTGCGCCAGCAGCGCGCGGCAGGCCAGCTCGATGCGGTTCTCCGCATCCGGCGGCGACCACCGCTCCCACATGGCGCGCGGCGCGTTGCCGAACATCGCGCCTCCATCGAGTTTCTGGGAATTGCCCAGCAGCGACCAGAGTTTCATGGCGCGATTCTACGCCCCGTTTTTTCCTGTGGGAGCGACGTCAGTCGCGATGAACGGCCCTGAAGGCCTTTCGCGACTGACGTCGCTCCCACAGGCGGGATCTCAGGGGTTCGCCGTGGATTCGACCACCTTGGCCGCGCCCACCGAATTGCGCGGGTCGCTGCCGCCATGCAGGGTGTTGGTGGTCTTGTCCCACTCCACCGTCTGCAGGTTGCCCCACACATGGCTGGAGCCGCGGCCGCCCTGTGCAGTGTTGCCCATGACCTTGAATTTGTGGCCCATGCCCTCGAGCGTCTGTTGCGTGGCCGGACTCAGCGCGTCGGTTTCCATCTCGATCAGGTCCGGCATCCACTGGTGGTGGAAGCGCGGCAGCGCGGCGACCGCCTGCGGATCCAGGCCGGCGTCGTAGCCCAGCACGCCCAGCAGCACCATGGTGATGATACGGCTGCCGCCGGGGGTGCCGAGCACGGCGACCTTGTCCGACGACTCCATGAAGGTCGGCGTCATCGAGCTGAGCATGCGCTTGCCCGGCTTCGGCGCGTTGGCGTCGTAGCCCATCACGCCGAAGGCATTGGGCGTGCCCGGCTTCAGCGCGAAATCGTCCATCTCGTTGTTCAGCAGCACGCCGGTGCCCGGCGGCACCAGGCCCGAGCCGTACAGCAGGTTGACCGTCTGCGTCCCGGCGACACGGTTGCCTTCCGCATCGATGATCGAGAAGTGCGTGGTTTCCTCGTCTTCCAGTGGCGTCTGCTGGCCCGACAGCTGGTCGCTGGGCGTCGCCTTCTGCGGATTGATCGTTGCGCGCAGGCCCGCCGCGTAATACGGGCTGGTCAGCGTCTTCATCGGAATCTCGACGAAGTCGGGATCGCCGAGATAGAACGTGCGGTCGCGGAACGCACGCCGCATCGATTCCACGATCAGGTGCGTACGCTGCGCCTCGTCCAGCTTGGACAGGTCATAGGCGTCGAGGATCTGCAGCATCTGCGTCAGCGCCACACCGCCGGACGACGGCGGCGGCGCGGTCGTCACCTGCCAGTCGTTGTACTTGAACGTCAGCGGCTCGCGCTCGCGCACGGTGTAGCCAGCCAGTTCCTTCGCGGTCCATTGCCCGCCCTCGGCCTTCACGCCGGCCAGCAGCAGTTTCGCGGTTTCACCCTTGTAGAAGCCGTCGAATCCCTGTGCAGCCAGGCGCTCCAGCGTGCGCGCCAGGTCGGGCTGCCTGAAAACATCGCCTTCCTTGATCGGCTGGCCGTTGGCCAGGAACACCGCACGCGTGCCCTTGTAACGCTCCATCACCTCGCGACGCGCCTGGTAGCCGCGCGCCATGCGCGCGTACACCGGGAACCCCTCGCGCGCCGTGCGGATCGCCGGTGCCAGCGAGGTCTTCAGCGGCAGCCTGCCGTACTTCTCCGCCAGGTGGACGAAGGCGGCGGGAAGTCCGGGAATGCCGGCGGCCCACGGGCCGTTCTCGGCGCGGTCGCGATTGAAGTCGCCGTTCGGCAGCAGGTACTTGTCGGGCGTCGCGGCCGCCGGTGCAGTCTCGCGCGCATCGATGAAGACGTCCTTGCCGGTCTTGCCGTCGTGCAGCAGGAAGAAGCCGCCGCCACCGAGGCCGGAGCTGATGGGCTCCACCACCGAGAGCGTCGACGACACCGCGATGGCCGCGTCGAACGCGTTGCCGCCCTGCGCGATGACATCCTGGCCCGCCTGCGTGGCGAGCGCGTGCGCGCTGGCGATGGCGGTGCCGGGCGGGTGCGACGGGGGGGTGTTGCGGACTGCGTCGGCAGCCAGCGCGGAAGGCGCGAACGCGACGACGAACAACAGGGCGAACAGACGGCGATGGATCACGACTTCTCCTGGAACGGACACCGGGACGAAGCACGTGCGGAACAGGGCGATCAGCCGGCCTGCAGCCTCAGCATTTTCGCCAGCAGTGCTTCGTGGGTCTCAGGATACGCCGGATCGGGGTCGATGCACTCCACCGGGCACACGACGACACATTGCGCTTCGTCATGATGGCCGACGCATTCGGTGCAGCGCGCCGGATCGATCACATAGATCGTCTCGCCCATCGAGATGGCCTGGTTGGGACAGGCCGGCTCGCAGACATCGCAGTTGACGCAGAGTTCGTTGATCTTGAGGGACATGACTTCCGTTACTCCCGTCGAAACGGGACTCAGTGACCGCTTGGCGTCACTGGATCCCCGCTTGTGCGGGGATGACCTTCCGGCAGAGGCGTGGCCGCCATTCGACGGCCACGCGCCGGCAGGTCACTTGGCTTCGACGAACAGGTACTCGGCGTTGCTCGGGGCCACGGCGGCCTTCACCCGCTCGCTGTCCTCGGCCTTGCCGATGAACAGCACGCGCACGCCCTTGAACGCGTCGGTCTCGACGCCCTCGAACGCGGCCACGGCCAGGTCGGCGATCTTGGTGCTGTTCGGCGAACCGAACGCGATCAGGTTGCCGGCGCTGACGCCGCGCGCCACCGCGCCCTTGGCCTGCTCGAGCTGACGGCCATACTTGGCTTCGAACTCCGGATCCGTCTCGGCCGGCAGGTAGTACACGTAAGGCGTGTTGGTGATCGTGCCCATGTTGGCGTCGACCACCTTGCTCAGGTACTCCTTCCACGGGCCGTCTTCGGTCGTGGCGGGCGCGACCAGCGCGACGTCGGCCGGCTCGGCCGGGGCTTCTTCCTGCTTCTTGCACGCCGCGAACGGCAGCACGAGGCAGGCGGTGAGCATGATGCGGCTTGCGAACTTCTTCATGGGTAATCCCCCTCTTGGTAAAGCGGTTGTCGGAATCGTGGCGCTCAGGCGCCCTGCTTGTCTTTCTGCCACTGCGCCTTCAGCGCCGCGGTCACGGCCGGCGGCACGAAGCCGGACACGTCGCCGCCCAGTCGGGCGATCTCGCGCACCAGCGACGAGGAAATGAAGCCGTACTGCTCGGCCGGGGTGAGGAACAGCGTCTCGACCTCCGGGATCAGGTGGCGGTTCATGCTGGCCAGCTGGAACTCGTATTCGAAGTCGGACACGGCGCGCAGGCCGCGCAGCAGCACGCCACCGCCGACGTCCTTGACGAAGTGCGCGAGCAGACCGTCGAAGCCCTGCACCTCCACGTGCGGGTGCTTGGCCACCGCATCCCGGGCCAGCGCGACGCGCTGGGCCAGCGGCAGCGCCGGCCCCTTGCCCGGACTTTCGGCCACGCCGATGATCACGCGCTCAAACAGCGGCGCGGCGCGGTCGATCAGGTCGATATGGCCATTGGTGATGGGGTCGAACGTGCCGGGGTATACGGCCGTCCGGGTGCGCGCCACAGTCATTCAGTCGTCGCCGGCGGATCGTCGGGGCGCAGTGTAACAGTGGGCTGCGCGGCCGGGGTCCGGTACAGGGCATAGCGCACGTCCCGGGTCCGGCCCTCGCGGTGCAGTGCCCAGCCCGGCGGGACCGGCGGCGCGATGTCCGTTGGCGATTCCACGTAGATCCAGGCGCCCGGCGCCAGTCGCGGTGCCAGCCCGTCCAGCGCGCGCGACCACAGGCCGTCGGCGAACGGCGGATCCAGGAACACCAGGTCGAAGGTATCGCGGCGCCCACCCAGCCATGCCAGCGCATCCGCGGCATGCACCTCGGCCGGCGCGGACAACTTGGCCGCCGCCTCGCGCAGCGCCACGGCCAGACCGGGATCGCGTTCCACCAGAACGGCCTGCGCCGCGCCGCGCGACAGCGCTTCCAAGCCGAGCACGCCGGTGCCAGCGAACAGGTCCAGTACGCGCGCGCCCGGCAATACGGGCATCAGCCAATTGAACAGGGTCTCGCGCACGCGGTCGCTGCTGGGCCGCAGGCCGGGACGGTCCGGCACCGCCAGCTTTGTGCCGCGCCAACGCCCGCCGATGATCCGCACCTGGCCGGTCCCGCGCGGAGCGGAAGCGGACGCTGGAGGTGGGCGACGAGGGCTGCGGGGCATCGGCAAAGCGGCGAACGGAAGGCCCCGCATGATACGTCCCTGCCCTGCAGGAGGGGCCTACACGGTTGAGAAAGCCCATCCGGGCCCATACACCGGGACACATCGGCCGCGCCGGCGGCCCGCACCCCGATTCCATGGAGCACGACCGCGATGACCGTTGAGACCCGCAAAGAAACGCTGGGCTTCCAGGCCGAAGTGAAGCAGCTGCTGCAGCTGATGATCCACTCGCTGTATTCGAACAAGGAGATCTTCCTGCGCGAGCTGGTCTCCAACGCCGCCGATGCCGCCGACAAGCTGCGCTTCGAGGCCCTGAAGGAACCCGGCCTGCTGGCCGAAGACCCCACCCTGCGCATCCGTATCGGCTTCGACGCCGCCGCGCGCACGGTGACCATCGACGACAACGGCATCGGCATGAGCCGCGACGAAGCCGTCGCTCACCTCGGCACCATCGCCAAGTCCGGCACCGGCGAGTTCCTGCGCGCGATGTCCGGCGACCAGAAGAAGGACGCCAGCCTGATCGGCCAGTTCGGCGTGGGCTTCTACAGCGCCTTCATCGTGGCCGACCGCGTGGATGTGTTCAGCCGTCGCGCCGGCCTGCCCGCCAGCGAAGGCGTGCACTGGTCCAGCGCGGGCGAAGGCGATTTCGAGGTCGCCACCGTCGACAAGCCCGAACGAGGCACACGCATCGTGCTGCACCTGAAGGACGGCGAAGAAGGTTTCGCCGACGGCTGGAAGCTGCGCGGCATCATCAAGAAGTACTCCGACCATGTCGGTCTGCCGATCGAGATGCCGAAGGAGCATCAGGGCGAAGACGCGCCCGCTTCCGTGGAATGGGAAGCCGTCAACAAGGCCAGCGCGCTGTGGACGCGCGCCAAGTCCGAGATCAAGGACGAGGAATACAGCGAGTTCTACAAGCACATCGCACACGACTTCACCGACCCGGCGGCGTGGAGCCACAACAAGGTCGAAGGCAAGCTGGAATACACCTCGCTGCTGTACGTCCCGGCGCGCGCACCGTTCGACCTGTACCACCGCGACGGCGCCAAGGGCCTGAAGCTGTACGTGCAGCGCGTCTTCATCATGGACCAGGCCGAACAGTTCCTGCCGCTGTACCTGCGCTTTCTGCGCGGCGTGGTCGATTCGTCCGACCTGTCGCTCAACGTATCGCGCGAGATCCTGCAATCCGGCCCGGTGGTCGACTCGATGCGCTCGGCGCTGACCAAGCGCGCGCTCGACATGCTGGAGAAGCTGGCCAAGGACAGGCCCGAGGACTACAAAGCGTTCTGGACCAACTTCGGCCAGGTGTTGAAGGAAGGCCCCGCCGAGGACTACGCCAACCGCGAGAAGATCGCCGGCCTGCTCCGCTTCGCCTCCACGCACGACGCCTCCGGTGCGCCCAGCGTGTCGCTGGCCGACTACGTGAGCCGTCTGCCGGAAGGCCAGGACAAGCTCTACTTCCTGACCGGCGATTCGCACGCGCAGATCAAGGACAGTCCGCACCTGGAGATCTTCCGCAAGAAGGGCATCGAGGTGCTGCTGCTCACCGATCGCATCGACGAGTGGCTGATGGGCTATCTGACCGAGTTCGACGGCAAGTCCTTCATCGACGTCGCCCGCGGCGACCTGGACCTGGGCGCGCTGGACAGCGAGGACGACAAGAAGGCTCAGGAAGAGAGCGCGAAAGCCAAGGAGGCACTGACCGGTCGTATCAAGACCGTGCTGGGCCTGGACGTGGCCGACGTGCGCGTCTCACATCGCCTGACCGACTCGCCGGCCATCCTCGCCATCGGCCAGGGCGACCTGGGTCTGCAGATGCGCCAGTTGCTGGAAGCCAGCGGCCAGCAGGTGCCGGAGAGCAAGCCGGTGTTCGAGTTCAATCCCGACCACCCGCTGATCGCCAAGCTCGATGCCGAGAGCGACGCGAACCGCTTCAACAACCTCACCCGCGTGCTGTTCGACCAGGCCGCGCTCGCTGCCGGCGAAAGCCTCAAGGATCCGGCCGGTTACGTGAAACGACTCAATGCGCTGCTGCTGGAGTTGTCGGCGTAAGCGAAGTCACGCGGATGTCCCCTCTCCCCGTGCAACGGGGAGAAGGGACTCAAGCCCTGATATCCAGAAGGCTACCCAGCGTCTGGTCGGCCACCTTCAGCACGAACAGGTTGGCGCCGGCCATCGCCTTGTAGGTCAGCATCGCGGCGACGTCCTCGAGCGGGGCCGCCGGATCGGCCGGCGCGTCCACCACGCGCGCGGACACACCACCGGTCTCGGCCGACAGCGCGACCGCCTGCCGCGCGGCATCGGGCGTGGCCAGGTTGGCGAGGTTGTGCGCGGCGGCCTGCAGGCCGGTGGAGGCGGCGCGCAGGCCCGAGGTGGCGATGCCGGTGATGGCGTTCATGCGGGGATTCCGGGTTTTCCGCCCTCGATATCGGCCGCTGCCGGCCCCACTTGAGTCCAGTGCCCGGGCGTCCGACAGCCGGGTGGTAGCATGTCGCCCTCTTCGAGATACCCCCTGCAATGATCGGTTTTTTCCGCCGCAAGAAGCCCCAGGACGGCCCGGGCGCCGCCCAGACCCGCCCCAGCACCGAAGAACTCGCCGCCGCCTTCCCGCGCGCGCCCAGCGAGCCGTTGCCGGCGGACGCCGCCTTCCCTGCTGCCGCGCCCGCGGATGAGCAGGTGTCGCAGGCGGAGGGCGCGGAAAGTGCCGCTGTCGCGACGATCGGTACCGCGCCCGCCCCCTCACCCCAGCCCTCCCCTCCGCAGGCGGTGGAGAGCGAGCCTGAAACCGACGCCGCCCCGGCGGCGCCGGCCGGCAAGTCCGGCTGGCGCGACCGCCTGCGCCGCACCAGCGCCGCGCTGGGCCTGGCCGGCCTGTTCACGCGCAACCCGCGCCTGGACGACGACCTGCTGGACGAGATCGAAACCGCGCTGCTGACGGCTGACGTCGGCGTGCCGGCGACCACCGCCATCATCGAAGACCTTCGCAAGCGGATGAAGGAACGCGAGTTCGCCGATGCGCAGGCGCTGCTGAAGGCGCTGCGCGCCGACCTGATCGCACTGATCACGCCGGTGGCGAAGCCGCTGGTGATCGACGCCAGCCGCAAGCCGTTCGTCGTGCTGACCGTCGGCGTCAACGGCGTCGGCAAGACCACCACCATCGGCAAGCTGGCGCGCCGCTTCAAGCAGGACGGCCACAGCCTGATGCTCGCTGCCGGCGACACCTTTCGCGCCGCCGCCGTCGCGCAGCTGCAGACCTGGGGCGAACGCAACGGCGTGCCCGTGGTCGCGCAGGGCCAGGATGCCGATGCCGCCTCGGTCGCGTTCGACGCGCTGCAGTCGGCCAAGTCGCGCCACTTCGACGTGCTGATCGCCGATACCGCCGGCCGCCTCCACACGCAGACCGGCCTGATGAACGAGCTGGGCAAGATCCGCCGCGTGCTGGGCAAGATCGACGCGGAAGCGCCGCACGAAGTGTTGATGGTCATCGACGGCACCACCGGCCAGAACGCGCTTTCGCAGCTGCGCCAGTTCCATGCCGCGGTCGGCGTCACCGGCCTGGTGGTCACCAAGCTGGACGGCACCGCCAAGGGCGGCGTGGTGTTCGCGCTGGCGCGCGAATTCGGCATCCCAATCCGCTACGCCGGCATCGGCGAGCGCGTGGAAGACCTGCGCGTGTTCGACGCGGAATCGTTCGTCGACGCGCTGCTGCCGGAAGCGCTGGGTGGCGGCTGACTTCGAGCCGCTCCTTGTGGGAGCGACGTCAGTCGCGATGACGCCATCGCGGTGGTCGATCGCGACTGACGTCGCTCCCACAGGTCGCCGCACGTGAGCGGCACCTCCTTCGCCCAACGCCTGCTCACCTGGTTCGACGGCCATGGCCGCCACGACCTGCCGTGGCAACATCCGCGCACGCCGTATCGCGTGTGGCTGTCGGAAATCATGCTGCAGCAGACCCAGGTCGCCACGGTCATCCCGTACTTCCTGCGGTTCGTCGAACGCTTTCCCACCCTGCCTGACCTCGCCGCCGCCACCACCGACCACGTGATGGCGCACTGGGCCGGCCTGGGCTACTACGCCCGTGCCCGCAACCTGCACGCCGCCGCGAAAGCGTGCGTCGCGGACCATCGTGGCGACCTGCCGCGCGATTTCGATGCACTGCACGCGCTGCCCGGCATCGGCCGCAGCACGGCCGGCGCCATCCTGTCGCAGGCATGGAACGACCGGTTCCCTATCCTCGACGGCAACGTCAAGCGCGTGCTGACGCGCTTCCACGGCATCGCCGGCTGGCCGGGGCTGCCGGCCGTGGAGAAACAACTGTGGGCGCTGGCGGAGCAGCACCTGCGCGACGTGCCTGAGGGCCGGCTGGCCGACTACACGCAGGCGCAGATGGATTTCGGCGCCACGCTATGCACGCGCGCCAAGCCGGCGTGCGTGGTGTGTCCCGTGCAGGACGATTGCGTGGCTCGCCGCGACGGTCTCACCGGTTCGCTGCCGACGTCGAAGCCGTCGAAGGTCCTGCCCGAACGCGAGGCCGTGGCGCTATGGCTGGAGAACACCACCGGCGAGATCCTGCTGCAACGTCGTCCGGACACCGGCATCTGGGCATCGCTGTGGACGCTGCCTCAGGCCGACACCGACGCCGGCATGCGCGACTGGTTCGCAAGCGAGATGAAGGGCGCCTACGACAACGCCGAAGAGTTGCCCGTCGTCGTCCACACCTTCAGCCACTATCGGCTGCATCTGCAGCCGTTGCGCCTGCGCAAGGTCGCCCTGCGCGACGCGGTGCGCGACAATGACGACCTGCGCTGGGTGGCGCGTGGCGACCTCGCCACGCTGGGCCTGCCGGCGCCGATCCGCAAACTTCTAGGGAACTGACCGATGTCGCGCACCGTCTTCTGCCAGTACGAACAACGCGAAACGGAGGGGCTCGATTTCGTTCCCTATCCCGGCGACCTGGGCAAGCGCATCTACGCCGACATCGGCAAGCCGGCGTGGGCGGCCTGGCTGGCGCACCAGACCATGCTGATCAACGAGAACCGGCTGTCGCCGCGCGATCCCAAGCACCGCGCCTTCCTGGAAACGGAACTGGAGAAATTCCTGTTCGACGGCGGTGCCGACAAGCCGGCTGGCTACGTGCCCACGCCGTAGCCGGCGGCCGATGCCTCAGCGCTTCGTCTGCCGCTCCACCGCGGCGGCTTCGCGCAGTTCCTTCTCGCTGGCGCGCAGGGCCTTCACGTCCAGCGGGCGGATGGTCTCGATGCGGCAGGGGATCTTGATGCTGGCGGTGCCCGCGCCCAGTGGTACTACGTCGTCGAATCGCGCAGACACGCGGCTCCCGAACTGGGTGATGTGGATGGCCATGGCGTAATCGAGGTCCTGGCAGGGACCGGTAAGTTCCAGCAGATAGCCCTCGCTGGGCTTGGTCCAGACGGCCAGGGCGCCATCGCCGAGGGGGGTCCAGCCGTTGAGGCGGCCGAAGTACTGGAAGTCCTTGACCGGTTCGCCGGCGTGGCCGCGGTAGAAGGCCAGCTTTTCGGCATCGGTCTGCTTTCCGTCGGTGGCACAGCCGGACAACGCGGTCGCCGCCATCAGGGCGAAAGGAAGAAGGGGTTTCATGCGTGGCCTCCTCGGGCATGCGATGCGGGGCTCTCTCCGGAGCCCGATGATGCGCCCGTGGTGGACGGCGGGCGCCGCCCGCTGGCGCCCGCATTCAGCCGACGGTACGGCTTGCCATCCCCCGCCCCGATCCGTATCATTCGTCGCCTTCGCACCGGCTCGGCCGTACTGCGGGAAATCCTGGCCTGGTAGCTCAGTTGGTAGAGCAGCGGATTGAAAATCCGCGTGTCGGTGGTTCGAATCCGCCCCGGGCCACCATATTGTTTCCGAAAGGCCTGCAGCGATGCAGGCCTTTTTCGTGTCCGCCAGGAACTCCGGTGTCTCCCATGCCCGACCCCATCCGTCTCGCCAAGCGGGTTGCCGAACTGACCGGCTGCTCGCGTTCGGAAGCCGAACAGTACATCGAAGGCGGCTGGGTCACCGTAAACGGTGAGACGGTCGAGGCACCGCAACATCCGATCACCGACGAGCGCGTGGAGATCGATCCCGCCGCCGAGCTCAACGCGAGCGAGCCCGCCACGCTGCTGATCCACAAACCGGCAGGCGTGGCCTGGCAGGACGTGGCCGCACTGGCCGTTCCGGCCACCCGCGCGGCGGATGACAACAGCGGCATTCGCCCGTTGAAGCGGCATCTCCACCGCCTGACTCCACTGGTGCCGCTGGATACCGAGGCCAGCGGCCTCATGGTGCTCAGCCAGGATGGCCGCATATGGCGCCGGCTGACCGAAGACTACGCGCAGCTCGAGCAGGAGTTCGTGGTCGAGGTCCGCGGCGATGCCGGTCCCTACACGCTCGGCCGCATCGGCCACGCATCCAGCTACCAGGGCCGCGGATTGGCGCCGTGCAAGGTGAGCTGGCAGAACGAAGTGCGCCTGCGGTTCGCGATCAAGGATGTGCAACCCGGCGAGCTGCGCCACCGCTGCCGCGAGGGAGGCCTCGACGTGGTGTCCATCCGGCGCTTGCGGGTGGGCCGCATCCCGCTGTCGAAGATGCCCGTCGGGCAATGGCGCTATCTGCCTGCCGGCGCACGCTTCTAGGGGTATTTTCCCGCATGGCCGGCGCCGGTACCTCCGCCGGATCGCTCTTGTCGGCCCATCGCTTCACGCAGCCCTCCGCCTTGCCTGACTACGCTGGTCGCATGCTCTTCCGAGGATCCCCCATGCGACCGCTCATCCTGCTTTCCTTCCTGATGCTGTCCGCCTGCGGCGGCGGTGGCCTTGCCCGCGGAGGCGATGCACCGACGTGCGCCAGCGTCGCGTCCAAACAGAAGGCTGTCGACAGGATCGACAAGGATTACGAGGAACTCCGTCAACGTATCGTGGAATCACCCACCGAGAAGAACCAGCAGAAGCTGTCGGACATGGCGACGGAGTCCGCGGCCGCCAACGCCGCACTCGATGCAGCCAAGGCCGAACAGGCTGCGGGACGCTGCCCGGAGGGTTAGGAACGTGGTGCGGGGGTGACGAAGCGTATCGGCAACGATGGCGCATCACCGATGATCCGCGATGTCTCCTCATGCGGGCAGCTTGCGCACTCGCGCGCCTGGTCTTGCGGCACCCCGCTCGGGTCGCAGCTTGGGATGCGGTGATCGATGCCCTGCGCATTCCCGTGCAGCCAGGCGACCAGCAGGAGGACGGCAACGCCGCACACTCCGGCAATGAAGCGGGAATTCGAATCGAGGGGCATGAGCTTGGACTCGGGGAGCGTAAAGGGTGCGCTGGGGGCACGCAGGGTGCGCAGCGGAGGTGTCGATACGGGATATCGTGACGCGCAGAACGATCCGGACAACGGCAGATATGGGCAGTGGCATTCCGATGCCCTCGATCACCACAGTCACCGGCCCACCGTCGAACCACCGCGCGCGGAATCGAGGGCATTCCCACCCCACCCAGCAGCGCGGCAAAGAGGGCACTCGCGCTTTGCCGGATCGGGCGGTTTGCGCCGACAGGGCCCGGCGTCGCGGACAAGCCGGTACGCGCTGCCTATCCTGCAGAACCTCGCCCCGTCCACCCGTGCCGCCATGACACCCGCCACGCCCCCTTACGCCGTCGGTCAGCAGTGGCGCTGCCGCGGCCGCCATGCCGCCGAGACCCCGACGCTGACGATCAATCGCATCGACCCGCATCCGCTGGGCGGCGAGATCCTGCATGTCAGCGTGACGCATGCACGCATCCGCCATCCCGGCCTGCGCGACGGCGTCATCACCACCTTCGCCCACCTGCCGATCATCGGCCAGGTGCTGGAGCGCAGCGATGCCGAATACGTCGGCGAAGGCACGCCCGATCCTGCGTACCTGGACGGCTACAACCAGTGGAAGCAGGCTTTCGACGCCGGGAAGGCAGGTTCCTACGGCATTCCGCTGGCGGAGATCCTCGACCTGATCGAGACGATGCTGGCCAAGCGCGACACGGACGGCGCCGGCCACGCCTGACGCACGATCAAGGCGTCGCCGCGCGCGGTTGAGGCTTCGGAATGTCGGCCTTCGGTGCACGCCCAGATCCGATCATCGCCACCGCCCGCATTTCCACTACCGCACCTGGCGCGAGCAATGCACTGGTGCCGACAGCGCTCCACGCGGGGTAATGCGACGGGAAGAACTCGTGATGGATGGGTGCGAAGCGTGCGAACTCGGCCTGGAAGCTCGCTGGATCGGTGGGGCCGGTATGGAACGTGGTCAGCTCCACGACGTCAGCGTAGGTCGCGCCCGCTTCGGCGAGTTGCTTGCCCAACACCACGAACATGCGCCTGACCTTCTCCTCGTAGGTCCCGTCCCCGGCGGCGGGTATGCCGGACACGATGACCATGTCCCCTACTTTCACCACCGGCGTGTAGTGCCAGTCGTGGTACGCCGCCTCGTGCCCGGGATTGGCGAAGTGTTCGCGCGTCGGCACCTGCTGTGCTTGGGTGGCGGAGGCGACGGCGCACAACAGCAGGCATGAGATCAGGCGGACCATGAAGAAACTCCGGGGCGGCGAAGCCGCAGTCTTGCGCCACCCGCGCAATAGGCCATGTCCCATCCGTCACGCCGCCACGACCCCATTTACCACGCGCTGAACGCGGTGCCGTCACGGCGTTCCCGACGGCGCGCCTTGACGTCGCCTGCACGCGGCCTGCCCCAAGTTCTACACACACCCCTCTCCTGCCACGGAATCGCCGAGTGAACATCGTCATGAAGACGGCATCGCATGTACTCCCCGACCGATTCACCTGGCTCCGCACCGAGGCCGGCCACGATCTCTGCGTGGACGACACGGTCATCGCCGAGATACGCCCCCTCAACGCCGGACTGGTGTTGCGCGTACTGGTGGACATGGGCGACATCGCGCCGTTCGAGATGGCGGTGCGGTGCGAAGAGCGCGCCATCGGCTGGGCCACGCAGTGGGCGCGCCAGCGTGCCGGATTGCTGTGCCGATACGTGGACCAGCATCGTCCGCGCGTGTACGACGAGGCGCCCGGACTAGCGCTGGCGTCGGCCTGAGCGTCGTCTGTTGCGAAAAAAGAAAAGCCACCGGGCCGGAGAGTGACCCGATGGCTTGGGGGATGCGCGCCGGCCTCTCTCCGGCGCGCACCGCACTCAGTGGCCGTTGCCGGCGGCGAGCTTGTCCAGATCGATACCCTGCTTGCGCAGCGTGCGCGTAGCGGCGATCGCGTAGAACGCCAGGTAGGCGAAGCACAGCACGCCGACGATGAAGCTGTAGTGGATGCCGACCTTGTCGGCCAGAGCACCCTGCGCCCAGCTGACGATGCCGCCGCCCATGATCATCATGATCAGCAGGCTGCTGCCCTGGTTGGTCTTGTTGCCCAGGCCAGTGATCGCCAGCGCGAAGATGCACGGCCACATGGTGCTGCAGAACAGGCCCACGCTGATGAAGGCAATGACACTGGTCATGCCTGTAGTGAACATGCCGATCAGCTGCGCGGCGATGCCGCAGATGGCGAAGTACAGCAGCATGCGTGCCGGATTGCCCCTGCTGGCCAGCGTGGCCAGGATCATCAGCACGATGACGGCCGCGTAGCCGAAGAACTGCGAGGGGTCGTGGCCGGTGATGGCGTTCACGGCGAGGAACACGCCGAACGCCAGGTACGGGAGGATCAGCATCAGCATCTTCTTGGCGCCTGCGCCGACATCGAATGCGCCGGCAGCGCCGCTCCAGCGGCCGATCATCAGGCTGGCCCAGTACAGCGACACGAACGGCGCGATCAACGCGGTCTCTATGCCGAGTCCGCCCTTCTCCACCGGAAGTTCCAGGTAAGCGGGCAGATTGTCGATGGTCGAGACCTCGACGCCCACGTACAGGAAGATCGCGATCATGCCCAGCACCAGCTGCGGATAGGACAGCGCCGACTTCTTGTGGATCAGCTTGCTGCTGTCCTCGGCCTCGGTCTCCGACAGCTTCTCCAGATCGATGTGGTTGGGCACCGAGGAGAACTTCAGGAAGATCGCCACCAGGATGAAGGCGGCCCCCAGCACCAGGTAGGGCGTCTTGACGCTTTCGATGCTCGCTTCGGTGTTGCCCGAGGTGACGCTGCCGAAGATCGCCACGCTGACCAGCAGCGGACCGATGGTGGTGCCGAAGTTGTTGATGCCGCCGGCCATCGTCAGCCGCTGCGCGCCGGTCTTGGGATCACCCATGACGATGGCCAGCGGGTTGGCCGCGATCTGCTGCAGCGAGAAGCCCAGGCCGACGATGAACAGTCCCGACAGCATCAGGTTGAACGAACCCGTATTGGCGGCCGGGTAGAACAACAACGCTCCCAGCGCGGAGATCACCAGGCCCACGCAGATGCCGTTCTTGTAGCCGATCTTGTTGAGTACGTCCTGACCCATCGCCTTCGAGATGGCGACATAGATCAGCGAACCGACGGTATAGGCCACGTAGAACGCGAGCGCGACGTACATGCTCTGCGCCTGCGTCAGGTCGAACGCCTTCTTGAACACCGGGATCAGGATGCCGTTGCTGGCCGCAACAAAACCCCAGAAGAAGAACACGGTGATCAGCACGCTGAACTGCGACCATCGGGTGGTTTGTGTGGTCATGGATTGGTATGCCTGCTGGTATGGGATCCGGACGGAACGGCCAGCCTACGGGGCCGCCGCGCGATTGCAACTTGCACTGCGTCAGCGCCCCGCGGCCATGCCGCGGAGCGCTTCGGAAACGACACTACTGCGCGCACTTCACCACATCAGGCGCGTCCGCCGCCCCGGCCACCACCTGGATGTCGGTGAAGGCCGCCGCGAACGGTGCATCGGCAGCGACGCTGAAGGGCGTATCCACGCCGGTCAGGTCGGCACCGAGCTTGCCGAAGCAGGCCAGCGGGATCTTGACCGTCTGCTTCCTGCCGACGGCATCGCCGGAGAAGGTGGAGGTCAGGTCCAGGCTGGCCCCGCAGTTGGCGCCGCAGCCCAGCGCGAACCGGACCGGCTTGGCCGGAGCCTGCTTCACCACCACGTCGAACTGCACCACACCGCGTGCCGTGGCCATCGCAGCCAGGTTGTTCTTCGAAGGATTGCGGGCGAAGACGCGCGCCGGTGCCAGCCAGGTGACTTCCTTGGCGTCCTGCTGCGTGTTGACCTGCACGGTGGCGACCTGCAATGCCGGCTTGGCCTGCGGCCAGCGCTGCGTCGCGTTCATGTCGTTGCCGACGGCCTGGGTAGCGCCGGCCGCTTCCATCTGCAGGGTGAAGGGCGCGATGTCGGACTGCTTGAAGATACCCAGCGCGGTGGCTTCGCCGCAGCTCGTCGCGCTGTCTTCCTCCAGCTTGCCGACGTTGCTGCTGTCGCCATAGCGCAGCCCGGCATCCAGGGCGAACTGTGGCTTGCTGTCCGCCTTCGGGCAGGCCACCGCCGGCCACGGGAACGTCAGCTTTCCGCGGAAGTCATGGACCGGCTTGCCATCGGCACCGGCCACCAGCACGTCGGTGACGCCCTTGCCTTCCGTGCCCGGGAGCCAGGCGGCGACGAAGCTGTTGGACAGGTTGATCAGGTCATTCGCGTACAGCGCACGGCCGGACAGCAGCACGGTGACGACCGGCTTTCCGGCGGCGGCGGCCGCCTTCAGCGTCGCCAAGTCTTCCGGATGCCGACGGCTGTGCGCCATCGTATCGGACGGCACGATGTCGCCGTTGGTTTCTGCATACGGCGTTTCGCCGATGGCAGCCACGATGACGTCGTAGCTGGCCGGATCCACACCCTCCGCGCTCTCGCGCAGCAGCACGTTCGCTTCGCCGAGCTGTTCGCGCAGGCCGGCGGCCAGGCTGTCGGCATTGGGGAAATCGGCATTCGTGTTGTCGGTGCCCTGCCAGGTCAGCGACCAGCCACCCGTCTGGTTGGAGATGCTGTCGGCGCTTTTGCCCACCAGCAGCACGCGCTGGTTCTTCTTCAGCGGCAATGCGCCGCCGTCGTTCTTCAGCAACACCAGCGATTCGCGTGCAGCACGCCGCGCGAGATCGCGATGCACCAGCGACTCGAGCTTGCCGGCATGCTGGCTGGCCGACGGCTTGTGTTCCCACAGGCCTGCGCGCAGCTTGACGCGCAGGATGCGGGTGACGGCATCGTCGATGCGCGCCTGCGGGATTTCACCCGACTTCACTTGGGCAATCGTGTTGGTGATGAAGGACTTCCACGCATCCGGCACCATCACCATGTCGATGCCGGCATTGATCGCCTGCGGGCAGCTGTCGTCCTTGCAACCTGCGACCTGGCCGATGCCATTCCAGTCGGAGACGACGAAGCCGTCGAAGCCCATCTTCTCCTTCAGCGCGACGGTCAGCAGATCGCGTGTGCCGTGCATCTTGCCGTAGTCCTTGCCGGCGGCGACGTCGTTCCAGCTGTTGAAGGACGCCATGACGGTCTGCACACCGGCTTCGATGGCGCCGTAGTACCCCTGGCCGTGGACGTTGATCATCTGCGCCTGGGTGATGGTGGCGAGGCCCTGGTCCTTGCCGCCGTCGGTGGCACCGTCGCCGATGAAGTGCTTGGCGGTAGCGACGACGTTGCCATCCTTGTCCAGCAGCCCCTGCATGCCTTTGACGTAGGCGGCCGCGTACTCGCGGATCAGCGCGGGCTGCGAGGAATAGCTTTCGTAGGTGCGGCCCCAGCGTGCGTCCTGCGCGACAGCGACCGTCGGCGCAAACGTCCACGTCACGCCCGTCGCGCGCGTGGATTGTCCGGTGGCTTCGGCGATGCGTTCGATCAACTCGACGTCGTGCGCGGCGCCCAGGCCGATATTGTGCGGGAAGATCGTCGCGCCATAGACGTTGCTATGGCCATGGACGGCGTCGGTGCCCCAGATCACGGGCACGGGGATCTTGGCATCGGTCGACAGCGAGGCGTCGTAGTAGGCATCCGCCAGCTTGACCCAGTCTTCGACCTTGGCGTGCTTGTTCATCGCCGGCCACGAACCACCGCCGTTGAGGACGGAACCGATGTAGTACTTGCGCACGTCGGCCGGCGTGATCGCCTTGATCTCCGGCTGCACCATCTGGCCGACCTTCTGCTCCAGCGTCATGCTCGCGAGGATCTCGGCCACGCGTGCCTCGACGGCAGGATCCTTGGCGAAGCTGCTTTTCAGCGCAGGCCAGTCCTTCAGTTCTGCGGCATCGTTCGCGGCCGCGCCGACGGGTTTCTGTTCGGGGTCCTTCTGCGCCGTACACGACAGGCATGCCAAAAGACTGGCCCCCAGCAGGGTCACTCGGATCGGATTCACTCGTTTCTCCCAGAATGGCGGCGCGCACAACATCCCCGACAGGATCCGCGCCTTTACGGAAAGTCTGACGGGACGCGGGGCCAGGCCCCGCATCCCGTCAGGTACTGCGGTTATCGATGAAGTGCGTCAGTCACAGCTTGTAGCGGAAGCCGAGCAGGTACTGGCGACCGTATTCCTTGTACTCGGAGGGCAGGAAGATCATCTGGTCGATGCCGCCCGCCGTCGTCTCCGTGCGATACGGCTCGTTGGTCACGTTGTTGACCTGAAGGAGGATGGACAGCCCCGAAAGTCTGCTGCCCTCACCGAAGTCGTATCCCACCTGCATGTCCATCGTGCGTTCCGGCATGGTGTTCTGATAGATCCGGTCGCCGAAAAGCGAGGCATACTCACCGCGGTACTCATCACGGTAACGCTGGCTGATGCGCGCAGAGAAGCCATGCTTCTCGTAGTACACCGTGGCATTGGCAACGATCTTCGACAGGCCCGGCAGGGTGTCGGTATCGGAACCACCCGGACCATCGGGGTCGATCGACGACTCGGTATACGACGCATTGAACAGCAGGCCGAAGCCGTCGAGCGAGGAATGGATCATGTCACCGCCCAGCGCGCCACTGATTTCCGCGCCGCGCATGTAGCCGCCACTTCCGTTCATCGGGGTGCTGAAGTTGCCCCAGTTCGAGATCGGGGTGATGCCGAGATCGTCATATCCGGTGAAGTCCCAGCGGACGTTCTGCGTATAGATGTAGGTCTCGAGGTTCTTGTAGAAGACCGCCAACGCCGCATAGGTCGTCGGACCGAAGTACTTCTCCAGTGAGATGTCGTACGCCGTCGCCCGATAGGGCTCCAGCTTCGGATTGCCACCACCGCCACTCCACTCGCGCGTGGTCACGTCGACGCCGGCCGTGGTGTAGGCCCCCATCTGCTCGATGGGGCCGCGCATCAGGGTCTTCGCTGCCGCGAAGCGCAACAGCAGGCCATCGCCGAAGTCCGCCGACAGGTTCATGCTCGGCAGGATGTCGCCATACGAGGTACCGATGGTCTGGCCGCCGGCGATGACCCAGTCGTTCGTGACCGCGTCACGCGCGACGGTCGGACCGGTCGAACTCTGCTCGGAGCGGATGTACTGCACACCGACGTTGCCGCGCAGGCGCACTTCATCGGTCAGGTCCATGTCGATGTTGGCCTTGGCGTAGAACGTCTTGATGTCTTCTTCGACACCATAGTTCTTCATCAGGTCGTTCTCGCTGGCTTCATAGCGCAGGTCGTAGTACCGGCCCAGCAGGTCACGTGCATTGAAATTGATCACGTTGCCAAGGCCGATGAAGTCCATCGATGCGAATCCATGGGGCACCGTGTCCATGCGCACCGGTGCGCGGCCATTCTTCAGATCCACGTAGTGGGCGATGTACTCGCGATCCTTGTTGCGGCGGGTGACATTGACGCCAACGTCGTAGCTGCGCAGGAAATCGGAGGACTCGACCAGCCGGTTCAGTTCGAGACGACCGGACTTGAGTGTGTCCTCGGTCCATGCGCGATCGGTGCGCCCGTCGCGCCCCCATCCCATCGCGTCCATGCCCAGGTAGACCTGGGTGGGATCGGTGAGGCCGGGGATCGTGAAGTGGTTGAACCCCTTGCCCGTCTGCAGGTTGAAGTCGATGTTGCGCGGGGACGCGAATGCGGACTGCAGTTCAAGCATGGTCCGCTCGCTCTCGGCTCGCGAGTAGCTCAGATCGGTCTTCAGCGTGTAGATGTCGTCCCAGCGGAACGTGTTGAGCCAGCCAGCCGAGAACAGCTTGTCTTCGCGCTGATTGACTTCGTTGAGCATGTTCAGCGCACCGACGCCATTGAGCGTTCCGCTCGTGACCACCGGAACACCGCCCACCAGGGTCGTACCGACGTTCGTATACGTCACTTGGCCCAGCGTCGGGTGGCTGTACCACGGGTCGTTGTTCCACATGATGCTGTTTTCAGCTTCATTCTGGTCGAACTTCGAGTAGTACACGTCCAGAATGCTGTGGAACTGGTCGCTCGGCTTGAACTCGAGTACCGCCATGACGCCGTCCCGAGTGATGTCGCGCGACTTCAGCGACGCCTCTCCCGCCTGGCGCGCAACGGCATCGACCGGCTTGCCTGGCTGCGGCGCACCCCAGGTGTCCGGATTACCCCACCACCAGGCCTTTTCCTGCTGCTCCTGGAAAGGCGAATCCATGCGCGCCACGCCGATGGCGAAGCCGATCGTATCGTCGGCGAACTGGTCCACATATGACGCGCTGGCGCGATAGCCCTTGTCGCTGCTGCCGTCGATCAGCTTGCCCAGCGAGTTGTATTCGCCCTGCCCGCTGAAGGTCACGCGGCGTCCGTCGAAATCCAACGGACGGATCGACTGCATGTCGATCGTGCCCGACAGGCCTTGCCCGACCAGCGTCGCATCCGGCGTCTTGTACACGGTGACCGCGTTGATCAGCTCGGCCGGGTACTGGTCGAGCTCGACGCCACGGCTGCCACCCGTGCTGACCTGCTCCCGGCCATTGAGCAGCGTCCCGCCGAACTGCTCGGACATGCCACGGATGTGGATGACCTGCGCGCGTCCGTCGACGCGCTGCATGGTCAGGCCCGGCAGACGCGAAATCGAATCCGCGATGCTGATGTCCGGCAACTTGCCAATGTCCTCGGCGGAGATTGCCTCGACGATCGAGGTGGATTCGTTCTTGGTTTCCACCGCCGTCGCGATGGCCGCGCGGATGCCGGTGACCTTGACGGCATCCAGCGTCTCGACGGTCTGGTCGGCTGCCTGCTGCGCGTTCGCAGCGAACGGGAGTGCCAGCGCCAGGCAGCATGCGGCAGCGAGATGCTGCTTGCGCAGTGCGGGACGGCGCACGGACGGACGCATGCGCGCGATGTGGTTCGAGTACTTCATTTGGCCCCTCTCAGACCGCTGTTGACAGCGCTGTCATATAGAAGCTTCAATGCAGTGTCAACAAATTCATAACAACCGTGACATGGCTGCACGCGCACGATTGAATTTGCTTGTCGCGAGGACATTCGTCCGAAAAATTTCGCTGCGTTGCAGCACCCGCTTTGCGTGGATTCCGGGAGGGATTCGCGAGCTCTCTGCGAGAGGATTCCGGCATGACGCGCCACCTGATTCGACGACTCCGCCCCGCCCTGCTGCTTTCGGCATGCATGCTGGTGGCACCCTTCGCTGCAGATGCACAAGACATCGCCGTATGGATCACCACCGCGGATCACTCGACCGCATTGGCGCCCGCTGCGCCCGCACGCTTCACCGCGGATGACGGCGCCGGGAAGTCGCGCATCGCCATCGACGGAACCCGGCAGTTCCAGGAGATCGTCGGCTTCGGCGCATCGCTGACCGATTCTTCGGCCTGGCTGATCCAGCACAAGCTGGACGCACAACAGCGCGACGCCCTGCTGAGGGAACTGTTCGGCCGCGATGACGGCGGACTGGGGCTGAGCTTCTCGCGCCTCACGATCGGTGCGTCGGATTTCTCCCGCCATCACTACAGTCTCGCCGATACACCCGACGGCACGCCGGACCCCGAACTGAAGCACTTCAGCATCGACGAGAACCGCGGCGACGTGATTCCCGTCGCCCGGGCGATGCTGGCAGTCAATCCGCAGCTGAAGATCATGGCCTCGCCCTGGAGCGCTCCCGGCTGGATGAAGGACACCAACAGCCTGATCCAGGGCACGTTGCTGCCGCAGTACTACGACGCGTTCTCGCGCTACCTGCTGAAGTATGTCGATGCCTACGCAGCGGAAGGTATTCCGATCTTCGCGCTCACCGTACAGAACGAACCGGACTACGAACCGAAGGACTACCCCGGCATGCGGCTCAACGCGCCGGCGCGCGCGCGACTGATCGGCGACCACCTGGGGCCGATGATCGCCATACGAGGCAGCGGCCCGCTGATCTTCGACTGGGACCACAACTGGGACAAGCCGCAGGAACCGCTGGGTGTGCTGGGCGATGCGAAAGCCAATCCGCATGTCGCGGCGGTGGCATGGCATTGCTACGGCGGCGAGGTGGCGGCGCAATCACCGGTGCACGACGCGTTTCCCGACAAGGACGCTTACATGACCGAGTGCTCCGGCGGCGACTGGGAACCGGTACGCAGCGGCGGCCTGCCGCTGCAGATGAAGAACATCATCATCCGCAGTGCGCGCCACTGGGCGCGCGGCGCGTTGTTCTGGAACCTGGCGCTGGACGAGAACAACGGCCCCTACGCCGGCGGCTGCGACACGTGCCGCGGCGTGGTGACCATCGACTCGCGCACCGGCGCCATTACCCGCACCGACGAGTACTACGCGCTGGCGCACGCCAGCCGGTTCGTACGACAAGGCGCCCACCGGATCGCGTCCAGCGAAACCGGCGACGACCTCGACAACGTGGCGTTCCGCAATGCCGATGATGGTTCGCTGGTGCTGCTGGTCGCCAATTCCGCGAAGCAGCCGCGTCGCTTCAGCGCCGTGCAGGGCGGCAAGGCGTTCGGCTACACGCTGCCGGCGCGCAGCGTCGCCACCTTCGTGTGGAAGCCTGCCGCAGCGCAACACGACTGATCCGCCTGCGGCGGCCGGACTGTCATTCCAGCCGCCATACGCCGTAGTATCCTGCCGCACCCCCTCATGGAGCCGCGGCATGATGCGACGTACTTCCCTGCTGGCACTTCTGGCGGCAACCGCCCTGCTGGCCGGCTGCGGCGATGGCGTGGTCCGTCGTGTCTCCGACCCGGCGGTCAGCGTGCAGCAACTGACGGTGAAGGCCGATGGCCAATGGGCCGTGGACTTGCGCCTGCAGAACTACAGCAGCATCCCGATGCGTTTCGATACGGTGGACGTCGATGTGCAGGTCGGCGACCAGGATGCCGGCAAGCTGCGTGCCACGCCCGGTCTGTCGGTGGGTCCTGAATCCGCAGACGTCGTCACCGTCTCCTTTGTGCCCAGCAGCGCCGGCCGCATCGTGGTGGCGGACGCGCTCGCCGGTCGTCGCACCCTGCCGTACACGCTGAAGGGCAACGCTGCCGCGACACCGGAAGAAGCCAAGCAGCGCAACTTCGACGTCGATACCCGCAGCACCCTCAATCCCGTCCCCGGCCTGGACGGCGTGCTGCGCTGAGCGCAGCCCATTCCCTCATCCGCGATTCCGAGACCCCGCATGCCCGCGTCCTACAAAGCCCCCTTGACCGACCTCCGCTTCGCCCTGTACGACGTACTCGGCGTGGAGCCGCTGTTCCAGCGGCTCGGCTACACCGAGGCCACCCGCGACATCCTCGATGCCGTGCTGGATGAAGCCGCGCGCTTCGCGGAAACCGTCCTCGCGCCGCTGAACAGCGTGGGCGACGAGATCGGCAGCCAGCTCGACAAGACCACCGGCGAGGTCACCACGCCACCGGGTTTCAAGGCGGCGTACGCGCAGTTCGTCGAGGGCGGCTGGACCGGTCTGACCGCATCGCCCGAAATCGGCGGTCAGGGCCTGCCGCACACGATGGGCGTGCCGCTCAACGAACTGGTCAACGCCAGCAACCTCGCGTGGGGCAACTTCCCGCTGCTGTCGCACGGCGCAGTGGAGGCGCTGAAGCACCACGGTGAGGCGTGGCAGCAGGAAGTCTTCCTGAAACCCCTGGTCGAAGGCCGCTGGACCGGCACGATGTGCCTGACCGAACCGCACTGTGGCACCGACCTTGGCCTGCTGAAGACCAAGGCCGAGCCGAACCCCGATGGCAGCTATGCGATCACCGGCACCAAGATCTTCATCACCGCGGGCGAGCACGACCTGACCGACAACATCGTGCACCTGGTGCTGGCCAAGCTGCCTGACGCGCCGCCGGGCGCGAAAGGCATCTCGCTGTTCGTCACGCCGAAATTCAAGGTGGCGCAGGATGGCACGGTCGGTGAACGCAACGCCGTGACCTGCGGTTCCATCGAACACAAGATGGGCATCAAGGCCTCCGTCACCTGCGTGATGAATTTCGACGGCGCGCAGGGCTATCTGGTCGGCCAGCCGCACAAGGGCCTGCAGGCCATGTTCACCATGATGAACACCGCACGCCTCGGCGTGGGCTTGCAGGGCATCGGCCTGAGCGAACGCGCGTACCAGAACGCGCTGCGCTACGCGCGCGAGCGCCTGCAGACGCGTTCGCTGAGCGGCCCCAAGTTCCCCGACAAGCCCGCCGATCCGATCCTGGTCCACCCGGACGTGCGCCGCATGCTGCTGACGGTGAAGTCGCTGGTCGAAGGCAGCCGCCTGCTCGCCCTGCATGCGGGCACGCTGATCGACGTCGCCAACCATGCGGAAGACCCGGCCGAACGCGAGCGCGCCGACACGCTGGTGAGCTTCCTGACACCGATTTCGAAGGCCTGCCAGACCGAATGGGGCATTGAAAACACCTACCACGCGCTGCAGTGCTTCGGTGGCCATGGCTACATCCACGAGCACGGCATGGAACAACTGGCGCGCGATGCCCGCATCACCACGCTGTACGAGGGCACCACCGGCATCCAGGCACTGGACCTGATGGGGCGCAAGACCGCGGCCACACAGGCGGCGGGCCTGAAGCTGTTTCTCGCCGACGTGCACGCCTTCGTCCAGCAGCACAAGGACGACGCAGCACTGACCGAGTTCATCGATCCGCTGCAGCAGAAGGCGGCCGAATGGGCGGGCCTGACGAAGAACATCCTGCAGCGCGCAGCGACGAATCCCGAGGAAATCGGTGCCGCCAGCACCGACTACCTGTTCTACTCGGGCTACGTGGTGCTGGCGTACTGGTGGGCACGCAGTGTGGCCGCCGCCGATGCGTCGGCGCACGGCGATGCCTTCAAGCAGGCTAAGCGCGAAACCGCGCGTTTCTACTTCGCCCGCATTCTGCCGCGCACGTTGGCGCATGCCGCGGCCATCGAGTCGGGCGCGGACACGCTGATGGCGATGGACGACGCGCGCTTCGGCGAGTGACCCGAAGCCGGAGGAGCGCGGATGCCGCGCTCCTCCGAAGAAAAGCCGCGCCGTATACACATTTCGTCAACATTTGGGTATAACCTGCTTCTCCATGGAAGCAGACAGCGCTCAGCTTCACCTGGTCCAGACCGGTTCCCGTTTCTCGCCGGTCCCGTCGCCGTCGTCCCCCCGTCCCCATCCCGCCGCCTTGCGACTGCTGTCGCTGGATGCGCATGGGCGCGTGCTCGACTGGATCAACTGGCAGGAAGCGACCTGCCTGTACGCGCGCGGCGCGGTGGCATGGACGCTGGGCGATCCCTGTCTTCACGTGCATGGCGGCGTCTCCCGTCTGACCGGCGAACAGAGCCTGATCGAACTGCATCCCATCGTGGCATCGCGCGGCCACGCACGTGCACACGCCCTCTCGCCCACGCCGACGCTCACCAATACCGCGCTGTTCGCCCGCGACGCCCACCTGTGCCTGTACTGCGGCCATGAGTACTCGCGGCCGCACCTGACCCGCGATCACGTGCTGCCGCTGTCCAAGGGCGGCAAGGACATCTGGGAAAACGTGGTGACCGCCTGCTTCCACTGCAATTCGCGCAAGAGCAACCGCACCCCTCAGCAGGCGCAAATGCCGCTGCTCGCCGTGCCTTACCGGCCCAGTTGGATCGAGCACCTGATCCTGTCGAATCGCAACATCCTGGCGGACCAGATGGCCTTCCTGAAGGCCCAGCTGCCGAAGAAGTCCAAGCTCTCGGCCTGAAAGCCCGGTAACGCGGCTTCGACGCTTCCTGAACCGCCAAGGGCGCCTCCACGCCGGCTTCACCTGTTGGCTTGCCCCACTTCACACCGGGGGAGGACAATAACGGCTGAGAACAAGCCTGCCGCCGATGATCGCCCCCGACCGCTATCCCCGTCTGTCCCGCATCCACGTCCCGGCCGACCTGCGCCAGTTCGACGAATCCGAACTGCCTGCCATCGCCGAGGAACTGCGGGGCTACCTGATCGAGTCTGTCGGCAGGAGCGGCGGCCATTTCGGTGCAGGCCTGGGGGTGATCGAGCTGACGGTCGCCCTGCACTACCTCTTCGATACACCGCGCGACCGGCTGGTGTGGGACGTCGGACACCAGACCTACCCGCACAAGATCCTGACGGGTCGCCGCGACACGATCCACACGGTCAAGCAGAAGGACGGCGTGGCGCCGTTCCCGAAGCGCGAGGAAAGCGAGTACGACACGTTCGGCGTCGGTCATTCGTCCACATCGATCTCCGCCGCGCTCGGCATGGCGATCGCGCTGCAGCAGCAAGGCGACGACCGCAAGGTCGTGGCGGTGATCGGCGACGGCGCGATGACCGCAGGCATGGCGTTCGAAGCGCTGAACCATGCCGGCGGCATGGAGCCGGAGCCTAACCTGCTGGTGATCCTCAACGACAACCAGATGTCGATCTCCGAGAACGTCGGCGGCCTGACCAAGATGCTGGGGCGATTGAGCAGCAGCCGTACGCTCAATGCCTTGCGCGAAGGCGGCAAGAAGCTGCTTGGCGACAAGAAGAAACCGCCGGCCCGCTTCATGCGCCGCTGGGAGGAACACTGGAAGGGCATGTTCGTGCCGTCCACGCTGTTCGAACAGATGGGCTTCCACTACACCGGTCCGATCGACGGGCACGACGTGGAGGCGCTGGTGGGCGCGCTGAAGACGCTGAAGACCCTCAAGGGTCCGCAACTGCTCCATATCCTGACCACCAAGGGCAAGGGCTACGAACTGGCCGAAGGCGACCAGATCGGCTACCACGCCGTCGGACCGTTCGACCCGGAGAAGGGCCTGGTCAGCAAGGGCGGCGCGAAGAAACCGACCTACACCGACATCTTCAGCGACTGGCTGTGCGACATGGCCGCCGCCGAGCCGAAGCTGCTGGGCATCACGCCGGCGATGCGCGAAGGCTCGGGCCTGGTGCGCTTCAGCAAGGAGTACCCGGACCGCTACTTCGACGTGGCCATCGCCGAGCAGCATGCGGTGACGCTGGCCGCGGGCATGGCCTGCGAGGGCGGCAAGCCGGTGGTCGCGATCTATTCGACCTTCCTGCAGCGTGGCTATGACCAGCTGGTGCACGACGTCGCCATCCAGAAACTCGACGTGCTGTTCGCCATCGACCGCGGCGGCGTGGTCGGCCCGGATGGCGCCACACATGCCGGCAACCTGGACCTGAGCTACCTGCGCTGCGTGCCGCACATGGTGGTGATGGCGCCGGCGGACGAGAACGAGTGCCGCCAGATGCTGAGCACCGGCTACCACTTCGACGGTCCGGCCGCGGTGCGTTACCCGCGCGGCACCGGTCCGGGCGTGGCGCTGCAGTCCTCCCTCGAAACGCTGCCGATCGGCAAGGCCGACCTGCGCGTGCGTGGCGACCGTGTCGCGCTACTCGCCTTCGGTTCGACCGTTGCGGCGGCCGAACAGGCAGGCCGCGAACTGGGCCTCAGCGTAGTGAACATGCGCTTTGTGAAACCGCTGGACCGCGAGTTGCTACTCGACCTGGCGAAGACCCACCAGGGGTTCGTCACTGTCGAGGACAACGTGGTGATGGGCGGTGCCGGCTCCGGCGTCGCCGAACTGCTCAATGCCGAAGGTGTATCGTTGCCGGTGCTGCACCTGGGCCTGCCGGACGAGTTCCAGCACCATGCCAGCCGCGAAGACCTGCTGGCCGAGGCCGGTATCGATGCGGCTGGCATCCGTGCCAGCGTGCTGAAGCGCTGGCCCGCGCTGGCAGCCACGCAGCCGCCGATGACCGCCGCGGGTTGAAGTAGGCTTAGCGTCGGATCACTCCGGCGCTTCGACCTCGTAACCCTTGGCCTGCAAAGCCGCCAGGTATCCGCCCGGTTTCACCAGCGACCAGACCGGCAGCGTGGCGAAGGTGATCCCGTTCTTCTGCAGCGCGCCTTCGGCCACCTGCATCCAGTGCCGCTGCAGACGCGCCTCGATATCGGAGAGTCCGCGCTTTCTCGCTGTCTCCGTATTGAACCAGGCCGAGGCGCATGCCTGCTGCCAGTCCTGCCGCGCGCCGGACTGCAGCGCCGTCCAGTCGCCCACCGCCCACGCGTTGGCGCGGGCAGCGACCCGAGGAAGATCGCTCTCGATGAGGTCGAGCGTCTTGCTGAAGCACGCGAGACCTTCAGGCGTCAGGCTTTCGTTGCGGAAATCCGCCAGCGCGGCCCGGGGGTCGTCGACGTTGATCTTCAATAGCGTGGGTGTCCGCTTCATCTTGCGCTGTTTCAACGCGACGTCGATTACGGGGTTGATGACGCCGCCCTCGCGCAGGCCCGCGTCGGACAGGGCTTCGATGTAGAGCTGGTAGGCGGCGATCACCGGCCGCTTCTTCTCGACGCCGCCATCCCTTCCCATGTAACGCCGCTTCAGGACGCTCCAACGGGCATACACATCCGCAGGCAGGACATCCTGCAGTTTCTGGCCATCCGGATTCTTGGCCGCCTTCAATGCGGAAGGCAGTAGCGTCAGTCTGCCGAAGAAACCCACGTCGGCATCCACGGTGACGTTCGGCGACCCCAGCACCTCATCGGCGACCTGCAAGGCCTGGGTCACTTCATCGGAGCGCCAGGTCATGTTCTTCGGCAGCGGCGATTGCGTGCCCAGGATGTACAGCAGGTGGTCGCCATGCCGCACTTTCCACAACCCGGGGCCGGGCTGCACACCTGCGACGACCACCGCGTCCAGGTCGATCACGCCATCTTCGGCCATCACGGGCGCCGGCCCATCCTCCGGGATCTCCTGCGCAGCCGCGTGACCTGGCAGGAGCAGCAGCGACAGCCACACCATTCCGTAGAACGAAAGACGCATCCCGGCGACTCCATGCGGAAGAATCGCGAGAGTGTGCCTTTGGAGAACGTTCGCGGCGCGCCGGGCGGCGCAGTCGAAGGGGGATCCGTTCAGGCGACCTTGCCGCCAGCTTCGCGCAAGGTGCGTGCCACGTCGCTGCTGCTTTGCATGAGTTCGAACCCCTGCCAGCTGAAACCCGGGGAGACCGAGCAGTCGACCAGCGTGTAGGTGCCGAGCGAACGCGCACTCTGCCAGATGCCCGCCGGAACCACCTGGTTCGACTGCCCGCCGCGGGCCGAAGTATCCAGCTGCACCCGGGTGAGCGTGCGCTGATCCGGGTCGAACATCGACAGCTCCATCGCGCTGCCGTCATGCCAGTCCCAGACCTCGGTCGCATCCACACGATGCCAGCGGGTCACCACGCCTTCCGGCAGCAGGAACTTGATCGCGGTCAGCGCGGGACGCTCGATGCCGTTGACCTCGGTGCGCTTGGCCGACTCGTAGACGCGACGGAAGTAACCGCCTTCCGGGTGCGGCGTCAGCTGCAGGTCACGGATCAACGCGTCGGTCATCGAAGCCATGAACGGTCCTGCGGTCGGTGGTCGGGAACCGTCCTCGCCCGCGGCGAACAACGGGCACAAAAAAGCCCACGCATCGGCGCAGGCTTGATGTTGAACCGCGATTGGTCGGGACGGCCGGATTTGAACCGACGACCCTCTGCCCCCCAGGCAGATGCGCTACCAGGCTGCGCTACGCCCCGAATCTCGCGGATCGGCCCGCCTTGCGACGGGCCGCGCATTATAGCCGGAATTCTTCGGCGACTCCCAGCAGGAGCGCCAGCGGGCATCAACGGCGCAGCAACTGCAGGATTTCTTCCAGCTCCATCCGCACCTGGCGCACGATTTGTGCGCTCAACGCGGACTCCTGCTTGGCGCCCTCGCCTTCCAGGCGCAGACGCGCACCACCGATGGTGTAGCCCTGTTCGTACAGCAGGCCGCGGATCTGGCGCACCATCAGCACGTCATGGCGCTGGTAGTAGCGGCGGTTGCCGCGACGCTTGGCCGGTTCCAGGCTGGGGAACTCCGTCTCCCAGTACCGCAGCACGTGCGGCTTCACGTCGCACAGCTCGCTTACCTCACCGATGGTGAAGTAGCGCTTGGCCGGAATCGGCGGAAGCTCGCGGTTACTGCCCGGATCCAGCATACGTTTCCACCCGCTCCTTGAGTTTCTGGCCCGGCCGGAAGGTCACCACCGTCCGTGCCGAGATCGGGATCTCTTCACCGGTCTTTGGATTGCGGCCGGGGCGCTGGTTCTTGCGGCGCAGGTCGAAATTGCCGAACCCCGACAGCTTCACCTGCCGACCCTGTTCCAGGGCCTCGCGCAGCACGTCGAAGTACGCGTCGACGAATTCCTTCGCCTCGCGCTTGTTCAGGCCGACCTCGTCGAACAGACGTTCGGCCATCTCCGCCTTCGTCAATGCCATGGATTACTGCATCCCCATTGCGACCGTTGCCGGCCCTGCTACCGCTTTCATACCGGTCATCCGCGGATCTTCGCGCCGTGCGCTTCGTCGATCGCGGCTACGACGGCCGCCACTACCTGCGCTACGTCGCCCTCGGTGAGAGTGCGTGAGTTGTCCTGCAAAATCAAGCCCATAGCGAGACTCTTTTGACCGGATTCGACCCCCTGCCCCACGTAGCGGTCGAACAGTTGCACGTCGCGCAGCAGCGGGCCGGCGGCGCGCCTGACCGTCGCCGCCAGGGCGGCCCAGGACGCTTCTTCCGCCACGACGAACGCGAGGTCCCGGCGGACGGACGGATAGCGGGAAAGCTCTGCCGCGCGCGGCAGCGCGCGCGTGGACAGCGGCGCCAGATCCAACTCGAAGGCGACCACGTCGGCATCCAGGTCCAACAGGCGCTGCAGGCGCGGATGCAACTGCCCGATCCAGCCGATGCGGACGCCGTCGCGGTGGACGTCGGCCGAGCGGCCAGGGTGGCCATGGGGTGCCTGCGACGGGCGGTACTCGAGTATGGCGCCCGCCAAGGCAGCCACACTCTCCAGATCACCCTTGAGATCGTGGAAGTCGGCCTTTCGCGCTGGCAAGCCCCACTGCTCGGCCGCGGCGTCGCCGGTGATCGCGGCGGCGATGCGCAGCGACTCGATGGGCGCGTCGCCGGCCTGTGCGGCTGCATGGAACACGTTGCCGATCTCGAACAGGCGTACACGACCGGCCTGGCGCGCCGCATTGCGCTGCAACGCCGCCACCACGCCGGGCAGCAGTTGCGTGCGCATGATCGCCAGTTCGGCGCTGAGTGGATTCGCCAGCGGCACCGCGCCCTCGGCGGCATTCCAGTGCGTGAGCCATTGCGCGTCGACGAAGGCGAAGTTCACCGTCTCGAAGTAGTCCCGCGCGGCCAGCTGCCGGCGCACCACGCCGTCCTCGACGCGGGTTTCGCTCGGCGCCGCGACACGGGTCGCACCGCCCGGCAAGGTGGTGGGCACGCGGTCGTAGCCGTGGATACGCGCCAGTTCCTCGATGAGGTCCTCCTCGATGGCGATGTCGAAGCGGCGGCTCGGCGCGACCACGCTCCAGCCCTCCGCGACCGCTGCGGCCTGCAGGCCCAATGCACGCAGGATGCGTTCGATCTCGGCATCCGGAATCTCGACCCCCAGCACGCGCGCAACGCGCGCCCGGCGCAGCAGGATCGCCGTCGGCCTGGGCAGATGCTCGGGCAGTACCGCTTCGGTCGTCGGACCGGGGACGCCACCGGCGACTTCGAGGATCAGGCGCGTCGCGTACTCCACCGCAATGCGCGGCAGCTCCGGATCGACGCCACGCTCGAAGCGATGGCCTGCGTCGGTGTGCAGGCCCAGCTTGCGGCTGCGGCCGATGATCGCCGAGGGAATCCAGTGCGCGGCTTCCAGGAACACGTTGCGCGTCGTATCGGTGACGCGCGTGTCGAGCCCGCCCATGATCCCGCCCAGCGCCACGGCGCGCGCAGCGCGGCCACCAAGACCATCGGAGACGACCAGGAAATCTTCATCGAGCGTCACCGTGCGGCCATCCAGCAGTGCGACCGTCTCGTCCTTGCGCGCCGGACGCACGACGATGCCGCCTTCCAGCGTGTCCTTGTCGAAGGCATGCATGGGCTGCCCAAGCTCGAGCATCACGTACTGGGTGACGTCGACCAGGAAGCTGATGGGACGCACGCCACTGCGACGCAGGCGCTCGACCATCCACACCGGCGACGGCGCGGTAGCGTCCACACCTTCGATCACGCGGCCGGCAAAGCGCGGCACGCGTGCACCAGCCTCGAGCTCCACGCTCAGGACGGACGGGCTCTGCGCCGGCACCGGCGTGGTGTCGAACGGCTTCACTTCGCTGCCCAGCGAGGCCGCGACGTCGTAGGCGATGCCCCGCACGCTGAAGCAATCCGCACGGTTCGGCGTCAGCTTGATCTCGATGCTCGCATCGGGCAGCTGCAGGTAATCGGCAATGGGCGAGCCGACCGGTGCGTTGACCGGCAGTTCGAGCAGGCCCGACGCGTCGGCGTCGATGCCCAGCTCCTTCGCCGAACACAGCATGCCGTTGGACTCCACGCCACGCAGCTTGGCCGCCTTGATGGCGATGCCACCGACATTCGCGCCGACCATCGCCAGCGGGGCCAGCAGGCCGGGGCGCGCATTCGGTGCGCCGCAGACGATCTGCAGCAGGCCGCCCTGCCCTGCATCGACCTGACAGACCTGCAGGCGGTCGGCTTCGGGATGCTTGGCGCATTCGACGATGCGCGCCACGACCACGTTCGCCAGGCCATCGCCCAGCCCAGTGACCTCTTCGACCTCCAGGCCGATCGCGGTCAGCGTCGCGGACAGCTCGTCGCGGGTGGCCTGGGTGGGGACGTGGCTGCGCAGCCAGTTTTCAGAAAACTTCATGGTTCGTGATCCGTAGGGCGGGCCCGGGCCCGCCGTTGCCATGTATCAGATGTCGAGATGCCGGAGCAGCGGCACGCGTGAGCCTGTCCTACGCGAACTGCTTCAGGAACCGCACATCGTTCTCGAAGAACGCGCGCAGGTCGTTGACGCCGTAACGCAACATCGCGAAGCGCTCCACGCCGAGGCCGAAGGCGAAGCCGGTGTAGCGCTCCGGATCGATGCCGCAGTTGCGCAGCACGTTGGGATGCACCATGCCGCAGCCGAGTACTTCCAGCCAGCGCGTGCTGCCATCGGGCTGCTGCCAGGCGATGTCGACTTCGGCGCCAGGTTCGACGAACGGGAAGTAGCTGGGACGGAAGCGCATCTCGAAATCGCGCTCGAAGAACGCACGCACGAACTCGGCCAGCGTGCCCTTGAGGTCGGCGAAGGTCGAATGCTCGTCCACCAGCAGGCCCTCGACCTGATGGAACATCGGCGAATGGGTCTGGTCGCTGTCGCTGCGGTAGACCTTGCCGGCCGCGATCATGCGCAGCGGGGGCTGGTGGCTGTCCATGTAGCGAACCTGCACGCCGGAGGTATGCGTGCGCAGCAGGCGGCCGTCGCCGAAATAGAACGTGTCGTGCATCGCACGCGCCGGATGGTGCGGCGGGAAATTCAGCGCCTCGAAGTTGTGCTGGTCGTCCTCGATTTCCGGACCGTCCGCCAGTTCGTAGCCCAGGCGACCGAAGATGTCGGCGATGCGCTCCAGCGTGCGGCTGATCGGATGCAGGCCGCCACGGGCGCCGTTGCGGCCCGGCAGCGTCACGTCGATCGTTTCACCGGCCAGGCGCGCGTCGAGTGCGGCATCTTCCAGCACAATTTTGCGGGCCGACAGCGCTTCGCCAATGACGTCACGGGCGCGGTTGATCGCTTCGCCGGCGGTCTTGCGCTGATCGGCGGGCAGCGCACCCAACTGCTTCAGCTGCGACGTCACGCTGCCGCTCTTGCCGAGCAGCGCGACACGCAACTGCTCCACCACGTCGGGCGTCTGCGCGGCGGCGATGTCGGCCAGCGCCTGCGTGGACAGGGATTCGATTTCGCTCATTGGAGGTCCATGAGAGGGTGCCAGCCTGTGGCACAAAAACAGAAACCACAAAAAACAATGGGGAAGGACTCGCGCCCTTCCCCACGTGTTCCCGGCGATGGACTGCCGGAGTGCTTTACGGTGGAGACGCGGCTTACGCCGCGAGTGCGCCCTTCGCCTTTTCAGCCAGGGCCGCAAAACCGGTCGCATCGTGCACGGCGATGTCCGCCAGCACCTTGCGGTCCAGGGTGATGCCAGCCTTCAGCAGGCCGTTCATGAAACGGCTGTAGCTCAGACCGTTCAGACGGGCGGCCGCGTTGATACGCGTGATCCACAGCGAACGGAAGTTGCGCTTCTTCTGCTTGCGGCCGATGTAGGCGTACTGACCCGCCTTGATCACCGCCTGCTTGGCGACGCGGAATACCTTGCGACGGGCGTTGTAGTAGCCCTTGGCGAGGTGAAGGACTTTCTTGTGACGGCGACGCGCCGTCACGCCACGCTTAACTCGTGCCATGTCTCAGTCCTCAGAGGTAGGGAAGCATGCGGTTCAAACGGCCGCTGTCCTCGGCGCGAATGATATTCGTCGCACGCAGGCCGCGCTTACGCTTGGTCGCTTTCTTGGTGAGGATGTGGCTACGGTTGGCGTGGCCAGCCTTGAACTTGCCGGATGCGGTCTTGCGAAAACGCTTCGCCGCCGCCCGGTGGGTCTTGATCTTGGGCATTGCTATGTCCTTGACGGGTTTATGTCACTGATCCGGGCGGCGACCACGAGGGCCACACTTTCCATCCATGCCCATATCGGCTTGTAAGTCGTTGATTCCAGAGCGGAACCTGCGACGGGTCCATCGGCTGCGAACAGCCTCCCGGCGTACCGGGCCGCGTATTATGCCCGCTGCCGTTTTTTCTTGCAAATCCGGCCACTTAGCCCCGGACTGGGGCCGGAAACGGGAAAGGCGCCTTGCGGCGCCTTCCGTCGATCCTGCGCCCGGAGGCGGCGGGATCACTTCTTCTTCGGCGCGATCATCATGACCATCTGGCGACCTTCCAGGCGCGGCCGGGACTCGATGACGATCTCGTCGCCAAGCTCGGCCTCGATGCGCGCGGCCATCTCGCGACCCAGTTCCTGGTGGCTCATTTCGCGGCCACGGAAGCGGATGTTGACCTTGACCTTGTCGCCCTCTTCCAGGAAGCGGCGGATGTTGCGCATCTTGATCTGGTAGTCGCCCTCGTCGGTGACGGGGCGGAACTTGAGTTCCTTGATCTCGACCTGCTTCTGCTTCTTCTTGGCCTCGTTGGCCTTCTTCTGCATTTCGAACTTGAACTTGCCGAAGTCCATGATCTTGCAGACGGGCGGCTCGGCGTTGGGCTGGATCTCGACCAGATCCAGGCCTTCGTCTTCCGCCTTGGCCAGGGCTTCGTCGCGCGAAAGCACGCCGATCATCTCGCCATCGGAACCGATCACGCGTACCCGCGGCACGCGGATTTCGTGGTTCTTACGGTTTTGCTTGTTGTCAGGGATGCTGATGTTGCAGTCTCCAGGGAGGGGTGCGCCGGACCGCGAGGGGCCGGAACCAATTATTGCGCGGCGTGCTCGTTACGCAAACGTTCGGCGAAAGCGGCAACGGACATGCTGCCCAGATCCTCACCGGAACGCGTACGCACGGCGATGGCGCCATTTTCCTTCTCGCGGTCGCCGACCACCAGCAGGTAAGGCACCCGCTGCAGCGTGTGCTCGCGAATCTTATAGCCGATCTTCTCGTTCCGCAAATCGGCCGCCACCCGGAAGCCTTGATTTGCAAGGGTTTTCCGGACTTCGGCCACATAATCGGCCTGGGCGTCGGTGATATTCATCACCACCGCCTGCTGGGGGGCCAGCCAGGACGGGAATGCACCAGCGTGGTGCTCGATCAGGATGCCGATGAAGCGCTCCATCGAGCCTACGATGGCCCGGTGCAGCATGACCGGCTGCTGCCGCTGGCTGTTCTCGTCCACATACTCGGCGCCCAGGCGGCCCGGCATCATGAAATCGACCTGCATCGTGCCCAGCTGCCAGGTCCGGCCGATGGCATCCTTCAGGTGGTACTCGATCTTCGGGCCGTAGAACGCGCCCTCGCCCGGCAGCTCCTGCCACTCCACCCCGCAGCTGCGCAGCGCGGCACGCAAGGCCGCCTCGGCCTTGTCCCAGGTGGCGTCGTCGCCCAGGCGCGATTCGGGGCGCAGGGCGATCTTGATCTGGATGTCCTCGAAGCCGAAGTCCGAGTAGACCTTCAGTGCCTGCTGGTGGAACGCCGTCACCTCGGCCTCGATCTGGTCTTCCGTGCAGAAGATATGGCCATCGTCTTGGGTGAAGCCGCGCACGCGCAGGATGCCGTGCAGCGCGCCGGACGGCTCGTTGCGGTGGCAGGCACCGAACTCGCCGTAACGGATCGGCAGGTCGCGGTAGCTGTGCAGGCCTTGGTTGAACACCTGCACATGGCCGGGGCAGTTCATCGGCTTGACCGCATAGGTGCGGTTCTCCGACTCGCTGAAGAACATGTTTTCCTTGTAGTTGTCCCAGTGGCCGGACTTCTTCCACAGGGCCACGTCGAGGATCTGCGGGCAGCGCACTTCCTGGTAACCGCTGTCGCGGTAGACCTTGCGCATGTACTGCTCGACCACCTGCCAGATGGCCCAGCCCTTGGGGTGCCAGAACACCAGGCCCGGCGCCTCTTCCTGCAGGTGGAACAGCTCCTGCTGCTTGCCGATCTTGCGGTGGTCGCGCTTCTCGGCTTCCTCGATGCGCTGGATGTAGGCCTCCAGCTGCTTCTTGTCGGCCCAGGCCGTCCCGTAGATGCGCTGCAGCTGCTCGTTCTTGGCGTCGCCGCGCCAGTAGGCGCCGGAGATGCGCGTCAGCTTGAACGCCTTCAGGAAGCGCGTGTTGGGCACGTGCGGGCCGCGGCACATGTCGACGTATTCCTGGTGGTAGTACAGGCCCATCGCCGTGACGTCCGGACCCATGTCGTCGATCAGGCGCAGCTTGTAGTCCTCGCCGCGGGACTTGAACACCTCCACGACCTCGGCGCGCGGCGTCATCTTCTTGATGACGTCGTAGTCCTGCGCGATCAGTTCCTGCATGCGCTGCTCGACCGCCGCCAGGTCTTCGGGCGTGAACGGGCGCTCGCTGTAGATGTCGTAGTAGAAGCCCTCGGCGATGACCGGGCCGATCACCATCTTCACGTCCGGATACAGCTGCTTCACCGCGTGGCCGACCAGGTGGGCGCAGGAGTGGCGGATGATCTCGACGCCCTCCTCGTCCTTCGGCGTGATGATGCGCAGCGCTGCATCGTGGTCGATGACGTCGCTGGCATCGACCAGCACGCCGTCGACCGCACCGGCCACGGTGGCCTTGGCCAGGCCGGCACCGATGGACTGCGCCACCTGCATGACGGAAACGGGGTTCTCGAACTCGCGGCGGCTGCCGTCGGGGAGCGTGATGGTGATCATCGGTAGGGCTATCCGGTTGCCTGCGAACAGGGCGTTGGCATTGGAAAGTCCGGCCAGGGAGGGCCGGGCTGTTGTTCAGGGACGAACGAATGACATGAAAAAAGCGCCACGAGGGCGCCTACGGGATGCAGTGCCTCGGGCATTACCGGGTTCAGGCGATGGTAGTGCTCATGTCGCACGCTCGGCCGGCGTTGCCGCGGGCCACCTCGTGATGAAGATGGCGCATCGGGCTGGCCCCAGAAGTCCGGAATCCACGCCGTGGAAGCGTGGTGGGCGGTACAGGGTTCGAACCTGTGACCCCTACCATGTCAAGGTAGTGCTCTACCGCTGAGCTAACCGCCCGGTCTGCCCTTTGCAGGGGCGCGAATTCTAGCCCGGAAGCGGGGTCGCCGACAACCGGGTCATGCGATCAGGTCGATCAACCGCCCAGGCTGGCTTCCTTCAGTCGCTGGATCTGGTCACGCAGGCGCGCCGCATCCTCGAATTCCAGGTCGCGCGCGTGCTGGTACATCTGCTGCTCCAGCGCCTTGATGCGGGCGACCGCCTGGGCCGGATCCATCACCCCGTACTCGGCAGGCTCCTCGGCCACCCGGCGCGACTTGCCTCGCCCGGGCTTGCCCTCGTTGGCCGCCTCGCTGCGGGCGCCCTCCAGGATGTCCACGATGGGACGGGCCACGGATTTCGGCGTGATGCCGTGTTCGAGGTTGTACTCCACCTGCTTCTCGCGCCGGCGGGAGGTCTCGTCCATCGCCGCCTGCATCGAGCGGGTGATCTTGTCGGCGTACAGGATCGCCTTGCCGCGCAGGTTGCGCGCGGCGCGGCCGATGGTCTGGATCAGCGAACCGGTGGAGCGCAGGAAGCCCTCCTTATCGGCGTCGAGGATCGCCACCAGCGACACCTCCGGCATGTCCAGACCCTCGCGCAGCAGGTTGATGCCGACCAGCACGTCGAACTTGCCCAGCCGGAGGTCGCGGATGATCTCCACGCGCTCGACGGTGTCCACGTCCGAGTGCAGGTAACGGACCTTGATGCCGTGTTCGCCCAGATACTCGGTCAGGTTCTCGGCCATGCGCTTGGTCAGCGTGGTGACCAGCACGCGATCGCCCCACGACACGCGCTCGTTGATCTGCGACAGCAAGTCATCGACCTGGGTACCGACGGGACGAATCTCCACCTCCGGATCGATCAGGCCGGTGGGACGCACCACCAGCTCGACGATCTCGCCGTTGGATTCACGCAACTCGTACGGGCCGGGCGTCGCCGAGACATAGATGCTGCGCGGCGAGCGGACCTCCCACTCTTCGAAACGCAACGGCCGGTTGTCCAGCGCCGACGGCAGTCGGAAGCCGAATTCCACCAGCGTTTCCTTGCGCGAGCGATCGCCCTTGTACATGGCGCCGATCTGCGGAATGGTCACGTGCGACTCGTCGATGACCAGCAAGGCGTCCGCCGGCAGGTAGTCGAACAACGTCGGCGGCGGCTCGCCCGGCGCCTTGCCGGTCAGATGGCGCGAGTAGTTCTCGATGCCGGAGCAGAAGCCCACTTCAGCCATCATCTCCACGTCGAACTGGGTCCGCTGCGCCAGCCGCTGTGCCTCGACCAGCTTGTTCTGCGAATAGAGCTGTTCCAGCCGCTCCTTCAGCTCGACCTTGATGGTGTCGATCGCCGCCAGCACCCGCTCGCGCGTGGTGGCGTAGTGGGTCTTGGGATAGACGGTGTAACGCTGCAGCTTGCGCAGCGACTCACCGGTGAGCGGGTCGAACAGGCTGAGTCCCTCGACCTCGCCATCGAACAGCTCGATGCGGACCGCTTCGGCATCGCTTTCCGCGGGGTGCACATCGATGATCTCGCCACGCACGCGGAACGTACCGCGCTGTAGTTCGTACTCGTTGCGGGTGTACTGCAGCTGGGTCAGGTGGCGAATGAGCTCGCGCTGGTCGATCCGTTCGCCCAGCGACAGGATCAGCCGCAGCGACAGATAGTCTTCGGGCGCACCCAGGCCGTAGATGGCGGACACGGTGGCCACCACCAGCGCATCCGGGCGCGAGAGCAACGTCTTGGTCGCCGCCAGCCGCATCTGCTCGATGTGTTCGTTGATCGAGCTGTCCTTCTCGATGAAGGTATCGCTCGACGGCACGTAGGCCTCGGGCTGGTAGTAGTCGTAATAGCTGACGAAGTACTCCACCGCGTTGTGCGGGAAGAACGCCTTGAACTCGCCATACAGTTGCGCCGCCAGCGTCTTGTTCGGCGCCATGATCAAGGTCGGCTTCTGCACCTGCTGCACCACGTTGGCGATGGTGTAGGTCTTGCCCGAGCCCGTCACGCCCAGCAGCGTCTGCTTCGCCAGACCCGCCTCGAAATTCTCGGTGAGCTTCCGGATCGCCTGCGGCTGGTCGCCGGCCGGGGAATAGGGGGAAACGAGCTGGAAACGGTCAGTCATCGCAGGGGGATTGGCCATCGACATTCCAGTATATCCCCGCGGATGTGAGCGCCGGACAGGCAAACTCCTACACGCGGACAAGGCCTGACCTGATGGCTGCATCGTCACCCTGGAACGAACCTGCTTACGTCCCGTTAAATTCAAGGAGTCGTCGATGGCATGGATGCCTTCGTCTTCCCGTCGAGGAAGTCCTGCACACCCCGCTGCACCCGCGCAGGGTTTCACGCTGGTGGAGCTTTCAGTCACCCTCTCCGTCCTGGCGCTGATGGTCGCCATCAGTCTGCCGTCGATGCGAGAGTTCCGATCCCGTCAACAGGCCAAGGCGGTGACGAATCTGCTGATGTCCCACTTGGCTTCGGCCCGGATGACCGCCATCAGCCACAATGTGCCGGTCGTGGTATGTCCGAGCGATGGCGGCGGCACCTGCAGGCAGGACACCGACTGGGGCGGCCATTGGCTGTCCTTTCGCGATCCGGACGGGAACCGCGATCCAGACGATGGCAACGACATCTACCGGAACGAGACCGTGCCCGACACCCCGAGCATCCGCGTGGTCTCCACCGAGGGACGCCGACATGTCCGCTACCAGCCGACCGGCATGAGCTACGGCGCCAACCTGACCATCCGGATCTGCTACAACGGGCGCGTGGCCAACAGCGTCATACTGAACAATACAGGCCGCGCACGCGCCATGCGCGGCAACCTGACGACGCCGTGTTGATTCCAGACCTACGGGGGCCAGGCTCCTCATGGCGCACCCTCTGCCTCCCGAGGCTTGTCCCAGCCCGAATCGCTGGCTACAATACGCGCCCCGCCCGAATAGCTCAGCCGGTTAGAGCACTTGACTGTTAATCAGGGGGTCGTTGGTTCGAGTCCAACTTCGGGCGCCAGATTCAAGAACGACAAAGGCCGCGAGTGATCGCGGCCTTTGTCGTTGTAGTGCTTCGCCGATAGATTCAGCGCGGGAGCGAAGCTCTCAGAAGCACTTCGCGGGCGTCCCCGAATAGGATCCGGAAACGGACTTCGTGCCACGCTGGTTCGTACTCAGGACACCACACTGCCCATCCCGGCTCGACTGCTGTCCCTGCGGGGTGGCCGCCAGCGTATAGGACGTCGCATCCGGGCCCGCAGAGAAAGCGAACACGTAGTGGCTGGCCAGCTCCGTCGTGCATGCCGCATTCGGCAATGCAGCCCCGGCATAGCCCATGTTGGTGGAGGCGTAGCGCTCCATGAACTGAGACAACTCCATCAGGCACGCAGCCCCCGCGGACCGCCTCGATTTCACGACGAAATCGATATAGCTGGGATAGGCGATGGACGCGATGATCGCCAGGATGGCCACCACGACCATCAGCTCGATCAGGGTGAATCCTCTGTTCTTCCGTTGCATCACACGCTCCGTGCTTATCATTGCGCCATCACCTCACGCCAACTGACGCGGGCAGCACGACCACCTGCAGGCGGCTCGATTCCCTGGCTTTCGGTGTTGCCCGCACCACCATTTTCCGAGCTGAAAGCGCCAGTACCGACCGTCGCCAGACTGCTGGTCACGTTCGCTTCCGTGGGCATGCCGCCACTGATACCGACCGAGCCCACAACACCATCGCCGATCCGCCCGTTGTTGCTGAAGTACCCCCCCACCTCGGGACTGGTACCGGTGAACAGATTGAGGGCATTCAGGAAACCACTACCTGCCGAGCTGTTGCAATCACTGCCGGTCGGCGGGATGACCGAAGACACATACATCGCCGTCCCATAGACCGTAGGCGACGAGATCACGCGCTCTGGTGCCGTCAGATCGATGTACCAACCCTGCTTGCCAGCCTGGAGCACCGAGTAATTCTCGAACCCACGCGCTGCGGCCCCCGATGCCGTCGTCCCGGAGTAAGGAATGGTACGCGCCTGCAGATTAGCCCGGCCGGCAATCGTGCTGCCACCATCCTTCAGGCCGTAGAGAGTTTGCGCCGTCTGCGTGGCGACGCCCGGCATGTCATTGCTCGACAGGAAGCGACCGGTACCGAAACCGACGAAGATCTCTCCCGCCTTGCTGCGCCCGACCGCCAGACCGCCGGTGATCGGCTGCGGCTTGTTCGCCGCGTCCATGGCCTGGAACAGCTTCACCGCACTCGTAGGCAGCGTGGCCGCGCTGAAGTCCCAGCGCCAGACATTACCCTTCAGGTCGCCGCCGTAGACCGTGTCCACCTTGCCGTCTCCATTCAGGTCCGCCATGCCCAGCGACATCAAGCCATTGCCGCCGGAATTGTCGGCCACGAGCCGGGTGGTGCTGGCGATGCCGCCATTGGCATTCAACTCGTAGACGAACAGCGTCGCCGAACCGTTCGGGCTGTCGATACCATTGGGAACGAAGGCGTAGGTCTTGCCGCCGTTGCCATTCCGGATCAGCACACGCCCTAGCACGAACCCCATATTGGGTTCGGTCGTATCGTTCGCCGTCGCCCGGCTGACCGTCTGATCCCAGAGGACGTTGCTCGTCCCCATGGCGGTCGGCGTAGTCACGTCCAGAGCGAACACACCACGGCCACCACGCCCCAGCGCCCCGACCAGGATGTTCTTGTTGCTCCCCTGCATGGCCCGGCTGGTCACGTCGATCTGTCCATCGACGAAATGACGATGCTCGTAGGCCGTGGCGCTGAGGCTCGCCAACGCAGTGTAGTCGATGCCCTTCGGCAGATAGGAAAACAGCACTTGTCCGCGGTTGGCGGTATCGGCGCTGTTGGCATTGATGGCATGCAGCATGCCGTCGTTGGCCCCGATGTAAACCGTCTTGGTGTCTTCCACATACGCTGGCGAAGAATTCACGATGTCGCCGATCGGATAGGCACGCCTGCGCAGCGTTCCACCTACCTGGCCGACTTCCCTGCTCTGGCCGCCTCGGATATACGCGATGTTCTCGTCGGCCGTGGCGGCATCCGCCTGACCGGTGCGCGCCGCCAGATCGCCAGCACCCGTCATGGCGCTGTTGAACAGCGATGCCGCGCCACTCTTCATGGTCAGCACGGTACGGTTCTGGAAGTTGGCGTTGGCACGGCCCGCCGCAAATGTCTGCGACAGGACCCAGTCTGGCGTGGTGGAAACACCCGTCAGCGCGGCGTTGAACGGACTGGCGATCAGGTCGCCCACCCACGTGCCTGAAGTGAAACCGGCCACGAAGGTCAACGTAGTGGTGTCGGTCTTGGTCGAACTGGACGCGATATTGGAACCGGAAGCACTGCGCGAATCGATGGCAGCCAACGCGCCCGTCAACGCCTCGGCGAACTTGTCGCTGTTGCTCGCAACCACAAACTTGCCGCGACCATTGAGCGATGCATGCCACAGGTCATCGATACGCTGCGCGCCGCTGTTGTTGATCGGGTCAACGTTCCAGGGTGATGGCGGCGGATTCTCCGGATTCAGTGTGCCTTGCAGACCGATGGACACGCCGAAGGTGACCATGTGCTGCCAGTCCGCCGGATCTGACGTGCTGGTCAGGACATTGTTGGCCATATCGGTACGCAAGTCCGTACTCCAGTACCTGTAGGCCACGTCGGCTACGGTATCGGAATATCTGTCCGGATACTGCGGTGGATTGCCATCGACATCGCGACTGGTGGACGCATCCGCATTCCCGACATTGTTATAGCCGGAATCGCTGTTCCAGTAGCCGTCCGTCGTCAGGATGGCGTAGTTCTGACGGCAGGTCATCATCGCGCCTGAGGAGTCCGTCTTCCAGGGGTCGTCGGTCATGAAATAGCGTGCCGAACGCTGCAGCGCCCCTTTCAGCGGTGTACTGCCGCTGGCGCCGGTGCCCTGAAGCCGACTGTAAAACGTGGTGCGATTGGCGCCTTCGAACAGCCCCCCTCCGGTGGCATAAGGAATAGGAAGTGCGGGCGCGCTACCACCTGTGTTGGCCGTACCGCCGCCCCTGTTCCAGATGGTGTCGTAGCCCACGCGGTAATTCTTGCCCAGTCGCCCGAATGCTTCCGAAGCACCGGCCTTGGCCATCTTGTTGCGCGTACGGTGGTACTGGTACCAGTTGGCGAAGTTCTGCAATTCCGCTTGCTGCAAGGCACTGGTGTTTCCACTGGGCGTCATATCCGGCCAGCCAACAGAGGTCACCGTATAGCTGATATTCCTTACTTCGGAGTACGCATAAATCCTGAAGCTGATCGTCGCTTGCGGCGAGTCGATCGTGATGCTCTCACTGTTAGTGCCGCCAGCGCTGGTGCTGACAGTGCTGGTGCAATCGGACCGCCTCGTATAGACGGACAGATCGCCATCGCCCGATCCGCCTGACGTCTGGATCGTAACGCTATCAGCGCCATTCGTATTCACGACGAAACACGTGGACCAGTTGTTTCTTGCAATCGATGAAATGGTCGCGGGGCCGAGCAGGGTTGAAGCCGTCAACTTCTGGACAGCGCCACTATTCCAGCTCGTGGACGAACTTGAAGTGCCAATCCGATACTTGTCGTAGTTGCTCGCCGTCGTGCCCGGGTTGGCCACTCTGGGGACGTAGAAGTACGACTCTGGAACGCCGTTCTCGTTCGTTGCGCTCCGGAGGTCCACTGTACTGGCCGTCGGGCTGGTGTAGCTACTGGCCGCTGACCTGAAGTTCGCGGACGCAAGCCGAGCACTCAGATCCGTACTGGACGTACGCCAGGGCAGGTATGTGTTTCTCGGATCGTAATAGAGCGTATTGGTGACATAGGAACGATCCGAAACGTCGTCGTTGAGTTCGGTCGTTTCTCTGTTTCTACCGTTCGCCAGCATCACCGCCGATTCCATCGACCCGGAATCATCCAGGATCAGGAGAAGATTCGGCGGAATGGCGTTGCCGCCCGTCAACAATGGATGATCCGGAAAAGACGTGGTCACGGCATGCGCCGGCAGCCCCATCAGCGTAACCAGCGCGGTGACCGCAGCAACCCCCAGGTTCTGTGTCCATGCGGGTTTGCGAGGCGCAACAATATGCTTCGTCTTCATGATGCGCTCCCTCAGCGCCGGTACAACGACTGGAGAACCACCTCGGCGCCATTGGGCGTCGAAGCGTAGGACGTGATGCGGAAAACGCTCTGCGTGGCACCCGCCGACGGCGGCGGCTTGCCCATGTCGATGCCGACGCCCGCGCCAGATGAAGCTGTTGTGACCTGCCCGAAGTTTTCGATGACGAACCTTGGGCTGACTGATACCGAACCTACAGAGACTGCGGTACCAGTCTGGAAACCGGCACCTGTGGTCCAGAAGCCGGCCGCCATCCAGGCTGGCGTGGCTGGCGCCGCCATCATGGCGCACCGCCCCGCGCTGCAGCCCGATGCGGGGAAAGTGACGGTGCCATCGCGTACGATGATCTCCGCCTGGCGAAGACCGGCCTCTGCCACCTGGAACGCCATGCCTCGCGCGGCGGTGTTGGATGCCATGCGCTCCTGCATGATGGCGCCACGCATCGAGGCAACGCCGAGGATGGTCACGATCAACAGCAGCAACAGGACGAACGGCAATGCCGCGCCTGACTGGGCGCCGCGAGAGTAGCTGATGGGTGCATTCATCATTGGATGTCCTGATGATTTCTGAGCACGATGTAATCGTCCAACGTACGCGTTAGCACGGCATCGTCGACGCCCCTGACATCGGCACGACTCAGCGCACCCTGTTCCGCCTGGAAGGTCATCCGCGCACGCACCGCCGTGACCTGGGACCAGCCACCTGCCGCGGCGACGCCCGCCGCGTTCACGTAGTTCGCTGCGGTGCCGACCTTGTAGGTCAGCCCCAGCGCGGTCACACCCTCGGCGATTTCGCTACGTGCGCCGTTCAGTGTGCGGTAGAGCGAGCTGCCACCTCGCCCGTTGTCCGCTACCGTCCACACTGCTCCGATCGGTGCGACAACGTATGCAGGCGATGAGCCGATGCCTCCTGGGCAGGCCGTCGTGTCCGCCGCTGTTTTTGCCACGCCCGCCCCCAGCCAGAAGCAGTAGCGCGGATTGGCATTCATGGCCGTACAGTTCGTGGACCCTGACCCCGGGCGGGTAAAGTTCGCACCGCAGTTCGCCGTACCGGTGTGGCCGATGGTGGTGCCGGAAGAGGTGACGCCCGTTGCTGAAAACACGACCGCATGGTCGGTGTTGCAGATCATCAGGAGCTGACCGTTGGCGATCCCGGAGGTTGCGATCCCCACGGATATGGCATCACCCGATCGCTTATGTTCACTCACGCTGTAAGTGGTGCCATTGGCCGCATACAACGTGATCTCGTCGGAGCCGTTGGCTCCCGTTCCGTCAACGCCGAAGATGCCATTCACGAATCGCGACCAGAACACGGCATCCGGCGCGGCCAATTGAACTCCGAAAATATCCGTATTGACGCCATCGATTCGCAGGCACGGATTGATCCCGGCCTCGCGTATGTCCCGCGCCAGTATTTCGAAGGCGCTGCGCTGGTTCTCCTGGATCCGCCCGATGGACTCGCTGGCTCCATACACACGACTGTTCGACAGGAAAAGGCTGCCGGCCGCGGCCACCACCAGGAGGCCGAGCAGCATCGCGACCATCAGTTCAATCAATGTGAAGCCGCGCTGTGCCGCCACGACCTGTCTTGGCGAATGCGTCATAGTTGGCTCGTGATCGTCAGTTCGGCGGGTACGCTGTTGCTCCCCGTGGTGTTGGCATCGGTCCACTGGACACCAACGGTGCAGACCATGTCGTTCGCCCTGCAGACAACCCTCCCCATGGCGTCGGGGGCCACGTTGGCACGCAACCCATCCAGCCAACCCGCCATGGTTCCGGGATTCCCGGTGCCGTCGCCTGCCGTGTAGATGTTGGTGTTGTAGGTGCCGAGATTCGCGCGATCGGCCCGAATGATGTCCATCATCGAGTAGATCTGGATCGCGGCCTGTGAGCGACTAGCGGACCCCATCGTGTTTTTCAGTGTCACGGCCTGCATGGCGGCGATGCCCAGAAGACCGACCGCCAGCACCAACACGGCGACCATGACCTCAACCAGTCCGACGCCCTGCTGGGAACGGCGCGCCACGAAAGAAGGAATTCGCTTCATGATGACCTCAGTTGTCCGCGGGTACGGTACAGGCCGCCGTCGCCGCTCGCCGCCGCGTACTGACCCGGCTGACGTTTGTCGTCACATCGATGCCATTGTTGCCGGATAGATTCGCCACGCACAGGCCGATCGTGCCACTTGCATTGGCACCCACCGAAGAGAAACCGCTGGGCACGAACACGAGCCTGTGATTGCCGGCCGACAGGTTTGCGCTGGATTTGACCACCACCGACTCGTGCAGCGTGCTGTCGCGGAGCACCGTACTGACACCATCCTTCACCATCAGGGCGATCCAGCGATTACCGACGGTGGCGGCGCAGCTGGCTCCATCGGCACTGGGGCAGACCGAAACACGGGCCCGACGACTGACCGCCGCGACCTTGGCGGTCTGCAGCATTGCGACCATTTCGTTCGCAGAGGATTTCAACCTGTTTCCGCGCACCAGGTTGGAGAAGCTCGGCATGGCGATGGCCGCCAGCATCGCGGCGACCGCGAGGGTCACCACAAGTTCGACCAAGGTAACCCCGCGGGCGGCGTGACGCCCTCTGGATTTCCGACCACATCGCGACATGACCCTTCCCCGGGTATTGGGCAGGGGTAACCTATTTCAGCGCCCGCCGCGTGCGCCACCTGTTCCCGATGAGCGGGCTATTCCACAGACTGGGTGGTAAGACCCATCATGGACTGCCCACCCATGGTCCACTCGCCCGGAATTCAGCACGTGAATACGCCCGGCCACCGCCCGCTCGACGCCCTGTTCCGTCCCGTCGCCTTGATCGCGGTGCTTCTTGCCGGCGAGGCGCTGGCATTGATCATTGCGCTGTCATCCCACGCCTCCGGCGGACGGCTGATCCAGTTCGGCTTGACGTCGCTCGGCATTCAATGGATCTGCCTCAGCACGCTGTGCACCACCTTCCTGCTGCGCCGACCCTTGGCCCGACTCCGGTCACCCACGGTGGCTTGGATCTGCCTCGGGATCCTGCTGTGCATGACCCTGCTGGTGACCCTGGCCGCCTGGAGTCTGTTCGCGACGCCGGGTGACCTGGCAGACGGCAAGTGGTCCTTCGTACTGCGAGCACTGGCGATCGCGCTGGTCGTCGGGCTGTTGACACTGCTGACCTACCAGAACTACTGGCGCGCCAAACAGCTGGCCGTGAGCGCCGAGCACGCCAAGCTGCAGGCCCTCCAGGCCCGCATCCAGCCGCACTTCCTGTTCAACACGCTCAACACCGGTGTTTCGCTGCTGCATGCGAAGCCGGACCTTGCCGAGCAGTTGCTGCTCGACCTGTCGGACCTGTTCCGGGCGGCGCTGTCGCAACGCGAGTCCCTCAGGCTGGCGGAGGATATTTCACTGGCGCGCCGCTACCTGGAGATCGAACAGCTGCGCCTGGGGGACCGGCTGCGACTGACCTGGGACATCCCCGCCGAACTGCCCGCACTGCAGGTGCCGACGCTCTCCATCCAGCCGCTGGCGGAGAACGCCATCCGGCACGGCATCGAGCCATCGACGACAGGCGGGGACGTCGGCATCCGCATCAGCACGATCGACGGCTTCCTCCAGGTCGCCGTCTCCAACTCACTGCCACCGGCATCGTCCCGTGCGGCCGCCGGCCACCAGGTCGGTCTCAGTTCGGTGCGTGCACGCATCCATGCCTCGACCCAGGGCCGCGGGCGCGTGGACACGCGGGTCGCCGACGATCTCTACACCGCCACCATCCGCCTGCCACTGGACGTCGCGGGATAGAGCGGCGCGTCAGGTCACCACGCGATAGCAGGGCTTGTATTCGCCCGCGATCTTCATGCGCCGCTGCTCGACGAACGCGCGCAGCAGCGCGTCCAGCGCCTGCATCATCGCCGCGTCACCGTGGATCTCGAACGGACCAAATTCCTCGATGCGGCGCATGCCGTCTTCCTTGACGTTGCCGGCGACGATGCCGGAAAACGCGCGGCGCAGATCGGCGGCAAGATCATGCACGGCACGTCCGGGGCGCAGCTGCAAGGCCGCCATCGCCTCATGCGACGGCACGAAGGGCTGCTGGTAGTCCTCGGGAATCTGGACGGCCCAATTGAAGAAGAACGAATCCTTGTGCTCGATGCGGTATTCGCGCACCTTGCGGATGCCGGCGACCATCCTCTTCGCCACCGTGACGGGGTCGCCGATGATGATCTCGTAGCGCTCGGCCGCCGCATCACCCAGCGTCAGGCGGATGAAACGGTCGATCTGCTCGAAGTACGGCGCGGCGATGGTCGGGCCGGTCAGGATCAGCGGGAACGGCAGGTGCGCGTTGTCCGGGTGCAGCAGGATGCCCAGCAGGTACAGGATCTCTTCCGCCGTGCCGACGCCGCCGGGGAACACCAGGATGCCGTGGCCGATGCGGACGAAGGCCTCCAGGCGCTTCTCGATGTCCGGCATGATGACCAGATGATTGACGATCGGGTTCGGCGACTCGGCCGCGATGATGCCCGGCTCGGTCACGCCGATGTAGCGCGTCTTGGCGCGGCGCTGCTTGGCGTGCGCGATGGTCGCGCCCTTCATCGGCCCCTTCATCGCGCCCGGTCCGCAGCCCGTGCAGATGTCCAGGCCGCGCAGGCCCAGCTCATAGCCGACCTGCTTGGTGTAGAGGTATTCGTCGCGCGAGATCGAGTGGCCGCCCCAGCAGACAACCAGGTTGGGATCGCTGGGCTTGAGGATGCGCGCATTGCGCAGCAGGCCGAACACCGCATTGGTGATGCCGGCCGAGGATTCCAGATCGGCCGCGTATTCGGGACCGAGTTCGATGGCGGTGTACGCCAGGTCGCGCACCACCGCGAACAGCAGCTCGGCCACGCCACGGATGATCTCGCCATCCACGAAGGCCATTGCCGGTGCATTGATCAGGTCGATGCGCACGCCGCGGTCCTGCTGCAGGACCTGGATGTCGAAGTCGGGGTAGAGATCGCGCGCCGCGCGCGGATCGTCGGACGCGCTGCCGCTGGTCAGCACGGCCAGCGCGCAGCGGCGCAACAGCTCATGCATGCCGCCGCTGGACGCGTCGCGCAGGCGCGCCACTTCGGCGCGAGAAAGTACGTCCAGGCCACCACGCGGATAGATCCGCGCGTCCTGCACCGGCAACGCCCTCGATGCCGTTTGGTTCATGGGAACTCCTGTCATTCGTTCGCAAGGAGCGGGACTGTAGCGCAGTCCCGCGGGCGTGAGGAGTCCGCCCAAAAAGAAACGGCCGGGTTGCCCCGGCCGTTCGTGTTGCGTTCCGCTGTGGAGCGGATCAGAACTCGTACTTCAGACCCACCTGGACCGACCACTGCGAGATGCCGTTGGTCTGGCTGTCGGCGTTGGTCGGCATGCCGTATGCGGTGGACTGGCCGAACTCGGTGCCCGAGCGGTAGCCGTACACGTACTTGCCGTCGTAGATGCCCTGCAGCGTCGCCACGGCGTTGTTGGCGTTGAAGCCGTAGTCGAGCACGTGGCCCCAATCCTTGTTGATCAGGTTGCCGACGTTCTGGATGTCCAGCCACACCTTGGACTTGTGGCCCTTCATGAAGCCCGGCAGCTCCTGGCTGATACGGATGTCGAAGGTGTTGACCCAGCCCGACGTGAAGCCGTTTTCGGGGGCGTAGGTACCGCGGTAGCGGCTCAGGCCGTCCTGCTGCTCCAGCCACGTCCAGAACGCCTGCTCCATCGCCGCATTGGCGGTGAACTGGCCGGTCGCGTTCAGGCTGCCGAACAGGACGTCGCCCGGACCATTGGGCACGTAGAACAGGTCGTTGAAGGTACGGTTGTCGCCGTTGGCGTCGCCGCTGAAGATGTAGCTGAACGGACGACCGCTGCGGCCTTCATAGACCAGGCCGACCTGGGTCGCGTAGTCACCGAAGAACTTGTGCGTCCAGTTCAGCGAACCGCTGAAGCGGTCCTTGATCTCGTAGCGCGCGGTGGAGCTGGTCGGCTCGTTGATGTTGACGCCCAGCTGCGAACCGTAACCCGAACCGGCGGTGGAGCTGGTCAGCGCGGACACTTCCTCGGCGTTGGTGCGGGTGTAGCCCAGGGTCCAGGACCAGTCGCTCTCGGTCGAGAACGGCTTGGTCAACGAGACCGTCAGCTGCTGGCCCTTGCCCTTGTTGGTGTTCTCCAGCAGGAAGACGTCACCGAAGTAGGTGTTGCGGCCGAAGCGTGCGCCGTTGCCCTGGATGCCGCCGGTGGACGTGGTGTTGCCGAACGGACGCGGGCTGTTCGGGTTCCAGTACAGCACGCGGCCGTCCGGACCGACGTAGCCCGGGCCGACGTTGAGGCTGCGGTAGAACAGGCCGTTCTTGACGTCCGTCAGCAGCAGCTCGGCCGAGGCCACGATGCCGTTCCACGGGGTTTCGACGTCGATCGCCAGGTTGGCCTTCCACACCGACGGCAGCTCGAAGTCGCCGCTGATGGCGTTGACGTTGCGCACGCCGGCACCCGGCGTGGTCGGCACGTTCTGGTTCAGGCCGTCGGCGCTGAACGGAACGGTCTGCCACGCGCTCAGGTTCTGGTACGAGACGTAGTTCATGCCCGTGCTGCTGTAGGCATTGCCCACCCACACGTTCGGCGCGTCACCCTGGAACAGGCCCACGCCACCACGCAGCTGCATGGAACGCTCGGTGTCGAAGGTGTAGTTGAAGCCGAAGCGCGGCTGGATGATGAAGTCGCCGTTGTAGGTGTTGTTGTTGGCGATGCCGAAGCCGCCGGTGTAGCCCGTGCCGCACGCGGCGTTGACCGTGCCCGGCGCTGCGGCGAAGCACTCGTTGAACGGCGGGTTCGGGCTGGCGCTCGGCTTGTCAGCGCGCACGCCGAGGGTCAGCGTCAGGTTCGGCGTGACGTACCAGGTGTCCTGGACGAACAGGCCGAGGCTCTTGTTCTTGTAGCGTGCGGCGATCGCGTTCGGATCGGTCGGGTTCGTCTGCAGGTCGTAGTCGAAGTACTGGCCACGCAGCAGGTTGCCGAAATCGGATGCGCCGTTCACCCGCGGGACGTAGAAGCTGTAGTTACCCCACGAATCCTGCAGGAAGAAGTTGTAGATCTCGCTTTCGCTGTATTCCGCACCGAACTTGAAGTCGTGGTCGCCGACGGTCCAGGTGGCGGCGCCGAAGTAGTTCCACGTTTCGGTCAGCAGCGCATTGCCCGGCGAGCTGCGCTCGGTACCCAGACGGATCGCATCCAGACCGGAGAAGCTGTTGCTGGTGCTGCCGATCGGGTTGTCGTTGCCGTTGCCGACGATGCCGTCATCGAAATAGACCTGGATGGTCGGCGCGGTGGTCGGGCTGATGCGGATCGCCGAGTAGTCGCGGTAAGACACCTTGAACTCGGTCGAGAACGTGTCGGACCAGTCGCTGAACAGCTGGCCGACGTAGCTTTCCACGGTCTTGGCGTGGTTGAACCAGTTGGAGCTCAGCGCCAGGATGCTGGCGGTGGAGGCTTCCGGACGCACGCGGTTCTGTTCGAGCTTGCTGTAACGCAGGCTGGCGCGGTGGGCGTCGCTGATGTTCCAGTCCAGCTTCAGCGCGTACTCTTCCAGCTCGGTGTCGCCGCCGCCGGACAGGCCGCCGGCATCGAAGCCCCACACGTCGCGTGCGATGCGCTGCACTTCCGACAGGTCGGCGGCGGTGAAGTCGGCGTTGCCGGCCGCCAGCGGGTTGGTGCCCTGGCTCTTGCCGGCCGGGCCGATGTTGGTCTGCTTGAACTTCTCGTAGTTGGCGAAGAAGAACAGCTTGTCCTTGACGATCGGGCCGCCCAGGGTGACGCCCCAGGTGGACTCGTCGTCGTACTCGTCGAACGGCATGCCGGTGACATTGAGCGCCGTGCTGCCGGCCACGCGGCCCGGGTAGTCGCCGAACCAGTCGCCGTCACGGTACGTGCCGTAGACCGAACCGTGGAACTCGTTGGTACCCGACTTGGTGACGGCGTTGACGTTGGCGCCGGCGGCGCCGGACATCGTCACGTCGTAGTTCGACAGGTTGACGTCGATGGCTTCGATGGCTTCCATCGAAACCGGCTGGCGCTGGGTCGGCATGTTGTTGCCTTCCAGACCGAAGGTGTCGCTGGCCGACACGCCGTCGATGGTGATCTTGTTGAAGCGCGGGTTCATGCCGCCGGCGGTGATGCTGCCCGAGGCACGGTCGCTGAAGGTCACGCGCGGGTCGAGGCGCATGTAATCCTGGATGTTGCCGTTGACCGACGGCAGGGCCTCGATCGTCACGCGATCGACGCTGGTGCCCGAACCCATCTTGGTCGCGCTGAAGACTTCCGAACCACCGGAGAAGCCGACCGCGGTGACAGTTTCCAGCGTGGTGAGGTCGCCGGTCAGCGCGGCATTGATGGTGTTCACCTGGTTCAGCGTCAGGAACACGTTGTCTTCGGTCTTGGTGCCCGAACCGGACTTGGTGATCGTCACCTGGTAGGGACCGCCGACGCGCAGGCCGCGCGCGTTGTAACGACCACTCTCGTCGGTGGTGGCGCGACTGACCGTGCCGGATTCGACGTGGGTGATGGTCACCTCGGCGCCGGCGACGGGCTGGCCGCCATTGTCGGTGACCAGGCCGCCCACACCGGCCGACGTGCTCTGCGCGAAGGCAGGAGCGGCGGCAAGCGCGACGACGAGGCCAAGGCTGAGCTTGGACAGGCGAAGACGACGGGTTTGGTTCATCGGATAAACCTCAGGTACGGGAGTGATGTGGCGAAGCTGGCTGACAAGACGTGCGCGGAAGCGACCGTGAAGGTCGTTTCGGAAGGGCGTGCTAGGGGTTCCCATGGCCCACGCGGCGTCCGCGGAGGTTAATAACAGGTTAACACGATAGGACCATTTTGTGACCGCGGCATGACAAAGTTTCCGCAGTGCAGCACGGTCGACGGGCCGCGGTTGTGGCCGGGCTCGTTCGACGATCCGGCCATCTGGCAGCCGGCCTGGCTCCGTCAGATGTTGGGGGGCGTGAGCTTCAGGTACGTACCGATGCCGTCCAGCACCATTTGCACGGAAATGGCGACCAGAAGCATGCCCATTAGCCGCTCGATCGCGGTCAGCACGCGCCGCCCCAGCCATTTGTAGAGGACGGTCGCGGAGAACAGGATCACCGCCGTCGCCCCCCAGGCCAGCAACAGGGCCAGGCTCCAGTCGCCGAGCCGGGACGGGTCATTGCTGCCCATCAGCATGACGGCCGCCATGCCGGACGGACCGGCCACCAGCGGAATGGCCAAGGGCACGATGAAGGGCTCCCCGCCGGGAAGCTCGCCCATCAGGCCCTCCGGCCGCGGAAAGATCATCCTCACGCCAATCAGGAACAGCACGATGCCGCCGGCGATCGCGACCGATTCCTGGCGCAGGTGCATCAACTCCAGGGCGTACTTGCCGCCCCACAGGAACAGCATCAGCACGACCAGGGCGATCAGCAGCTCACGTATCACCACGATGCGCTGCCGGCGCGGCGGCAGCGGCTTGAGCACGCTGAGGAACACCGGGATGTTGCCCAGCGGGTCCAGGATCAGGAACAGCAGCAGGGCCGCCGAGAGGACGGTCATGCCCGCACCTTCCATATCTGCCCCCTGTACTCGGTGCCTGCAGATGACAGCAGGGTGACACAGGCACGCGCATAGTCGCCGGCGTCGCGCGCCTGCGCATCGGTGTCGTCGGCATAGGCGCGCGAGCGCAACCCGGTACGCATCGGCCCGGGCTGCAATGCGGACACACGGACCGTGCTGGTGGCCAGTTCGGCGTGCAGCATGCCCACCATGGAGGTCAATCCGTGCTGGGCGACGCCGTAAGCCCCCCAATACGCCTGCCCGACGCGCGCCAGATCATCGACGCTGAAGACCAGCGCCGCGTCATCCGATTGCTTCAGCAGCGGCAGGCAGGCCTGCGACAGCCACCACGGTGCAGTGAGGTTGACGTGCACGACGCGCGCAAAGGCTGCCGGGTCGGTGTGCTCGAGGGGCGTCAGCCCCTTGAACTCGGCCGCGCAATGCAGGACGCCGTCGAGACGGCCGAGTTCGCCATGGATCCGATCGGCCAGTTCGGCGTAGTCGTCGGGCGTCGCGCCCTCCAGGTCGAGCGGATACAGCAAAGGCTCTGCCCCGACCTGCGCCACCGCGTCGTACACGCGATTCAATTTCGGCACCTTGCGCCCCAGCAGCACCACCGTCGCCCCCGCTTCCGCACATGCGACCGCGGCTGCACTGCCCAGGCCGCCGTGCGCACCACTGACCAGCACGACGCGCTGGTCCAGCGCGCGCGGCGCACGCGTCGGCAGTCCGAGCAGACTCACGGTGTGTAAGCCTCGGTCACGATGCGCTGCAGCTCGCCCGACTCGTGCAGTTCCAGGGTGATGTCGCAGCCACCGATCAGCTCGCCATTGATGAAGAGCTGCGGAAACGTCGGCCAGTTGGAGAAGCGCGGCAGGTTGGCACGGATCTCGGGCTCTTCGAGCACGTTGATCACATGGAGCTGTTCGGCACCCGCTTCGCGCAGCGCGTGCACGGCCCGGCTGGAGAAACCGCACATCGGGAACTGTGGCGTGCCCTTCATGAAAAGGACGATCGGGTGGCCATCCACTTCGGCCTGGATGCGTTCCATCACCGGCATGCTGATTTCTCCTTCGTTGACGGTTTGGCAACCACCGTCGGGTACACTTTCGGTCCGTTCCGCAGGGCGTACCTGCGGCTCGCATAGTGTAAGCCTTTGCATCGCCCGCCGATGCCGGGCACGTCCTCTTGACCCGCCTAGCGTAAGGAACCAAGCCATGGCCATCGAACTGCCCCCCCTGCCCTACGACCGCACCGCGCTGGAGCCGCACATCTCCGGCGAGACCATCGACTTCCACTACAGCAAGCACCACAAGACCTACGTCGACAACCTCAACAAGCTGATCGAGGGCACCGAGTTCGCCGATGCGTCGCTGGAAGAGATCGTGCGCAAGTCGCAGGGCGGCATGTTCAACAACGCCGCGCAGGTCTGGAACCACACCTTCTACTGGAACGGCCTCAAGCCGAACGGTGGCGGCGAGCCGACCGGCAAGCTGGCCGAACTGATCAACAAGGCCTTCGGCGACTTCGCCAAGTTCAAGGAAGAGTTCACCAAGACCGCCATCGGCACCTTCGGTTCCGGCTGGGGCTGGCTGGTGCAGCGTCCGGACGGTTCGCTGGCGCTGGTCAGCACGTCCAACGCCGCCACCCCGCTGACCGGCGAAGACAAGCCGCTGCTGACCATCGATGTGTGGGAGCACGCCTACTACATCGACTACCGCAACGCCCGTCCCAAGTACGTGGAATCGTTCTGGGCACTGGTGAACTGGGACTTCGTGGCCGGCAACCTGCGCTGAGCGCGGATCACCGCTGTATATGAGAACGGCCGGGGAAACCCGGCCGTTTTCTTTTGAGTCTGCAGGCAACGATTGCGTCAGCCGGAAAGCCGCGCCACGACGGGCGCCACCTGGGCCTCGCGTCCCAGCACCCCCCCCACGCGCGCCAGCGCCTGGGCCAGCGACGATGCATCGTCCGCACGCAGCGTGGCATGACCCACCTTGCGGCCAGTGCGCGGCTCCTTGCCGTAGTCGTGCCAGTGGCCGCCGGCTTCCTGCAGCACGGCGCGCGCATCCGGCATCTCGCCGATCCAGTTGAGCATGCAGGCCTGGCCCAGCACGCGCGTATCGCCCAGCGGCAGGCCGAGCACCGCACGCAGGTGGTTCTGGAATTGCGAGGTCTCCGCACCCTCGATCGTCCAATGGCCCGAGTTGTGCACGCGCGGCGCCATCTCGTTGGCGAGCAACGCACCGTCGCGGTAGAACAGCTCAAGTGCGAACACACCCACGTAATCCAGCGACTCGGCCAAGCGCCGCGCGTGCGCGCAGGCAGCATCCGCCAGTGCCGCATCGACGCGCGCGGGTGCCAGGCTCGCCGACAGCACGCCGTCGACATGCCAGTTCTCGGTCAGCGGCCAGGTGCGGAATTCGCCATCACGGCCGCGTACCGCGACCACCGACAGCTCACGCTCGAACGGGATGAAGGCCTCGACGATCAGTCCGACGGTGGCCGCCTGCGCACCCAACGCCTCCCAGGCGGCATCGACGTCGGCCGGCGACTTGATGCGGAACTGGCCCTTGCCGTCGTAGCCCAGGCGCCGCGTCTTGAGGATGCACGCGCCGCCGAGCCGCTCGACTTCCGCACGGAGCGCTTCCAGGCTGTCGACGTCGGCGAAGGCGCCCACGGGAATTCCGAGCTCGCGGAACAGGGTCTTCTCGACCAGACGATCCTGCGCGACGGCCAACGCACGCGGGTTGGGAAACACCGGCACACGACCGGCAAGCCACTCCGCGCTTTCCGCCGGCACGTTCTCGAAATCGAACGTGGCCACATCCACCTTGGAGGCGAACTCGGCCAGTGCGGCTTCATCGCGGTAGTCGCCCACCAGCAACGGCGCGAATTGCCCGGCGCAGGCATCCGGCGCGGTATCCATCACCAGGAAGCGCAGGCCGAGCGGCGCACCCGAGAGCGCGAGCATGCGGGCCAACTGCCCGCCGCCGAGGATGCCGACCGTGGTCATAGCGGCTGGCGCGGATCGTCGTGCGCCATCACATCATCGGTCTGGCGGGTGCGGAAGGCGTCGAGCGCGGTGCCGATCGCCGGATGCTCCGGTGCCAGCAGCGCCGCCGCGAACAGGCCGGCATTGGCCGCGCCCGCGTTGCCGATGGCGAACGTCGCCACCGGGATGCCGGCCGGCATCTGCACGATGGACAGCAACGAATCCATGCCATTGAGCGCTTTCGACTGCACCGGCACGCCCAGCACCGGCACCGCCGTCTTCGCCGCGAGCATGCCTGGCAGGTGTGCGGCACCGCCAGCGCCGGCGATGATGGCGCGCAGTCCGCGCGACGCCGCTGCTTCCGCGTACGAGAACAGCACGTCCGGCGTGCGATGTGCGGAGACGACTTTCACTTCGTAGGGAACGCCCAGCGCATCCAGCTTCTGCGCGGCATGCTGCATGGTCTCCCAGTCGGAGCGGGAACCCATCACGATGCCCACGACGGGGCTGGAAACGCTGGCGGTCATGGCCGTCCTCGGTCGCAAAGACGTATTCTACCCTCCTGACCGAACCGCTGATCGAGTCCCCCACATGGACCGCAAACTGCTCGACCTCCTCTGCTGCCCCACCACCCGCCAGCCGCTGGCCGTACTCGATGCGCGCGGACTGGAAGCGCTGAACCGCGCCATCGGCGACGGGCAGGTCAAGCGCGCCGACGACACCGCGCAGACCGACGCGCTGCGCGAGGCGCTGGTCACGCACGACCGCAAGACCGTCTACCGCGTTGAGGACGGCATCCCCGTGCTGCTCGCCGAGGAGGCGATCGCCACCGCACAGGTCACCGACTTCCCCGCGCGATGAGCCAGCGCCCGACACCACCGCCGGCGGACGTCGTGGCCTCGGATGTCGCGCGCGCACTGGCGGAGGATGTCGGCAGCGGCGACGTCACCGCCGCCCTGCTGCCGGATACGGCTGACATCGCCTATCTGCTGTGCAAGGAGAGCGCCGTCGTTGCCGGTCGCCCCTGGTTCGATGCCTGCCATCGTGCGCTCGATCCCGACGTGCGGATCGACTGGCGTGTGGAGGACGGCGATCGTGTGCCCGCCGGCACCGTGCTGGCCACGCTGGCGGGGCGGACACGTGCGCTGGTCACTGCAGAGCGTTCGTCGCTGAACTTCCTTCAGACCCTGTCCGGCACCGCCACCGTCACTGCCCAGTATGTCGATGCCGTGCGCGGCACCGGCTGTACGATCCTGGATACGCGCAAGACCCTGCCCGGCCTGCGTCTGGCGCAGAAGTACGCGGTCCGTTGCGGCGGCGGACGGAACCACCGCATCGGCCTGTACGACACCGTGATGCTGAAAGAAAACCACGTGCGGGCCGCGGGCTCGCTGGTGGCGGCCATCCATGCCGCCCGCAGCGCGCAGCCCTCGCTGCCCCTCATCGTGGAAGTGGAAACCCTCGCGCAACTCGACGAGGCGCTGGCGGAAGGCTGCGAGCGCATCCTGATCGACGACTTCGATGCCGATGCCCGGCGCGAGGCCGTGCGTCGCGCCAAGGCGGCACCGTACGACGGTCGCATCCCGCTCGAGGTCTCCGGCAGCGTGGACCTGACGACGCTGCGCGGCATCGCGGAAGACGGCGTGGACTTCGTGTCGATCGGCGGTCTGACCAAGCATGTCCGCGCCATCGACCTGTCGATGAAACTGGGCCCCGCGCCGTGAGGCTCGCATGTCGCCCCTGAGCGCGTTGCTGTGGCTGATCGCCGGCGGTGCCGCGTTCGCCTACTGGAACGCCGCACGCGCGGCTGCCGAACGTGCCGGCCTGCTGGGCCGCAATGCGTGCAAGGCCGCGGGCGTCATCTGGCTGGACCAGAGCGTGCACGCCAACGGAGTACGGCTGTGCCGCGGCGAGGACGGCTGGCTGGGTTTCGAGCGCAGCTTCCGCTTCGAGTATTCGTACGACGGCATCGATCGCCATGTCGGCCGACTCGTGCTGCGTAAAGGCCAGCTGGTGTCGTTCGTGGGGCCGGTCGCCCCGTCGGTGACGCCGATCGATCGGCACTGAGCCGTCGCGGTCGGCGGCCCGGTCGACCGGATACGCCGTGTACCTCGTCTACTTCACCACGCGCAGGAACGGGGGGCGCTTGCCTCCACCGCCGGAGGGCGGCGTATCGTCGTCGGGCGGCGCGTCCTGCGACGTGACGACATCGTCGTCATCGCCGGCGGCGTCGGTGTCGTGCGGGACGTCGTCCGGCAGCGCCATGCCCTGCCCGGTCTCGCGCGAATAGATCGCCAGCACCGCGCTGATCGGCACATGGACCGCGTGGCTGACGCCGCCGAACCGCGCCGTGAAGCTGACCGCGTCGTTGTCGATCATCAGCCGCACGACCGCGCGCTCGGCGATGTTCAACACCACCTTGCCTTCCTTCACCGCGCTCGCAGGCACCTGCACGCCCGCCATCGTCGCGTCGACCAGCAGGTGCGGCGTCATCCCGTTGTCGGCGATCCACTCGTTCAGCGCCCGAAGCAGGTACGGACGATGGCTGGTCATGCGGGAAGAGGCGTCGGTCATTTCACTTCTCGGCAGCCCACCACGACAGAGCATCGTGGAAAGCCTGGTCTTGCTCGGCGGTCGGTCAGGCCGGGATCTCGCGCAGCTTCTTCTCCGCGTCCGTGAGGCTGCGCAGGAAACCGGGATGCCGGAAGATGCGGTTGCCGTAGTCCTCGATCGCCTTGCCATCCTTGGGCAGTGGCACGTCCAGCGACGGCAGGCGCCAGATGATCGGAGCCATGGCGCAATCGGCCAGGCTCATTTCGGGATTGAGGAAGAACTTGCTCGCCTTGAACAGCGGCACCGAGGCGGTCAGCAGTTCCTTCAGTCGCTTGCGGCCGGCTTCGGCCTGCTGCTTGTTGCCCAGCTGGATGGCCTGCACCTGCGGCACCCAGTCGTGCTCGATGCGCAGCATGGCCAGACGCAGGCGGGCACGCGAGAGCGGATCGACCGGCATCAGCGGCGGATGCGGATAACGCTCGTCCAGGTACTCGCTGACCACCGACGCGGCGTACAGCACCAGATCGCGCTCCACCAGGGTAGGCACGGAATGGTAGGGATTCAGATCGATGAGATCTTCGGGCGGATTCTGCGGATCCACCGGCACCAGGTCGTAGCTCACGCCTTTCGCGGCGAGCACCAGCCTCACGCGGTGGCAGAGCACATCATCGGTGGAGGAAAACAGCGTCAGTGTATTGCGCATACGTGGACTCGCAGCCATTCACGGCTCTCCGACGATCGGAATCCGCCGATCGCACCGACGCCGCCAGCCCCTTGCCGACGGTCGCCACGGTCCCTGAGTGTGCAATCCCCGCCGGAAAAAGCCAAGCAATCCCGCGCCGGCTTTCCCTCGCCAGCGCGGGCCCGTGGCCCGCGCCTTGGCGTGGGACGTGCGACGTCGTTTAGTGGACGTCCTTCCAGTACTCCTGCTTCAGCAGGTAGGCCAGGAACGTCAGCGCCGACAGGAACAGGATCACCCACACGCCGATGCTCTGGCGCTTCAGGGCCGCCGGCTCGCCGACATACTCCAGGAAGTTGGTGATGTCGCGCGCGGTCTGGTCGAACGCCCGTGCATCCTGCCGGCCGGCCTGCGTGACCTTGAGGCTTTCCACGTGTCGCTCGCCGGTGGCCGCGTCGGGCTGACCGTACTCGGCGTGCTGCATGCCCTGCAGCTCCCACAGGGGGTTGGGCATGGACGCGTTGGGGAACAACTTGTTGTTCCAGCCCAGCGGACGCGATTCGTCGAGGTAGAACGACTTGAGGTAGGTGTAGATCCAGTCGCTGCCACGCACGCGCGAGATGACGCTCAGGTCGGGCGGCATCTTGCCGAACCACTTGGTGGCCGGGTCGTGCGGCATCGAGACCTGGATCTGTTCGCCGAACTTGGCGCCGGTGAAGTTGAGGTTCTTCATCACCTCGTCTTCGGTCAGGCCCAGGTCCTCGGCCATGCGCGAGTAGCGCATGTACTTCAGCGAATGGCAGCCGGCGCAGTAGTTCATGTACAGCTGCGCGCCACGCTGCAGCGACGCGCGGTCGCCGAGGTCGTTGCCGGCCTGCAGGGTGGCGCCGCCGCCGGCGGCGAACGCGGAGAACGAAATCAGCAACCCGCTGGCGAAGACAGCTAGGCGAGAGGCGAAAGTCTTAGTCATGCGTCGTCACCCGCTCGGGCACTGGCTTGGTCTTGTCGATCTTGGTCCAGATCGGCATGGTCAGGAAGAACAGGAAGTAGAACGCGGTCAGGAAGCGGCCGACGATCGTTTCGACCGGATCCGTACCCGGACCGGCGCCGATCTTGCCCAGCCAGACGAAGCAGATCGCGAACACGCCCAGCAGCACCTTGGACAGCACGCCGCGATAGCGATACGACTTCACCTTGGCGCGGTCCAGCCACGGCACCAGGAACAGGATCGCGATGGCGCCGAACATCACCAGCACGCCGCCCAGCTTGTTGGGCACCACGCGCAGCATCGCGTAGTACGGCGTGTAGTACCACACCGGCTTGATGTGCTCCGGCGTGACCAGCTTGTTGGCTTCGGTGAAGTTGTCGTGCTCCAGGAACCAGCCGCCCATGGCCGGCGCGAAGAACACGATGAACGCCGCGAAGATCAGGAAGCAGCCGACGTAGAAACCGTCCTTCACCGTGTAGTACGGATGGAACGGAACGCCATCCGCCGGGGCGGTGGGCGACCAGCGGTTGCCCTTCGGGCCCTTCTTGATCTCGACGCCGTCGGGGTTGTTGGACCCGACTTCGTGCAGCGCGAAGATGTGCAGCACCACCAGCAGCAGCAGCACCAGCGGCAGCGCGATGACGTGCAGCGCGAAGAAGCGGTTCAGCGTGGCATCGCTGGGCAGGTAGTCGCCCATGATCCACTCGGTCAGGCCGTTGCCGATCACCGGGATGGCGCCGAACAGCGAGATGATGACCTTGGCGCCCCAGAACGACATCTGGCCCCATGGCAGCACGTAGCCCAGGAAGGCCTCGGCCATCAGCACCAGGTAGATCAGCATGCCGAGGATCCACACCAGCTCGCGCGGCTTCTGGTACGAGCCGTACATCAGGCCGCGGAACATGTGGATGTAGACGACGATGAAGAACAGCGACGCGCCCGTGCTGTGCATGTAGCGGATCAGCCAGCCCCACTCCACGTCGCGCATGATGTATTCGACCGAGGCGAAGGCTTCCGCCGCGCTCGGCTTGAAGTGCATCGTCAGGAAGATGCCGGTCAGGATCTGGTTGACCAGAACCACGATCGACAGCACGCCGAAGATGTACCAGATGTTGAAGTTCTTGGGCGCGTAGTACTCGCTCATGTGCTTGCGGTACACGGGCATGAAGCCCGGCGCGCGCGCATTGAACCAGTCGACCACGCCATCGGCGGTGCGGGTGATGATGTTCGCCATGGCTTACGCGCCCCCTTGCGGATCGAGGCCGATCACGATGGTGTTGTCGTCCTGGTAGAAGTGCGGCGGCACCACCAGGTTGGTCGGCGCGGGCACGTTCTGGAACACCCGGCCGGCCATGTCGAAGCGCGACTTGTGGCAGGGGCAGAAGTAGCCGCCCTTCCAGTCCGGATCGTACGGCTGGGGCTTGATCTCGGCGGCCATTTCCGGCGAGCAGCCCAGGTGGGTGCACAGGCCGACCAGCACCGATATTTCGGGCTTGACCGAACGGAGTTCACCGGTGATGTAGGACGGCTGCTGGTCCTTGTTGGCCGACTGCGGATCGCGCAGGTGGCTGTCCAGCGTCGGCAGCGCATCCAGGATCGCCTTGGAGCGCTTGACGATCCAGATGGGCTGGCCGCGCCATTCCAGGATCAGGCGCTGACCTTCCTGCAGGCCGGTGAGGTCGGCGGTCACCGGAGCACCGGCCAGCTTGGCCCGTGCGCTCGGATTCCACGACTTGATAAAAGGTACTGCTGCAATACCGGCGCCCACTGCACCCACCACCGCGGTGGTTGCAGTCAGGAACCGGCGTCGGCCCGTATTCACAGGCCCATTGACCCCATCGATGGCCATCCGGCACTCCGCAAAACAATCAGGTAGCTAAAAAGGCTGCCAAGGCCGCCCCCATTACCCCGGGGCGACCGCAAAAGACGTCGAAGTGTAACGGATGGCTTAATGGGCCGACAACGGCTGCCATGGAATCAAGGACTTGTGTGCGCCCGAAGGCGCCTGCCGCGGCTCAACGCGCGGCGACGGCGTGCCGGTAACGGTCGGCCAGGACGGCGACGCGCTCGACGTAGCGCTGGGTTTCCTTGTACGGCGGGACGCCGCCGTGGCGGTCCACCGCGCCTTCGCCGGCGTTGTAGCCGGCGGCGGCCAGCGTCAGGTTGCCGTTGAAGCGCTTCAGCAACCAGGACAGGTACTGCGCGCCGCCGCGGATGTTCTGGCCGGCGTTGTAGGAGTCGGTCACGCCGAAGCGGCGCGCCGTCGCCGGCATGAGCTGCATCAGACCCTGCGCACCCGCGTGCGACAGCGCCATCGGGTTGTACGAGGACTCGGCGTGCATGATCGCGCGCAGGATGGATTCCTCCACACCGAACTCGCGCGAGGCGGCGGCGATCTCGGCCGCGTAGGCGGAGGTGTTCAGGCGCAGCCGGCCGAAGTCGACGCCCGGATTGCCGCAGGCGAAGCAGGTTTCGATGTAGCTGTACTTGATGGTGCGCAGGCTCGCCACCTGCGTGCCGCCTTGCGGGCGGGCACTCGTGTAGTGGCGAACGCCATCCTTGATGTAGGAGTACACCTGGCCGCTGACCACACGACGCGGGCCGGTCGCGGCCGGCGGCGTCGCCGGCACGGCGGCCGGAACAATGGCGCTGGCCGAATCGGACAGGGCGGGCGCGGTGGCGGCGCCGATGGCCGGCGTGGCCTCGGCGGGACGCGAGACGGATGCGACCTGGGCCGGGCGGCTGCGGTCGGGCGTATAGCGGCTCACGACTTCGCAGCTGGCGCCGCTGACGCGCTTGCTGACGTAGTTCGGCACACCGTCGTTGCCGGTGCACTTGTACAGCGTGCCCGCGCTGGCCGGCAGTGCGGTCAACGCGGCCAGCACGGCCAGAAGCGTCAGAGTCCCCCTCATGCCGCGCAGTGTCCCGAATTCCCGGGTGATTGCCAAGTCCTTGTCCAACAAAGGTTTCCTCCAATCTGTGCAGCCGGTCTGAGTTCGACACATCGGCGCACGGCGACCCTTGCCGGGTCCAATACCCTCTATCAACGCCATCCGGGCCGGTGACCGGCCGTCCGCTGGCCGCGTAGACTACGCGGCCCTGCCCGCCCACCCGACTGGATTAAGCGCCATGACCGGGACGCAAGCCCCCGAACTGCCGACCACGGCCGGCTCCGCCGTGACCGACCCCGCCCTCGTCCCTCTGCCCATCGGCCGTCCCCGCACGCCCGACCAGGTCCGCGGGAAGCTCTACATCAAGACCCACGGGTGCCAGATGAACGAGTACGACTCGGCCAAGATGGCCGACGTGCTCGCCGCTTCCGATGGCCTGGAGCTGACCGACAACCCCGAAGAAGCCGACGTGGTGCTGGTCAACACCTGCTCCATCCGCGAGAAGGCGCAGGAGAAGGTGTTCAGCCAGCTCGGCCGCTGGAAGGCCCTGAAGAACGGCGGCCGTGACGTCATCATCGGCGTCGGCGGCTGCGTGGCTTCCCAGGAGGGCGAAGCCATCGTCAAGCGCGCGCCCTACGTGGACCTGGTGTTCGGCCCGCAGACCCTGCATCGCCTGCCGGAACTGATCCGCGCCCGCCGCGAGCAGAACAGGCCACAGGTCGACATCAGCTTCCCCGAGATCGAGAAGTTCGACCGCCTGCCCGAGCCGCGCGCCGAAGGCCCGTCGGCGTTCGTGTCGATCATGGAAGGCTGCTCCAAGTACTGCTCGTTCTGCGTGGTGCCCTACACCCGCGGCACCGAGGTCAGCCGGCCGTTCGAGGACGTGCTGGTGGAAGTGGCGCAGCTGGCCGCCCAGGGCGTGCGCGAGATCAACCTGCTCGGCCAGAACGTCAATGCCTACCGCGGTCCGTACGGCGACGGCGAGGTCGCCGACCTCGGCCTGCTGATCCGCACCATCGCCGAGATCGACGGCGTCGGCCGCATCCGCTTCACCACCTCGCACCCGCTGGAGTTCAGCGATTCGCTGGTGGACGCGTACCGGGACGTGCCGCAGCTGGCCAACTTCCTGCACCTGCCCGTGCAGGCGGGCAGCGACCGCGTCCTGTCGGCGATGAAGCGCGGCTACACCGCGCTGGAGTTCAAGCAGAAGATCCGCAAGCTGCGCGCGGTGCGGCCGGACATCTCGATCAGCTCGGACTTCATCGTCGGCTTCCCCGGCGAGACCGATGCCGATTTCGAGAAGACGATGAAGCTGCTTGAGGACGTCGGTTTCGACCAGAGCTTCAGCTTCATCTACTCGCGCCGTCCCGGCACGCCCGCCGCGGACCTGGAAGACGACACGACCGACGCGGTGAAGCATGCGCGCCTGGAGCGCCTGCAGCAGCACATCAACGCCTATGCCGCCGGCATCTCGCAGCGCATGGTCGGCACCGTGCAGTCGGTGCTGGTGGAAGGTCCGTCGAAGAAGAACCCGAACGAGCTGACCGGCAAGACCGAGAACATGCGCTCGGTGAACTTCCCGGCCCATCCGCGACTGATCGGCCAGTTCGTCGACGTGGTGATCACCGAGGCGCTGAGCAACTCGCTGCGCGGGCGCGTCGCCGGTACGGACTGAGGCGGACTAGCCGACGGCGGGCAGCGGCACGCCGTCGCGCTCGTTGTCCCAGATCATGTGGATGATCTTCCAGCCGTCTTCGCCCTTGTAGAGCTGGATGCTGTTGATGCCGCGCCGCTCCGGCACGGCATCGTCGGGCGCGGTGCGCGCTTCGTAGGCGCTCCAGACGTGGGCGATGTTGCCGAACACGCGCACTTCACGCGCGGTCTCGACTTCGAAGAAATCCATCTTCGCCAGCAGCTCATCCGCATTCGCGCGGTACTCCGCCAGCGTGAACGACAAGCGCCACGGTTTGCCTTCCGCGTCCACGCCGGTGCGGATCTGCCGGCAGTCCGGATGGAAGGCCGCCTCCTGCGTCGACCAGTCGCGGGGACCGGCCGGGCCGGAAATCATCGCGTACATGGCGTCCACCGCCGTGCCGATCGCCACCTCGTCCATCCCCTACCCCGTGCCGTTTCCCGTTCCCACCCAAGGCTACCAGAGCGTCGCGCCCACCCCCTTGAGTCGCCCCTCGCGTGCCCGCCATACTCCGGCCCAGCGCGGATGCCTGGGGAGGCATCCGGCCGCGACGCGGCATGCGCTCGATCACTCAGGGGAAACCAACGATGAAACGCCACTTTCTGGGCGCCGCGACGATGGCGATGCTGCTGTCCGCGTGCGCAACGGGCTATCACAGCGCCAGCAATCCCATTCTAGGATTGACGGGCGGCTACTGGGACCAGCCGGGCCCAGGCCGCCTGATCAAGGTCGGCTTCTCCGGCAACGGCTACATCACGCCCGACAAGGTCGCCACCTACCTGCTGTACCGCTGCGCCGAGGTCGCCCAGCGCGAGGGCGGCAGCCACTTCATCTTCTACACCAGCCTGCCGGACGCCATCGACGACCGCCGCAGCAGCGAGCGCAAGGTCAATGCGCTCGGCGGAAAGCCCGCCACCTATGCCTACATCCTGGTCGTTCCCGGCGAAGAACCGGACGCCCTTTCCGCTACCGACGTGATCTCCCGGTTGGAGCCGGTCGTGAAGCCCGCTCCCAAGCAGGGAGGTGCCTCGTGATGCGACTGACCCGCTTCCTGCTTCCCGCCGTCCTCGCGCTGTCCTGCACGGCGTGCATGAGCATCTACCGTATGCCGGCGGGAACGCCTTCGGCCTCGCTGCGCGTGCCGCCCGGCGCCACCACCTGGATCTGTGCGGACGGCCCGGCGCAGATCCTGCCCCGGGAAAAGGATGGCCGCGCCCGCATTCCGGCAGGGCAGCGCATCACGGTCGGCGCGAACTTCTCCAGCAGCGACGGCTACATGAACTACTTCTGTTCCGCGGGCGTGAGCCTGCTGCCGGACCAGGACGCGCGCTATTACCAGGACTTCGAAACGGAAGGCAACATGTGCAGCGCGCTGGTCTATCGCGAAACCGACGACACGCGCGTCGGCCTGGCGTTCGAACCCACCATGGGGCGCAGCGGCCCGGGCTGCACCCGCTGAGCCACGGCGGGGCTGGGGGCCGCGGCCCTCAGTCCAGCCGCTTGCGGAAGCGCAGGATCGCCGCCGTCATCAGCACGGTGGTGAAGGCCAGCAGCGCGAGCACGTCGGGCCACAGTTCCCACAGGCTGGCGCCGCGCAGCATGATGCCGCGGATCAGGCGCAGGAAGTGCGTCAGCGGCAGCACCTCGGCGATCCATTGCACGATCTTCGGCATCCCGGCGAACGGGAACATGAAACCCGACAGCAGGATCGACGGCAGGAAGATGAAGAACGTCATCTGCATGGCCTGGAACTGCGACTGCGCACCGGTCGAGATCAGCAGGCCCAGGGTCAGGTTGGCGACGATCAGCAGGCAGGCCGCGAGATAGACGTGCAGCAGGCTGCCGCCCAGCGGTACATCGAACAGCCACGTGCCCAGCGCCAGCACCACCGTGGTCTGCACCAGGCCGATCGCCACGTAGGGCAGCACCTTGCCGATCATCAGCTCGGCGCTGCTGACCGGCGTGGCGATCAGCAGTTCCATGTTGCCGCGCTCGCGCTCGCGCACGATGGCCACGCCGGTGAACAGCACCATGGTCATGGTCAGGATCACGCCGATCAACCCCGGCACGATGTTCACCGCCGAGCGCCGCTGCGGATTGTAGAAACCGACCACGCTGATGGTCCGTGCCGTCAGCGGACGGCTGCTGCCATCCAGCGGCATCTGCGCCAGCTGTGCGGCGGCGCTCTGCACCGCGTTGTCGCTGCCATCCACGAAGATCTGCACCGCTTCGCGGCCTTCGGCCCGGCGGCGATCGTAGTCCGGCGGGATGACGATGCCGATGCTGATCTCGCCCCGCCGCATAGCTTCGACCAGCGCCTGCGGCGTGGCGGCGTCCTGCACCGGCGTGACCACGCCGGTGGCGACGATGTCCATCACCAGCGCGCGCGACGCGGAGGTACGCGCCTGGTCGGCGATGCCGGCTGACAGGTCACGCAGGTTGGTGTTGATGGCATAGCCGAACAGCAACAGCTGCATCACCGGGATGCCGACGATCATCGCCAGCGTGATGCGGTCGCGGCGCATCTGCCGGACCTCCTTCACCATCACGGCCATCAGGCGGCGCAGGTTCATGCGGCCTCCTCACGCGCGGGCTGACCGCGCGTGGCGGACACGAAGACGTCTTCAAGATTGGCTTGCGACGCCGCCACCTCCGCCGCGATCCCGGCTTTTCGCAAGCCCTCGGCCATGCGACCGGCGGCATCGCCGTTCTCCGCCAGCAGCACGCGCAGCACGTTGCCGACCTGCGCCACGCTGAGTACGCCGGGCAGGTCAACCAGTACCTTCTTCGCCTGCCGCGGCTGCGCGGCGGTGACCACCAGCGTGCGGCCTGCGAGTTCGCCGGTCAGCGCATCCGGGGTGCCGTCCGCGACCAGTACGCCGCGATCAAGGATGGCGATGCGGTGGCAGCGTTCGGCTTCGTCCATGTAGTGGGTGGACACCAGCAGCGTGGTGCCGGCGTCGGCCAGCTCGAACAGCTTTTCCCAGAAGTCGCGGCGCGACTCCGGATCGACCGCACTGGTGGGCTCGTCGAGGAACAACAACTCCGGTTCGTGGATCACCGCGCCCGCCAGCGCCAGCCGCTGCTTCTGGCCGCCGCTCATCGTGCCGGCCAGCTGTTTCTGACGGTCCTGGAAGTGGTACTGCTCGACCAGCTCGTCGATGCGCCGTTTCGCCTGCGCGCGTGGGATGTCCTGCACGGCGGCGAGGAACTCGAGGTTCTCGCGCACCGTCAGGTCCTCGAACAGCGAGAACTTCTGCGTCATGTAGCCGATGCGCGTGCGCAGCCGCTCGGCCTGCTCGGGGATCCGCAGACCGAGCACGTCGATCTCGCCCGCCGTCGGCGTCAGCAGGCCACACAGCATGCGGATGGTGGTCGACTTGCCGGAACCGTTCGGGCCCAGGAAGCCGTAGACGTTGCGTCGCGGCACGTCGAGGTCGACGTCGTTCACCGCGACCAGCCCGCCGAAGCGCTTGGTCAGCCCGCGGACGCGGATGGCGATGTCGCCGTCATTCGTTGCCATGGGACACCACCTGCAGCGGCGCACCGACCGGCAGGTCGGCGGCTTCCTTGCCCAGGCTGATTTCGGCCAGGTAGCTGAGCCGCGCCGCGTCCTGCCCGGTCAGCGCGAAGTACGGGGTGAAACTCGGCTCGCTGCGGACCATCCGCAAGCGACCCGCATACGTTTTTTCCTGTCCGTCCAGGCGCACCTGCACGCTGTCGCCGACCTTCATTTCGTTGCGCAGCGCCTGCGGCAGGTAGACGCGCGCGTATGGCGCGTCGCCGACCAGCATCACCGCCAGCGGCGCGCCGACCGGCGCCTGATCGCCGAGCTTGTACGGCAGGCTGTCGATGCGGCCCGCGCGCGGGGCGACCACGTTGAGCTTGTCCAGCGTCACCGCCTGCACGGCGGCCTGGGCTTCGGCCGTGGCGACCGCGGCCGCGCCCTGCGCGACCTGTTCGCTGCGCGTGCCGCGCTCCAGTTCCAGCAGTGCGGCCTGCGCCAGGCGTACCTGCGCCTGCGCGCTTTGCGATGCTGCGCGTGCGCGGTCCACCTCGGACGCGGCGACAAGCTGCTGCCGCCCAAGCGGTTGCAGGCGGGCATAGTAGGCATCGGCATCGCGCGCCTGCGCCTGCGCGGCGGCCAGGCTGGCGCGCGCCTGCGCGACATCCTCGCTGCGCGGACCCGCGCGCAGTTCCGCCAGCGCCTCGCGGCTTTGCGCCGCCTGCGCCTGCACCGCGGCCAGCTGCGACTGCGTGCGCGTCAGCTCGAGTTGCAGCAGCGGAGCGCCTTCGGCGACCTGCTCGCCCTCGCGCACGTCGATGCGCACGATCTTCTCCGCGACCGGCGAAGGCAGCGTCACCCGGTCCCATTCCAGCGTGCCCAGCGCGAGCGGCGCCTCGGCCTTGCAGCCGGCCAGCACAAGCAGCGCAGCGGCGAAGGCTGCACCCGTCAGTTCATTTCGCATGGTCCAGCTCCAGTCCACGGTCCAGCAGCACCAGCGTGTGCCGGCGCAGGTCGTCGAAATCGATATCGTCGGCGCCGAACAGCTGTCGCCAGATCGGTGCGCTCGCCATCGGGAACATGGTCAACCCGATCAGCGACACCATCAGCAGGCGCGGATCCAGGTCGGGATTGAGTTGCCCGGCCTGCTGCGCGGCGGCGAAGCGGCCGGCCATCATCTTCGGCAGCAGCGGGCCGACCTGGCCGATCATCATGTCGCGCAGCGCACCGCCCTCACAGAGGATCTCGCGCACCCACAGCGTCGGCAGCCAGGGATGCTGCGCGACCACGCCGGCGATGCCGTGCACGAACCCGGCGACCAGCGCCGCGACATCGGCGTCGCCGGCCTGCATCAGAGGTGCGCGCATCTGGCCGATCACCGGCAGCAGCCGTTCGGCCACGACCGCCTGCTGCAACTGCGCCTTGTCGCCGAAGTAGTAGTGCACCAGCGCCGGCGTCACGTGGGCTTCGCTTGCGATATCGCGCAGCGAGCTCGCGGCGATGCCCTTCCTGACGAAGCAGGCCAGGGCGGCGTCCAGCAGGGTGGCGCGCAGGTCGGCCGATTCAGCGGTCGGGCGGCGCCCACGGGCGCGCTTGCGGGGAGGCGTGGCGGATTTCTTGGCCGGTGCTGCCACCGGCGGCGTCTTGGTCGTCGTCATGCCTGACATTTAATTTATCAATTAATTAAATTTCAAGCCCGATCCGACGGACGGCGCGCCATGGCCCCTGCCACGGCGCCGGGTTACGCTGCCCGCCCGCCTTGTGTTCGCCAGGAATCGCCGCCATTTCCCCGGATAGCCCGCGCCTGTGGGTGTTCACCCTGGAAGCCCGTCCCCTGCCCGACAGCCCCGATTTCGTCGAGGCCGGCGGGGCGTTCGTCACCTGCTACCTGCGCCCGGGCTTTGTCCCGGACCCGATGCGCCGCGCGGTCGAATTCGTCCGCGAGCAGGGCTGGGAAGTGATCGCGGTGGAGGACGAACCGCTGCAGATCGAGCGCCACGACGCGCCCGAGGAGGAACACTTCGACCAGGCCCTCGTCGACGACGAGGTGTACGTCTTCCACCAATGGCCGGTGGACGACGCGGACGAACAGACGCGCCACTGACCCCACGCCACGAGACACCCGCCTCCCCCATGACCGTTCCCAGCCAACACGAATTCACCCTGCAGCCCGAGAACGTCGAACGCCTCGCCAACCTGGCCGGCCCGTTCGATGCGCACCTGCGCCAGATCGAACTGCGCCTGGGCGTGGAGATCGCCAACCGCGGCGCCATCTTCCGCATCACCGGACCCGAGAAGTCCGCCGCCGCCGCGGAGAAGCTGTTGCATGCGCTGTACGAGGAGACAGCCAGCGAGACCTTCGACAGCGAAGCCATCCACCTGCGCCTGAACACCGCCAATGTCGACCGCATCGCCGACGCGGACTACCAGCCGCAGGACGTGGCCATCAAGGTCAAGCGCGGCACCGTGCGCGGCCGCGGCGCCAACCAGGCCAAGTACCTGCATGCCATCGCCACCCACGACATCAACTTCGGCATCGGCCCGGCCGGCACCGGCAAGACGTTCCTGGCCGTGGCGAGCGCGGTCGAGGCGCTGAACGAGTCGCGCGTCCAGCGGCTGATCCTGGTACGCCCCGCGGTGGAAGCCGGCGAGAAGCTGGGCTTCCTGCCTGGCGACCTTTCCCAGAAGGTAGATCCCTACCTGCGCCCGCTGTACGACGCGCTGTACGAGATGCTCGGCGTGGAGAAGGTGGTCAAGCTGCTGGAGAAGAACGTCATCGAGATCGCGCCGCTGGCCTACATGCGCGGCCGCACGCTCAACGATGCCTTCGTCATCCTCGACGAGGCGCAGAACACCACCATCGAGCAGATGAAGATGTTCCTGACACGCATCGGCTACGGCAGCACCGCCGTCGTCACCGGCGACCTGACCCAGATCGATCTGCCCAAGCACCAGAAATCCGGCCTGAAGGACGCCCTGGAGGTGCTGCGCGGCGTGGATGGCATCTCGTTCAACTTCTTCACCAGCCGCGACGTCGTGCGCCATCCGCTGGTGGCGAAGATCGTGCGGGCTTACGATGCACGCGACGGCAAGGATCCGGAAACGGATCCCGCCTGACCTCCTCCACGTCGATCACGCCTGCCATGACCCAGGGCCCCGTCCGCCTCGAAGTCGCCGTCAGCTACGCGCTGCCGCGCACCGGCATTCCTTCCGCCGTGAGTTTCCGCAAGTGGGTGGCCGCCGCGCTGAAGGGCCGCATCCGCGAAGCCGATCTCGCCATCCGCATCGTCGACAGCAAGGAAGGCCGCGCGCTCAACCGCCACTATCGCGGCCGCGACTACGCGACCAACGTGCTGAGCTTCCCGGCCGAGATGGCCGAGGGCGTCAAGCTGCCGAAGGGCGTGAAGATGCCGCTGCTCGGCGACCTGGTGATCTGCGCACCGGTGGTCGCGCGCGAAGCGAAGGAACAGAAGAAGCCGCTGGCCGCGCACTACGCGCACATGACCGTGCACGGCACGCTGCACCTGCTCGGTTGGGACCACGAGGACGACAAGGAAGCCGACTGCATGGAACAGCTGGAACGCGAGATCCTGGCCGAGCTCGGCATCGCCGACCCCTACGCGGAAGACTGATCGCATGCTGCGTGCCGTCTGTTTCGCGCCTGTGCTGGCGCTGTGCCTCCCGCTGTCCGCCGCCGCACAGGATGCGCGCCCCGATCTCGCCGCGCTGATCGAATGCCGCGGCGACCTGGGCCAGCTCGCGGCGATCGCGCCGCTGCTGGAAGATCCGCTGAAGGCGGTCGCGCTGGGCTGGCAGCCGCTGCCGCAGGCGAACATGTTCATGAGCGAGTACCGCCTGCTCACCCCGGTCCGGGTCTTCGGGCACGACACGGACCACATCGCCTTCTCCGGCGGCGGTGTCGTCGCCGTGCTCGACCTGCCCGATCCGCGCCCGCTGGCGAAGCAGCTCGAACTGGAAACCGCCGTCGACACGCCGGCCAAGGCCATGTTCGGCAAGGAAGTACGCAGTGAGGAAGTCCCTGATCCGGCCACCGGCAAGGTATTGATCGACTCGGCCGTGCTCAACGTCAGCAACGTGTCCTCGCATCCCGGCAAGACACTGGCGGGCTGCAGCTACAGCCTGGACCTGCCCGAGGACGAGGAAGCGTCCGGGGATGGCGAGGCGCTACCGCCTGCGCAGGCCGCCCAACCGGGTTAGACTGGCCGCCACGCCCCTGCGGGCGACCACTCCCCCGAGATGTCAGAAGACGACAGTACCCTCGCGCCGGAAGGCTCCGACAAACCGTCGGAGAAACGGCGCACCTGGCTGGACCGCCTCAGTTCGGCGTTCTCCGGCGAACCCAGCACACGCGACGACCTGGTGGCCATCCTGCGCGACGCGCAGTCCGACGGCCTGATTGCAGGCGACACCCTCAAGATGATGGAAGGCGCCATTGCGGTTGCCGACCTGACCGTGGGCGACGTCATGGTCCCGCGCGCGCAGATGGTCTCCCTGCCGGTGGAAGCCCGCTTCCTCGACCTGATGAAGGACGTGGTGGAATCCGGCCACTCCCGCTTCCCGGTGCACGGCGAGAACAAGGACGAGATCCTCGGCATCCTGCTGGCCAAGGACCTGCTGCGGGGTGTCGTCGCCGACAACGGTCCCGGCAGCGTGCGCGAACTGCTGCGCCCGGCGGTACTGATCCCGGAATCGAAAAAGCTCAACCTGCTGCTCAAGGAATTCCGGCTGTCGCGCAACCACATGGCGATCGTCGTGGACGAATACGGCGGCGTGGCCGGCCTGGTCACCATCGAGGACGTGCTGGAGCAGATCGTCGGCGAGATCGACGACGAACACGACGAAGCCGAGGACGGCGCCGCGCTGATCGCGGCGCAGGCCGACGGCCAGTTCGTGGTGGACGCACTGACGCCGATCGCCGATTTCAACGAGCGGTTCGGTGCGGACTTCCTCGACGACGAGTACGACACCGTTGGCGGGCTGATCACGGCGGCCATCGGCCATCTGCCGGAAACCGGCGAGGAGCTGACGCTGGGGCGCTTCATGTTCCGCGTCGCCCGTGCCGATGCGCGCCGCGTACATGCCTTCCACGTCGGGGTGCTGGCCGATGCGTAACGCGGCCGCGCGCCTGGCCTTGCTGGGCGTGCTGTGGCTGCTGGCATCGGCCGCCTGGGCGGCGCCGCGGATCGGCGTGGCAACGATGGAGCCGGGCGAAGTCTTTTTCGAGCGCTTCGGTCACAACGCGATCGTCGTGGTCGATCCCGCCAGCGGCGATGCGATCTCGTACAACTTCGGCTTCTTCGACCCGGGCGAGGCGGACTTCGTCGGCAATTTCGCCCGCGGCCACATGATGTATTACCTGGTCGCGCTGCCGTTCGAGCAGGACCTGATGCAGTACCGCGACAGCGGCCGCGGCGTATCCCTGCAGTGGCTGGACATCGAACCGGCGCAGGCGCAGGCGCTTGCGGATGCCTTGGCGGAACGGGCGAAGCCCGAGAACGCGCGCTACCGCTACGACTACTTCACCTCCAACTGTTCGACCCAGGTACGCGACGCACTGGATGCCGCGCTCGGCGGCAGGCTGAAGTCGCAGTTGGCGGGACGCTCGCGCGGCAACACGTTCCGCAGCGAAGCCGTCCGGCTCGCCTCGCCGGCGACGTGGATGTGGCTGGGCTTCGATCTCGGCCTCGGCCCGAATGCCGACAAGCCGATGGCGCGCTGGGAAGAGGCCTACGTGCCGATGCGCCTGGCCGACAGCCTGCGCGAAGCGAAGAACGCCGCGGGCCGCCCGCTGGTGCAGTCGGAAATGCAACTGCTGCCGCATCGCATCGCGGCCGAGCCCGCCGAGACACCGCGCCGCTGGTTGCCGTGGCTGGGTGCCGGCGTGCTGATGGCCGTCGCCGTCGCGCTGGCCGGCCGGCGCTGGCCGCGCGCGATCGCCGCCGCGGCAATGCCGTTCTGGTTGTTGTGCTTCATCGGTGGCGCGCTGCTGGTCTACCTGTGGGGCTTCACCGACCACTGGGCGGCGTGGGCGAACCGCAACCTGCTGCTGCTCAATCCGCTGTGCGTGCTGCTCATCCCCGGCGCAATTGCCGTGTTGCGCCGCCGCACACCGCCAACGTGGTTCGCATGGCTGCTGGCGGCGATCGCGGTGGGTGCGTTGGTCGCGTGGTTCCTGCACTGGCTGCCGTTGCGGCTGCAGTACAACCAGACGTGGATCGCCCTGCTGCTACCGATCCATCTGGCGCTTGCATACGTATTCATGCCGCGACGCTTGTCGCCCTGAGTTCCGCCACGCACGATGCGGCCCTCTGCCTATCGCGAGGGTCGCATGCTCCGTTTCCTTTCCACGCTCGTTGTGTTCGCTGTCGCGGCATCCGCGCATGCGGGTCCCGGTCCGCGCGTCGCCTCGCCCGACGGTTCCATCGTGGTGGACCTGTCCACCGACAACGACGGCCGCCCCGCCTACGCGGTCTCGCGCAAGGGCCAAGCGGTCCTCACGCCATCGCGGCTGGGCTTCCTGCTGCTGGACGCGCCGAAGTTCGAGCGCAACCTCGAGATCGTGCAGCCACGTACTCGCACGTTCGACGAGACCTGGGAGCAGCCTTGGGGTGAGCGCCGCTTCATCCGCAACCACTACAACGAGCTGACCGTCACGCTGAAGGAAAAGGCAAAGCCGTTCCGCAGCTTCGACGTCGTGTTCCGCGTGTTCGACGACGGCGTCGGCTTCCGCTACCGCTTTCCGAAGCAGGCCGGACTGGAGCAGGTGAAGATCGGCGAGGAACTGACCGAGTTCTCGCTGGCGCGTGATGCGACGGCGTGGTGGATCCCGGCCGGCGAGTGGAACCGCGAGGAGTACCTGTACCACCGCACGCCGGTACAGCAGGTCGGCGACGCGCAGACGCCCATCACGTTCAAGTTCGACGACGGTACGCATCTGTCGATCCACGAAGCCGCACTGGTCGACTACAGCGGCATGAACCTGACCCGCGTCGAAGACCGTCGCCTGAAGGCCGACCTGACGCCGGGCATCGGTGAAGGCAAGGTCGTGCGTGCGGCGCCGTTCGACACGCCCTGGCGCACGCTGCTGCTGAGCGACGACGCCGCCGGCCTGGCGATGTCCAGTCTGACGCTCAACCTCAACGAACCGAATGCATTGGGCGACGTATCGTGGGTCAAGCCGATGAAGTACGTCGGCGTGTGGTGGGAAATGCACCTGGAGCTGAAGAGCTGGGCGTCCGGCCCCAAGCACGGCGCCACCAACGAGAACGTGCGCAAGCACATCGACTTCGCCGCCAAGCACGGCCTCGGTGGCGTGCTGGTCGAAGGCTGGAACATGGGCTGGGACGGCGACTGGTTCGGCAATGGCGAAGACTTCAGCTTCACGAAGTCGTATCCGGACTTCGACCTCGAGGCACTGAGTGCCTACGCACGCTCGAAGAACGTGGTGCTGATCGGCCATCACGAGACCTCCGGCAATGCGGCGCACTACGAATCGCAGCTGGGCGACGCGTTCGACCTGTACAAGCGCGTGGGCGTGCCGGCCGTGAAGACCGGGTACGTCGCGGACGCCAGCCAAGCGAAAGTCACCGGCACCGATGGCAAGCGCCACTATGCGTGGCATGAAGGGCAGGACATGGCCCGCCACCACCTGAAGGTCGTGACGGAGGCGGCCAAGCGCCATATTTCGGTCAATCCGCACGAACCGATCAAGGACAGCGGCCTGCGTCGCACCTATCCGAACTGGATCACCCGCGAAGGTGCACGCGGCATGGAGTTCAGCGCCTGGGGCCAGCCCGGCAATCCGCCCGGGCACGAAGCCAACCTGGTGTTCACCCGCCTGCTGGCCGGGCCGATGGACTACACGCCCGGCATCTTCGGCATGAAGACCCGTTCCACCGACGGCATTGCCACCACCTGGGCCAAGCAGCTGTCGCTGTACGTGGTGATCTACAGCCCGCTGCAGATGGCGGCCGACCTGCTGGAGAACTACGAGAAGAACCCGGCGCCGTTCCAGTTCATCAAGGACGTGCCGGTGGACTGGGACGACACGCGCGTGCTGAACGGCGAAGTGGGCGACTACGTCACCATCGCGCGCAAGGAACGCGGCGGCGACAACTGGTACCTGGGCTCACTGACCGACGAGGACGGCCGCACGTTGAGCGTGCCGCTGTCCTTCCTCGACGAGGGCCGCCGCTACACCGCGCAGATCTACCGCGACGGCGACAAGGCGAACTGGAAGACGGCGCCGCAGGACATCGTGATCGAGGAGCGCAGCGTGACGCGTGGCGACACGCTGACGCTGAAACTCGCGCCGGGCGGCGGACAGGCGATCCGCTTCGTGGCGCAGTGAGTGAACCTGGTTGTGGGAGCGACGTAAGTCGCGAGCTTGGGCCTGCAGTGTCCTGAGGCCGTCATCGCGACTTACGTCGCTCCCACACCAGCATCAGCATCAACGTCCGACTTGTCGGACACGGCCTTCTGGCGCACGATTCACGCCATGAATGACGTCGCCATCGCCGAACCCAAACCCGTCCTGCCCCAATGCGTCATCAACTGCGTGGTCTATGACAAGGGCGGAAAACGGCGCGACATCAGCCTGGACGAGATCAGCGACGTGCTGGCCGTCGACGACGGCAGCTTCATCTGGGTGGGACTGTACGAGCCGGCCGATGCGATCCTCGAGAAGCTGCAGGAGGAGTTCTGCCTGCACGACCTCGCGGTCGAGGATGCGCAGAACGCGCACCAGCGTCCCAAGCTCGAGGCTTATGGCAACTCGCTGTTCGTGGCCGTGCACACGGCGCAGGTGGTCGACGACCGCATCAGGTTCGGCGAGACCCACGCCTTCCTCGGGCCGCGCTACCTGGTGACGGTGCGCCACGGCGCGTCGCTGTCGTACGCACCCGTGCGCGAGCGCGTGCAGCGTGAACCCGACCTGCTCGCGCTCGGACCGTCTTACGGGCTGTATGCGGTGCTCGACTACATCGTCGACAATTACCGGCCGATCATCGACCAGTTCAAGCAGACGCTGGATGCGCTGGAGAAGGACATCTTCGCCGACACCTATCGCCGGGTGACGGTGGTGAAGCTGTACGAACTGAAGCGCGAGCTGACCCAGATGCGGCTGGCGGTCGCGCCGCTGCAGGATGTGCTGGCGCAACTGACGCGCTCGCAGAGCACGCTGATTCCCGAGGAAGTGCGGTTGTACTTCCGCGACGTGCAGGACCACGTACTGCGTGTCAACGAATACACCGACACCCTGCGCGAGATGCTGACCACCGCGTTGAGCGTCAACCTGTCGCTGGTGACGCTGGCGCAGGGCGAGATCGTCAAGCGGCTCGGCGCCTGGGCCGCCCTGCTCGCCGCGCCGACCCTCATCACCAGCTGGTATGGCATGAACTTCAAGCACATGCCGGAACTGGAAGGCCGCTTCGCCTACCCGCTGCTGATCGGCGGTGTGGCATTGGCCTGTTACGGCCTCTACCGGCTGTTCAAGCGCTCGCGCTGGCTCTGACGCCCCTACGCCAGCGGACTGCGACCAAAGTCGAAGCCTGAATCCGACATTACGGATTGACCGCTTTCCCGCATGGGGTGACCCTTGTGGGGACCTGCTGGAGGGTTTCCGAATGAATGGTTTTTCCAAGATCGGCTGGGCGGCGCTCGCGCTGCTCGGCGCGGCCTGCCTGGGCGTCGTCGCTCTGCGCCAAGGCGAGCAGATCAGTGCGCTGTGGATCGTCGTGGCGGCGGTCTGCATCTACCTGGTCGCCTACCGCTACTACAGCCTGTACATCGCCAAGAACGTGCTCGGGCTGGACCCGACGCGGGCCACGCCTGCGCACATCAACAACGATGGCCTGGACTACGTGCCCACCAACAAGCACGTGCTGTTCGGCCACCACTTCGCGGCCATCGCCGGCGCCGGTCCACTGGTCGGCCCCGTGCTGGCCGCGCAGATGGGCTACCTGCCCGGCATGCTCTGGCTGATCGCCGGCGTGGTGCTGGCCGGCGCGGTGCAGGACTTCATGGTCCTGTTCATCTCCAGCCGCCGCAACGGCCGCTCGCTCGGTGACCTCGTCCGCGAGGAAATGGGCCAGGTGGCCGGCACCATCGCGCTGTTCGGTGCGTTCCTGATCATGATCATCATCCTGGCGGTACTGGCGATGATCGTGGTGAAGGCGCTGGCGGAAAGCCCGTGGGGCATGTTCACGGTGATCGCCACGATGCCCATCGCGATCTTCATGGGCATCTACATGCGCTACATCCGCCCCGGCAAGATCGGCGAGATCTCGGTGGTCGGCATCATCCTGCTGCTGCTGGCGATCTGGTTCGGCGGCAAGGTCGGCGCGCACCCCACCTGGGGCCCGGCGTTCACCTTCACCGGTACGCAGATCACCTGGATGCTGATCGGCTACGGCTTCGTCGCCGCGGTCCTGCCGGTGTGGCTGCTGCTGGCGCCGCGCGACTACCTGTCGACGTTCCTCAAGATCGGCGTGATCGTGGCCTTGGCCATCGGCATCTTCATTGCCAGCCCGGAAGTGACCACGCTGAAGATGCCGGCGTTCACCGAGTTCGCCAGCACCGGCGACGGCCCGGTCTGGAAGGGCGGCCTGTTCCCGTTCCTCTTCATCACCATCGCCTGCGGCGCCGTCTCGGGCTTCCACGCGCTGATCAGCTCGGGCACCAGCCCGAAGCTGCTGGCCAACGAAACCCACGCCCGCTACATCGGCTACGGCGGCATGCTGATGGAATCGTTCGTCGCCATCATGGCGCTGGTCGCGGCCTCGGTGCTCGATCCCGGCATCTATTTCGCGATGAACAGCCCGGCGGCCGTCCTCGGCACGGATGTGCACAGCGCAGCCGCGGCAGTCAGCCAGATGGGCTTCGTCATCACACCCGAGGCGCTTGAACTGAAGGCCCAGCAGATCGGTGAAGCCACGATCATCTCGCGTGCGGGCGGTGCCCCGACGCTGGCGGTCGGCATCGCGGTCATCCTGCACGACGCCCTGCCCGGCAGCGGCGACGCGATGATGGCCTTCTGGTACCACTTCGCCATCCTGTTCGAGGCGCTCTTCATCCTGACCGCCGTCGACGCGGGTACCCGTGCCGGTCGCTTCATGCTGCAGGACCTGCTGGGCAACTTCGTGCCGGTGCTGCGCAAGACCGATTCCTGGGGCGCCAATGTGGTCGGCACGGCCGGTTGCGTCGCGTTGTGGGGGTACTTCCTGTACCAGGGCGTGGTGGATCCGCTGGGCGGCATCAATACGCTGTGGCCGCTGTTCGGCATCGCCAACCAGATGCTCGCGGGCATCGCACTGATGCTGTGCACGGTGGTGCTGTTCAAGATGAAGCGCGACCGCTACGCCTGGGTGACCATGGCGCCGGCCGCGTGGCTGCTGATCTGCACCACCTATGCGGGCCTGATCAAGATCTTCGACAGCAATCCGGCGGTGGGCTTCGTGGCGCAGGCCAAGAAGTACCAGGCCTCGATCGCCGACGGCCAGTTGCTCGGCGCCGCCAAGAGCATGAGCCAGATGCACCAGGTCGTGATCAACAGCTACGTCAACACCGCACTGACCGTGCTGTTCCTGTTCGTGGTGTTCAGCGTGCTGCTGTACGCGGTCAAGGCGATCCTGAAGGCCCGTGCCAGCAGCGAACGCACCGATCGCGAGACGCCGTACGTGGCGCTGACCGAAGAGCAGCAGAAGGTCTGGCTGTAAGGCCATGGGCACCGCACTCGTCCCGCTCTCGCACTTCGCCACGCACAAGCGTGTGTGGCGGAGGCTGGTGCAGACCGCGCGGCTCTGCTGCGGTGTGCCGGACTACGACAACTATGTCCGGCACATCCTGGAGAAGCATCCCGACCGCGAACCGATGGACTACAAGACCTTCTTCCGCGAGCGGCAGGAGGCCAGGTTCGGCGGGAAGAGCGGATTCCGCTGCTGCTGAAGCCGCGGAGCCCGAGAGAAACAAGAAGGGCGAAGCCGATGGCTTCGCCCTTTTTCATTCTGGACTTCTGCAGGAGCGACGTGAGTCGCGACGTTGATGTTTCCGGTCGCGACTTGCGTCGCTCCTACAGGGTTTCCTTCGTCAGCCCTGCCCTGCCATCCCGCGCAGCACCACGCCGACGATGTACGCCGCCACGGTGCCCGTCGCGTAACCCAGCGCGCCGAGCAACGCGCCCACCGGTGCCAGCGAAGGATGGAACACGGTCGCCACCACCGGTGCCGAGGCCGGGCCGCCGATATTGCTCTGCGAACCCATCGCGAAGTAGAAGAACGGCACGCGCAGCAGCTTGGCCAGAAACCCCAGCAGCACGATGTGCACGAGGATCCAGATCAGGCCCAGTGCCAGCAACCAGGGCTTGTCGGCCAGCGAACCGATGTCCATCTGCATGCCGATGCAGGCGATCAGGATGTACAGGAACAGCGCGCCGATCTTCGACGCGCCGGCACCATCGAGCGTGCGCGCGCGCGTCAAGCTCAGGCCAAGGCCGACGAACGTCGACAGCACGACGACCCAGACGAAGGGTTCGTGCAGGCTGACCTGCTTCGCCCACGATACGTTCTGCGCGAACCACGACGACGCCGGTCCTGCGATCGCATGCGACAGGCCCACCGTGCCGAAGGCGATGCCGAGGATCACCATCAGGTCCGGTAGCGTCGCGATGCGCTCATGCTGCTTCTGGTAGTTGGCCAGGCGTTCCTTGAGGTCCTCGATCGCCCGTGTGTCCGCGCCAGTGCGCGCGTCGATCGCCTGCGCGCGGTTCGCCAGGAAGATCAGCACGGCCATCCACACGTAACCCACGCTGACATCGACGACGACGAACTGTCCGAACGTGGTTTCGTCGACGGCGAAAACTTCCTTCATCGCCAGCATGTTGGCGCCGCCGCCGATCCAGCTGCCCGCCAATGCCGCCATGCCGCCCCACGTGTCGCCGGCCACGGTTTCCGGGTGGATGAACCCCATCAGCCAGAAGGCTACCCATGCACCGATCATGATGCTGATCGAGGCCCCGGCATACATCGCCAGCAGCTTCGGCCCCAGCTTGAGCACACCCTTCAGGTCGATGGTCAGCGTCAGCAGCACCAGCGCGGCGGGCAGCAGCACGCGACTGGCGACCGGGTTGTACAGTTTGCTGGCGCCGCCGTCTATCCAGTCGAGGCTGTTGTAGATGCCGGGAATGAAGTAGCACAGCAACAGCGCCGGCACATAGGTGTAGAACTTCTTGAAGAACCCGGTCTCGCGAGACGACGTCCAGAAGACGACGCCGAGCGTGGCGGCGATCAGGCCGAACACGACGATGTCGTTCTGGATCAGCGCGGTGGAAGGGGCAACGGAGTCGGCCACGAAAGCATTCCCACAGGTTCGCCGCGGGAAAGGAGGTCCGGCGATGCGCGGCGCACCGCCGGACCGAAGGCCGCCGAGCTACTGTCCGGCCATCGACCGCAGTACCTGGCCCAGGCCATAGGCGATCACGGTGCCCGTGGCGTAGCCGACCGTCCCCAGCAGCACACCCACCGGCGCCAAGCTCGGATGGAACGCCGCGGCGACCACCGGTGCCGATGCGGCGGCACCGATGTTGCCCTGCGAACCGACCGCGAAGTAGAACAGCGGCGCTTTCACCAGCTTCGCCGCCACCCAGATGACCAGGATGTGGACCAGCATCCAGATTACGCCGATGGCCAGCAACTCTGGGCGAGCCGCCAATTGCAGGAAATCCATCTGCATGCCGATACAGGCGATCAGGAAGTACAGGAACATCGTGCCGACCCGCGAAGCACCGGCGCTTTCCAGCCGGCGTACACGGGTGAAACTCAGGCCCAGACCGATCACCGTGGACAGCACCACCACCCAGACAAAGGACGAATCCAGGCTGTAGCGCGATGCGTTGGCCACGTGGGCCGCGCACCACGCCGCCAGCGGCGACGCCACGGCGTGCGCAAGTCCTACGGCACCGAATGCCAGACCGACGATCACCATCATGTCGCTGAGGCTGGGGATGCGCGCGTTGGCGGCCTCGTAGGCCGCGATCCGTTCCTTCATCTCGTCGAGGGCGCGCGTGTCGGCGCCGCTGCGCGCGTCCAGCCGCGCAGAGCGACCGGACAGGAACAGCAGCGTCGCCATCCACAGGCTGGCTACGGCCACATCAACCACGGCGAACTGGCCGAACAGGGTCGCGTCGACGGCGTACACCTCGCGGATGGCGACCATGTTCGCGCCACCGCCAATCCAGCTGCCGGACAGGGCGGCCATGCCCTTCCACGTGTCGCCGGCCACCGCCGGGGGATGGATCCACTGCATCAACTGGAACGACACGATGGCGCCCAACACAACGCCTACGGTACCAGCGCAGAATACGAACAACAGTTTGGGACCGAGCTTTAGGATGCCCTTCAGGTCGACCGACAGCGTGAGCAGCACCAGCGCCGCGGGCAGCAGCACACGGCTGGCGACGGGGTTGTAAAGACTGTTGTTGCCACCGTCGATCAGGCCGACGGTGTTGTAGAACGCCGGGATGAAGTAGCACAGCAGCAAGGCCGGCACCCACGCGAAGAATTTCTTCCAGAACGGCGTCGGACCACTGGACAGCCAGAAGATCAGGCCGAGCGTGCCGGCAATGAGGCCGAACAGGACGATGTCGTTCTGGATCAGCGCGGTGGACGGTTCGGTGGCTTCGATCGCCATCGGCGGCGTACTCCTTCGGTCAAAGAAAAGGGCCGGCGTGACCGGCCCTTCGGTGCAGGCCTCAGCGGCCGATGTGCTGCTTCAGCCAGGCGTTGACGGTGTCGTGCCACAGGATGCTGTTCTGCGGCTTCAGCACCCAGTGGTTTTCGTCGGGGAAGTACAGCAGCTTCGACTCGATGCCCTTGCGCTGCAGCGCGGTGAACGTGGACAGGCCCTGGTCCACCGGCACGCGGTAGTCCTTCTCGCCCTGCACCACCAGCATCGGCACGCGCCAGTTGGCGACGTGGTTGACCGGGTTGAACTTCTCGTAGTTCTTCGGCGCGTCGAACGGCGTGCCGCCGTTCTCCCATTCGGTGAACCACAGCTCCTCGGTCACGTAACCCATCGAACGCGTATCGAACACGCCGTCGTGGTTGACCAGGCACTTCCACGGCTCGTTCCAGTTGCCGGCGATCCAGTTGACCATGAAGCCGCCATAGCTGGCACCGAGCGCGCAGGCGTTCTTGCCGTCGAGAAAGGCGTACTTCTGCTGCGCCGCGGCCCAGCCCTTCTGCAGATCTTCCAGCGGACGGTCGCCCCAGTGCTGGCTGATCGCGTCGGTGAACGCCTGGCCGTAACCGGTGGAGCCGTGGAAATCGATCATCACCACGGCGTAGCCCTGGCCCGCGTAGGTCTGCGGATTCCAGCGGTAGCTCCAGCCATTGCCGAAGCTGCCCTGCGGACCGCCGTGGATCAGGAACGCGACCGGATACTTCTGGCCTTCCACGTAGTCGTGCGGCTTGACCACGTAGCCGTGCACGGTCTCGTTGTTCCAGCCCTTGAAGGTGAACTGCTCGAAGTCGCCGAACGACACGTCCTTCAGCGATTCCCCAGCGCTCGGCGTGATGGCGCGCAAGGTGGCGCCGACGTCGTCGCTGGTGGCGTAGATCACGTCGCCGGACTTCAACGTGTTGCGCGACAGCACCAGCGTCCGGCCGACCACGTCGAACGCCGAAACGCTACCGTCGCCGACGATCTTGCGCGTCTGGCCGCTCTGGATGTCCACCGAGAACAGCGGGTGTTCGCCCGTGTCCTGCGCAGTGGTGTAGATCCTTTCGCCGTCATCCGAGAGCACGATGCTGTCGGCGCTGCGATCCCAGGCGGGCGCGATCTCGCGGACCTTCCCGTTGTCCAGGTCCATCGCCATCAAGCCGTAGCGGTCGGCTTCGAAACCGGGGCGCTTCATCGCGCGGTAGAACAGCGTCTTGCCGTCGGCACTGAACACGGGGCCGGTGTCCCAGGCGGGATTGGCTGCCGTCAGGTTGACCGGCGCGCTGCTGCCGTCGGCGGCGATCCTGTACAGGTCGAAGTTGGTCGACCACGCTTCGCCCTTGCCCGCCACGCGCACCGCGGCCACGATCGAGGCGCCATCCGGCGACCAGGTGTACTCGTCGGCACCGCCGAACGGCTTGGACGGCGCATCGCCATCCAGACTGTCGGTCAGCGACGTCGCGGTGGCGACCGGCTTCGCCTTGGCTGCCGGCAGCGCAGCCACGAACAGGCGGCTGCGGCGGCCATCGGCCCAGGTGTCCCAGTGGCGCACGAACAGGCCGTCGTAGACCACGCCGGTGCTCTTCTTCGCGGCGGTGTCGTCGAGCCTCTTCTTCGTGCACGCGAAGTCGGCCTTGCAGTCGGCGAAGGTGTCGGTGCTGAACAGCACGCGGGTGCCGTCGGGCGAGAGCTTGTAGCTGGCGACATCCAGTGCGAAGTCGGTCAGCTGGCGCGGCGTGCCACCGGTGGTCGGCTGCGCATAGAGCTGCTGCGTGCCGGATTTGGCGCTGAGGAAGTAGACCGTCTTGCCGTCAGGCGAGAACGACGGCGAGTTGACGCTCCAGCCTTCCGGGGTCAGACGCTTCGGCGGCGCCATATCGCGGGTCAGCAGGTTGCGGATCCACAGGCTGCTGCTGGCCTTCACCACATCGGCGTCGACGATACGCTTGGCGAACACCACGGTGCTGCCATCCGGCGACAGGGTGGGCGACGAGACGCGATCCAACTTCTGCAGGTCGCGCACATCCAGGCCACGGGCGGCGGCCAGCGACGGCAGCGCGGCCAGCAGGCAGAGGGGCAACAGGGCGGATTTCAGCTTCATCCGGGGCTCCGGCAACAGGGAAACCCCGATGGTAGGCGCTAAGCGCGCCGCGGCGCAAAGGCGTCAGGTCACGCCTTTGCGCCGTGTGTCATCTCACTTCGGGCCGGGTTCGACCTCGCCCAGCGCCTTGGACTTGGCGCCGGTGCGGTAGAGCAGCCAGCCGACAATGGCCAGGATCACCAGGCCGACGATCTCGCCCTGCTGGAACGCCTCCGGCAGTACCAGCACGTCGCGGTCCTTGGTGGCGTAGATGGCGACGCCGACGGCGATGCCCATCAGCGCCTCGCCGGTGATCAGACCCGCGGCGAACAAGGTACCCGGGCGGTGGATGCGATCGCGTGCTTCCTCGTCCTTGGTGCCGACCATGCCGTGGCGCTTCTCCACCAGGTAGGCCAGCAGGCCGCCGAGGAAGATCGGCACCATCAGCTCCAGCGGCAGGTAGATGCCGATGGCGGCGGCCAGCACCGGCACGCGGAAGCTGCTGCCCTTGGCCTTCAGCGCCTCGTCGATGGCGATGATGACGGCGCCGATCACCGCACCGATGCCGATGATGCCCCACGGCAATTCACCGCCGAACAGGCCCTTGGCGACCGACGCCATCAGCGTGGCCTGCGGCGCGGACAACGGATTCGGATGCTCGGCCGTCGGTGCGCCGATGCCGTAGGCCTCGGACAGGATGTTCAGCACCGGCGCCATGATCAGCGCGCAGGAGAACGCGCCGATGCCCAGCATCAACTGCTGCTTCCACGGCGTCGCGCCGACGATGTATCCCGCCTTGAGATCCTGCAGGTTGTCGCCACCCACTGCCGCCGCGCAGCACACCACCGCACCGATCATGATCGCGGCTACCGCACCCAACGGCGCGCCACCGGCGCCGACCGCCATGCGCCCGCTTTCGCCCAGCAACAGCAGCAGTACGACCGACGCGAACAGGATGGTCGCGATGGTGATGCCCGACACCGGGTTGTTCGACGAACCCACCAGGCCGGCCAGGTAGGCCGACACCGATACGAACAGGAAGCCGGCCACGATCATGATGATCGCCATCGGAATGCTGACGTGCCACATGCCGACGATGGCCTGGTACAGCAGCAGCAGCGGCAGCACGAAGATCACCAGCGCCACCAGCATCCACTTCATCGGCAGATCGCGGTCGGTTTCGGCGACGTCGGCGCCGCCCGAGCCTGCGCGCGCGGCGGCGATGCCGCTCTTGACGCCGGACAGCAGCGACTTGCGCAAAGAGAACAGCGTCCACACGCCGCCGATCAGCATCGCGCCGACGCCGAGGTAGCGGATCTTGGCGGACCAGATGGCGCCGGCCACGTCTTCCGCACCCGCACCGGCGATGCTCTGCGCCAGCGCCGGATCGGTCCCCATGAACGCCATGTGGTACAGCGGAATGGCGATATGCCAAGACAGGATGCTGCCGGACAGCACCACGATGCCGATGTTCAGGCCGACGATGTAGCCCACGCCCAGCAGCGCCGGCGACAGGTTGGTGCCCAGGTAGCCGAGGTACTTGCCGAAGAACCCCGCGCCGGCCGCGGTGTCCGGGATCAGGCGCATGCCGCTGTGCGCGGCGACCTTCAGCACCGCGCCGATGGCGGCGGAGAACGCCAGGATCTTCAGGCCAGGACCGGGATTCTCACCGGCCTTCAGCACTTCGGCCGCAGCCTTGCCTTCGGGGAACGGTAGCGGCTCTTCGACGATCATCGAGCGGCGCAGCGGCACCGAGAACAGCACGCCCAGCAGGCCGCCGAGGCCGGCGATGGCCAGCACCCACGAATACTGGAAGTCCTGCCAGTAGCCCAGGATGATCAGCGCCGGGATGGTGAAGATCACGCCGGCCGCGATCGACGAACCGGCGGAGGCACCGGTCTGCACGATGTTGTTCTCCAGGATCGTGCCGCCACCCAGCAGGCGCAGCACGCCCATCGAGACGACGGCCGCCGGGATGGCGGTGGCCACGGTCAGGCCGGCGAACAGGCCCAGGTAGGCATTGGCGGCGGACAGCACCACGGCGAGCACGATGGCCAGCACGACGGCGCGGAAGGTAAGTTGCGGGGTCCCCGGCGAGCTCATGGCGCGTTCCCGAATGGCAGAAGGCGGACACGCTAGCGTCCGCCGTCCGGCAAGTCCAGCCGCGTCGGCGGGCGCGCCGCCTATACTCGCCGGGTTTTCCGAAGCCGGAGCGCTCCTTGAGCCACCCTGCCCCCGCGGCCACCGGTCGCGACGACTTCCTGGGCCATCCCAAGGGCGTCTACGTCTGCTTCTTCACCGAGATGTGGGAGCGCTTCTCCTTCTACGGGATGAAGGCGCTGCTGCTGCTCTACCTGACCAAGTACCACCTGTTCGCCGACGGCGCCGGCTACGACCTGATCGGTGCCTACGGTGGTCTGGTCTACTGCATCCCCGTGATCGGCGGCCTGCTGGCCGACCGCTGGCTGGGCATGCGCAAGGCGGTGGTGTTCGGCGGCCTGCTGCTGGTCGCGGGCCATGCCGGCATGGCACTGGAAGGCGTAGCGGCCGTGTCGGACGGCGGCGTGGTGACGCGCGACGAGAGTGCGCTGCGCACGATGTATCTGTCGCTGGCGCTGATCGTCATGGGCGTGGGCTTCCTGAAGCCGAACATCACCGGCATCGTCGGCCGCCTGTATCCCGTCGGCGATCCGCGCCGCGATGGCGGTTTCAGCCTGTTCTACGCCGGCATCAACCTCGGCGCGCTGCTGGCGTCGCTGGTGTGTGGCTACCTGGGCGAGACGCTGGGCTGGAAGTACGGCTTCGGCGCCGCCGGCATCGGCATGCTGCTGGGACTGGCGATGTTCCTGTGGGGGCAGCGCTACCTGCAGGGGCATGCCGAACCGCCTTCACCGGCAGCACTGCGTGCATCCGTGCTGGGCGTGAGGCGCGAATGGATGATCTATCTCGGCGCGGGACTCGGCGTGCTGCCCTTGGCGTGGTTGATGTGGGCGGCGGCGAACGGCGCGTTCGCACTGGGTGGCGAGCTGTCGCTCGCCTTGGTGCTGATGCTGGTCGTGCTGTTGCTGGTGCTCGGCTGGTTCACCTGGTTCGTCACTACGCAGTGCACTGCGCCGCAACGGCGGCAGATGCTCGCGTTGATGGCGATGATCTTCATGTGCCTGGTGTTCTTTACCCTGTACGAGCAGACCTACGGCTCGTGGGTGATGTTCACCGACCGTCTGTTGACCAAGGACCTCTTTCCGTCGCTGGTGCATGCGCCGGGCGTGCTGGTGTGGTCGGACGATCTTCTGGCGAACCTCGGACTGTTCGTGGGCACCGCGCCATGGTCGACCTGGGGACTGCTGGCCATGCCGGTCGCGTTCGTCGTCGCCGTGCGCACCGGCGAACGCCGCGCCAGCCCACGGCTTCCGCGCGCGATCTTCTTGGCGACCGCGGCGCTCATGGTGTTGCTGGTCCTGCGCGATTCGATCGTGCTGCCACAGACGGCCGGCTCGCTGACGTATCTCGGCGCGCTGTTCCTGGTGGTGCTGGCACCGGTCTTCGCGTGGCTGTGGGCCACGCTGGGCCGCTACGGACGCGACCCGTCCAAACCGCTGAAGGGCGCGCTGGGCCTCGTGTTCGGTGGCCTGTCGTTCGTACCGCTTGCGCTGGCCGCGCAGCAGGTCGGCGAGACCGGCGTGATGGCGAGCGTGTGGTGGCTGGTGCTGGCCTACCTGCTGCTGGAAATCGGCGAGATGTGCTTGGCGCCGGTCAGCCTGGCCGCGGTCACCGAACTGTCGGTACCGCGCGTGGTCGGCCTGATGATGGGCATGTGGCTGCTTGCGACCGCGTTCTCGGAGACGCTGGCCGCGCAGTTCGGCAAGCTGGCTGCGCTGGACGTTCCCGAGGGCGAGGCCTGGGATCTCGCCCAGGCCGCGGCGGGCTATGCCGATCTGTTCTGGCTGATGATGTGGATCGGCCTGGGCTGCGGCGCGGTCGCGCTGATCGTGTCTCCGGTGTTGAAGCGGATGATGCGAAGTGCTTGAAAAGCAACGGCGCCCGAGGGCGCCGTTGGTTGGCAGGGAACGGAGTCAGGACTACTTCGCCGTCGCGCCGCCGAGATGCCGATTGAAGAAGGCGAGCAGCCGCGTGTAGTACTCCTTCTGATGCTCCGGCTTGTAGAAGCCGTGGCCTTCGGTCTTGTAGTACAGCGTTTCGACCGGCACACCCGCCGCCTTGAGACGGCGCTCCATCAGTTCGGTGTGCTGGATCGGCGTGCGCTTGTCTTCGCCGCCTGCCGCCAGGAACACCGGAACCTTGATCTGGCCGGCGAGGTTCGTGGGCGACACGACCGCAAGTTTCGCCTTGTCGCCGTACCAGTCGCGCAGGAAGGTCTCGCCCGACATGGTCTCCTGGATATCGCCGCGCTGGAACACCATGGGCAGGTCGTACAGACCCACGTAGCCAGCAGAGCACTTATAGAGCGCCGGCTCCTTTGCAACGCCCATCAGCGCCGCGTACGCCCCGTAGCTGGCTCCGTAGATGCAGATCCGCGCAGGATCCGCATGGCCTTCCGAGATGGCCCATCGGGTCGCATCGGTCACATCGTCCTGCATCGCGCCGCCCCACTGTTGGGCACCCGCCTGATGGAAGCGACGGCCGTAACCCCCGGAACCGCGGAAGTTGATCTGCAGGACGCTGTAGCCGGCGTTCGCCAACATCTGCGTCTCCTCTTCGAAGGCCCAGTAGTCGCGCACGCCGAATGGGCCGCCATGCGGCACCACGATCATCGGTGCCTTTCCGCTGACGCCGCGCGGCACCGTGAGATAGCCGTGCAGGTCGACGCCGTCACGCGACTTAAGGCGGATGGGATGCATATCCGCCATCTTTTCCGAGTCGAGCCACTGCCGGCGCGCCAGCAGGAATTCGGCTTTCTTGGCCTGCGTGTCGAAGATGTAGAACTCACCCGGGTTGCGATCAGAACTGACGCTGACGAGCACGAGCCTGCCGTCGTCGGTGCTGGAAGTAATGCGTACCCGCTGCCCGGCGAAAGCTGCTTCCAGACTCCGGTAGAGGTGCGCTTCAGGCGCCTTGGAATCGAAGAACGCCGTGCTCCACTTGCCATCGGCGAGGAACACGCCCAAAGGCACGTCACGCACGCCATTGGAATAGATCACCGTTCCCGGATCGACGTTGGCATTCCGGAAAACTTCCTTGCGCTCACCCGAGACCGTGTCGTAAGCCACCACCGTATCCGGGCCCTGCGATTGCTCGACCTGCAGATAGGCGATGCGGTTGTCCTCGGCGAATCCCAAGGGCGCCTCGATGCGACCCGTGACGGCCTCATCGTTCACCAGCTTCCATTCGTCGCCATCGCGTGCGCGATGGAACAGCTTGCTGACGTTGTCGCCTCCGGCCCCAAGGGCGAACCTGACCGCACTGGCATTGTCCGTCGTGAAGTGCGCACGCCGCACGGGCGCACGCGCGACCGGACTGCGACGTCCCGTGAACACATCCATGCGCTCCGCACGCGTGTACGGCTCGTCCGCCCACGGCCAGATCGCCACCAGCACGTTCTTGTCGTCGCCAGGCAGCGAATCGATGAGCTCGGCGGACACCTGCTCGGACTTCTTCTGCTGGATGTTCGAACCGACCTGCTGCGTCCCGATGCGGTAGCCCACCAGGATCGTCGGTTTCCCTCCATTCGCGCTGATCGCGTAGAGTTCACCGGTGGGAACGGGGCGATCGAGCTGGCCGAACTTCTCCGCGACCGCGATCACCACGCGGTCCGGACTCACCCACCAGAAATCGTCGACATAGGTGTTCTTGCCCATGCTGAACGTGGCGAGCATCTTGGTTTCGGCACGGCTGGTAATCGCCAGCGCCGTACTGTCTTCCAGAGGCACCGTGGCGGCCAGGTACTCGCCGTTCGGCGACAGCTTGATATCTTCGAACTGGTCCTTGCGGACGAAGGCATTCACGTCCACCTGCGCCGACGCGATGCCGCTGGCCAGCGCCAGACAGGCGGCCAGCCCCCATTTGATCCCCTGCAACATATCCTTCCCCTGATGGCTTCCCTTGGTGCGGGACGATAGCGGCGACGTGGCGGTCACGCAATCCAGCCAAGGGAGAAGGGTATGAGGTTATGCGGCCCGGCCCCTGGCCAGCGCATCGAGCAGCACGTCGAGGCCTTCCCGCCAATCCGGCATTGGTCGACCCAGTACGGCCTCCAGTTTCGCCACATCCAGGCGAGAGTAAGCCGGCCTTGTCGCGCGCGTCGGAAAATCGGATGTCGTGATCGGCTCGACGCGGGGTGCCCGCGCAATCAACCCGCGTTCGGCCGCCCCGTCCAGGATGGCCGTCGCGAAGCCGTGCCAGCTGGTCTCGCCACCGGCCGTCAGGTGGTAGGTGCCTCGCGGTGCGGCGCCGTCCTTCAGCAGCGCCGCGGTGACATCGGCGATCAGGTAGGCCGGCGTCGGCGTCCCACGCTGGTCCGCCACGACGCGCAGTTCATCCCGTTCGGCACCGAGCCGCAGCATCGTCCGCAGGAAGTTATGGCCGCGTCCGCCGTAGACCCAGGCCGTGCGCAGGATCAGGTGCCCGTCGCCCTCCTGGCGGACGGCGTGCTCACCAGCCAGCTTGCTGGCGCCATAGACGCCCAGCGGCGCCGTCGCCTGGTCTTCGCGATAAGGGTGGGTGCCTTGCCCGTCGAACACGTAGTCTGTCGAGTAATGGACGAACGGAATACCGAGCTCCGCACAGGCGCGCGCCAGCACCGCCGGTGCCTCCGCATTGGCACGGAAAGCGGCCGCCTCGTCGTCTTCGGCCTTGTCCACCGCCGTGTAGGCAGCCGCATTGACCACCGCGACGGGTGCGATCCGCCGCACCAGGTCGGCAAGTGTGTCCGGGCGATCGAAGTCGGCGATCTCGCAGCGTCCGCCATCGGGCAGTTCACCGGAGCGCGTTGTCGCGACGATGTTTCCCAAGGAAGCCAGGCTGCGCCGCAGCTCGTGCCCCACCTGACCATTGCCGCCCAGCAGCAGGATGGTCATGGCGCGAACGTCGGCAGACGCTCCGGCGCGATGTCGGCCAGCAATGGAGCAGCCTCGTCCTTCGCCGACAGTTGGGGATCGCTGATCGGCCAGTCGACGCCGATCGCCGGGTCATCCCAGCGCACGCCGGCATCCGCCACCTTGTCGTACACGGCGGTGCACAGGTAACTGAACACAGCGCGCTCGGACACCACGGCGAAACCGTGCGCGAAGCCTTCCGGGATCCAGAACTGGCGCTTGTTCTCCGCGCTCAACATCACGGCCTCCCACTGACCGAACGTGGGGGAGCCCCGACGGATGTCGACCGCCACGTCATAGACCTCGCCTTCGAGCACGCTGACCAGCTTGCCCTGCGGGCTAGGCCACTGGTAGTGGAGGCCGCGCAACACACCGCGGGACGACGACGACATGTTGCTCTGGACGAACTTCGTGGGCAATCCGCGTTCGCCGAAGCGCTCTGCGTTCCAGGTTTCGAAGAAGAAGCCGCGCTCATCGCCAAAAACAGCCGGTTCTATCACGACGCAACCAGACAACCTGGTTTCAATCACTTTCATCGCACCACGCCTCGCGCTGCCAGCGACAGCAAGTACTGGCCGTACCCGTTCTTGGCGAGTGGGGCCGCCAGCTTCTCGACCTGGGCGGCATCGATCCAGCCGTTGCCGAAAGCGATTTCTTCCGGACAGCAGACCCGGAGGCCCTGCCTCGCCTCGATGGTTTCGATGAAGTTCGAAGCCTCAAGAAGGGACTGATGCGTTCCTGTATCGAGCCACGCATGCCCGCGCCCCAGGGGCTGCAGGTGCAGGTTACCTGCATCCAAGTACAGCCGGTTGAGGTCGGTGATCTCAAGCTCACCACGCGGTGAGGGCTTCAGCGAAGCAGCGTAGTCACTTGCATGCCCGTCATAGAAGTAGAGCCCGGTAACCGCGTAGTTGGAGCGTGGCGTGACTGGCTTTTCTTCGATGCCGACGACGCGTCCATCCTTGTCGAACTCGGCAACACCGTACCGCTCCGGATCGTTGACCCAGTAACCGAACACAGTGGCACCCACGTCCCGTCCATCGGCACGCCGCAGCATTTCGGTGAACCCATGGCCGTAGAAAATGTTGTCGCCCAGCACCAAGCAACTGGGTTTTCCACCCACGAAGTCGCGGCCGATCAGGTAGGCCTGCGCCAATCCATCCGGGCTGGGCTGCATCGCGTACTGGATGTCCATGCCCCACTGGGATCCATCGCCAAGCAGCGCCTGGAAAAGCGCCTGTTCGTGGGGCGTATTGATCACCAGTACTTCGCGGATGCCTGCCAACATCAGCACGCTGAGCGGGTAGTAGATCATCGGCTTGTCGTAGACCGGCAGCAATTGCTTGCTGATGGCCTGCGTCAGCGGATAGAGACGGGTGCCGGAACCGCCGGCGAGAATGATGCCCTTGCGCGTCGTCATGATCTTCCTGCGTCCTTAAGCAGCGGTACCGATGCGTTCCAGACGGTAACTGCCATCGAGGACGCGCTTCACCCAGTCCTGGTTGGACAGGTACCAGTCGACGGTCTCGCCGATGCCCTGCTCGAAGGTATATGCGGGCTCCCAGCCCAGCTCGTCACGCAGTTTTGATGCGTCGATCGCGTAACGGCGATCATGTCCGGGCCGGTCGGCAACGAAGGTGATCTGGCTGCTGCGCGACTGACCGTCCTCGCGCGGAGCACGCGCATCAAGCAGCGCGCAAACCGTGTGCACTACCTCGATGTTCTGCTTCTCGGCGTTGCCTCCGACGTTGTAGGTCTCGCCCACACCACCCTTCTCGAGGACCGTGCGGATCGCACTGCAATGGTCGCCGACGAACAACCAATCGCGGACGTTCTTGCCATCCCCGTACACCGGCAACGGTTCGCCGGCAAGCGCACGTGCGATGATCAGCGGGATCAACTTCTCGGGAAAATGGTACGGGCCGTAGTTGTTCGAGCAATTGGTCGTCAGGACCGGCAGTCCATACGTATGGTGGAACGCGCGGACCAGGTGGTCCGATGCGGCCTTGGACGCCGAATACGGCGAATTGGGCGCATAGGGCGTGGTTTCGGTGAACTTGCCGGTGTCGCCGAGCGAACCATAGACCTCGTCGGTGGATACGTGCAGGAAACGGAACTGCTCGCGGCGCTCGCCTTGGAGCGCCTTCCAATAGTCGCGCGTCGCCTCGAGCAGCCCTAGCGTGCCCACGACATTGGTCTGGATGAACGCGCCGGGGCCGTCGATAGAGCGGTCCACGTGGCTCTCCGCAGCGAAGTTGACCACCGCATCGGGCTGGTGCTCAGCCAGTAATCGCACTACCAGTTCGCGGTCGCCGATATCTCCCTGGGCGAACACATGCAACGGGTTGTCTTGTATGGACGCCAGCGTGTCCAGATTGCCCGCGTACGTCAGCGCATCCAGGTTGATCACCTTGACGCCCTGCGCGACGGCGCGCAGGACAAAGTTCCCTCCAATGAAACCGGCGCCGCCGGTGACAAGCCACGTCGGCATGTACTGCTCCTTGAACTCAAATCGAAGTGTTATCGCTGCCGCATCAACCGGTCGCGCATCGATCAGAACGGGATGTCGTCATCCGCGAAGTCGTCCATCGGCGCGGGCTGCGAAGCCGGTGCCGGCGCGGAACGGCGCTGGCCGCCGCCACCGCCCTGGTTGCCATAATCCTGCCGCGGCGCACGCGCCGGACGGTCGCCACCACCGGACCCGCCACTGCCGCCTTCGCGGCCACCGAGCATCTGCATCTCGTCGGCGATGATGTCGGTGGAGTACTTCTCCTGCCCGTCCTGGCCGGTGTACTTGTCGTAGCGGATCGAGCCCTCGACGTACACCGAACTGCCCTTGCGCAGGTATTCGCCGGCGATCTCGCCGAGCTTGCCGAAGAACACCACGCGGTGCCATTCGGTGCGTTCCTGCTGGTTGCCGTCCTTGTCCTTGCGCACGCTGGTGGTGGCCAGGCTGATCCGCGTGATCGCCATGCCGCCCTGCGTGTAGCGGGTTTCGGGGTCGTTGCCGAGGTTGCCGACCAGGATGACTTTGTTGATGCCGCGGGCCATATCGATATCCGTTCAGGGATGCCCACCGAGCGCGGGCAAAGACCAGTGAAGTATACCCGCCGGACCCCGGCCATCGGCCTTTCGCCACCTCTCATATAGGGCATTACCGCACCCGGACGCCTATAATTCCGTGACTTCCCGGCCCATCGTCCTATGTCCGTCGTCGAATCGCCCCGCCCCGCCCTTAGCCTGTCCGGCATCCAATCGCTCGCCCAGGCCGACATGGCCGCCGTCGATGCCCTGATCCGGGCGCGGCTGGCCTCAGACGTGGTGCTGATCAACCAGATCGCCGACCACATCATTTCGGCGGGTGGCAAACGCCTGCGGCCCATGCTGGTGGTGATGGCCGGCCAGGCCTGCGGCCCGACCACGCCGGACCATCACCAGCTGGCGGCGATCATCGAGTTCATCCATACCTCCACCCTGCTGCACGACGACGTGGTGGATGAGTCCGACCTGCGCCGCGGCCGCAGTACGGCCAATGCGTTGTGGGGCAATGCACCCAGCGTGCTGGTCGGCGATTTCCTGTATTCGCGCAGTTTCCAGCTGATGGTGGAACTGGACCGCATGGACGTGATGCGTCTGCTGGCCGACACCACCAACCGCATCGCCGAAGGCGAGGTGCTGCAGTTGCTGCACGTTCACAACCCGGATACCGATGAAGCCGCCTACCTGCGCGTGATCGAGCGCAAGACGGCCGTCCTGTTCGCCGCCGGCACCCAGCTGGGCGCCATGGCGTCGGGCGCGACCGGCAATGTCCCGCAGAAGCTCTACGATTACGGCATGGCGCTTGGCTACGCCTTCCAGATCGCCGACGACGTGCTCGATTACACGGCCGACGCCGAGGCGCTGGGCAAGAACCTGGGCGACGATCTGGCCGAAGGCAAGGCGACGCTGCCGCTGATCCACGCCATCCGCCATTCCGATGCGGCTGTCGCGAACCGCCTGCGCACCATCGTGCAGGAAGGCGATGCCGTCGCCATGCCCGAGGTGCTGGCCGCGATCCGCGCCACCGGCGGGCTGGACTACAGCCGCGAACGGGCTCACCACTACGCCACGCTGGCCGAACAGGCCCTCGACGGCCTGCCCGAATCCGAGGCCCTGGCCGCCCTCCGCGGCCTGGCGCGCTACGCGGTGGAACGCGGGCACTGACCCGCGCCGCGCATCACTTCGCGAAAACCTCGTCGAAGAAGTCCGCCATCATCCGGTAGGCGCGCTTGGCCGATCGCTCGTGGTAGACGCAGCCCGGCGGATTCTGCGCGTCGGATTCGGCGAAGCAATGCACCGCGCCACTGAAGTTCACGAACTGCCAGTCGGCCCCGGCCTTGCGCATCTCGTCCTGAAACGCGCTGATCTCTGCGTCCGACACGTAAGTGTCGTCGCCACCGTTGAGCACCAGCACCGGCGTCTTCACCGGCACCGTCGCCGGCAGGTCGGTCGCCAGGCCGCCGTGCAGGCTGACCACGCCGGCGAGCGCGTCGCCGGCACGCACCAGCTCCAGCACCGTGCTGCCGCCGAAACAGTAGCCGAACGCACCGATGCGCGCGCGGTCCACCAGCGTGGCCGGCTGCTGCTTCAACACCTCGACCGCCTTCTGGACGCGCGCGCGCAGCTTGGGGCGATCGGCACGCATCGCGGTCGCGACCGGGCCTGCTTCGGCGTCGGTCTTCGGACGGACGCCCTTGCCGTAGACGTCGGCGACCAGCACCACATAGTCGTCGCCGGCGACGAGGTGCGCCTTCTCGATGGCGGAATCGTTGACCCCTTTCCAGTTGGGCACCATCACCAGGCCCGGACGCGGGGTCTTCACGCTGTCGTCGTAAACGAGGTGGCCGGAGAACGTGTCGCCTCCGATCTTCCATTCGACCGGTTTGGCGACGGGCGCCGCGAGCAGTGCCGGCGACCACAGCAGGGACAGCAGGCAGGGCAGCAACAGGCGATGGCGCATGGCGGGTTCCTCGTGGGGGACCTGCCGAGTGTAAGACCGAACGCGTGCGACGGCGTTGACCGTTCCCGTCGTCAGGCGATGCCCAGACCGGGAATCGCGGTGATGTCGTCCGGGTCGAAGTCCGCCAGCTCGGCGAAGTGCCGTCCGCGCGCCACGTAGTCGCGGTACTGACCGAAGCTCGGCGCGCCGGGCGACAGCAGCACGACGCCCTCGGCCCCCAACGAGGCGCGGGCGGCGGCGACCGCCTGCGGCAACGTCTCCGCCTGCTGCAGCGCAAAGCCACCCTCGCCCGCCATCGGCACCAACAGGTCGTGGATACGGGGACCGTTGGCGCCCATCGTGATGATCGTGTGCGGAGCCTGCTCGCGCATATGCGCCGCGAAATCCGACCAGTCCACGCCACGGTCGTGGCCGCCGACCAGCAGCGCGATGCGGCGACCGGCAAAGCACTCCAGCGCCGCCAGCGTGGCATGCGGGGTGGTGCTGATCGAGTCGTTGACCCAGGTGATGCCGTCGCGCGTGCCCATCGTCTGCAGACGGTTCGGCAGCGGGCGGAACGACTGCGCGTGCGCGGCCAGCGGCAGCGCATCGATGCCGGCCGCTTCCAGCGCCGTCAGTACGGCGCACAGGTTGCCGCGGTTGTGGCGTCCCGGCAGTGGCAGTGGCCGCGTATCCATGACGAAGACATCGCCGCGATACAGGTCGTCCTCGCGCAGGTGCCAGCCGTCTTCGCGATTGAACCAACGCACCTTGCTGCATGGCAGGTCCAGCGCAGCCAGGCGCGGATCGGCGACATTCAGCACCGCGATGCGGGGGTGCGCGTCGGTGACCAGCTTCAGCTTGTCCTCGACGTAACGCGCTTCGCTGCCGTGCCAGTCCAGGTGCTCCGGAAACAGGTTCAGCACGACGGCCACGTCGGGACGTGCGCCGCTCGCCGCGACATCGCCGGTCTGGTAACTCGACAGCTCGATGGCCCAGGCATAGGGCGCCGGCTGCGGATCCAGCACCTCCAGCAGCGGCAGGCCGATGTTGCCGGCCAGCGCAGTGCGACGCCCAGAGGCGCGCAACAGGTGCGCCAGCAACGAGGTTGTCGTGCTCTTGCCCTTGGTGCCGGTGACGCAGAACGTGCGGGGAACGATGCCGTCGTCTCCCGCGTGCTCGGCGAACCACAGGCTGGTGCCGCCGATGAAACGCGTACCCGACGCCGCGGCCGACAACGCTGCCGGGCTGTTAGGGCTGATGCCCGGCGACTTGATGACGACCTCGAACGCCGACAACCGCTCGGCGGTCGCCTGCGTTTCGATCAAAAGCTCCGAATCCTCCAACGCGGCGGCCTCGATCGCTTCCGCGTCGCTGCAGAACAGCGTCAGCGGCAGCGTCTGCAGTCGCCCGCGGATCGCCTGATACGCGGCGCGGCCTTCGCGGCCCCAGCCCCACAGCGCGACCCGCTTGCCCTCAAGCTGCGAAATTCGCACGCAGGCGCTCCCACAGCGCGGCAGGAACGCGGTGCTCGCCACCGATCTCCAGCAGCGGCGCCACCACGAGTTCGGCGGCATCGAGCTGCGGGCGGATCTCGTGGTTGAAACGCGCGACGATCGCGTCTTCGCGCCATTCCGGGCGGTCACCCAGCGTCGCCATGGCCGCGCGCGACTCCTGGCCTTCGCCGACGCACTCGAACGGCTTGTGGTCCTGGTACTCCAGCAGCGCGTCGAAGCCGCCCGTCTGGTTGACGTCGTCCAGCAGGTTGCGGCCGAAGATGCCGACCAGCCGCGGCTTTGGCATGAACGGCGCCAGCGCCAGGAACACGAAATGGCACTTCGGGCACACGCCGCACCAGCGATTGGTCGGGCGCTCGCCGAGCAGGTGGAAATTACGATTGCAGCTGGAGAAATGCGCGTCGTAGTGGTCGGTCCGCGCGAACTGCCGCGCCACTGCCAGCTCCGACAGCGGGCGCAGTAGCGAGTAGTAATGCAGGTCGGCGGCGACATGCGATTGCACGAACTCGCCGAACGCCTGCTCGAACGCCCACCCCTTCGACCACTGGTGGTTCACTTCGCCGGTACCCGGGATCATGCTGCCGTAGCTGGCCGAGCGTTCGTTGGAGAACACCACCTGGTCCACGCCGTGCAGCAGCGCGGCCAGCACCATGATGGCCGAGTTGATCGCGGTGACCGGGATATGCCCGTTCCACGCGCCCTGGCGGTTGTACTCGAACAATTCCGGCGCCAGCGCGCGGCCGATGTTGAGCGTCGGCAGTCCGGTGCGGGCGGCGCAGGCCGCGATCAGCTGCGAACCGCCGATCCAGGTCACCGTCTGGTCGACGCCGGCGCCACGCAGCGCTTCGATGCTGACCAGCGAATCCTTGCCGCCACCGATGGCGACCAGCGCATGCTCGTCCAGTCCCGCGGCGGGCGCAGCCGGTTGCGCCGGGGCGCCGACCGGGAAACGCACGCGACCGTGCAGGCTCAGCCCGTTGCGGTAGGCGAACTCGCCAAGTCCATGCACGTACACCTGTTCCATCAGCACCGCCGTCGCCGCATCGATGGCATAGCCGTCGATGCGGATCTCGTTCGGCACCGCCGCCTTGTAGTAGCTGACGCCAGTGATCAGGTGCAGCAGCCGCACCGCCTGTTCGACGGCCTGGGCGCGCGCAGCGTCCAGCGTGAACGGCGCGCCCGGGATGGTCACCGTCTCGGTCAGCTCCGGGCCGTCGTCGAAAGCGTAGACCAGCCTCGCCACGCCGCTGTCCGCCTCGAAGGAACAGCGGACAAAACGGAAGGTACGGATGCTGGATTTGTCGAACGTCGTCATGCGTGATCCAAGGAAGAAGCCGCCCACCGTCTTTGGCAGGCAATACGGTGAAGAACAAATATCGCGTCAGCCCGCCGCATCGCCGCCGACGCCTTCGATGACGTCTTCGCCGGGCAGACCGCGCAGGTTGTAATGGCTGGCCATCACGTAGCCGTAGGCACCAGCATCGGAGAACAGCAGCACATCGCCTTCCGCCGTCGCCGAGGCAAGCTTGCGGCGCTTGCCGAAGATGTCGCTCGACTCGCAGATCGGGCCGACCACATCGAACGGCTCCTGTTCGGTGTCGTCCAGGCGCGACAGGTTGGCCACGTCGTGCCACGCGTCGTACAGCGCCGGGCGGATGAGCGTGTGCATGCCGGCATCGCTGCCGACACGGCGGATGCCGAGCTTCTCCACGACCTGCGTGACGTGGGCCAGCAGGACGCCCGACTCCGCCACCAGGTAGCGGCCAGGCTCGATCACCAGTTGGTAGGCCGGATAGGCCGCCTTGATCGCGGCGAGGCCTTCGCCCCACGCCGCCAGGTCGAACGGCTCGTCGCCCTCGGTGTAGGGAATCGGCAGGCCACCGCCGATGTCGATGGTCTCGATGGTGCCGATCTGGTCGGCCAGCCCACCGAGTTCGTCGGCGATCTGGTTCCAGTGCTGCGCGCTTTCCACGCCACTGCCCAGGTGGGCGTGCAAGCCGGTGATGCGTGCGTCGATCGCACGCGCCGCCGCCAGGAATTCGTCCAGCTTGGCCAACGGCAGGCCGAACTTCGAGGTCTTGCCTCCCGTCTTGACCTTGTCGTGGTGGCCGTCGCCGCGACCCAGGTCCACGCGCAGCCACAGCCGGCGTCCGCGGAACACCTCCGGCCACTGCTGCAACGCTTCCACATTGTCGAGCGTGACGTTGATGCCGCGCTCCAGTGCGAAGGCGTACTCCGCGCGCGGCGCGAAGCTCGGGGTGAACAGCACGCGCTCCATCGGCAGCGACGGCGCGATCTCGAATACGCGTTCCAGTTCACCCTGCGACACGCACTCCAGCCCGAAGCCTTCCTCCACCAGCGTGCGCAGGATGGCCGGATGCGAGTTGGCCTTGATGGCGAAGAAGCGCCGGTCGACGGCACCGATCGCGGCGAGCGCACGTGCGCGAGCGCGGACGACATCCAGGTTGTAGGCATAGCGCGGCGTATCGCCCTGCGCCAGCGACAGCAGCTTCTCACGGGCGGCCGGCAGGCTCCACCAGCGCACGCCACGCTGGCGCACGGCGCCGTTGATCTCGCGCCAGCTGGGCCCGAACACGCTGGCCTCGTCGGCCGGCATCGCGCCGCTTTCGATCAGGGCTTCGTGCAGCAGCGGCAGCATGCCATCGGCGTCGGCCTCGTCGATGACGAAGGTCAGGTTGAGGTCGTTCGACGACTGCGAGATCAAGTGCACGCGTTCGCGGCCGAACATCGCCCAGACGTCGGACAGTTTGTGCAGCAGCGAGCGCATGCCACGGCCGACCAGGGTGATGGCGGTGCACGGTGCGATCACCTTGACGCGGCAGATTTCCGCCAGGTCCGCCGACAGCGCGGCCAGCACGTCGGTGTTGACCAGGTTCTCGCTGGGGTCCAGCGACACGGTGACGTTGGTCTCCGACGAACCGATCAGGTCCACCGACAACCCGTGCTTCTTGAAGCGCGCGAACACATCGGCCAGGAAGCCGACCTGCTGCCACATGCCGATGCCTTCCATCGACACCAGCACGATGCCGTTGCGGCGGCTGACCGCCTTCACGCCCGGCACGGTAACGGCATTGCCGTCGATCGTCGTGCCCGGCAACTCCGGACGCTCGGTATCCAGGATCGCCATCGCCACGCCGGCGTCGCGACAGGGCTTGATCGAGCGCGGATGCAGCACCTTGGCCCCTGTGGTCGCGATTTCCTGCGCTTCGTAGTAGTCCAGGCGCGTCAGCAGGCGTGCATCCGGCACCTCGCGCGGATTGGCGCTGAACATGCCGGGGACGTCCGTCCAGATTTCCACGCGCTGCGCACCCAGCAGGGCACCGAAGTATGCCGCCGAGGTGTCCGAGCCGCCGCGACCGAGGATGGCGGTGCCGCCATCGGCATGACGTGAGATGAAGCCCTGCGTCAGCAGCATCGCCGCCGGCTGGCCGGCAAAGGCGCGGCGCCAGTCCTGGTCGGGTGCGGTGTTGCACGACACCGACAGCCGCTGCGCCCACGGGCTCTGGTTGGGCAGGAAGTTGGCCTGCAGCCAGTGGCGCGCGTCGACCCAGCCGAAGTCCAGCCCCTGCGCGCGCAGGTAGGCGACACCCACCGTGGACGACAGCAGTTCGCCCTGCCCCAGCACCTCGGCCTGCCAGTCGAGCGTGCGACTGGCAGCACGCGGATCGTTCAGCAGGTTGCGTAATGCGGCGAGGCGTTCGCCCAGCACCGCGTCGGCGTCGAGCTCCAGTTCGGCGAGGAACTCGCGGTGGCGCTGTTCCAACTTCGCCACCCGTTCCGCACTGTCCGCCGCACCATCGGCGATGGCCGTCAGTTCGTTGGTCACGCCGGACAGGGCCGACACCACCACGAGGATGCGGGCGCCGTTCTCCTCCGCGCGTTTCTTCGCCAGCGTACCGATCGTGTTCCAGCGGTGGCGGCGCGACACCGAGGTGCCGCCGAACTTGAGGACGATCCAACGATCAGACGCAGGGGTGGCAGAGGGCATGGATAGAATGGGGTGGGATGCCCGAACCCTTCGGGCGTGAACCGTCGATTCTAGCCCAAGCTTCCGGGCCCGGCCGGACCGTACCGCATGCAACGAAGCTCCTATCGCTATCTGGTGGTCGACGTCTTCGCCGACCGTCCCGGTGCCGGCAACCCGCTGGGCGTGGTGCTGGATGCCGCCGATTGGGACAGCATGCGCATGCAGGCGTTCGCCGCCTGGACCAACCTGTCCGAAACCGTCTATTTCCTGCCGCCGACCACGCTGGACGCCAGCTACCGCATCCGCATCTTCACTCCGCGGCAGGAACTGCCGTTCGCCGGCCACCCCAGTGTCGGGGCAGCCTGGGTCGCGCTGGAGACCGGGCTGGTCGGCGACACGGACAGGCTGGTGCAGGAATGCGCCGCAGGACGGTTGCCGGTGCGGGTGGTCGGCACAGGCCCGCAACGGATGATTACGCTGCGTGCGCCTCGCGCCCGGCCTGTCGGGATCGAGCCACCTCGACAGGCCTTGCGGGCCGTCCTCGCCTCCCTGCCGACAGCGGGCTTGCAGGCCGCGCTATGGAACAACGGGCCATCGTGGTGGCTGATGGAACTGGAAGACGATGCCGCGGTGCGCGGCCTGGCGCCCGATCTGGCCGCGATTGCCGCATTGACACAGGCGACGGCCGCCGTCGGTCTGGCCGTGTTCGGCCGCACGCCTGCCGGCGCCGACCACGATCTCGCCGTACGCGCGTTCTGCCCGGCAGACAACATCCCGGAAGATCCGGTCACGGGCAGCGTCAACGCCTGCATTGCCGCAGCGCTGGACGCGGCCGACGCACTTCCCGGCCATGACGGACGCTACATCGCCAGCCAGGGGCGCGAACTGGGCCGCGATGGCCGCCTCGCCCTGCAGGTCGATGCGGACGGTGAGGTCTGGATCGGCGGTCACGTCCAGGGAATCATCGACGGCCGGGCGACTTGGTAAGCTGCGCGGCCCCCACGCGACAACACCCCCATGACCCTCCGCCGCTACGTCCAGCTGGACGTATTCGCCGACCGCCCCGGCGCCGGCAACCCGCTGGCCGTCGTGCTCGACGCCGCCGGCCTGGATGACGACGCCATGCAGGCCATCGCCCGCTGGACGCGTCTGCCGGAAACCACCTTCGTGTTCGCCCCCACGCAACCCGGCGCGAGTTATGCCGTGCGCATGTTCAGTCCGCGCCGCGAAGTCCCGTTCGCCGGCCACCCCAGTGTCGGCACCGCGCATGTCGTGCTCGAAGCAGGCCTAGCCGCGCCGGTCGACGGCCTGTTGATGCAGGAAGGCGCGGTTGGCGTACTGCCATTGCGGGTGGACGACGAGGGCGCCACCCGCACCATCGCCGTGCGCACGCCGCGCGCGCAGGTGGTGAAGGTGGGCGATCCTTCGAACGATGAAGGCCTGCGCGCGGCGCTCGCGAACCTCCCGGCCGGCGATCTGCCGCCCGCCCTCGTCGATGGCGGTCGCCGCTGGTGGCTGGCCGAAGTGCGCGACGAAGCCACGCTGCGCCGCGCCGCGCCGGACTGGGACGCCATAGGCTCCCTCGCCCGTGCCACCGAAAGCATGGGCGTCTGCGCCTATGCCCGCACCCCAGGCCAACCGTATGACCTCGCCGTGCGCGCCTTCGTCGGTGCGCCGGCTGCGTTCGAAGATGCGGCCTCCGGCGCCGCCAACGCGACGCTGGCGGCCTGGCTAGCGTCACGCGATGCGCTGCCCGGTCGCGATGGCCGCTACATCGTCAGCCAGGGGCGCGAAGTCGGTTATGACGCGCGCCTGCAACTGCGCGTCGACGACGCCGGCAATGTCTGGTCCGGCGGTCATGTGCGGACGATCGTCACCGGTCAGATCGACTGGTGACGGTTCCGCTGCGGCTATTCGATGTCGACGACGCCGGCTTCCACGAAATGCATCCCGGCGCGCTCCGGCGTCGTAAGTACATGGGTGTAGGAGACGTATCCCGTTGCAACCAGCGCGGAGAACGCTTCGTTCTGGGCCAGTGTCGTGTGCTCCCCGGCCTCCTTCACCTCGGACAGCGCGCCTAGCGCCGTCTCGCGATCCCGCGGCAGCGTTTCGGAGACGTGATAGAAAACCTGCCCAGTATCCGCCAGCCTCACCAGCGTGATCGTGGCGAACCTGTTGTCGTTCAACACCGACATCACCAGGATCCTGCTGGCCGAGCCGGGCAATGCGGTGCCGTCGACGCTGGTGTTGTCGACGTAACTGAAGAACGTGTTGTTGCCCGACTCCAGGACCGGCCTCACCGCGCGCTCGTGCAGCGCCGCCGCCGTCTCCGCATTTACGGACAGCCGGTCTGACAGCAGCGCGACGACATCGGCTTGCGGGTCTTCTTCCGCCTGTGCGCACGGAGACAGGATTGAGGCCAGCAGCAGGATGGCGGAAACGAGGAATCGACTACGCATGGAGGCTTCCTTGCAGGTGGATGGGTAAATGCATGCGGGATGGCCTCGCACCTCGGGTCAGTCGTCGGATGTCGCGGAGTACACCTGCTTGCCATCCACCCATGTCGAGCGCACGTGCAGGTCGTCGAGCTGCTCGCCGGGGATCGCCAGCGGGTCCTCGTCGAGGATAACGAAATCGGCGCGCAAACCTGGTGCGAGTCGGCCTACCTCGCTCTCATCGTGGCCGGCCCAGGCGGCGTCCGCGGTGAATCCGCGCAGCGCCTCGGCGGCACTGAGCCGCTGGTCGGGCATCCAGCCGCCACCGGGATGATCCTTGCCATCCTGCCGGGTCACCGCGGCATGCAGGCCACGCCGCGGATCAACCGATTCCACGGGAAAATCCGAACCCAGCGCCAGCTTCACGCCACTCTCCTGCAGGCGCTGCCAGGCATAGGCGCCGGTGATGCGTACCGGGCCCAACCGGTCCTGCGCCCACGGCATGTCCGAGGTCGCATGCGTCGGCTGCATGGAAGCGACGATGCCCAGCGCGGCGAAACGCGGGAACTCCTCCGGCGCCACCACCTGCGCGTGTTCGATGCGCCAACGATGATCGGTCTTCGCCGCATCGCCCAGGACGCGCTGGTAGGCATCCAGCACCAGCCGGTTGCCCCGGTCGCCGATGGCATGCGTCGCCACCTGCACCTTGCAATCGCGTGCCTTGCGCATCGCCGACTCCAGTGCGGCGGGTTCCGTCACCAGCAAGCCACGGTTGCCGGGATCGTCGCTGTAGTCTTCCAGCAGCGCGGCGCCGCGGCTGCCTAGCGCGCCATCGGCATACAGCTTCACGCCGGTCATCTGCAGCCGCCCACCCGCGTGGTGGTACGGACCTGTCGCGCACAGATCACCCAGCGCAGCACCATCACCGTCGGCATAGGCATCGATGCGCAGCGGCAGGCGTCCCTCGTCGGCGAACTGCCTCATCAGCGCTAGGTCCTCACGGGACACGCCCATGTCGTGCACGCCGGTCAGGCCGTTACGCACCGCGGCCTGCGTGGCTTTCTCCAACGCCTGCCGGCGATACGCCGCATCCGGCGCAGGCACCACCGCATTGACCAGCGCCATCGCCGCATCGACGAACACACCGCTCGGCTTGCCATCGACGCGCTCGATGCGCCCGCCTTCGGGCTGCCACGCTCCATCCATCGAGCGCGTCGCCCTCGACGCGACCGCACGCAACGCCGCACTGTTCGCCCAGCCCGCGTGCCCGTCCACGCGCTCCAGCCAGACCGGGCGGTCAGGGAAGGCCGCATCGAGATCCGCGGCGGTCGGGAACGTCTTTCCTGGCCAATCGTTCTGGTCCCAGCCTCCGCCCAGCAGCCAGGCGTTCGGCGGCAGCTGCTTCTCGAACTCACGCAGTCGCGCGACAACCTCGGCCTTGTCCTGCGCATCGACCAGGTCCGCGCGCATCAGCGCATAGCCCAGCCCCATCACATGGCCGTGCGCATCGATCAGGCCGGGAATCACCGTCTTGCCAGTGGCGTCGATGCGCTTGGCGCCGGGATATCGCGCGAGCAGGTCGCGCGTGCCACCGACGGCCAGGATGCGCCCCTGCGCATCCCAGGCCATCGCTTCGGCAACCGGCTGTGCGGGATCGGACGTGTGCACGCGTGCGGCCGTCACCACCTGCACCTGCGCCTGCGCGACGCCCGCACAGACCAGCAACCCGCCCATTCCCAATGCCAGACGCCGCATGCCTCACTCCCGTGGTGATCCAGCGCGGGACTATGCGCGGTGGCGCGCGCCACGGCAACGCCTGCAAAAAAGGGGCCTTGCGGCCCCTTTCGCGGCAATCCCCTGCCTACCGCCCCGGGCTCCCGCGCAAAGCGGGGATCACTCGGGTCGCACGTCCACCCGCACGCGCATGCGGTCTCCCGGGTGATAGCCGGTACGGGTGCGATAGGTACGGCCGCCATACTCGTAGGTCACGTCGTAGCCGGACACGCGACCGTCGCCGTAATAGTCATCCCCGTAGCGACTGTCGTTCACGGGTTCGGGATCGCAGACGCGTACCTGCCCGCGCTGCACTTGGCGATTGCGTTGGGAGTTCTCGTAGATGGACCGGCCGGCCATGCCGCCGACCATCGAACCGACCGCCGTGCCCACGTAGCGCCCACTGCCGTCGCCGACCTTGCTGCCCAATACCGCACCCGCGATACCACCGATGACCGTGGCCACGGTGCGGCCGGTTTCCGTGCTGCCGTTGGACACACGGCGCTCGCCGTAGCGATCCTGTCCGTAGACATCGCGGTAGTCGCCGTTGTCGTACACGTCGCCGTAGCTGCGATTGCCGTACGGGTCGTTGCCATAGACGTCGCGGGCGTACACATCGTCGGCATCGCGGTAGTAGCACCGTTGGGACGTCGTGCTTCGCGCATCGCGGTAACCGCCATCGATGACGGGGTCGACGCGCACCACGCGCGCATAATCATAATAGGGTTCGTCGCCGTAGCGGTCGGACGTGCCGTACTGCCGCGACGTCTGCGCGGAGGCAACACCGGTGACCAGCAGGCCTGCTGCCATCACGGCGGCGGAAAGACGCTTCATGTCGGGTACTCCCCCACGCCGGAGTGGCGTGGACGCATGCTCGTCCCGGCCGGGTGAAATCGGGCTGAACTCAACCAGCCTGAACCGCGCGGTTTAACCATTCGACAGCTTGCGAGGCGATCCCGGCCGCGTGCCGGTCCAGCAGCGGCCCGACATGGGACGGAGAAACCGTTTGCAGCACGCAAGCGTCCCAGGCAGCCGCCGTCGCCGACGGAATCGCCGGCATGACGTCGTCATCCGCGTGCGACAGCACGAACAGCACCGGACATGCAGGCCGCGCGGCCGTTACGCCCTCATAGGCATGACGCAACACCGCACCGGATTCATCTCGCCAGTGGCGGAAGGCGAACAGGGTTGTCGCCTCGTCGGTATCCGGCAGCGCACGCCGCGTACCGTCGAGGCGCGCTTGACGATGCCACGGGACGATATCCGGCCAAGCGCGGGAGATCAGGTCCGAATGCCACGGCACGGGCGGCAGCGGATTCACCAGTACGACCGCATCCGCGGCATCGGCGACATGGAGCGCCAGCAGGCCTCCCAGGCTCGCTCCGACCACGGCGCGTGGCCGCGGCGTCACCGACAACGCGTCGCGTACCTGCTGCAGGTAATCCTCGAACCCGGTGGCCGCAAGTCCCGCGGCCACCGGTTGCAGATCGGGCGCGGCGACGGCGATGCCCGCCGACTCGAACACGCCGCGCCACACATTCCATTCCCAGCCGCCGCCACCGGCGCCATGCACCAGCAGCGCGGCCCGGACTGCCGTCAAAGCAGCGTCGCCTCCAGCGACACCGGCACCGACAGCGCGCGCGAGATCACGCAGCCGGCCTTCGCCTGCTGGGCGATCTCCTCGAACTGCGCGGCGCTGATGCCCGGCACGCTCGCCGACACGGTAAGCTTGATCCCGGTAACGGTCGGGCCCGGATCCATGCCCGGTTCCATCGTGGCTTCGGCGCGCGTCTGCAGCTTGTCGGGCGTGAAACCCGCCTTGCCCAGCACGGCGGAGAGCGCCATGGTGAAGCAGCCGGCATGCGCCACCGCCAGCAGCTCTTCCGGATTGGTGCCCTTCTCGTCGCCGAAGCGCGTCTTGAAAGAGTAGTTCTGTCCCTCGAACAGGCCGCTCTGCGGCGTGCTCAGGCTGCCCTTGCCGGATTGCAGGTCGCCGCTCCACACCGCATCCGCATAACGCTTCAAAGCCATGGTCGTGCTCCATCGTGGTCAGGGGAGCGCAGGGTACACCTCCGGGCGTTCACGGCATGTACCGCAGTGCGGCTTGACCCCGCCCGGCCCCATGCCGATGCTGGCCGTCCGCCATGACCGCCCGCCGAGCGCCACGCTCACGGGATGCGCTCAGCCCGGACAGCCATGACGGCCCTTCGACCCCAACCTCCGGGAGGAACGGCCTCATGTCGTACAGCACACAACAGATCCGCAACGTGGCCCTGGCAGGCCACCCCGGCGCCGGCAAAACAACCTTGTTCGAAGCCCTGCTGCATGCCGGCGGCGCCCTCCAGGTGGCAGGCACCATCGAACGCGGCACCACCGTGTCGGACCACGATCCGATCGAGAAGACCCGCGGCCATTCCATCGACACCGCCATCGCCAGCACCGACCACGGCGGCATGCACGTCAACCTCATCGACACGCCCGGATACCCGGAATTTCGAGGCCCCGCGCTGTCGGCGTTCTCCGCGGTGGACACCGCGCTGATCGTCGTCGATGCCGATACCGGCATCGCGCACGGCACCCGCCGGCTGATGGAACGCGCGCGCGAACGCAACCTGTGCCGCGCCATCGTCATCAACAAGATCGACCACGAAGGTGCCGATGCGGCTGGCGTACTGGCGGCGCTGCGCGAGGAGTTCGGGTCCGAAGTCCTGCCACTCAACCTGCCCGCGCAGGGCGGCAAGACGGTGGTCGACTGCTTCTGGCAATCCACGGGCGAGTCCGATCTGGGCACGGTTGCGGACTGGCACCAGAAGATCATCGACCAGGTGGTCGAAATCAACGAAACGGTGATGGAGCACTACCTGGACCTGGGCGAAGGCGGCCTGTCCGGCGAGGAGCTGCACGATGCCTTCGAGCAGTGCCTGCGCGAGGGCCACCTGGTCCCGGTGTGCTTCGCCTCCGCACGCACCGGCGCGGGGGTGAAGGAACTGCTGGACGTGGCCGAACGCCTGTTCCCGAATCCGGCGGAAGCCAATCCGCCACCGTTCGTGAAGTCCAACGGCAGCGGCCCGCAGCCGATCGAAGCCGTGCCGGATCCGCACGCGCACGTCATCGCCGATGTCTTCAAGATCGTCAACGATCCCTTCGTCGGCAAGCTGGGCATCTTCCGCGTCTACCAGGGCACGCTGAAGAAGGACACGCAGCTGTTCGTCGACGACGGCAAGAAACCGTTCAAGGTCGGCCACCTGTTCAAGCTCAAGGGCAAGGACCACGTGGAAATCGACCAGGCCATCCCCGGCGACATCGCCGCCGTGGCCAAGGTCGACGACCTGCATTTCGATGCGGTGCTGCACGACAGCCACGACGAGGACCATATCCATCTGGCACCGGTAGCGTTCCCGAAGCCGATGTTCGGCCTGGCGATCGAGGCCGCCAGCAAAGGCCAGGAACAGAAGCTGTCCATCGCGCTGCAGAAACTGGCCGAGGAGGATCCCGCCTTCATCGTCGAACATCAGCCCGAGTTGAACGAGACCGTCATTCGCGGCCTGTCCGACCTGCACCTGCGGGTGATGCTGGAGCGGCTGAAGGAACGGCACGGCGTGGACGTGAAGACGCGGCCACCGCGCATCGCCTACCGCGAGACCATCGGCGCCAAGGCCGAAGGCCACCATCGCCACAAGAAACAGACCGGTGGCGCCGGGCAGTTCGGCGAGGTCGCCCTGCGCATCGAACCACTGCCGCGTGGTGGCGGCTTCGAATTCGTCGACGAAGTGAAGGGCGGCACCATTCCCGGCCAGTTCCTGCCGGCCGTGGAAAAAGGCGTGCGCCAGGTGCTGGGCAGCGGTGCCGTGGCCGGCTACCCGCTGCAGGACATCCGCGTCGTCGTCCATGATGGCAAGCACCATGCCGTGGACAGCAAGGAGGTCGCGTTCGTCGCCGCCGGCAAGAAGGCCTTCCTCGACGCCATCGCCAAGGCGCGGCCACAAGTGCTGGAACCGGTGGTCGACCTGGAAGTCGCCGTGCCCGAAGCGCAGGTCGGCGACATCACCGGCAGCCTGGCGGGCAAGCGTGCCCGCATCAACGGCACCGATGCGGTACGCGGCGAGATCGTGGTGAAGGCGCAGGTGCCGCTGGCGGAACTGGAAGGCTATGCGGCCGAACTGAAATCCATGACCGCCGGCCAAGGACGCTACAGCCTGGATTTCAGCCACTACGAACCGGTGCCGCCGGGCGTCCAGCAGAAACTGGTGGACGCCTACAAGCCGAGGCACGACGACGATTGAGCGTCGCAGGGGTGCGGCATCCGGTCGCGGCGGCATGCGACGGATGCCGCTTGCGGTGCATGTGGCTAAGGTGATTTCGTCATGCCGACAGGCGATTTCCGACGCGCGGCGACGGAAAAACGGAAAAAAAGCGAATAAAAAGGCGTTTCAGGGCCGATCTGCTCTTGGCGTCGCCAGTTCTTTGCCCTACATTTCGCTTGCCGATGCGATCGGCCCGATTACCCAACCACTCGACCGTAGAGACAGGACACATGGCAAAGAGCACCAAGAAGGCCGCGCCGAAGAAGGCCGCCAAGAAAGCTGCACCGAAGGCCGCCGCCAAGCCGGCCGCGCCGAAGCCGATCAAGGAAGCGCTGAGCAAGTCGGGCCTCGTCGCCCACATCGCCGAAGCCACCGCCGTCGCCGCCAAGGACGTCCGCGCTGTGCTGGCCTCGCTGGAAAGCGCCGTGCACGCTTCCGTCAACAAGAAGGGCGCTGGCGCCTTCACGCTGCCGGGCCTGCTGAAGATCACGGCCGTCAACGTGCCGGCCAAGCCGAAGCGCAAGGGCATCAACCCGTTCACCAAGGAAGAGCAGTGGTTCGCCGCCAAGCCCGCCACGGTGAAGGTCAAGGTCCGTCCGCTGAAGAAGCTGAAGGACGCCGCAGCCTGATCGCTGCGCATCTTGCGTGATGAAAACGGGACGGCCATGCCGTCCCGTTTTTTTTGGCATGCCATCGGTCACGGTTGCGAACCGGTCATGCTGCCCGCAGATAATCCACCTACCCCCAACGCAAGGTGCGCCCCCATGAAGATCCAGGGTTTCCTCGACCATCTGCTGAAATCGTCCAGCGGGAGCGGCAGCGTGCTCAATGCCGACTTCGGCAAGGGGGCGATCAGCGGCGGCGCGCTCGGCCTGCTGCTGGGCAAGAACAAGACCACGCGCAAGCTGGCGACCTACGGCGGCCTGGCCGCGATCGGCGTGATGGCCTACCGCGCCTACGGTGACTACAAGCAGCAGCAGGGCGGCTTCGCCGCCGGCACTGCGCCGCAGACAGTCGACCGCCTGCCACCACCCCAGGTGGAACTGCACAGCCAAGCTATTCTCAAGGCGTTGGTCGCCGCCGCAAAGGCCGACGGCCACATCGACGCGCGCGAGCGTGAGGTGATCGAAGGCGAGTTCTCACGCGTAGGCACCGATGCCGATCTCCAGCAATGGATGCATGCCGAACTGGAGAAGCCGCTGGATCCGGCCGAAGTCGCGCGTGCCGGCAGCACGCCGGAGATCGCCTCCGAGATGTATCTCGCCAGCCTGATGGTGGCCGACGAGCAGAACTTCATGGAACGTGCCTACCTGGACGAACTGGCGAAGCAACTGAAGCTGGACCCCGCGCTGAAAGCACAGCTCGAACGCCAACTCGCCCAGCCGCAGGCCTGATCCACGCGATGCGATCGGCCGCGCGCCGCCTGCGACGCCTGGCTTGGTCGCTGCTGTGGCTGGCGGCGTTCACCGCGCTGCTCGTCTGGGCATGGGGTCAGCCGTTCATGGCATCCGCCCGCATGCTGTGGGACATCTCGCGCGCGCCTCCGCCGCGCGCCCTGCCGGTCCCCGTCCAGGGCGTGCATGCGCGGCAGATCGCGGATACCTTCGGCGCGCCGCGCGGCAGCGACCGCACGCACCAGGGCGTGGACATCTTCGCCAAGCGTGGCACCCCGGTGTTCAGCGCGACGCGAGGCGTCGTGGCCTCGGTGCGCGACGGCGGTCTTGGTGGCAAGCAGGTGTGGGTGATCGGACCCGGCCGCGAGCGCCACTACTACGCGCACCTGGACGACTGGGCGGCCGACCTGGCCAGCGGACAGGTCGTGCAGCCCGGCGACACGCTGGGCTTCGTTGGCACCACCGGCAACGCGCGGGGCACGCCGCCGCACCTGCACTACGGCATCTACGGCGCGGCGGGCGCCCACGACCCGCTGCCCCTGTTCAAGGCCGGCACGGCGACCACGACCGTCGACTGAACCGCGACGGCGCCGGGCGGAACAGTCCATCGCGGTGAAGGCGCTCGTTCCTACAGGTGCACAGGCCTATCTTGGCCCTGTCCCCCACCGCGCCTGCCCCATCGCCATGCCCAACAACACCCACCGCTACCGCATCACCGTCACCCCGATCGAGGACGATGGCCTGCAATGCAACGGCCGCTGCACCATCGAGTTCGAACACACCTGCCACGACGACTGGATGCGGATCCTCGAGAACATCCAGCGCCAGCGAGGCCTCAGCGGCGACGAGCGCGCCGCGCTGGTGGTCGGCACGAAGCTGCTCAGCGGCCTGATGCTGGACCACCGCAAGGACACCGATGACCTGTTCGCGCCGTTGCGTCCGCACATGGGCACCTTCGTCGCCTCGCTGAAGGAGCGCACCCGCGCCGTCGGCTGACATCCGGCAAGGGTCCGCGTAGCCTGTCCGCATGAAGGCACGGCACGCCACCGACGCGCACTCGCTGGAACAGATCCCCAACATCGGGCCATCGATCGCGGGCGACCTGCGGGGTATCGGCATCACGCAACCGCGCGACCTGGTCGGCCAGGACCCCTACGCGCTCTACCGCCGCGTCAACGACAGCACCGGCCAGCGCCACGATCCCTGCCTCTGCGACTGCTTCATCGCCGCCGTACGCTTCATGGAAGGCTGCGGCCCGGTGCCCTGGTGGCACTACACGTCCGAACGGAAGCTGCACTTCCTGCAACACCCTGCCGGTTAGGCGCCGGACAGGCGCCGCCGGCTAAGGTGCCGCGACCCTTCACGGAGCCCTCCATGCGCACCCGCCGCCGCTTCCTGGTCGCCGGCCTCGCCGGCATTGCCACGCTCGCCCTCGCCGGCTGCGAAACGCTCAACACGGTCACCGGCCTGTTCGGCAACCAGATCAACTTCACCCAGCCGCAGCTGCAGCGCTACCTCAACCAGAGTTTCCCGCGCGAGTTCGACAAGCTCGGCGGCCTGGTGTCGGCCACGCTGACCAATCCACGCCTGAGCATGCCGTCCAACGACGACCGCCTGCGCCTGGATTTCGACATCGGCGTCAGCGCGCTCGGCGCGCGCGACGTGAGCCGCGGTCATTTCGCGCTCGCCAGCCGCCTGCGCTACGACCCCGCTACGCGCGGCCTGCATCTGGACAATCCGGAAATCCTGTCGGTCGACGTGCCTGGCAGTGGCTCGCTGATGTCGGGCGGCACGCGCCAGCTGGTCAACACCGTGCTGGCCGAGTACGCCCGCAGTGAACCGGTCTACCGCATCGACAACGACATCCTGCAGCGGCTGCCGGCCAGCAAGCGGATCGGCAGCACGCAGATCGAGAACGGCCGCGTGGTCATCCACCTGCAATGAGGACGACGATGATGAAGACACTGCTCGCCCGCGTCGCCCTGCTCGCAACGTTGGCGGTGCCACCCGTTGCGATGGCGGAAAGGGGCAACCTGCTCCGCCCCGTGGAGGACAGCGGCAACGTGCTTCGCCTCAACGCCGCCCAGCTGCAGACTGCGGCACGCAGTGGTTTTCCGGTGGAGCATGCGCTGCTGGAAGGTTTCGCCGCGCTGACCCTGACCGATCCGCAGGTGCGCATTCCCGCACCGGGCGAACGGCTGCAGCTGCAGATGAACTACGACATCGTGCTGACCACCGGCGACAGGCTCGAGAACGGCAACGTGGTGGTCAGCAGCGGCCTGCGCTATGACCCCGGCACGCGCGGGTTGCACCTGGTGGACCCGGTGCTGGAACACATCGGCACGGGCGCCGCCGGACGCGGCTTGCCGGGCGGTTCGCGCGAGGTGCTGCAGGACCTGATCCGCGAGTACGCCAACACCCGTCCGCTCTACCAGCTGACCGACGACGACCTCGCCCAGGTGCCGGGCACGCTGACAGCCGAATCGCTGCGCATCCACGATGGCCAGGTGGAACTCACCCTGGGCGCGGCCGCCACGCCCTGAGTCCGCCGCCTCGGGACTGCGAACGCCTCAAAGTTCGAAGCGGTAGCTCAACTTGACCACCAGCTGCTCGTCATTGCGCAGACTGAAAGTGTCGCGCACCGCGTCGTCGACACCCTCCGTGCCGGCCAGCTGCTCGTAGCCGCCGCGGGCGTAGACCACGTACAGGTAGGACAGCGGCGCCAGCTCGTAGCGATAGCGCACCTGGAAGCCCAGGTTGTGCACGCGGAAGTCGTCGATCGGCTCGGCGGTGGCAATGGCATGGCCGGACGGATCGAAGCGCCACGCATTGCGGGCGCGTGCGCTGATGCCGATGGCCTCCATCTTCACGCGCAGTTCCTGACGGTCGTTGATGTTCCAGTCCAGGCCAGCGCGCAGCTTGGTTTCGCGCCCCTCGAACGCGCCGACCAGATCGCCCTGCGCCGCCCCCTGCCAGATCAGCCAGTCCGGCCGGTGTACGGCCAGCAGGCCGGCATTGAGGCTGAACGCATCGCTGATGAAGTAGGTGGTGCCGTACCACACTGCCGTGCCGATCTTGCGGTTGCCGGCCAGCCCGCCGCCGAACGTTTCCAGCTCGAACGTATGGCCCCAGTTGCCCTTGCGCGGGCGCTCGTACTCGAAATAGGTGTTGAAGTTGGCCGGCATCCGCACGATGCCGTTGCCGCGCAGCAGCGTGTCGTTGATCCCCGCGCTGTTGACGTTGATCTGCGCGTACTCGTAGCTGCCGTTGCGCAGCTGGCCTTCGCGACTCATGCGGAACTGGTCGTTGAGCTTTTCGCCATGGTTGTTGTGGCTGCTGCTGACGCGCCAGCGCCAGTCCTTGGAGGAATAGCGCGAATCCTCTGCCAGCCCAGTGAACCGCTTGCGCGCCTCCCAGTGCAGGTAGTTGCTGCTGTTGCGCGACAGGTAGCCGAAATCGTTGAGCTGCAGGTCGTTGCCGAAATGCATGGCGATCCATTGCTGGCGCCAGCCGTGGTCCATCTCGTAGTCGGCCCACACGGTCGCGCCGACATCGTCGGTCTCGGTGCCGCCCTGGTCGATGCGGCTGCCCAGCAGGCGGGTGCGGATGTTCCAGCGCGCGGTCGGCCGCCAGTTGTGGTCCACGCCCAGTACGGTGGCCTCGCGGTCGCGCCAGGGGTCGTCGACGCGGGTCAGCATCGCACCGAGGTTCTGCGTGTCGAAATCGCGCACCAGACGCAGTGCGTGATAGCTGCGCCCGGTGGCGCCGTCCTCGTCGGCGGAGAACAGGCCGTAGTTCACCTTGCCCAGGCTGCCGTTCAACTTCACCGCGGCGGTGATGTCGCCGGTGCTGCCCACGCGTCGCGTATACAGCTGCTGGCTGTCGTCCGAGGGCGTGGTCAGTTCGAAGATGCCCTGGTTCTCGGTGAAGAAGGGCCGCTTGTCGCTGATGAAGGTCTCGGTGGCGCTGAAGTTGACCACCAGGTCATCGGCCTCGACCTGGCCGAAATCCGGATTGACGGTGGCGGTCAGCTGAAAGCGGCCGTTCGGCTTCCAGAACAGGTCGGCGCCGCCGTTGAAGTCGCTGCGTCCGCCGACGTTGTCGTACAGGCCCGACACGTACGGCGTGATGGCCAGCAAGGACTGGTCGTACTGGGCGACGGTGACCGGCGCGAAGTCGGACAGGAAACGCGGCCGTTCGAAGCTGGCCGACGGCCACGCCATGCGCTCGCCGGTCGCGCCGATCACGCGCGCCAGAAACACCTTCAACGTGCGCTGGCCGTCGGTGCCATCGCGCATCGGCGCGGTATGCCAGGGAATCAGCAGTTCGACCGACCAGCCCTCCTCGTCCTCGGTCACGGCATGGCGCCACTGGCCATCCCAGTCGTCGCTGAACTGGTTTTCGTTGGTGATGATCTCGTCGGCGATGCCGCCGGTGGAGCTGACCGTGAAGGCGTAACCGGTGCGACCGTCGCCATCGAAATCGATGAAGGCGTTGACGCGATCGACCTGTGCGTCGAAATCGCGCTGCACCTTCTGACGCGTACGCGGCACGCTGGCCGGATGGGTGGCGCGGAAGGCGATGGCCAGGCCGTCCGGCGTGGCCAGGATCCAGGCTTCGGTGGGCAGCGAGCCGGGCTCGCCGGTCAGCGGCTGGGTCTTGCGGAAGTCGGTAACGTGGCGCGCGTCCTGCCATTCGGCGGGATCGATGCGGCCATCGATCTCGACGGCCTGGGCCAAGGTGCAGGGCAGCAGCAGCGCGAGCGCGCCGGCAATACGGAGGAGAGTCATGGCAGTCGGGTGGTGGTCCGGTGCGCGCAAGGTAGCGACGGGAAAGACGGACCACACCTGCCTTCGGTCATTTCAACCTTCGGGCTTCCTGCGGCATCCGTGCCTGGAAGGGGCCGTCCGGATCAGCGGCCCTTCTTGGGTTGCAGCATCGTACCCGTGCACTTCTTGCTGCCGCAACGGCAGGCCCAGATCTTCTTCAGGCGGGCGGTGTGCGGCTCGGCAAGGGTGATGCCGTAGTTGTAGGTCAGCTCCTCGCCGGGCTTGATCGCGCGGATCGCCTCGATGAACACCTTGTCCTTCTTGCGGTTCTTGCCGTCGTGTTCCTCGATGACGGCTTCGCAGTTCGGATCGCAGCTGTGGTTGATCCAGCGCGCCTTGTTGCCCTTGTGGTTCGCGTCGATGACGTACTCGTCGTTGAGCGTGAACAGGAAGGTATGGCCCGAATCGACGTCACCGGTGTCGTCTTCGTCCACTTCATCGTGCGTGCGGCGCTTGCCCTTGTACTCCACCACCCGCTCGCCCTTCTCGATGGAGGCGATGGCGAACACGCCGTTACCGTGGATGTCGGATTGGCGGGCTTCGATCTTGCGGGGCATGCGGTATCCAGTGGGGACGATGGGTGCGAAAGGGGGATTCTCGCCCATGCCCGCGGGATTCCCAAGTCGGGGGCGGTGTTCGCAGGCTGAATCGCGCCGTGGATCAATGTGGCCGGTCCTGCAGGGACGGCGCGTTGGAAGCCGCATTCCCCCTGCAGAGCCTTCGCCATGCGCACCCTCCGCTTCCTGCCCCTGCCCGTGTTGCTGATGGCGATGGTCGCCTGCCAGCCCGAGGCGCCACGTGCAATGGCGTCATTGCCGGCGCAGGCGCCATCCGAGGCCGATCTGCTCGCCCGCGGCGAATACCTGGTGCGCATCGCCGGCTGCAACGACTGCCACACGCCGGGCTATGCCCAGGCGGGTGGCGAGGTCGCCAAGGACGCCTGGCTGGTGGGGTCGCCGATGGGGTTCAACGGTCCATGGGGCACCACCTACGCCACCAACCTGCGACTGCGGATGCAGGAGCTCAGCGAGGCGCAGTGGATGGAATACAGCGCCAATCTCCGCACGCGACCGATGATGCCCGACTTCGCCGTCCGCGCCATGACGGAGGACGACCGTCGCGCGATCTACCGGTTCGTGCACGCACTGGGCACGGCCGGCCAGCCCGCGCCTGAAGCCCTGCCGCCGGGGACGCCGCCGCCTGCGCCCTACTTCGGCATGGTGCTGCCGACCGGCCCGGAAGCGCCGGCCACGAAGTAGGCAGCCGGCCCCGCCTCAGCCCCACGGGAGCAGGCGGCCGTTGAACATCCAGACCAGGCCCATCGCCAGGCCGAACACCGTCCAGAACAGCTGGCCCATGCCGCGGAACAGTTTCACCGCCAGGTAGATACCGCCGATGGCCAGCAGCACGCGCCACAGGAAGTGCTGGTCGAAGCCACCCGCGGACGGGGCGGAGTAGGAAGGAGCGTGGGTCGTGTTCATGGCGGGCATCCTGGTGTCGGGGCTGTCCGGAAGTGGACAGGGCCCATGTTCCCCATCCGGTGTGCGCACCATCAGTCGCAGCCGTCAGCCATCGCGGGTGACATTCGTCAGCCGGCCCCCTGACTGAATGGGGAAAATTCAGGGGTTTGAGCCTGGCGGGCTTAAAGCGTACAATTTCGGTACGTTTTCTGGACCTCCCCCCTCCCGATGCTCCGTGTCACCAAGCTCACCGACTACGCCACCGTGGTCCTGACCGTGCTCGCCGCGCGTCCGGGCGAGGTGTTAAGCGCGTCCGACCTGGCCGAACACTCCGGCCTGGAGACGCCCACCGTCAGCAAGGTACTCAAGCCGCTGGCCCAGGCCGGGCTGGTCGAAGGCCTGCGTGGCGCGCATGGCGGCTACCGGCTGAGCCGGGACGCCTCCGACATCAACCTGGTCGAGATCGTCGAGGCGATGGAAGGCCCGCTGGCGATGACCGAGTGCAGCCAGAGCGAGAGCCAGTGCGGCATCGCCCACCAATGCGGCGCCCGCGCCAACTGGCGGCTGATCAACGACGTGGTGGCCGACGCGCTGCGCGGCTTCACCCTCGCCCAGATGATCAGCCCTCCCCCCTCCTCTTCCGACGACGTGCGCAGGCGACCCATCGCCGTGCAGGTCGCGACCCGTTGAACCGTAGGCAGCCCGATGGCCACCGAGAACGCTGAAATCCTGGAACAGCTGGGACGTCGCTACGACGCCGGCTTCATCACCGACATCGAATCCGACTCGCTGCCGCCCGGCCTCGACGAGGACGTGGTGCGCGCCCTGTCCGCCAAGAAGGACGAGCCGGAGTGGATGACCGAATGGCGCCTGGCGGCCTACCGCCACTGGCTGACGATGCCGGTGCCGCACTGGGCCAAGCTGAAGATCGCACCGATCGACTTCCAGGCCGTCAGCTATTACTCCGCGCCGAAGGCCAAGTACGCCTCGCTCGATGAAGTGCCGCAGGAACTGCTGGACACCTACGACAAGCTGGGCGTGCCGCTGCACGAGCGCGCCAAGCTGGCTGGCGTGGCCGTCGATGCGGTGTTCGACTCGGTGTCCGTCGGCACCACATTCCGCAAGGAACTGGCCGAGAAGGGCGTGATCTTCTGCTCGATGAGCGAGGCCATCAAGGAGTATCCGGAACTGGTGAAACAGTATCTGGGCAGCGTGGTGCCGGTCGGCGACAACTACTTCGCCGCCCTGAACTCGGCGGTGTTCTCCGACGGCAGCTTCGTGTTCATCCCCAAGGGCGTGCGCTGCCCGATGGAGCTGAGCACCTACTTCCGCATCAACGCCGGCCACACCGGCCAGTTCGAGCGCACGCTGATCATCTGCGAGGACAAGGCCTACGTCTCGTACCTGGAAGGCTGCACCGCGCCGATGCGCGACGAGAACCAGCTGCACGCGGCCGTCGTCGAACTGGTCGCGCTGGAAGATGCCGAGATCAAGTACAGCACGGTGCAGAACTGGTATCCGGGTGACGAGGAAGGCCGCGGTGGCATCTACAACTTCGTCACCAAGCGTGCCGAATGCCGGGGCGCGCGCAGCAAGGTGACGTGGACGCAGGTGGAAACCGGCTCGGCGATTACCTGGAAGTACCCGTCGTGCGTGCTGCTCGGCGACGACTCGGTGGGCGAGTTCCATTCGGTCGCGCTGACGCACCACCGCCAGCAGGCCGACACCGGCACCAAGATGATCCACGTCGGCAAGCGCACCAAGAGCAAGATCGTCAGCAAGGGCATCAGCGCCGGCCGTGGCCAGAACACCTACCGCGGCCTGGTGAAGGTGGACCGCAATGCGGATGGCGCGCGCAACCACACGCAGTGCGACAGCCTGCTGATCGGCAAGAAATGCGGCGCCCACACCTTCCCCTACATCGAGGTAAAGAATCCGACGGCGACGCTTGAGCACGAGGCCACCACCTCGAAGATCAGCGACGACCAGATGTTCTATTGCCGCGCGCGTGGCATCAGTCAGGAAGATGCGGTCTCGATGATCGTCGACGGCTTCTGCAAGCAGGTCTTCCGCGAGCTTCCGATGGAGTTTGCGGTCGAGGCGAAGAAGCTGCTGGAAGTGTCGCTGGAAGGCAGCGTGGGATGAGGGGGCTCATCCTCCTCCCGCTCCTGATTGCCGGCGTACTCGCGCCCAGGGCCGCAAGTTCGGCTGAGATCGCGTGTTCGAAAGGTGATCTGGAAGGTCTTCAGGCATTTCGCATCCCGCCGGACACTTATCTGCGCGACAAGAGCGCCGAGGTCACGCTGACGATTGATGTCGGCAACGATGGCGCTTACGAGAGAGTCCATGTCTCGGCCTCATCTCGACTCCGTGAGATTGATCGCGCTGCAATCGAGTCGATAAAGAAGACCAGGTTGACCGGCTCCTGTTTGCGAGCGTCCTCCGGACCGCTGCACGTGCACTACAACGTCAGCCTTACCCCGAATGGCGTGGGCCCAGATGGCATTACCCGCCTCTGGCGCACCACATCCGAATAAAAATAGGTAAAAGCATCATGTTGAAGATCGACAACCTCCACGCCAGCGTCGCCGGCAAGGACATCCTCAAGGGCCTTTCGCTGGAAGTGAAGCCCGGCGAGGTGCACGCCATCATGGGGCCCAACGGCGCCGGCAAGTCCACGCTGGGCAATATCCTGGCCGGGCGCGATGGCTACGAAGTCACCGCCGGCAGCATCGAATTCGACGGCAAGCCGTTGCTGGAACTGGAACCGGAAGAGCGCGCTGCCGCCGGCATGTTCCTGGCGTTCCAGTACCCGGTCGAGATCCCGGGCGTGAACAACACCTACTTCCTGCGCGCGGCGCTCAACGCGCAGCGCAAGTCGCGCGGCGAGGCGGAGCTGGACTCGATGCAGTTCCTCAAGCTGGTGCGCGACAAGCTGGCCGTGCTGCACCTGAAGGACGAGCTGCTGCATCGCGGCGTCAACGAAGGCTTCAGCGGCGGCGAGAAGAAGCGCAACGAGATCTTCCAGCTGGCCGTGCTGGAACCGAAGCTGGCGATCCTGGACGAGACCGACAGCGGCCTGGACATCGACGCGCTGAAGAACGTCGCCGACGGTGTCAACGCGCTGCGTTCGCCGGACCGTGCCTTCCTGGTCATCACCCACTACCAGCGCCTGCTCGACTACATCAAGCCGGACGTGGTGCACGTGCTGGCCGACGGCCGCATCGTCGAGACCGGCGGCCCCGAGCTGGCGCTGGAACTGGAACAGCATGGCTATGCGTGGATCAAGGATCGCGTGGCGCCGGAGCAGGCAGCCTGATGAGCGCGTTGCTGGATTCCCTGTCGGCAGGCTTCAGCGGCGACGCCGCACGCCGTGCCGTGCTGGACGAGGCGCTGCGCGACGGCCTGCCGGGCCCGCGTACCGAAGCCTGGAAGTACACCTCGCTGCGTCAGCTGGAGCGCCGCAGCTTCGCGGCAGTCGAGGCGTTGCCGGCGCTGGATCCGATGCTGCTGGCCGACATCCCGGCGCCGCGCGCGGTGTTCGTCAATGGTCGCTACTCGGTGGCGCTGTCGCTGACCACCGACTTGCCGGACGGTGTCAGCCTGCAACTGCTGTCCGAGGCGCTGGCCGAAGGCGGCGATGCCGCGCGCTTCCTGCAGCGCCGGTTCGAGCGCAGCGATGAAATCTTCGCGCGCCTCAACGCCGCGCTGGCGACCGAAGGCGTGCTGCTGCGCGCCGAGCCCGACACCCGCAGCGAGCAACCGCTGCACCTGGTCTTCATCGGCACCGCCGACGGCGCGGATCGCGCCTGGCACCTGCGCAACCTGATCGAGCTGCGTGCCGGCGCCGCGTTGACGGTGGTCGAGCACCATATTGCCGTCGACGCTCATGCGCATTTCATCAATGCGCTGACCCACGTGCACCTGGCCAAGGACGCACGCCTGACGCACGCCCGCATCGAGTCCGACAGCGATCGCGCCACCACCCTGCTCCGCACCGACGCCGTCATCGCCCGCGATGCCGAGTACCGTCGCGTGGACCTGGAACTGGGCGGCGCCTTGTCGCGACACGAACTGAATGTCCGCCTGGAAGGCGACAACGCGCGCCTGGTCGCCAACGGCGTCCTGCTCGCGCACGGTCGCCGCCATGTCGACACGCGGCTGGGCATCGACCACATCGGTCGCGACACGGCCTGCGAGCTGACCTGGCGCGGACTGGGCGCGGATCGTGGCCGTGCCGTCTTCCACGGCGGCATCTTGATCCGCGAAGGCGCCGACGGTACCGACGCCGCGCTGTCGAACAAGAACCTGCTGCTGTCGGCCAATGCCGAAATCGACACCCAGCCGGTGCTCGAGATCCATGCGGACGAGGTGAAGGCCGCGCACGGCGCCACCGTCGGCCAGCTCGACGCAACGGCGATGTTCTACCTGCGCTCGCGTGGCCTGCCGCAGGCGGAAGCACAGCAGCTGCTGACCGCCGCGTTCTGCCGCGAGCCGCTGTCGGCGATCGAAGCACCGCAACTGCGCGACCTGCTGGTATCCCGCGTCGATGCCGCGCTGGCGTCACTGGGCGCGGCATGAACCACGAGGCCGCCCCAGCGCCTGCCGGAAACGCCATCGATTGGGCGCGCGTCCGCGCCGATTTCCCGCTGCTGACGCGCCAAGTCAACGGCAAGCCGCTGGTGTATCTGGACAGCGCCAATACCGGGCAGAAGCCGGCGTCGGTCATCCAGACAGTCGATGACTTCTATCGCCAGCACAACGCCAACGTCAGCCGTGCCGTGCACACGCTGGGCACCGAGGCGACCGAGGCCTACGAAGGCGCGCGCAGGACGCTGGCCCGCTTCCTCAACGTGCGGCCCGACGAACTGGTGCTGTGCAGCGGCACGACCTTCGCGATCAACCTGGTGGCGTACTCGTGGGCGCTGCCGCGCCTGAAGGCCGGCGACACGATCCTCGTCTCGCGGATGGAGCACCACGCCAACATCGTGCCGTGGCAGCTCGTCGCGCAGCGTACGGGCGCCACCATCAAGGTCGCCGAGATCCATCAGGATGGCTCGCTGGACCTTGAGGCGCTGTACGCCGCGATGACCGGCGACGTGAAGCTGTTGGCCGTCACCCATACCTCGAACGTGCTGGGCACGGTGAATCCGGTCCGCGAGATCTGCCGCGAGGCCCGCAAGCGTGGCATCGTCACCGTGGTGGACGGCTCGCAGGCCGTACCGCACCGCGCGGTCGACGTTGCGGCGATCGGTTGCGATTTCTATGCGCTGACCGGCCACAAGATGTGCGGTCCCACGGGGACCGGCGCGCTGTGGGCGCGCAAGGAACACCTGCAGGCGATGCCGCCGTTCATCGGTGGCGGCGAGATGATCAAGGAAGTCAGCTTCGACGGCACCGTGTTCAACGACGCGCCGCACAAGTTCGAGGCCGGCACGCCGAACATCGCCGGCTTCATCGGGCTGGGTGCAGCCGTCGACTACCTGGACGCACTGGGCATGGCGAACGTGGAATCGCGCGAAGCCGAACTACTGGCGCATGCCACCGAGGAACTGGACCGGATTGAGGGCGTGCGCATCTTCGGCCGGGCGCCCGAGAAGGCGGCGGTGATCTCGTTCCTGGTGGAGGGCGCACACGCGCACGACCTGGCCACCCTGCTAGACCTGGATGGCGTCGCCGTCCGTTCCGGCCAGCATTGCGCCCACCCCCTGCTGCAGTTCTACGGCGTGGCCGCCACGCTGCGCGCCTCGTTCGCGTTCTACAACACGCACGAGGAAGTCGAGCACTTCATCGCCGCGCTGAAGAAGGCACGCAGCCTGCTGGCCTGACGCTGCGGTGGAACGGTCCGCCGCCCTACAATGGGCGGCATGGAAACCCTGACCTTTCGCCCCGCTGCCCACACCGATATCCCGGCCCTCGTCGCCCTGGTCACGTCCGCTTATCGCGGCGACGTGAGCAAGCAGGGCTGGACCACCGAGGCCGACATGCTGGACGGCCAGCGCATCGATCCCGAGGTGCTTCGCCGGGATATCGAGCGGCCACACAGCCGGATCATCATCGCCGAGCGGGACGGCCTGTTGCTGGCGTGCGCGCATGTGGCGGAGGAGGATGGCGCGGGTTACTTCGGCATGTTCTCGGTCCGCCCCACTCTGCAGGGCGGCGGCGTGGGCAAAGCGCTGCTGGCGGAAGCCGAGCGCGTCGCCCGTGAGGAATGGAAGCTGCCGGCCATGCGGATGACCGTGATCGATATCCGCGACGAGCTGATCGCGTTCTACGAGCGCCGCGGCTACGTGCGCACCGGCATCAAGAAGCCGTTCCCCTACGGCGATGAGCGCTACGGCATCCCCAAACGCGACGACCTGCGCTTCGAGGTGCTGGAGAAGCCCTTCGTGGGAGTGCCTGCATGAGCGAGACATGGACGTTCGTCTGCGCCACAGGCGAGCTGCTGCCCGGGGAAATGAAGACCGTCTTCGACGAGGTTACCGGTACGCCCATCGTCGTCGTCAACCACGACGGCGAGGTGTATGCGCTGGAAGACAAATGCAGCCACGAAGACTTTGAGCTTTCCTCCGGCAGCTACGACCCGGCGGAAGCCAGCATCGAGTGCGTGCTGCATGGGGCTCGCTTCGATGTCCGTGACGGCCGGGCCCTGTGTGCGCCGGCCTATTCCCCGGTGGTGAAGTTCCCGACAAAGCTGGAACACGGCGGGATCTGGACCCGCGACGACCGGGATTGAGTATCCGGTTACTGGTTGCCCGCGACTTGTAAAAATTCTGTTGTAATCGCGAATAATTCTCATTATTCTGGCGCGCCCCGCCTGCGACCGGCCGTCGCAGCCCTGCGCCCGAACCCACTTGTCTCATCAGCCTGCCGCTGCCGCCCGGATCGTCACCCGCCTACTGCTGGGCTGGGTGCTGCTGGTCATGGCCAGCATGGCGATAGCCGCAGGCAAGGCGCCGCCCACGGCGCGGCACGCGACACTGCCTGCCGCGCCACTGCTGGTGCTCGCCGAGTCCGGCCATGCCGATCGCGATGATGCGTCCTGCCTGAGGGCCCCGCTGGTCCTGCAGGCCCTCGAATCCGACATCGCGAAGAGCGAGTCAGAACCCGACCTCTCCTTCGACAGCGCTCGTGCACAGCGGTCCCGCCTGACGCCCTGCCGTCCCAGGAACCTGCGCGACGCGTCCTGCGTCCTGCGTCGCCACACGCCCTTGGGACGCGGCCCCCCAGCGCTGTCCTGACGCTCTACGCGCGCCGCCGGCGTGCGCTTCCGCTCCCGCGTTTCTCCTGATCCATCTTGCGCTTGCCGAGGTCGCTGTCCGACCGCGGCCGCGATGTCTCTTTTCCCCCGCCAGCCTTCGCCACCGGGTGCTTCCATCACCTTGAGGATGCTCATGAACCTTCGTCACTCCCCCCTTGCCGCCGCCCTGCTGCTGGCGATCACCACCCCGGCCCTGGCCGCCCCCACCGGCGACACCCCAGCCGATGCCTCCGGTCAGGCCAAAGAGCTCGACACGGTAGAGGTCCATGGCGAGCGCGTCCGCAAGGCCAGCTCACCGAAGTACACCGAAGAACTGGTCGATACGCCGCAAACCATCACCGTGGTCACCAGCGAAGTCATGGCGCAGCAGAACCTGCTGGGCCTGCGCGATGTGCTGAGTACCCTGCCGGGCATCACCTTCGGCGCCGGCGAAGGGGGCGGCGGCTACGGCGACAGCATCAACTTGCGTGGCTTCAACGCCACCACCGACATCACGGTCGACGGCGTGCGCGACAGCGCGCAGTACACCCGGACCGACAATTTCAATCTCGAGTCCATCGAACTCATCAATGGTGCCAACTCCGCGATGTCCGGCGCCGGGTCGGTAGGCGGCAACATCAACCTCGTGAGCAAGACGGCTCGCGAAGGCAACTTCAGCACGTTTACCCTGGGCGCGGGCACCGACAGCTTCGGGCGCGCCACCGTAGACAGCAATCACGACTTCGGCACCGGCCAGGCACTGCGCGTCAACGCCATGGTCCATCGCAACGACGTCGCGGACCGTGATGTGGAGGAGTACAAGCGCTGGGGCATTGCGCCTTCGTTCGCGATCGGCCTGGGTTCCGACACCCGCTTCACGCTGAGCTACCTGCACCAGCACGACGAGAACATCCCGGAATACGGCCTCCCCTATTTCGCGGCCTACGGCGGCCTGTTGCCTGGCATCAGCCGCGACGCCTACTTCGGCTACCGCAACATGGACAAGCAGGAGATCGATGTCGACGTACTGACGGGTGTGTTCGAACACGACTTCAACGAGCAGGTCTCCCTGCGCAGCCTCGCTCGTTACCAGAAGGTCGATCAGTATGTGCTCGTGAACCCTACCCAGGGCACGTGGTGCCTCGACAACGGCATCAACCCGGCCACCGGCGCGGGATGTACGGGCAATATGCTGCCGGGCACCTACCAGCCGTCCGGTCCCCGTGGCACGACACGCGATACCACCAACGGCCTGGCGCTCAGCCAGACGGACGTAACGGCGCGCTTCAATACCGGCAGTGTGGAACATGCACTCGTCGCGGGCGTCTCGTTCATGCATGAAACCTACGAGCTGGACAACGGCAACACCCAGCGCAACGCGGACGGCACCGCTCCCGTGTACCCGGTGATGGGCATCCACAACCCGAACAACGTGTATGCGGGGCCGGTCAACTACATTCGGGCCGGCCACACCGACGGCACGCTGGACAACCAGGCCGTTTACGCCTTCGACACACTGAAGTTCAACCCGCAATGGGAACTGGCGCTCGGTGCGCGCTACGAACACAACGAGGGCGACACCCGAGCAATCACCTATGCCACGCCCGCCGCGGGGGGCGCCGTGACCGTCGGCAAGACCTTCCGCAATGAGGACGACCTGTTCTCGTATCGCGCAGGCCTTCTGTTCAAGCCCGCCGAGAATGGCAGCATCTACCTGTCCTACGCCAACTCGAAGACCCCTTCCAAGGGCTCGGTCAATGGCGCCTGTACAGACCAGACCTGCGAAGTCGACCCGGAGACGGCCGTCAACATCGAACTGGGCACAAAGTGGAACTTGCTGGATGAACGACTGGCGGTGACTGCCGCGCTGTTCCGCAACGAACGCCAGAACTACAAGGTCGCTGACCCCAACAATCCCGACAATCCCTCCGGCACGCAGCAGCTGGACGGCAAGGCCCGCGTGGACGGCATCGCCTTGGGCGTGGCCGGCAACATCACGCGTGCGTGGTCCATCTTCGCCAACTACACGTATCTGGACAGCGAAGTCCTGCAGAGCGTGTCGGACCGCGTTCGCGAGACCACAGGTATCGATGCCCAGGCCGGCAACCCGTTGCCCAACACGCCGGAGCATTCGGCCAGCGCCTGGACGACCTACGCATTGCGTGGTTGGACCCTCGGGTATGGCGTCACCTACCAGGGCGACTTCTACACGGCCAGCGCCGCGAATGCTCCTCGGGTGAAGAGCTACACCATGCATCGTGCCATGGCGGGCTATCAGTTCAGTGAGCGCTTCGGCCTGCAGTTGAACATCGATAACTTGTTCGACAAGCAGTACTTCACCCGCGTGCGCAACAACGGCTGGGCGACGCCCGGTGCGGCACGCTCGGCCGTGCTGACCGCAACCTTCAAATTCTGATCCGCATGATGCTGTAGTCCCTATCCGCCCCGCCCATGCACAATGGGCGGGGCGTTTTCTTGAGGTGAACCGACATGTTGTTGGCGATTCCCGATGTCCTGACTCCCACGCAGGTCGCACAGGCACGAGCCAAGCTCGACGCGTCGGATTGGGCCGACGGCCGCATCACGGCCGGCTACCAGTCGGCGAAGGCCAAGGACAACGCGCAGTTGCCGGAAGATGCCCCGGCGGCGCGCGAGATCGGTGCGCTGATCCTCGATGCCCTGTCCCGCAACAGCACCTTCTTCTCGGCCGCGTTGCCGAGGCGCATCTATCCACCCCTGTTCAACCGGTACGGTGGCGGCCAGTCGTTCGGCTACCACGTCGACAATGCCATCCGTTACGACCGCAGCCGCGGGGGAGTCGATCCGGTGCGCACGGATCTCTCGGCCACGCTGTTCCTCAGCGCCCCCGACGAGTACGACGGCGGTGAACTGGTCATCGAGGACACGTTCGGCACCCAGAGCGTGAAGCTGCCGGCCGGCCACATGGTGCTCTACCCCGGCACCAGCCTGCACAGGGTCACGCCGGTCACGCGCGGGGCACGCGTTGCTTCATTCTTCTGGCTGCAGAGCATGGTGCGCGATGACGGCCACCGCCGACTGATGTTCGAGCTGGATGTCTCGATCCGAAGGCTGACCCAGGATGTGCCGGAGCATCCCGCGTTGGTCCAGCTCACGGGCGTGTACCACAACCTCCTGAGGCAATGGACCGAGGTCTAGACTTTGGGCGAATGGGATTCATCCTTGTTTGCATTTGATAAGTATTCTCAATTACTATAGTCCCGTTCAGCTTGCCGCCAAGGCAGGCTCCGGGGACCCGCTTGATCCATCTGCTGTCCAGTTCCAGCCATCCTGAGCGCGCGCCATCGCAGCGCGGGCGCTTTGCGTGGCGTCCGACGGCCAAGTGGGTACTCACCATGTTCGTGCTGGCCGTGGTGGCGTCGTTGGCGTCCGCACCTCGTCGTGACAGCAGCGAGCGCCAATCGACCGCAACGTTTGCCGAGCCCAGCTTCGTCCATCACGAACTGAGTGAAGACGACCCTCCGCGGGAACCGAAGCATCAGGAGTCGCCGGCCAAGAAGCCTCGCCTGAAGGCCTTGCTGGTGCAGACGCCGCCGGCCACGGATCCCAAGCAGGCGCTGGCTTTCTATCTGTGCTCCGGCGACGCGGTTCCGACGCAACGTCCCGCTCTGCTGCACACCGAACCCGAACCGCGTTCGCGCCGCGAAGATCCCGTCCTTCGCCTGCATCCCGGCCAGGCGCCTCCTCACCGCGTCGCCTGACGCGCGTGCCGGCGCCATGCCGGCCACCCTCCTTCAGAACCTCCTCGCAAGCGCTGACACCAGCGCCCTGCCTTTCGTTTCCCTACCTCTGTGAATGCCATGAACCACACCCGTCTCACCGGGCGCGCCCGCTTGCGCCGCCATCGCCTCGCCGTTGCCCTGCTCGCCGTCACCTCGGCACCCGTCCTCGCACAAGTCGCCCCCAACGGCGCCGCCGACGCCACCGATTTCGACACCGTCGTCGTCACGGCGGCCGGCTTCGAACAGAAGATCACCGACGCTCCCGCCAGCATCAGCGTGATCACCCGCGAGGACCTGGCCCAGCGGCCCTATATGACGCTGCTGGACGCCGTGCGCGACATCGAGGGCGTCGACGTGGGCGAAACCCGCGACAAGACGGGCCAGGGCACGATCTCCATGCGCGGCATGGGCTCCGATTACACGCTGATCCTGGTCAACGGCAAGCGCCAGAACAACCACGGCGACATCTATCCGAACAACTTCGGTGGCAACCAGTTCAACCACATCCCGCCGCTGGACGCGATCGAGCGTATCGAGGTCATCCGCGGCCCCGCATCCACGCTCTACGGCGCCGACGCCATGGGCGGCGTGATCAACATCATCACCAAGCGTTCGCTGGACAGCTGGCATGGTTCGGCCAGCGTGGCGCGCACGTTCGAAGCCAGCGAGTTCGGCGACGACACCACGTTCGACTTCTTCGTCACCGGCCCGCTGGTCGCCGGCAAGCTCGACCTCAGCGCGCGCGGCAGCTGGTATGACCGCAAGGCGTCCAACCCGACCTACGAAACACTGACGGATCCGAGCGGCCGGGAGCATCCGCGCCCGCTGGGCTTCGGTGGCGGCGGCAAGACCGTCGACAACACCAACAAGGCCGGCGGCATCAGCCTGACGTGGACGCCGACCGACGCGCAGACGGTGACCCTAGATTACGACACGTCCCGTCAGGAGTACGACAACGCGATCAAGACCAACGATTCCGGCGGTCAGGAGTATCCGGTCGGCACGGTCGACAACATCAATTCGATCTGGCGTACCGCCAACGTCAATGGCGTCACGCGCGTGGCGCCGCAGGTCGGCTACAACCCCACCCAGGAGTTCACCCGCGACGCCTGGTCGCTGACGCATGAAGGCAAGTGGGGGTTCGGCAACAGTTTCGTCTCGCTGTCGCACGTGGCCACCAACAACGACGGCCGCACCCTCCCCTTCACCGTCGCCGAGCGCAACCACCTGCAGCAGATGTGGGATGGCACCGGTCCCTATGCAGGCCTGACCACCGCCCAGCGCCGCGATATCGCTGCGCAGACCTTCCTGCCGCGCCCGAAGCGCACGCTGGAGAGCGCGCAGTACACGCTGGATGCGAAGCTGGACATTCCGTACGAACTGGCCGGAGACCACACCGCCGTGATCGGCGCACAGGTCATCCGGGGTGAACTGACCGATGGCGTGTTCGGCATGGAAAGCGGTACCCCCAGCGCCGTGCAGAAGCACGACATGTACTCGCTGTTCGCCGAGGACACCTGGTATGTCATCAAGCCCCTGGCCATCACGGCCGGCCTGCGCTACGACGACCACAAGGTGTTCGGCAACGAAGTCAGCCCGCGCCTCTACGGCGTGTACACCATCAACGAGCAGTGGACGGTCAAGGGCGGCGTGAGCACGGGCTTCAAAACCCCGAAGACCACCCAGCTGTACGACGGTGTCACCGGCTTCGGCGGCCAAGGCGTGTCGCCGATGTTCGGCAACCCCGACCTGCAGCCGGAAACCAGCACCAGCAACGAGCTGGCGGTGTACTGGCAGCATCCGGCGGGGCATGGCTTCAACGCCACCCTGTTCCACAACACGTTCGACGACAAGATCGCCAGTCAGCCTTGCGGTCCGGGCACGACACTCGAGTGCTCGAGCACCGGTGATTATGCTGACCTCGGCTACGCGACCAGCAGCAAGACGGTCAACATCGATGAGGTGGTGATCAAGGGTGCCGAACTGGCCGGGCGCTGGAAGATCTCATCAGCCTTCGGTTTCCGCGCCAACTACACGTTTACCGACAGCGAGCAGAAGAGCGGCTCCGAGGCAGGGTTGCCGCTGGGCAACAGCGCACGCCACATGGCCAACGCCACGCTGGACTGGCAGGCGGCAGAACGGTTCAACGTGTTCCTGTCGGTCGAAGCACGCTCCAAGCGCTACCGCGGCCTGCATGCCATCACCCGCGAACAGCTCTACTACAAGGACTACGAGGTCCTGCACCTCGGCGCCTCGTTCAAGGCAACCGACTGGCTGACCATCAACGCACGCATCAACAACCTGCTCGATCGCGACTTCACCACCTACGACGCCGAGTTCCGTGATCTCAACGGAGACGGCGACTACATCGATACCAACATCGGGGGCAGTGGTCGCAACGAGGCGTTGTTCTTCGATCACTACAACAACAAGGACAAGGCGCGCAGCCTCTGGGTGAGCTTCAACGTCAACTTCTGAGCCTCACAGGCGTTCCCACCCCGCACTGGGGTGGGAACGCCCCTTAATTGAGAGCCATTCTCATCTGTGATGTAATGGCGAACCGCTCCGAGCCGCGTCGAGACCGCCGTTGTCCCCTTCTGCCTCCCCTGCCCTCCAGCAACAGCGCCGCGGCTTCTGGCTGCGCACGCTGCATCAGTGGCACTGGATCAGTTCGGCCGTCTGCCTGATCGGAATGTTGCTGTTCGCCGTCACGGGAATCACGCTGAACCACGCCTCGAAGATCGAGGCCACACCCGACGTCACCAACCTCACCGCAACGGTCCCGGCCCCCGTACTCGCAGCGTTAGGCGACAGGCAAGAAGGTAACGCCCCGCTGCCCGCCACCGTTGTCGACTGGCTGGAACAGGAGTTGTCGGTGTCGATCGGCACGCGGCAGGCGGAATGGTCTGACGTGGAGCTCTACCTTTCGATGCCAAGCCCGGGCGCGGATGCCTGGTTGAGCATCGACCGGGAAACCGGTGCCGTGGAGTACGAACGGACCAACCGCGGCTGGGTCTCCTACTTCAACGATCTGCACAAGGGCCGCAACGCCGGCCCGGCGTGGGGATGGTTCCTCGACATCTTCGCCGTGGCCTGCCTGGTGTTCTGCATCACCGGTCTGTTCCTGCTCTATCTGCATGGGCGTCAGCGCCGCATGACCTGGCCGATGGTCGGCCTGGGCCTGCTGGTACCGCTGTTGATCGCCCTGCTCTTCATCCACTGATTCCCCCCACGAACCGCGAGTGACCGCATGTCGAAGATCGCCGTCCACACCACGCTGACCATTGCGCTCAGCGGCCTGCTGGCCACCCCGGCCTACGCCGCCACGCTGGACGTCAACGTCGAGATCCCCAAGCTCAACGTCGCCGAGTACCACCGTCCCTACGTTGCGGTCTGGATCGAGGGTGCCGACCAGAAGGTCGCCGCCAACCTCTCCGTCTGGTACCAGCAGACCAGCAACTCGGAAGGCCACGGCACCAAGTGGCTGCCCGACATGCGCCAGTGGTGGCGCAAGTCCGGACGCTCGCTGCAGGTGCCGGTGGATGGCGTGACCGGTCCCACCAAGCCGGTCGGCAAGCACGCGCTGAGCTTCAGCGACAAGCAGCATCTGGCGAAGCTGGCTCCTGGCCAGTACACGCTGGTCGTCGAAGCCGCACGCGAAGTCGGTGGCCGCGAACTGCTGAAGATCCCCTTCACCTGGCCCGCCAAGGGCGCGTCGCAATCGGGGAAGGCGCAAGGCACCTCCGAACTCGGCGCCGTCACGCTGACCCTCAAGCCCTGATCCCTTTCCACGCATCCCGATGGAGATTCCGATGAAGCGTTCCCTTGCCGTGGCCATCGCCCTGGCGTCCGTCATTCCGGCCACCGCCCTCGCACACAAGGCCTGGCTGCAGCCGTCGCAGACCGTCATCGCCGGCACCAATCCGTGGATCACGGTGGATGCTGCGGTATCCAACGACCTGTTCTACTTCAACCACGTGCCGCTGCGCACCGAAGGCCTGGTCATCACCGCGCCGGATGGCAGCACCGCGGAAGCGCAGAACCTGGCAACGGGCAAGTACCGCACGGTGTTCGACGTCGAACTGAAGCAGCAGGGCACGTACCGCATCGCCACGGTCAACAAGAACCTGATGGTTCGCTGGGAAGGTGCCGACGGCAAGCCGGGCGGCCTGCGCGGCGCCAAGCCGGAAGACCTGGCGACCAAGGTGCCGAAGGATGCGAAGAACCTGCAGGTGTCGCAGTCGATCGGCCGTATCGAAACCTTCGTGACCAACGGTTCGCCGAACGACACCGCCCTGAAGGCGACGGGCGAAGGCATCGAACTGCTGCCGGTCACGCACCCGAACGATCTGTTCGCAGGCGAAGCCGCCACGTTCAAGCTGCTGGTCGACGGCAAGCCGGCCGCCGGTCTCGAGTTCGAGATCACTCGCGGCGGCACGCGCTATCGCAACGCGCAGGAAGAGATCAAGGTCACCACCGATGCCAACGGCCAGTTCAGCGTGACGTGGCCGGAAGCCGGCATGTACTGGCTGGAAACCGGTACGCAGGACGACAAGACCACGATTCCGCAGGCCAAGCAGCGTCGCCTGAGCTACGTCGCCACGCTGGAAGTGCTGCCGCAGTAAGGCCACACCGCGCCGCCGGACGCACTTCCGGCGGCGCACGCAGGAATGAACATCTCCCTCCCCCCCGCCTCCGCGCCTGCGGCGCCCGTGCATGCCCTGCGTGGGCAGACCATGGGCACCACCTGGTCCGTGCACTGCGTCAGCGCATCGCGCGTCGACCTGCATGCCCTGCATGACGCCATCCAGGCACGCCTCGACCGGGTGGTCGCACAGATGAGCACATGGGAAGCGGACGCGGACATCATGCGTTTCAACCGCATGTCCGGAGGGGAATGGTTCGCCCTGCAGGATGATTTCCTGCGGGTGCTGGGAACCGCCCTCGACATCGCGGCTACCAGCGACGGTGCCTTCGATCCCACCATCTCCCCGCTGGTCGGCGCCTGGGGTTTCGGCGCCCATGCCGGTGCACTGGGCAGGCCCGCCGAAGCGGATCTTGTGATCGCGCGCGCGCGCGTTGGCTGGCAGCAACTGCGGTTCGATCCCGACCAGCGCCGCGTCAGCCAGCCGGGCGGCGTGATGCTCGATCTGTCGGCCATTGCCAAGGGCTACGGTGTGGATGTCGTCGCCAGCCTGCTGCGCGGACGAGGCTTCGATGCAGCACTGATCGAGGTCGGCGGCGAGCTGTACGGCTACGGCCGCAAAGCGGACGGCACGCCCTGGCGGGTGCTGGTGGAATCCTCGCCCGACGAGGAAGCCGACGCGGAGGGACTTGCGCCGCGCGTGCTGGCACTCGACGGCCTGGCCGTCGCCACCTCCGGTGACCGCTGGCACGCCTATTCGCAGGACGGCAGGTGCTACTCGCATACGATCGATCCCCGTAGCGGTGAACCGGTGACCGATGCCGCGGCGGCCGTCACCGTGGTCGCGACGGATGCGATGCATGCCGATGCCTGGGCCACCGCCCTGACCGTGATGGGTGCCACCGAGGGATACGCGTTCGCCCGTGGCCACGGCCTGGCCGCACGCTTCCTGCAACGCACCGCCGATGGGCTGCGGGAAACGATGACACCCGACTTCGAGCGCCATCTCGCTGCATGAGCATGCCCACCGCCACCGCATCACGTGGATTCGCCGCAATCGTCGGCAACACACTGGTCATGCTGTTGCTGGCCGCGTGCGCCTGGCTGCTCGCAAGCCTGCATGAGGGCGACTGGTGGCAAGCGGTGCCTTCGGCGACACGCAGCTATGCTGCGGCGGGTTCCGTACTGGCTTACGCCGGCCTGGTCGCGTGGTTCCTGTATCGCGCGCATGCACGTGATCGGGCCACCCAGCCAACGGCCGTCGCCACGCAGGACGCCGTATGGGTGGTGCATGCCAGCCAGACCGGCTTTGCCATGGAACTGGCCGACATGACGGCCGCTTCGCTGCGCCACGGAGGCGTGACAGTGCAGCGCGCGGGACTCGAGCATCTGGACGCGGTGCGTCTGCAAGGCATCACGAAGGCTATCTTCGTGGTCAGCACTACCGGCGAAGGCGATCCGCCGGATCCTGCACTGGGCTTCGTTCGCGGGATCATGTCGCAATCGCTCGGGCTGCATGGACTGCAGTACGCCGTACTCGCCTTGGGCGACCGCGAGTACGAGCAGTTCTGCGCCTTCGGCCATCAGCTGGACGACTGGCTGCGGCGCCAGCACGCGCAGCCGCTGTTCGACCTGGTCGAGGTCGACAACGCCGACGACAGCGCGCTGCGTCACTGGCAGCACCACATCGGCCAGCTCGGCAATGGCGACGAGGCGCCGGACTGGGCATCACCCCGTTACGAGTCGTGGCGACTGCGCGAACGCATCGAACTCAATCCCGGCAGCCTGGGTGGGCCCGCCTTCCATCTCGCACTTGCACCGGACGCCGGTGCGCTGCCGGACTGGACGGCCGGCGATATCGCCGAGATCGGACCCCGGCACGCCGCCGAGGAAGTCGAGGCCTTCCTGCAGCGCCTCGACATGGCCGGCGACATCCAGGTGCGCTGGCAGGATGAACCGCAACCGCTTGCGGCCGTGTTGGCACGCAGCCATTGGCCCGACCGGGCGTCGACCCTGGCATCCCGGGATGCGCAAACATTGGCGGATGGCTGCACGCCCCTCCCCCACCGCGAGTACTCGATCGCATCGGTACCCGCCGACGGCGCCATGCACCTGCTCGTACGCCTGATGCAGCGCGCGGATGGAACGCCGGGTTTGGGCAGTGGCTGGCTATGCCGGCACGCGCGTGCCGGCGACGTCATCGCACTGCGGGTCCGGCGCAATCCGAACTTCCACCCTCCCGCGACCCAGGTACCGATGATCCTGATCGGGAACGGCACGGGTCTTGCGGGACTGCGCGCCCATCTGAAAGCGCGCATCCAGTCGGGCGCGACACGCAACTGGCTGCTGTTCGGTGAGCGCCAGCGTACGCATGACTTCTTCCATGCCGATGAACTGCTTGCATGGCAGTCGCAGGGACAGCTCGAACACCTCGATCTGGCGTTCTCCCGCGACGGTGGCGAACACCGCTATGTCCAGCACGCGTTGCGCGCGCATGGCGACCGTTTGCGGCAGTGGATCGACGAGGGCGCCACGGTGTACGTCTGCGGCAGTCTGGCCGGCATGGCCCCCGAAGTGGATGCGGCGCTGCGCAGCATGCTCGGTGACGAGCGGATCGAAGAGCTTCGCGGCGCCGGCCGCTATCGCCGGGACGTCTACTGAGCGGCCTGCTTCGTCAGCCGTCGATGTCTTCGATACGGATGGCCAGAAGCTCGCCTCCTCCCTGTAACGCATGGCGCGTCCGCTCCTTGCCTGGCATCAGGATCGCGGTATCACCACTCCAGAGATGATCGAGGCCGCTATCGGCGTCGAACATCGCCTGTCCCGCGATCAGATGGATGATCCAGTGCACGCCCGGCTCGGTGAAGAACAGCATCGGCCCCACCAGTGGGCGATGCAGCAGCTCGGTGCGCACACGGCCACGGCGCCACATCAGGTTGAAGTCGTGCGTCGTGCCGTCTATCAGCTCGCCCACGACCACGTCTTCGCCAGCGAAGCGCAGGCGCTCATGCGGCGGCATTAGATCGACTGCGCGCCCATCATCGAACCTCAGGCGAAGCCCGTTGCCGCGAAGCAGCACCAGTTCGCGGTCAACGCCCGGAAACGAGGAGAACGCCGCGTCGCGCTCGATCTCGGCAATCGATAGTCGCCAGTCCCACGCATCGCTGTCCGGCATCCGCACGATCTCGCGCGTCCAGCCCAGGCCGTTCTTCCAGCGCTCCCGCCGGTATTCGTTTGCAGGGATGAGGCGTGGCGATGTCGGCATGGTGTCTCCGCGTCGGGGCGCGGCGCGATTCTAGCCCGTCCATTCGTCGGTGATGCGAAGCGCCTGAGACGGAAACGACATCGCCCGGACGCGCATCCTGCGCGCCCGGGCGATGTCCACCTCCGTGTCGGCATCCTGCCAGTATCAGGCTCCTGCCTGCTCCTGACCCTTGCGCGTCCAGCGCGGTATGGATACGTCCTTGTCGGCGTCCTGCCTGTCTCCCCCTGGCATCCTGCCCCTGCGCCCGGCGTTCCACCTCCTGTGGAGACGCCCGGCGCGGGATTCGATCAGCGGCGCGCCACCGGTTTGTTGGTGGGCTTCGCCGCGGCAGCGGCCGGCTTGCTTGCCGGCGCCGTGCCGGTGCGCAGTTCGATGCGGTCGCGGTTCTGTTCGATGGTGCTCAGGCCGATGCCCTTCACCATCGCCAGTTCCTCGGCGCTCTTGAACGGTCCATTGGCCTTCCGGTACTCGATGATGGCGGCGGCCTTGGCCGGCCCCACGCCGATCAGCACGCGATCCAGTGCGGCCGCATCGGCGGTATTGATGTTGACCTTCTCCGCAGCAAACGCCTGCACGGCGAACAGCAACGACAGGGCAGCGGCAAAGACGATGTGGATGAACGACTTCATGACGACTCTCCTTGTGGCGTTGGACTCTCCTTGCATGACGGATGCGTCGCGGCATCCGCCATGTTTCCGCCTATGGGCCATTGGCCTTGGCGGTAGGGAAAGTGTCCAACTCCGACGGGAGCCAAGGTATCGCCCTTGCGCGGTGGAATCTGCCCGTAAACGCCGCGGCCCGATGTAGGAAAAGTCCTACCCCTGGCCAGGGCGTAGAATGGCACCCAGCCTTTCAGTGCCCGGAGTAGCCATGGATACCGCCAAAGTCGACCGTTACGTTGCCGAGAAATGGGATGACGACATCGTCCCGCAGCTGGTCGAGTACATCCGCATCCCCAACAAGTCGCCGATGTTCGACAAGGACTGGGTGGCCAACGGCTACATGGAGCAAGCCGTACAGCTGATGGAACGCTGGGCGAAGGCGCAGTCGGTGCCCGGCATGCAGGTGGAGGTGGTGCGCCTTGAGGGCCGCACCCCGCTGATCCTCATCGAGATTCCCGCCAGCGGTCCGGAAACCGGGGCCGATACCGTGCTGCTGTATGGCCATCTGGACAAACAGCCGGAAATGACCGGCTGGGACGACGATCTCGGCCCCTGGGTTCCGGTCATCAAGGGCGACAAGCTGTATGGTCGCGGCGGCGCTGACGACGGCTATGCGATCTTCGGGTCGCTGGCCGCGATCCAGGCGTTGCAGCAGCAGGGCGTGCCGCATGCGCGCTGCGTGGTGCTGATCGAAGCCTGCGAGGAATCCGGCAGCTACGACCTGCCCGCCTACGTGGACCACCTGGCCGACCGCATCGGCAAGCCGTCGCTGGTCGTCTGCCTGGATTCGGGCTGCGGCAACTACGAGCAACTGTGGTGCACCACCTCGCTGCGTGGCCTGGCCGGCGGCAACTTCACCGTCAAGGTGCTGGAGGAAGGCGTGCACTCCGGTGATGCGTCGGGTGTCGTGCCTTCCAGCTTCCGCCTGCTGCGTCAGTTGCTGTCGCGGCTGGAGGACGAACAGACTGGCCGCATCCTGCCGGAGGGCCTGCAGGTCGAGATTCCGGACGCCCGCCTGGCCCAGGCGCAGGAAGCGGCGCGCGTGCTGGATACGGCGGTGTTCGACAAGTTTCCGTTCCTGCCCGGCATGACGCCGATGGCGGAAGACCTGGCGGAGTTGGTCCTCAACCGCACCTGGCGCCCCGCGCTGTCGGTTACCGGTGTGGACGGCATGCCGCCGCTGTCGTCGGCGGGCAACGTGCTGCGTCCCCACACCTCGGTGAAGCTGTCGCTGCGCCTGCCGCCAACACTGGACGGCAAGCAGGCCGGCCAGTTGTTGAAGGACCTGCTGGAAAAGGATCCGCCGAACGGCGCGCAGGTCAGCCTGGAACTGGAAAAGGCCAGCACCGGCTGGAATGCCCCGGCAATGTCGCCGTGGCTGGAGAAGGCCATCGACGCGTCCAGCCGCGAGTTCTTCGGCAAGCCCGCGATGTACATGGGCGAAGGCGGCACCATTCCTTTCATGGGCATGCTGGGCGAGAAATTCCCCGGTGCGCAGTTCATGATCACCGGCGTGCTGGGGCCGCACTCCAACGCGCATGGCCCGAACGAGTTCCTGCACATCCCGATGGGCAAGAAGGTCACCGCCTGCGTGGCGCGGGTCATCGCCGAGCACCATGCCGCCAGCGTGCGTGGCGAGACCACGGGCGTCGCCGCGGTAGCGGGTGGCGAACAGCACGGCGACCACGGCTGCTGCTGATCCGCAGCCACGGGTCGAAGGGAACGCCGGGGAAACCCGGCGTTTTCTTCTCCGGTGCCGGGGATGGCTGTCCGGGCCTCTGCCCTGCTAGGCTCGCAACGCCCCACACCTTCCCAACCGGAGTGTTTCGATGGAACAGATCTTTGGTGGCGGTATTCTCTGGACCCTGCTGATCGGCTTTCTCGCCGGCCTGCTCGCACGGGCGCTCAAGCCCGGCAACGACAAGCTCGGCTTCTTCATGACCATCGTGCTGGGCATCCTCGGCGCGCTGCTCGCCCGCTTCATCGGGGGTGCGCTCGGCTGGTACGCGCCTGGCGAGCCGACCGGCTTCATCGCCTCCGTGATCGGCGCCATCGTGCTGCTGGTCATCTACGCGATGGTGAAGAAGAAGCGCTGACCATCGCGCGCGCTACGATCGAATGCTCCCGCCCGGGAGCATTCTTTTTTTCCCGGCTGCCCAGGAGCTCCGATGCGCAAGATCCTGCCGATCCTGTTCCACCTGATCGCGGCGACAGCCTGCCTGTCCTCCGGCACCGCGCTCGCCGCCTCACCCCTCGACGGCGCGTGGCAATTGGAGTCCGGCAGCTACCTCGACAACGAAGGCCGGGAGCAGGACTACGGCAGCCTGAAGCTGCGCGGCACCAAGCTGCTGGCCGATGGCCATTTTTCTTTCACCACCGCGCAGGACGGTCGCTTCTGGGCGGGCGGCTCCGGCTCATTCACCGCCGATGCCGAAACCTATGTGGAGACGCCACGCATGGCGTCCTACCCGGTGGTAGACGGCGGCAGCTACCGTTTCAGCTACACGCTTGAAGGCGACACCTGGACACTGGAGCGCTTCGAGGATGGCAAGCGCGTCGAACGCGAGGTCTGGCGACGCGCAACCTCAAGGCCCTGACCGCAACCGGCTTACTGGCTGCGACCGTAAACGTCCTCGAAACGGACAATGTCGTCTTCGCCCAGGTAGCTGCCGGACTGCACTTCGATCAGTTCCAGCGGCACCTTGCCGGGATTCTCCAGGCGATGCTTCACGCCCAGCGGGATGTAGGTGCTCTCGTTCTCCGACAGCAGCAGTGTCTCCTCGCCACGCGTCACCTTCGCGGTGCCGCTGACCACGATCCAGTGCTCGGCGCGGTGATGGTGCATCTGCAGGCTGAGTGAAGCGCCGGGTTTGACCTTGATCCGCTTCACCTGGTGGCGTCCGCCGTTGTCGACGGAGTCGTAGCTGCCCCACGGACGGTGCACTTCGCGATGCAGCACGGCCTGGCTGCGCTGCTCCTTCTTCAGCTGCGCAACGACCTGTTTGACCTCCTGCACGCGGTCCTTGCGGGCGACCAGCACGGCGTCGTCGGTTTCGACCACCACGATGTCGTCGACACCCACCAACGCGACCAGCCGTTGCGCGTAGGCATAGCTGTTACGGCTGTCCACGGCGATCACGTCGCCGTGGTGCGCATTGCCGTCGGCATCACGCTCGGCGACGTCCCACAGCGCCGACCAGCTGCCGACATCGTTCCAGCCGATGTCGACCGGCAGCACCATCGCATGGTCCGTCTTCTCGAACACCGCGTAGTCGATGGAATCGGACGGGCAGGCCGCAAAGGCGTCCTTGTCCAGGCGGACGAAGTCGCCGTCGTGCCGCGCGGCCGCATGCGCCGCGCGCGTAGCCTCGACGATGTCCGCACGGAAGCGCGCAAGTTCTTCCAGGTAGCGGCTGGCGCGAAACAGGAACATGCCGCTGTTCCAGTAGTAACCACCGGCATCGAGATACGACTGGGCGGTGGCGGCATCCGGCTTCTCGACGAAACGCGACACATTGCGTAGTCCGTCGCCAGCTTCTGCGTGGATATAGCCGAATCCGGTTTCCGGCGCGTCGGGCACGATGCCGAACGTCACCAGTGCACCGGCGTCCGCCGCGGCGGACGCGTCGCGCACGGCGCGCTGGAAACCGGGCACGTCGCGGACCACGTGATCCGACGGCAGCACCAGCAGCAGCGGGTCCGCGCCACCTGCCATCGCCTGCAGTGCCGCTGCGGCGATCGCGGGCGCGGTGTTGCGGCCGACGGGCTCCAGCAGGATCGCCGGCACCGGCGCGCCGATCTGGCGCAACTGCTCGGCGACCAGGAACCGGTGCTCCTCATTCGCCACCACGATGGGCGCGAGTTCGGCGATGGCTTCCACGCGCCGCCACGTCGCCTGCACCATGGTGTCATCGCCGGCCAGCGGCAGGAACTGCTTGGGGTAAGTCTCTCGCGAGAGCGGCCACAGACGCGTCCCGGAGCCGCCGGACAGCAGCACAGGTTGGATTTTGGCCATGCAAGCCTCGCAAGTCGGTAGGGCGCCAGTTTACCCTGTGGCCCTGACTGTCTTTGCTCGGCCGCGACCGCATGAACCCAACGATTCAGGACCCTTCCGGGCGGGGAGCCCAACGTCTGGAATGGGCGCGCGGCGCGCTCGGCGACCCGTATGCGCAGCTTGAACGCGCCTCGATGGATGCCGGGTTCCGCAGTTACTGGCGCTCCCTGGGCGATGGTCCGGGACGCATCGTGATGGATTCCCCGCCCGGCCTGGAAGACGTACGTCCGTGGCTGGCGATGCGCGAACTGCTGGCGGGCGGTGACGTGCGCGTTCCGGACGTGCTGGCCATCGATACCGACCTCGGCTTCCTGCTGCTCGAAGACCTCGGCGGCCCCACGCTGGCGCACGTGATCAGCGACGACAACGCCGACACTTGGTTCGATGCCGCCATCGAACAGCTGCTGCGCCTGCAGGCCATCGCGCCACCGGACGGCATGGGCGAGTTCGGCGAAGCGCTGCTGCAGCGCGATGCCGGGCTGTTCGACGAATGGTTCCTGCGCCGCCACCTGGGCCTGACGCTGGACTGCGGCGAATCCGAAGGATTGGAGCTGGCGCAGCGCCGCCTGATGGACAACGCGCTGAACCAGGCGCGCGTACTGACCCACCGCGATTTCATGCCGCGCAACCTGATGCCGATCACGCCCGGTCCCGCGGTGCTGGACTTCCAGGATTGCGTGCGCGGACCGGTGGCCTACGACGCAATGAGCCTGTTCAAGGATGCGTTCCTGAGCTGGCCGATCGAACGCGTCGATGGCTGGCTCGCGCGCTACCACGCCCGTGCGAGCCGTGCCGGCGTGCCGGTGCCCGAACTCAAGGTCTTCCTGCGCGACGCGGACTGGATGGGCATCCAACGGCACCTGAAGATCCTGGGCATCTTCTCGCGCCTGCATTACCGTGATGGAAAGACCCGCTACCTGCCCGACGTGCCGCGCTTCATCCGCTATCTGGACGACGTGCTGCCGCGCTATCCCGAACTGGCCGGACTGCGAACCCTGGTCGATGGACGTATCAAGCCCGTGCTGATCGCCCGCGGGGAAATCGCATGAAGGCGCTGGTTTTCGCGGCAGGCCTCGGCGAGCGCATGCGCCCGCTGACCGACCATACGCCCAAGCCGCTGATCGAAGCCGGTGGCAAGCCGCTGATCGTCTGGCACCTGGAAAAACTCGCGGCGATGGGCGTGGAGGACGTGGTGGTCAACACCAGTTGGCTGGCCGACCGCTTCCCGTCCGTGCTGGGCGACGGTGCGCGCTGGGGCCTGCGGCTGCATTACCTGCACGAAGGCGACACGCCGCTGGAGACCGGCGGCGGCATGCTCAATGCGCGTCCCCTGCTGGGTGAAGCACCGTTCCTGCTGGTGAATGGCGACATCTGGACCGACTTCGACTTCGCCCGCCTCCCACGCGAGCCGGACGGGTTGGCGCATCTCGTGATGATAGATCCGCCCGGTTACGCCACACACGGCGACTTCGCGCTGGATGAAGCAGGTTACGTCCGTGAAGACGGAGAAAGCCGCCTTACCTACGCTGGCATCGGCATCTATCGGGCGGCTTTGCTCGACGATTGGCAACGCCATGTCGACGAGCACGCCAGCACTGCCGCCAACGGCAAGCCGCGGTTCCGCTTGGCTCCGATCCTGCGCGCCCACATGGACAAGGACAACATCTGTGGCGAACGTCACGCGGGCCGATGGACCGATGTAGGCACTCCCGACCGCCTTGCGGAACTGGAACGGGCGCTCGCTGAGCGCTGATCCCTCAGAGCACCTGCCGCAGGAACGGCACGGTGATCCGGCGCTGCGCGGCGAGCGAAGCGCGATCCAGCTTGTCCAGCAAGGCGACCAGCGCGCCAAGATCGCGGTCCGTGCGCGTGAGCAGCCAGTCGAGCGCGGCATCTTCGAGCACCAGTCCGCGTCGCTGCGCACGATCACGCAGCACTTCGCGACGATCTTCATCACTGAGCGGATCCAGCATCACGCGCAGGCATTGCTGCAGGCGTGAGCGCAGGTCCGGCAACACCAGTCCGATGTCACCCGGGATACCGCGCGCGGTGTACAGCACGTTCACGCCTGAGGCGCGCGCGCGATTATGGAAATCGAACAGCGCGACTTCGTCTTCGCGCGTACCCGCAATGGCGTCCAGCCCGTCCAGCGCCATGACGTCGTTGCCCTCGAGCGCATCAAGCGCATCGCGCAGGCGTCCCGCAGCGGCGGCCAGCGGGAGATACACCGCCCGCCGTCCCGATTGTTCGGCCGCCGCACAGACCGCCAACGCCAGATGGGTCTTGCCGGTCCTCGACGCGCCGGCCAGGTACACCCAGTCTGCATCGGCTGCCGTTGCCAGCGCAGCAAGCGCGGGGATGACGCCCTCTGGGGGGGCGATGAAACTATCGAAACGCTGGTCCGGGGGATAACGCAGCGCCAGCGGGAGCTGCGGCCCGAGGTTTTCGCCCTGCACGTCCCGGCTCACGGCTTGTCGGCGTCGCCGCGGCCTGCCGCCTGTTCCACGCTGCCGGTGTCGATATAGGAATCCAGCAGGATGGACGGCCGGTCGCCGGCATACAGGCGGCTCTGCGTGTAGCGCTCGTGCGCAAAGCGCAGCAGCACGTTGGCGATCGCGGCGATCGGCAACGCCAGCAGCATGCCGAGGAAACCGAACAGCTGGCCGCCGGCCATGATCGCGAAGATCACCGCCACCGGATGCAGGCCGATCCGATCGCCGACGATGCGCGGCGTCAGCACGTAGCCTTCCAGCATCTGGCCGGCCACGAACACGCCCATCACCATCGCCACCAGCGACCAGTCGCCACCCGACTGCACGAGTGCCGCGATCACGCCGAGCACGATGCCCGTCGCCGTACCCAAGTACGGCACGAAGCTGATCAGGCCCGCGATGATGCCGACCAGCAGGCCGACCTTCAGCCCGACGACCGACAGGCCGATCGCGTAGATCGCGCCCAGCGCCAGCATCACCAGGAACTGCCCACGCAGGAACGCGCCCAGCACCTCGTTCGACTCCAGCGCCAGTCGCGTCACAGTCGCGATGTGATCACGCGGCACCAGTGCCGCGATGCGTTCGACCAGCGTGTCCCAGTCGCGCAGGAAGTAGAACGTCAGGATCGGCAGCAGCACCAGGTTGGCGACCCACGCCATCACCGCGAAACCGGAACGGGAGAAATAGCCGAACAGCGTGGCCGCGACGCCACCCGCCTGCTGCCAGTGGCCACGGATCCATTCGGTCACGCGATCCGGATCGAGCCAGGCCACCAGTTCCAGCCCGGTGCGGCGTTCGACCCACGGCAACGCCGTCTGCACGAACCAGTCGCGATACGCCGGCAGCGACTCGATCACCGTCACCACCTGGCGCTCGATCATCGGCACGAGCAGCACCAGCGCGAGCGTCAGCAACAGCAGCATCAGCGTGAACACCAGCACCACCGCCGTGGTGCGTGAGCGACCGCTGCGTTCCAGCCGGTCCACCCACGGATCGCCCAGCCAGCCGAGCAACGCGGCGCACACGAACGGCGTGAGCACCGGCGCCAGCAGCCAGATCAGCCAGCCGACGATCAGGGCGATCAGCAGCCATTGCCAGCGACGGGCCAGCGTACCGGCCGGCGTGGTGGAAAGATCCATGCAGCGTCCTTGTGTCAGCGCATCTGGTAGGCGGGCGGTTCACCTTCGCCGCCGGTGAAGGGAGCCTCGTCGCCCATGGTGCGGCGGAAGCCGGCCAGGCCCGAGACCAGTTCCAGGTCGAGCTCCAGCACGTCGCCGCTGGCACGCACCGGGGTGATGCGGCGGACCACGGCCATCTTCTGCAGGTGACCGGTCAGGCGCAGGTAGTCGTCGGTGGTGCGGATGCCGGTGAAGATCACCCGGTAGGTACCGGCGGGTCCCGCACTGCCACGCTTGCCGTAGCGCTTCACCAGCGCATCGGCGGTACCGTCGGCACCGGAGGCCATCGCGCGGCGCGCATCGGCGTCGGTTACCGACCAGTTCGCCAGCACCTTGCCCGCGTCGACGAACACCCAGTCGGCCGTCCAGCCGCCCTTGGCGTTGCGGTAGAGCTTGCCGATCAGCTGCATCGGCGGGCTGTAGCGTGCCGATGCACGGGCGACAGCGGCCGTGTCCTGACGCCAGATCGCGCCGACCAGTGCCTGCTCCGCCGCACCACCGGCCGGCAGGCCGAGGCCGTAACCGCGCTCGATCGCCCGGTTGAGCAGCGGTCGTGCGGCATTGGATTGCGGCAGGCCGACCAGCCGCGGACCGCTGCCGTCGTTGATCGCCAGCCAGACCACCGGCTTCGGCCGCGGCTGCGGCCATACCGGCAGGCCGAGCGCGCCGGCGAGGCCGTTCACCTTGTCTTCGTCGAAACGCACCACCAGCGTAGTGCGGAAGGTCGGCGCACCGGTCGCCGAGGTGCCCTGGTCCTGACGATAGTCGTAGCCGTCCACATAGTCCTTGGCGTTGCGCAGTTCCGCACCGACGCCTGGGCGCGACATCGCCCCGCGGTCACCCGACAGCTTGGACAGCACGCTGCCGAGCGCGCGCGCGAAGCCGCCCTGGCGCTCCGCCTCGCCCTGCCCGCTGACCGGTACTTCCGCCTGGTAGAGCCCGCGCGCGGAGACCGCATCGCCTTCCGTGCGCAGGCCGGACTGGGCCTGCACGGCGGGCGTCGTGGTCAGTGCCGCCACCAGCAATGCCGTGGCGAGTGCGATACCTGGGATCCGGCGCATCGAGCGTCCTTGAGCTCTACAGACCCGGCGAATTGTTGCCCGAATGACCCGATACCGCCAACGGCACCCGTTCAGGACGGCCGCTTGGACCACCGATTCCTTTAAAATCGCGCTTCTTGCCCCACCGACGACCGCCCGTGACCCAGCCGACGCCTTCCGCCCCCACCCCGATGACCTATCGCGACGCGGGTGTCGACATCGACGCCGGCAACGAGCTGGTCGAACGCATCAAACCGCTGGTCAAGCGCAGCTTCCGGCCGGAAGTGATGGGCGGACTGGGCGGCTTCGGCGCGCTGTTCGACCTGTCCGGCAAGTACCGCGAGCCTGTGCTCGTCTCCGGCACCGATGGCGTGGGCACCAAGCTGAAACTGGCCCAGCAGCTGGGCCGCCACGACACCATCGGCATCGACCTGGTCGCCATGTGCGTCAACGACGTGCTGGTACAGGGGGCCGAACCGCTGTTCTTCCTCGACTACTTCGCCACCGGCAAGCTCGACGTCGACACCACCGTCGCCGTGGTCGGCGGCATCGCCAAGGGTTGCGAGCTGTCCGGCTGCGCGCTGATCGGTGGCGAGACCGCCGAGATGCCCGACATGTACGGCCCGGGCGAGTACGACCTGGCCGGCTTCTGCGTGGCGGCGGTCGAGAAGTCGCGCCTGTTGGACGGCAATAAGGTCCGCGCCGGCGACGTGCTGGTCGGTATCGCGTCCAGCGGGCCGCACTCCAACGGCTACTCGCTGGTCCGTCGCATCTATGACCGTGCCGGCCGTCCGGCCGACCTCGACGTGGGGGGCGTGCCGCTGGCCGACGCGCTGATGGCGCCGACCACGCTGTACGTGAAGCCGATCCTGGAACTGCTGCAGGCGCACGACCTGCATGGCATGGCGCATATCACCGGCGGCGGCCTGACCGAGAACATCATCCGCGTGATCCCCGACGGCCTGGGCCTGCAGATCGACGCCAGCGCCTGGGCGCTGCCGCCGGTGTTCGACTGGCTGCAGCGCGAAGGCGCGGTCGAGAACAGCGAGATGTGGCGCACCTTCAACTGCGGCATCGGCTTCGTGCTGGTGGTGGCGCCGGACCAGCTCGCCGCCGTGCAGGCCGACCTCGCCCGCCTGCGCCTGACCCACTGGCAGATCGGTGAAGTCGTCACCGCCAGCGGCGGCGAACGCGTCCGCATCGGCTGAGCGCGGCATGCCGCGCAGCAAGGCGACCGCTCTCGGGCTGACGCTGGCGGTGTTCGCCGCCAGCTGGATCGCGCCGCGCTGGCCGGTCGAACAGGCCATGCACAGCAGCCTGACCGTGCTCGGGCTGGCTTGGCTGTGGCGGCATGACCGCCGCTGGCCGCTGCGGCCGGCGCACTTCGCACTGATCTGCGCCTTCATCGTGGCGCACTGCGTTGGTGCGCGCTGGCTGTATTCCTACGTGCCCTACGACGCCTGGCTGCAGGCCGCGACGGGCTGGTCGCCGGCGGAGGCCTTCGGCTGGCAGCGCAACCACTTCGACCGCTTCATCCACCTGATGTACGGGGTGTGCTTCACGCCCGCCGTCTGGCATTGGCTGCGCCAGCGCTGGCCGGCGCTGTCCATCGTGCAAGCCTTCACGCTGGCGGTGATGCTGATCATGTGCACCAGCCTGGTCTATGAGTGGCTGGAATGGGGCATCGCGCTGACGATGTCGCCCGAAGCCGCCGAGTCCTACAACGGCCAGCAGGGCGACATGTGGGACGCCCATGCCGACATGCTGCTGGCCACCCTCGGCGCCTTGCTTGTCTGGCCGCTGGCGCGCGCCGAACGCACGGGAGCCGCGGCGTGACGACCCGCATCGCCGTGCTCGCCTCCGGTCGTGGCAGCAACCTGCAGGCCATCCTGCAGGCCATTGCCGACGGCTCGCTGGATGCCGAGGTCGTCGGGGTCTTTTCCGACAAGCCCAACGCACCTGCGCTTCAGCAGGTCGCGCCCGAGCGTCGCTGGAGCGCACGTCCCTCCGCATTTCCGGATCGCGCGGCCTACGAAACCGTCCTGTCGGACGCGATCGCCGCCGCCAGTCCGGACTGGATCGTCTGCGCCGGCTACATGCGCATCCTGGGCGACGCCTTCATCGCCCGCTTCCGCGGGCGGCTGCTGAACATCCACCCCTCGCTGCTGCCGAAGTACCGCGGCCTGCATACCCATGCCCGCGCCCTCGAGGCCGGCGACCCCGAACATGGCGCCAGCGTCCACTTCGTCATTCCTGAACTGGATGCCGGCAGCGTGATCGCCCAGGTCCGGGTACCGACCCTTCCCGGCGACACTCCGGAGACGCTGGCCGCGCGGCTGCTGCCGCGGGAGCACGCCCTGCTGCTGGCGGTATTGCGGCTGGCGACAGCGGGCCAGTTAGCTGAACAGGGAGACGTCACGCGCTGTCACGGTCAGCCGTTATTAAATCCCCTCTCCCTAGATTCAGCCGACCGTTTGGTTTCCTGACGCCGCTCTCCGCCCGATGACCCTCCTGTTCCGCTCCCTGCTGCTGGGCCTGATATTGGCCGGATCGGCGGCGCCCGCCCTGGCGCTGGAGCCGTTCGTGGCCAGCTATCAGGCGTACAACGAGGGCAAGCTGGCCGGCAGCGCGAGCATGAAAGTGGCGCCCAAGGCCGGCAGCCAATGGCAGATCGACCTCAACGTGAAGGGAACGCGGGGTTTCGCGCGCCTGGCGGGCTTGAACATCGAACAGAGCACCGTCTTCGACGTCGCCGGCGACCAGTTCCGCCCGCTGAGTCAGGCCACCGTGCGCCACGCCCTGTTCATGGGCAAGAAGATGGTCGGCACCTATGACTGGGAGGCCCGCACTGCCCAGTGGCAAGGCGACATCAAGAAGAACCGGCGTGCACCGCTGCCCCTGCACCCCGGCGACATGAGTGCCCTGCTGATGAACCTGGCGGTGATCCGCGATGCCGCGCCGGGCAAACAGCTCGACTACCGTGTGGTGGACAACGGACGTATCCGCGAGTACCAGTACGTGGTATCGCCCGAGCCGGAAACCGTGACCGTCGAAGACCTGAGCTACAGCGCCCTGCGCGTGAGCCGGGCCAACGGCGGCAACGACGAAACCATCTTCTGGGTCGCCGATGGCGTGCCCACACCCGTGCGCATCCTGCAGCGGGAGAACGGTCAGGACGGCGTGGACCTCCGCCTGGTCGAATACCAAGGAGCCCCTTGAACATGATGAAGACCCCTCTCGCTCCCTCGCGCATCCTGCTCGCCGCTTCGCTGCTGGTCGGCGCCATCGCACCTGCGCTGGCGGTCGAGGCCTTCACGGCGCAGTACAACGCCAGCGCGCTGGGCATGGTCGGCGAAGGCCAGATGTCGGTGGCGCCGCAGGCGGGCAACCGCTGGCAGTATTCGCTGAGCGTGCGCAACCAGGCCGTGGACCTGAGCCAGAAGACCGTCTTCGATGTGCAGGACGGTCGCATGCGCCCGCTCAGCAGCAGCGACAGCTCGCGCCTGCTGATCAAGCGGAAGAACGTCGACACCGTCTACGACTGGTCGAAGGCACAGGCCACGTGGAGCGGCGACGTGAAGCCCGACCGCGCCGGCCCGGTGAAGCTGGTGGCGGGCGACATGGATGCGCTGCTGGTCAACCTGGCCATCGTGCGCGACGTCGCCGCCGGCAAACCGTTGACCTACCGCATGGTGGAGAACGGTCGCGCCAAGGCGATGACCTACCAGGTCGCTGGCAAGGAGCGCATCACCATCGGCGGCAAGCCGCAGGAGGCCACCAAGGTCGTGCGCACCGATGGCGACAAGCAGACCATCGTCTGGATCGTCGCCGACGCGCCGGTGCCGGCGCGCATCCTGCAGCGCGAGAAGGGCCAGGACACCATTGACCTGATCCTCAAGTCGTGGCGCTGACGGCCCCCTTGGAGAAACTGCCATGACAAGGATGTCCGCCCTTCTGGCGATCACCTCTGCCCTGCTGGCGATGACCGCCGCTCCGGCACATGCGTTGAAGCCCTTCACGGCCCAGTACGACGCGTCCTTCAAGGGCATCTCGGCGGGCGGCTCGATGTCTCTGACCCAGCAAGGCACGCGCTGGACCTACTCGATGGGTATCCGAAACGCGATGGCCAACCTGAGTCAGGCTACCGTGTTTGAAGACGCGGCCGGCCGCTACCGGCCTTTGGGCGGCAGCGACCGCTCGACCTATCTGATGAAGACGCGGTCGGTCATCACGCACTACAACTGGAAAGGCATGCAGGCGCGCTGGACCGGCGACGTGAAACCACAGCGGGCAGGTCCGGTGGCGATGCAGATCGGCGACATGGATGCGCTGCTGGTGAACCTGGCGCTCGTCCGTGATGTCGGCTTCGGCCGCACATCGATGAGCTATCGCCTGCTGGAGAACGGCAAGGCCAAACCGATGGCCTACCGCGTCGCCGGCCGCGAAAAAATCACTGTGGGCGGGCGTGCGCTCGACACGACCAAAGTGGTGCAGAGCGCAGGCGGCAAGCAGACCACCGCGTGGATCGCGGCCGGCGTGCCTGCACCGGTGCGGATCGTGCAACGCGAGGATGGCAGCGAGGTATTCCGTCTGCAGCTGACCTCCTGGCGCTAAGCCATGATCGAACGGAAAAGCCCGGCGGATGCCGGGCTTTTTTCATTCCGCGTCGGGTTGGAAGATCGTCTTGCAGTCCATGCGGATGGTGCCGGCTCCGCTTCGCCACGCAAAGGCATTGCAATGCCGGTTGCCTTCCTGCTTCTGCTCGACGACCACCGAGAACACCGCCTGCGCGATCTCCCCCTGCGTCACCGTGCCATCGCCGTTCCAGTCCATGTCTTCGGTGGTGATGCCGTGGGTGGCGGCGGAACCCGTGTAATGCAGCCAGGCCACCAGCGCCAGCAGTGCCACCACGACACCCAGCAGGATCTTCCGGCGCAGCGGGAAGCGCGGGCGGATCCCGGAGAGCTTGGGATCGTGCCGGCTCACGATACGCGCCTGATCTTCGCGCCCAGCCCGCCCAGCTTCTCCTCGATGTTCTCGTAGCCGCGGTCGAGATGGTAGATGCGGTCGATGGTGGTTTCCTCATTCGCCACCAGGCCGGCCAGGATAAGCGAGGCCGACGCGCGCAGGTCGGTCGCCATCACCGGCGCACCGCCCAGGGTCTCCACGCCGCGCACGATGGCGGTGTGTCCTTCGACGCGGATGTCCGCGCCGAGTCGCAGCAGTTCGTTGACGTGCATGAAGCGGTTTTCGAAGATCGTCTCGTTGATCACGCCCACGCCGTCGGCCACACAGTTCAGCGCCATGAACTGCGCCTGCATGTCGGTGGGGAAGGCCGGGTACGGCGCGGTGGTCAGGCTCACGGCCTTCGGGCGCTTGCCCTGCATGTCCAGGGTGATGCTGTCGGTGGTGGTCTCGATCCTCGCGCCGGCTTCGGTGAGCTTGTCGAGCACGGCTTCCAGCGTGTCGGGGCGGGCGTTGCGCGCGGTGACCTTGCCGCCGGTCATCGCCGCCGCGACCAGGAAGGTGCCCGTCTCGATGCGGTCCGGCACCACCGAGTGGCGGCCGCCGCCCAGGCGTTCGACGCCATGGATGACGATGCGCGACGTGCCCGCGCCTTCGATCTTCGCGCCCAGCGCATTGAGGCATTCGGCCAGGTCGGTGACCTCCGGCTCCATCGCGGCGTTCTCCAGCACCGTGGTGCCCTCGGCCAGCGTCGCCGCCGCCATGACGTTCTCGGTGCCGGTCACGGTAACCATGTCGAACACGAAGCGCGCGCCTTTCAGTCGCGCCGCACGCGCCTTGATGTAGCCGTTCTCGACGGTGATTTCCGCACCCAGCGCCTGCAGGCCCTTGATGTGCTGGTCGACCGGGCGAGAACCGATCGCGCAGCCACCGGGCAGCGAGACCACGGCGGCGCCGTGGCGCGCGACCAGTGGGCCGAGCACGAGGATCGAGGCGCGCATGGTCTTCACCAGCTCATACGGCGCCACGAAGCGGCTGACGGTGGTGGGATCGACGGTGATGCCGCGCCCCTTCGCCAGCGTGCCCTCGTCGATGGTGATGCCGGCGCCCAGTTCGCCCAGCAGCTTCACCGTGGTGACCACGTCATGCAGGTGCGGCACGTTGGTGATCTCCACCGGCGCGTCGGCCAGCAGGGTCGCGCACAGGATGGGAAGCACGGCGTTCTTGGCGCCCGAGATGGTGACTTCGCCGTTGAGCGTGTTGCCACCGGTGACGATGATCTTCTGCATGGAAATCCGGGATGGGGATGCGGGTGGAGGGCGGTACCGCGCCGCGGGTCAGCGCGCGGTGCCGGCTTCGTCAGGGGTGATGGTCTTGAGCTGCAACGCATGGATCGCGCCCCCCATCAGCTCGCCCAGCGTGGCGTAGACCATGCGATGGCGGGCCAGCGGAAGTTTGCCGCGGAAGGCGTCCGACACCACGGTCGCCTCGAAATGGACGCCATCGTCGCCCTGCACGTCGGCACGGGCGCCCGGCAGGCCGGATTCGATCAGTTTACGGATGGTTTCAGCGTCCAACGGGCTTTCCTAATAAAATACCCGGCCATTCTACCTGCCGGCGCCCCGTCCGCATGTCCCAGCCGCACCCCCTGACCCCGTCCGTCTCGCCTGCCAGCCTGGCGGCCAGCGGCCGTCGGGTCATCGAGATCGAGGCGCGGGCACTGGATGCACTGGCCGCCCGCATCGACGCCACCTTCGCCGCCGCCTGCCAGGCCATCCTGGCCGGCAACGGCCGCGTGGTGTGCACCGGCATGGGCAAGTCGGGGCATGTGGCCCGCAAGATCGCCGCGACGCTGGCGTCCACCGGCACGCCGGCGTTCTACGTGCACCCGGGCGAAGCCGGCCATGGCGACCTGGGCATGATCACCGATGCCGACGTGGTACTGGCGCTGTCGTACTCGGGCGAGTCCGACGAAGTGCTGATGCTGTTGCCGGTGCTCAAGCGCCAGGGCAATACCGTCATCGGCATGACGGGCCGGCCTCAGTCGACGCTGGCACGCGAGAGCGATATCCACCTCGACGTCAGCGTCCCGGCCGAAGCCTGCCCGCTGGACCTGGCGCCGACCAGCAGCACCACCGCCTCGCTGGCGATGGGCGACGCGCTGGCCGTGGCATTGCTGGACGCGCGCGGCTTCACCGCCGACGATTTCGCCCGCTCCCATCCTGCCGGCAGCCTGGGCCGTCGCCTGCTGCTGCACATCACCGACGTGATGCATGCGGGCGACGACGTGCCGCGCGTAGATGTGGGCGCAACGCTGAGCGAAGCGCTGGTGGAGATGAGCCGCAAGCGCCTGGGCATGACCGCCGTGGTGGCACCCGATGGTCGCCTGGCCGGCCTGTTCACCGACGGCGACCTGCGCAGGACCCTGGACAATCCCGCGCTGGACGTCCGCACCGCCCGCATCGCCGAAGTGATGACGCATGCACCCAAGACCATCGGTGCCGACCAGTTGGCGGTGGAAGCGGCGCGCCTGATGGAAACTCACAAGATCAGCGGCCTGATCGTGGTGGATGCGGAACGGCGCCCGGTCGGCGCGCTCAACATTCACGACCTGTTGCGTGCCCGCGTGGTGTAAACCCCGGAGCGTTTCTCATCCCTTCCCTTTCCCTACCGCCCCTCTTGACCATGCCCCTGCGCCATCTCCATGACCTGACCGAAGACGTGCTGGCCCGCGCCGCGCGCATCCGTCTGGCGTGCTTCGACGTGGACGGCACCCTGACCGATGGCCGCCTGTTCCTCGACGGCGAAGGGCGCGAACAGAAGGCGTTCCATGTGCAGGATGGGCAGGGCCTGGTGCTGCTGAAGCGCGCCGGCATCGAGGTGGCCTTCATCACCGCGCGGGGCGGCACCGTCGCCGTGGCGCGGGGCCGGGAACTGGGCGTGCAGGTCTTCACCGGCGTCAAGGACAAGCTGGCCAAGGTGCAGGAACTCGCAGCCGGCCTGGGCATCGGGCAGGACGAGGTCGCCTTCATGGGCGACGATCTGCCGGACGTGCCTCCGTTCCTTGCCGTGGGCCTGGCGATCGCCCCGGCCGACGCGCACCCGTGGACCGCGCAACATGCGCACTGGCGTACGCGTCGTGCGGGTGGCCAGGGCGCAGCACGCGAAGCCTGTGACCTGTTGCTCGGCACGCAGGGCCACGCCCCCACGTTCGAAGGCGGCACGGCATGAGCTGGCGTACCACGCTGGGACTGGTCCTTCTGCTGGCGGCCATCGTCAGCGGGTGGTCGGCCTGGAAGAACCGCGACATTCCCGCGCCCAATCAGGTGCTCGCCGACCGGTCGGATTACGTGATGCGCGACTTCGAGATGATCGCGTTGAACGGAGAGGGCCACGAAGCCGTGGCGGTACGTGCTCCCGAGATGGCGCGCAATCCGCAGGACGAGACCTACACCATCACCACACCGCTGTTCCTGCTCCCGGAGGAGGAAGGGCGCTCGTGGGAGCTGCGTGCGAAGACCGGCTGGCTCAGCGCAAAGGGCGAGGAGTTGCGCCTGAAAGGCGACGTGCATGGCACGTCTCCGGCCGGCAGCGCCCGCCAGGCGGAGTTCCGTTCCGAGACGCTCAACGTGTTCCCGGACCGCGACCTCGCCCAGACCGACGACGAGGTGACGGTGACCCAGCCCGGCTCTAGACTGAGCGGACGCGGTTTTGAGACCAACCTCAAGACCAAGGAATACACATTCAAATCCCAGGTGAGATCGATCTATGAACCGCGTTCTGCTCGCTAGCGCTGCGCTGGTGCTCCTGCTGCCCGCCGCAGGCGCGGTAGCGAAGACCACCGACCGCAACCAGGCCATGACGATCGATTCCGGCAGCCAGTCCGGCAACATGGAAGGCAACGGCAAGACCACCCTGGGCGGCGGCGTGGTAGTCACCCAGGGCTCGCTGGAGATCAGGTCGTCCGCGGCCGAGATCTACATGGCCGACGGCGAGATCTCGCGCTCCATCTTCACCGGCAAGCAGGTGAAGATGAAGCAGCAGATGGACGACGGCACCTGGATGGACGCACAGGCCGACCGCGTCGAGTACGACATGAAGACCGAGACCATCACCTTCATCGGCAACTACACGGTGAAGTCCGACCGCGGCTCCAACAGCGGCCAGCGCATGGTCTACAACACCAAGAGCGGCAACATGCAGAGCGGCGGCGACGGCACCCGGGTCCGCACGGTGATCCAGCCCAAGTCCGCCACGCCGGCACAGGGCAAGAACTGATGCTGACCGCGAAGGGACTGCGCAAGCGCTACAAGCAGCGCGAAGTCGTCGCCGACTTCGGCCTGACCCTGCAGCCGGGCGAAGTCGTCGGCCTGCTGGGCCCGAACGGCGCCGGCAAGACCACCTGCTTCTACATGATCGTCGGCCTGGTGGCCGCCGATGCCGGCAGCATCGAACTGGACGGCCAGGACATCACCGCCCAGCCGATGTACCAGCGTGCCAAGCTCGGCGTGGGCTACCTGCCGCAGGAACCTTCGGTGTTCCGCAAGCTCAGCGTGGCCGACAACATCCGCCTGGTGCTGGAACTGCGCGACGACCTGGACAGCGCCGGCATCGAGCGTGAACTGAATTCGCTGCTGGACGAATTGCAGGTCACCCACGTGGCCGACCAGTTGGGCGCCAGCCTGTCCGGCGGCGAGCGCCGGCGCGTGGAGATCGCGCGCGCCCTCGCCGCTCGCCCGCGCCTGATGCTGCTGGACGAACCCTTCGCCGGCGTCGATCCGATCTCCGTGGGCGAGATCCAGCGCATCGTGAAACACCTCAAGGATCGCGGCATCGGCGTGCTGATCACCGACCATAACGTGCGCGAAACCTTGGGAATCTGCGACCGGGCGTATATCCTCAATGCCGGTAGCGTTCTGGCGCAGGGGGCCCCGGACGCGTTGCTGGCCAATCCGGACGTACGCCGGGTCTATCTGGGCGAAGCTTTCCGCCTGTGATCCCCGTCGGCGGCCCAGGCCGCCACACGGGTTTCCAAGGTCGGGAATGAAGCCACGCCTGCAGACATCGCTGGGACAACAGTTGGTCATGACGCCGCAGTTGCGTCAGGCCATCCGGCTGCTGCAGATGTCCACCGCCGAGCTCGAGATCGAGCTGACCGAAGCGGTTGAGACGAATCCCCTGCTCGACTGGAGCGAGCCCGAGGAAGAGCAGGCGCAGGTCCGTGGCAGCGAGGACGACCAGCCCCCCGCCGAACCCGTGCAGGAGATCGCGCGCGATACCGATGACGACCGCGACGACTGGTCGCCGGACGAAGGCCCGTGGACGACCTCCGGCAGCGGTGGCTCCTTCGACGATGACGAGAACGGCAGTCCCGCCGAGCGCGTGGCGGAAGCCGACACGCTGCACGGCCATCTGCTGTGGCAGCTCCACCTCTCGCATCTGTCCGCGCGCGACCGGCGCATCGGCGCTACGCTGATCGATGCGCTGGAAGACGATGGCTATCTGCGCGAACCCCTGTCGGGCATCGTGCAGGCGTTGCGCCCGGACATCGAAGCACGCGAGGACGAGGTACTGGTCGTGCTGCGGCAGGTCCAGCGCTTCGATCCGGTCGGGGTCGCCGCGCGTACGCTCGGCGAATGCCTGCACCTGCAACTGGCGGTGCTGAGCGACGACACGCCGGGCAAGACGCTGGCGCTGCAGATTGCCGATACCGCATTGGAGCGCCTCCCGCGCAGTGGCGTGGCAGGACTGGCGCAGGAAATGAAGCGCCCGCTGGCCGAGATGGAGGAAGCCGTGCAGTTGCTGCGCACGCTCGATCCCAAACCCGGCGCGCAGGTCGGCGATCTCTCGCACGACACCTACGTGGTGCCCGACTGCGTGGTCTGGCGCCAGCGTGGCGTCTGGCGCGCCGCGCTGTCGGGCAACACCTTGCCGCGCATCAGCATCCATCGCGGCTACGAACAGATGATCCGGCAGTGCGGCGACAGCGATGCCGGCTACCTGAAGGCGCAACTGCAGGAAGCACGCTGGCTGCTGAAGAGCGTGGAGGCCCGCGGCGACACGCTGTTGAAGGTCATGCGCTGCCTGCTGCACCAGCAGGCCGGGTTTCTCGAGTTCGGCGAACAGGCGCTGCGGCCACTGACCCTGCGTGACGTCGCCGAAGAGGTGGGGCTGCACGAGTCGACCGTGTCGCGCGCGATCGCCCGCAAATACGTGAGGACACCACGCGGCACGCTGCCGATGCGTGCCTTCTTCGCCTCCGGCATCGATACCGAAGGCGGCGGCGAAGCCTCCAGCACGGCGATCCAGGCCATGATCCGCCGGCTGGTCGACGGCGAGAATCCGCGCAAGCCGCTGTCCGACGCCAAGCTGGCCGACCTGCTCAAGTCTTCTGGCATCCCGGTGGCGCGCCGCACCGTCGCCAAGTACCGCGAAGCCCTCAACATCCTGTCGTCCCACGAGCGCGTGCGCATCGGCTGAACGCCCTCCGCGTCGCACCGGTTCCGTGACTCCGTTCCGCACTCGCGAAACGCTTTTCTAACACTGCGCCGCGTCACGAAAATTTCCGCGCCACAACAGTTGATAGTTGTCGCTGACGGGTCCATCTTGTCCTCGAAGGCTTCGTCCTTCCCTTGCCACCACATAGGAGATCACCGGAACCCAGACCCCTGCCGCGTTGTCACATGACACGCTCTCCGCGCCACGCGCGCGGTTCTACCGACCAGAAGGAGGCACACATGCGTATCGAGACTTACGGCCATGAAATCGAAGTCACTCCCGCCTTGCGCGAATACGTTGAAACCAAACTGAAGCGGTTGGAGCGCCACTTCGAGCAACCCTGCGAAGTCCGTACGCAACTGGGAACCCGCAAGCCCGATTATCTCGCCGAGGCCACGGTCAACGTGTCCGGGCGCACCCTGCATGCCGATGCCGGCGCGCAGACGATGTATGCGGCCATCGACATCCTGGCCGACAAGCTCGACCGCCTGCTGGTCAAGCACAAGGAAAAGCGCACCGACGTCCAGCGCCACAGCATGCGCGGCGAACTGATCGGCTGACGCATCGCCTCACGGGCCGCTTCGCGCCGCGGAGCGGCCCTCGCGCTGCACGAGTCTCCACGCGCCCAGCCTCCTCGCTGCGCATTCGTGGTCGCACGCTCCCGGAAGGGACATTACACTGGTCCTCACTGCGCTCCGGGCGGATAGTGCCGACACCGTGTCGTCGATCCGCGCACTGTCCGGAGAAGCACCCCCTTCCCTCCGGCTGCCTTCGCATGATGAATACCAGCATCACCGCCCGTGAACTGTTCGATCAGCAGAAGGACAAGCTGGCCCTGCGCTGGCTGGCCGGGCAGAAGGGCGAGAAGCGCGTGCTGGAATCCGGTGACACCGTGTCCCGGCGCCCGTCGCTGGCCGGGTACCTCAATGCGGTCTACCCCAACAAGGTGCAGATCCTCGGCACCGAGGAGCTGACCTGGCTGGATTCGCTCGACTCGCGCCAGCGCTGGGAGACCATCGAGAAGATCGTGCAGGCCAGGCCGTTGGCGCTGGTGATCAGCAAGAGCCAGTCCTGTCCGGAAGACCTGCGCGAAGCGGCCAACGAAAACGACACACCATTGTGGGTGTCGCCCAAGCGCGGGCATGAACTGCTCAACCACATTTCCTACCACCTCGCACGCACGCTGGCGCCACGGGTCACGCTGCACGGCGTCTTCATGGAGATCTACTCCATCGGCGTGCTGATCACCGGTGAGGCCGGGTCCGGCAAGAGCGAGCTGGCGCTGGAACTGCTGAGCCGCGGCCATCGCCTGGTCGCCGACGACGCGCCGGAGTTCACCCAGATCGCACCCGACGTGCTGGATGGCACCTGCCCGGAGCTGCTGCAGGACCTGCTGGAGGTCCGTGGGCTGGGCGTGCTAAACGTCCGCGAGATGTTCGGCGATACCGCGGTCAAGAAGAACAAGTACCTGCGCCTGATCGTGCACCTCACCCGTCCCATGACCGAGCCCAACCCCCACGGCTACGAACGGCTGACCGGCGATTCGGGTACGCGCCACGTGCTGGATCTGGACGTTCCCCTGATCACCCTGCCCGTGATGCCCGGCCGCAACCTGGCCGTGCTGACCGAAGCCGCCACGCGCCTGCACATCCTGCGCACCAAGGGCATCGACCCCGCGGCGATGTTCATCGCCCGCCACAGCAACCTGCTCGAGCGCAGCACGCCATGATCCAGGCAGGCGACGACTCCGCGTCCATGCACGAAGAAGCCCCACCCGGCGCGACACCCACGGTGGTGATCGTCAGCGGGCTGTCCGGCTCGGGCAAGTCGGTGGCGCTGAAGACCTTCGAAGACCTGGACTACTACTGCGTCGACAATCTGCCGGTGGACCTGCTGCCGTCGTTCGTGCGCAGCCTGATGCGCGAGGACGAACTGCCGCCCAAGATCGCGGTGGGCATCGACGTCCGCAGCCGCCACAGTGACCTGTCGAAACTCGCCCAGTGGCGCGCCGCGCTGGCGCAACTGGGACTGGAAGGCCGCCTGGTGTTCTTCGACGCCGGCGACGACGTGCTGTTGCGCCGTTATTCCGACACGCGCCGCCGCCATCCGCTGGGCCATGGTGGCCTGTCGCTGCAGGAGGCGATCCGCCAGGAGCGCGGGATCGTCCAGCCGCTGCGCGACGAAGCTGACGTGGTCATCGACACCAGCCAGCTCAACGTGCACCAGCTGCGCCGCCGGATCATCGCCGAGTTCGCCCTCAGCCGGGGAACGCAGCTCTCGCTGCTGTTCGAGTCCTTCGCCTACAAGCGCGGCGTGCCGGCCGACGCGGACTTCGTGTTCGATGCCCGGGTGCTGCCCAATCCGCACTGGAATCCGGAACTTCGCCCCTATGCCGGCCGCGACCCCAAGGTCAGGGCGTTCCTCGACTCGCAGCCCGACGTGGCCGAGTACGTCGGCCAGGTCAGCGGATTCCTCGACACCTGGCTGCCCCGCCTGCGCGGCGAGACCCGCAGCTACGTGACCATCGCCTTCGGCTGCACCGGCGGCAAGCACCGCTCCGTGTACCTGGCGGAAACCCTGGCCCGGCATGCCCGCGAGCAGGGCTGGGAGGAAGTCGCCACGTTCCACCGCGAGCTGGACTGATCGGGGTCGCCACCGTCGCAACGTGAGCTGAGGGCCGCCGTCGGATCAATCCATCGAACGACGTCCGCTCCGTTCCACTCGCGCCGCTTCCAGCGCGTCATGCCCGTCTGTTAACGTTCCGGCATGGCCTGTGGCATTCTTCTTGTGACTCATCCTGGCGTGGGCGCGGCGATCCTGACGGTCGCCACCGCGCTGCTGCGACAGCTGCCCCTGAAGGCGGAAGCCTTCGAGGTGCCGCTGGACGCCGACCTCGATGCCCTGCTCCCGCAGGCATCGGCTGCGTTGCGGCGCGTCGACGGCGGCGAAGGCGTGCTGGTGCTGACCGACCTGTACGGGGCCAGCCCCAGCAACCTGGCCGGCAAGCTGGCCCGCCTGGGCACACCGGTGCGCCGCGTGTCGGCGCTCAGTCTGCCCATGCTGCTGAGGGTGATGAATTATCCGGAACAGGGACTGGACGACCTGCCTGCCACGGCCGCGGCAGGCGCACGCAATGGAGTCATTCACGACGATGCTTGAACGCGAACTCATCATTTCCAACCGCCTCGGGCTGCATGCGCGCGCCACCGCCAAGCTGGTGCAGACGCTGTCCGGTTTCCGCTGCAACGCCACGCTGGCGGCCAAGGGCCGCGAGGTGAACGCCAAGAGCATCATGGGTGTCATGCTGCTGGCGGCCGGCCAGGGCACCCCCGTGACTATCCGCATCGAAGGCGAGGACGAAGCCGCCGCCATGCAGGAAGTCGTCTCGCTGTTCGAGCGACGATTCGACGAGGAATCCTGACGTGAGGGCACTGCTGCCGGGCCATGGGGCTTCGCGCGGCAGTGCGCTGGGACGCGCCCGGGTCCGGCTGCCCCATGTGCTGGAGGTCGCCGAGCAGCACATCCGCGCCGACCAGATCGATGACGAGGTCGCCCGGCTGCACGAGGCGGTCGACGCCACCCGTCGCGAGATGCACAGCCTGCGCACCCGGCTGCATGGCGCGCTGGCCAAGGAGGTCGGCGAGTTCCTCGACCTCCATGCCCTGCTGCTGGACGATCCCGAACTGCTGCATGGCCTGGACGAACTGATCCGTACCGGCCGTTACACCGCCGACTACGCCCTGCGCCTGCAGCGCGACCGGCTGGCCGCCGTGTTCGACGGCATGGACGACGCCTACCTCAAGAGCCGCATGGACGATCTCGACCATGTGATCGGCCGCATCCACGCGCACCTGCACCAGCGCGCGCCCGATGCGCCGGCGGTGGCCGGCGAGATCCTGGTCAGCGACAACGTGGCGCCGTCCGAGCTGGCGCAATTGCAGTCGCAGGGCGTCGTCGCCGTGGTGACCGCTGCCGGCAGCACGCTTTCGCACAGCGCCATCCTCGCGCGCAGCCTGCATCTGCCGCTGGTGGTGGGCAATGCGCAGGCGCTGCAGAAGATCAACGATGGCGATGTACTGCTGGTCGACGGCGCCACCGGCGAAGTGGTGGTCGATCCCGACCCGGAAGACCTGCGCCGCTATCGCGAGCGCCTGCGCGAGGCCGCGCGGGAAGCACGCGAACTCGGCCGCCTGCGCTCCAAACCCAGCCGCACCCGCGACGGTATCGACATCGCCCTGTGGGCAAATGCCGAATCGCTGGAGGACGTGGCCAAGGCGCACACGCTCGGCGCGGCAGGCGTTGGCCTGTACCGCACCGAATTCCTGTTCCTGCAGCAGCGCGAACTGCCCAGCGAAGAGCAGCAGTTCCAGGTCTACCGCGACCTCGTGCTCGGCATGGGCGGCCGTCCGGTGACCATCCGCACCCTCGACCTGGGCGCCGACAAGGCGGACCGCGCCGGCCTGGTCGCCGGCGACGAAGAGAACCCCGCCCTCGGGGTGCGCGGCGTGCGCCTGTCGCTGGCGCATCCGGGCGTGTTCGACACCCAGCTGCGCGCCATCCTGCGTGCGTCGAACTACGGACCGGTCCGCGTGCTGGTGCCGATGGTCAGCGGCCGCGAGGAAATGCTGGAAGTCCGCCGTCGCCTGCAGCGCGCGGCGCTGCAACTGCGCAAGCAGGGCCACGAAATCGCGGTCCAGCTCGAGTTGGGCGCCATGATCGAAGTGCCCGCTGCCGCCATCGCGCTGCACGGCTTCGCCGACGTTGTCGACTTCGTTTCGATCGGCACCAACGACCTGGTGCAGTACCTGCTTGCGGCGGATCGCAACAACGACGCCTTGGGCGAACTGTATTCACCCCTGCATCCCGGCGTGCTGCGCCTGCTGCGCCACGTGATCCGCACCGGCGCCGAACACGACATCCCGGTGGCGATGTGCGGCGAGATCGCCGGCGACGCTACGCTGGCGCCGATGCTGCTGGCGCTGGGCCTGCGCGAATTCAGCCTGCACCCGGCCACCCTGCTGGAAGTGCGCCGCGCGATCCGCGACGCCGACCTCGGCGACCTGCAGGCGCGCACCGAGAAGCTGCTGCAGGCGCGCGACCGCGCCGGCATCGAGCGTTGGTTGAAGGCGGCGACCTCTGTCTGAAGTCCCATAGATGTTGTGGGAGCGACGTCAGTCGCGATGGGCCAGCGGGAACGCTTCATCGCGACTGACGTCGCTCCCACCCCCCCCTTTTACCGCGTCCCCAAAGGGTGTCCATAACTCGCAGGCCGGGCGATAATGGCGGAATGAACGCTTGATGCCCCGGTCGCATCCGCCTGACGGATCGGCCCCATTCCGGAGTACCGAATGGTCGAGACCATCCGCCACGACAAGACCGCACGCCAGTTGCGCCTGCTCTCCGACGCGCTCGACAGCGGTCGGCTGGGTCCCGTGCGCCGGCTGGTCAATACCTTGTCGCCTGCGGAAATCGGCAACCTGCTGGAATCGCTGCCGCCCGGCAAGCGCGAAGTCGTGTGGGGCCTGGTCGATCCCGAGGACGACGGCGAAGTGCTGGTGCACGTCGGCGACGAGGTGCGCGAGAGCCTGCTGGCGGACATGGACACCGACGAGATCGTCGCCGCGGTCGAGGACCTCGACATCGACGACCTCGCCGACCTGGTCGAAGACCTGCCCGACACCGTCATCGACGAAGTCCTCAAGTCGATGGATCGCGAGAACCGCGAGCGCCTGGAACAGGTGCTGTCGTACGCCGAGGACACCGCCGGCCGCCTGATGAACCCCGACGTGGTCACCGTGCGCGCCGACGTGAATGTCGACGTGGTGCTGCGCTATCTGCGCCTGCGCGGCGAACTGCCCGACCACACAGACCATCTGTACGTGGTCAGCCGCCGCCACCAGTACCTCGGCCGTGTTCCGCTGGCCGCGCTGGTGACGCACGAAGACACCACGCCGATCAACCGCCTGATCGACGACGAGCAGCCCGCCATCGACGTCGGCGAGAGCGCGCAGGAAGTCGCGCGCCAGTTCTCCGACCATGACTGGGTGTCGGCACCGGTCGTGGACGACAACAACATCCTGCTTGGCCGCATCACCATCGACGACGTGGTCGACATCATCCGCGAGCAGGCCGAGCACCAGGCGCTGGGCGCCGCCGGTCTGGACGAGGACGAAGACCTGTTCTCGCCGGTCAAGCGCGCCGTGCGCGGCCGCGTGGTGTGGCTGGGCATCAACCTGTTCACCGCGTTCATGGCGGCGACGGTGATCAAGGAGTTCGACGCGACGCTGGAGAAGATCGTCGCGCTGGCGGTGCTGATGCCGATCGTCGCCGGTATCGGCGGCAATGCAGCCGTGCAGGTACTGACGCTCATGGTGCGTGGCCTGGCACTGGGCCAGGTGGGCTCCAGCAACGCCGGCATCCTGTGGTGGAAGGAACTGCGCGTCGCCCTTATCAACGGCCTGCTGATCGGCGGCATCGTCGGGTTGATCGCGTTCCTGTGGTTCCGCAGCCCGATGCTGTCGCTGGTCATCGCGCTGGCATTGATCATCAACTTCTGTGCCGCGGCCACCGCCGGCGTGCTGTTACCCCTGCTGCTCAAGCGCATGAACATCGATCCCGCCGTCGCCGGCACGGTCGTCGTCACCGCGGTCACCGACGTGATGGGCTTCTTCTGCTTCCTCGGCCTGGCCACGCTGATCCTGCTGCATTGAGGTATTTCCGTCGATGGAACGACTCGGCAAGGTCAGCGAATGGAACGACGACCGCGGCTTCGGCTTCATCGCCCCGATCGACGGCGAACCCGTCCGTGTGTTTTTCCATATCCGTGACTACCGGCTGGACAGCCGTCGGCCTGAAGTCGGCGAGTTGGTGAAGTTCAAGGCGCAGCGCCAGCCCGATGGCAAGTGGCGGGCGCAGGCCGTGCACCGGACGGCCCCTGCAGTGCGTCGCGCCAGTCCTGCGACGTCTGCACGCGGGCCATCACGGCCGTCATCGGTCATCCCGGGCGCGGTGGCCGTCCTCGCGTACGCGCTGCTGATCGCGTGGGCGATCCGCGGGGGCCGACTGCCGTTCGAGGCGATGTTCCTGCCGATGATCCTGTCGGCGATCACCTACGTGGTCTATGCGCTGGACAAGCATGCCGCGCAAACGGGCCGCTGGCGCACACAGGAAACCACGCTGCACCTGCTGGAACTGCTGGGCGGCTGGCCTGGCGCGTGGATCGCGCAGCACACGCTGCGGCACAAGTCGCGCAAGCCCGGCTACCGCATCGTGTTCTGGACGATGGTGGTGCTTCATGTCGCCACCGTCGGCGCGTGGTTGTGGACGCGGGCGTAAGCAGCGCGTCGTCACGGCCCTTGCAGGATCTTTGAGCGCCGCCCCGGGTCGGGCACTTCCTACGCACGGCGGCGGCATGTGCCGATCCCCACGCTGGATCGGACGCGCGACGCTGACGTCCCCTCGGCCCGGTTCGCCGCCATGCGCCTGCTGCTCTCCGCCCTGCTGTGCCTGCTGACCTGGTCCGCGCTGGCTGCGCCATCTCCCGAACCGATGCTGGCGACGACATACCGCGGCGGGGTGGCGCCCCCCGATTTCCTGGTCAGCGAGAAACTGGATGGCGTACGCGCCCGCTGGGACGGCCACGCCCTGTGGACGCGCGGCGGCGCGCGGATCGCAGCACCGCCCACGTTCACGCGTGGCTGGCCCATCGAGCCCATGGACGGCGAACTGTGGATCGCGCGCGGCCGCTTCGATGAGATCAGCGCCCTGGTCCGCCGCGCCGGATCCGATCCCCAGGCCTGGCGGCACGTGCGTTTCATGGCCTTCGATCTGCCCGCCCATCCCGGTCCGTTCACTGACCGGGTCGTGCGCATGCGCACCCTGATCGCGACGGCGAGCAGCACGCACCTGGCGATGATTCCGCAGCGACGCTTCGATACGCGCACCGCGCTGGATGAGGAGCTGGCGCGCGTGGTCGCTGCCGGTGGCGAGGGTCTGATGCTGCATCGACGCAACGCTTTCTATCGTGCCGGGCGCAGCGAGGACTTGCTCAAGTACAAGCCGCACGAGGACGCCGAGGCCCAGGTGATCGCGCACCTGCCCGGCAAGGGCAAGTACGCCGGCATGATGGGCGCACTGCAGGTGCGCACACCCGAAGGTCGCAACTTCCGTATCGGTACCGGCTTCACCGATGCCCAGCGTTCCGCGCCACCCCCGATCGGCACGTGGCTGACGTATCGTTACAACGGCCTCACCTCCACCGGACTGCCACGCTTCGCCCGCTTCGTGCGTGTACGCGAAGACCGGCCTCCGCCAGACCCGAAGCGCTGACGTGGGCGCTACGCCTCGCACCACGGGGTATGCTGCCGCCCGTTACCCTTGGACCGCGACCGCCATGCGCTCTCTCGCCACTGCCTGCCTGGGCCTGCTGCTGATCCTGATGACCGCCTGCACCACCACTGCCCCCATGAATCCCACCGGCGAGTTCGTCGCGCGCGAGGTCGCCGTCGACGGCAAGACCTACCGCTACCAGGTGTTCGTTCCCGCCGCTCGCTTCCGCAGCGGCAAGCCGCCGGTGGTGCTGTTCCTCAACGGCTCGGGCGAGCGCGGCAGCGATGGGGTGAAGCAGACGATGGCCGGCCTGGGGCCGTACCTGCGCCAGCATGCCGATACGTTCCCTGCCGTGGTGGTGTTTCCGCAGGCACCGGACGAGACGGAATGGACCGAGGTCGCCGGTCCCATCGCCTTCGCCACGCTCGATGCAGCGTTGAAGGAGTTCAATGGCGATCCTGACCGCGTCTCGCTGACCGGCATGTCGATGGGCGGCTACGGCACCTGGGAACTGGCGATGCAGCAGCCCGCCCGCTTTGCCGCGCTGGTCCCGGTCTGCGGCGGCATCACCGTCGACTGGACCGATGCGCGTCCCGGCCTGCGTGCGCACAGCGTGGGCAACGCCGCCGACCCGTTCGCCGCCGCTGCGCAGCGCCTGAAGGACATTCCGGTGTGGATCTTCCACGGCGGCCAGGACAACGTGGTGCCGCCGTCGCAGTCGCGCCGCATGGAGGCTGCGCTGAAGGCCGCGGGTGCGCGCGACGCGCGCTACACCGAATTCCCGGACGCCAACCACAACAGTTGGGATGCCACCTACGCGTATGCCCCGATGTGGGACTGGCTGTTCGCCCAGCGTCGTGGACGCTGAGCGATGGCCGAGCTCGTCCCCGACTACTTCACCGCCGGCTGGCGCGAGCGTGCACTGGCATGCCCTTGCAGCTGGCAGGGCGACAGCCGCGCGATGGCGATGGAGTTGCACGACGCCGTCACCGATTACGCCTGCCCGGCGTGCGGCAACCTGCTGCTGATCGTGTCGCATCCCTCGCTGGACCAGGTGCGCGCCGCCGCCACGGCAGGCAACGGGGAAGCCCTGGCCCAGCTGGCCATCATCGAGGAAGTCCTGGCCCGCTTCCCCCCGGGCGCCGACTGACCCGGCGCCGCCGCGTCCTGCATCACGCTTCCGGTGTCGTCGCCGGACGCCGGGCCACCTGCCCCTCAACCTGTGCCCAACGCTGCCGATAACCCGGCATCCCCTGGTGGCTGACGGGCACCCGCCCATGGCCGTGAGAGCGACCCGAATGGCTGACGTGGCCGACGACAACTCCGGTGTTACTGGCGGCTTCCGCCGGCTGTGGTCGCGTCGCCGCGAGGCCGGCGCGTCCGCCTCGCGCGAGCTCGCCACGACCCGCGCGGCCGGCCCGCATCCGGCGATCAGCAGCGCACAGCTGCAGGCGTTGTTCGCGCACGCCGAAGAGCCCGGCGCCCTGTTGTCCGCGTTCGCCGACGGCGTCGCTGGCCTGCCTGGCGAACTGCACGGCATGGGTGAGCGCCTGCAGTCCGCACACGCCGACAGCGACTGGCCGCGTTACGGACGCGCGCTGCGCCAACTGGTCGACAAGTACATCCGCACGATCCAGGACGAGCCGCTGGCCGGCGAAGCCGAACAGTTGCGCGATCTGCTGCACCACCTGCTCGTCGGTGGCATGGAACAGCTGCTGCGCGACGATGGCGCCTTGCTGCCGCAGGCGCACGCGTTGGCGGACCGCGTGCGGCAGTGGCAGGCCAACCAGCCCATCGGCGAACTCGGCACCGACCTGCGCGACCTCTGCCAGCAGGTCGGGCAACGCACGCACGAGGTGAACGACGCGCAGGAACTGATGCGCAGCCTGTTCGACCTGCTGCTGGAGAACGTCGGCGAACTGATCGAGGACGGCAGCTGGCTGCAGGACCAGATCGGCGCCGTGCGCCAGTTGCTCGCCGGCCCGCTCGACCGCACCGCGCTGGAACAGACCCGCGCCGGCCTGCGCGAGGTCATCTACAAGCAGGGCCTGCTGAAGCAGGGGCTGGCCGAATCCAAGGATTCGATGAAGGACATGATGGTGACCTTCGTCGAACGGCTGGACGGCATGGCCAGCAGTACCGGCGAGTACCACGATCGCATCAGCTTCCACGCGCAGGCCGTGCGCGACAGCCGCAGCATCGCCGAGCTGGGCAAGCGGATGGAAGACATCCTGGAAGATACCGCGCAGGTGCAGGCGCAGGCGCTGCGCGCGCGCGACAGCCTGCTGGAGGCGCGACGCGAGGTGGAAGAAGCCGAGCGCCGCGTGATGAACCTGGAGCAGGAACTGCAGTCCGTCTCAGAACTGGTGCGCGTGGACCAGCTGACCGAAGCGCTGAACCGCCGTGGCTTCGACGAGCTGTTCAAGCGCGAATCCGTCCGCGCCCTGCGCAGCGGCCAGACCCTGACGCTGGCACTCCTGGACCTCGACGATTTCCGCCACATCAACGCGGCGCACGGCCACCTCGGCGGCGACGCTGCACTGTGCCATGTGGTGACCCTGGCGCGCGCCACGCTGCGCGCCAGCGATGCCGTCGCGCGCTTCGGCGGCGAGGAGTTCGTGCTGCTGCTGCCCGAGACCAGCTTCCTGGAAGCGATGGGCACGCTGGAACGCCTGCGCGACAGGCTGGCGCACAAGCCGCTGGTCTACGAAGGACGCGGCGTCCTGGTGACCTTCAGCGCCGGCGTGGCGCGCTGGCAGCCGGGCGAATCGCAGGACGAACTGCTGGCCCGCGCCGACCGCGCCATGTACCAGGCCAAGCAGGCCGGCAAGAACCGCGTGGTCGCCGCGCCGGAGTGAGCGCGGCGCAGGGTTGCTGCATTCGTCGTGTCCGGTGTCGTCGCCCCGGCTTGGGCCGGAAGGGTGGCATCCGGACGCGCTTCCTGTACCGGCAGCCCGCGCTTGCGCGACGCGCGACGGCACCTCACCCCAGCAGCATCTCCAGCACTGCCATGCGGATGGCGACGCCGTTGCTGACCTGGCGCAGCACCAGCGACTGCGGACCGTCCGCGACTTCGTCGGTGATTTCCACGCCGCGATTGATCGGGCCGGGGTGCAGCACCACCGCATCCTTCGCCGCGCGTTTCAGGCGCGTCGTAGTCAGGCCGTAATCGCGGTGGTAGTCCTCGAGCGAGGACACCAGGCCTTCTTCCATGCGTTCGCGCTGCAGGCGCAGCATCATCACCACGTCGACGCCATCGAGCATCGCATCGAAATCCTGCCCGGTTTCGCAGCCGGCCAGCGTGCCGTCGTCCGGCAGCAGCGACTGCGGGCCGCACACGCGGATCTCACCCGCGCCGAGCGTACGCAGCGCATGCAGGTCCGAGCGCGCCACGCGCGAGTGGTTCACGTCGCCGACCATCAGGATCTTCAGTCGCGAGAAGTCGGCGCCCTTGGCCTGGCGGATCGTCAGCACGTCCAGCAGGCCCTGGGTAGGATGCGCACTGCGGCCGTCGCCGGCGTTGATCAGCGCGGTGCCCTCGCCCGCCTCGGCGGCCAGCGCGGCGACCGCGCCGTCTTCGGCATGGCGGACGATGAAGCCACGCACGCCCATCGCTTCTAGGTTGCGCAGCGTGTCGCGGGCGGTCTCGCCCTTGCGGGTCGACGAGGTGGATGCATCGAAGTTCAGCACGTCCGCGCCCAGCCGCTGCGCGGCGATGTGGAACGAACTGCGCGTGCGCGTCGAAGGCTCGAAGAACAGCGTACAGATGGTGGTGCCGTCGAGCGCCTGCCGGCGCGGCGTGCGGCCGAGCGCGGCGTCGCGGATCTGGCCGGCGCGGTCGATCAGGCGGCACAGGGTGTCGCGGGGCAGGCCGTCGAGGGTGAGCAGGTGGCGCAGGCGTCCGTCGGAATCGAGTTGTAGGGTCATGGGGCGTGGTCGTGGAGGGTCAGGTCAGCTGGGTCGCGTCCTGGGGCGCGGCCAGCCAGCGTTCGATGATGACGGCGGCGGCAACGGCGTCGAGCGCGGCGGCATCGCGGCGGCGCTTGCGGCCCTCGGCGCGGTCCAGCGCGAAGCGCTCCGCGGCCTCGACCGAGCTGGTGCGTTCGTCCACCAGCACCACCGGCAACTGGTAGCGCGTACGCAGTTCGCGGGCGAAGGCATGGGCGCGCTTGCGGATCGGCTGGTCGCCGCCTTCCAGCGTCATCGGGTCGCCCACCACCATGCCGTCGGGCTTCCACTCGGCGTGCAGCCTGTCGATCGCCGGCCAGTCGGGCCCGTGGCCATGCACGTCGATGACCGCCAGCGCACGGGCGCCGGTACCGAAGGCGCTGCCCACGGCCACGCCGATGCGGCGCGAGCCCACGTCGAATCCCAGTACGGTGCCATCCAGCTTCATGCCCAGTGCCTCCGTTCGATACGGTCTGCGCCATCCTGCAGCGGCGTGCGTGGACACGACGTCGGCACGCGCGGGTTCATGCGTGGCCGCTGTAGTCCGTCAGGCGGGTCATGTCCACGCCGATCCGCTGGCCCGCCGCCTGCCAGCGCTGCTCCAGCGGCACGGCGAACAGCAGTTCGGCGTCGGCGGGCGCAGTCAGCCAGCTGTTCTCGCCCAATTCGTATTCCAGTTGCCCCGCGCCCCACCCTGCGCAGCCCAGCGCCACCACGGCATGCGCCGGCCCCTCGCCTTCCGCCATCGCTTCGAGGATGTCGCGCGAGGTGGTCAGGTACAGGCCGCTGGCGACTTCCAGCGTCGATTCCCAGGCGCGCGCACCGTCGTGCAGCACGAAGCCACGCTCGGGATGCACAGGACCGCCGGCCAGTACGATCTGCTCGTCCAGGCGGGGATCGTGCGAGGCGAGGTTCATCTGTCGCAGTACTTCGCCCAGCGTGTATTCCGAAGGGCGGTTGACGACCACGCCCATGGCACCGTCGTCGTCGTGCTGGCAGATCAGGGTGACGGCGCGCGCGAAATTCGGATCGGACAGCGCCGGTGAGGCGATCAGCAGCTGGTTGGCCAGGGGCGTGGCGGCGTCTTGCATGGCGACCATTCTAGCCCGCCGCCGCGCCCACCGCGCCTGCGCGGACACGGACTGTCCGCAACACGCCCTAGAATCGTCCGTCCCTTTCCAGGCGCGTGCTCATGTCAGGCTATTGCGACATCGCCCCCGGCCATCCGCTGCATGGCCCCTATCACGACCGTGAATACGGCTTTCCGCAGCGCGAGGAAGCGGTACTGTTCGAGCGCCTGCTGCTGGAGATCAACCAGGCCGGCCTCAGCTGGGAGACCATGCTGAGGAAGCGCGACGGCTTCCGGGCCGCCTACAGCGGCTTCGACGTGGACAAGGTGGCGCGCTACGGCGACAAGGATCGTGCCCGCCTGCTGGCCGACCCCGGCATCATCCGCAACCGCCTGAAGGTCGATGCCGCCATCCACAACGCGCAGGTGATCCAGCGCCTGAGGAAGAGCCATGGCAGCTTCGCCGCCTGGCTGGATACGCACCACCCGCTGCCGAAAGCCGAGTGGATCAAGCTGTTCAAGAAGACCTTCCGCTTCACCGGCGGCGAGATCACCAACGAGTTCCTGATGAGCCTGGGCTATCTGCCCGGCGCGCACCGCGAGGACTGCCCTGCCTTCCGCCGCGCCGCGAAGCAGCGGCCTCCCTGGATGACCGCAGCGGGGCATTGATCCGGCGCAACCCGCCTACGCGCCGATGGTCGTATCCTGCGACTGCACGCCCCCGCGCGATAATCGCAGTTTCGCCCGCCGATGACCCCTCCGATGCACGAAGACCGTATCCGCCACGCCGGCCTGCGCGACCGCGTGATCAGCGCCGAGCACGCCGCCAGCCTCATCCAGCCCGGCGAGACCGTCGCCATGAGCGGCTTCACCGGCTCCGGCTATCCCAAGGCGGTACCGCTGGCGCTGGCCATGCGCATCGAACAGGCCCACGCGGCCGGCATGCCGTTCCAGATCAAGCTGATGACCGGTGCGTCGACCGCGCCGGAACTGGATGGCGCCCTCGCCAAAGCCGACGCCATCGCCCTGCGCATGCCGTTCCAGAGCGATCCGGACGCGCGCAAGCGCATCAACGAGGGCACGCTGGACTACATCGACATCCACCTCAGTCACGTCGCACAGCACGTGTGGTTCGGCTTCTACGGCCCCATCGACACTGCCGTCATCGAGGTGTCAGCGATCCGCGAAGACGGCACGCTGGTGCCCTCCACCTCGGTCGGCAACAACAAGACCTGGCTGGACCTGGCGAAGAAGGTCATCGTCGAGGTCAACGACTGGCAGCCCGCCGACGTCGAGGGCATGCACGACATCTACTACGGCACTGCGCTGCCACCGCATCGTAAGCCGATCCCGCTGGAACACGTGCACGACCGCATCGGCGACACCGCCCTGCACTGCGACCCCGCCAAGATCGTCGCGGTGGTGCGGACGAACGGCCCCGACCGCAACAGCCCGTTTACCCCGATCGACAGCACCAGCGAACGCATCGCCGAACACCTGATCGACTTCCTGAAACACGAAGTCGCGTTGGGCCGCCTGCCTGCCAACCTGCTGCCGCTGCAGTCGGGCGTCGGCAACATTCCCAATGCCGTACTCGCCGGCCTGGCGAAGAGCGGCTTCCGCGGCCTGACCGCGTTCACCGAGGTCATCCAGGACGGCATGCTCGACCTGCTGCGCGAAGGCGTGCTGGACGTCGCCTCGTGCACTGGTTTCGCGCTCAGCCCGGAGGCGAACGAAGCGTTCAAGCGCGACATCGCGTTCTACCGCGAGCGCATCATCATGCGCACGCAGGAAATGTCGAACCATCCGGAGCTGGTGCGCCGCCTGGGCTGCATCGGCATGAACGGGATGATCGAGGCCGACCTCTACGGCAACGTCAATTCCACCCACGTGATGGGCAGCCGCATCCAGAACGGCATCGGCGGCTCGGGCGACTTCGCCCGCAACGGTTTCATGTCGGTATTCCTGAGCCCCAGCACCGCCAAGGGCGGCAGCATCTCGGCGCTGGTGCCGATGGTCAGCCATGTGGACCACACCGAGCACGATGTCTCCGTCATCGTCACCGAACAGGGACTGGCCGACCTGCGCGGCCTCACGCCCAAGCAGCGTGCCCGCCTGCTGATCGACCGCTGCGCGCATCCGGACTACCGCGACGCGCTGCAGGACTACTTCGACCGCGCCCTGCACCACAGCTACGGCAAGCACACCCCGCACCTGCTGCCTGAAGCGCTGTCGTGGCACCAGCGCTGGCTGGATACGGGCAGCATGAAGTCCTGATCGCTTTTGTAGGATGGGTGGAGCCGAAGGCGATACCCATCATCAAGGTGTCTGCGATATGGCGATGATGGGTATCGCCTTCGGCTCCACCCATCCTACGGTTTACACACGAGCGGCCACGGTCTCGCCCTGCTCATCATCGGGGGACGACATCATCGTCCGCAGCACCCGCACGGCGCGCGCCATGAACATGCCGCTGAAGAATCCGTACACGCCGCAGACCGCGGCCATGGCCGTGCCGGACTCCAGCACGGAGGGGACGATGGCGTGCACGACGGCTACCGCGTACTTCGCGAAGAAGATGCCCATCATCAGCGCCAGCGGCACCCAGCTGCCCGTTACCGTGAACCGCTTCGATACCGGCGAGTAGGACGCGCCGCGCGACGGTCCGCGAGCGAGACTGATGCCCACGACCGCCAGCCACGCGCCCGCCCACGCGACAAGTGCGATGGGGTGAGCCCCGAACGCCGACCAGACAGCGAACAGCGACCAGCCCGTCATCGCGACCGGCAGCACGATCAGCCGATGACGCGAGACGAGCCGTGTCCTGCTCTGCAGATAACCCAGATAGACCAGACCGAAGAACAGGCCGAAGACCCAGAGGGGGGTGTGCGTGAGAATCTGCGTGATCACGGAGTGAGGTTCCTGGCTTCCCGGCACCGCGCCGGGTCAGGCACATCATCGGATCCGCACGCGGGCGAATGAGGTGCTGGAAGTCACTTGTTCCGGGTGCCGGAGGTCGTGCGGCCGCTGCCTGCGCGCTCCGCCTCACACGCCCATGTAACGGCCGGGGCGATGGTTGAAGTACAGCACCAGGTTGAGCACCAGCGCACCCAGCGCCGACCACGCGACCTTCGACGGCTCCAGCACGCTCAGGGCGGCCAGCATGATGCACGTATCGAACGCCATCTGGACCTTGCCCGCGCTCCATCCCCTGCGCTGTTGCAGGTAGACCGCCAGGATGCCCAGCCCGCCGAGGCTGGCGCGATGGCGGATGAAGGACAGGATGCCCATGCCGACCAGCGCGCCACCGAACACGGCCGAATAGACCGGGGTAATGAAGGCGAACTCCGCCAGCCGCGGCAGCATGTCCGCGACGAAGCCGGTGATGCCGACGGCAATGAAGGTCTTGAGCGTGAACTCCCATCCCATCCTGCGCATCGACAGCAGGTAGAACGGCAGGTTGACCAGCACGAACAGCACACCGAACGGCCAGCCCGTGGCGTAGTGCAACAGCAACGACACGCCGGCCATGCCACCCAGCATCATCCCGCCCGCGGCGAAGATGCTCATGCCCAACGCACTGACCGCCGCCGCAATCGTCAGGCCCTGGATATCTTCGGCCAGGCTGTGGCGCGGACGCCGGATGACGGCACGGTCACCGTCGCGCGGCGACATCACTTCCGGTTCGGAACGGGAGGGGCTTTGTGGGGGCACGGCAGAGTCCACACCCGGACAGGACCGGGGACGCCAGGATTTTCCCATGAAGGCCGCGCCAGCTGGCATGGACGAAGTGTCCATGCATTTAGCCCGGCGCCGGGGCTGCTACTCACCAGGCGGGCTGCGGCCGCAAAAACGCAGCGGTGCAAACAGAGAAAAGGACGCGGAGCGACCCGCTCAGGCGGCCGTCGCCGCGCTGTAGTGCGCCCATGCCGGACCGATCACGACGATCCACGTGACGACCAGCAGTGCGAGCGTCGTGATCAGCAGGACAAGTGCGAGTGCCCACTCCTTGCGGGAGGCGGGCGCCGGCGCATCCCCATGGCGGTTGGACGCGCGCGTGCCCGGCAGTACCAGCAGGACGAGGCTGACGAGCGGCAATCCAAGCAGCAGTGCGAACCAGCTCGACAGGCCCAGGTCGCGGACCCGGCGGACCGTCGCTACCGCATAGCACCCGAGCCCCCCCAGGAGGGAGGCTATCCACAGCGGCCACACGACGCTCATCACCTGGATGACCAGGTAGATGGCGCAGAGCCAGATCAGGTAACGCAGCCGTCCGATCCTTCCATACGACGGACGGGTGGCCGTCGCGTCATGGCGCGTTGGCGCCGCCTCCTCGGAAATCCGTGTCATGGCTCCCCATCCGGCTCTACCGGCGTCCACGCCGCTGGCAAGGATGGTAGCGCAGCCCCGGCCGGTTCCGTGCTGGATCAGGCCTCCGGAGCGACTTGTGCGCCGGTTGCCGGATCAATCCCGGGTCTGGAAGTGGTACGCCACGACATCGGGCGTCGGCCGCATGCTGACCTCCCCGTCCACTTCAACGACAGGCAGCGCATAGCCGCGAGGACCCGCCAGCCCCGTGCCGTCGAACCGCTCATGGAACGCGCTGCTTGCACGGGGAAGATCGAGATCGACGTAAGTGACCGGGATGTTGCGGCTCTGCAGGGAGGCGAGCATCTGCCGGGTGTAGCCACAGCCGTCGCGACCGTAGACCAGGACCGAGTTGCGGGAGGATTCGACGATCGCGGCATCCATCATCGATGCCTCAAGGTGCGCCTTGATGCGCTTCCAGGCGTGATGCCCGGCACCCAGGGCCACCAGGATGGAAACCAGGATCAGGAAAGTACGCGACATGCTTCCTCCGTGAAGTGTTGCTGCATCCGGCCCACGCCTTGGGCACGCGGTTAACTACTTAAAGAAAAGGGGCGATCGCTCGCCCCTTCGAGTCTTCGAATCCCACGGCCGGATCAGCGGACTTCCGCGATCTCCACGCCGTCCAGACCCTGCGCCAGCGTGCGGGCGTCGCCGCCCTGGGCCAGTTTGATGCGCAGGCGCACTTCGTTCTGCGAGTCGGCGAAGCGCAGCGCGTCCTCGTAGCTGATCTCGCCGGCCTGATACAGCTCGAACAGAGCCTGGTCGAAGGTCTTCATGCCGAGGTTGGTCGACTCCTTCATGATCTCCTTCAGCTTGTGCACCTCGCCATCGCGGATGTAGTCCTGCACCAGCGGCGTACCCAGCAGGATTTCCATCGCCACGCGGCGGCCCTTGCCGTCCGGCGTCGGGATCAGCTGTTGCGCGACGACGCCCTTGAGATTCAGCGACAGGTCCATCAGCAGCTGCTGGCGGCGGTCTTCCGGGAAGAAGTTGATGATGCGGTCCATCGCCTGGTTGGCGTTGTTGGCATGCAGCGTACACAGCACCAGGTGGCCGGTTTCGGCGAAGGCGATGGCGTGGTCCATGCCCTCGCGGGTACGCACCTCGCCGATCATGATCACGTCCGGCGCCTGGCGCAGCGTGTTCTTCAGTGCGGCCTCCCAGCTGTCGGTGTCGATGCCGACCTCGCGCTGGGTGATGATGCAGCCCTCGTGCTTGTGCACGAACTCGATCGGGTCCTCGATCGTGATGATGTGGCCGGTCGAATTCTGGTTGCGGTAACCGATCATCGCCGCCAGCGAAGTGGACTTGCCGGTGCCGGTCGCGCCGACGAACAGGATGATGCCGCGCTTGGTCATCGCCAGCGTCTTGATGACCGGCGGCAGATTCAGCTCTTCGATGGTCGGGATGCGCGTCTCGATGCGACGCAGCACCATGCCGACCTGGTTGCGCTGATAGAAGCAGCTGACGCGGAAGCGTCCCACGCCGGCCACGCCGATGGCGAAGTTGCACTCGTGGGTCTTCTCGAACTCCTCGCGCTGCGCCGGCGTCATCACGTTCAGCACCAGGTCGCGCGACTGCTGCGAGGTCAGCGGCGTCTGCGTGATCGGCGAGATCTTGCCGTGCACCTTGATGGACGGCGGCATGCCGGACGTGATGAACAGGTCCGACGCCTTCTGGTGCGCCATCAGCTTGAGGAAGGAGGTGAAGTCGATGGTGCTCATGGCGATGCTCCGTGAGACGGAAGAAGCCGCGGGACGGCGGCCGCCGGTGGCGGCGCCGCACGGCCGTTACTCGAACAGGCGCTTTTCTTTCGCGTATTCCTTGGCCTGCTGGCGCGTGATCAGGCTGCGCTTCACCAGGTCCTGCAGATGCTGGTCCAGCGTCATCATCCCGTAGTTCTGGCCGGTCTGGATGGCCGAGTACATCTGCGCCACCTTGTCCTCGCGGATCAGGTTGCGGATGGCCGGGGTGCCCACCATGATTTCCCAGGCCGCGGTACGGCCGCCGCCGATCTTCTTCAGCAGCGCCTGCGAGATGACCGCGCGCAGGGACTCGGACAACATCGAACGCACCATCGGCTTCTCGCCGGCGGGGAACACGTCGATGATGCGGTCGATGGTCTTGGCCGCCGAGCTGGTGTGCAGAGTGGCGAACACCAGGTGGCCGGTTTCCGCGGCGGTCAGCGCCAGGCGGATGGTTTCCAGGTCGCGCAACTCGCCGACCAGGATGTAGTCGGGATCCTCACGGAGCGCCGAACGCAGCGCTTCGTTGAAGCCGTGCGTGTCGCGGTGCACTTCGCGCTGGTTGATCAGGCACTTCTGCGAGGTGTGCACGAATTCGATCGGATCCTCGACGCTGAGGATGTGGCCGTACTCGTTCTTGTTGATGTGGTCGATCATCGCCGCCAGCGTGGTCGACTTGCCCGAGCCGGTCGGACCGGTCACCAGGATCAGGCCCTGCGGCTGCTGGATCAGTTCGCGGAACAGCGGCGGGCAGCCGAGGTCTTCCAGCGTCAGCACTTCCGAGGGAATGGTACGGAACACCGCACCGGCGCCACGGTTCTGGTTGAACGCGTTAACGCGGAAGCGCGCCAGCGAGGGAATCTCGAACGAGAAGTCGACCTCGAGGAATTCTTCGAAGTCGCGGCGCTGCTTGTCCGACATGATGTCGTAGACCAGCGCGTGCACCTGCTTGTGGTCGAGCGCCGGGATATTGATGCGGCGTACGTCGCCATCCACGCGGATCATCGGCGGCAGGCCGGCCGAGAGGTGGAGGTCGGATGCTTTGTTCTTTACCGAAAACGCCAAGAGCTCGGCGATATCCATGACGCTGCTTCCCCAAGTTGCTGCGAACTGGAACCTTGATTCCCCGGAGGGCAGTATAGCGCCCTCGCCGTCCCCGCCAATGGTTGGACCAACATGCTCGCCGACACCCTCAGCGAGACCCTGCAACGTCTTGAAAACGTAGCCAAAGACGCGCATCGGCCACGGCCCGCGCTGCTGGCCGTGTCCAAGCTGAAACCGGCCTCCGCCGTCGCCGAACTGGCCCATGCCGGACAGCGTGCCTTCGGCGAGAACTACGTGCAGGAGGCGCAGGGCAAGATCGCCGAACTGGCGGACATGGACCTGGAATGGCACCTCATCGGCCATCTGCAGTCCAACAAGGCGGACGTTGCCGCGCGCGTGTTCGACTGGGTGCAAACGGTAGACCGTCACAAATTGATCGGCGCCCTGTCACGGAATCGCCCCACGGACCGGCCGCCACTGAACGTGCTGATCCAGGTGAACATCGACGACGAGGCCAGCAAGCATGGCTGTCGGCCGGACGAGATCGACGCGCTGGCCGACGCCATCGCCGCGGAGCCGGCGCTGCGCCTGCGCGGGCTGATGGCGATCCCCGCCCCGCATGCCGACCCCGCCCTGCGCGTGGCGGCGTTCGTCCGCATGCAGGCGCTCTACACCGCACTGGCCGCACGCCACACGGACGTGGATACCTTGTCGATGGGAATGAGCGACGACTTCGCCCAGGCCATCGCATATGGCGCCACGATGGTCCGCATCGGTACCGCGCTGTTCGGCGCGCGGCCGGCGAAGTAGCGTATGGACCCCGTCCTGGACCGCATCCATTTTTCCGGCAACCCGTGGCCCGAAGGCCACGCGGTGACGGAGTTCGCCTGGACGGTACGCGTGCTCGACAGCGTGGTGTGGTGCGACCTGCATCTTCGCAGCGCGGACTACTACGCCGAGCGCGACATCGAGGACGAAGAGGACGGCGAGACCATCGACGACGAGCGCACCGACTGGGAATCCCCGATCGTCTGGGGCAACTACCATCGCTGCACGCTGTCGTCGACGTACTGGGACAACGACCGCGGCTTCCCCCTCTGCGCGACCGGCGACTTCACCCCCGACTGGTTGGACGGCCGGACGTTCGAGGTCGATGCGATCGCCGGTGGCACGCTGGCCGGCGTCGAACTGGACGATCTCTCGTTCCATATCTACCTGCTCGGCCACGACAGCGTGGCCAATCACCGCATCGCCTTCCAGCGCGTCGGCGACAGCGACCGCTTCGACATCACCTGGACCGGCGACATCGCCCTGACCTATGCCGGCGACGACGACCTCGCCCACCGGTTCGAGGCACGCATCCACGCCGTGCCGCTCCCCCAGCTTTCAGCCTGAGCCTGACGCCATGACCGCCTCGCATTCCTCGCTCCTGACGCACCCCTTGGCCTTCATCGGCGGCGGCAACATGGCGCGCAGCCTGATTGGTGGCCTGCTCAAGCGCGGCGCCGATCCTTCGCGCATCCGCGTGGCCGAGCCGGCGGAACCGCTGCGTGCCGCGCTGGCCGCGGATTTCGGCGTGCAGGTCTTCTCCGAGGCTGGTGAAGCGGTCTACGGCGCTGACACCTGGCTGTTCGCGGTGAAGCCACAGGTGATGCGCACGGTGTGCGAAAGCCTCGCACCACGCGCACAGGCGCAGCGTCCGCTGACGGTGTCCATCGCCGCGGGCATCACCGGCGCGCAGATGCAGCGCTGGCTGGGCGGCGGCGTGCCGGTGGTGCGCAGCATGCCGAACACGCCGGCCATGCTGGGCGCCGGCGTCACTGGCCTGCACGCCAGCGACGAGGTCGACGACGCCGGCCGCCAGCGCGCGGAACTGCTGCTGTCGGCCGCAGGCCCGACGGTGTGGATCGACAGCGAGGCGAAGATGGATGCCGTGACCGGCGTCTCCGGTAGCGGTCCCGCCTACGTGTTCCTGCTGGCCGAGGCGATGGAAGCGGCCGCCGTCTCGGAAGGCCTGTCCCCGGAAGCGTCGCGCACGCTGGTGTTGCAGACCGTACTCGGCGCCGCGCGCATGCTGACCGAGAGCGGCGAGACCCCAGCGGAACTGCGCCGCCGCGTCACCTCGCCGAACGGCACCACCCAGGCGGCCATCGAGACGTTCCAGAGGGGCGGCTTCGAAGCCCTGGTGGCGAAGGCCGTGCATGCGGCGACCGTGCGTGGCGCCGAGCTGTCGGCGGCGAACGACGGATAAGCCGCGTGCACGGGCCTCCGCGAGCAACGCCCCTGATACTGGCTGGCCTCTTCGTACTGGCGATCTGTGCCTGCAAGCGCGAGCCCGAAGTGAAGGATCTTGCCGAATCGGGCTGGACGCTCGCCGTTGAAACGCCCCCGCCTGCGGCAGCGTCCCTGGACAGACTGCCCGACCTCGCGGCGGCCGGCTGGACCATCACACCAAGCTCGTTGTCGGAAGCCGAGCAGGTTCTAGGGCCCGACGACCAGGAATGGATCCGGTTCAAGTCGACGTTCGAACAAGGCGATCGCGTGGTGAGACTGGTCGCACCCGGTCACCAGTGGGCCAACTCCGCCGGCTGGGACGGTTACGCTATTGTTCGCGACGACAAGGTGATCGCGGAGTTGGCCGTAGTGTTGAGCTAGGCGTCGTTCGACGCCGTCCGAGATCCGACGACCACCGTGCGCGTCTCTCCTTCGCAACTGGAGCTCCCGCCATGCTTCGCTCGCGCCTGCTGATACTGCTCACTCTTCCGACCCTGCTGTCCGCCTGCTCCGGCGGCGAAGCGCCGCGCTCCGCGGAGTTCGTGCAGGCCGCACCGGCCGAAGCCGACTTCGGCGACCTGCGCGTGCGCTACAACGCCTTGCCCACCCTGTCGCTGAGTGAAGCGGTCGCCAAGCAGTACGGCGTTCCCCGCGACGCGGCGACCGCACTGGTGCTGGTCGCCCTGCGCAAGGTAGCCGGCGGCGAAGAGGTCGATGCAGACGGCGATGTCAGTGTCATCGCACATGACCTGTCCGGCGCACGCCAAACCATCACGCTGCGCAAGGTGGATGCCGGGGGCTACCTGGACCACATCGGTACCGCGCGCATCTCACCACGCGATTCCTACCGCTTCGAAGTGGTGGTGACGTCGGGCGGACGCAGCGAGACGGTGAAGTTCCAACGGAACTTCTGAGGCGAAACAGGCACTGTCCGCGGGGATAACCCACCGGAGAGGTCCTTCCTGTGGGAGCGACGTAAGTCGCGATGAAGCACCGCGGTGGCTCATCGCGACTTACGTCGCTCCCACGCCCACCATCCCGTACCCTACAGAAGCGCCGCCGATTCAGGCGTGCCGCTCCGACCACCGCCGGATGATCGCCGCGATCGCCTGCACCCCATCGGTCAGCGCAGCCGGGCCCGGTTGCAGGATCAGCGGCGACTTGATTTCGTGCAGCTCACCGTCACGCACTGCGGGGATGGCGTCCCAGCCCGGCCGCGCGGCGACGCGGTCGGGGCGGAATTTCTTGCCGCACCACGAACCCAGGATGATGTCCGGCGCGCGGCGCACGACCTCGCTGCCGTCAGCGAGAATGCGGTGCCTGGCCAGCGATTCCTTCGCCATCTCCGGAAAGACGTCGTCTCCTCCGGCGATGCCGATCAGTTCCGATACCCAGCGGATGCCGGTGATCTGCGGCTCGTCCCATTCCTCGAAGTAGACCGTCGGCCGGCGCGGCAGGCGCGCCGCCTGCGTACGCACCTCGTCAATCCCGTGCTGTAGCGTATCGGCGTAGGCGTTGGCCCGTTCGGCCGCACCGACCAGCGCGCCCAACCGCCGCACATAGTCGACGATGCCGTCCACGCTCCGATGGTTGCTGATCCACACTTCCACGCCCTGCCGGACCAGCTCCGCCGCGATGTCCGCCTGAATGTCGGAGAAGCCGATGGCCAGATCCGGCTTCAGCGCCAGGATCTCGCCGATCTTGGCACTGGTGAACGCGCTGACCTTCGGCTTCTCCTTGCGTGCCTGCGGCGGTCGCACGGTGAAGCCGCTGATGCCGACGATGCGGTCCTGTTCGCCGAGCGCGTACAGCGTCTCGGTCGGCTCCTCGGTCAGGCAGACGATGCGATGCGGGCCGATGCTCATGCGTCCAGCACCTTGCGGAAGTACACCACACGCTCGGTTTCCTCGAAGCCGCAGGCCGCATGCGCCGCATGACTGGCCGTGTTGTCGAGCAGGGCGTCGGACGCCAGCTCGTTGCAACCTCGCGCGCGTGTCCACGCTTCCACCGCAGCGATCAGTGCGCGACCGACGCCACACCCGCGATGGTCGGCATCGACGTACCAGGCCTCCAGGAAACCGACCGGCGAGTTGTCGGTGCCATTGACGTAATCGTGGCGCAGGCTGGCCTCCGCCATGCCGATGGCCTGGTGGTTGTCGTCGAAGGCGATGAGCGCGATGCCGTTGCCGCTGTCCCAGGCCAGCGCCTCGGTGCGGAGTTCACCGGGATCGGCATCGGGCCAGAGGGCTACGCGCATCGCGGCCCACGCATCGATGTCGGTCGCGGACGCAGCGCGCACACGAATGCTCAAGGGAACAGCATCCGCTTGCTCCAGGCACCCGCGGCATCGCGTTCGTAGCGCCAGCGCTCGTGCAGGCGGAACTGCGCGCCGTACCAGAACTCGATCGCCTCCGGTGCCACACGGTAACCGCTCCAGCCGTCCGGACGCGGCACGTCGGCGCCCGCGAAGCGTGCCTCGACCTCGTCCATGCGCGCATCGAACGCCTCGCGCGAATCCAGCGTCTCCGACTGGATCGACGCCCAGGCACCGAGCTGGCTCTGGCGCGGACGCGAGGCGAAGTACGCATCGGCCTCGGCATCGTCGACCGGGCTCACCGCCCCTTCCACGCGCACCTGGATGCCCGCATCGCGCAGGCTGCGCCACAGGAAGAGCAGCGCGGCATGCGGGTTGTCGTGCAGCTCGCGACCCTTCTGGCTGTGCGTATGCGTGTAGAAGACGAAGCCGCGCGCATCGAAGGCCTTGAGCAGCACCGTGCGTGCGGACGGACGACCGTCCGGCGTGGCGGTGGCGACGGTCATCGCGTTCGGCTCTACTTCGGTGCCCGCGGCCTTCGCTTCGCCGAACAGCGTGGCGAACGTGGACAGGGCTTCGGCGTACAGATCGGTCATGGCGTCGTCAGGCAGCGCCCGCGCATCGGGCATGCGCTATTGTCGCGCGATGACGCAGGCAACGCATCCCGACGGTTTTCCCGATGCCCTCGTGGCCGAGGCATTCGCCTCTGCCCGCGGCCTGGCGCCACGCACACCGGTCTTCGCCATCAGCGGGCTGCAGGGAAGCGGCAAATCGACGCTGGCGGGGCAGATCGCCACGCGCGCCGAGGCCGACGGCCTGCGCGTGGCCGTCCTGTCGCTGGACGACCTGTACCTGACCCGCGACCAGCGCCGGCAGCTGGCCCACGATGTCCATCCGCTGCTGGCCACGCGCGGACCGCCCGGCACGCACGATGTGGCCCTCGGCTGCCGCGTGCTGGACGCGCTGCGCGAAGGCGAGGACATCGCCCTGCCCCGCTTCGACAAGCTGGCCGACGATCGCGTGGCGGATGCTGCCTGGATACGCGTAGAGGGACGCGTCGATCTGGTCCTGTTCGAAGGCTGGTGCCTGGGCGCCGTCGCCGAGGATGAAGCGGCATTGGTCTCGCCCTGCAACGCATTGGAGCGCGACGAGGATGCCGACGGCCGCTGGCGACGCTATTGCAACGAGGCCCTGCGGCGCGACTATCCCGCGCTGTGGTCACGGATCGATGCCCTGTGGTTCCTGCAACCGCCCAGCTTCGACATCGTGCGTACGTGGCGCTGGCAGCAGGAACAGGCGATGGTGGCGCGCGATCCCGCGCGCGGGGGGATGGACCGCGCACGGCTGGACCGTTTCATCCAGCACTACGAACGTACCAGCCGCCATCTGCTGACGACGCTGCCGGTCACGGCGGATCGGGTTGTCCGGCTGGATGAGGATCGCAGGCCTCTGCTTCCCTTGTAGGAGCGACGTGAGTCGCGACCGCACGACACAACGGCCAATGAAACCCGATGGTGATCGGATGCTTCGCCCGTCGCCGACCTTCCGGCCGCACAGGGTCAGCGGTCGCGACTCACGTCGCTCCTACAGGGGAACACGTCCTCGCCTCACGTCACCACGAACGTGATGCGCAGGTTGACGCGCCACTCCTGCACGTTGCCGCCATCGTCGGTGACCACCTTGATCTCGTTGACCCAGGCGCCCTTGATGTTCTTTACCGTCTCGGAGGTCTTCTTCAGGCCGACCTTGACGGCATCTTCCATGCTGGTTTTCGACGAAGCGTTGACTTCGATGATCTTGGCGACGGACATGGCGCACTCCCGTTCGTTCACCCGGCACAGCGCCGGAGGGCCACCGTAGTCCCGCCGGTGTTAACGCCACGCCACGCGCGCGGGTGCGCGGTGCTAGCATCTGCCCATCATGAATCCGGCCCCCAACCTGATCCTGGTCGGCCCCACGGGGGCCGGCAAGACCTCCATCGGCAAGCGCGTGGCAGAGCGCTTCGGGCTGGTGTTCGTGGACGCGGACCAGGCCATCGTCGACCGCACTGGCGCCAGCATCGCCACGCTGTTCGAACACGTGGGCGAGGCCGGCTTCCGTGAGCGCGAGAAGGCCACCCTGCAGGAGCTGCTGGCCGGCCACGGCCAGCTCATCTCGACCGGCGGCGGTGCTGTGCTGGACGCCGACAATCGGATACAGATGAAACAACGCGGCTACGTGGTCTACCTGCAAGTCAGTGTGGACGCCCAGCTGAAGCGCCTCGGCCGCTGCACCAACCGTCCGCTGCTGCAGCGACCGGACCGCGAACAGGTGCTGCATGACATGGCGGTGGCGCGCGAGCCGCTCTACCGCGAGGTCGCCGACCTGACCCTGGATACCGACGGACTGACGCCCCCCGAGGCGACGGCCCGCCTGACCCAGTTGCTGGCGCACCGCTGGCAACCCATCGAAGAGAATGCATGAACCAGCTCCGCACCGTCGACGTCGGCGGCGAGATTCCCTACACCATCGCGATCGGCCCCGGCCTGCTGTCGGACGGCACCGCGCTGGCGCAGCACGTCCGCGGTCGCCACGTGCTGCTGGTCAGCGACTCCATCGTCGCGCCGCTGTATGCCGGCACCGTGCGCGAAGCGCTGCACGCCGCGCGACCGGATCTCGCCATCGGCACCTTCATCCTGCCGGCCGGTGAGGAATCGAAGACGCTGGCCCACTTCGGCCATGCCATCGACGCGCTGGCGACGCTCGGTGCCACCCGCGATGCCTGCGTGGTCGCGCTGGGCGGCGGCGTGGTCGGCGACCTGGCCGGGTTCGCGGCGGCATGCTGGATGCGCGGCGTGGACTGCGTGCAGGTGCCCACGACACTGCTGTCGATGGTGGACTCGTCGGTCGGCGGCAAAACCGCGGTCGACATCCCGCAGGGCAAGAACCTGGTCGGCGCGTTCCATCCGCCGCGCGCGGTGTTCGCCGACACCTCGGTACTGGCGACGCTGCCGCCACGCGAACTGCGTGCGGGGCTGGCCGAGGTGATCAAGTACGGCGCCATCCGCGACGCCCGCTTCTTCCAGTGGCTGGAACAGGAACGCGAAGCACTGCTGGCGATGGATGGCGAGGCGCTGGCGCTGGCCATCGCCGCCAGTTGCGAGCACAAGGCCGAGATCGTCGCCCGCGATCCGCTGGAGAAGGGCGAACGCGCGCTGCTCAACCTGGGCCACACCTTCGGCCATGCCATCGAGACCGAACAGGGTTACGGCGGCCTGGGCAACGACAACCTTAACCATGGCGAGGCCGTGGCGGTCGGCATGGTGCTGGCGGCACGCCTGTCCGCCGACCTGGGCATGGCTCCGGCCGGCGATGCCGACCGCCTGGAGACGCTGCTGACTGCGTACGGCCTGCCGACCCGTATTCCCGCAGGCCTGGCGCCCGAGGCCCTGCTGGCCCGCATGCGGCTGGACAAGAAGAACCTGGCCGGCCGCCTGCGCCTGGTGCTGTGGCGGGGGCTGGGACAGGCCGAGGTGGTGCCGGACGTGGACGAGACCCGCGTACTGGCCGTGCTGTCCGCCTGACAAGCCGTCCGGCTAAAATATCGCCATGCGCGTCTTCCTCCAGCAGCGCCCCGACGCGGGCGAAGCCCCCCGCTACGTCCAGCTGACCCTGCAGCCCGACCTGTTCGGCGGCTGGGAGCTGCTGCGCGAAACCGGACAGATCGGCGGCCGCGCGTCGCTGAAGCGCGAGCAGTACCTGCTGCAGGACGAGGCCAACGCCGCCTTCGAGAAGGCTCGCGACAGCCACCTCAAGCGCGGCTTCCAACTGATGTTCGCCCGCGGCGCCGACGCGCCCAAGTAACTTCCCCCCGGATCCCCCGATGACCGATTTGAAGAACGACCGCTTCCTGCGCGCCCTGCGCCGCGAACCCGTGGACCGCACGCCCGTGTGGCTGATGCGCCAGGCCGGCCGCTACCTGCCGGAGTACCGCGCCACGCGCAAGGAGGCCGGCAGCTTCCTCGGCATGGCCAAGAACCCGGACGTGGCCTGCGAAGTGACCCTGCAGCCGCTGCGCCGTTTCGACCTGGACGCGGCGATCCTGTTCTCCGACATCCTGACCATTCCCGACGCGATGGGCCTGGGCCTGTACTTCGTCGAAGGCGAAGGCCCGAAGTTCGAACGCACCGTGCGCAGCGCCGCCGACGCGGCGAAGCTCGGCGTGCCGGACATGGAGACCGAACTGCGCTACGTGATGGACGCCGTGCGCGTGATCCGCCGCGAACTGGACGGCAAGGTGCCGCTGATCGGCTTCTCCGGCAGCCCGTGGACGTTGGCCTGCTACATGGTGGAAGGCGGTGGCAGCAAGGACTTCGCCCGCATCAAGGCAATGGCGCTGAACGAACCCGCCGCGCTGCACCAGCTACTGTCGGTCAACACCGACGCGGTGATCGCCTACCTTGCTGCGCAGCGCGCGGCTGGCGCGCAGGCATTGCAGGTGTTCGACACCTGGGGCGGCGTGCTGAGCCCGGCGATGTACCGCGAATTCTCGCTACCGTACCTGCAGCGCATCGCGCAGGAACTCGACCGCGGCGAAGGCGCGGAGCGCGCCCCGCTGATCCTGTTCGGCAAGGGCACGGCCGCCTATCTGGAAGACCTGGCCGCGAGCGGCGCCGACGGCGTTGGCGTGGACTGGCTGGTCGAACTGGGCGAGGCCGCGCGCCGCACGCAGGGCAAGGTCGCGCTGCAGGGCAATCTGGATCCGGCCACGCTGTACGGCTCGCCCGACGCGATCCGCCGCGAGGTGCGCCGCGCACTGGACAGCTACCGCGACGGCAACGGTGGTTCGCGCGACGGCCACGTGTTCAACCTGGGCCACGGCATGTCGCCGGACATGAATCCCGACCACGTCGCCGTGCTGGTGGACGAAGTCCACGCCTACAGCGCACGCTGACCCAGCCGTTCCCCGCCGCCGGAGTGACGCAATGGAATGCCGCCACCTGCTTGCCCCCGCCGCTGCCGGCCTGTTGCTGGTGGCCGGCGCGCGCGTCCGTGCCGAGGAGGCCAGCCCCGCGCATGTCCTGCGGGTCGCCGGCGGCGATTTTCCCGCACTGGTGATGGTGGTGCCCGGCGAGCACGCCGCGCCCGGTCTGGATGCGACGCCCGGCTGCGACCGCATCCGTGCCCGCCGCCTGGACGAGCTGCCACCCGGGTGGCGCACGCGCGTGGCGCGCGTCGAACTGGATTGCGAAGACACCCTGGCCGACGACGACCAGCGGACCCTGACCGCGGTGACCGCGCGCGCGGTGCTGCATCCCGATCGCGTCCAGCTCGCCGGCCAGCCGGTGACCGAGGTGCGACTGATGGATTCGCAGCGCTGGGGCGACCACCAGTACGTGCTGGCCGTACCGTTCGCTGCCGCGGGCCCGAAGGTCCGGGACTTCATCGAAGACGCCTGCCTGGCACGGACGCTGGCGGAAGAATCTCCCGCTGCTGCCTGCCACATGCTGGCGACCGGCGACGGCTTCCACCTGCCGACCTCGGAAGCCGGCGGCATCTGGGTCCACCCCGATCCCGACGATGCCGCCCGCACGTTGTACGTCGAAGCCTGGGCGGACTGAGGCGATGCGCCTGCTCTGTCTGATAAGCCTGGTCGGTTTGTCCTCCAGCGCATTTGCCGGCGAACCGATGTCGTTCGCCGGCGAGTACGGCCACGGCGCGACCCATGACGCCGACGAGGTCGTATGGCGCGTGCAGGACGTGGGCACGGAATGGCGCCTCACCTCGACCGGCGACGGCGAGGTCGTCGAGGCGCACCGGTTGGGCGAGCAGGGGCGGGCGGCGTTCTGGGACCGCATGGGCTGGCCCGACGACAGCAGCCGCGACGCCGACTGCCTGACCTGGGGCAGGAAGCCGGCGTCGCTGGACGACCTGTTCGCGGACGCACCGCCTGCGCCTTCCCCGCCCGGTGACGACTACGGTGAAGGCGTGCTCTGCCACGTTCCAGCGACCGCGCGTGCGCGCATCGACTGGCTCGACGACAACGGCAGCGACTGGTTCTACTACGACCCCATCGCGGGCGTGATGGAAGCGCGCCGGCTGCGCTGAGCGCGTCAGCCCAGGCCCGAGCGCGGACTTCTCAGCCGCGGCACCGTACCGTCGCTGCCGCCTGCAGGCAGGCGATACTCGAACCGGATCTCGCGCATGCCATCGGGCACCAGGATCTCCATGGCTTCCGGCGATACGCAACGCCCGCGCAGCGCGTTGCGGATGGACTGGGCCTCGGCCTTCAGCCTGTCGGCCGTGGTGGCGTTCCCGATGATGGCCGGGCGCAGGTAGACCGCGTCGTCGGCGATCCACATCTCGTCGCCCTGCCCTTCGTTGGTGCTGGCCAGCACCGTGTCGGGACGCGCGCTGCCGACGGGCATCGGCCGCACCTGCAGTTCCTGCCGGCAGCTGCCGGTATTGAGCACCCGGATGTCCGCCGCGAAACCGGCGAGGAAGGTTTCCGCCTGGCGCTGCACGTCTTCGTCGGACACGCTGCCGGCCTCCACGCTGTAGCGCACCTTGATGAAGTAGAGATCACGCACGGTCATCGCGAGCACGGACAAGTAGCGCTTGTCGCGCATCGGCACTTCCATCGCGAAGGAACGCGCCTTCACCGCCAGGTCGCCGAGCATGCCTTCGCCCGCGGCCGGCGCCGTGGCGAACGTGCGTGCGTGGGCCAGGCGGACATCGCCCGCGTTACGGTCGCGCGCGATCTGCACGATCTCGTCGATGCTGTACTGGAACACGCGTTCGAAGGCCGGGTCGAACATCACGCCGGCCGGATACAGGTACAGGTCCATCCAGCGGTCCGGCTTGCGCGTGTCCTGGTAGCGCACCGACACGCCCAGTTCCTGCCGCTCGTAACGCTTCTCGCCCATCGCTTCCCAGTCGCCCACGCGCAACGGATACAGCGCGCGCGAGTCGGTGATGTAGTCGCCCAGCAACGGCGGTTCCGGCGTCTCGGCCGACCCCTCTGCCGCCACCGGGCCGACCATCGCCAGTGCGGCCGCGCAGAGCCAACGGGCCATCATCCTCAAGGCGTGTCCTCCTGTGCCGGCGCTGCGCCCCGCTCGATCTGTGTCGCGATCACCGCCGCCAGCATGTCGCCGGTGACCGGCTTGCGGATGAAGTCGTCGAACCCCGCCTGCCGCGCCAGCGGCTCGGCTTCGGCGTCGGTGCGCGCGGTCAGGGCGATCAACGGCGTGGTCACGCCATGCAAGCGCAACTGGCGCGCCAGCGCCATGCCGTCCAGGCCCGGAAGATCGAGATCGAGGAAAGCCATGTCGAACGCCGTCGTCACCACTTCGGTCAACGCCGCCAGTCCGTGAGGCGCGTGGGTCACGCGATGGCCGCGCGCGCGGAGCAGTCCGGCCACGACATCGGCGACCGTCGCATCGTCCTCGACCAGCAGGATGTGCAGCGGTCCGACAGGCGTCGCCTGCTCGGTGTCCGCCGCGGGCACCGGGTACTCGTCGCCTGCGGCCACGACCTGCAGGGACGGCAGGTCGACGGAAAAACGCGTGCCCTTGCCCGGTGCGCTGTCGACGTCGATCCGCCCGCCCATCGCCACCGCCAGTTCCTGGCAGATCGCCAGGCCCAGGCCGCTGCCGCCGTAGCGCGCCGTCGTCTGCGCGCCTTCGGCCTGCTCGAAGCGGCGGAACAGCCGGGCCTGCTGCTCGGCATTGATGCCGGGGCCGGTGTCGCCGACCACCAGCCGCACGCCTTGCGGCGCCAGCGGCAGCGCATGCAGCGACACATGGCCGGACTCGGTGAACTTGATCGCATTGCCCAGCAGGTTGAGCAGGATCTGACGCAACCGCAGCGGATCGCCGCGCACCACGCGCGGCACACCGGCGGCGATGCCATCCTGGAACGCGAGGCCACGTTTGCCCGCGACCGGTCCCATCAGCGCGACGACGTCCGAGACCAGCGCGTGCAGGTCGAACTCGACCTGCTGGAGTTCGAGCTTGCCCGCTTCGATCTTCGCCAGGTCCAGTGCATCGTTGACCAGCCTCAGCAGGTGCGTGCCGGCACGCTGGATGGCGTCGGTGTAGCCCGTCTGCCGCTCGTCCAACGTCGTGGCCTGCAGCAGTTCCGTCATGCCGAGCACGCCGGTCATCGGTGTGCGGATCTCGTGGCCGAGCGTGGCCAGGAAGCGGGTCTTCGCCAGCGATGCCTGTTCGGCCACTTCGCGCTTGTGTTCGGCCAGCTGCCACGCGCTCCTGCGGCGCACGCGCCGTCGGTACGCCGCGGCGGCGGCGAGCAGCAGCAGCACCCCCAGGACCGTGAACAGGGCCAGCCCCCATGCGCTCCGCCACCACGGCGGGAGCACGTGCACCGGCACCTGCAGTTCGCGCGAGGCATTGCCCGCAGCGTCGAAGGACTGCACCCGCAGCCGGTAACGGCCAGGGGTGAGCGCGGAGAACACACGCTCGCCGCTGGCGCCCTGGTCCACCCAACCGCTGTCGAACCCTTCCAGCAGCGAGCGGTAGCGATTGCCCAGCGGATTCTCGTAGCTCAGCAGGCGCGTGCCGACGAGCAGTTCGTGGTCCTCGGGCTGCAGGACGAGGGGCTGGTCGATCCGCAGCGCAAGCACGTCGTCGCCGCGGCTGACCTGGAGGCTGTCGAGCACCAGGTTCGGCGTCACCGGCCTGGGGTCCGGCAACTGCGTGTCCAGCAGCGCGACCGACCCGTCGGCAGCGGTCGACACCAGCAGGCCGTCCCGCGTCAGCAACAGCCCGCGATCGTTGAGCTCCTGGCTGAGCAGTCCCTCGCGCACGCCGAAGTTGCGCAGCAGGGCACGCGAGCCGTGCAGGTTGGGGTCGATGCGGAACAGGCCGCGGCGCGTGCCCAGCCAGACCCGTCGCTGCAGGTCGACCGTCAGGCCGGTCGACTCGACGGCAGGCAGTCCTTCCGCCGCACCGATCCTGCGTTCGCGCACCCAGCGGGTGCCGTCGCGGCGCCAGGCCTCCACGCCCGACATGCGATGCAGCCAGAGGCGGTCGGCATGCTCGAAGGCGAACGCATACACGCGCTCGCCGCCCATCGCGCCCACCGCGACGAAGCGGCCCGCCGCCTCGTCCCACACCATCATGCCGGCAGCGCCACCCAGCCAGGCGCGTCCGTCGGGCGCGACCGCCAGGCCCTCGATGTCGGGCAGGCCGCTGCCGTCCTCCTGCTTGACGATGGTGCGCAATACGCGTCCATCGGTGATGTCGCGCTGCTGCACGCTGCCCATCTGCGTGACCAGCCACAGCGTGTCGTCCTTCGCTTCGACCAGCCAGTCGATCGACGTGCCGTCCGGCACCGCGTCCTGGCCTTGCTGCGACCATTGCCGTAGTGCACCGGTCCGCGGGTCGACGCGGATCAGCCCGTTGCGGTGGCCGATCCACAGGTTGCCATGGCGATCCTGCCGCAACGATGTCAGCCGCAGTTCTCCGAGCAGGGCAGCGTGCTGCGGCAAGGGCGTGACATGACCGCTGCGCGTATCCAGACGTTCCACCTTGCCGGTACTGCTGGCGATCCAGACACCGCCGTCACCGGCCTGCGACAGCCCGCGATAGAGTCCGCCGCCGAGCCCCTGCGCCGGCGAGAACGCGGCGATGCGCCGCCAGTCCGACCGCAGGTAAGCCAGGCCCCGTGTCGGCACCGGCACCCACAGGCCACCGTCCGGCAACACAAGCACGGTCTGCAGCACGCGGCCGATGCCCACACTCTGCGCGTCGTAGTTCACTGGCGCCGGGGCGCGATCGCCCTCCGTGCGCCACAACCCGCCCTGGCTGGCCAGCCAGTACTCGCCCTCGCCATCGCTGGTCATCGCGATGAGTGCGTTGGGGCGCGCGAACATCGGCGACCACGGCGGCGACACCCATCCGCCCTCCTGCGACCAGCGATGCACGCCGTCCGACGCACCCACCCAGATCGCCTCGTTGTCGGCGGTCACCGAGTAGACGATCTGACCGTCTCCCGCAGGCAGTGCGAGACGCTCGACCCGCGTGCCGTCGAATCGCGCCAGGCCACCCATGGTGCCGATCCACAGCGCACCCTTCGTATCGAAGGCCAGCGACAGTACGTTGTCCGACGGCAGGCCTTCGCCACCGTCGGGTGACGCCGCGTAGCGGGTGATGCGGCCGTCCGCTGCCAGCTTGTGCAATCCGCCACCGAAGGTACCGAACCACACGTCGCCGCCACGGCTGGCGATGGCGAACACCTCGTCGCTGCCCATTTGCGGATGATCGGACTTGCGGTAGTGGCGGAAGCCGCGACGGTCCACGTCCATCACGCTGAGACCGCCGTTCTCGGTCGCTACCCACACGCGGTCCGCCGCATCGACGTGCAGCGCCTGCACGACGTTGCCGGGCAACGAGGCGGGATCGGCAGGATCGTGCCGCCAGACCTTGAAGCCGACGCCGTCGTAGCGGGCCAGGCCGTCCCAGGTCGCGATCCACAGGTGGCCGGCACGATCGCGCGCCAGCGCAGGAATCGTCGTGGAGGGCAGGCCGTCGCCGGCGCCCAGCAGGCGGAAGCGCGGAATCTCCGGCACCGTCGCGGGTGCAGGTGCGCACACCAGGCAGAACAGCAGCAACCACCACGCACGCATCACCATTCCTGACCGCCCCTCTTTCCCTGTCGTCCCCCGCCCGGCATCGTCGCAACGGACCGTTGCACGCGCAAGCGGGGTATCTTCATGGACCGGCCCCTAGAATCCGTCCCCATGCCCGGATCGACCGCCCGCCGCCTGCTGATGCGCAGCCTCTGCCTGCTGGCGCTGGTGCCTGCCGCGTCGTTCGCGCGCGACACGCTGGCGGGGTACACGTTGGACCCCGTACACACGCGCGTGATGTTCGCGATCTCGCATGCCGGTTTCTCCAACGCACTCGGCACCGTCTCGGGCAGCACCGGCACGCTGGTGTTCGATCCGGACGACTGGACGCGCGCACGCGTCGACGTCCGCGTGCCGGTCGCACGCATCGACCTGGGCGATGGCGACTGGAACAAGGCCACCCTGGCGAAGTCGCTGCTCGACGCCGAAGGACATCCGGAAGCGCGCTTCGTGTCCACGCGGGTGGAACCGGTCGATGCCACGCATGCCCGCGTGGTCGGCGACCTCAGCCTGCGCGGGGTGACGCGCGAAGTCGTCCTCGACGTGACCCTCAACGCCATCAAACGCCATCCCATGCCGCCGTTCCGGCGCACGGTGGGCTTCTCCGCCACCACCCAGCTCAGCCGCGCCGATTTCGGCATCACTGCGTGGAAATCGGTGATCGGCGACGAAGTGGAACTTCGCATCGAAGCGGAAGCCACCTACGACGGCAAGGCCGACGACGACACGACCATCCCGCCTTCCCCTTCCACTCAGGAGCCGACGCCATGACCCTGAAGAACACCGACGAGCGCTGGGGCGCCGTCAGCCAGCTGTTCCACTGGACCATCGTCGTGCTGATCCTGGTCATGGCCTACCTGGGCCTGACGATGGGCGACCTGCCCAACGGGCCGCGCAAGATCAACATCTACGCGCTGCACAAGTCGATCGGCCTGACCATCCTGGCGCTGGTCGTGCTGCGCGTGCTGTGGCGTGTCTATGCCGGGGCACCTGCACCGGTCGCCGGCACGCCGACCTGGCAACAGCGCATCGCCTCGGTGACGCACTTCTTCCTGTATGCGCTGTTGTTCGCCATTCCGCTGTCGGGCTGGGTGCTGAACTCGTCCGCGGGCTATCCGCTGCAGTGGTTCAAGCTGTTCAACCTGCCCGCCATCACCGGACGCAGCGACAGCGTGCATGAAGCCGCAGAAGGCGCGCACGAGTTGCTGTTCTGGGTGCTGGTGGTACTGGTGATGGCGCATGCCGGCGCCGCGCTGTACCACCATCTGTTCCAGGGCGACGCCACGCTGCGCCGCATGCTGCCGGGCCGGCGCACCGCCGTCGCCGCGCCGGCCGCCGCTTCGCCCCTTCCCTCTTCCCCCACCCCGCAGGATTCCCCCGATGAAAATCCGTGAATGCGCGCGCCTGGCGCTCGCCTCCCTGTTGCTGGCCGCCGTACCGGCCATGGCGGCCGACTACGTGCAGGCGCCCGGCTCCACGCTGGTGTTCGCCAGCAACTACCAGGGTGAAACCTTCACCGGCAAGTTCGGCGGCTTCGCCACCACGCTGAGCTTCGATCCGGCGCAGCTCGCGACCAGCAAGCTCGACGTCACCATCCAGCTGGCGGGCACGCAGACCGGCAACGGCGACCGCGACGGCACGCTGACGTCCAGCGACTTCTTCAACGTCGCCAAGTTCGCGCAGGCCCGTTACACCGCGACGAAGTTCCGTTCGCTGGGCGGCAACCAGTACGCGGCCGACGGCACGCTGTCGCTGCGCGGCGTCAGCAAGCCGGTCACGCTGACCTTCACCTGGACCCCGGGCGCGCAGCCGGTGCTCGCCGGCAAGGCGACGGTGAAGCGCCTGGACTTCGGCGTCGGCGGCGGCGACTGGGCCGACACCTCGACGATTCCGAATGACGTGGCGATCAGCACCAGGGTCTTGTTGAAGCCCGCCAAGTAAAAAAACCGATGCGCGGGCGACGCTTGCTGCTTCGTCTCGGCATCGCCACCGTGCTGCTGTGCGCGGCCGGTGCCGCCGGCCTGTGGTGGCTTGGCGGCACGCTCGTCGCACCGCGGCCCGCGGTGATCGGTCCGCCTCCCGCGGATCTCCACGCACGCGAGGTAGATATCGCCGTCCCGCAGGCGCCCCCTGTTGCGGGCTGGTGGATCGCCGGAGAACCAGGCCGTGCCAGCGTGCTGCTGTTGCATGGCATCCGTTCGGACCGTCGCGCGATGCTGGGGCGCGCCCGGCTGTTGTCGCGACATGGATACGCGGTGTTGCTGATCGACCTTCCAGCGCATGGCGAAAGTCCGGGCGACGCGATCACGCTCGGCTGGCGTGAAGCCGCCGCCGTGACAGCGGCGCGCGACTGGATGCACGAACAACGTCCCGGCGAGAAGCGTGCCGTGATCGGCGTGTCGCTGGGCGGGGCATCGGTGGTGCTGGGGCCACAGCCCAGCGGCTTTGACGCGGTGGTGCTGGAAGCCGTGTATTCCGATGCGCGCCAGGCCATCCGCAACCGCATCGCGATGCGGCTGGGCGACACCGCAGCCACGCTCTCGCCACTGCTGGCGATGCAGGCCGAGTGGCGGCTCGGCATTCCCGTTCGAGAACTTTCCCCCATCGACCGCATCGCAAACCTCGGCGCACCGGTGCTGGTGGTCGCGGGCGGACAGGACCGGCATACGCTGCCGGCCGAGTCGCGTGCGATGTACGGGCGCGCACGCGCGCCGAAATCATTCTGGTTGCTGCCCGACGCCGCCCACGTGGACTTCCTTGCGCACGATCCTGCCGGTTATACCGACCATGTGATCGGCTTCCTGGATCGGCAGCTGGACGATCCTGCGCGCTGCCTCCGTCAGCGCGACGACGCGACGAGCGCGGGCTCGCAGGAACGCCGCTCCGCTGCCTGCGCGGATATCGAGAAGCGTCCCAGTCCGTAAGCGAGGGCGCCCAGGACGTCGCCCTCGCGATGATCTTCGTGGCATGACAGACATGCCGGGCGCGCGCGGATCGCACCCATCGCGCGTTCGCCCCGCGGCGTGTCCTGCACGACCAGCTCCCTGCCCGACGCCAGCGCGGCCAGCGCCTCGCGCTCCCACGCGTGCAGGCCGCGCGTGGAGGCCGGTGGCGCACGCAGGCCGGAATCGCCATCGGGGTGCTGGAACCCCATGAAACTCGCGGCATGGACCACCGGCGGGTCGTGCCGAGCGACACCGACCAGTTCCACTTCGATCACGCAGCGCCCGTGCTCATCCACGGCCTCGAACCGGGCGTCGCGCATGCGCGCCATCATCGGCGTGACGCGCATCCTGCCGAAGCCCCGGCTATCCACGAAGGCATCGACGAACTCGCCGTGCATCCGGCGCAGTGCGGGATCGTCGTCGTGGACACCGCCGACGGTCGCGAGCGGCACGCAGGCACCTGCGACCACGAGCGTCAGCCACACTCCACGTATCGATGCCATGGGTAACCCCGCCTGGAGGGACCCACCTAGCGCGGCCGTCCCGTGCACTGGCGCACCGTCGTGCGTCCGTTCCGTCAACGGACAGCTTTACGGGTGCAGGAACGCCCCCACCGCACCGGCATCGAAGGGCCAGTCCAGTTCCGCACCGGTATCGCTGCGATGCAGCACAGGGACGCGGATGCCGTAACGCGCTTCCAAAGCGTCGTCTTCATCGATGAAAACGCTTTCGAACTCGGGAATGCGTGCGTGCGCGAGTATGTCGAGCGCCAGGTCGCACAGGTGGCAATCGTCGCGCTGGTAGAGGATCAGGGGCATCGCGGCTGAGGAGTGAAGGGCATGTGGCGTCTACGTGCTTAGAATAGCGGCCTTTTTTCGACGGCGGTTTTTGCAGCATGGCAGTCAGCACGTTCGACCTGTTCAAGATCGGCATCGGTCCGAGCTCCTCGCATACGGTGGGGCCGATGCGGGCGGCGGCGCGCTTCGTGGGCCGCTGGCTGGTCGATGCCGGGCGGCTGCAGGACGTGGCGCGCATCCGCGCCGAGGTGTTCGGCTCGCTGGCTCTGACCGGCCGCGGCCACGGCACCGACAAGGCCGTGCTGATGGGCCTGGAAGGCCACTACCCCAACGAGATCGACCCGGACATCATCCCGCCGGCGCTGGAACGCATCCGCACTGGCAAGCGCATCCTGCTCGGCGGCACGCATGAGCTCGCCTTCGACGAGAAGCGCGACCTGCTGATGAACAAGCGGCAGAAGCTGCCCTACCACACCAACGGCATGCGCTTTACCGCGTATGACGCCAGCGATGAGGTCATCGCCACCCGCGACTACTACTCCGTCGGCGGCGGCTTCGTGGTCAATCAGGACGATGCCGCTTCGGACCGCATCGTGGCCGACGAGACCCCGCTGCCGTATCCCTTCAAGAGCGGCGATGAGCTGCTGGCCCAGTGCCAGCGCAGCGGGCTGAGCATCGCGGCGCTGATGTTCGAGAACGAGAAGGCCTGGCGCAGCGAGGACGAGATCCGCGACAGCCTGCGCGCGATCTGGGGTGCCATGCAGTCGTGCATGGCCCGTGGCATCCGCGAGGAAGGCACCCTGCCCGGCGGCCTGCATGTCTCCCGCCGCGCACCGACCCTGCACCGGGAACTGTCCAGCAAGCCCGAAGCGGCGATGCGCGATCCGCTGACGGTGCTGGACTGGGTGAACCTGTACGCGCTGGCAGTGAATGAAGAGAACGCCGCCGGCGGACGCGTGGTCACCGCACCGACCAACGGCGCGGCCGGCATCATCCCGGCGGTGCTGCATTACTTCGACCGCTTCTGCCCGGGCAACAGCGAACAGCGGGTATTCGACTTCCTGCTGACGGCGGCGGCCATCGGCATCCTCTACAAGGAGAACGCCAGCATCAGCGGGGCCGAGGTCGGTTGCCAGGGCGAGGTCGGCGTGGCCTGTTCGATGGCCGCCGGCGGGCTGGTCGCCGCACTCGGCGGCAGTCCCAGCCAGGTGGAGAACGCGGCCGAGATCGGCATGGAGCACAACCTGGGCCTGACCTGCGATCCGATCGGCGGGCTGGTGCAGATCCCGTGCATCGAGCGCAACGCGATGGGCGCGGTGAAGGCGATCAACGCCAGCCGCATGGCCATGCGCGGCGACGGCAAGCACAAGGTCAGCCTGGACAAGGTGATCAAGACCATGCGCGACACCGGCCGCGACATGCAGGACAAGTACAAGGAAACCAGTCGCGGCGGGTTGGCCGTCAACGTCATCGAGTGTTGATGGCCATGGAAGAGCTACTCATCGGCCATGCCTCTGGCGATGAGGCAGAGCTTGTGTGCGCACATCTGAGGGCATTCAACGATGCGGCCATCGGTGAGATCAAGTTCTTACCCATCCAGCTGGTCGTCAGAGATGGTGCCGGCGGCTTGATGGCCGGCGTGGTCGCGGAGGTCGCACTGGGATGGCTGGAGGTTCACGTCCTCTGGGTCGATGAGTACGCGCGCAACAAGGATCTCGGATCCAGGTTGCTCATTGCGTGCGAACAGCAGGCAACCTTGCTTGGCGCGCATTCGGCGCGCCTGGACACTTTCGATTGGCAGGCGCTGGATTTCTACTCAAGGCACGGCTACATCGTGTTCGGCGAGCTGCCAGACTATCCGCACGGAAGGAAGCGGTACTTCATGTCGAAGAGTCTCCCCTTGCCGCCGGGCGACCAGTGAAAGGCAAATTCGTTTCGTGAGCAGGCTTGGTGCGGTGCGCGGCGACGGCAAGCGCATAGGTTGGGGTGAACGAAGTGAACCCCGACATCGGTATCCTCAAGCGTCAATGTGTTGGGGTTCGCAGGCTCATCCCAACCTATGCGCTGTCGTCAGCGAACGCTGATGGCCTCTGGATCCGTCAGCGGCAGCCGACAGCATCCTGTTCGCATGCAGCTTCCGCACGGTTGTCGCGCAGGGCGGCGTCCTTGCCGACCGTGTAGCCGAACCAGACCACGAACAGCACCAACAGCAGCCCCATCATCAGCCACGACGGCAGTTTCGACGTTGCCCCAGCCGTCGCCGGCCCGCCGCCGACCCCATCCGGGGGCGCATCACCGGCCAGTTCCCCTATTGCCACCTCCAACGCCGCCGCCAGCGCGAGGCAGGTCTCCTTGGATGCTGCCGCCCCCGCTTCGATCCGCTGCAGCGTCCGCGTGCTCACCCCGGCGACCGTCGCCAAGTGTTCCTGCGACCAGGCCCGCTGTTCCCTCAGGGTCCGGATCCGTTCGGCGTTCAGTTTCATGTCCATCGTTGTCGGTCTTGTCCCGGCCAGTGTACGTTCGGTCCCAGCCTCCCTCCGTACCGGCCGGATCGCCACGACAGGGACGCGACAGCAGCACGACACCGGCTCCGGCGCCCTTTAGGCACGAGCACCTGCGCCGATACCGTACTTTGGTAAACCGACTTACCGGAGACGCGTCCTGTCCCAGTCCGTGGACAAGATCCGCCGCGGCCGGCCGTCCTGGCGGCGCCGACTGGCGACCTGGTGCCTGCCCCTGCTGGGCGGGATGGCGACGCTTTGCCCGACCGCGCACGCGCTGGATCCCTCCAAGTCGTTCCACCACTACGTGCGCAACCACTGGAGCCTGGAACAGGGCCTGCCCCAGCTGAGCGTGCTCGCCATCGCCCAGGACCGGCCCGGCTACCTCTGGTTCGGCACGCAGGCTGGCCTGAGCCGCTTCGACGGCGTGCGCTTCACCAACTTCGACCTCGACAACACCCCGGAACTGCCCAGCACCTGGATCCAGGCCCTGCACACCGATCGCGAAGGCCGACTGTGGATCGGCACCCCGCAGGGACTGGCCGTCCGTGACGGCAACCGCATCAAGGCCATCCCGCTCGCCCCGGGCGAGGCCACCGGCGTCGTCGACGTGCGGGCGCTGACGCGCGACGTCCGCGGACGCCTGCTGGTGGCCACCCACCGCGGCGTCATGATGGTGGTGGCCGACCGCCTGCAGACGCTGCATCCGATCGACGACGGCGGCGCGCTGGCACTGCATGCCGACGACGACGGCACGCTCTGGGCCGGTGGCCGCGGGCGCGTGCACGCCTTCGACGGCACGGGCGAACGCGTCCTGAAACTGCCCGCCGGTGCATCGCTGGCGACGGTCACCTCGCTGGCGCGCCACGACGGCCGCCTCTGGGCCGGCTGCGATGCCGGCCTGTTCGTCCTCGACGGCCAGCATTGGCAGCGCGACCGCGACGTCGCCACTGTCAGCGGCGGCGTGCAGGCGCTGCATGAGGACCGCGACGGCATCCTGTGGGCAAGCACCCGCGACACCCTCTACCGTCTGCAGAACGGCCGCCTGCTGGAACGGATCTCTGCGGACGGACCGCTCGCGGAGATCCGCGCGTTCTACGAAGACCGCGAGTCGAACCTGTGGCTAGGAAGCAACAACGAAGGTGCCAGCCGCGCCTGGAACGGCTGGACGCGGCGCTACAGCCGCGCCGAAGGTCTGCACCAGCCCTTGCTGTGGTCGATCGCGCAGGCGCCCGACGGCCGCATGTGGGTCGGCAGCGACGACGGCGTCAGCGTGCTGGACGGCGGCCGGTTCCGCACCCTGGTCGCGGGACGCGATCTGCCGCATCCCGCCGCGTACAGCCTGCTGCCCGAGAACGGGCAGACCTGGATCGGCACGCGCGACGGCGCCGCCCTGTACCGCGATGGCCGCGTGCAACGGCCGCGCATGCTGGCGGCGCTGGATGCCGCACAGGTGAACGGCATCGTCCGCGATCGCCAGGGACGACTGTGGTTCGCCACCAGCAATGGCCTCTACCGTTGGCGGGAAGGCGACGCACACGCGCGCCACTACGGCGAACGGGAGGGCCTGCGCGACATCCGCGTGCGCGTGCTGATGGAGACGCGCGACGGACGGATGCTGGTGGGCACGCAGAGCGGCCTTTACGAATTCGTCGATGAGCATCTGGTCGCGCTTCCCCTGACCGGAACGGGCCTGGATGCGCCGCACATCGTCTCCCTGCACGAGCTGGCCGGCGGCCAGTGGCTGGCCGGCGCGCTGTCCGAAGAACTGATGCTGCTGTTCGACGGCCATCGCTGGACGCGGCTGGACAAGTCGCGCGGCGTCCCGGCGAACGCGCCGTTCTTCTTCGCCGAGGACGCCAGCGGTTTCCTCTGGGCGGGTGGCCTGCGCGGGATCTACCGGGTACCGGTGGCCGACCTGCTCGACGCCGCCGACGATCCGTCCCTGCGCGTCAACGCGCGGACCCTGCTCAATGAGCGCGGCGATCGTCATGGCGGCCAGAAGGGCGACTGCTGCAACGGCGCCGGCAACAGCCGTGGCTTCCTGGCCGACAACGCGCTGTGGCTGCCGACCCGCGATGGCGTCGTGGTCATGGCCACCGACCAGTCGCTGGCCAACGACTACCTGCCCGAATCGGTGGTCGAACGCGTCCAGGTGCAGGGCCAATGGCGGCCGGCCGAGCGCGCGACGGAATGGTCGCTGCCCAGCGCGGCGCGCGACCTGCGCTTCGAGTTCACCACGCTCAGCTTCCAGGCGTCCGACCATATCGACATCCGCTATCGCCTGCGCGGCTACGACGACGAGTGGAAACTGCTCGACGATCCCCATCAGCGCAGTGCCACGTACACCAACCTGCCGGCCGGGCGCTACGTGTTCGAGGTGCTCGGCACCAACAACAGCGGCGTCTCCGGACGCGCCGCCGCCACCCAGGCATTCGCCATCGCGCCGTACTTCTACGAGAGCCCGTGGTTCTACCTGCTGCTGGCGTTCGCGTTGGCGATCCTGGTGCTGCTGTCCAACCGGTGGGTGCTGCGCCGCCACCACAACCGTCGCGTCGCGCTGGAGCGGCTGGTGGAACAGCGCACGCGCGACCTGCAGCAGGCCAACCGGCAACTGGAGGCGATCAGCCTGACCGATCCGCTGACCGGCCTGCACAACCGCCGCTACCTGACCCGCCAGCTGCCCGCCGACATCGCCTACTACCAGCGCATGCCCGGCTTCGCCGCCGGCGTGGACGTGCTCGCATTCGCCCTGCTCGACATCGACCACTTCAAGTCGATCAACGACGGCCACGGGCACCAGGCGGGCGACCACGTGCTGCAGACCGTCGCGCATCGCCTGCGCACGCTGTCGCGCGACGGCGACTACGTGATCCGTTGGGGCGGCGAGGAATTCCTGATGGTGTTCCGGCCGATGCCGCGCCACGAGCTGCATGCGCTGGGACGCCGCATCTGCACGGCGATCTCCACGGAACCGGTGGACGTGGCCGGCACACGCCTGCAGGTGACGGCATCGCTGGGACTGATCGGCTATCCGCCCTTCCCCGCCGCGCCCGACCTGCTCGGCTGGGAGCAGCTGGTCTCCCTGGCCGACCGCGCGCTCTACGAGGTGAAGGCGCATGGCCGCAACGGCTGGGCGCTCTACGAAGCCACGCCGTTGCCGTTGCCCGCACTGGATGTGGACCATCTGCGACGCGATCCGGGTGAACTGGTCCGCAGCGGCCATCTGGTGTTGCGCGGGCCGCATCATCCGTCAGCCCCGACGCCCCCCTCCGCATCCGTGTCCGCACGCGCGGATTGACATCCCTGCAACGTGTCCGCGATACGCTCGCCTGCCACGTCGCCGAGATCCCCCATGAAGATTCCCGCTTCCGCGCTGGTCGCCCTGCTCGCCGTCCATGCCGTTGCGCAGGCCGAGCCCATGCCCCGCTACGGGCCGCGCCTCGAAGGCTTCGAGTACCCGCGACCGGTACAGACCTTCGCCTTCGCGTCGCAGTCGCAGTCGCTGGAGATGGCATATCTCGACGTCGCACCCGAGCGACCGAACGGCCGCACCGCCGTGCTCCTGCACGGCAAGAACTTCTGCGCCGCGACCTGGGTATCCACGATCGATGCACTCACTGCCGCCGGCTTCCGCGTGATCGCGCCGGACCAGGTCGGCTTCTGCAAATCGAGCAAGCCTTCCGGTTACCAGTATTCGTTCGGACAGTTGGCCGCCAACACGCATGCCCTGCTCGACACGCTGGGCATCGAGCGCGCGGTGATCGTCGGCCACTCCATGGGCGGCATGCTCGCCGCGCGCTATGCGCTGCAGTATCCGGAGGCGACCGAGCGGTTGGTACTGGTCAATCCGATCGGACTGGAGGACTGGAAGGCCGAGGGCGTGCCGTGGCGGAGCATCGATGCCTGGAACGAGCGCGAAATGAAGACCTCCTTCGACAGCATCCGCGACTACCAGCGCACCGTGTACTACAGCGGCGACTGGAAGCCGGCGTACGAACCCTGGGTGCGGATGCTGGGCGGCATGTACGCTGGCGATGGACGCAAGGCCGTCGCCTGGAGCCAGGCGCTGACGTCGGACATGGTGTTCAACCAGCCCGTCGTGTACGAGTTCCCCCGCATCGCGGCGCCGACCACGCTGTTCGTCGGCCTGAAGGACCGCACGGCCATCGGCAAGGATCTGGCGCCGCCGGAGGTGGCGAAACGGCTCGGCGATTACCCGGCGCTGGGCAGGCGCGCGGCCGCCGCGATTCCAGGCGCGACGCTCGTGGAGTTCGCCGAGTTGGGCCATTCGCCGCAGGTCGAGGACCCGGCGCGCTTCAACGCCGAACTGCTGAAGGCGGTCAGCGCGCCCTGACCGCCGGCGTCACGGGGCAGACGTGGTGGCGTCGAGGCGGGCCAGCACGACATCATCGACGTCTTCCGACACGACCGCATCCACCCTGCCGTCCGCACCACGGCGGAAGCGCAGCGGACCCAGGCCGCCCTCCATGGCGAACAGGGTGTCGTCCAGCGGGACGAGTTCGGCGGGCGGTTCGTCCGCCGACTCCGCGTGCAGGCGACCGTGCGCGAGCGTGATGCGCAGCGTCCAGTCGTAGCGTTCGACACGGTAGGTGCCGACATAGTCGCGCAGCGTCGCCTCCGGCACGGCGACGCCCTTCGGCTTCACCCGCTGGTTGATGTTGCCCAGGCCATGCGCCTGCCCGCAGACGGCACACATCGTCGGTGGTGCCAGGTTGCTGATGGCGTGCGCCACGGGATGCCGGGTCTGCAGGAACGCATGCAGTGCGTGGAGATCCTCGTCGGTCAGATGGCGGAAGGCGGCCCACGGCATCATCGGATGCGTCAGCCCTTGCTTGCCCGTGCGCATCAGCTGGACGAACGCGTCCGCGTCGTAGTCGATCCCGGTGGCATGCGGGGTGAGGTTGGTGCTGTAGATGTCCTTGCCATCGCGCGAGATGGCATTGCCCCCGGCGAACGCACCGGGCAGCCGCTTCGCTTCCCACAGCGTGTGGCACCCGCCGCAATCGCCGATCGCCGCCAGATAGCGCCCGCGCTCGAGCGGACTGTCGTCGGCGGGGCCGGACACCGGCGCGGTGATCGGCATGGGGCGACCGACGATGCGCTGCACCTGCTCCTCGGAGAGCTGCGTGCGTGGCAGCGGATTGCGGATGGCCGGCAGCGAACGCAGGTAGACGATGACCGAGGCGAGGTCTTCGTCCGACAGCTGCGAGAACGAGGGGTACCACATCTGCGGATGCAGCGGCCGCCCGTCATGGCTGATGCCCTCGCGGATCGCACGCGCCAGCATGTCGTCGCTCCAGCCGCCGACGCCGGTTTCGATGTCGGACGTCAGGTTCGGCGCGACCAGCCGTGTCGCGCCCTCGTCCTTCCACACATGGCCGGCCATCGTGCGGCTCTGCACCGGCGGCGCGCCCGGCTGTCCCCAGTCGCGGTCGGAATGGCACAGCGCGCACTGCAGGATGCCTTCAGCGAGATAGCGCCCGCGTTCGCGCCGCGCCTGGGTGCGCTCGAACGTGCGATCGGTCAGCGGACGGATACGCAGGCCGGGCAGCGGCGGTTGCTGGGCGATGGCCGTCAGCGCGGCCTTCGGGGGCACAGGCGCAGCACGCTCACCGCAAGCGGCGACCACGACCACGCAAGCCGCCAGCAACGCGGTCCGTACACGAAGAGCAAAGCGCATCGGACGGCTCCGTCGGTGGCGTGTCCGAACGAAGCCAACGCGGCGGGCGCCCAGACACGGACACCATCGGCGGACATCAGGCGGCGGCGATGGCCAGCACGTCGTCCAGCAACGCGGCGGCGGTCACCTCGGCCCCCGCGCCCGGTCCCTGCACGACCAGCGGCTGTTCCGGATAGCGGTCGCTGTAGATCGCCACGCGGTTGTCGGTGCCGCCTCCACCGCACAGCGGATGGTCCAGCGGCAACGCCTGCAGGCCGACACTGGCCCGCTCGTGGTCGAAGCGGCCGAGGAAGCGCAGCCGCGCGCCGTTGCGGTAGGCCTCCTTGAAGCGGGCCGCAAGTAGCGCGTCCAGGTGCGGCAGCGCGGCGTCGAAGGCGGGCAACGACAGCGCCGCAAGGTCCGCCGGAACCAGCGAGTCGACGCGCACGTCTTCCGCCTGCAGCGGCAAGCCGGCGGCACGCGCGAGGATCAGCAGCTTGCGGCGCACGTCCTCGCCGGACAGGTCCAGGCGCGGATCCGGTTCGGTATAGCCGGCCTGGCGCGCCTGCCGCACGAAGCCCGAGAACGGGCGCATGCCGTCGTAGTGGTTGAACAGCCACGCCAGCGAGCCGGACAGCACGCCTTCGACGCGGTGGATGCGGTCGCCACCGGCCACCAGCGCGCGCAGGCTGCGCAGCAGCGGCAGGCCTGCACCGACGGTGGCTGCATCGCCGTAGCGGGCGCCGGAATCCGCGCGTGCGCGGCCGATCGCCTGCGCACGCGGCAATGCACCGCCGATGCCGAGCTTGTTCGCCGTCACCACGTGCACGCCGCGCGACAGCCATTCCGCATGCCAGTCGGCCACGCTGTCGCTCGCGGTCGCATCGACCACGATATCGCCAGCCCGCAGCGCCTCGCCTTCCGCCCAGGGCGGCAGGTCGCCGTCGCGCGGCGACGCCTGGTTGGCGTCGTCCAGCGCCTGCTGCGCGGCATTCCCGCAGGCGTGCAGCGCGCGCGAGTTCGCGAGCCAGGCGAGCGTGGGCACGGGCAGGTCGCGTTCCTGCAGGCGCTGGTAGCGCGCGACGAAGGCGCTGCCCACCACGCCGGTACCCAGCAGCGCCAGCTTCGGCGCGGTACGCGGCGTGGTCGCCAGGCGGACGACGGTGCTCATGCGTCGGCGAGCTTGCGTTTGGATTCCGCGGCCACGGCCTCGGCGCGCGCCAGCGCGGCGGTGAGGTCGGCCAGCAGGTCGTCGGTGGCCTCGATGCCGACCGACAGGCGCAGCAGGCCGTCGGTGATGCCGGCCTTCGCACGCGCTTCCGGCGTCATCGCCGCATGCGTCATGGTGGCCGGATGCGCGACCAGGCTTTCCACGCCGCCCAGCGACTCGGCCAGGGTGAAGTAGCGCAGACCTTCGACGAAGGCGCGCACCGCTTCTTCACCACCGTCCAGCTCCACGCTCAGCATGGCGCCGAAACCCTTCTGCTGGCGCGCTGCCAGCGCGTGGCCCGGATGCGAGGCCAGGCCCGGGAAATAGACCTTCGACACCACCGGATGCGCATCCAGCAGTGCGGCGATGGCATTCGCGTTCTCCTGGTGCGCGCGCAGGCGCGCATCCAGCGTGCGCAGGCCGCGCAGGGTCAGGAAGCTGTCGAACGGCGAACCGGTCAGGCCCAGCGCGTTCGCCCACCACACCAGCTGCTGGTGGGTGTCGGCATCGCGCGCGATCACCGCACCACCGACCACGTCGCTGTGGCCGTTGATGTACTTGGTGGTCGAATGCAGCACGATGTCGGCGCCGAACGCGATCGGCGTCTGCAGCGCCGGCGACAGGAAGGTGTTGTCCACCACGGTGCGTGCGCCAGCCTTGTGCGCCGCCTCGATGACGAAGCGCAGGTCGGTGATGCGCAGCAGCGGGTTGGACGGCGTTTCGATCAGCACCAGCTTCGGCGACTGCGCCAGCGCATCGGCCAGCGAGCGCGGATCGGTCAGGTCGGCCGTGATCAGTTCGAAGTGACCCTTCTTCGCCAGCGCGTTGAACAGGCGCCAGCTGCCACCGTACGCATCGTGCGGCACCACCAGGCGGTCGCCCGGCTCCAGCAGCGCGTTCAGCACCAGCGTTATCGCGCCCATGCCGGTGGCGGTGATGACGGCGCCGGCGCCGACTTCCAATTCGGCCAATGCTTCAGCCAGCAGGTCGCGCGTGGGATTGCCGCTGCGGGTGTAGTCATATTCGCGCTTCTGCGCGAACCCGGCGAAGCTGAAGTTCGACGACAGCACGATTGGCGGCGTCACCGCGCCGTAGGCGGTGTCGCGATCGATGCCGGCGCGCACGGCGGCGGTGGCGGGACGACAGGGCGCGTCGGCGTCGGTGGGGATATAGCTGCTCATGCGAGGTCTCCGGCGGCGCGCAGGGCCGAGGTGAGGATGGAATCGATGCGGTCGGTTTCTTTCAGGAAGGCGTCGTGGCCGTAGGGCGAGCGCAGCACGCGCAGCTGGCCCAGCGTGGCGAGGCCTTCGACCAGTGAGACGGAATCGGACAGCGGCACCAGGCGATCGCCTTCCACGGCGACCACCAGCGTGGGCACGCGGACATCGGCGGGATCGACACGGTGCAGGTCGATGGATTCGGACAGCCGCACGTAGGCGGTGACCGGCGTGCGCGCGACGTACTGCGCACCGGCGGCGTCCAGGTAGTCCTCGGCAGCCACGCGCACGCGGCCGTTGACGATCTCCGGCGCGCTGTCGAAGCGCTCGCCGAACTCCTCCGGCGTACGGTAGCTGAGCATGGCGAACTGGCGGGCCAGCGACAGGCCCTGCGCATCGGCGCACTGCAGCTGGCCGAGCGTCACCGCACGGCGCTGCAGCGCGCGCCAGGCCGCGGCATAGGGATGCGCACGGTGGGCGCCACTGACCGCGACCAGCTTCTTCAGCCGCTCGGCATGGCGCACGGCGAACTGCAGGCCGACCAGCGCGCCATACGAATAGCCGACGAAGGCCTCCAGCCGCGCGATGCCCAGCGCCGACAGCAGTTTGGCGATGGCATCGGCCTGGTCGGCGGTGTCGATGGGGGCGTCGAGGCGGCCGTCGGCACCGACGAAGTCGAACGCAAGCAACTGGCGCTGCGCCGGGTCCAGTGCGCGACCGGCGCCGACCAGCTCGTTCAACCAGCCGCTTTCGGGAAACACGTCGCTCGCGGTCAGGTGGCGATGCGCGGAGATACCGCCGGCGACGAACACCACCGGCGCACCCGCCGGTCCCTGCAGCTCATAGCGCAGCGTCACCGCACGGGTGCCGGCGTGGCGCATCGCCAGTTCCACCACCACCTCGCCGCGCAGCGCGCGCGGACCGTCGTCCTGCGTGGACGACAACGGGAAACCCTCGGTCAACGACGGCTCGGGCAGGCGGTTCAGGGCGGGACTGGCGTAACTCATGGCGGCATCCGGTGGCGGTGTCCCTGACGGGACGGGGACTGCACCACCGAGCTTCGCGGAGCTCGCGTTCGCCGTGCCGAGGACACGGTACGAACCATCTTCCGGCAGACGCTGAGGTCCCCGCAGGATTTGGCACCACCACGGCGCTTGCGCGTCGCTGGCTGCCCCGGCTTCTTCGGGCCTGTCCCTCTGCCGGTCTCGATGGTGGACGTACTTTGCCCACCCCGGGGAACGTTGTCAATCGCTTTATTCGGATGAAGCGATGAAGTTTGACGCCGGTCGCCCTGCCGGCCAACCGGGTGGATGCCGCATAATTCATGACATGACCCGGAATCTCCTCCTGGGTGGCCTGTGCGCAGCCTTGCTGGCCGCCTGTTCCACCGCCCCGCTGCATACCTCCACGCCTCCCGCCCCGCCGCCGAAGACCGCGGCCGATGCCGTCATCGCCGAAACCTGGGTGTCCGCGCCGGTGGCAGGCGACGAACTGGACTCGCTGGTCGCCTGGCCGACCGAAGGTGGGCAGGTCTGGCTGATCGCTACGGCCAAGGCCACCCATCACCTGGCCGTCTACGACGCCGACAGTGGCGAACGGCTCCGCACGGTCGGTACCCCCGGCAGCGCAGTGGGCCAGTTCAACCGTCCCAACGGCATCGCCGTGTTCGGCGACCTGCTGTTCGTGGCCGAGCGCGACAACCACCGCGTGCAGGCGTTCCGGCTGCCGGAATTCGCCCCGCTGGGCGCGTTCGGCGCCGACGTGCTGCGCTCGCCGTACGGCCTGTGGGCGCACGAGACCGCCCCGGGCGAAGTGGAGCTGTTCGTCACCGACAGCTTCATGGCGGACTTCCGCACCATGACCTTGCCCCCGATGGCTGAACTGGATGGCCGCGTGAAGCGGTTCCAGGTGCGCGTCGAGGACGGCGGCAAGCTGGAGGCGAGGTTGCTGGGCCAGTTCGGCGACACCGGTGCCGCCGGCGCGCTGCGGATGGTCGAGTCCATCGCCGGCGATCCGGCACACGATCGCCTGCTGATCGCGGAGGAAGACCGTCGCGTGGGCTCCACGCTGCGCGATTACCGCCTGGCGACCGGCACCTACAACGGACACAGCCTGCCCACGTTCGACGCCGATGCCGAAGGCATCGCCCTGTGGTCGTGCAGCGCGGACAGCGGCTACTGGATCGCGGTGGACCAGCTGACACCGACCCGCTTCCGCCTGTTCGACCGCGCCACGCTGGCACCGGCCGGCGTGTTCTCGGGCAAAGTGACCTCCAATACCGACGGCGAGACGGTCTACGCGATGCCGACCAAGCGCTTCCCTTCCGGCGCGCTGTTCGCGCTGCACAACGATGAATCGCTGGCGGCATTCGACCTGCGCGACATCGCCCGTGCGCTCGACCTGCAAGGCGATTGTCCGCGGTGAACGCGCGCCTGCTGGCCCTGGCCTGCGGCGTCGCCGTGCTGGTCGGCAGCATCGGCGATGCGGGCGCGGCCCGCCTCTATCGCTGGAAGGACAAGCAGGGCTACACGCAGTACGGCGACCAGCCGCCTCCGCCCGAGCAACTGGCCGGCAGCGGCGTGGACGTCATGCGCTTCCGCAATCCGCCCAGCGCGCTGGTGCGGCTGCGGCTGGAAAAACAGGGCCTGCGCTACCAGGCCTGGGCCGACAACCTGATGCATGGGCCGGTGGAGGTGCAGCTCGGCTTCCGCCGCCAGCGCGACGTCCGCAGTGCCCCCGCCCTGCCTGCCCGCGCCGTGGTCCCCGCGCGCAGCAGCGTGCTGGTCGCCGACATCAACGTGACCGACCCGTTGCGGGGAGGCGATTTCGAACTGACCCTGGACGGCATGCCGGGCGATCCTGCCAGCCGGCCACAGGATTACGAGTACCGCCTGCCGTTCGACTACGGCCGCGTGCGCGTGGACCAGGGGCCAGGCGGGCGCTTCAGCCACAGTGATGCGCAGAACCTTCACGCCGTCGATTTCGCCGTCCCCGAAGGTACGCGGATCGTGGCGGCGCGCGAAGGCCTGGTGATGCAGGTCGAGTCGGACTTCGACAAGGCCGGGCTGAACCGCGAGAAGTACGGCGGCCGCGCCAACTTCATCCGCATCCTGCACAGCGACGGCACCATGGCCCTGTATGCGCACCTGAAGGCCGAGGGCGTGCAGGTGCGCGTCGGCCAGTACGTCAGCAAGGGCCAGTACATCGGCCTGTCGGGCAATACCGGCTTTTCGACCGCGCCGCACCTGCACTTCGTGGTGCAGGCCAATCGCGGCATGCGGCTGGAATCGGTGGCGTTCCGCATGTTCGGCCCGCTGGGCCAGCTGCAGTTCCCGTCGGGCCGCTGAGCCGGCGGGGCCCGGCCCCGTCGCGGCCGGTATAATCGCCGCCTTCCCGCTCCTTCAGCGCCCGCCCGGGCGCCCGCCCCATGTCCAATCCGACCAGCGCCGTGGCCAACGAAGCCACGCGCCGCCGCACCTTCGCCATCATTTCCCACCCCGACGCCGGCAAGACCACGCTGACGGAAAAGCTGCTGCTGTTCGGCGGCGCCATCCAGATGGCCGGCTCGGTGAAGGGCCGCAAGGCCGCGCGCCATGCGACGTCCGACTGGATGGCGCTGGAAAAAGAGCGCGGTATCTCGGTCACCTCGTCGGTGATGCAGTTCCCCTACGAAGGCAAGATCGTCAACCTGCTCGACACGCCGGGCCACGCCGACTTCGGCGAAGACACCTACCGCGTGCTCACCGCGGTGGACAGCGCGCTGATGGTCATCGACGTGGCCAAGGGCGTCGAGGAACGCACGATCAAGCTGATGGAAGTCTGCCGCCTGCGCGACACGCCCATCATGACCTTCATCAACAAGCTGGACCGCGAGGGCAAGGATCCGATCGACCTGCTGGATGAAGTCGAGAGCGTGCTGGGCATCCAGTGCGCGCCGGTGACCTGGCCGATCGGCATGGGCCAGCGCCTGAAGGGCGTGGTGCACCTGCTGACGGGCGAAGTGCACCTGTACGAACCCGGCCGCAACTTCACCCGTCAGGACTCGACGATCTTCCCCTCGCTGGATGCCCCCGGGCTGGCGGAAAAGATCGGCGAGGAAATGCTGGCCCAGCTGCGCGACGAACTGGAACTGGTGCAGGGCGCCAGCCATCCGTTCGACAAGCGGGCCTACCTGGACGGCAAGCAGACGCCGGTGTTCTTCGGCTCGGGCGTCAACAACTTCGGCGTGCAGCCGCTGCTGGACTTCTTCGTCGAGCATGCGCCGTCGCCGCAGGCGCGCGAGACCACCGGCCGCAAGGTGCAGCCGGACGAGAACAAGCTGACCGGCTTCGTCTTCAAGATCCAGGCCAACATGGATCCGCAGCACCGCGACCGCGTGGCGTTCATGCGCGTGTGCTCGGGCCGTTTCGAAGCGGGCATGAAGACCTTCCACGTGCGTAGCGGCAAGGAGATGAAGCTGGCCAACGCGCTGACCTTCATGGCCAGCGACCGCGAGATCGCCGCCGAAGCGTTCCCCGGCGACGTGATCGGCATCCACAACCACGGCACCATCTCGATCGGCGACACCTTCACCGAGGGCGAGGCGCTGTCGTTCACCGGCATCCCGAACTTCGCGCCTGAGCTGTTCCGCCGCGCGCGCCTGCGCGACCCGCTCAAGCTCAAGCAGTTGCAGAAGGGCCTGGCGCAGCTGTCCGAGGAAGGCGCCACCCAGTTCTTCCGGCCGCTGATGAGCAACGACCTGATCCTCGGCGCGGTCGGCGTGCTGCAGTTCGACGTGGTCGCCTACCGCCTGAAGGACGAGTACGGCGTGGACGCGTCGTTCGAGAACGTCAGCGTGGCCACCGCGCGCTGGATCCGCTGCGACAACGCCAAGAAGCTGGAAGAGTTCCGCGACAAGAACGCGATGAACCTGGCGCTGGACGCCGCCGGGCAGCTGGTCTACCTCGCCCCGACGCGGGTGAACCTGCAACTGGCGCAGGAACGCGCGCCGGACGTGCAGTTCCTCGCCACGCGCGAACACGCGCACAGCGTCGACCTGGGCTGAACGCGCGCGCGTCGGCCGACCATCGCCCCGTCGATGGTCGGCCCATGCAAGCCGTGCTGCATTGCGGTAACGTGACGTCATGAGCGAACCGACCTCCTTCCAGACCCTGCGCGCGCGCAAGCGGGCCGATCATCTGGTCGACCTGCGGGACGAGATCGCCAGCGCGCTGACGCACGGTCTGGGCGCCGTCCTCGCGCTGGCCGGCGGGGCGGTGCTGATCACCCTGGCCGCGGTCCACGGCGACGGCTGGCAACTCGGCGCGTCGATCGTGTTCGGCGTCACCCTGCTGCTGCTGTACACAGCGTCCACGCTGTACCACGCCATCCAGCACCCTGTGGCCAAGGGCCGGTTGAAGGTCTTCGACCACTGCGCGATCTACCTGCTGATCGCCGGCACCTATACGCCGTTCACCCTGATCGGCCTGCGTGGGCCCTGGGGCTGGGGACTGTTCATCGCGATCTGGACGATCGCCATCGCCGGCGTGATCTTCAAACTGTTCTACACCGGGCGCTTCAAGCTGCTGTCGACGCTGATCTACATCGCGATGGGGTGGCTGGTGGTCGTGGCGATCAAGCCGCTGCTGACCTCGGTGGATCCGTGGACGCTGGGCTGGCTGCTGGCCGGCGGCCTGTTCTACACGCTGGGCACCTTCTTCTACCACCGCGAATCGATCCGCTATTCGCATGCGATCTGGCACCTGTTCGTCATCGGCGGCAGCGTTTGTCATTTCGTCGCCGTCACCCAGCAGGTGTTGTTGCCCCGTCTGGCGTGAACCACGCATCGACGTTCGTGTCCCGCACATGAACCAGCACGCCGCGTTTCGCGGTACGTGAACACGCGGTCCCCAACCATGGGGCCATGAACGCTGCACGCTCCCCACGTCGTCGCTTCGCTCTGCGCCCGCTCTCGCGCACCGGTGCGATCGTCCTGGGCGTGCTGGCGGCGGTCATCGTGGTGGTGGCGATCCTGTTCGAATGGAACTGGTTGCGCCGGCCGATCGAGTGGGTCGTAGAGCGGCAGACCGGGCGCAGCTTCCATATCGCGGGCGATCTGGACGTCGATCTCGGCCGCGTGACCACCGCGCGCGCGGATGCACTCACGTTCGGCAACGCCACGTGGTCCAAGGTGCCGACGATGGCCGCGGCCGACCGCGCCGAGCTCAGCGTGGAAGTGTTCCCGCTGGTCTTCAAGCGCGAGACCCGTATCCCCCGCATCCATCTGACCAAGCCGCAACTGAGGTTGGAAACCGGACCCGACGGCACCGGCAACTGGGTGTTCGGCGATACCAGCGGCGAAAGCCGGACGACCTTCCGCGACCTGTGGATCGACGACGGCCGCCTGCTGTTCCTCGATCCGAAGACGAAGACCGATGTCGACATCGCGCTGGACAGCGTCAAGGCGTCCACACCGGACGAAGCATCGGCCGTCAACGTGGAGGGCAAGGGCCGCTGGGCCGGCAACCGCTTCACCCTGGCCGGCCAGGTCGCGTCGCCGCTCGCGTTGCGCGACACCGACAAGCCCTACCGCATCGATCTGCGCGCCACGGCTGGACCGACCCGTGCCCACGCACGCGGCACCCTGCTCGATCCGTTCCGCCTGCGCGACTTCGATCTGAAGCTGATGCTGGCCGGGCAGAACCTGGAAGACCTGTTCCCGCTGATCGGTGTCGCCACGCCGCCGACGCCGCCATACAAGCTCGATGGCCGCTTCACCCGCGATGGCAACACCTGGCACTACGACGACTTCGCCGGTGTGGTGGGCGACAGCGACCTCGGCGGATCGGCCGCGGTCACCGTCGGCCGCGAACGGCCGCTGCTGAAGGCGAACCTCGTCTCGAAGCGGCTCGACTTCGACGACCTCGCCGGCTTCGTCGGCGCTCCGCCACAAACGGGAGGCGACGAGGCCAGCAATGCCGAGCAGCGCGCCGAGGCGGCGGCGTTGGCGGCGGACGCGCGCCTGCTGCCGGATACGCCCTACGACCTCACCAAGCTGCGCGCGATGGACGCGGACGTACGCTGGAAGGCGCACCGCATCAATGCGCCGAGTCTCCCGATCGACGACATGGATGCGCACCTGCTGCTGGATGCCGGCCTGTTGCGCCTGGAACCGCTGAACTTCGGCGTCGCGCAGGGCGACATCCGTTCGCAGATCCGCATGGACGCGCGCAGCGACACCATCCGCACGGACGCAAAGATCGCCATCCGCAGGCTGGACCTGGGCGAGTTGTTCCCGCAGGCCGAACTGACGAAGAGCGCGATCGGCCGCATCGGCGGCGACATGGCGATCGCTGGCACCGGCAATTCGATCGCCGGTATCCTGGGCACGGCGGACGGCGACATCGCCGTGGGCATGGGCCGTGGCCAGATCAGCAACCTGCTGATGGAGCTCGCGGGCCTGGATATCGCCGAAGCGCTGAAGTTCCTCATCACCAAGGACAAGACCGTGCCCGTACGCTGCGCGTTCGGCGACTTCGCGGTGAAGGACGGCGTGATGCAGACGCGCACCCTCGCCTTCGACACAGCCGACACGATCATCGTCGGCAAGGGCCAGATCAGCCTGAAGGAGGAAACGCTGGACCTGGAGATGCGGCCGCGCCCGAAGGACCGCAGCATCCTGGCCTTGCGATCGCCGCTGGTGGTTGGCGGCACGTTCAAGGATCCCTCGTTCCGTCCCGACTTCAAACGGCTGGGTCTGCGTGGCGCGGTGGCCGTGGCGCTGGGCACCGTCACGCCGCCGGCCGCCCTGCTGGCCACGATCGAGGTCGGTCCCGGCGAGGACAGCGCCTGCGGCGGGCAGTACGCGAAGTGAGGCTCAGCTGGCGATGTAGCGCTGCAGCTGGTCCAGTTCGACCTTCTGGTCCTCGATGACCGCCTTGACCAGATCGCCGATGGAAATGACGCCGACGATGGCCTCGCCGTCGGCCACCGGCAGGTGACGGATGCGATGCTCGGTGACGACCTGCATGCAATGGTCGACGCTGTCGTCCGGGCGCACGGTCACCACCTTCGACGTCATGATGTCGCGCACCGGCGTGTTGGATGAAGAGCGGCCCTGCAACACGACCTTGCGTGCGTAATCGCGCTCGGACACGATGCCGCACAGTCGCGGCCCCTGCATCGCGAGCACCGCGCCGACGCCTTTCTCCGCCATCAGTCTGATGGCATCGAGCACCGAGGCATCGGGCGACACCGCGAAGACTTCAGGGGTCTTGGCCCCCAGCAACTGACGAACCGTGCGCATGGCGATCTCCTGGGTGGGGAGCGGGTCGATCTGGTCCGGCCAAGGATACTCCTGCCGACGCGGGTTGCCATGCGTCCACCAGGTAGAGCGGCCGCTGCTTGGATTCCTCGTACAGGCGCCCGAGGTATTCGCCGATCAGGCCCAATGCCACCAGTTGCACGCCGCCGAGGAACAGGATCACCGTCATCATCGTCGGCCAGCCCGCCACCGGATCGCCGAACAGCAGCGCCTTGCCGACGATGTAGATGGCGAACGAGAAGGCCAGCAACGCGGTCAACACCCCCAGATAGGTCGCCACACGCAAGGGCGCGGTGGTGAAGCTGGTGATGCCCTCGAGCGCGAAGTTCCAGAGTTTCCAGAACCCGAAACTGCTGCTGCCCGCCACCCGCGCTTCGCGGTGGTAAGGCACCGCCTTCTGGTTGAATCCCACCCAGCCGAACAGGCCCTTCATGAAACGGTGCCGCTCGCGCAACCCGCGCAACGCCGCCAGCGCGCGCGGCGACAGCAGGCGGAAGTCGCCGGTGTCGGCGGGGATCGGCGTCTTCGACAGGCGGCCGATCACGCGGTAGAACGCGTGCGCCGTAGCGCGCTTCAGCCAGCCTTCGCCATCGCGTTCGACGCGCGTGCCGTGGACATTATCGTAGCCCGCCTGCCATTCGCGCACGAATGCACCGATCAGTTCCGGCGGATCCTGGCCGTCGGCATCCAGGATCAACGCCGCGCCGGTATCGACATGGTCCAGGCCTGCGGTCAGCGCCGCTTCCTTGCCGAAGTTGCGCGAGAGCCGCAGCACCGACACGCGCGGATCGTCCGCCGCCAGCGAGCGCATCACCGGCCACGTGGCATCGAGGCTGCCGTCGTCGACGTACAGCACGCGGCCGTGGACGCCTTCGAGCGCATCCAGCGCGGCCATGACGCGCGGATGCAGCAGCGGCAGCGCTTGCGCCTCGTTGTAGGCTGCCACCACGACGGTGACCTGCCAGATGCCTTGGTGGCTCATTGCAGTGCCTCGAGATACGCGGTGCCGCCGATCTGCCGTACCTGCCGCTGGATGCCCGCGGCGCGGCGCTGCACGTAGGGTCCCGGGCGATGGGCGCTATAGCGGCGCGGCGACGGCAGCACCGCGGCCAGGCGTGCGCTCTCGTTCGCGGTCAGGCCGGACGCGTCCTTGCCCCAGTAGCGCCGCGCCGCCGCCTGCCCGCCGTACACGCCGTCACCGAATTCTGCGACGTTGGCGTAGACCTCCAGAATGCGCGTCTTCGGCCACAACGCCTCGATCAGCACGGTGTACCAGGCCTCCAGCCCCTTGCGCGCCCAGCGCGTGACGCGGTTGCTGCCCTGCCAGAGGAACAGGTTCTTCGCGACCTGCTGGCTGATGGTGCTGGCACCGCGAAGACGCGTCACCGGCCGGCCGCGCTTCTCGGCGCGCTCGACCATCTTGCGGTTGTGCACGCGCGCCTTCTCGATCGCGCCCAGGTCGAACCCATGATGGCTCGCGAAGTTCTGGTCCTCCGCGGCGACCATCGACAGCGGCAGGCTCGCCGCCATGCGGTCCAGGTCACGCCACTCATAAGCCACCCGGAAGCCGAACTCGCCCTTCCCCCACGCCTCGACCACGCGCGCCGCCATGAAGGCCGTAAACGGCGGATCCACGAAACGCAGCACGACCACCTGCAAGACACTGGCCGCCGCGAACAGGAAAGGCAGTGCGAGCAACCAGCGGAACCAGCGGCGTCCCCGTGACGCCTTTGCGACCGGCACTGCGCTCATCGGACCTGCCGGAGCTTGCGGATGGTATGGGTCGTCCCCATCGTGATGTTTCCCCCAGGACTGTCGGATCATCGGCATTATGCCGAGACGTCAGCCCACCCCGCATTCCCTGCCCGGATTTCCATGACTGCCGCCCCCACCATCGACGCCCTGACCCGCTTCCTGCTTCCCGCCGCCGGTGTCCGCGGCGTGGCCGTACGGCTGGAGGACGCGTGGCAGACAGTGGCGGGCCGCGCCGAGTATCCGCCGGCAGCACGCGAACTGCTGGGGGAAGCGAGCGTGGCAGCCGTGCTGTTCACCGGCCACACCAAGGTGGACGGCCGCCTGTCGATCCAGTTACGCAGCCAGGGAGGCCTGCGCAGCCTGTTCGCCGAGTGCACGGCGGCGGGCACCGTTCGCGGCATCGCGCAGGTAGCCCCGGACCAGGACGCGCCGCGCGACCTGCGCGACCTGGGCGACGGCGCCCTGCTGGCCATCACCATCGAGAACCCGGGCCTGGACCCGCGCGAGCCGCAGCGGTACCAGAGCCTGGTCGGCCTGGAAGCCAGCCGCCTGGCGGAGGCGTTCGAGGACTACTTCCGCCAGTCCGAGCAACTACCTACTCGCCTGCTGCTGGCAGCGGACGGCGACCGGGCCTGCGGCCTGATGCTCCAGAAGCTCCCGGGGGACGAGGGCGATGACGACGGCTGGAACCGCGCCGGTGCACTGTTCGACACCCTGGGCGAAACGGAACTGCTGGCCACTGGCATCCTCGACCTCCTGCACCGCCTGTTCCACGAAGAGTCGCTGCAAATCCTGACCCAGCGCCCAGTTCGCTTCGGCTGCTCTTGTTCACGTGAGCGGGTCGAGAGCATGCTTCAGTCGCTGGGAGAGGAAGAGGCGACGGCCGCGCTGGCCGACGGGGTGGCTGAAGTCCGTTGCGAGTTCTGTGGGCAGGAGTACCGGTTCTCCCCCGTGCAGATCGCGGAACTTTTCAGCCAGCTCAGGGTCGAGGTAGACGCGCCCAGCCGCCTGCAGTGATCCGGCGGTCGGTTGGCCGCCACGGGGACTTGTTAAAGAAACATAAACGGCATAGCATCGGTTCCCCTTCGGGAGGGGAACTCCGGGTAGACCCAGGAGTCTGAAGCGAGCCATGAATCTGCGTAGCCTTTCACTGTCGCTTGCCCTGTTGCTCGCCTCCGGCGCGGCGATGGACGCGCATGCGCAGAAGGCCACACGCAAGCCTGCCTCGGACCCCCGTCCCACTGCCCTGCCGATATGGAACAACGACGGCAAGGTCGAGGCAGTACTACTGCTCGAACCCACCGGCCAAGCTGAAGCCGGCGCCCGCTGGCGCCTGGGCCGCAACTCCCTCACCACCGCCTTCGGGCTTGAAAGCGGCGACGAACTGGGCCTGGTCTGCAACCGCAAGGCCGGCGTGGTTGGCAACATAGGCAATCTGGCCAGCCACTGCATGCTCGCGACGCTCGGCGACGACGATGACGCTACGACCAGTCAGCGTGTCAGCGCGTCTGCCGTCCTGAGCCGCCCGGGTGGCAAGCTCGGGCTCTCCGCCGGTACGGGCCGCGACACGCTGCCTGCTTGGCTGTCGTCCGGCCGTGGCACCGGTCGCGTTGAGCAGAACGACTTGACCGTGTTCGGCCAGAAGAACATCGGGCGCGAAGGTTTCGTATCGATCGGCGGCGCGGTGGCGAAGGCTACCTTGATACCCGCTTCGGACCTGCCCGCGCTCGCCGACCGCTGGAACAGCCGCAGTCTGTCCGTCGGTGGCGGCTACGGTCCTTTCAGCGCCAACATCATCGGACGCGTCATCGACGTACCCGGCCAGCCCGGCAAGTTCGAAGGCCTGGGCCTGGGTCTTACCTGGCGCACTCCGTGGAGCGGACAGCTCACCGTCGGCGCCGAGAACGTCATCACCCGTGGCAAGAACCCCTTCTCGTTGACCAACGAGAACGCCGACGAAGGCACCGTGCCTTACGTGCGGTACGAGCAGGACCTCTAGGTCTCCACTGCTCCCTGCTTGCAATACGCTCCCGCATTGCCGCGTCGCGACAATCGCGCAGCTTCGTCTCAGTCAAAAAACATCATCGGCATCGCGCTTTCGAATGCGCGCGATCAGGCGTCGCGTGCGCAACATCACAATTACGTAACTCGACTTACATCCAGCTCCCTTCGGTCTTCACGCGGGTTTAATTCTTGTTAAAAGCCGACTAGTATCCGGTCACCCCCTCGTTTCGTGGTCGCCCTTTTTGACCGCCTCGAGGGACACCTTGGTATACCCCCTTACGGGAGAGAGAGAGAATGAACTGCAAAACCACGAAGCTCCGTGACGCGATCTCGTTCGCGCTCGCGGTAGGCGCAGTGTCGGCGGTGGGCACCGGTACGGTGTTCGCGCAAGAGTCCGGCACGACTGAAACCACCACCTTGGACCGTATTGAAGTCACCGGCTCGCGCATCCGCCAGGTCGACGTCGAGAACGCCGCTCCCGTGCTGACCATCAGCCGCGCGGACATCGAAAAGCAGGGCTTCCAGTCGGTCGCCGACATCCTGCAGAACATCTCCGCCGTCGGTGCACCCGCCATCAGCCGCGCTCAGCCGCTGTCGGCCGGTGAGAACGTCGGTGGCCAGTTCATCAGCATGCGTAACCTGGGTGCCACCCGCACCCTGATCCTCGTCAACGGCAAGCGTCTGGGCATCAGCACCAGCGGCCTGCAGGACATCTCGCTGATCCCGACCGCCGCGGTCGAGCGCATCGAAGTACTGAAGGACGGCGCCTCGTCGATCTACGGTTCCGACGCCATCGCCGGCGTGGTGAACATCATCACCCGCTCGAACTTCGAAGGCGCCACCGCTCAGACCTACTACGGTCAGTACAGCGAAGGTGACGGCGAAACCACCCGTGCCGACTTCGTCATGGGCTTCACCGGCGACCGCGGCTCGCTGACGGCTGCTGTCGAGTACCGCAAGGAAGAGGAAGTGATGTCCGCCGATCGCGAGTACTCCGCGTACCCGCACGGCCAGTGGCATCCGACCCGCAACTGGACCACGGTCAGCCAGTGGGGCGTGATCAATCTGCCGGCCGCCGCTGGCGGCAACCGCGTGCTGAACACCGGCGCCGACTGGCGCAACATCAACAACTTCCACGCGCTCAACACCAACACCGGCAGCACCGCCGCCGATCCGAACGGTTCGACGGTCGACAAGAGCAACACCAACCTGCAGACGCACCTGCGGACCCCGCTGGAGAGCCGTTCGCTGTTCGTCGACGGCATCTTCGACATCAACGACTCGGTGCGCTTCCGCGGCAACATGATGTACAGCCAGCGCGATGCCGAGCGCCAGGTTGCCGGCTATCCGTTCCAGAGCGGCGCGTTCGCCGGCACCACCATGGCGATCAACAGCTACTACAACCCGGTCGGCACGCACCACGGCTACGCCACGCCGCAGGCCGTCAACTACTGGCGTCGTACGTGGGAAATCCCGCGCGTCGATCGCCCGACCACGACCAACTGGCGTTTCTCGGGTGGTCTGGAAGGCAGCTTCGACGTCGGCGATCGCATCTTCGACTGGGATGTCGGCTACCTGTACAACAACAACAAGGTCACCCAGGAGAACTACGGCAACCTGAACGTCGCACGCGTCGGTCAGGCCGTGGGTCCGTCCTTCCTCAACGCCCAGGGCGTCGTGCAGTGCGGTACCGCCGCTGCCCCGATCCCGCTGGCCAGCTGCGTGCCGTGGAATCCGTTCATCCCCTACGGTCGCGTGGGTGATGGCGGCCTGACCGGCAACCAGGCACTGATCGACTTCCTGTTCCAGACGCTGAACTCCTCGGGTGAGACCGAGACCGAAGTCTTCACCGCCAACATCGCAGGCTCGCTGTTCGCCCTGCCGGGCGGCGACCTGGGCTTCGCGGTCGGCGTGGAAAGCCGCAAGGAATCGGGCGAGTTCATCCCCGACGCCATGGCGGTCACCGGCAACTCGACCACCCTGTCGGCCGGTCCGACGGACGGCAGCTACAAGGTCGATGAAATCTACGCCGAGTTGGCGATCCCGCTGCTGTCGGACCTCCCGGGCGCGCAGGAGCTGAGCTTCAATATCGCTACGCGTTACTCGGACTACGACACCTTCGGCGACACGCTGAACAGCAAGTTCGGTTTCAAGTGGAAGCCGATCGACTCGCTGCTGTTCCGCGGCACCTACGCCGAGGGCTTCCGCGCCCCGACGATCGCCGACCTGTACGGCGGTGGTTCGCAGACGTTCTCGTTCTTCACCGATCCCTGCGACACCAACTTCGGCAGCTCGCGGACCAACACGACCACGCGTGCGAACTGCGTGGCCGCGATGGGCGCCCTCGCCAACACGTACCGCCAGCTGGGCCAGGGCCTGACGCCCGTGTCGTCGGGCAATGCGCAGACGCCGGTGGCGTTCTTCTCCGGCTCCAACGAGAACCTGATTCCGGAAACCTCGGAATCGAAGACCTTTGGCGTGGTGTGGAGCCCGGGCTTCGCAGAAGGCCTGAACATCAGCCTGGACTGGTGGAACATCCGCATCGACGACACGATCGTGGCCGACAGCCCCACCCAGATGCTCAACGACTGCTACATCCTGGGCGTGGCCGCGCGCTGCACGGACTTCACGCGTGACGCGACGCTGGGCTTCGTCAACAGCCTGACCTTCACCAGCATCAACGCCGGTTTCCGCGAAACCGAAGGCTTCGATCTGGACCTGAGCTATCGTCTGGCGACGGAAGGTTTCGGTACCTTCAACCTGAACTGGCAGACCACCTACACCAGCAAGGATGAAATCAAGACCGACACCAGCCCGACCACGCTGCCGCAGCAGCTGGTGGGTTACGCCACCTCGCCCGGCTTCACGGGCACGCACCGCATCCGCTCCAACGCGAACGTGACCTGGAACATGGGCAGCTTCGGTGCCACCTGGGGTGCGCGTTACTACTCGTCGCAGAAGGAAAGCTGCCTCTCGGCCGCGTTGTTCCCGGACGAGTGCACGGATCCGACGTTCGTCGCCGCCAACCCGGCACAGACGCGTGCGATCAACGAGATGGGTTCGATCACGTTCAACGACCTGGAGCTCCGTTGGAGCGCCCCGTGGAATGCGACCATTGCGATCGGTGCGAACAACGTGTTCGACCGCCAAGGCCCGCAGTTCTACAGCCAGCCCAGCGCCAACGTGTCCTACCACGGTCAGTACGACATCGGCCGTTTCATGTACATGAAGTACCAGCAGAAGTTCTGATCGCGGTTGATGCGATGAAGTACAGACACGGCCCCGAAAGGGGCCGTGTTTTTTTTTAACGGTGACGATCTGCCGAACAGTCAGAGCGCATGCCACCGGGGCCTGTGGCTGTGAGAACGCCGATTACCGGAAGCAAGAGTCGTCCCTCATCACGACCGGGGCGGTGTTCCCTAGGCCACAGGATGGCCTCGCACCACATGAGGGCGCCCGCCTGTTCAGGTTGCTGCCCCTTGCACCTGAAGGGGACTTTGCCTGTCCGGGCCTTGGGTTTTGCCGCATTTTGGCCGCTTAACAACACTTTAATTCTTCCCGGGGGCCGACTATGATCGGGCCACCCTCGCTTTTTGGCCGCCGCTTCTTGCCCGGCCGGCGGGGCTTCCCTAGGGCTTAAACGACCTCACTCGGAGAGAGAATGAACCACAAGACCACCAAGCTGCGCGAAGCCATCGGCTTTGCCCTGGCAGTGGGTGCGACCAGCGCCGCCGGCACCGGCTTCGCGTTCGCGCAGGAGTCCAACGAAGGCGCCAAGACCCTGGATGCAATCCAGGTGACGGGCTCCCGCGTGGCCCGCGTCGAAACCGAAACGGCCAGTCCCGTCGTCGTGATCGATCGCGCCGCCATCGAACAGACCGGCAAGCTGACCCTGGGCGACCTGATCCAGGAAATGCCGGCCATGTCGGGCGCCCCCACCAATCCGCAGGTCAACAACGGCGGCGGTGACGGCTCCTCCACCATCGACCTGCGCGGCCTGGGTTCGGCCCGCACCCTGCTGCTGGTCAACGGCCGCCGCGTCGTCAACAGCGACGTCAATTCCATCCCGGCCTCGGCCGTGGAGCGCATCGAAATCCTGACCAGCGGCGCTTCCGCCGTGTACGGTTCGGACGCCGTCGCCGGCGTGGTCAACTTCATCCTGCGCCGCGACTTCGACGGCATGACCGCCTCGGTCGACTTCGGTATCACCCCGAGCCACCAGGACGGCCAGCGCAGCGGCGGTTCGCTCACGTTCGGCCAGGTGGGCGACAAGGGCAACATCATCGCCGGACTGAACTACAACAAGTTCGAAGGCATCTCGTCCAACGACCGCGACTTCTCGAAGGACGCCACGTACCTGTACAGCGGCTACGTCACCGTCTTCGGTTCCAGCCGCAACCCGAATGGCCGCATCTACTTCGCTCCGGGCAGCCCGCTGCTGGCCCAGTACGGCTGTGCGTCCGACGCCACCGGCGTCACCCTGACGCCGGGTGCCAGCGGTGCCAACCTGACCGACTACCGTTGCTACAGCGGTGCACGCGACTCCTACAACTACCAGGCGACCAACCTGATCATGACGCCGCAGGAGCGCACCAACGCGTTCTTCCTGGCGAACTACCAGATCACGGACAACCTGAACGCCTTCGCCGAGGTCTACCACAACAAGACCTCGTCCAACTTCGCGATCGCGGCCCTGCCGTTCGACGCGATGAGCGATGGCGTGGTCATCTCGGCCGACAACTACTACAACCCCTTCGACCAGAACTTCGGTCCGGCGGCTGACGGCAGCGAGAACCAGTTCCTGACCCGCTGGACCTCGCTGGGCCAGCGTCGTTCCTACTACGACACCACCACCTCGCAGGTCGTCGCCGGCCTGGAAGGCTTCGTGGGCGAAAGCTGGAAGTGGGACGCCGCCTTCAACTACGGCCACTACTTCAGCGAGAACACCAGCTACGGCTACGTCGACTACGCCAGCCTGTCCGACGCGCTGGGACCGTCGTTCCTGGATGGCGATGGCGTGGTGAAGTGCGGTGCGCCGGGCGCCGTCATCGCCGGCTGTACGCCGCTGAACATCTTCAACATCTTCGACCCGACCTCGGTCGCCGTCATGCAGGCGGCTGAAGCGCGTCCGGTCTACTCGACCATGTACCAGACCCGCAGCTTCGAGGCCAATGCCTCGGGCGAACTGTTCAGCCTGCCGGCCGGTGCCGTGCAGCTGGCGTTCGGTGGCGCGTGGCGCGAGGAATACCAGCGCAGCGAAGTCGACTACATCGCCATCGCCGACGAGGCCGGCCGCTGCATGATCTCGCAGGAAGCCTGCTCCTCGGCGGTCAGCGGCAAGTACGACGTGACGGAAGTCTACGGCGAACTGTACGTGCCGATCCTGTCCGACCTGCCCTTCGCGCACCTGCTGTCGCTGACGCTGGGTAGCCGCTACTCCGACTACAGCACGTTCGGCGATACCACCAACAGCAAGCTGCAGGTGGAATGGCGTCCGATCGAGAACCTGCTGTTCCGCGGCACGGTGGCGGAAGTCTTCCGTGCGCCGACCATCGGCAACCTGTACGACGGCCCGCAGGGCAATGCCCCGCAGCTGCAGGACAAGTGCGTGGGTTACGGTGCGACGGGCACGCCGCGCAACCACGAGAACGCGTGCGGCGCCGGTGCCGGTGCCACCAACATCCCGACCGGTGGTATCGCCGCGCCGCCGACCAGCCAGTCCAACGGCGTGTGGTCGGGTGCCGCCGCCGCGGGCTTCGACCTGCAGCCGGAATCGGGCAAGTCGTTCTCCTACGGCGTGGTCTACGACCCGCAGTGGGCGCCCGGCCTGTCGGTCAGCCTGGACTACTGGCGTCTGTACCTGGACGACACGATCACCCGCGCCGACGCGCAGATCGTGGTCGACACCTGCTACGCCGATGACAGCCACCCGTTCTGCGACTTCATCAACCGTCGCGCGAATGGCCAGGTGGACTTCATCCGCGAGCCGATCGTCAACCTGGGTCGCCTGGACACGAACGGCTGGGATCTGGCCGTGCGTTACCGCCTGCCCGACACCGCGTGGGGCAACTGGGTGTTCGGCCTGGATGCGACGTACATCGACCGTTACGACAACGACACCAACCCGCTCAGCGAAGAAGATGCCGTCAGGCACATCGCCGGCACGTACAACCCGTCGTACGGCATGTACGCCCGTACCCGCGGCCGCCTGTTCGTCAACTGGAACAAGGGCGACCTGGGCCTGAGCTGGCGCGCGCGTTATGTCAGCGGCTTCGACATCGGCAGCAACGACCTGCGTCAGGGTACGAGCGCCGACGCCGGCTGCGTCTACGACGACCAGTACTGCTACTCGCGTCGCTTCGACGACTACCTGGTGCACAGCTTCAGCGCCGCGTACTCGCTGCCGTGGTTCAACTCGAAGATCGAGCTGGGCCTGGACAATGCGTTCGACAAGCAGCCGCAGACCCTGTTCCAGAACAACGTGCTGAATGCCAACACCGACGTGCAGACCTTCGATACGGTCGGCCGTTACCTGTGGGCGCGCTACACGATGAACTTCTAAGCAGGATGCGGTAAACGCTGTACCCCCGGGCCGCGCGGCGAAAGCCGCGCGGCCTTTTTGTTGCCACGCTAGAATCGAACGATGAACCCACCCCTGATCCAGCAGGCGGTCATGCTGCTGCAATCCGGCCGCTTCGAAGATGCGGCCACCCTGTGCAGACAGGCGCTCGCGCGCTCGCCCGGCGACGAGAGTTTCGCCACGTTGCTGGCGATGAGCCTGCAGAACCTGGGGCGCGACCAGGAGGCGGTGCCGGTGTACCGGCAACTGGCGCTTGCGAATCCCGGCATCGCGAGCCATTGGGCCAACCTGGGCCAGGTCACCCGTCGCCTGGGTGACTATGCAGAGTCGGAGCGGGCCTATCGCCACGCCTGGGAGCTGGAGCCGCAGAACACCGATTTCCTGATCGATTACGGCCTGTTGCTGATGGACATGGGCCGCATCGCCGATGCACGCCACCGCTTCCTCGATGCCGTCGAACTGAAGCCGGATATTGCCGAAGCGCGCATCTACGCCTCGCTGGCGTGCTTCGAATGTGGCGACGCGCAGCGCGCCGCGGCCCTCATCCCGGCAAGCGGCGCCTGGCCAGGCCTGCCGCCACACCTGCGGGAAGAGCTCGCCACCAGCCTGATGCAGGTGGGCAGAACCGAGGAAGCCGAAGCGCTCCTGCTCGATCCCGCCATGCAGCAGTCGCCGTCCGGCATCATCCGCCTGGCCCAACTCAACGAGCGCACCAACCGCATCCCGCAGGCCGAGTCATTGCTGGCGCGTGCACGCGCCGACCTGTCCCACGCGAACCGCCAGGAGCAGATCGACCTGCTGCATCTGGAATCCTCCCTGGCGATGCGCCGGAAGGACTACGACACCGCCCGCCAGGCGGCGTCGGACATCATCGCCCTGCAGCCCCATGTGCAGGCGGAGGCCAACGCGCACTTCACCCTTGCGGCCATCGCCGACAAGCGGAAGGATCCCGCGACCGCCATGGCGCACCTCGAGAAGGCGCATGCGATCCACTTCCGGCTCGCGGAAGACGTGGTGCCGGAAATCGCCCATTCCGACGCCGAACCGCTGAAGGTGGCCAGCAAGTGGCTCGCGGCGGACGAGTGCGGTTTCCGCCACGACCCTGGTGCGCCCGAAGAAAAGGCATCACCGGTCTTCATCGTCGGTTTTCCCCGTTCCGGCACCACGATGCTGGAACAGATGCTGGACGCGCACCCCGGCTACGCTTCGATGGACGAGCGCGCCACGCTGCAGCGCTGCATCGAGCAGCTGGAGAAGCGCGGCTTCGAGTATCCGCGCGATCTGGACCGGTTGGATGCCGCGGGTGCGGACGACCTTCGCCAGGTCTACTGGGCCGAGGTCGCCAAGGTCATCAGCCTCGCACCCGGCCAGCAACTGGTCGACAAGAACCCGCTCAACATGCTGCGACTGCCGATGATCGTGCGGCTGTTCCCCAACGCCAAGATCATCCTGGCGCTGCGCCATCCCTGCGACGTGCTGTTGAGCTGCTACATGCAGAACTTCCGCTCGCCGGCCTTCATGGTGCTGTGCTCCAGCCTGGAGCGGCTGGCGAAGAGCTACGTCAATGCGATGCGCTTCTGGATCCACCACCAGGCGCTGCTGTCGCCCGACACGCTGGTCCTGCGCTACGAAGACACTGTCGGCGACTTCCCGGCGCAGGTCGACCGCATCGGCGCGTTTCTCGGCATCGAGGACCGCGACTTCCTGGCGCAGTTCAGCCAGCATGCCGCGCGCAAGGGCTACATCAGCACGCCCAGCTACTCGCAGGTGGTGGAGCCGGTGAACACCCGCGCCGTCGGTCGCTGGCAACCGTATGCGCGCTGGCTGGCCCCCGCGCTGCCGATCCTGCAACCCGTGGCCGACCATTGGAACTACGACCTGACGGTACGATGATCCGATGAACCTCGCCGACTGCATCCGCACTTACGACGACGCCTTGCCGCCTGCGTTCTGCCGGCAGCTGATCGACAACTTCGAGGCATCGACGCAGTTCCAGATGCCGAACGGACGCGGCTACCGGCCTGCGCTGGATGACAGCCGCTGGACGGAAATGAATCTCACCCGGCTCGCGGACCCGGCTTTCGTGGGCTTCTTCATGACGCGCATCGAGGAGGCGCTGGCGCGTTACAACGCCGACCTGTCCCTCACGATCCCGGTGCCGCTGCGGCCACGCATCGACCGGCTGGTGATGAAGAAGTACCGCGCCAACACCGGCGACACGTTCCAGCCGCACTTCGATTCGGTCGATGAGGTCGCCGGCCGCTACATGGTGTTCCTGTGGTACCTCAACGACGTGCAGGACGGCGGTGCGACCCGCTTCACCGATCTCGATATCGCCGTGACGCCGCGCGCCGGCCGGCTGCTGATGTTCCCGCCCTACTGGATGTTCCAGCACGTGGGCGCGCCGCCGGTCTCCAACGACAAGTACATCCTGTCGACCTACCTGCTGTTCGACAAGCCGGGCGCGCCCGACCACACGCACGAGTAGGCGCGGTCACGCCACCCCGGCGCGGGTGTTGAACGCGCCGATCGTCTCCACCAGCCGCGTCAGCGCCTGCACTTCCACCGCGCGCAGGCGCGGATGCCAGGTGTCGAGGATCATCACCACGCGCAGGCGATCGCTGCGGTTCCAGGCGGCGTGCAGGAAGGAGTCGTCGAACGTCACGCAGCGGCCTTCTGTCCACGCATGCTCCACGCCGCCGACTTCAAGCGCGCAGTCCGGCGGCACGATCAGCGGCAGGTGTGTGACCACGCGGCTGTTGGTCACGCCGTGGTGCGGCTTGATCACCGTGCCGGGCGACAGCAGCGAGAACAGCACTTCCGGTGCATGCCCGTCGATGCGCGTCAGCGGAACCTGCGCCAGCGCCGCCGACGTCGCAGGACACGCGGCCAGGTGCTCTGCATAGGCCTCGCCGTGCCGGTAGAAGAAGTAGCCGTCCCACGCGGCGGCATCCAGGTCGCGCGCGTTGTCCAGGAAATCGCTCTTGCGCGCGCCACCGCTGAAATCGAGGAACGGCTGCAATCCCTCCCGCGCTGCAAGCACCCGCCGCAGGTCGGCGCGGATCGCGTCGGCGGCCTGCTCGAGCGCGGCGTACCACGGAAACAGCGCGCGATCGAAGTACGGCTCGGGCTGCAGGTCCGGTACGTAGAAGAACGTCGGCTTCTGGCGGGGATCGGGACTGCCTGCAGGCCGCAGGCCCAGGTAACCTTCCAGGGCCTGCACGACACGCCGAAGGTCGTCGGTGCCATGCTGTTCGACCAGCGGCGCGATCGCAGTGAAGAACAGGGCATGCCGGCCGGCATCGATGATCGCCATCGCCTGTCGCACGCGGTCGCGCAGATCCGGGGCGGTGGTCCGGTCGTTGAGCCAGCGGCCCTTCGCCTGCGCCGTGGTGACGGCACGGAAGAAATGGACCAGCGCCTCGTCGCTCCGTCCCAATACCTGCAGGCTTTCGGCGAGCTGCAGGCGGGCGATGAAGGAGTCCGGTGCGTGCTCGAGACCGCGTTCGAGTGCGGCCGCCGCGCCCGCCGTATCACCCAGATGCAGGCGGCAGGCACCCAGTCGCATCCAGGCTTCCCCGATGCCCGGGGACGCGACGGTCAGCGCCTCCAGCCTCCCGGCGGCCTCTGCGAAGCGCTCGAGTGCCATCAATCCTTGCGATGCGACCAGCTGCAGGGCGTCGTCATGCGGATGCGCCGCCAGTCCCTGCTCGGCATCCGCGAGCGCCTGCGCCACGTTGCCGGTCTCCAGATGATGACGTGCCTGCTGGACGTGGAATGCGGCGCTGGTCATACGGCGGAGCCTCGGTCGGAATCATCGCTAACGCGTCGATGATACGGGACATCGCGGCGCGGCCGAGGCGCTTACTCCACCCGCACTTCCGCACTGCCCGAGAACGTCTCCAGGCTCACCCGGCCACTACCGCTGCCGTAGGTGGTGGAGAAGCTGGCACCGGGGCCGCGGCGCTTCTCGATGGTCACGCCGGTGGCCTTGAGACCGCCGCTGAAGCTTTCGCCGGTGACCTGCGCGGAGACATCCTTCGGCAAGCGCAGCAGCAGGCTGCCGCTGACGGATTCCATGCTGATCTCGCCGGCCGGCGCCAGCGCCGTGCTCACTTCGGCACGACCACTGACGGTGGTGGCGCTGAGGTCGCGGATGCGTTCGCCGTTGACGGTCACCTCGATGCGGCCGGAGACGGTTTCGGCATCGATGTCGCCATTCAGGCGACCACGCAGCACGATGGAACCGCTGACCGTGCTGACATCCACGTCCTCGCTGTTGAGCGTGAGCGTGGCGCTGCCGCTCACCGTCTCCACGTCAGCCTTGCGCGGCGCGGCCGCGGCGACGACGCTACCGCTGACGCTGCTGATCGACAGCTCGCTGGGCGCCACGCCGCTGACATCCACGCTGGCGGCGACGGATTCGATATCCAGGTCCGCGCGCACCGGCACCATCACCACCAGGTGGGTGGGGCCGGCCTTGTTTCCGCCCCAGTTGCTCTTGGGATAGCGCACCTCGATGTTGAGCTGCTCGCGCGAGCCGTCGATATCCAGGCGCTCGACACCCTTGCCCAGCGTGCCGGTGATCTGTACTTCATTGCGCTCCCAGCCGCGCACCTCGATGCGACCACTGACGTTGCTGATGTCGACGCGGCCGCGCGCATCCAGCGGACGCGTCTCGTTGATCGCGGTCTGCGCCAGGACGGGCGGAGCCAGCAACGCGGCGGCCAGCAGCAGGGAGAAGGAATAGTAGGTACGCATGGGGATACTCCTCAGGTCATGACCGCGCGCTGGGTCAGAGCCAGGCGTCGGGCGTAGGTGCGGCGCAGCTGTTCCAGCAGGAAACGCGCCTGCGGATCGGTGGCGATGGCGTGGCGGATCTCTGCCGCGCTCTGGTCCAGCGCGTGCAGCGCCGGGGCGTAGTCGGGCGAGGCCTTGGCCTGCGTATCCATCTGCGCCAGGGCACCGGTGTAGTCGCGGGTCATCGCGGCAGCCTCGCGCTGGATCAGCGCATCGCCTTCGGGCGCACGCTGCAGCTGCCAGGTCACCGTGACCGCGAGCAGCACCGAGGCCGCCAGCGCGAACGGGGCCACGCGGCGGCGGCGTTGCTCCGTGGCCGCGACCGGCGCGGGCACTGCCGCCAGCTTCGCGGCGATGTCCGGCCACAGGTCACGCGAAAGCGGCACGTCCTGCTTCAGGGCACGCAGCTGCCAGCGCAGCGCGTCGTCGGACAACGGAGTGGGATCGTGGGGGGTCATGCGTGTGCTCCTAGACGCTCGCGCAGCAGGTGCCGCGCGCGGTGCAACTGGGCTTTCGAACTGCCGACCGCCATGCCCAGTTCGGCGGCGATCTCTTCATGCTTCCAGCCTTCGACGTCGTACAGCACCAGCACGGCGCGCGCACGCGGCGGCAGGGTGGCGACGGCGCGTTCCAGGTCCATCGACAGGGCCGTGCCCTGCCCCGCGCTGTCGGCCAGGCCCAGCCCGTCCAGCGCGTCCTCGTCGTCGTCGAGGCGCGGGCCAGTGCGACGGCTGCGCAGTTCCATCAGCGCGGTGTTCACCGCCAGCCGGTGCAGCCAGGTGCCGAAGGCGCTCTCGAAGCGGAACGCCGGCAACGCCTGCCAGGCCCGCACGAAGGCTTCCTGCGTCAGGTCCTCGGCCCGCACACCCTGCTGGCCGACCAGACGCTGGATGACGCCATGGATGCGGCCGGCGTGGCGCCGGTACAACGCCTCGAAGGCCCGCATGTCCCCGGTGGCGGCCGTGCGCGCCAGGGCGGTGTCCTGGGCAGCGGCGTCCTCGGGCGAGAGGCTGTCGGCAAAAGGTTCGATCACGGCATTCAGCATACTGACTACGATGCGGCCGGGTGGGCAAAGGTTTAGAGCGTCGGCGGTGTTTTTTAAAGCGGGCGCCCTGATCGCGCACCGACAAAGCCTCTCTCCCTGCGGGAGAGGGGCTTTGAAGCGCTCGACGCCCCTCCAAAGAAAAAGCCCCGCGGCCTCCGGGGTGGAGGCGGCGGGGCTTGCGCAGGAAAGGGATGCGCGAGGCGGGGAATCAGGGGGCCAGGCGGGCCGCGATGCGCTGCTGCTCGTCCTTCAGCGCCTGCGGGGTACGCGTGCCGAATTCCTGCAGGTACTCGCCGATGCTGGCGAACTCGGCCTGCCAGCCGGCGCGGTCGAAGCCGAACAGCAGCTCGTGCGCTTCATCGCTCAGCGCCACGCCGTCCAGGTTGAGGTCCTCGGCGCGCGGCAGGTGGCCGATCGGCGTTTCCATTGCATCGGCCTTGCCTTCGACGCGCTGGATCATCCACTCCAGCACGCGCAGGTTCTCGCCGAAGCCCGGCCACAGGAATTTCCCGTCGCCGCCCTTGCGGAACCAGTTCACGTGGAAGACCTTCGGCAGCTTCGCCTCGGCGCCATCGAACGACAGCCAGTGCGCGAAGTAGTCGGCGAAGTTGTAGCCGCAGAACGGCTTCATCGCCATCGGGTCGCGGCGCATCACACCGACCGCACCCGTCGCGGCAGCGGTGGTTTCCGAACCCATCGCCGCGCCGACCAGCACGCCGTGCGTCCAGTCGCGCGCTTCGAACACCAGCGGCACCAGCGAGGCGCGGCGGCCGCCGAAGACGATGGCACTGATCGGCACGCCCTGCGGATCCTCGGCCTTGGCCGAGTAGCTGGGGCACTGGCGCGCGGACACGGTGAAGCGCGAGTTGGGATGCGCGGCGGGGCCGTTGGCGGCGTCGAACGGACGGCCCTGCCAGTCCAGCGACGGCGTGCGCGAATCCAGACCTTCCCACCACGGTTCCTGCTCGTCGGTGACGGCGACGTTGGTGAAGATGGTGTGGTGGCTGATCGTCGCCAGTGCGTTCGGGTTGGAGCTGTCGGAGGTGCCGGGCGCCACGCCGAAGAAACCGGCTTCCGGATTGATCGCGTACAGGCGGCCGTCGGCACCGGGGCGCATCCAGCAGATGTCGTCGCCGACGGTCCACACCTTCCAGCCGGCCTGGCGGTAGCCTTCCGGCGGAATCAGCATGGCCAGGTTGGTCTTGCCGCAGGCGGACGGGAACGCGGCGGCGATGTAATGCGTCTCGCCCTGCGGGTTCTCGATGCCGACGATCAGCATGTGCTCGGCCAGCCAGCCTTCGCTGCGCGCCTGGTGCGAGGCGATGCGCAGGGCGTGGCACTTCTTGCCCAGCAGCGCGTTGCCGCCATAGCCGGAGCCGAAGCTCTTGATGGTCAGCTCGTCGGGGAAATGCATGATGAAGCGGCGGTCCGGATCCAGCTCGCCGGTGGAATGCAGCCCCTTCACGAAGCTGCCTTCACGCTCGATGCGCGCCAGCGCCGGCGCGCCCATGCGGGTCATGATCCGCATGTTCGCCACGACGTACGGCGAGTCGGTGATCTCCACGCCGCAACGGGACAGCGGCGAATCGATCGGCCCCATGCAGTAGGGGATCACGTAGAGCGTGCGCCCGCGCATGCAGCCGGCGAACAGCGCATCCATCTTCACGTGCGCCTCGGCCGGGGCCATCCAGTGGTTGTTGGGGCCGGCGTCTTCCTGCTGCGCGGTGCAGACGAAGGTCAGGTGCTCCACGCGCGCCACGTCGCTGGGGCTGGAACGGTGCAGCCAGCTGTGCGGGTGGGTTTCGGGGTTCAGCGGCAGCAGCGTGCCGTCGGCCAGCATCTGCCGGGTCAGCAGCGTGTTTTCGGCATCGCTGCCGTCGCACCAGTGGATGTGGTCGGGCTGGGTGAGCGCGGCGACCTCCGCAACCCAGGCATTCAACGCGTCCAGCGAACTGCCCGGAAAATCGTTGCGTTTGAAAACATCGACCGCTGCGTTCATGCGCCACCCTCGAAAAGTGAGACCAAAATGATACCAATGTCTTGTCCTTCAGACGAGGAGAACGCGCACGGGGTCGGCTGGCGGTCAGCCGGAAGGCGACGGACGGCGGGCGGGCCTGTTGGCGCGCGATGAGAGGGGCGGCGTCTCAAGACTGGGAGAGAAAGGCCGGGAGATCGCGCCCGGAAGGCCATGGATGGGCCTCTGAGCGCCATCGATCGGGCTCCGAAGGCCATCCATGGGGCTCTGAGCTCCAGGGATCGGGCCCGGAAAGCCATCGACGGGCCTTTGAGCGCCATGGCTAGGGCTCGGAGGGCCATCGATGGGGTCCAGAATGCCAACCGCCGGGGCTTTTCGTGCCATCGGTGGCTTTCCGGGCGCCATCGATCGAGCGCCGAGCCTCGTTGATCGGGCTTGGGAGGCCATCGATGGTGCTCGAAGGCCCATCAATGGGGCTCAAAGAGCCAGGAAGATGGGGCTCGGAGGGCGATCGATGGGGCCCGGAGCCCCATCGCTGGCATTCCCAGCGCCATCGATGGCATTACGGGCTCCGACGATGGCTTTCGGAGCGCCATCGTCGGCACTCCGGACTCGATCTCCGCCGTGGCCGCTACACCTCGCGCGAGCGCCGGTACGGATTGAACAGCTGCAGCAGCCACGGCTTCTGCGCCAGCACCAGGCTGACGCCCACGCGGTCTTCCGCCGGCAGTGTGGCGTCGCGGGCGAGCAGCGCGTCGAACTCGCGCGCGACTTCCTCCAGCCGCTGCCGCAGCTGCTTCACCCCGTCGATGCTCAGGCTGCCGCTGAGCAGCAGCAGCGCGTCCTGTTCGCCATCGAAGGGATCGGCGAAGTAGTCGGTCAGCAGGGTGTGGCGGAAATAGCGCTCCATCGGCCCGTCGGCGCGCCAGCGAAAATTGCGTGCTGTCAGCGCGCGGCCGCGGTTGCCCGGCATCAGCTCGATGATGCCCAGCCGGTCCAGCTTCACCAGCAGCCCGGTCCACTGCGCCGGGGTGAAGCCGAAGTGGCCCAGCACATCGTCCTGCCGCCAGCGGTTGAGGGTGAGGAACAGCGCCAGCAGCAGCGTGGGCTCGTCGACCAGCGCCTGTTCCTGCGCCTCACTGAGCAGCGCCATCGCCTTGCGCCCGCGCGAGGCCTCTGCACTGAGTTCGGCCAGGCCGACGTCGAGCACGTCGCAGATCTGTTCCAGCCGCTGCAGGCTCATGGCCCGGCGGGAGAACATGCGCTTCACCGCCGCCTCGCTCATGCGGATGCGCGCGGCGAGCTCACGGTAGGTCAGGTTCTGCGCGCGCAGGCAGCGCTTCAGGGCATCGACCAGGTCGACCGAGACGGCCATCGGTAGCGGATTCCTATACCGGTTGTTGCGCCGGAGCTTACCTCGTCGATGCGGGTTGAACACCGGTCGCCGCCGCGCCCATGGTCCGGCCCATGCCGGAGACACCTGCCATGACCCGCCTGATCGCCCGCTCGCTGACGCTTGCCCTGACCACCGCGCTGTCCGGCGGCCTCACCCTGCCCGCCCAGGCCGCACCGCAATCCGATGGCGCCAGCCGGATGTCGCAGGCCAGCCTGGAAGCCTCCATCGAGGTACCCGTCGCGGTAATCCACGCGCTGGGCCACGGCGCCTCGGCGGTGGTGACCGGCGTGGCGGTCGTCGCCGGCAGCGTGGCAGTGACGGTATCCGTCGCGGCGGCGGGCGTGGTGGCGGGTGCGTCGTTCGTGGTCTACCTGAGTGCGGAAGCGATCAAGCGCCTCGGCATCGCGGTGGGCACGGCGATCAGCGTGGCCGCGGTGTCGACGGGCTGGATCCTCAGCGCGGCCGGCGAGGCGCTGTGCTTCATCGCCAACGATGCCGCGCGCCCACACATCCACAGCCATCGCTACGGCGGGTGAGCGCGATGCGTACGCTCGCGGCGCTGTGTCTCGTCTTCGCCCTCGCGCTGCCAGGGACGGCACGCGGGGGCGATGCCTGCCGGCAGATGGAGATGCCGCCGTACAAGGTCGCCGAGGCCGCGCGCACCGCCCTGCTCGCCGCGCAGCAGCTCGACGAAGTGGATGCACCGGTCGCGCTGCTCGCCCGCGTCGGCACCGACCTGTCGAAGCAGGGACTGGTCTACAGCCACGCCGGCTTCGCGGTGCGCGACCACGCGCAGGGACGCTGGACGGTGGTGCACCTGCTCAACGAGTGCGGCAGCGATCGTTCGGGCCTGTATGCGCAGGGGCTGGTGAATTTCTTCGCCGACGACCTGGTGAACCAGGACCTGCGCATCGCGTGGTTCCCGCCGGACGTCGCCGACCGGCTGGCCGCGCGCCTGCAGCAGATGCCGCACCACAGCCTGCATCACCCGCGCTACAACCTGATCGCGCGTCCGGGCAGTGAGGACTACCAGAACTCCACCGCATGGCTGGTGGAAGTGATGGCCGCCGCCCTCGCCGACCGCGGCATCTACGACCGCCGCAGCGCGTATGCGTTCGCGCGCGGTGATGGCTTCGTGCCGGACACGGTGCATATCGCGTACTCCAAGCGTGTGCTCGGCGGCCTGTTCTCCGCCAACACCGACTTCACCGACCATTCCGTCGGCACGCGACTGTCCGGCGACTATCCGGTCGTCACCGTGCGCTCGATCTTCCGCTGGCTGGAGCGCAGCGGGTATGTGCGCGAGCAGCGGGAATGGCGGAGTGGTGTAAGGCAGCGGGCGATGGGGCCGGCGTGAGGGACGCCGCGCAAGCCGGTACGTCACAGGTGCCTGCCAGCGTGCGGGCTTTCCGCGTGCTCTCGCGGCTACTGGTCGCCTGCGTGCTGACGTCGATCCCGATGCATCTCGCGCTGCTCATGTCCGACAGCGCCATGTATCGCGGCTGGGTCTACCTGCAGATGGCGCTGCTGACGGCATCCGCCTGGCTGCTCTGGCGCGCACGCAAGCTCGATGGTCGTGCGGTTATCGCCCTCCCGCTGACGACGATCCCCGCGATCCACATCAACGCCACCTATCTGAACTACGGCAATGGCCCGCTTGCCTGGTCGCTGCCACTTGCACTCGGCCTTTGCTACGTCGCGCTCTACGTGACCGCCCGCGCTGGCACGACGCGACAACCCGGCGCGAGCGCCGCGGAATGACGTGCCGCGGCCAACGATGAGATCGGCGCACCCCGCTTCCCCGAGGAGATCGATATGTTCCTGACCCTGCTTGTCGTCACCTTGCTGCTTTCCGCCTCAGTAGCGTGGGGCGTGACCTGGATGTTCTCGAAACCGATCGAACGCATCCTCACCCGCATCATCGCCGACGACATCAGCAAGGCGCGGCTGCGCTACATGCAGTTCGCCGTCCTCGTGGTCGGCGTGTCGTCCGGCGTACGCATCCACGAACTGGAGCGCTACATCACCGCGCCGCAGTGGATGGAGAAAGACAAGGCGCAGATCATCGCGCTGACCACCGAGCGCTGGGTACTGGAGGTCTACCGCACTGTCATCGAGACATTGCAGGGCATCGCCTGGATGTTGCTGGCGTTCTTCGCCGCGGCGCTGCTGGCGTATGTGGTGGTGAGGTTGTCGGAGTTGAAGCGGGCGGCATCCGCGGCTCCGTAGGGCGGGCCTAGGCTCGCCATCGACATGTCAGGCCCGCATGGAGGGTTGTCTGTGACTTGGCGCAATGCAATAGCTTCGTTTTTGCTGATTCCAGTAGTTCTGGTTGCTGGATACATCTTTTTCCTGTGGGCAAGTTACACCAGCGAAACTACTAGCTCCGGTTCTGCCTATGGCTTCAGCATTGATAGTTCAAAGGCCGAGTCGGCCGCTGCTTTGGAAAATTTCCGCCAAACGCACCCCAAAGCCGTCGTGCATGTAAGGTCTGGGCATCGCGCCGGCGACCACTTCTCTGTCTCTGCCTCACAGGACCAGTTGCACCTGCTAAAACCGCATGATCAATGGGACATTCTGCTTAACGGCGCAGGAGAGTTCAGCAACTCGGTACGATTGACGTTCAAAGGCGACAGGCTCGTGGCCATCTACCGGCACAGACAGTACTTTGAGCTGCCGTAGCCGCAGGCTCGACCATTCATTTAAGCCGAACCCGCTTCGCGAATCGGCTTAGTTCAGGCGATGGATCGTGCGGGTGGGCCAAGGCCCACCCCACGACACTCAGGTCGGAATCAACGTCGAGATGACGTGCTCCAGATAGGTCTCGAACTCTTCCGAGGTCATGCGCGGCTGCTGCAACTGCAGCGACAACTGCAGGAAGCCGACATAGGCCGCGTAGGCCAGGCGCGCACGATGCGTGGCGTCGGTGCGCTGCAGGCCCGCCTGGCGGAACATCGCCACCAGATAATCGAGGCGGCGCTGGGAGATGCGGTCGATCACCGGCTGCACAGCGGGGTGGTCCAGCGCCTTCAGCAACTCGCTGTAGATGATGTGCGGTTTGACCTCATGGCCAACCAGCTGGAACAGCGCACGCAGGCGCTCGCGCGGATCGGCGACCTTCTCCAGGCTGCCGAAGATGTTTTCCTGCTCGCCGACTTCCCAGCGCTCCAGCGCCGCCTGCAACAGCGCGTCGCGTGACGGGAAGTGCCAGTAGAAGCTGCCCTTGGTGACACCCAGCCGGCGCGCCAGCGGTTCCACCGCCACCGCCGACACGCCCTGCTCCGCGATCAGGTCGAGGGCCGCCTGTGCCCAGTCGTCCGCACTCAGGCGGGCGTTGCGGGTGGGCGTGCTGGCGGGTGTTTCCGGGCTGGGTGTGCTCATGTTCCGCATTTAACCATACGCCGAGGTGTGTAGCGGTATGTATGTTGCGCCGCACAACAAATAAAGACAAATCAATCGGTTGCATGTGAAACGCGAATGCCCAAACCGATTGACTGCTCTAAATGCGACAACCCATACTAGCCCGTATGGTGACACGTACCTCTCCTGCCTTCACGCCCTCACCCAACGTCATCGGCGCGGGATCGGATCGTGCATTGAAGGGACAGGGAGACGTCGCGCTGGCGATCCGCCGCTTCGCGTCGCCAGGCGCCCTGCAGGGGCACCCCGCACTTATCTATGCGCATGGCTTCGGTCAGACCGGCGGCGCATGGAACCGCACCGGCGAGCTGATGGCCGCGCAGGGCTACACCGGCCTCGCCTACGACGCACGCGGCCATGGCGGGTCCGGTCGCAACGCCGCCGACCAGCCTTACACCGGTGACCAGTTCGCCGACGACCTGATCGTCGTGGCAGGCGAACAACCCGAGCCGCCCGTGCTGGTCGGCGCCTCGATGGGCGGACTGTTCGGCCTGATCGCCGAGTCGCGCTGGCCGGGCCTGTTCCGCGCGATGGTGCTGGTCGACATCACCCCGCGCTGGGAGCATGCCGGCCTGCAGCGCATCCTCGCCTTCATGACCGCGTTCCCGGACGGTTTCGACTCGCTCGAACACGCGGCCGACACCATCGCCGCGTACCAGCCGCAACGCCGCACCCGCAAATCCGCCGACGAGCTGCGCGAACTGCTGCGCGAAGGCGACGACGGGCGCTGGCGCTGGCACTGGGATCCGCGTCTGGTCGACGAATTGGCGCGCGACAGTGCGCAGCATCAGGACGCCATCGCCGACGCGGCGCGCCAGGTGCAGTGCCCGGTGCTGCTGATCAGCGGCGGCCGCAGCGACCTGGTCTCCGAGAAGACTGTGGAAGAGTTCAAGGCGCTGGTGCCGCATGCGCGCCACGTGCACCTGCCGCAGGCCACCCACATGGTGGCCGGCGACGACAACGACGCATTTACCGCCACCGTGCTGGAATACCTGGCGAGCCTGTCGGCCGCGCCGGGTAGTACCGAATCCGATGTAACCGAATCCGTGTCCGGAGCAACCCCATGAGCATTGCCATCCCCTTCCTCGCCTTCCTGCTGGCGGGCGCGTTCGCCGCCTACCACCGGCTGAGGCTCGCCTACTGGGCGGCGATCACCGCTAGCCTGCTGGTGGCGTGCTGGCTGCTGGGCGCCAACCCCACCGCGACCCTCGTCGCGGCGCTGGTTGTGGTGGCCATCGCGGTGCCGCTGCTGATTCCGGCGATCCGCAAGCCGCTGATCACCGCACCGGCGCTGGGCTTCCTGCGCCGCGCACTGCCGCCGCTGTCGCAGACCGAGCGCATCGCGCTGGAAACCGGCTCGGTGGGCTTCGAAGGCGACCTGTTCACCGGCGACCCGGACTGGAACAAGCTGCTGGCCTACCCCAAGCCGCAGCTCAGCGCCGAAGAGCAGGCCTTCCTCGACGGCCCGGTGGAAGAGCTGTGCAGGATGACCAACGACTGGGAGATCACCCACGTCCACGCCGACCTGCCGCCGGAGCTGTGGGACTACATCAAGAAGAACAAGTTCTTCGGCATGATCATCCCGAAGCAGTACGGTGGTCTCGGCTTCTCCGCGCTGGCGCACCACAAGGTGATCCAGAAGATCGCCTCGGTCAGCAGCGTGGTCAGCTCCACCGTCGGCGTGCCCAACTCGCTGGGCCCGGGTGAACTGCTCAACCACTACGGCACGCAGGAGCAGAAGGACTACTACCTGCCGCGCCTGGCGATCGGCCAGGAAGTGCCCTGCTTCGGCCTGACCGGCCCGTTCGCCGGCTCCGACGCCACCTCGATCCCGGACTACGGCATCGTCTGCAAGGGCGAATGGAACGGCGCGAACGTGCTGGGCATCCGCCTGACCTTCGACAAGCGCTACATCACGCTGGCGCCGGTCGCTACGATCATCGGCCTCGCCTTCCGCATGTACGACCCGGACGGCCTGATCGGCGACACGCGCGACATCGGCATCACCCTGGCGCTGCTGCCGCGCGACACCGACGGTGTCGAGGTCGGCCCGCGCCACTTCCCGCTCAACTCGCCGTTCCAGAACGGCCCGGTGCGCGGCAAGGACGTCTTCATCCCGCTCAGCCAGCTGATCGGTGGCGTGGAGATGGCCGGCAAGGGCTGGAACATGCTCAACGAATGCCTGGCCGTGGGCCGCTCGATCACCCTGCCCTCCACCGCCAGCGGCGGCGCCAAGGCCGGCGCGCGTGTCACCGGCGCCTATGCGCGCATCCGCAAGCAGTTCGGCCTGTCGGTCGGCCGCTTCGAAGGCGTGGAAGAAGCGCTGGCCCGCATCGGCGGCAAGGCGTACGCGATCAGCGCGCTGTCGCAGGCGACCGCCGCGGCCGTGGATCGCGGCGACGTGCCGTCGGTGCCGTCGGCGATCGCCAAGTACCACTGCACGAACATGGGCCGCGACGTCGCCAAGGACGTGATGGACATCGTCGGCGGCAAGGGCATCATCCTGGGCCCGCGCAACTTCGCCGGCCGCGCATGGCAGGCCTCGCCGATCGCCATCACGGTGGAAGGCGCGAACATCATGACGCGCAGCCTGCTGATCTTCGGCCAGGGCTCGATCCTGTGCCATCCGTACATCATGAAGGAGATGCGCGCGGCGACCGACCCGGACACCAAGGCCGGCGTCAACGCGCTCGACGCCGCGCTGTACCCGCACATCGGCGGCGCGATCTCCAACGCCGTGCGCTCGTTCTGGTTCGGCATCACCGGCTCGAAGATCGGCTCGGTGCCCGGCGACGCGTACACGAAGAAGTTCTTCCGCAAGCTCGACCGCTATGCGGCCAACCTGGCGCTGCTGACCGACATCTCGCTGGGTGCGCTGGGCGGCAAGCTGAAGTTCAAGGAATCGCTGTCCGGTCGCCTCGGCGACGTGCTGAGCCACCTGTACATGATGGGGGCGGTGCTGAAGCGCCATCACGACGAAGGCACACCGGAAGCCGACAAGCCGTTGCTGGCGTGGGCCTTCCACAACAGCGCCTACGAGATCGAACTGGCGTTGTCGCAGGCGCTGCGCAACTTCCCGATCAAGCCGCTGGGCTGGCTGCTGTGGCCGATCGTGTTCCCGTTCGGCCGTCGTGCCGTGGCCCCGGGCGACCGCCTGAGCCATCGCGTCGCCATGCTGCTGATGGCGCCGAACGAAGCGCGCGACCGTATCGGCCAGGGCGTGTTCCTCACCCCGTGCGAGAACAACCCCGGCGGCCGCATCGACAGCTACCTGGCCGCGGCCGTGGCGGCCGAGCCGGTGGAGCGCAAGTTCCTGAAGGCGCTGAAGACCAAGGACATCGAGGCGCTGGACTACAGCGCGCAGTTGGACGAGGGCGTGCGCGAAGGCTGGATCACCGCCGACGAGCGCAAGCAGCTGGAAGAGCTGCGCGCGATCACGCTGGACACGATCACCGTGGACGAGTTCGAAACCCACGAACTGCGCGCAGCCAGCTACTACGACCTGCCGCAGCACAAGCGCCAGCCACGCGAAGCGGCCTGACGCCCACCCTGGCAACGATCACGACGGCGGGCATGTCCCGCCGTCGTCGCGAGAGGAGTTCCGATGAGCGCCGATGTCCTGAAGATCTACCGCAGCCTGAGCCGCAAGCCGTTGGGGCACTGGCTGTTCTCGCGCCTGATCTGCTTCAAGGCGCCCTACTTCGGCAGCATCGGCCCGCGCATGCTGCGACTGGAACCGGGCCGCGGCGAGGCGACCATCCGGCATCGCCGGTCGGTCACCAATCACCTCGGCACCGTGCACGCGATCGCGCTGTGCAACCTGGCCGAGTTCGTCGGTGGACTGACCACCGACGTCAGCATCCCGCGGTCGATGCGCTGGATCCCCAAGGGCATGACGGTCGAGTACCTGAAGAAGGCGGTCGGCACGATGCACGCCGTCGCCACGCCGGCGTTCGAGCCGCGCGAATCGGCAGAGGGCTATGACCTGCCGATGGAGGTGGTGGTCAGCAACGCGCAGGGCGAACCGGTGTTTCGCGCCCGCATCGGCATGTGGGTGTCGCCGAAACCGGCGAAGGGTGGCTGACATGCTGCTCGCCGCCGCCGCGCTGATCTTCCTGGTGGGGCTGGCGCACTCGGTCCTGGGCGAGCGTTACATCCTTGTCCGCCTGTTCCGGCGACCCGACCTGCCGGCGCTGTTCGGCGGCACCTGGTTCACCGTGCGCACGCTGCGCTTCGCGTGGCACCTGACCACGGTGATCGCATGGGGCCTTGCCGTCGTGCTACTGCAGCTGGATGGTCTACCCGACGCGGCGGGCCGTGGTATCGCCATCACGCTCGCGATCACGCTGTTCCTGTCGGGCCTGCTGCCGTTGCTGTTCACCCGTGGCCGCCATCTGGCGTGGGTGGTGCTGTTTGCGGCAGGCGTGCTGGTGCTCAGTTGGGCGCTGCGCTGACGCAGCACCTCATTCCTGCGGGCATCAGCGCGAAATCGCGCCCATCATCGACACGAACAGCACCGCCGCCAGCGCGGCGATCGCCGGCAATCCCTGCACGAAGAAGATGCGCTTGTTGACGCTCCACGCGCCGTACAGCGCCGCCACGATCACGCACAGCAGGAAGAAGACGACCACGTTCCACTGCCCCGTGCAGAGGCCCCACAGCAGGCCGGCGGCGAGGAAACCGTTGTAGAGCCCCTGGTTGGCGGCCAGCACGCGCGTGGTCTCGGCCTTCTCGGGTGTGTTGCGGAAGGTCTTCAGGCCCAGTGGCCTGGTCCAGAGGAACATCTCAAGTACCAGGAAGTACACGTGCAGCAATGCCACCAGCACGACCAACACCGCTGCGATCACGTCCATTCCCGTCTCTCCCCTTGTCTGTGCGCAGCATAGCGGCGGCACGCGCCAGCGTCTGCCCCGGCCGGATCAGTCTTGCCTGACCGGGACATCCCCTGCGCCCGCGGACGGCAGCTTCTTCTCTTCGCGCAGCAAGCGCCATGCGCTGGCGGTCATCACACCGGCGATCAGCAGGCCGGCACCGAACACCACCTGCGAGCCGAAGGCCGACAGTGCCTTGTAGGTCCACGAGAACGTGATCTCGCCGCCACGGAAGAACGCCGTGTCGATCGCCGCGCCGGCCTTGTAGCGCCACTGCCGGTCGACGCGGGTATAGATGGTTTCGCGTCCCGGCTTCATCAGCGAGAACTCGTTGGAACGCGTGACCACCTGGACGATGCCGACCACGATCGGCAGCGGCGACGCGGTCAGCACCGCGAAGCCGAGCAGCAGCGCCGCCATCGGGATCAGCAGCACCGGCGCCAGCCCGAAACGCGACAGCAGCCAGCGGGTGGCGAACAGCTGCACGATCAGCGTCAGCACGTTCACCGCGATGTCGATGCCGGCGTAGTAGGCGGTGCGGGCCTCGGCGGTGGCGAAGGCCTCGCGCGCGATCGCCGCCTGCTGGTTGTAGAGCAACTGGCCGATGCCGACACCAAGGAACACCAGCGCCGCCAGCCAGCGCAGCAGCGGCTCCTTGGCGATCAGCTTCAGGCCGGCCAGCACATCGCCGCCCATCGCGCTTTCGTTGTCGCGACCCACCTTCGCCTCGCGCTGCAACGCCCAGCGACGCAGGCGCCAGATGCAGACGACGCACGCGGCCAGGAACGCGGCGGACACCAGCATCAGGTTGGCCAGGCCGACCTTCTCGGCCAGCGTACGGGTGATCAGTGGACCGGTGAACGCGCCGATGGTGCCGGCGGCGCCGATGTAGCCGTAATACTTCTTCGCCTCGTCGTGCGAGAACACGTCGGCCATGAAACTCCAGAACACGGCCACCGAGAACACGTTAAACACCGTGACCCACAGGAAGAACGCCAGCCCGCGCCCGGCGACCTGGCTGTCGAACAGCAGGTGGAAGCCGAGCAGGCACAGGATGAAGAAACCGAACAGCACCGGCAGGAACACGCGGCGCGGGAAGCGGCTGACCAGCGTGCCGTAGATTGGCTGCGCGATCAGGATCAGGACGAAGGAACAGGTGGACAGCACCTGCAGGATCAGCTCCTTCAGCGGAATGCCGTGCGCGGCGAAGAAGGCGATCATGTCCGGCGGGAACACGGCTTCGACGTCGCTCGATGCGCCCATCGCATCCCGCACCGGCCGCAGCACGTAGTAGCCGCTGAGCAGGCAGAAAAAATAGACGAAGGACCACAGCAGCGGCGGAGACTCGGACATCGCCGCGCGGAGTCGGCCGAACCGGGTGGTCGCGGGAGAAGACGGGTCCATGGGGCGCGGTCTGCGATCGCTTCATCGGCAGCGGACAAGGCCCGCCTGTGGCGCGCAAGGTATCCGATGCACTGCAACATCGCCAGCCTTTTCCCTGTCGCCAAGCCGCAGGAATCGCATGCATCCCGCGGATGCGGCATTCCGTCGCATCCGCAGAGCATTTGCTCTATCCCCCGCCGCTAGGTTCGGCCGGACTTCGCAACAGGGCAGCATGTGTACGACTACATCATCGTGGGCGCCGGTTCCGCCGGCTGCGTGCTGGCTCACCGCCTGAGCGAAGACCCCGCGTGCCGCGTCCTGCTGCTGGAAGCCGGCCCACGCGACTGGCATCCCTTCATCCACATGCCCGCCGGCCTGGCCAAGCTGGTCGGCCAGAAGGGCGTGAACTGGAACTACGACACCGCGCCCGAACCCCACCTCGACAACCGCCGGCTGTGGTGGCCCCGCGGCAAGGTGCTGGGCGGCTCCAGTTCGATCAATGCGATGTGCTACATCCGCGGCGTGCCGCAGGACTACGACGACTGGGCGAATGCCGGCGCCGATGGCTGGGACTGGGCCAGCGACCTGCCCTACTTCCGCCGCTCGGAGCGCAACGCGCGCGGCGCGGATGCGCTGCACGGCGGCGACGGCCCGTTGTACGTCTCCGACCTGCGCTACACCAATCCGCTGTCGGCCGCCTTCATCGAAGCCGGCGTGCAGGCGGGTTTTACGCGCAATGGCGACTTCAATGGCGCCACGCAGGCCGGCTTCGGCCTGTACCAGGTCACGCAGAAGGACGGCGCACGGTGCTCGTCGGCGGTCGCCTACCTGGACCCCGCGCGCGACCGGCAGAACCTGGACATTGTCACCGGCGCGCTGGTCCGCCGCGTGTTGCTGGAGAAAGGGCGCGCGGTCGGCGTCGCGTATGCGCGTGGTGGTCATGAAGTGATCGCGCGTTGCGGCGGCGAGGTGCTGCTGAGCGGCGGCGCGATCAATTCGCCGCAGTTGCTGATGCTGTCCGGCATCGGTCCGTCGGAGCACCTGGAGCAGACCGGCGTCAGCGTGCGTCATGCGCTGCCGGGCGTGGGCCGCAACCTGCAGGATCACCTGGACATCTGCACCCTGCAGCACAGCACGCAGCGCGTCACCTACGACCGCACCAGCGAGCTGAAGACCGCCTTCGACTACTTCCTGCGCGGGCACAGCGGCCCGGGCAGCAGCAACATCGCCGAGGCCGGGGCGTTCGTGCGCTCGCCGCTGGCACCGGACGATCGGCCCGATATCCAGATGCACTTCGTGCCGGCCATGCTTGACGACCACGGCCGCAACCGCCTGCCGGGCGACGGCTACACCTTGCATGCCTGCTTCCTGCGCCCGCGCAGCCGGGGCCGCATCCAGCTCGCCAGCGCGGATCCGCGCGCCGATGCACGCATCGAGGCGAACTACCTGAGCGATCCGGAAGGCTTCGACCTGAAGATGATGGTCGAATGCGCCAAGCTGTCGCGCGAGCTGTTCGCCCAGGCCGCCTTCGACGCCTATCGCGGTGCGCCCATCCATCCTGTGCGCAGCGACCTGTCGGACGCCGACCTGGTCGCCTTCATCCGCGCCAAGGCGGAAACCGTCTACCACCCGGTCGGCACGTGCCGCATCGGCGACGACGAGGACGCCGTGGTCGATCCGCAGCTGCGTGTGCGCGGCCTCGAGGGCTTGCGGGTGATCGACGCGTCGGTGATGCCCTCGCTGATCGGCGGCAACACCAACGCCCCGACCATCATGATCGCCGAGCGCGCCTCGGACCTGATCCGCGGTGTCCCGCCGCTCTCCGGTGGCCACGCGCGCACCACGGCGACGACCCCAGCCCTAGCCACCGCGGGCTGAGGCGCGGAGCCCTGATCGTCCAAGCATCGCCACCGGGGTGGCGATGACGTCGCACGACCGCGTTCAGGCAATCCACCTGAATACGCCTCAGCGCTGCTTCCGACCCCGACACGCCGCGCCACAAGCTGCGCAGCGCGCCCTTCGGCGCGGAATTTGCATGTTCCTGTGCGAATGCATTCCTGAACGCATTCGACGTGATCACGGACCGATGAACGAGGTGGACATCTCACGAAATGGGACGTGCGCCACACCCGTAATCAGCAGCAGGATGAACAACATGGGCATCGAACTTCTCCCTGTTTGTGCAATGGAAAAAAGCGGCGTTATGATCGACCGACGGCACGAACTCACGCAGGCGTCACGCACGATGAAACACAAGAAGAGCCGCCGATCGCTGCATGTCTTCCGGATCGGCCTGGTCGGCCTGCTGCTGCCGTTGACGCTGTCGTCGCCGGCACAGACGCCCTTGCGATGGACCTCGGCCAATCAGGGCGCAGAAGCGGTCGCAACCGCCAGTGCGGCACCCTACGTGTCGCCGACGCAGCCGCGCCCTTACCGCACTTCGCTGGCGGAACAGAACATCCAGCCGCTCGCGGCCGGGTTCGACGTGCGCTCGTTCGAGACCATGGCCGAGCACCTGACCGTCGGCCAGCGCGTACCCGGCCTGGCGATGGCCATCGTCCACAACGGCCGCGTGCTCAGCGCGCGGGGCTACGGCGTGACCGACGTCGTGAATCCGCAGCAGGTCGATTCGCACACCGTGTTCCGGCTGGCATCGCTGTCGAAGGCCTTCGCCAGCACGCTCACCGGCCTGATGGTGCAGGACGGCTCGCTGCGCTGGGACAGCAAGGTCAACCAGTTCGTGCCGGGCTTCCAGTTGAGCGACGCCAACGCGACCTCGCACGTGACCGTCGCCGACGTACTGAGCCACAGCGTGGGTCTGCAGGCGCACAACGCCTTCGACCGCGACATCGAGGCAAACGCCGAGTACTACGATGTCGCCCGCAAGCTCGCCTACGCGCCGCTCAAGTGCGCGCCCGGCGAGTGCTACGCCTACCAGAACGTCGCTTTCAGCCTGATCGGCGACGTGGTGTTCGCCGCCACCGGGACCTTCTACGACCAGGCCGTGGATCGCCGCATCTTCAAGCCACTGGGCATGAACGACGCGAGCATGGGCCTGGCCGGTATCCAGGGCAGCACGCGCTGGGCACGGCCGCACGTGCGCAGCCGCAACGGCTGGGTGTCGCTGACGCCGAAGCCGACCTACTACCGCCTGCCGCCCGCTGCCGGCGTCAACGCCAGCGCCAGTGATCTGGCGCAATGGCTGATCGCGCAGACCGGCCATCGCCCCGACGTACTGCCCGCCCCCCTGCTGGCGACGCTGCACGCGCCGGTGGTGACCACGCCGGGCGAAATGCGTGGCGGCTGGCGTCGCGAACGCATCCATTCCGCCAGCTACGCGCTGGGTTGGCGCGTGTTCGATTACGCCGGGCAACAGGTCGTCTTCCACGCCGGTGCGGTGCAGGGCTATCGCGGCCTGGTCGCGCTGGTGCCTGGGCAGGATTTCGGCGTGGCGCTGGTCTGGAACAGCGACAGTTCGCTGCCCTCGGGCCTGCTGCCGACGATCCTCGACCGTGCGATGGGCCTGCCGGGCCAGCCGTGGGTCGAGACGCCCGCCGATTACGACCTGCTGCTGGCCGAGTCGCCCGAGGCGACGCCGGCCGACGGCAGGAAGGACAGCGGCACGTCCTCGCAGCGCGGTACCGCCTCGCCGCGCTGAGGCTCGCGGCGGACCATCGATCCGCCGCCTGCCACCGCATCAGCCCTGTGCGTCCTGTTCGAGCATCGCCTTGAGCTTGGCCAGTCCCTTCTCGTAGTCCGCGCCGATCATCCGGTCGAACACCAGTCCGAGCCAGCGCTTGAACGGGTTGAGTCCGTGCGCGCTGTCGAACGCCCAGGTCACGCGGGTACCCTGACCCTCCGGCGCCAGCAGGTACGTCGCCTGCGATGGGCTGCCGTCGAAGTTCAGCGCCACCGCGATGCGACGGTGCGGTTCGCTGGCGGTGATCTCCTGGCTGCCGCTCCCGACCGCGCGATTGCCCACCCAGCGCATGCGTGCGCCCACGCCGCTGCCGGGCCCTTCGAAGGTGTACCGCGCCTGCGGATCGTACTCGGCCCACGGCGACCAGGCATTGAAGCGCTCGAACGAGTCGAGCGTGGCGAACACCTGCGCGGGGCTGCGCTCGATGACGATGCTGCGCTCCACGTGGGTCGTCGACGGCAGCAGCAGCCCGCCCGCCACGAAGATTCCGCCCAGCACGGCGATCGCCGCCAGCACCCACCTGATGAACTTCATGCGCAGCCTCCTCGGCGTTCCGGAAACGGCAGCCTAGCCGTTCGCCCATAAAAAAACTCTCCCCCCGCTGGGCACAGGGAGAGAGTCCATGGTGTTACGTGTAATCGGGGTTGGCTTAGATCAGCGGAGCCGGGGTGGCCGGCAGCGCGACGGGGGCCGCTTTCTTCTTGGACTTCTTGGCAGGCTTCTTGGCGGCCTTCTTCGCGGCCTTCTTGGCCGGCTTCTTGGCTACTTTCTTGGCAGCCTTCTTCGCGGTCTTCTTGGCAGCCTTCTTAGCCGGCTTCTTGGCGACCTTCTTGGCAGCCTTTTTCACGGACTTCTTGGCGGCCTTCTTGACGGACTTCTTGGCAGCCTTCTTCGCCGGCTTCTTGGCTACTTTCTTGGCGGCCTTCTTGGCGACCTTCTTCACCGCCTTCTTGGCCTTGGCGACCTTCTTGGCGACCTTCTTGGCAGCCTTCTTCACTGCCTTCTTCACGGTCTTCTTCGCAGCCGCCTTCTTGGTGGCCTTCTTGGCGGCCTTCTTGGCGGCCGGTTTTTTCTTCGCAGCTTTCTTCGTTGCCATGTGATGGCTCCTCGTCAGTGAACTATGGATTTTTACGTCTGGTTACAGCACATCTGCCCGGAGGCAGGCCCAGCTGCAAGAAACGCCGCGGGAGTCGGACCCGTCGGCAGCCGTCGTCGCGACACGCGCGGCGATGCGGATTCCCCAGGGGTCCGGGCGTGCGAAACCCGGCCCCCTACAAATACGAAAACACCCGCGTCGCGGAGCGACACGGGTGCGATGAAGGAGGCGCGTTGCATTTTTCCGGGGGAAGCGAGGCCTGCGTCCACCGTGATCCCGGTGCGGACGATGGGCTGTGTTGTCTCTCGCGCTGTCGTGTTGATTCGACTCACTCGCTTCCGCAGCAAACGCTGCTTGGGGCGAAACCTAATCACGGTTTTTCTAGGTGTCAACACCTTCGCGCAACTTTTTTTTCGAGGCAGGCGCCGGCGGCCGGCGGCCGGCGGCGACGCCGGCTGCAACGCCATGGCGACCGTTGAAGCATCCGGCGTTAGCGGAAGACATGCGCCTGAAAAAAAACATCGGTAAAACGCGCTTTTTTTTCTTGGCGATCGCGCGATGCATGCGCGCGTACGATCGCGCCGCGATCGCCCGGCACCCGACCAAGCGCACGCGAACGGCTTGAACCGCGCCTAAAAAAAACTTTCCGGAAGGGCGTCGGATTTCGCGTCGCACAAGCCCGAATGCGCCGATTTGCGCAAACTTTTTTTCCTCGCCGGGCGCTGCATCACCCGGCTCGATGCCGCTTCGTCGACGCGGAAGCGGGTGCTCGCCTTCCACTTCGACCGGCACGTCGCACGCGTCGCCGACGTCCGCTGCGTGTCCCGCATTCCACTTTGCCGCTCGTCGGTCGCGCCTCCGCCGCACGAGGATGCGCTTCGGGATACGGCGATGCGCGTCACGTCACGCCCGAAACGAAGCGGGGAACCGGCAGCGGCGGAATCTTCGTTCCGCCGTCGCCGGTTCCCCGCCAGGGGACCGCCTGTGGGAATGCCTCAGTGGTCTTCGTCTTCGATCAGCTCGGCGTAGTCGTCCGGCGACAGCAGCTCGTTGAGCTGGTCCGGCTCCTCGGCTTCGATCACGAAGATCCAGCCTTCGCCGTAGGCGTCCTCATTGATGGTCTCCGGCTTGTCGGCCAGTGCCGCGTTGACCTCGACGATCTTGCCGGTGATCGGGCTGTAGACGTCGGACGCGGCCTTGACGGACTCCACCACCGCGCTGGCGTTGCCGGCCTCGATGCGGTCGCCGACGTTGGGCAGCTCGACATAGACCAGGTCGCCCAGCAGACCCTGCGCATGATCGGAAATGCCGACGGTGACACGACCGCCGGCTTCCACGCGGGCCCATTCGTGGGACTTGAGGAACTTCAGATCGCCAGGAATCTCACTCATGGGGTGCTCCGTATCGCTGTCAGGGGTCGGGTAGGGAAAGATAGTTTAGCGGAGGAACGCAAAGGTGAAGGCATGCCGTCCCAGGTCATTCCAGAACACCGGGCTGCGCTTGGCCGTCGCGCACGAACGGGAACTTCACCACGCGCACCGGGACTTCCTTGCCACGGATATCCACGCGCACGCCACCCTCGGCGCCCAGCGGAATGTCGCCCGCCGGCACGCGCGCGAACGCGATGGCCTTGCCCAGCGTCGGCGAGAACGTGCCGGACAGGATCTCGCCGTCGCCGTGGGCGGTGAGCACCTTCTGGCCGTGGCGCAGCACGCCCTTCTCGTCCATCACCAGTCCGATCATCTGGCGCGGCGCACCGGAGGCCTTCTGCGCTTCCAGCGTGTCGCGGCCGGTGAACGCGCGGCCTTCATCCAGTGCAACCGTCCAGGCGAGCGCCGCTTCGTACGGCGACACGGTGTCGTCCATGTCCTGGCCGTAGAGGTTCATGCCGGCCTCCAGGCGCAGCGTGTCGCGCGCGCCCAGGCCGGCAGGCTTGACGCCCACGCCGAGCAACGCATTCCAGAACGCCACCGCCTGATCCTGCGGCAGCACGATCTCGTAGCCGTCCTCGCCGGTGTAGCCGGTGCGCGCGACGAACAGCGGCACGCCATCGGTACTGGTCGCGTCGGCAGCGGCGAAACGGGTCAGCTTGCCGACCCTCGCGCGGTCCTCCTCGCGCAGCAGGCCGTGGACACGCTCACGCGCGGTCGGACCCTGCACCGCGACCATCGCGAAGTCGGGGCGCTCGGTGACCTGCACCTCGAAGGCGGCCGCCTGCGCGGTGATCCATGCCAGGTCCTTCTCGCGGGTGGCGGCGTTCACCACCAGGCGGAAGAAATCCTCGCCCAGGAAATAGATGATCAGGTCGTCGATGACGCCACCCGTCTCGTTGAGCATCGCGGTGTACAGGGCCTTGCCCGGCTTCTGCAGCTTGTCGACCGAGTTGGCGACCAGCCGGCGCAGGAACTCGCGGGTGCGCGGTCCGCGCAGGTCGACCACGGTCATGTGGCTGACGTCGAACATGCCGGCGTCGCGACGCACCTGGTGGTGCTCCTCGAGCTGCGAGCCATAGTGGATCGGCATGTCCCAGCCGCCGAAGTCGACCATCTTGGCGCCGAGCGCGCGATGGGTGTCGTTGAGGATGGTCTTCTGGGTCATGGCGGCTTCCGGGACGGACAAAGAAGCGCATTATCCCAGAACGCACCAGCGCGGTGCGCCGACGCTACAGCCCGTAGTAGGCCTCGTTGATGCAGTCCACGGTACCCGCCTCCAGCACATCGAAGCGGCCATCGGGCAGCTGCAGGCGGCCGGCCCAGGCGATGTCCTTCAGCCATTCGGTCGAGGTGTCGTGCTGGCGCACGATCGCGGCCACCCGTGGGTCGTCGCGTCCGTTCACGCGGCAGGTGCCGAACTGCAGGTAGTAGCCCGCGCGGTCGGTCGGGTAAGGCAGCGCATCGGTGATGCGCCATTGCGCACGGGCGCCATCACGGCCGGCCAGCTGGCCGGCGACCACGAAACGCGGCACGGGTTCGCCCTCCGTATCGCGTGCCGGCGTGGCCAGCACGCCGATCGAGTAGTCGCAGACATGCGCCGGATCTGCGGAGTCGGACACACAACTGCCGCCCAGCTCATCGAGGCCGGCGGGATACGGCGGCATCACCTTGCCGACCAGATCCGTCGTGGCCACCGACAACGGCGCCAGCATCGACATCGTCCACGCCAGCACCGTCGTGCCCACCTACGCCTCCTGCACCTTCAGGGTCATGCCGTTCACCGCGATCACCCGTACCCGCGTACCCAGCGGCAGGTCGACGCCTTCCACCGTCCAGAACGCATCGTCGATCTTGACCCGGCCGCGCCCCCCTTCGATGGGCTGGTCGAGCACGGCCACCGTGCCGACCAGTTGTTCTGCACGGCGATTGAGCAGCGGCTTGTCGCTCTGGCGGCCCTTGCCGCGGAACCACTTGCGGTAGACCGCCACCGAGATAATCGCGAGCACGGAGAACAGCACGATCTGCGCCAGCCAGCCCAGTCCCGGTGCGGCCAGCACCACCACGGCCATCGCCACGGCGGCAAAGCCGAACCACAGCATGAAAGCGCCCGGCGCCATCGCCTCGGCGGCGAACAGCACCAGCGCCGCGATCGCCCAGAACGCGAACTTGAAACTCATGTCAGCCTCCCGGAACGCGTGGCGGACGCGGTGGCGCGACCGCCTGCTGCTTGTCCAGCGCGCCCTTGGCCAGTTCGGCGATGCCCGCGATCGAGCCGATGATCCCGCTGGCCTCCATGGGCATCAGCACGAACTTCTGGTTCGGCGCCGTGGCCAGTTCCTTGAACGCCTCCACATACTTCTGGGCGATGAAGTAGTTGATCGCCTGCACATCGCCCTGCGCGATGGCGTTCGACACCAGTTCGGTCGCCTTGGCCTCGGCCTCGGCCAGGCGCTCGCGCGCCTCGGCTTCGCGGTAGGCGGCCTCGCGCTTGCCTTCGGCCTCCAGGATCGCGCTCTGCTTGTCGCCCTCGGCGCGCAGGATCTCGGACTGGCGCGCACCCTCGGCCTCCAGGATCGACGCGCGCTTGTCGCGCTCGGCCTTCATCTGGCGGGCCATCGCGTCCACCAGGTCGCGCGGCGGCTGGATGTCCTTGATCTCGATGCGGTTGACCTTCACGCCCCACGGACTGGTGGCGTGGTCCACCACGCCCAGCAGCTTGGCATTGATGGTCTCGCGCTGGCTCAGCGATTCGTCCAGGTCCATCGAACCGATCACGGTACGGATGTTGGTCTGCACCAGGGCGATCATCGCCTGGTCCAAGCTGGACACCTCATAGGCGGCCTTGGCCGCGTCGAGCACCTGGAAGAACACCACGCCGTCGACCTTCACCACCGCGTTGTCCTTGGTGATGACATCCTGCGAGGGCACTTCGAACACCTGCTCCATCATGTTGACCTTGCGGCCGATGCTCTGCATGTACGGGATCAGGAAGTGCAGTCCCGGCGACATGGTGTGGGTGTACTTGCCGAAGTGCTCGACGGTGAATTCGTACCCCTGCGGGACGACGCGGACGCCCTTGAAGAAGGTCACCACGATGAACAGCGCCACCGCCGCGACCACGAGTGTCGAAATACCGAAATCCATGCTGACCCCTCCCCGTGATGAGGGTCCGATTATAGGCACGGGCCGACGGCGGCCGACGGGAACTTCACCGGCACTGCGACGGTATTGCCTTCGGCTGCATCCCTATCTTCAAACGCCCGACGAATCTCTGCGCTTGAGCCGATCGCAATTCGCCATCGATGTCCCCGACAGCCTGGTCGCCCGTGCGCGCGGCGGCTGCCGGGAGGCGTTCGAGCAGATCTACCGGCGCTTCGAACGTCCGGTGTTCACGCTGGCGCTGCGCATCTGCGGCGACCGCGAGGAGGCCGGCGACGTGCTGCAGGACACCATGCTGAAACTCTTCCACCACCTGCCCGACTACCGCGCCGACTGCCCGTTCTGGGGCTGGCTGCGCCAGATCGCGGTCAACGAGGCGCTGCTGCGGCTGCGAAGGCAGAGACGGCTGGTGAGCGAAATCACGGTGGACGAGGACGACCTGCCGGAAGACCGCGGCCTGCCACCCTGGGCCGCCGCCGATGCCGCCCTGCTGCAACGCGCACTCGACGGACTGCCGTCCGCCACCCGCAGCGTCCTGTGGCTGTATCACGCCGAGGGCTACACCCACGACGAGATCGCCGCGCTGATGCACCGCACGCCCAGCTTCTCCAAGTCGCAGCTTTCCCGCGGCACCCGCCGGTTGCGGGCGCTGCTGCAGATCGAGGAACCCGCCCATGCCTGATTCCCTTGTCCGCGATGAGGTGCCGCGCGACTGGCGCGACGCGTTCGGCGCCCTGCCGCTGGAAGCGCCGCCTGAAGGCAGCTGGCAGCGTCTCGCCGCGACTTTGCCGCCCGCTCATGCCTCTGCCCGCCGCGCCCGCTGGCGGCGTCCTGCGCTGGCGCTGGCAGCGACCGCCTTCTTCGCTGCCGTGATCCCGCTGATGCACTGGCGGGCCGTGCAGACCACCCCGCCGCCGCTGCAACGCGCCGTCCCCGTGACGACGATCGCGACGCCCGCACCCGCAGACGCGCCCGTGCAGACGGCGATCGATGCGATGCCTGCCGCTGCCGCCGTGCGTGAGGATGCCGCGCCGCCGACGGTCGCACGGGCACCGGCTGCGGCCCGTTCCACCGCGCGGGCCGTGCGCGACCCGGCACCCGCACGACTCGATGCGCTGTACACCGAATCCGCGCGACTCGAAGCCGTCCTCGCCCACCTGCCCGACAGCGGTACGGGCAACGTCGCCGCGCTCGCCGTGAGCGCCGAGCTGCAGGACCAGGTCGCGCACATCGACCTGGCGCTCTCGCAACCGGCGCTGCCGGATATGGCCCGGACGGCGCTGTGGGAACAGCGCGTCGACACCTTGCGCCAGCTCACCGGTGTGGAAGCCACCCAGCGCTGGCAGGTCGCACTGAACGACGACGCCGATACCGCCATCTACTGATCCCGAACACGCAACGAGGAGATTCCCGATGCTCAAATCCCTTTCCCGTCCGCTGCTGGTCCTCGCGCTGGTTGCGCCCGTGCCGGTCCTGGCGCAGCAGAACGAGGCGGCCGCGAAGAAAGCACTCGACGACGCACGCGCCGACCTGCAACGCGCCGCCAAGCGCGTGGCCGAACTGTCGCGGAACGCCGGCGGGCTTCCGACGCCAGCCGACATCGACCACCTCATCGTGAGCCGCCCGCGGCTGGGTGTCCTGCTGTCCGGCGACGACGCGGCCGGGGTGCGCATCACCGGTGTGACGCCGGAGAGCGGCGCAGCCAAGGCCGGGTTGAAGGCGGGCGACCGCCTGGTGCGCGTGGCCGGCGAGCCGGTCCGCGGCGAGACCGGCGAGGCGCGCGTGGCGCACGCCCGCCAACTGCTGGCCGACCTGCAGGTCGATACAGCCGTGCGGGTTACCTACCAGCGCGACGGCAAGGCGCACGACGCCAACGTCACACCCACACAGGTGTCGCCGCGCATCGCCTTCAGCGCCACCGGCCCCCGCAGCGTCTTCATCCGCAGCAGCGAAGGCGGCATGCCGCAGCTCGACGGCGTACCGGTGCCGCTGGACGAGATCACCCACGTCATCTCTCCCGAGGTGCAACGCGAACTCCGACAGCTCGGCAAGCTGGGCGAATGCAAGGACGGTGATTGCCGACTGCCGGCGCTGGCCGAAGCCTTCCGCTGGAGCAACCTCAACCTGGCGACCGTCGATGCCACGCTGGGCCACTACTTCGGCACCGATGCGGGCGTGCTGGTCCTGTCGGTCGGCGATGAACTCGCGGGACTTCAGGCGGGCGATGTGATCCGCAAGGTGGATGGCACACCGGTCACGACGCCACGCGACGTCACGCAGGCGCTGCGCGGCAAGGCGGAAGACGCCAAGGTCGCGGTCGAGTACTTGCGGGACCGCCAAGTGCGGACCGACAGCGTCACGGTGCCGAAGGCGGCAGCATTCCGGTTTCCCGCGACGTCGCGGGTGACGGTCAGGCCGCGCCCCGCGGTCGCCGCCAGCCAGGCGCCGACCATCGTGGAGCGGCGGCGCGTGATGATCATCGACCAGGACGGCAAGGTGCAGACGTTCGAAGACGACGGCACCGGTGGATCGTTGCCGCCCGTACCGCCTGCCCCGCCCGCGCCACCGGCCGGCAAGGGAAGCGCCCTGCTCTGACGCCTATTACTAGAAGAGAAACCGTGTGAATCCCCTGCCCCCGCCTCCGCGGGGGTCTTTTTTAAAAAAAGTTGGCACATCCCTGTGCCGGAGAGATGGTTCAGCGGGACGTGCGCGTAGCGGCGGGCGCCGCCGGCTCGGACGGTGCGGTCTCCACCCAGTCCGTGAACACCTTCGCGATGTCGGCATCAGCGACCGGCTTGCCTTCCTGCACGTCGCCCGCCTGGGTGAACAGCGGGATGATCATCGCCATGCCGTCGACCTTGGTCTTCAGTCGCACGCCCGGCGCCTTCGACAGGAAGCCGCCCCAGTGCCCACGCACCTTGGCCCAGTAGCCGGCGGTGGCCTGCCAGTAGTCGCGCGCGGGCGTGAAGTCGACCTCGGTGGTCTTGAGGTAGTCGTTGAAGCCGAACTCGCGCGCCAGTTCCACCTGCGTGCCGTCGGGCTTGCGCAGCACCTTGGTGTTGAACTGCTCGTGGGTCCAGCCATTCGGCGTCAGCGTGTGCCGATTGACCACCGACAGCGCGTTGTAGTCGCTGCGCCGGGTGTACTCGCGACGCGGCAGCGGCCGCCAGCTCAGGTCGCTGGTCCAGGTGGCCACGCCATTGGTGTAGTCCCAGCGGCCGGTGCCGCAGTAGCGCGGTGCGTCGCTGACTTCGTAGACGCACTGGGTCCAGGCACCGCGCGTGGTGTCGGCGGGGATCGCCCGTACATGCCAGGTCTGGTCGGCGGTGAATTCGAAGCGCGTCGGCGCTTCGTAGAACCAGTCCTGCCGCCAGTGCTTGGTCACGTGGCCGCTCTTCGCGTCCACCAGGATGTGCTGCAGCACGATGCGCGTGGGGGTGTCCTCGACGACGATGACCGTCTCGTCGCCGCCGCTGCGCATCGCTGCCTGCCGTTCGTAACCCGGCTGCAGCAGGACGGTTTCGTCGAACGCGAAATCGACGGTGTAGTCGCCCTGCATCGCCAGGATAGACTGGCGATCGCGGACAGGATCCGCCGCCAGGGCGGATGCGGACAGGGACAGGAGGAGGGTGGACAGCGCGATGGCGACCGGCTTCTTCATGGTGGCTCTCTCTTTACTTGAGTCTGATCAGCGGCACGACGTTGTCGTCCGCCTCGTTGTTCTGTTCCAGGCGGGCGGCGGCAAGCAGCGACGCATGCTCGCAGCAGCAGTCGTGCAACCCGCTTTCCAGTTCGGCCCCCTCCGCCTGGGCAATGCGCTGGGCGGTGGCGACACCGAGCGGCGACATCAGCGACAGGCTGGCCGCGAGCACCGGCAACGATGCCGGCCGCGGCACCGCGTGCAACTGCAGGGCGCATGCGCGCCACTGGCCGCCGAGCAGACGCCCGGCGAGCCGCTGCCACAGACGATCGGCGAGGCCGGCGACTTCGCCATCGACACCTGTGGGCAGCGAGGCGACCAAGCGATCCCAGGCAACGAAGTCGCTGTCCGGCAACAGGCACAGGCGCCAGCAGCAGCGCCCCTGCGCGTCGAAGAACAGCAAGCGCTCGTCCAGCCCGTCGCTGTCCACCCCGGTGTGGGCTTCCACCCGTACCGCCTGCTGCCAGCCAGCCAGTTCGCTGCCCTGCTGCGTGCGATAGAGGCACAGCACCGGCCCCAGTGCCGCCAACTGGGTGGCGGCGGGGAACGCATCCATGGATGCGCCGGTGATCGTGCCTGGTAGCGCGCGCAGCGTCGCCATGGCGCTACCAGTTCACCGACAGGCTGGCCGAGAGCGTGCGACCGGGCCGGGTGTAACGGTCGAGCACCAAGCTGGTCGCTGCGATGCCGTTGACGTCTGCCCAGTCGGTGTACCGCTTGTCGGTCAGGTTGAGCAGGCCGAGATTGACCTTCGCGCCGGGCGCGAACTCCCAGTGCGCGAACAGGTCCAGGGCACCGTAGCCCGCGGGACGGTACTGGCTGGCCGAGGCGGTGCGCTTCTGGCGCTGCGCGAACGCGCCCGCCAGTTCCACGCCCCAGCCATCGCTGTCGTAGGCGATACCGAGCGATCCACGCAGCGGGTCGACCGAGTTCAACGGTACGTCGTCGGTCTTGTCATCGCCGCGCGACCAGGCTGCCGCACCCCGCAACGACCAGCCTTCCATCGCGTCGGACAGCGCACCGAGGTCGACGCCAGCCTTCAGCTCGACGCCGTAGATGCGCGCATCCGCCACGTTGCGTGACTGGAAGATCATCGGCATCTGGCCGGGCGGGCTCACCAGCACCTGCGACTCGATGAAGTCGCGGTAGTCGTTGTAGTAGCCGGTCAGGCCGGCGTACACCGCCTCTCCGCCGAAGCGCAGCCCCAGCTCGAAACCATTGCTGGTCTCGGACTTCAGGTCCGGGTTGGCGATCACCATGTAGCCGCTCTGCAGGTTGATGAAACCGGCATTGACGTCGCCGTAGGGTGGCGCGCGGAAACCGCGCGCATAGTTGCCGAACAGCGACCACCGGTCGTTGAAGCGCCAGATGGCGCCGAACTTCGGCGAGATGCTGTTCTCGCTCATGTCCTCGAAGGTCACGCCGGGGTTGTCGCCGGCGTAGATGGCGTCCACGGTGGAATCGATCGCGTAGTGATCCACGCGCAGGGCGGGCACCAGGGTCAGGCGACCGTCCGCCAAGGTCATTTCGTCCTGGACGTAGAGACCGGCTTTGGTCGTTTTCGAAATCGGGAAATCGCGCACCGGGAACGCGTCCTGCCCGACGACGTTGCTGACCACGCCGGTCGCGATGTTGGTCGAGGTGCCGTCGCGCTTCTCCTTGGTATCGCTCACCGTGGCGTCGATACCGTAGGTCAGTGCGTGCTCCACCGATCCTGTCGTGAATCCCTTGTGGAATGCCGCCTGGAGACCGTAAACGCGCTGGTCGAAGTTGTGCTCCATCTGCCGGCGGCTGTTGTTGCTGCGCAGCTCATCGGTGCGTTGCGTCGATTCGCTGTCCTGGCGATACAGCTTCCACGACAGTGCATCGGCGAAGCCGGCCTGCAGCGCATCGATCTCGTGCTCGAACGACACCCGTGCGCGCGTCTGGTGGTCGCGACCCTTCATGTCGAGGATGCCGGTGGCGAACATGGAGGGCAGCGTACCGGCCGTGTAGGCCTCGATCCGGCTGTAGTCTTCGTTCGCATCCACCACCAGCCGGAAGCGCTGGTTGTCGTCCGGCGCATACACCAGCTTTCCGAGCAAGCTGCGGCCACTGCGCTCCTGCGGATTGGGTGCGGTCCTCAGATGGGTGCGCAGCACGGGATCGATATCGGTGCTGGCGTTGTCGCCCTGGTTGTCGGTCTCCTGGCCCTGTCGCTGGCCGTAGGCCAGCAGGCCGCTCCAGCGCTGCCCACCCAGGGCGAGCGTCGCGCCACCGAACAGGCCGTTCCAATCGCCTTCGTAACCCACCTTGAACCCGGCATAGGTGGTCTTCCCGTCGACCAGATAGTCGGAAGGATCCTTGGTGACATAAGCCACCACGCCGCCGAGGGCATCGGAGCCGTACATCGAGCTGGCAGGTCCGCGCACCACTTCCACGCGCTTGAGCGTGTCCAGATCGACGAAGTTGCGGTTCGTATTGAGATAGCTGCCGAAACTGAAGCTGTCCGAGACGGCGATGCCGTCGGTCAGGATCAGCACCCGGTTCGCCTCGAGGCCGCGGATGCGGATGCTCCCCAGCCCGCTGAACCGCCCCGCGCCCGACGTCACCGAGATGCCCGGCTCGTAACGGAACAGATCCTTCAGGTCGCGGACGATCAGGTCATCCATGCGCTCGCGCGTGATCACATCGACCGTGTTGGGTACGTCGGAGATCTCGCGCTCGGTACGGGTGGCGGTGACCTGGATGCGCGCGAAATCGTAGGCCGCGGCGTCGGCGGATGAAGGTGTGGAGGGATCGGCGGGGGTTTCGGCGTTGGCATGGCCGGCAAGGGCCAGCCACACGGCCGCGGTGAGCAGCGTGGGGCGGATCATGGCTACAGCTTTCCTGTGGCTTGGAGTTAACCCGGAAGGCTGGCGGCCGGAAGACCCTTGGCTGGCGCCCGGAGGAGGGAATGGTCGACCGCCGGTACCCGACACCGGCGGCGCGCCTCGCCGGAACCGGCGAGGCGGCGTATTACTTGGTAAGGATCAGCTTGTCGTTGCTGGTGTGGCGCAGGCGGTAGATGCGGTCGCCATGGCGGATCAGCACCTCGCGCTGCCCCTTGAGCAGCGTGTCGCTGTCGAGGGCGTCCTCGTCGCGCGCAGCGGGAGTCGGCAGGGAAAGGCGCTCGCGCAGCGTCGGCGTGTCGGCGAGGGGCAATGCAGTGACGTTCGAGATCATCGGAGGGCTCCACGTAAGGAACGCCATTGATGATAATGATTCTTATTTGCGAGTCAACACCCTACGTACTGCTTCCAGACGGCCGGTCAAATGAGAATGGCTCCACCGCCTCCCTGTTCATGTCCGTACAATGCGCGCACTTTCCTCCTCCGGGGAGTAGCCCACCCGTCCTGACGGGGTCCGCGCGTCAACACACTTGGTCGCCGACCATGGTGCGCGGGACGAAGCCATCCGCTTCGCCGGGCAAGACCGAAGGCAGGCGTCGCGCTTACCCGGGCCGGGCAGTGCGTCGTTTGCCTTCGCGCTCGACGCGAATGCCTGGCCCCGGAGTTGTAGATGCAATCGCTGCACGCCCTGCTGGTGTCCACCGGCACCGTCACCCTGGCTGAAATCGGCGACAAGACCCAGCTACTGGCCCTGTTGCTGGCAGCGCGCTATCGCAAGCCATGGCCGATCGCCTGGGGCATCCTGGCCGCCACACTCGTCAACCACGCCATCTCCGCCTGGCTGGGTGCGGAACTGACCGACTGGCTGTCGCCCGAGGTGTTGCGCTGGCTGGTCGCGGCCAGCTTCCTGGCCGTGGCACTGTGGACACTGAAGCCCGACACCCTGGATGAAAACGAAAAGCTGCCGGCCCACGGCGCGTTCATCGCCACTACCATCGCCTTCTTCCTGGCCGAGATCGGCGACAAGACACAGATCGCCACCGTGCTGCTGGCCACCAAGTACGAGCCCCTGTGGCAGGTGATCGCGGGCACCACCGTCGGCATGCTGCTGGCCAACCTGCCGGTGGTCTGGCTGGGCCACCGCTTCGCCAACAAGCTGCCACTGACGCTGGCCCGCAGCCTGGCGGCCGTGGTGTTTCTCGTCCTCGCCCTGTGGGTGGCCTGGCGCGGCGTTGGCTGAACGGCCGGGACGGGGCCCTGCGCTGCTAGACTGCCCGGTCAGAACAACATGCAAGGTCTGGGGGAATACATGCTGGAAGTCTTGGGGCGGATCGGCTTCGGCCTGTTCGGTCTGGCGGTGCTGATCGGCATCGTCTGGCTGTTTTCCAACAACCGGAAGGCCATCGACTGGAAGCTGGTCGCCACGGGCATCACCCTGCAGATCGCCTTCGCTGCGCTGGTCCTGCTGGTACCCGGCGGACGTGAAGTGTTCGACGCGCTCGGCCACGGCTTCGTGAAGATCCTCAGCTTCGTCAACGCCGGCTCGAACTTCATCTTCGGCGGCCTGATGAACATCGAGACCTACGGGTTCATCTTCGCGTTCCAGGTGCTGCCCACCATCATCTTCTTCGCCGCCCTGATGGGCGTGCTGTACCACCTGGGCGTGATGCAGTTCATCGTGCGGATCATGGCGCTGGCGATCACCAAGGTGATGAAGGTGTCCGGCGCCGAGACCACCAGTGTCTGCGCCAGCGTGTTCATCGGCCAGACCGAGGCGCCGCTGACGGTGCGCCCGTACATCCCGAGGATGACCGAGTCCGAGCTGATCACGATGATGATCGGCGGCATGGCGCACATCGCCGGCGGCGTGCTGGCGGCCTACGTGGGCATGCTGGGCGGCGGCGATGCCGAGCAGCAGGCCTTTTACGCCAAGCACCTGCTGGCCGCGTCGATCATGGCCGCACCGGCCACGCTGGTGGTGGCCAAGCTGCTGATCCCCGAGACCGGCACGCCGCTGACCCGTGGCACGGTGAAGATGGAAGTCGAGAAGACCTCCAGCAACATCATCGACGCGGCCGCCGCGGGTGCGGGCGACGGCCTCAGGCTGGCGCTCAACATCGGCGCGATGCTGCTGGCCTTCATCGCCCTGATCGCGCTGCTGAACTGGCCGCTGACGTGGCTCGGCGAAGCGACCGGCCTGGCCGCCGTCCTCGGCAAGCCGACCGACCTGGCCACGATCTTCGGCTACGTGCTGGCACCGATCGCCTGGGTGATCGGTGTGCCGTGGCAGGACGCGACCACGGTCGGTTCGCTGATCGGCCAGAAGGTGGTGATCAACGAGTTCGTCGCCTACCTGCAACTCGCCGACATCGTCAACGGCAAGGTCGCCGGCGTATCGCTGTCCGACGAAGGCAAGCTGATCGCCACGTACGCCCTGTGCGGCTTTGCGAACTTCAGTTCGATCGCGATCCAGATCGGCGGTATCGGCGGCCTGGCGCCCGAGCGGCGCTCGGATCTGGCGCGCTTCGGTCTGCGCGCCGTGCTGGGCGGCACCATCGCCACGCTGATGACAGCCACGATCGCCGGCGTGCTCTCGCACTTCGGCTGACAGGGCGAGGCGGCCGGCGGCCGCCCTGCTCCCCGTGTTTACGTTTCCCTCCCGTGACCGCGGCATCGCTGCGGTCCGGACCTCAGGTATCACCGCATGAATACGCCATCCCCCGCCCTGTCCCGCGTCGTCGTCGTGGGCTCCTTCAATGTCGACCACGTGTGGCGCTGCGACGCCCTGCCCGTCGCCGGCGCGACCATCGCCGGCCGCTACGCGAGCGGACCCGGCGGCAAGGGCTTCAACCAGGCCATCGCGGCCGTGCGCGCGGGTGCCGACACGACCTTCGTCTGCGCACTGGGCGACGACGCCGGTGGCCGGCTGGCACGCGACCTGGCGGACGCCGACGGCCTGAGCCTGCGCGTGCAGGCCAGCGAGGAGCCGACCGGCACCGCCGGCATCTACGTGGATGCGCATGGGCGCAACACCATCGTCATCGGCGCCGGCGCCAACGCGATCCTGTCGGCGGACTTCGCCACCGGCCAGGCGGACGTGCTGGCGGCGGCCGGCGTGGTGCTGGCCCAACTGGAATCGCCTGTCGATACCGTGCTGGCCGCACTGCAGGCCGGGCGCCAGTGCGGTGCCACCACGCTGCTCAACCCGGCACCGGCGAATGCCGCGACGACCACCGAACTGCTGGCGCACGCCGACGTCATCACCCCGAACGAGACCGAATTCGCCGCACTGCTCGCGCGCCATCTGGGCGAACGGATCACCGCGGACGATGTCGCCACGCTCGACGGCGTTACCCTGCACCAGCACTGCCGGCAACTGTTCCCGCACGGCACGGTCGTGGTGACGTTGGGCGCCACCGGCGTCTATGTGTCGCATCCCGAAGACGCCTTGCGCGGCGACGCTCGCCCGCACTACCGCGTTGCGGCGGAAGCCGCGGCGGTCGTCGACACCACGGGCGCAGGCGATGCCTTCAACGGTGCGCTCGCCGCGTCGCTGGCGGGCGCCGCGCTGCCGGCTTTCGCGGACCATGTGCGCTTCGCCAACCGCTACGCCGCGCTGTCGACCGAACGGCCGGGCGCCGCACTGGCGATGCCGTCGCGCGCGGAGCTCGTCGCCCGTTTCAGCGAGTAGCTCCTGCCGGTTTCCCCGCCGGGGCCGGCGGCGGATAATGCCGCCATGCAGATCGGCCCCTACCGCATCGACCCGCCGGTGATGCTGGCCCCCATGGCCGGTGTCACCGACAAACCGTTCCGCCTGCTGTGCAAACGGCTGGGTGCGGGCCTGGCGGTGTCGGAGATGACCATCAGCGATCCGCGCTTCTGGAACACGGCCAAGTCGCTGCACCGGATGGATCACGAGGGCGAACCCAGCCCGGTCAGCGTGCAGATCGCCGGCACCGAGCCCGAACAACTGGCGAACGCGGCGCGCTACAACGCCGACCACGGCGCGCAGATCATCGACATCAACATGGGCTGCCCGGCGAAGAAGGTCTGCAATGCCTGGGCCGGCTCGGCGCTGATGCGCGACGAGGCGCTGGTGGGCCGCATCCTGGAAGCGGTGGTGAAGGCGGTGGATGTGCCCGTCACGCTGAAGATCCGCACCGGCTGGGACTGCGATCATCGCAACGGACCGGTGATCGCACGCATCGCCCAGGAAAGCGGCATCGCCTCGCTTGCCGTGCACGGCCGCACGCGCGACCAGCATTACACCGGCACCGCCGAGTACGAGACCATCGCCGCGATCAAGGCTGCGCTGCGCATTCCCGTGGTCGCCAACGGCGATATCGATTCGCCGGACAAGGCGGCGCGGGTGCTGGCGAGCACCGGCGCGGACGCGGTGATGATCGGCCGCGCCGCGCAGGGTCGGCCGTGGATCTTCCGCGAAATCGCGCACTTCCTCGCCACCGGCGACTACCTGCCGCCGCCCTCCGTGTCCGAAGTGCGCGACATCCTGCTGGCGCACCTGCATGCGCTCCATGCGTTCTATGGCGAACTGCAGGGCGTGCGCATCGCGCGCAAGCACCTGGGCTGGTACGCCAAGGACCGCCCGGAGAATCTCGCCTTCCGCGCCGTGGTCAATCGCGCCGAGAGCGCGGACGAACAGGTGCGGCTGACACGCGACTATTTCGATGCCCTGATCGCCGGCGTGACGCCGGTCTTGCCCGCTGCTGCCTGAGGCGCACCCCATGTCCGACACGAACGAAAGCCCCGCCTACCTCCACGGTTTTTCGCCGGTGGAGCAGGCGCGACTGATGAAGCAGGCCCGCCTGCTGGAAAGCACGATCTTCAATCACATCGATTACACCGGCACGCGCCGGCTTCTGGAAGTCGGCAGCGGCGTCGGCGCGCAGACCGAGATCCTGCTGCGCCGCTTCCCGGACGTGCATGTCAGCTGCGTCGATCTGAGTGAGGTGCAGCTGCAGGCGGCGAAGCAGAACCTGGCGACGATGCCGTGGTGCCGCGACCGCTACAGCCTGCAGCAGGCCGACGCGAGCCGCCTGCCGTTCGGCGCACGCGATTTCGATGCCGCCTTCCTGTGCTGGATCCTGGAGCACGTCCCCAGCCCCGCGCGCGTGCTCAGCGAAGTCCGCCGGGTTCTGGCACCGGGCTCGCCGATCTACATCACCGAGGTGATGAATTCCTCTTTCCTGCTGCACCCGTACTCACCGAACACCTGGCGCTACTGGATGGCGTTCAACGACTTCCAGTACGACAGTGGCGGCGATCCGTTCATCGGCGCCAAGCTCGGCAACCTGCTGCTGGCCGGCGGCTACCGCGACGTGGTGACCGAGATCAAGACCGTGCACTTCGACAACCGCGAGCCGGCGCGTCGCAAGGACATGATCGCGTTCTGGGAAGAGCTGCTGCTGTCGGCAGCCGATTCGCTGGTGGACGCCGGACGCGTCACGCAGGACATCGTCGACGGCATGCGCCGCGAAATGCACGACGTGCAGAACGATCCGGACGCCGTGTTCTTCTACGCCTTCGTGCAGGCCCGCGCCACCGTCTACTGAGCAGCGCCCGCCGGGGCGGGCAGCCGCGCGCCGGCGACATCCTCGGGCGGCGGTTCGGTCCAGATGCGCTGCCACATCAGGCGCAGCCGTTGATCGGGCTGCGACCAGGGCCACTCCTTGCGTTGCGGCGGCACCTCGCGCCAGCCGTCCGGCGTGGCCTGGGCCACCACGAAGTTGAAACTGTAGTCCGGCTCGACGCCCATGCGCAGATCCACCAGCACCAGTTGGCCGTCACGCTGCACGGCCTTCATGAAGCCATGGTTGAACCAGGCAAGCCGTCGCACCGCCGGCAGGTCCTGCACCTCACGGAGCACCGCTGCCTCGGAGCCATACGCCTGAAAGCGCATGGCACCATGGTCGGCGACCACGGACCGCTGCCCTTCCAGGAATCCGTCCGGCGTCATCGCCACCACGCGCCACAGCAGCGTGTTGAACGGCATCGGAACCGAGAAGTAGCGGGCATCGCCCTGCCCCATCGCAGCCAGCGCGCGCTCTGCTTCACGGTCCACCATGGCCTTGGCGACCAGCGACCAGCCCAGGTATGCCGTGCTCAATGCAAGGCCCGCCACCAGCGCGCGCCTCGCCAGCACGCGTTCGCGCGCGAACCATGCGACGCCGCACGCCACCAGCAGCCAGACCGTGTACAGCGGATCGATGATGAACACGCTGGACCACATGGTCGGCGCCGGCATCAACGGCCACCAGAGTTGCGTGCCGTAGACGGTGAACGCGTCCAGCAGCGGATGCGTGATCAGTGCCAACTGGATGGCCCAGAACCAGCGCACCGGCGATGCCGCGACGCGCCCGTCGCCGAACCGCTTGAACAGCCACCAGATCAGCCACCCCACCAGCGGCAGCACGAACAGCGAATGGCTGAAGCTGCGGTGCACGGTCATCAGCGTGACCGGATCATCCGAGACGAGCGCGATGGGCAGGCTGTCGAGGTCGGGCAGCGTGCCGAGCGCAGCGCCGGCGAGCAGCGCGGCACGACGATGCGAGGCGGGCGCGATGGCGGCGGCGATGGCGCCGCCGAGGACGATCTGGCTGAGGGAATCCATGCGGCGATCCTAGCAGCCGGCAGCGGCATTCCTCACGCCGCGCGCGGGAAGTCCTGCGGCACCAGCCGCAACTTCGGTGCCACTTCGGCCAGCACCTTGCCGGTGTGCGACAGCAGGCACAGCGTGCCGTCAGCCTCTTCGCTGAGCGCGGTCAGGCTTTCCACCCAGTCGCCGTCATTGGCATAGACCAGGCCCTCGCGCTGGAGCAGCGAGGCGCGGTGGATATGGCCGCAGACGATGCCGTCCAACCCTCGCCGGCGCGCATCATCCAACCCGGCCTGCACGAACCGCGCGATGTAGCGCTCGGCGGCGTCGCTCTGACGCTTGAGGTACTCGGCCAGCGACCAGTAGCGCAGGCCGAACCGACGGCGTAGCCGGTTGGTCAGGCGGTTGCCGGTGAGGATGCGGTAGTACAGCCAGTCGCCGAACTTTTCCTGCAGCCCGCCGAAATGGGTGACGCCGTCGTAGTCGTCGCCGTGGGTCACCAGCAGGCGTCGGCCGTCCAGCGTGGTGTGGATGGCACGGCGGCGCACCTGCATCGCCGGCAGCATCAGTCCGCAGAAGCGGCGGATCGGGCGGTCGTGGTTGCCCGGGACGTAGACCAGCTCGGTGCCGTTGAGCGCCAGCGCGTGCAGCGCTTCCACCACCCGGTTGTGGGCCGCGTCCCAGGAGGCCCGTCGCTGCGCCATCCACCACAGGTCGACGATGTCGCCGACCAGGTACAGCCGGCGGCACTGCAGTCCGGTCAGGAAGTCGGCGAACTCCGCCGCGTGGCAGTGTTTGGATCCCAGATGGACGTCGGAGACGAAGACCGCGCGCCGCATCGGGGAGGGCGCGGTCCGCGGGCTCACGCCGCGGCCTCCACCGGATGCCGGCGCTCGCCCAGGTAACGCTCGCGCTTCTTCGGGCGGATGCGGTGCAGGTCCACTTCGATCAGGCCATCGATCGAGTCGCTGAAGTCCGGATCCACGCCGAACGCGAGGAAGCGCGCGCCGCCCGGCTCGCACAGATCGGTGTACTGCTTGTAGAGCATCGGCACCGTCGCCCCCAGCGTATCGAGGTTGGCCTTGAGCACGCGGAATCCGGTTTCCGCATCCAGCGCCTCGAACGACAGCGGCGTGGCGGCGTACTGGAACGGATGCCGAGGCCTGGCGTTGTTGCATGTGTCCCCGAAGTAGTGCGTGTAGTAGGCGACGATGCGCTCGCGCGCGTGCGCAGGCAGCGCAGCGCTCATCGACACGGCACCGAACAGATAGCGCACCCCCGGATGCCGGCGCAGGTAGGCGCCGATGCCCTGCCACAGATAGTCGATGCTGCGGCTGCCCCAGTACTCGGGCACCACGAAGCTGCGCCCGAGCTCCATGCCGGCGGCCAGGCGTGGCAGCGCGTCGTCGGCGTAGTCGAACAGCGACGCGGTGTAGAGGCCTTTCAGTCCCTGCGCCGCCAGCACCGGCGCACCGCGTGCGATCCGGTAGGCGCCGGCGATCTTCCGCTGCGACGCGTCCCACAGCACGATGTGCTCGTACCAGGTGTCGAAGGCATCCACGTCCATCCGCTTGCCGGTCCCCTCGCCCACGGCGCGGAACGTCAATTCGCGCAGGCGGCCGATCTCGCGCAGCAGCGGCGAACCGCCGGCGAGCCTGCCCACGCAGATGCGCTTGCCGTCGGTGGTCTGGCCCAGCACATCCAGGGCGTCGATGCAGGCTTCGAGCGCCTCGGGTGCCAACGCCTCCACCAGGGGCTCAGCGGTCTCGGCGGGTTCCGGCGACGCCGTCCTGGCGGGGCGCCCCAGCGCGTACAGCGCGGTGCGCACGCGTGCGATCACGGAGGCCGCGTCTTCCTCGGTGTCCACGCGCAGGACCTGCCCGACATGCAGCTGCAGGCGCCGCTGGCTGCGGCGGAACATCTCGCGCGCGAGCAGCGCGGTGCCCGCGGGCTTGAACAGTGCCGATGCGCCGTAGAACAGCGTCGAGTTGCGCGCCTGTACGCGGATCGGCAGCACCGGCGCGCCGGTCGCACGGGCGAACCTGAGGAAGCCGCGCCGCCAGCGGGTATCGCGCACGCCGCGCGGACCCAGCCGGGAGACCTCCCCCGCCGGGAACACGATCACGCACTGCTCGGCCTCCAGCGCCCGCTCGACCGCGCGCACGCTGTCCGCGTTGGGCATGCCGCCCAGGATCCGCACCGGCAACAGCAGATCGGCCAGGGGCGCGATGCCGGTCAGGACGTCGTTCGCGACGATCTTCACATCCTGCCTCACGCGTCCCACGAGTTGCAGCAGCGCCAGCGCATCCAGCGCGCCGGAGGGGTGGTTGGCGACGATCAGCAACCGGCCTTGCGCGGGGATGCGCCGCTCACCCGCGGGATCGACGTTCGTCCGCATGTTCAGGTGGTCGATGGCCGCGTCGACGAAGGCGAGGCCCTGCAGGTGGCCGTGGTCGGCCAGGAAGGCATACGCCCGGTCCAGCTTCGACCAGCGGCCCAGCGTGCGCAGCAGCGGCTGGGTCAGGCGCGCACGGCGGCCGCGGAACCAGTGGGGGTAGCGTTCGGCGATCTGGCGTTCCAGCAGATGCATGGCGAGGGCCGGCGACGGGGTGTCGCCGCGCAGCCTGCGCCTGGCCAGCGACAGCCCGGTTGCGGTTTTCTGGCAATCCGGTGACAGCCGCGCTTGATCCGCGCTTAACCCCCTCCAACCCTGAACGGCGCAGAATGCACACCCTGCCCCCGGCGTGTATCATGCGCGCCCATCTTTTCATCCGAATCAAAGGATATAAGCCTGATGTCCAGCTACCTGTTCACCTCCGAATCGGTCTCCGAAGGCCATCCGGACAAGATCGCCGACCAGATTTCCGACGCCGTGCTGGACGCCATCCTGGCCCAGGACAAGCGCGCACGCGTGGCCTGCGAGACGCTGGTGAAGACGGGCGCGGCCATCGTGGCCGGCGAGGTCACCACCACCGCGTGGGTCGACATCGAGTCGCTGGCCCGCAAGGTGATCAATGACATCGGCTACGACAATTCGGACGTCGGTTTCGACGGCCACACCTGCGCCATCATCAACATGCTCGGCAAGCAGTCGCCCGACATCAACCAGGGCGTCGACCGCAAGAAGCCGGAAGAACAGGGCGCCGGCGACCAGGGCCTGATGTTCGGATACGCCTGCAACGAGGCGCCGGAATTCATGCCGGCCCCGCTGTACTACAGCCACCGCCTGGTGGAACAGCAGGCCAAGGTGCGCAAGAAGGGCAAGCTGAAGTGGCTGCGCCCCGACGCCAAGTCGCAGGTCACCCTGCGCTACGACGGCAACACCGTCCTGGGCCTCGACGCCGTGGTGCTGTCGACCCAGCACGATCCGGACATCAAGCAGAAGGACCTGATCGAGGCCGTGCGCGCCGAGATCCTGGTGCCCGTGCTGCCGAAGAAGTGGCTGGACGCGCTGCCGAAGAACAAGGTGCACATCAACCCGACCGGCAAGTTCGTCATCGGTGGCCCGGTGGGCGACTGCGGCCTGACCGGCCGCAAGATCATCGTCGACAGCTACGGCGGTATGGCCCGCCACGGCGGCGGCGCGTTCTCGGGCAAGGATCCGTCGAAGGTCGACCGTTCGGCCGCCTATGCCGCGCGCTACGTGGCCAAGAACATCGTGGCCGCCGGCCTGGCCGACAAGTGCGAAGTGCAGGTCTCGTACGCCATCGGCGTGGCCGAGCCGACCTCGATCTCGGTGACCACGTTCGGCACCGGCAAGGTGGGCGACGACGTCATCGAGAAGCTGATCCGCAAGCACTTCGACCTGCGTCCGTACGGCATCACCCGGATGCTCGATCTGGAGCACCCGATCTACCAGCCGACCGCCAGCTACGGCCACTTCGGCCGCAAGCCGAAGGAGATTTCCTACGTCGACGCCGCCGGCAAGAAGCACACCGCGACCGCCTTCTCCTGGGAGAAGACCGACCGCGCCGAGGCGCTGCGCAAGGACGCCAAGCTGAAGTAAGCCGCTTTTCTCCGCCCTCTTCCGCCTGCGGGAGAGGGTTGGGGCGAAGACAACGGGTCGCAGCGATGCGGCCCGTGTTTTTTTTGCGGATCGCACGCATGCTGCACTCCGCCGCACGGACCCAGATCGACGCCATGACCACCGACACCCCGCCCCCGCACGCTGCCGACGACCCCACGCGCATGCGCGCTGCCCTCGAATGGCTCGAGTCCATCGCCGCCGACCGCACCCTGCTCGACGGCTGTCCGGAGGACGAGCGCGCACGCCTGCACCGGGCGATCGCCGCGATCTACCTGCCCGATCCCAAGCTGCGCCGGCAGAAATCCAAGCAGCGCGAACGCGAGCGCAACGTCGAGGCCATCCGCCGCGCCGAGGCCGTCCTCGACCAGACCGGTATCCGTGAGCTGCGCCGGAAGCCGGTGTTCACCACGCCGAACTACTTCCCCCCGGCATTGCCATCGCCCGACATCGCGCCGCGCGAGTCGTCGGAGCTGCTGCACTGCTACGTGTGCAAGCAGAAATACACGCTGATCCACCACTTCTACGATCAGATGTGCCCGACCTGCGCGGACTTCAATTTCGCCAAGCGCACCGAACTGGCCGATCTCACCGGACGGGTTGCCCTGTTGACCGGCGGCCGGGTCAAGATCGGCTACCAGGCCGGCTTGAAGCTGCTCCGCGCAGGCGCACACCTGATCGTCACCACCCGTTTCCCGCGCGATTCCGCCGCGCGCTACGCGCAGGAACCGGACTTCGGCGACTGGGGCCACCGGTTGGAAGTGTTCGGCCTGGACCTGCGCCACACGCCCAGCGTCGAGGCGTTCTGCCATGAGCTGGCCGGCAAGCTGCCGCGGCTGGATTTCATCATCAACAACGCGTGCCAGACCGTGCGCCGTCCGCCGGAGTTCTACGCGCACATGATGGAGGCCGAGACCGCGGCGCTGCACGACACGCCGCAGCACATCCGGAAACTGCTGGGCAGTTACGAAGGCCTGCGCAGCTACAACATGCTGCCCGGCGCCAACCCGGCGGCGGTGCAGGTCGCGATGGGCAGCATCGATGACACCGCCGGGCTGAGCCGCTCCGCCGAACTGTCGCAGGTGCCGTTGCTGCCCGAGGAACTGCTGGGCCAGAAGCACCTGTTCCCCGAGGGCCGCCTGGACCAGGATCTGCAGCAGGTCGACCTGCGCGGCCGCAATTCATGGCGCCTGCTGATGCACGAAGTGCCTTCGGTGGAGCTGCTGGAGACGCAACTGGTCAACGCCATCGCGCCCTTCATCATCAACGCGCGGCTGAAGCCGCTGATGCTGCGCACGCCCGACCGCGACAAGCACATCGTCAACGTGTCCGCGGTCGAGGGCCAGTTCTACCGCAACTTCAAGACCACCAAGCACCCGCACACCAACATGGCCAAGGCCGCGCTCAACATGATGACGCGCACCGCGGCCGCCGATTACCACGGCGATGGCATCCACATGAACAGTGTCGACACCGGCTGGGTCACCGACGAGGATCCCGTCGAGATCGCCGCGCGCAAGGTCATCGAGGAGCGCTTCCACCCGCCGCTGGATATCGTCGACGGCGCCGCGCGCATCGTCGATCCGATCATCCACGGCCTCAACACCGGCGAGCACGTGTGGGGCCAGTTCCTGAAGGACTACAAGCCGACGGACTGGTGACCTCGATACCCCGGGCCGGGAGCACACGCATCCTCCAGAGGTGGCTGACCAACCGGTCCGGTATCGGGTAGCCTGCGTCCCTCACCCTGCGGAGCCGTGCCATGGAGTCGCTGAAGAGCCACCAGCTGACGATGACGGTGCTGATGACGCCGGACATGGCCAACTTCTCCGGCAAGGTCCACGGTGGTGCGATCCTCAAACTGCTCGACCAGGTGGCCTACGCCTGCGGCAGCCGCTACGCGGGCAAGTACGTGGTCACCCTGTCGGTGGACCAGGTGATGTTCCGCCAGGCGATCAACGTGGGCGAACTGGTGACCTTCCTGGCCTCGGTCAACCACACCGGCACGTCGTCGATGGAGATCGGCATCAAGGTCGTCGCCGAAGACATCCGCAAGCAGAGCGTGCGCCACGCCAACAGCTGCTTCTTCACGATGGTGGCAGTCGACGACGATGGACGCCCTTCCCCGGTGCCCGCGCTGGAACCGGGTACGCCGGACGAGATCCGGCGCTTCGCCGCCGCGCGCCTGCGTCGTGAGCTGCGCGAGGAAATGGAGCAGCGCCATGCCGCGCTGCTGGGCAACCGCGAGCCCACTGCACGCTGACGCCCGCGGCCTTGCTGGCGACGCGCCCGGCATGCCGCTAGGATCGCCCTACACGTCAGGAAGACCGCATGTCGAACGACTCCAATCGTCGTCCCATCGCCGCCCGTGCCAGTGGATGGGCCCGTTCGGTCAGCGCCGCACTGGCGCGCTCGTCCGTCACTCCCAACCAGATCTCGGTACTCAGCATCGTCTTCGCGGCACTTGGCGCCTGGCTGTTGTGGCGTGCCACGCCGTGGGCACTGGTCGGTGTCGCCGTCTGCATCCAGCTGCGCCTGGTCTGCAACCTGCTGGACGGCATGGTGGCGATGGAGGGCGGCAAGAAGACACCGACCGGCGCGCTCTACAACGAGTTTCCCGACCGCATTGCCGATTCATTGCTGATTGTCGCGCTCGGCCATGCCTGCGGCGCACCGTGGCTGGGCTGGCTGGGCGCACTGGCGGCCGCGCTCACCGCCTACGTCCGCCTGGCCGGTGGCAGCCTGGGACTGCCGCAGGATTTCCGCGGCCCGATGGCCAAGCAGCACCGCATGGCCGTTCTGACCCTCGCCTGCCTGCTGGGCGCAGCCGAGCTGGTGTTCGCGCAGACGCAGTGGGCATTGCGCATGGCCGCCTGGGTGATCGCGGTGGGCGCGCTGCTGACCTGCATCACCCGCAGCCGCGCGATCGCGACGGCATTGCACACGCGGGACGGCGCATGATCAGCCGCCTGCTGGCCGCCCTCAGCAAGGCCCTGATCGGCGCCTATCCGCGCTGGATCGGCAGCCAGCCCGAACCCCGCCAACGCATCTACTTCGCCAACCACGCCAGTCATCTCGATACCGTCGCGCTGTGGTCGGCGCTACCGCCTTTCCTGCGCCGCCGCACCCGTCCGGTGGCCGCGCGCGACTACTGGGGCGGTGGCGGGCTCAAGGGCCTGATCGCCGGACCCGGCCTCAACGTGGTGCTGATCGACCGGCAGCGCGAACAGGCCGATGCCGACCCGCTGCAACCGCTGTGCGACGCGCTGGCGGCGGGCGAGTCGCTGATCCTGTTCCCGGAGGGCACGCGCAATCCCGAACCCGCGATGCTGCCGTTCAAGTCCGGGCTGTTTCACCTGGCGCAGCGCCATCCGCAGGTGGAAATGATCCCGGTCTATCTCGACAACGCGCGACGCAGCATGCCCAAGGGCAGCCTGCTGCCGGTGCCGCTGATCTGCACCGTGCGTTTCGGGGCGCCGCTGGTGGCGCTGCCGGGCGAAGACAAGGCCGCTTTCCTGCAGCGCGCACGTGATGCGGTGCAGGCCCTGGCCCCCTGACCCAAGGACGCGATCCGACGCATGGACACCCTGCCCTTCAACGGCTTCATCCGCACCGCCATCGCGCAGGCGCCGGGCAAGTTCTGGTGGGTGATCGGCGGCGTGATCGCGCTGCTGGTGCTGGCGTCGACCATCGGCTGGGTGCTCGGCAGGCGCAAGCCGTCGGCGGTGATCGACAACCTCAACGCCCGCATCAACGCGTGGTGGGTGATGGTCGGCGTGCTGCTGGTCTGCTTCCTGATCGGCAAGGTCGCCACACTGGTGCTGTATGCGCTGCTGTCGTTCTTCGCGCTGCGCGAGTTCCTGACGCTCACGCCCACGCGCCGCGGTGACCATCTCGCGCTGTGCCTGTGCTTCTACGTGGCGATCCCGCTGCAGTACTGGCTGATCGGCGTGGACTGGTATGGGCTGTTCGTCATGTGCATTCCGGTTTACGGCTTCCTGCTGCTGCCGGCGGTGACTGCGCTGCAGGGCGACACCGAGAATTTCCTGGAGCGCAACACCAAGGTGCAGTGGGGGCTGATGCTCACCGTCTACTGCCTGAGCCACGCGCCGGCGCTGATGCTGCTGGACATCCCCGGCTACGAGGGGCAGAACCTGATGCTGCTGTTCTACCTGCTGCTGGTGGTGCAGTTGAGCGATGTCCTGCAGTACGTGTTCGGCAAGCTGTTCGGCAAGCATCTGCTGGCCCCCAAGGTCAGTCCGTCCAAGACCGTCGAAGGTCTGGTCGGCGGCGGCCTGTCCGCGGCCGCCATCGGCGCCGCGCTGTGGTGGGTCACCCCGTTCACGCCCATGCAGTCGGCGCTGCTGTCGCTGCTGATCGTGCTGTGCGGCTTCCTGGGCGGGCTGGCGCTGTCGGCGACCAAGCGCAGCCTGGGCGCCAAGGACTGGGGCGAGATGATCGAGGGTCACGGTGGCGCCCTCGACCGGCTGGATTCGGTGGTGTTCGCCGCCCCGGTGTTCTTCCACGTGGTGCGCTACAACTTCCAGTAGCGCGCTACGGCAGCGCGGGAACGCCGCCGCGCCGGCTACAATGGGCGCATGTCCCTGATGCAATTCCAGCGGGTCGACTTCAGCGTCGGCGGGCCGCTCCTCCTCGAACACGTCGACCTGTCCATCGAACCCGGCGAGCGCGTCTGCATCGTCGGCCGCAACGGCATGGGCAAATCCACGCTGATGCGGCTGATGGCCGGCGAACTCAAACCCGACGACGGCGAGATCCGCGTGCAGAACGGCGTGGTGGTCGCACGCATGGCGCAGGAAGTCCCGCAGGACACGCAGGGCACGGTGTTCGACGTGGTCGCCGAAGGGTTGGGCGACCTCGGTCATCTGCTTGCGCTTTACCACCACGCGCTGCACGACGGCGACATGGACGCGATGGGCGAGGCCCAGGCGCAGATCGAAGCGCGCAACGGCTGGGACCTGGACCGCCGCGTGCAGCAGGTACTGGAACGCCTGGAACTGCCCGAAGAGACCGACTTCGCCGCGCTGTCCGGTGGCATGAAGCGCCGCGTGCTGCTGGCGCAGGCGCTGGTCCGCGACCCCGACATCCTGCTGCTGGACGAACCGACCAACCACCTGGATATCGAGGCGATCGCGTGGCTGGAAGGCTTCCTGAAGTCCTTCGGCGGCAGCATCGTGTTCGTCACCCACGACCGCAGCTTCCTGCGCTCGCTGGCCACGCGCATCCTCGAGATCGACCGCGGCCAGCTGACCAGTTGGCCGGGCGACTACGACAACTACCTGCGCCGCCGCGAAGAGCGGCTGCATGCCGAGGCGCAGGAAAACGCACGCTTCGACAAGCTGCTGGCGCAGGAAGAAGTCTGGATCCGCCAGGGCATCAAGGCGCGCCGCACCCGCAACGAAGGTCGCGTCACCGCGTTGAAGGCGATGCGTCGCGAACGCGCACAACGCCGCGAGCTGTCCGGGAACGTCAAGATGGAGGCCGCCGCCGCGCAGGCCTCCGGCAAGAAGGTCATCGAAGCCACCGGCGTCACCCAGGCCTATGACGGCCGCACGCTGCTGGACGATGTGTCGGCGACGATCATGCGCGGCGACCGCGTCGGCATCATCGGCCCGAACGGCGCCGGCAAGTCGACGCTGCTGAAGATCCTGCTGGGCGAACTGGCCCCGCAGCAGGGCGAAGTGAAGCTGGGCACCGGCCTGCAGATCGCCTATTTCGACCAGCACCGCAGCCAGCTGGACGAGTCGCGCACCGCGCTGGAGAACGTCGCAGAGGGCAGCGACTTCATCGAGATCAACGGCAGCCGCAAGCACGTGATCGGCTACCTGCAGGACTTCCTGTTCTCGCCCGAGCGCGCCCGCGCGCCGATCACCCGCCTGTCCGGCGGCGAGCGCAACCGCCTGCTGCTGGCCAAGCTCTTCGCGCAGGCGTCCAACCTGCTGGTGATGGACGAACCGACCAACGACCTGGACGTGGAAACACTGGAGCTGCTGGAAGAGCTGCTGCTCGACTACAAGGGCACGCTACTGCTGGTCAGCCACGACCGCGACTTCCTCGACAACGTGGTCACCAGCACGCTGGTGCTGGAAGGCGAAGGCCGGCTGGGCGATTACGTGGGCGGCTATTCGGACTGGCTGCGCCAGCGTCGCGCGCCCTCCGTTGCCGCCAGCACGGCTGCGCCGGTCAAACCTGCGTTGTCGAAGCAACCCGAACCGGTCGCCGCCAAGCGCAAGCTGGGCTTCAAGGAGCAGCGCGAACTGGAGCAGCTGCCGGGGCGCATTGAGGCACTGGAGAGCGACATCGCCACGCGTACCGAAGCCATGAACGGCGCCGCGTACTACCAGCAGTCACCCGCCGATCTGCAGCGCGCGAACGACGAGTTGGCCGCGAAACAGGCCGAGCTGGACCATGCCTATCAGCGCTGGTCGGAGTTGGACGGGTAAGCAACGGGATCGACTGTAGGAGCGACGTGAGTCGCGACCGCACGCGTTCAAGTCCGGCGAACTTCAATGCATCCGCCGACCCGTCCGTCCTGCCTTTCCGACACTTCAATACATCGCGACCGGACGACGTGCGGTCGCGACTCACGTCGCTCCTACAACGGCGGGTCCACTCACCCGGTATTCTGCACGCCCTGCGACACGCCGTTGATGCTGGCGACCAGCGCATGCAGCAGCGCGTCGTCCTCGCGGTCGCTGTCGCGCCAGCGCTTCAGCAGGTCGGCCTGCATCACACTGATCGGGTCGATGTAGGGATTGCGCAACCGGATCGACAGCGCCAGCCGCTGGTCGTGCTGGAGCAGCCAGTCGTTGCCATTGAGCGCCAGAACCCAGCGCAGCACCGACGCATGCTCGCGCTGCACGCGCGGGAAGAACTCGCCGTGCAGATCGCCGGACATCTTCGAGTACATCTCGGCGATGCTCAGGTCGCCTTTCGCCAGCACCATCGACACGTCGTCGAGGAAGGTCTTGAAGAACGGCCAGTCGCGGGCCATTTCCTTCAGCGCGTCCTCGCCGTACGTGTCCACCGCCGCCTGCAGGCCGGTGCCGACGCCGTACCAGCCCGGAATCACCGCGCGCGCCTGGCTCCACGCGAACACCCAGGGAATCGCGCGCAGGTTGCCCAGCGCCGCGTCCTGTCCCAGCCGACGCGACGGGCGTGAGCCCAGCGTCATCCGCTCGATCACGTCGATCGGCGTGGCCGTGCGGAAGTAGTCCATGAAGCGCGGCGACTGCACGAAGGCGCGGTATGCCTGCGAACTTTCGTCGGCGACGAGCGCCATGATGTCGCGCCAGCGCGCTTCGCGCGGTTCCGGCGAACGCGGGCGCACGCTGGACAGCAGCACGGCGCCGACCGCCTGCTCCAACGAACGCAGCGCGAGCGCACGGATGCCGTACTTGCGGTGGATCACCTCGCCCTGTTCGGTCACCCGCAGGCGTCCGTCGACACTGCCGCGCGGCGCCGCTTCCAGCGCACGCGTGGTCTTGCCGCCACCGCGGATGATCGAACCGCCGCGGCCGTGGAAGAAGGTCAGCCTGATGCCCAGTTCCTGCGCGGCATCGACCAGTTCCACCTGCGCCCGCTGCAGCCCCCAGCGCGAGGCCGCGATGCCGCCGTCCTTGCCGCTGTCGGAATAGCCCAGCATCACCATCTGCACGTTGCCGCGCGCGGCGAGATGGGCGCGGTAGACCGGATCGGCCAGCAGGTCCCGCAGCACCCCGGTGCCATGGCCCAGGTCGTCGATGGTTTCGAACAGCGGCGCGATATCCAGCGGCACCTGCCCTGCGTCGTCGACCAGGCCACCACGCCGCGCGAGCGCCAGCACCGTCAGCACATCGGCGCGACTGTGCGCCATGCTGATGATGTAGGTGCCCAAGGCATCGGTACCATGCCGCGCGCGTGCATCGGCCAGCGCGCGGAAGACCGCATCGAGGCGTTCGTTGCCCTCCTGGTCAGACGCCGGCAGCGCGGTCTCGCCACTGGCGTAGGGGCCGAGCAGCGCCGCACGCTCGACGGCATCGCGTTCCTCCCAGTCGGCATCGCCGAGCGCGGCCGCGACCGCACGCGCGTGCACGCTGGACTCCTGGCGCACGTCCAGCCGCGCCAGATGGAAGCCGAACGTCCGCACCCGCCAGGCCAGCCGCCGGATCGCGAACCAGCCCGCATGGATGCCGCGGTTCGCTTCGAGACTATGAAGGATCAGATCGACGTCGCCCGCGAGTTCCTCTGGCGACGCATAGGCCGCCGGCTTGTCCTCCAGCGTGGCCTGCAGGCGCGCACGCATCAGGTCGTTGAGCAGACGGTATGGCATGTCGCCGTGGCGCGGACGCGACTTCTTCGCGGCCTCCGGCAGCAGCGCACGGTACTCATCCACCCGTGCCAGCACCTCCGGCGACACCCCGATGACGGAGGTGGACTGGCTGAGCAGCGTGGTGAGCTGGCGCAGTTCCTTCAGGTACCGCGTCAGGATCATGCGGCGCTGGGCATCCAGCGTGGCGGTGATCGTGCCGGCATCGACGTTCGGATTGCCGTCCATGTCGCCGCCGACCCAGGTGCCGAACCGCAGCACGCGCGGCAGATGCGCGGTGACCTGCGGCGCCGCACCGTAAACGTCGGTGATCGCGTTCTCGAAGGTCTCGTACAGCACTGGGATGACGCGGTAGAGCACTTCGACCAGGTAGAAACCGACGTGTTCGCGTTCGTCCTCGACGCCGGGGCGGACCGGTGAGGAATCCGAGGTCTGCCACGCCGACGTCAGCGCCATGCGGAAACGCGCGATATCGGTGGCCAGTTCGCCGGGCGTGCGCGTGCCATCCAGCCCGTTGATCAGGCTGGCGACCATCAACTGCTCCTTCTCGAGCAGCGCGCGGCGTACGGCTTCAGTCGGATGCGCAGTGAACACGGGCTCCACGTCGATCCGCGGCAGCCAGTCGGCCAGTTCCTCCAGGGTCACGCCCTGCGCCTTGAGCTTGGCCAGCGTGTCGTGCAGGCCGTCCGGCTGCGGCCGTGCGCTGCCGGCGCGCTGGTAGTCGCGGCGGCGACGGATGCGGTGCACGCGCTCGGCGATGTTCACCACTTGGAAGTAGGTACTGAACGCACGGATCAGCGACTCCGCCTGCTCCGGCGCCTGGCCCTCAAGCAGTCCGGCCAGCGATTGCGGCGGCTCACCCGCCTGGCGGCGCGCGATCGCGGTGGTGCGCACCCGTTCCACCTCGACCAGGAATTCGGGCGATACCTGTTCGGCCAGCATGTCGCCGACCAGCGCGCCCAGCCGGCGCACGTCCTCACGCAGGGGAACATCGGGCGGGGCGAATTCGAGACTGCGGGGGCTGTTCATGCGCGCGGCGTGGTTCCCGTCGTTCGTTTGGTCGTGATTGGTATTGTCCCGATGGACAACTGGTCTGCTGCAAGGCAGCAATCCGAAGCCTAACCGATCACATGGAGCCGTGCGCCATCGTTTCATCCGGAACAAGAGATATAATGGGCGCCCTTCGCCGAGGGGCGCTGCGACCGTGACATGTGCGGATCCTTCCGCGAGCCTGCATATCCCTGTGCAGACTTTCCACATAGTCCGGCCAGGCTCGGTGGAATGAACCTGCAACGGCGCCCGGCTAACCTGCGACACAGATCGCACAGACCGGAGCAATGCCATGAACGCAGTACGCACGTTTTCGACCGAGGGCGACTACAAGGTCGCCGACATTTCGCTGGCCGACTGGGGCCGCAAGGAACTCGACATCGCCGAGCACGAGATGCCCGGCCTGATGTCGATCCGCCGCAAGCATGCCGCCACCACCCCGCTCAAGGGCGTGCGCGTGACCGGCTCGCTGCACATGACCATCCAGACCGCCGTGCTGATCGAGACGCTGAAGGACATCGGCGCCGACGTGCGCTGGGCCTCGTGCAACATCTTCTCGACCCAGGATCACGCCGCCGCCGCGATCGCCGCCACCGGCACGCCGGTGTTCGCGTGGAAGGGCGAAACGCTGGAGGAGTACTGGGACTGCACGCTCGACGCGCTGACCTTCACCCTGGCCGACGGCACCCTGACCGGCCCGGAGCTGGTGGTCGACGACGGCGGTGACGTGACCCTGCTGATCCACAAGGGCTATGAGCTGGAACAGGGCGACGAGAGCTGGGTGAACTCGGCTTCGGGTTCGCATGAAGAACAGGTCATCAAGAACCTGCTCAAGCGCGTTGCCAGCGAGCGTCCGGGCTACTGGACCCGCGTGGTCAAGGACTGGAAGGGCGTGTCGGAAGAAACCACCACCGGCGTGCACCGTCTCTACCAGCTGGCCGAACAGGGCAAGCTGCTGATCCCGGCGATCAACGTCAATGACTCGGTCACCAAGTCGAAGTTCGACAACCTGTACGGCTGCCGCGAGTCGCTGGCCGATGGCCTCAAGCGCGCACTCGACGTGATGCTGGCCGGCAAGGTCGCGGTGGTCTGCGGCTACGGCGACGTCGGCAAGGGCTCGGCGGCGTCGCTGCGCGCCTACGGCGCCCGCGTCATCGTCACCGAGATCGACCCGATCTGCGCGCTGCAGGCGGCGATGGAAGGCTATGAAGTCACCACCGTCGAGGACACCCTCGGCCGCGCCGACATCTATGTCACCACCACCGGCAACAAGGACATCATCACCCTCGCCCACATGAAGGCGATGAAGGATCAGGCGATCGTCTGCAACATCGGCCACTTCGACAACGAGATCCAGGTCGATGCGCTGTACGCGTCGGGTGCCACGCGCACCAACATCAAGCCGCAGGTCGACAAGTTCACCTTCGGCAACGGCAACGCGATCTTCCTGCTCGCCGAAGGCCGCCTCGTGAACCTCGGCTGCGCCACCGGCCACCCGAGCTTCGTGATGTCGAACTCGTTCTCGAACCAGACGCTCGCACAGATCGACCTGTGGGCGAACAAGGATGCGTACGAATCGAAGGTGTACATCCTGCCCAAGCAGCTCGACGAGGAAGTCGCGCGCCTGCACCTGGAGAAGATCGGCGTGAAGCTGACGAAGCTCACCAAGGACCAGGCCGACTACCTCGGCGTTTCACAGGACGGCCCGTACAAGCCGGACCACTACCGCTACTGATCGACGCAGTGCACGGGGGCGGCGCCACGCCGCCCTCTCGATCCACGGCAGGCGCGGGGATGCGCCTGCCCCTCGGGGCCTCTCCATGCCGATCCCGGTTTCGTTCGAGTTCTACCCTCCCAAGACCGATGAGCAGCGCGCGCAGCTCGACCGCACCGCGGACAAGCTGAAGGCGCATGCGCCCGAGTACGTGTCGTGCACGTTCGGCGCGGGCGGCTCCACGCTCAGTTACACCTCCGAGACGGTCCGCCACCTCAACCAGCACCACGGCTTCGATGCCGCGCCGCACCTGTCCTGCGTGGGCGGCAGCCGCGAGGAGATCCGCGAACTGCTGCGGCTGTACCGCGCGCTCGGCTGCAAGCGCATCGTCGCGCTGCGCGGCGACCTGCCGTCCGGTATGGGTCATCCCGGCGACCTGCGCTATGCCTCGGAACTGATCGAGTTCATCCGCGCCGAACACGGCGACACGTTCCATATCGAAGTCGGCGCCTATCCCGAGACGCATCCGCAAGCGGAAGACGCACTCACCGACCTGCGCCATTTCAAGGCCAAGGTCGACGCGGGTGCCGATGGCGCGATCACGCAGTATTTCTACAACCCCGACGCGTATTTCCATTTCGTCGAGGCGGTGCGCAAGCTCGGCGTGGAGATCCCGATCATCCCCGGCATCATGCCGATCTCGAACTTCGCGCAGCTGCGCCGCTTCTCCGAAGCCTGCGGTGCGGAAATCCCGCGCTGGGTCGGCAAGCGCATGCAGGCGCTGGGCGACGACGCCGACGCGATCCGCGATTTCGGTGCCGACGTGGTGGCCAACCTGTGCGAACGGCTTGTGGCCGGCGGCGCGCCGTCGCTGCATTTCTACACGCTCAATCTCGCCAAGCCCACGCAGACCGTACTGTCGCGACTGGGCTGGTCCGCCTGACACCCCGCCGGTCATCCGACCGGCAGGTGAACGACAACGCCAATCCGTGCGCGCCAGCCATGACCGGATCCGCGTAGCGGATTAGTCTGCGCCATGCGTTCCGTTCCCTTCCTTGCCATGGTCTGCCTGCTCGCGCCCGCGTGGCTCGGCGCACCCGGGGCAAAAGCACAGCAGCAAGGCGTGCACCGCTGCACCACGATGTCCGGCGAGACGGTCTACACCGACAAGCGCTGCGAGGATGTCGGCGCCATGGATCGCTTACCTACGACCACCAGCACGGTCGCCACTGGCGCGCTTTATCGCGGCGGCTGCTCGCGGACGCTCAGCGATCTGGTGATGCAGGTGTCGTCCGCCATCCAGGCGCAGGACGTGAACCGCCTTGCCGGGATCTACCACTGGACCGGCACCTCGGACGCCGGTGCGCTGCGCATCCTCGATCGGCTGGACGTGGTCGCGCAACGCCCGCTGGTCGACATCGTCCCCATCCGTCCCGCCCCCGCGCCGGTGCTCGATACCGACGGCGCGGTGGTCGATGCCAACCGGGATGGCTACTACCCGCAGACCACCACCCAACGGCAACGTCCTGTCGGACTGCGCGTGGTGCAGACGCTGAAGAACAGCGCGACGCCTGCCGACACGACCTTCGGGCTGCGACGCGCCTACAACTGTTTCTGGATCACCCTGTAACGACGTCCGCCGTCAGGCGTCGCGCGGCTGTTCGTCGGGCGTCGCACCACGATCCGGCGAGAACCGCAACGTGGCCACCACGCCCTTCGGTTCTCCCGGGCGCACGCCCACCTGCCATCCGTACAACGCGCACAGGCGACTGACGATGGACAGGCCGATGCCACCGCCCTGCGAATGGCCGGCATGGGTACCGCGGTACCCGCGCTCGAACAGGCGCGCCGCATCTTCCTTGCTCAGGCCGGGGCCGGAGTCGATGACTTCCACGGCATCCGGCAACAGGCGCACGACCACCTCGCCTTCCTTGGTGTATTTCACCGCGTTGCCGATCAGGTTGCCCAGTGCGACCGACAGCGCGGCCTCGGGCGAGTCGACGGTCACGCCGCCCTCGCCTTCGACACGCAGCACCAGCGGCTTGCCACCCAATGTCGCGCGATGCGCGTCCAGCAACTGGTCGACGACGCGCGCGACATCGGTGTTGCCATGGCCGCGCTCGTTGCGGGACAGCAGCAGCAGCGCACTGATCAAGTCCGTGCATTGCTGTTCGGCGCGCTGGATGCGCTGGATGCGGATGCGCGTCTTCTCGTCCATGTCCGGCCGCGACAGCATCAGCTCGACCGAGCCACGGATGATGGCCAGCGGCGTACGCAGTTCGTGGCTGACGTCGGCGTTGAACTCGCGGTCGCGCTGCACCACCTCGGTCAGGCGCCCGGAATAGTCGTCCAGCGCCTTCGCCAGCTCGCCTACTTCGTCCTGCGGAAAGTGCGGCGCGAGCGGCCGGGGATTGCTGCTGCCGCGGTAAGCGCGGAGCCGCGCCGCCAGCTCGGAGACCGGACTCATCACGCGGGAGGCCGACCACCACCCCACGACCAGCGAGAACGCCGTGAACAGGAGGATCGAGCCGTACACCGTCCGCTTGAACTGCACCTCGGCACGCGCGGTCTGGCCCATGTCGTAAGCGATGAAGAACCATACCTGCGGCGTCTTCCGGACGCCGAGCTTGTACAGCGACGGCCGTCCGTCGTCGCCCATGGCGGTGATGCTGTGGATGCCATCCGGCAACGCATACCACTCGGGCCGATTGACCCGGACACTCTCGAACTTGTCCGGGAGGTAGTAGTACGCCTTGATCTGCTCGACGGGCGCGCCGACGACCCTGCCATTGGTCTGGATGAATCTTCGCCAGGACTCGTCGAGGTTGCGATTCATCACGTCTTCGACGAGCTGGTCCTCCACGCGCTGCCGCGCGAGGATCGTCGCGTAGGCGAACAGGACCGTCAGGCCGAAGCCCAACAGCACGAACGACAGGATGATGCGGGTGCGCAGCCGCCGCCGGAAGCGGCGGTGGCGGCGGGGTTTCGACGACTCAGTTGTTGGCATCGGGCGCGGCGATGCGGTATCCGATGCCGTGGCGCGTCTGGATGTAGGGCGAGTCGAACGGCTTGTCCACCACGGCGCGCAGGCCGTGGATGTGCACGCGCAGGGAGTCCGAATCCGGCAGCTCTTCGCCCCAGACGCGCGTTTCCAGTTCCTGGCGCGTCACCACGGCGGGCGAGGCTTCCATCAGCGCCTGCAGGATTTTCAGCGCCGTCGGGTTCAGCTGCAGCAGCTTGGCCTGGCGACGCACTTCCAGCGTGTCGAGGTTGTACTCCAGCTCGCCGACTTCCAGCACGCGCGTCTGCACGCCCTTGCCGCGGCGCGACAGCGCATTGAGGCGGACTTCGACTTCCTGCAGCGCGAACGGCTTGATCAGGTAGTCGTCGGCGCCGGAATCGAAGCCTGCCAGCTTGTTGTCCAGCGAATCGCGCGCGGTCAGCATCAGCACGGGCGTCTGCTTGCGCGCTTCGTTGCGGAGCTTGCGGCAGACTTCCAGGCCATCCATGCCCGGCAGGTTGAGGTCGAGGACGATCGCATCGAACTCATGCACCACCGCCAGGTGCAGACCGGTCACGCCGTCGGCCGCGAAGTCGACGGTATGCCCCCGCTCCTCCAGGTAGTCGCCGAGATTGGCGGCGATGTCGCTGTTGTCTTCGATGACGAGGATGCGCACCGGGCTCAGCTCCCCTTGTTGAAAGTGCCCGACGGATTGCGGCGCATGGTTTCCTGCGCTTCCTGGGCGTCGCGGCGGCGCTCGGCCACCGTCTTGCACTGCGTGGTGGTACGCAGCGAACCGATCTGCGCTTCACGACGGCACACGAGCCGGCTGTCGGCGGCAGCCTGCGACAGGATCTGGTTGATGGTGTTCTGCTCGTTCAGCAGCTGCGTCTTCTGCTGCGGGTTGAGCGAACCGCCGTTCTCGTTGACGATCGCCGCGAGCCTGCCGAGCGACTCCTTGACGCTGGCGCGATCCGCGGCCGCGATCTCGGCGTAGGTCTCGCCGTCGTCGAGTTGCTTCTGGATCAGTTCGACCTGCTCGGGCAGCGGCTTGTTGAGATCAAGCGCCTGCGCCTTCTGGGGTTTGTCGCGGGGGGCGGCATGGGCGGCGGCCACGAAAGCCAGTGCCACCAATGCAGCGAGAATCGAGCGGCGCATCATGCGTCCTTTCCGTAGTGAGAGTTACCGAATTTATCCAGCGCGAGACGGGGCGGCAAGTGGCATCGGCGTCACGGCACCCGGATAAAACAAGGCCCAGGCGGGTGGTCGCCCGCCTGGGCCAAACAATTGCCCCGATTACCGTAATCCTGTGCTTTCCAGATGTATCCACCGGGAGGAACGCAGAGCTTCGGTCCGGACAAGGCTACGCGGTTTTCGATTAAACCACCGTTAAAGAGCGCGTTAATTCTGCGTGAAATATCGATTCGAGGTCACGCGAAGCAGTCGCGAGCCCTATTCAGCCCGGGCAGCGAGGTAATCGACAATGCGCCCGGCGACATCCACGCCGCAAACCCCCTCGATGCCTTCCAGGCCGGGGGTCGAATTCACCTCCAGCACCAGCGGCCCTCGCTGGGCGCGGATCAGGTCCACCCCCGCGACGCCGAGCCCCAGCACTCTCGCCGCCCGGATGGCCACCGCACGCTCTTCCTCCGTGGCCTCGGCAAGCAGTGCCGTTCCGCCGCGATGGAGGTTGGAGCGGAAATCGCCCTCCGGCGCCTGCCGGCGCATCGACGCCACCACCTCGTCGCCCACCACCAAACAGCGCAGGTCAGCGCCTTCGGCCTCGCCGATGAACTCCTGCACCACGAAGCTGGCGTACAGGCCCCGCAGGGCTTCCACGACGCTGCGGGAGGCGGAGGGCTTCTCGGTCAGCATCACGCCGGCACCCTGCGCGCCCTCGTTCAACTTGATCACGTGCGGGGGCGGCCCCAGCATCGACAGCAGGTCGGCCGTGTCGTCCGGGTTGTCGCCGAAGACGGTGACCGGCAGATCGATGCCTTGCGCGGCCAGCAACTGGTGGGCGCGCAGCTTGTCGCGCGCCCGCAGGATCGCGTCGGAAGGATTGGGGCTGTAGGTGCCCATCAGTTCGAACTGGCGCAGCACCGCGGTGCCGTAACGCGTGATCGACGCACCGATACGGGGAATGACGGCGTCGTAGCCCGCGAGCGATCGCCCCTTGTAACGCAGCTGGAATCCGCCGGACGAGATGCGCATGTAGCAGCGCAGCGGATCCAGCACGCGCACCGTGTGCCCGCGCTGCCGCGCCGCTTCGACCAGGCGACGCGTCGAGTACAGCTTGCCGTTGCGCGACAGGATGGCGAGCTTCATGGGGAGTCGGTCACGAGAGTCCCGCACAGCATGCCACGCCCGGAAGCGGGGACGATGACAGGAGAAGGGGGCGGGATGGAGCGGGTGATGGGAATCGAACCCACGCTAGCAGCTTGGGAAGCTGCAGTTCTACCATTGAACTACACCCGCACGATGGCGCGAGTCTATGCCGCGGCGCGCGGCAAGGCAATGCGGCGCCCGTGGCGGGCACCGCATTGCCCGGCGTGCATCAGAAGCCGCCGCTCAAGGTCATGAAGGCGGTGGTGTTGGTGCCGCCGCCCTGGTTGACCGTGGTGTTGACGCCCAGATTGGCGTCGAACCCGAACAGCCTGGTGCGCGCACCCAGCAGCAGCGTGCCGTAGCTGTCGTCGGTATCCAGGCCCGGCACCGCGTAGGGTGCCGTGCCCGGCATCGACAGCGACTGGGCGAACACTTCCGCGGCCGGATCCTCGAACTCGCGATCCACCGTCAGGCGGGCGTATGGCTGCAGGTGATCGTTGATCGCATAGCTGACCTGCCAGCCGGCGCTGCCGATCAGCGAATCGAAGTCCTGGTCCGGGTACGCCAGCGCGGTCGAGTTGATGTTGCTCTCGCTGTAGCCGTCCATCTCGATGGTCTGCGACACCACGCTCACCACCGGGCCATGGCGGAACGCGCCATCGCCGAACTCGTAGCCGGCGCTCGCGCCAACGGTCAGGTTGGTGCCATCCGGCGAACCGCTGTGGCGACGCGTCACCCCACCGAGCTGCACTTCGCGGTCGATGTCGTAGGAGATCCAGCTGTAGCTGACCTGCGCGTTCGCCCACAGGTGGTCGCCGTACCAGCCGGCGAAGCCGCCGATCGTGGCATCGGACTCATCGAAGCTGCCACGGCGCAGGCCGAAGTCGTACTTCGCCCGGCCGTAGCCGGCGAAGGCGCCATACACCCAGGACCCGCTCGACCAGTCCACGCCGAACGTACCCATCGGGCCCGCACCGTCGTACAGGTTGCCGTCGTCGTAGCGCAGGAAGTCGCCACGCACGTCGCCCCACCAGCGCATGCCATCGGCTTCCGGCTTGCCGGCGACATGGGATGCCACGCGATCGGCACGAGCGCGGCCATGCACCGACGCGGTGTAAGGCAGCAGTGCGATCTGGCGCGGACCTTCCAGCACCGACACCGCGTACTGCGACAGGATCTCGTGCGCCTTGGACGACGGGTGCACGCCGTCGGCGAAGGCGTAGACATCGGCCGCATTCGGGGTGGCGTAGTTCAGCGGACTGCAGGTGACCGACGAGGCGGTGATCTGCGGGTTGCAGGCGGTACCGGTGACGTTGCCGAAGCCGTATTCCGCCGGGCTCGCCACGATCTCGCGCAGCAGCGTGAAGGTATCCAGCGGAATGATGCGCAGGCCGGCGGTGTTGAGGGCACCAAACAGCGCGGTGTTGTAGGTGGTGGCCAGCTGCGTGCCGGTGGCCTGCGCCGTCGGCCCGCCCGCGCGGAACTGCGGCGTCACGCCGAGGTCGGGGATCGTCGGCACCAGGATGTAGCGGGCACCGGCGTTCTGCAGCGTACCGATGATGCCGACCTGCGCGGTGACGGCACCGCCGATCGTGGTCTGGGCCGGTGCGCCCCCCACGACGGCGAACAGGTCGTTGGCGCCACCCCAGATGGTGTACAGCGCATTGGGATCGGCGCGGCCGCCATTGGCGGACAGGTAGCTGGTCAGCTGCGAGGTCATCGACGGGATCGGACCCAGCGCGCCCGAAGTATTGGTGCCCACGCGCGCGCCACCGACGGCGTAGTTGGTGCCGCCCTGGTTGGCGCTGCCGGCACCGGTACCGTAGTACTCGGCCATGTACTCGGACCAGACCTGGCCGGGGTTGGTGGTGAAGCGGCCGAGGATGGCACCGTTCGGGCCGATCGCTTGGATCAGCGCCGGGCGGAAGTGGCCCGAGTCGGTGAGGCTGTCGCCGAAGAAGATGGTCTGGGAATACGGGCTGTCGCCTGCCAGGACAGGGGCGGCCGCCACCGCCAGCGCGACGGCCAGCAGGGAGCGGACGGGCGAGAAGGAACGCTTCATGGAATCTCCGGGGCAAGGAATGGACGGGCTGCGCGCCGGCTCTGCCGTACGGCTGCGCATGGCGCGCATCGTTCCACCAAGCCCGTCGGGGTACACGCTGCAATGCGGCAAGCCGCCGCACCATCGGCGACAATACCGGCATGGACATCCAGTTGAATGGGCAGCCGCAGGCGCTGCCCGAGCAGAGCACCATCGCCACCCTTCTCCACTCGCAGGGCCTGGCCGAGCGCCGCGTGGCCATCGAGGTCAATGGCGAGATCATCCCGCGCGGCCAGCACGCGCAGCACCTGCTGCAGGCCGGCGACCGCGTCGAGATCGTGCACGCGCTCGGCGGCGGCTGAGCGCCAGGGTCGCCGTCGACGGGACGCATCGGCGTCACATGGGCGATAATCGCCGCATGTCGAACACCGCCCCCCATGACCCGCTGGTGATCGCGGGCAAGACCTACCGTTCCCGCCTGCTGACCGGCACCGGCAAGTTCAAGGATTTCGAGGAAACCCGCCTGGCCACCGAGGCCGCGGGCGCCGAGATCGTCACCGTCGCCATCCGCCGCACCAACCTCGGCCAGTCACCCAACGAGCCCAACCTGCTCGACGTGCTGCCGCCGGACAAGTACACGATCCTGCCCAACACCGCCGGCTGCTACACAGCGGCCGATGCGGTGCGCACCTGCCGGCTGGCGCGCGAACTGCTCGACGGCCACACCCTGGTGAAGCTGGAAGTGCTGGGCGACGAGAAGACCCTCTATCCCGATGTCGTGCAGACGCTGGCTGCCGCCGAGACGCTGGTCGCCGACGGGTTCCAGGTGATGGTCTACACCAGCGACGACCCCATCCTCGCCCGCCGCCTGGAAGAGCTCGGCTGCGTGGCGGTGATGCCGCTGGCCGCGCCGATCGGCTCCGGCCTGGGCGTACAGAACAAGTACAACCTGCTGGAAATCATCGAGAACGCCAAGGTACCCGTGCTGGTCGATGCCGGCGTCGGCACCGCGTCCGATGCTGCCATCGCCATGGAACTGGGCTGTGATGGTGTACTGATGAACACTGCCATCGCCGGCGCGAAGCATCCCGTGCTGATGGCCAGCGCCATGCGCAAGGCCGTCGAAGCCGGCCGCGAAGCCTTCCTGGCCGGCCGCATTCCGCGCAAGCGCAACGCCTCGGCCTCCAGCCCGATCGACGGCCTGATCGGCTGATGACGGATCCGTTTTCCAGCCCTGGCGCGAAGACGCCGCCCAAGCCGTTCACCCCGACCGAGGGCCGGCGTGAAATCCGCAGCTTCGTACTGCGCCAGGGCCGCTTCACCGATGCGCAGCAGCGGGCTTTCGACACGCAATGGCCACGCTTCGGGCTGGAGTACACCGGCGCACCGCGCGATTACGACGCGGCGTTCGGACGTTCCGCGCTGCGCGTGCTGGAGATCGGCTTCGGCAACGGCGAGGCGCTGCGCTTCGCCGCCGCCCACGACAAGGCGCGCGACTACATCGGCCTGGAAGTGCATGCGCCCGGCGTCGGCCGGCTGTTGAACGCGCTGGCCGAGGACGGCAGCGACCACGTGCGCATTTACCACCACGATGCGGTGGAAGTGCTGCAGCACGAAGTCGCCGACGGCTCGCTGGACGAAGTGCGCATCTATTTTCCCGATCCGTGGCACAAGAAGCGCCACAACAAGCGCCGCCTGGTGCAGCCCGCGTTCGCGGCGCTCATCACGCGCAAGCTGCGCTCCGGCGGCCGCTTGCATTGCGCCACCGACTGGGAAGCCTACGCCGAGCACATGTGGGACGTGCTGGACGCGACCCCGGGTCTGAGCAACCGCGCCGGCCTGCGCGGCAGCGTGCCGCGCCCCGACTGGCGACCCCAGACGCATTTCGAGACCCGCGGCCAGAAGCTCGGCCACGGCGTGTGGGATCTTCTGTACGACCGCGAGTAACACCGCAGCACGCACCAGGAAACCGACCGCGACATGGAAAACGCGCTGACGCTGACCAACGACATGAAGCTCGTCCTCGGGCTGGTCGGCTTCACGATGGCGATGTTCCTGTTCGAGCGCATCCGCGCCGACCTGGTGGCGCTGGTGGTGCTGGTGGTGCTGGGCATCACCGGCCTGATCGCGCCGGAGGAGATCTTCGGCGGCTTTTCCGGCAACGCGGTGATGAGCATCATCGCCACCATGATCCTCGGCGCCGGCCTGGACCGCACCGGTGCGCTGAACCGGCTGGCATCCTGGCTGCTGCGCCGCGGGCATGGCATCGAGCAGCGCCTGCTGCTGATGACCACCGCCATCGCCAGCCTCAACTCGTCCTTCATGCAGAACCCGTCGGTGATGGCCCTGTTCATGCCGGTCGCCTCGCGCCTGTCCTCGCGGACCGGCCTGTCGATGCAGCGGCTGCTGCTGCCGATCGCCGCGGCCATCGTCATGGGCGGCGCGTTCACCATGGTCGGCAACTCGCCGCTGATCCTGCTCAACGACTTGCTGGTCTCGGCGAACAACAACCTGCCCTCGGGCATGGCCACGCTGGAGCCGCTGCGCATGTTCGCGCCGTGGCCGATCGGCCTGGCGCTGGTGATCGCCTCGCTGGTGTACTTCCGCTACTACGGCGACCGCAAACTCAAGGAAGAAACGCAGGACAGCGACGGCGCGGTGACGCCGGCGCGCACCGAGAGCTACTTCGCCAACACCTACGGCATCGAAGGCGACGTGTTCGAACTGGTGGTCAGCGCGGAGAGCCCGCTGGTCGGCATGTCGCTGGGCGAGGCCGAAGCCCTGCACGATGCGCCGCTGATGCTCGCGCTGCAGACCGGCAACGACACGCGCCTGTCGCCGCCGGCGGACATGCGCATCTGGGTGGGCAGCGTGCTGGGCGTGATGGGCGCGCGGCAGGACATCAGCGACTTCGCGCAGAACCAGTTCCTGCGCATGTCCTCGCGGCTGCGCCACTTCGGCGACCTGTTCAATCCCAGCCGCGCCGGCATCTCCGAGGCGGTGGTGCCGCCCACCTCGAAGTTCATCGGCAAGACCGCGCGCGAGCTGCGACTGCGCAAGCAGAACGGCATCAGCCTGCTGGCGATCAACCGCGACAAGAAGGTCATCCGCGAGAACGTGCGCGACGAAAAGCTGCGCGCCGGCGACATGCTGGTGTTCCACAGCATCTGGCAGGACCTGGGACTGGCGGCGGAGAGCCGCGACTTCGTGGTGGTGACCGACTATCCGAAGGGCGAACAGCGACCGCACAAGTTCAAGATCGCGATGACGATCTTCGCCATCACCATCATCATCGCGCTGACCTCCAAGCTGCCGGTCGCGCTGACGCTGATGACCGGCGTGGCCGGCATGCTGCTGACCGGCGTGCTGCGCATGGACGAAGCCTACGGCGCGATCAACTGGAAAACGGTGTTCCTGATGGCGGGCCTGATCCCGCTCGGCTGGGCGATGGACAGCAGTGGCGCGGCCGCGTGGGTGGCCGGGCATACGGTCGAGCGGCTGCCGGAGGGCATCCCCGTGTGGGTGCTGGAGATCGCCATCGCGCTGCTGACCACCGCGTTCTCGCTGGTCATCAGCCATGTCGGCGCCACCATCGTGATGGTGCCCATGGCGATCAACCTCGCGCTCGCGGCGGGCGGCAACCCCACGGCCTTCGCGCTGATCGTGGCGTTGTCGGCATCCAACAACCTGATGACCGCGTCCAACCCGGTGATCTCGATGATCGTGGGCCCCGCCAACTACACCTCGCGCCAGCTGTGGCGTGTCGGCGGCCCGTTGTCGCTGGTCTACACCGTCGTCGTCGTGCTGACAGTCAACGCGCTGTTCTGGTGGAACGGAAGCCCAGGATGACGACGCCCTCACTGACCCTGCTGCTGGTGCCCGGTCGCTACGCGGTGGTGCAACTGCCCGCCGACGCGTCGCTCCCCCCCTGGTGGCCCACGACCGGCATGCGCCATGCCGGCTGGACCGACGACGAACTGTCGCTGGTCTGCGAAGAAGCGCAGGTGCCCGGGGACGTGCGCTGCCAGCGCGGCTGGCGCATGTTCAAGCTGCAGGGGCCGTTCGACTTCGCGCTGACCGGCATCCTGAAGGCGGTGCTGGATCCGCTGGCGGCGGCCGGCGTGGGCATCTTCGCGATCTCCACCTTCGACACCGATTACGTGCTGGTGCAGGAACCGCAGCTCGAGATGGCCCTGCAGGCATTGCGCGGACACGGTCACCGGGTATCCGGCGACTAGCGTCCGTCAGCGCCGGCGCAGCAGGATCCGCGCCAGCACCGCACCGAAATGCATCCAGATGGCGGCGAACACGCCCATGCGCGTGACCGGGCTACGCTGCGCCGCCTCGAACTTGCGGAAGTAGCGCCACAGGCCGCGGTGCTTGTGCCATTCCACGAACACCGGGCGTGCGCGGCTGGAGACGCCACGGAGGTGCAGGACGCGGATGTCGTTCGCGACGGCGACCACGGCCCCCGCATCCCGCGCTCGCCGGCACAGGTCCATGTCCTCGGCGTGCAGCCGGTAGCCTTCGTCGAACCCGCCGATCCGGTCGAACAGCGCACGCGGCATCAACATCAGCGCGCCCGAGATGATGTCGACCGGCTGCAGCGCCCGACCTTCATCGACGGGCGCGCCCAGCCTCGACGCCGCGCCGGGCGAATGCAGCATCGCCGCGAAGACGGGGTCCCGGCGACGTGCGGCGGCATCGCGCACGCCATCCTCGTCGACCAGGTCGACGCCGAGCACGATCTCGCCGGCGGCCGCGCATGCATGGGCGCGCAGCCGCGACAACGTGTCCGCCTCGACCATCAGGTCGGGATTCACGAACGCCAGCCAGGGGACATGCGTGTCGCGGGCGCCCTGGTTGCAGCCGACCGCGAAGCCGGGATTGTCCGGATTGGCGATGAAGCGCAGGCGCGCATCCTGCAATGCATGCCGCTGCACGATCTCCATGGTGTCGTCAGTCGACGCATTGTCGACCACGCGAATCTCGTGCACGCCATGCGCAACGCGCAGGCGCATCAAGCAGTCGTCGATGCTGGACGCGCTCTCGTGCGTCACCACTACCGCAGCGATACCGGGCATTTCAGCCGAAGAGATCACGCTGGCGCTCCGGCAAATCCGCTTGGGCATACAGCGCATGCAGGCGCTCGCGCGGCTCTCGCAGGGGATCCTCCATCAGGAAGGTCGCCAGCCGCGGCGTGAACGTGGGCCAGCGCGCGTTCAATGCATCCATGTCGCCATCGGCGGGACCGCCTTCTCCGCCGCGCGCGACGAAGGCGGTCTCGCACAGTACGTTTCGCCAGCCCAGGCCGGAAAGGCGAAGCGACAGGTCGACCAGCGCCGCGTACCACGAAGCGAAACTCGCGGCGTCCAGTCCGCCGACGCGCTTGCGCGCACTGCCGCGCAGCACCACCGCGTGCGCGACGGCGGCCGGCAATTCGGGATGCAGGGGCGGAAGCGCCGCGCAGGCCAGCGCCGTGCGCTCGCGGTCCTCGGGCGGCGGCATCACCTCGCCGAGCCGTGGCCATGCCGCGGTTTCGCCGGCGTTGCACCACGGCGTGGCCGTGGCGATGGCGGCATCGCGCGCCAGGCAGGCGGCCAGTTGCTGCAGCCAGCCCGGCAGCGGCTGGGCATCGGGGGCGAGCAGCACTACATCGGCGTCGCCGCAGGCGGACAGCATCTCGTCGACATGCGCCACCTCGCCGACCATGCGCGGGCGGCGCGTGTAGTCGGCCTGCAACGCGGTGCGGGCCAGCCAGCGTTCGATGATGGCCAAACCCCGCGGTCCCGCCTGCGCGTCGTCCGCCAGCCACACGCGCGTGCCGGCGGGCGTGCCGGCGTCGAGCGCGCCCAGGCAGGCATCCAGGGCATCGTCGTCCGTGCCGACCGGCAACAGGACGACAGGCAGGGGCGATGCGTTACCGGGGGTCACTTCTTGGGCGGTGCGTAGAGCGGGTCCAGGGCACGGAAACGCTGGCCGTACTCGTCGGTCAGGTTGCGCGCTTCCTGCGGGTTGCGGACGATCGTCGGGGTGATCAGCACGATCACCTCGCTACGCTCGCTGCTGGTGGACTTCCTGCCGAACAGCGCACCGATCACCGGCAAGCGACTGAGGCCGGGAATGCCGGCGGATCCTTCCGTGGCGCTGTCGCTGATGAGGCCCGCCAGCATCACCGTCTGTCCGGCTTCCACCGCGGCCTCGGTCTTCATGCGGCGCGTGTTGATGCGTACGTTGCCGTTGGCATCGGGCTCGCTGCCCGGCGAGCTGACTTCCTGCACGATGTCCAGGAACACCATGCCATCGCGGGTGACGCGCGGGCGTACCTTCAGGATCACGCCGGTGTCCAGGTACTGCACCTGGCTGAAGGTGTTGTCCGTGCCGAGCCCCGGATTGACGGTCACCGACGAGATCGGAATGCGGCTGCCGACGTTCAGGGTGGCCTCTGCGTTGTTGCGGACGAACACGGAAGGCGTCTGCAGCAGGCGCACGTCGCTGACTTCGTCCAACGCGGTGATCACCGCGGCGGCGTCGTTCTTGACCAGCGTCCAGACGGCACCGGCGCCGCTCACGCCGCCGATGCTGCCGGCGAGCGTACTCCACTTGCTGGGACCGCTCACGCCCGGCACGCCACCGGGCGCCGCGAAGTTCGGCAGCCCGTTGTCGGTCATTGCCCGCTCGAGGTACCAGTTGACGCCGTAGCTCAGGTCGCCGGTCAGCGAGACCTCTGCGATCTGCGCTTCGATGTGCACCTGCATCGGCATCACGTCGAGTTTCTCGACGACTTCGCGGATCGAGTTCCAGGCGCTGGGGCTGGCGCGCACAAGCAACGTGTTGGTTTCCTCGACGGCCGCCACGCCTACGCGGTTGCCGTCGACTTCCAGCGTTACTGCGCCGCTGCCGCTGTCCCGCTGGTTGAGCGACAGCGAACCGCTGCCCAGGCCACCGGTACCGCCGCTGCTTCCGCTGCTGCCGAAGTCCACGCTGCCGCCGTTGCCGTTGAGGCCGCCGTCGTTGATCTGCACGGGGTCGGTGCCCGGCATCAGCGAGACGTTGCCCGCGCCGCCGGTCGACCGCTCGTCGCCGGATCCGCTGCCACCGGAGGATCCGAACACTTCCGACAGCCGCTGCGCGAGTTCGCGTGCCTTGATGTACTTCAGTTCGTAGGAGAACAGCCGACTGCCCTCGCCCGCGCCGTCGATGCGTTCGAGCCACTGCTGGATCTGGTCCAGGTAGGCGGGCTGCGGCGTGATCACCAGTACCGCATTGGCGCCTTCCAGCGGCATGAAGCGGAACATGCCGGCGCTCGGCGTCTTGCTGTCGTTGCCGAACACCTTCTCCAGGTCGGCGACCACGCGCGTCGCGCGTCCCGACTGCAGCGGGAACACGCCGACCGACATGCCGGACAGCCAGTCCACGTCGAAGATCTCGACGGTGCGCAGGTAGTTCTCCAGTTCGGTCCGCGTGCCCGCGAGGGTAATGACGTTGCGGGTGCCGTCGATGCTGACGATGGCGTTCGGACGCGCGTACGGCTCCAGCACCTTCTTCATCTCGCTGGCGGAAATGAAGCGCAGCGGCACCACACGTACTTCATAACCGCGCGCGCTGGAGGCCGGGCCGGTACGCGGCGCCACGCTGCCTGCAAGCGCCTGGTCGGCCGGGATGATGTTGTACCGCCCGCCGCTGTAGACCAGCCGCGCGTTGTTCCAGCCGAGCACCATCTCCAGCAGGTTCAGCGCCTCGGCCGGCGATACCGGCTTCGGCGTGCCCAGCGTGACCGTGCCCTGCACGCCCGGCGCGATCACGTAGTTCTGCCCCAGCATGTCGCCGAGGATCGCCTTGACCACCGCATGCACGGATTCGCCTTCGAAGTTGAAGGTGGCCGATCCGCTGCTCGCGCCGCCCAGCGAGGGCAGCGGCGCGGCCGCCGCGCTGCGGTTGATCATCTGCCCGTTGCCGCGCCGGACCTGCGCCTGCGGACCCGTCTCCGGTGCGTCGGCCTCGGACAGCGGCGTGGTCTGCGCAGTGCCCGGCATGACACCCGTCGGCGTCGTCGCCCCACGGCGCATCTCCGCGACGGGCGCGCTGGCGCACCCGGCCAGCAGGCCCAGGCAGAGGGAAAACAGGATCACACGTAACGTCATGCCGGCACTCTACTGTGTCTTGCCGGGCGTTGCCGGCGGCGTGGTGGGTTGCGCCTGCTGCTGGCGCAGCTGCGCGCGGCGCTGTTCGATGCGCTGGCGGATGGCTTCCATCTGCTCGTCGGTGGTCGACGTGGGCGCGGTAGCCGTCGCGGATGGCGACGGCGGGGTGGGCGTCATCACCGGGGCGGGTGCCTGTCCCTGCGTCGGGGACGGGGGCGCGGCAGGCATCGTCGCGGGTGCATTGTTGCCGCCGGTGGGCCGGCCACCCCCCGGCGCAGACGGCAGCGCGACACCCGCAGGCGGCACGGCAGGAGGTTGGCTGAGGATCTGCGTCGGCGGCTGGCCGCCGGCGCCGTCGAAGACGCGCAGTTCCAGTTCCCGGCGGCCTTCAGGCCCATCGAACACCGCCCGGCGCGGCCCCAGTTCGCTCAACTGCCAACCCGGGAACCCCGCCGGCGATTCACCGACCTTCACCCGCAGCCCTTCCCCGCCCTGCGAAGGCTGCACGATGGCCAGTTCCAGCGCCGGCGTGATCAGCACGCTGGTCAGTACCAGATCGAACGCAGGGGCGGCAGCCTCCTCGCCCGAGAGGAAGAACGGCTTGGGACGACGATCTTCGGAAAACAGCGGGCGCGCGCCGACATCGGCGTACTGGTCCAGCGCCTGCAGGCGCTCCGGTGGACTGGGGGGCAGGCGCGGCAAGGCCTGCACCAGGGCCGGATCGGCAGGCAGCGGCGTGATGCGGCCGCCCAGGCCGAACAGGGCCAGCACGGCCACCAGCACGGCCCACCCCGCCACGACGGCGAGCAGCCCGGTGCGCAGGTTCCAGGTGTCAGCGCGCACCGGGCGTCTCCTGGGCCACGACAGGGGAAGGCTTGAGATAGCCGTACAGGTCGAAGTTCACGTCCAGCCCGCCGGTACCGCTTTCGCTGGCCTGGAACGCGTAGCGCTGCGCGAGGATGTTGAGGTTCTCGACGAACAGTCGCGGGCTGCCGGACTCGATCTGGTGCAGCACCGAGGCCAGTTCGGGGGCACCGCAACGCAGACGGACCTGCACCACCACGCGCGGGTAGACCTCGCGGCCGGCCACCGCCAGCGGCGACTGGTTGGCGATCGCGCAACTGCGGTTGCCCGGGCTGGCCTGCTTGACCACGGCTTCCAGGCGCTGCACGAGACCGGCCGTGGCCAGCTCCACCGTCGCCTCCGGCAGGAAGCCCGGGCGCTGCGCCTGCTGCGCCAGCGCGGCGTCGAGTTCGCGCCGCACCGCCGGCGCCTGCTGCAGCTGGGTGCGGATGCGCAACTCGCGGTCGCGCAGTTCGTCCACACGGGCGCCCACTTCCTGCATCGGCACGGTCCACCACGGGTGCACCAGCAGGGCATAGCCGAGCAGCAGCGCCACCAGCAGCAGCGCCAGCGCCAGCCAGCGGTCGCGGTCAGTCACGGCCAGCGGCATTCGCGCCTCCTGCCGTGGCGGCCGACGGATCCTGCTTGCCCAGCAGTTCGGCCGTCAGGGTGAAGCGGTCCATCCGCGTGCGCGGATCCGGTTGCAGCGCACCGCTCAGCGCAGGATTGCGCCACAACGGCGAGCCTTGCAGGCGAGCCACCAGGCCCGAGGCTTCCGGACTGAAGCCGATCAACGTCAGCCGGTCACCCTCGATGGCGAACTTTTCCAGATAGGTGTTGTCGGGCAGGCGCCGGGTGACGTCATCCATCACTTCCAAGGCGGTCGGACGCCGTGCGCTGGTCTGGTTCAACACCGTCGTGCCGGCGACCAGATCGACGAGCTGCTGCCGCTGCGCCGCTACCTGGCGTGCCGCGTCGGCGCGGCCGTCGACCTGTGCGGCGAAGGCATCGGCCGCGGCCCGCCGGTTGTCCAGCATCGCCCAGGCGGCGAACACGATCGCGACCACGGCCACCGCCGCCAGCACCCGATGCAGCCCACGCTGCGGGGCTTGCGCCGTCACGCGTGCGGATTCCGGCAGCAGGTTCACGCCCAGCGGCACGCCATCGGCGTCCTCCACGTCCGCGCCCGCCATCCCGTCCGCAAGGGCGCCGAGTTGCGCCAAGCCACCGGCGAATGCCGCCATCGGTACGGCGGCCAGTTCGACATCGAGCTGTCCGTCCGTGCGCACGCCGATGACGCGCGCATCGAAACACGCCTCGTTGGCGGTGAACGGCGTCTGCCGGTCGAGTTCGAATTTCAGCACGTCCTGCAAACGCTCAGCCGCCGCGGCCGGCATCAGCAGGCGGCGACGCAGCGCCATGCCCGAGGGAACCAGCCACCAGCGCGGGAGGTCGGTCAGTCGCGTGCCCAGCACCGCACGCAACTCGTCCGGGGTCACCGTGGCGGGCAAGCGCGCCAGCATGTGCCGCTGCGACCCTTCCAGCCACGTCATCTCGATCTGGTCGTCCTGGCGCTGGAACAGCAGGCGGTCGCCGGTCAGCCCCAGCAGCACGCGCCAGCGCGCCGGCAACCAGGTCGCCAGCGCCTGCCCCCACCACGCGAGGAAACTGCGGGGGCCCGGCCCGAGCCGTGCCCGGAGCCGCTGCAAGGTGTCGCGTACGCCGCTCATTGTGGTGACGCTCCCTCCTCCCAGCGCAACAAGGTGTAGGCCGAACCCGGTACCGGGCTGGCACCCGCGCGCACCACCGTCCGCAACGACGCTTCGCGGCCATCGACCAGCCGCGCGCGGCTCTCGATACTATACGTGCCGCTGCCGGTGCCGACGAGTTGGGGATTCACCGTGGCACCCGCCGCATTGCGTTGCGCCAGCCACGCCACCGAGTCCACGCCCATCGCCTCCAGCACCGGACCCTGCGCGTACATCGCATCGGGCTGCGCGCGCCCCGAGTAGAGGGTCAGGAACGGGGCCAGCCGTGCATAGAGCGCCGGCGTCATGCCGAGGACCTGCTCGACTTCCGCGATGGTTTCGAACGGCGCGTCCTTGGCGCCGTAGTCGCGTCCGGCCGCGGCGTAGTCGCCGTCCTCCGCACCGCCCACCGGCTGGGTCAGGTTGTCGCCGTCGCGCCAGTCGACGATGGCCGCCGCGAGCGCATCGCCCACCTCGGGCGGCTCGCCGAGCGCCTGCATCAGGCGTGACAGCAAGGGCACGTCGGCCTGGTTCAGGTCGACCTTGCCGGTCTCGTCCACGATGCTTACCTGTACCTGCTGGCCATCGAAGGTCCAGGTGTACGCCCGTCCATTGGGTTGCCAGTGCGTTTCAGGATTGCGGTCGGACACGCGCACCAATGCGTACTCGATGCCGGCGCGCGCGATCTCCTGCGCCTGGGCACCGCGGCTGCCCACGCGCGCCTGCAAGGCCTCCATGCGAGCGGTCAGGGCGTAGGCGCCGACCAGCGCGGTGAGCAGCGCCACCAGCCACAGCACGAGCAGCAGCGCCGCACCGCGCGCGCGCTTCATGGCAGCACCGACGGGTTGCCGCCCGGCAGCAGGCCGCCGCCCGCGCCACCCTCGCTGCGCGCGAGCGTCACCACCAGGTCAGGCCAGCGACCGCCGCGTACAGCCTCCATCTCCACCTTCACCTGCAGGGGCAGCATGTCGGACGTTTCCCAGCGGTCCTGCCAGGGACCGAGCCGGTTGTCCGCATCGAGGCCGCGATAGCGGAAACGCACCGCCTTCAGGCCATCGGCGAGCCGTTCGGCGCGCAACCCGCGCGCGGCAAGGTCGATCTCCTCCAACGACGCATCCGGGCGCGCGACGGAGAACGCCACCTGCAGGCGCCCCGCGTCGTCGACCACCAGCTCGTGCAGGTAGGGGCCACCGAAGCCGAGGTAATCCGGCAGGTCGGCCACGAAGCGCATGCGCTGCGGCGTGCCGATGAAGCGTGCCTGCCGCAGGGTGCCCCGGTCGGTGGCGAAGACGATCGGCTGCGCCGACGCCAGCCGCGCGCGCAGGTAACCATGCACCGCGCGCATGCGCTCGCTCGCCTGTGCCATGTCCTCGCCGCGCGTGACCACGGCAGTGGACGAGCGCAGCGTCGCGAACGCCAGCGCCAGGCCCGCGGCCATCAGCACCAGCGCGACCAGTACTTCGATCAGCGTGAAGCCCTGCGTCCGCGCGCGCATCACGGCGACACCGCCTGGTTGATGTCGCGCGGTGCCAGCCGCAGCGTGCGCCACTCCATCGCCTGTCCACGCTCGCTGCCCCAACCCACCGTCAGCCGCACGTCGAGCAGTTGCGGGGCACTGGGATCGAGTTGCGCGCGTGCCGCCAGCGGATCGGCGAACGGCGCGACGTCGAGCTGCCAGCGGTAACGGTCGCCTTCGAAACTGCCCTGCTGCCGTCCGGGCTGCAGCGCCTCTCCCGCGCCCAGTTGCGCCAGCAGCGACTGCGCATGCAGGGTCGCGCGACTGCTGTCCGCCGATTCGCGCACCTGCCGGCTGGCGCCGGACAGCGATCCGAGCAGCAGGCTCAGCGCGAGCGCCAACAGGGCGAACGCCACGATCACCTCGAGCAGGGTAAAGCCTTGCTGGCGACGGCGGGACACGATCATGGCGCCGGCACTTCGTCGCGCAACAACCGGGTCTCTCCGGTCAACCAGGCCACGTCGACGCTCCATGCCGCCGTGCCGGCCGACAGGGTGATGCGGCCTCCGGTGGAGCCGCCATCGGGAAAGAACAGCACGCCCCCTTCCCCGGCCCGGGCCTGCGCCTCGCGCGCGCCGGTGAAACGCACGGACAGGCTGTCGTCGATGTCGCCGCGACGGTCACCCGCCGCTTCCCAGGCATGCGCGCGCGGGTCGATGCGGAAGCGCTGCGGTTGCCCGGTCGCGATGGCGCGCGCCCGTGTGTATCGGAGTTGCGCGGCGATTTCCTTGGATTCGGAGCGCAGCCGCATGCCGTCCATGCCGCCCGTGAAGACCATGGCCGCGAGGATGCCCGCCGCCGCGATCAGCACGAGTACCAGCAACGTCTCGAGCAACGTGAAGCCATCCGCGCGGGCGCGCGGACAGCGTCCGATGACGGCTGGCTGCGCGGGACCGGCAAGGAATGCCACGACGGCGGACGCCGTGCTTACTCGTTCTTGATGTCCGCGTTGACGCTGTCGCCGCCGGCCTTGCCGTCGGCGCCCAGGCTGATCAGGTCGAAGCGCTGCGTCTCGCCCGGGATGCGGTACTCGATCGGTGTCTTCCAGGGATCCTGCAACTCGCTCTCCTTGGCGTACGGCCCCAGCCAGCCTGCGGCGTTGCCCGGGTTGACCACCAGGTCGGACAGCTGCGCCGGATAGCGGCCGGTGTCGAGCTGGTAGTTCTCGATCTTGCCCGCCAGCGTCTGCACCTGCGATTGCGCCAGCTTCACCTTGCCGCTATCCGCACCGCCCATCACCCGGCTGCCGACCAGGACCAGGATGCCGCCGATCAGCACCAGCACGATGATGATCTCGAGCAGGCTGAAACCCTGTTGCGAGCGCGGGGCGCGGAAGGCTTTCGTCGGACGCATGCGGGACATGGCGGTGGACTCTCCGGTGGTTCTCAGTTGATGGCGCCGGTCAGATCGTACAGCGGGACCAGCACGGCGATGATGACGACGCCGACCACCGCGGCCAGGACCAGCGTGATGGCGGGAACGAGGGCGGCCAGCATACGGTCCAGCACCTGAGCGGTTTCCTGCTCGAAGGTTTCGGCGGTCTTCAGCAGCATGCCGTCCAGCGCGCCCGACTCCTCGCCCACCTGGATCATCTGCAGGGCCAGCCGCGGGAACCGCTTGCCCTTGCCGAGCGAAGCGGACAGGCCATGGCCATTCTTCACGTCCTCGGCGGCGGCATCCACGTCGGCCGCCAGTGCCCGGTTGCCCAGCACGTTGCGGGCGATGCCCAGGGCAGTCAGCAGCGGCACGCCGTTCTTCAGCAGCGTGCCCAGCGTGCGCGCCAGCCGCGCCGTTTCCAGCCGCGCCAGCAAGGGACCCGCCAGCGGTCGTCCCAGCAGCCAGGTATCCAGCCGGGCGCGGAACACGGGATCGCGGCGGCGGCGATCGAACCACAGCAGACCCAGTGCGGGCACCGCGATCAGCACGAACCAGTAGTCGCGCACGAACGCACCCACCCACAGCACGCCGCGCGTGAACCAGGGCAGCGCCACGTCCAGGCTCTCGTACATCACCGCGAATTGCGGCACCACGTAGCCCAGCAGGAACAGCAGCGCGAAACCGACGACGACCAGCAGGATGGCCGGATACACCAGCGCGTTGACCACGCGGCCCTTCAGCGCGCGGCTGCGCTCCAGGTAATCGCCGAGCCGCTGCAGCGTGTCGTGCAGGCTGCCGCCGGCTTCGCCGGCGCGCACCATGTTGATGTAGAGCCGTGAGAACAGGCCGTGCTGGCGATCCAGCGCGGTCGACAGTGGCGCACCACCGCGCACGGCATCGCGGATGTCGGTGATGACGCGCCGCGCCTTCTCGTCTTCCGGCAGGTCGAGCAGGATGCCCAGCGCACGATCCAGCGGCTGGCCGGCGCCCAGCAGCGTGGCCAGTTGCTGGGTGAACTGCACCAGCCGGTCGCCGGCGAACGCATTCGGCCGCCACAACTGCGTCCAGCTGCCGCCGCCCCCCGCCGACGCGAGTGCCGCTTCGACCGGCAGATGTCCCTGCTCCTGCAGGCGCGCCACGACCTCGGCATCGCTGGCGGCCTCCATCTGGCCGTCCAGCATTTCACCGTGCGCGTTGAGGGCCTTGTAGCGGTAGAGCGGCATGCGGTCGGGGGACGGGGGAATGCGCCAACTTACCGTATTCCCCCGTGCATCGTCATGCGCGGGCATCACGCTCCGGAACGGAACGGCCCCGGCATGCCGGGGCCGCGGGTCTTCCGAACCGAGACTCAGGGGGCGGTGAAGCTGCCCCGCACACTGACATTGGAGAACGCCGTCTTGCCGACCAGCGACACGTAGTACGTGCCGGCCTGCGGGTTGGCGATGTTGATCACCTCGTTGTTGCCCGGCCGCACCGAACGGACGTCATAGCTCGTCGCGGTCGCGGCGCTGCCGAACTTCACGTAGACATCGGCATTGCCACTGCCGCCGAAGCTGATGAACGACAGGTTCTTCGCACCCGCCGGCACCACCAGCGCGTACTGCACGACCGCGTCCTTGGCGCCGTTGTTGCCACCCACCGCGACGTTGTTCGCCAGCGGCGTCGCCGTCGGCGGTTCGCCACCACCAATCACAGCCTGCACGGCGGCCGCGGCATTGACGATGCCTGCGCCGATCGGACGGTTCGCCGGCGGCGCCACGGGGAACGGACGCGCCGTCGCCTTCAGTGTGGCCAGCACCTGCGCCGGCGTCAGCGGCGTCTCCGCCACGCTCTGCATCAGCGCGACGACTGCGGCCACGTGCGGCGCCGCCATCGATGTGCCGCCCATGCCGAAGTAGGTCTCGGTGGTGGGCACGGTGGTGCCGGCATTACCCGCAGACCAGACGTAGCCGCCCGGGTTGCCGTCGACGCTGCCGCCACCGCCCGGTGCTGAGATGTCGATGCGCGTACCGTAGTTGGAATACGAGGCGATGCCGCCGGTGATGCGCGTGGCACCGACGGTGATCACCCCCGTGCAGTTGCCCGGCGAATAGCCGTTGACGTTGCCGGCGTCGTTGCCGGCGGCGACGACCACGGTGCTGCCGTTGGCGATGGCGATGTTGAACGCGTTCTGTTCGACCGCGCTGCAGGCGCCGGAACCGCCGAGGCTGAGGTTGATGACCTCGGCCGGATTGGCGTTGGCCGGCACGCCCGCCACGGTACCGCCGGACGCCCAGATCACCGCGTCGGAAATGTCGGAGGTGTAACCGCCGCAGCGGCCCAGCACGCGCGCCGGCACGACCTTGGCGTTGAACGCACCGCCCGCCATGCCCTTCGCATTGTTGCTGACTTCGGCGACGGTACCCGCCACATGCGTGCCATGCCAGCTGCTGTCCTGCACCGGCGAGCCGGCATAGCATTCGCCCGCGACCGGATTCCAGTCGCCCTCGTCGCGCGGGTTCGCATCCCGCCCATCACCATCGCGCGACACGAACGTGTCGCTGATGAAGTCATAGCCCGGCAGGATATTGGCATCCATGTCGCTGTGTGCAGTGATGCCGGTATCCAGCACGGCGACGACCACACCCGCGCCGGTCGCATCGTCCCACGCCGCCGGCAGGTTGATGCCGCCGACCGGATCCTTGAAGTGCCACTGATACTGGTTGTAATAGGTGTCGTTGGGCACCAGGCGCGCATAGCGCTTCGCATCCACTTCGACGAACTCGACCTCCGGATCGCTGGCCAGCTGCCGCAGCAGACTCTCCGCCTCCACGCGATCCAGCTTGCGCGAGGTCTGCACCAGTTCGGCACCGATGCCGAGGCGACGCAGCTTCGATGCGCTCACCACCCTGCCGTTGGACGGCCCGAGCGCGGCGCGCGATACCGCGCCCACCAGCGAGCGCTGCAACGTGGCGCTGTTGGCGCGCGCGGTGCTGCCGTCGCGGTACTTCACGATGAACCGGTCGTAGGTCTCGCCGTCGCGCAGCCCGGCAGTGCTGACATCGCCCGCCGACGCGGTCGCCGTGAAGGCTCCGAATGTGACTATTGCGGCGAGTGCAGCGACGAGGGGATGACGACGCGAAAGGCGGAAAGAGGATTTCTGATTCACTTGACCTGCTCCATGTCTACAAGGATGAACGAACTGGGTAACCCGTTTACAACGTGACTACTCAACGACTTGCGACTTCCCTTTCAAGCGTGTCGTGCACGTACCCCTGTTTACCTGCCACGACACTCTTCACGCAGCGAATACATCCTCTACACACGGCCTACACGTGGCATTAACGCCTTGTTTTCAGCTGTTTCGTCGCGTTGATCCGAACGTAGCAAATCTCTCGCAAATTGCACAACGCGGTTGTAGTGTTCGATCACACGGAGTTGTTGAGCGTCATCTCGGGATGAGGGGAAGGGGAATGCGGAGATCTTTCGCCAACGCGATTTCTTGTTTCGCTGTTTCACTTGCACGCGCTTCCATTGGCATCACGCCTGCGTCACTTTCATCGCGCACACCGCGTCACATTCGCGGCCGGCCGCAGCACACCGCCCCTCGCTTCCTCGTCACGACCACCGCTTCGTGCAACGTGGCCATGCGTCTCCCCTGTCGCATGCCCGGTTGTCATTTCCCCTGACGTAGTCCGCCTCGAATTCCCGTGCCGACCGGCCCGGGCGCTGTCGTATTCCCCCGAAAACACAGAATGAAGGACGTGATCCATGAACAGGATTTACAGCAAGGTGTGGAACCCTTCCCTTGGCATGCTGGTGGTGGCCTCGGAGTTCGCGCGTCGCGCGCACGGCGTGATGTCGTCCGGTGCGCGCGTGCGCGCGCGGCTCGGCGTGACGCTGCTGGTCTCGGCCCTGCTCGCCGGCGCGCCGTTCGGCGCAGCCCTGGCGCATGACAAGCAGAAGGGCCAGCCGCAGAACGACAAGCCGCAGATCGGAACGGGCCCCGCCTACTGCGTGGATGCGCGCGGCAACCCCATCATTGACGGACGCCCCGGCGAGAACGCCGTGTCGTGCGGCGACAACGTCGACGCGTCCGGCCGCCACGCCGTCGCGGTCGGCTACAAGAGCATCGCCAACAAGGCGGGCGCCACCGCGGTGGGTGGTTACGCGGAAGCCAAGGGCGTGAATGCGACCGCCGTAGGCTACGACAGCAACGCGACCGCGCAGGGCGCGACGGCGCTGGGCAGCCAGAGCAACGCCACCGGCGCGAATGCGACCGCGGTCGGTACGCAGGCGAATGCGACCGGCGCCGGCGCCAGTGCCGTGGGAACGGGCAGCAGCGCGACGGGGGCCTATGCCGGCGCCTTCGGCAGTTCGTCCTCGGCGTCCGGTACGCAGTCGCTGGCCGCAGGTCACACCAGCACGGCCACCGGCATCGCAACCGTGGCGGTCGGCGGATTCGCCAATGCCTCGGGCAGTTTCGATACGGCGGTGGGCTATGGCTCCGATGCCAGCGGTGGCGACAGCACCGCACTCGGCTCGGGCTCCATCGCCTCCGGCTACAACAGCGTTGCCGTGGGTGGTTCGCTGCTCGGCTTCCTGCCGACCGAGGCGTCGGGTGACTTCTCGACCGCTGTTGGTGGCGGCGCATGGGCACCGGGCACGAATGCCACCGCCATCGGCAACCTGGCATCGGCGACCGCCGACAACAGCGTGGCACTCGGTGGCGATTCGGTCGCTGATCGCGAGGACACCGTTTCCGTCGGCAGCGCCGGCAGCGAACGACAGATCACCAATGTCGCCGCAGGCACGGAAGGCACCGATGCGGTGAATCTCGATCAGTTGAACGCTGTTGCCGAAGCGTCGGAGAACGCAACGCGCTACTTCAAGGCCAACGGCGCGAACGACGGCTCGGATGACGCGGTCGCCAATGGCGACTATGCCACGGCATCCGGCTCCGCCGCGCTGGCCGACGGCGTCGGTGCGACGGCAACGGGCTCCGGCGCGTTCGCCATCGCCAACGGCGCGACGGCGACTGGCTTCAACGCGACGGCGACCGGCGAAAACAGCGTCGCCAATGGCGCAGGCGCGCAGGCCTCCGGTGCCGGTTCGATCGCCTTGGGTGGCCAGCGCCAAGTGCTCGACGAGAACGGCGATCCAGTGCTGGATGAAGACGGCAACCCGGTCTATGCCAGCACCGAAGCCACGGCGGATGACGCCACAGCTGTCGGCGCAGGTGCAGTCGCCAGCGATGTGGGCGCAAGCGCAGTAGGCGCGGGTGCAACGGCATCCGGCGCCTACTCCTCGGCGGTGGGTACCGAAGCCTCTGCTTCCGGCATCCAGTCAACGGCGGTCGGTTTCCGCAGCGATGCCGCGGACGATGCCGCAACCGCGATTGGCGGCTACAGCAGCGCGTCCAACTTCGGCGCATCGGCGTTCGGTTATGGCGCCGAGGCCAGCGGAAACAGCGCGACGGCCCTGGGCTTCGGTGCGGTCGCCAGCAACTACGACAGCACCGCGCTCGGATCGAACTCCATCGCCAGCGGCGACAACAGTGTCGCCGTCGGTGGTGCGTTCTTCGGCTTCCTGCCGACCGAGGCTTCCGGTGACTACTCTGTCGCCGTCGGTGGCGGTGCGTACACGCCCGGCTTCAACTCGGTCGCACTGGGCAACCTCGCCACCGCAGAAGCCGACAACAGCGTCGCCATCGGTGGCGACTCGGTTGCCGATCGCGAAGACACCGTCTCGGTGGGTAGCGCCGGCAGCGAACGCCAGATCACCAATGTGGCGGCGGGAACCGAAGGCACCGATGCGGTAAACCTCGATCAGCTCAACGCGGTGGCCGAGGCCTCGGAAAACGCCACGCGCTACTTCAAGGCCAACGGCGAAGAGGATGGCACTGACGACGCAACGGCGAACGGCGACTACGCAACCGCGTCCGGCTCTGCCGCCGTGGCTGATGGCGTAGGCGCAACCGCCACGGGTTCGGGCGCGTTCGCACTGGCCGACGGCGCGACCGCCACCGGCTTCAACGCCACGGCCACCGGCGCGAACAGTGTCGCCAACGGCAGCAGCGCTGAGGCCACCGGCGACTCCAGCATCGCCATTGGCGGCCAGGTGGATGCCTTCGATGCCGATGGAAATCCGATCACCGTCAGCACCGTGGCCTCCGGCCTGGGCGCCACGGCGGTCGGCTCCGGCAGCCTGGCGTCGGGACTCGGCAGCTCCTCGTTCGGCGTCCTCAGCGAAGCGAGCGGCGAAGCGAGTTCCGCATTCGGTTACGGCAGCACGGCGACCGGTTCGTACGCATCCAGCTTCGGCCACGCCAGCGGCGCCACCGGCGACTACAGCGTCGCGGTCGGCGGACCGGCGGACCTGATTCCCGGCTTTGGCCTGCTCGTCTACACGCAGGCCAGCGGATTCAGTGCCGCCGCCTTCGGTTCCGGCGCGATCGCCGCGGGCGACTACAGCCTGGCGGCCGGCAGCCTGTCGGAAGCCTCGGGACTGGAAAGCACCGCGGCAGGCTTCTTCTCCTATGCGCCCGGCGACTACGCGACGGCGCTGGGTGCGGAATCGTGGGCCAGCGGCGACAACAGCACGGCGGTCGGTTTCTACAGCACCGCGCTGGGCGACAACAGCGTGGCGCTGGGTGCGAACTCCACCGCCGACCGCGACAACACGGTGTCGGTGGGCGACGTGGGCAGCGAACGCCAGATCACGAATGTCGCCGCCGGCACCGAAGGCACCGACGCGGTGAACCTGGACCAGCTCAACGCGGTGGCGGAGGCCTCGGAAAACGCGACGCGCTACTTCAAGGCCAATGGCGCCAATGACGGTACGGACGACGCCACGGCGAACGGTGACTACGCGACCGCGTCCGGCTCGGCGGCGGTAGCCGATGGTGTCGGTGCAACGGCGACCGGCTCCGGCGCGTTCGCGATCGCCAACGGTGCGACCGCGACCGGCTTCAACGCCACTGCCACCGGCGAGAACAGCGTCGCCAACGGTTCGGGTGCACAGGCATCGGGATCCGGTTCGGTTGCCATCGGCGGACAGCGCCAGCTGCTCGATGAGAACGGTGACCCGATCCTGGATGCCGACGGCAATCCGGTCTATGCCAGCACGGAAGCCACGGCGGATGATGCGACGGCACTGGGCGCAGGGGCGGTCGCCGGCGAAGTCGGCGCCAGTGCGGTGGGCGCGGGTGCGAATGCCTCCGGCGCCTACTCCTCCGCCATCGGCACCGAAGCATCGGCATCGGGCACGCAGGCCACGGCCGTCGGCTTCCGCAGCGATGCCTCCGACGATGCCGCCACCGCCATCGGTGGCTACAGCAGCGCATCGAACTTCGGCGCATCGGCGTTCGGCTATGGTGCCGAGGCCAGCGGCAACAGCGCCACGGCCCTGGGCTTCGGCGCCGTCGCCAGCAACTTCGACAGCACCGCGCTGGGCTCCAACGCCATCGCCAGTGGCGACAACAGTGTGGCGGTCGGTGGTGCGTTCTTCGGCTTCCTGCCCACCGAGGCCTCCGGCGACTATTCGGTTGCCGTGGGTGGCGGTGCTTATACGCCGGGCTTCAATTCGGTCGCACTCGGCAACCTCGCCACGGCCGAAGCCGACAACAGCGTGGCCATCGGTGGCGACTCGGTCGCGGATCGCGAGGACACGGTGTCCGTCGGCAGCGCCGGCGGCGAGCGCCAGATCACCAACGTCGCCGCGGGCACCGAGGGCACGGATGCGGTGAACCTGGATCAGCTCAACGCCGTTGCCGAAGCATCGGAGAACGCCACACGCTACTTCAAGGCCAACGGCGAAGGCGACGGCAGCGACGATGCCGCCGCCAATGGCGACTACGCCACGGCCTCCGGCTCTGCCGCACTCGCCGATGGCGTCGGTGCGACGGCGACCGGTTCCGGCGCGTTCGCTCTCGCGGATGGCGCGACCGCCACCGGCTTCAATGCCACGGCTACCGGCAGCAACAGTGTGGCCAACGGCGCAGGGGCGCAGGCGGTCGGCGCGGGCTCGGTCGCGGTAGGCGGGCAGCGCCAGCTCTTCGACGAGAACGGCGATCCGTTGCTCGATGCCGACGGCAACCCGATCTACGCGAGCACCGAGGCGACGGCGGACGACGCCACTGCGCTCGGCGCTGGCGCCATCGCCGGCGAGGTCGGTGCGAGTGCTGTCGGTGCGGGCGCGAATGCGTCCGGCGCCTACGCCACCGCGTTGGGTACCGAAGCCTCCGCATCGGAGACGCAATCCACCGCGGTCGGCTTCCGCAGCAGTGCGGGTGGGCTGGCGTCCACCACGGTCGGCGGCTACAGCAGCGCCGGCGGCGACTTCGCTTCGGCGTTCGGCTATGGCGCCGATGCGGCGGGCGGCGGCGCGACCGCGGTAGGCGAAGGCGCGAGTGCCGGCGGCGACGAAAGCACGGCCGTCGGCGGCACCACGTTCTTCGGCCTGATCAACACGCGCGCCAGCGGCACGGGCGGCTCGGCGTTCGGCAACGGCGCGTGGGCCACCGGCGAGTACAGCACCGCGCTCGGCCACAACAGCTACGCCGATGGCGACGACAGCGTGGCGGTGGGCGTGAATTCGGTGGCGGGGGCGACGAACAGCGTCGCGATCGGTGCGAACTCGTGGAACGACCGCGATGACACCGTGTCGGTCGGCGACGTGGGGGCGGAACGGCAGATCACCAACGTCGCGGCCGGCACCGAAGGCACGGATGCGGTGAACCTCGACCAGTTGAATGCGATCGCCAACGCCTCGGAAAACGCCACGCGCTACTTCAGGGCGAACGGTGAAGGCGACGGCAGCGACGATGCCACCGCCAACGGCGACTATGCGACGGCCTCCGGTTCGGCCGCCCTCGCCGACGGCGTCGGCGCCACCGCCACCGGCTCCGGAGCGTTCGCGCTGGCGGATGGCGCGACGGCGAGCGGCTTCAACGCCACCGCGAGCGGCACCAACAGCGTCGCCAGCGGCAGCGGCGCGCAGGCGGGCGGCGCAGGATCGGTCGCGGTCGGCGGGCAGCGGCAGCTGTTCGACGAGGACGGCAATCCGCTGCTGGATGCCGACGGCAACCCGGTCTACGCCAGTACCGAAGCGACGGCGGACGATGCCACCGCGCTCGGTGCCGGTGCGGTCGCCAGCGATACCGGTGCGACGGCGACGGGTGCGGGTGCCACGGCATCCGGTGCCTACGCCACCGCCGCCGGCACCGAGAGTTCGGCGTCCGGATTGCAGGCCACGGCCACCGGCTTCCGCAGCGACGCCTCCGGCGACGGCTCGGCGGCGATCGGCAGCTACAGCAACGCATCCGCCTTCGCGGCGTCGGCGTTCGGCTACGGCGCGGAAGCGTCGCAGGAGAGCGCGACGGCACTGGGCTTCGGTGCCGTGGCGAGCAACTACGACAGCACGGCGCTGGGCTCGAATGCCATCGCCAGCGGCGACAACAGCGTGGCGGTCGGTGGTGCGTTCTTCGGTTTCCTCCCGACCGAAGCCTCCGGCGACTACTCGGTTGCGGTCGGTGGTGGCGCGTATACGCCGGGCGTCAACTCGGTCGCGGTCGGCAACCTCGCCACCGCCGAAGCCGACAACAGCGTCGCCATCGGCGGCGACTCGGTCGCCGACCGCGAGGACACCGTCTCGGTGGGCAGCGCCGGCAGCGAACGCCAGGTCACCAATGTCGCGGCCGGCACGCAGGCCACCGACGCGGTGAACCTGTCGCAGCTGAGCTCCGTCGCCAGTGCACTGGGCGGCGGCGCCGGCTTCTCTGGCGGCGTGTTCATCGCGCCGAGCTACACGATCCAGGGCACGTCGTACAACAACGTGGGCGCGGCGTTCACCGCCGTCGATGCCAAGCTCAACGAACTGTACGGCATGTACAGCGGATCGGGCAGCAGCACGACGACATCGACCGCGTCCGCCGACACCGCGCCACCTGCACAGGCCAGCCAGGGCCAGGTCGCCGGCGAGACGGCATCGGGCACGAGCAGCGGCGGCAACGCATCGTCGCCGACACGTGGCACGGCCACGACCACCACGGAGGCCGCCGGCAGCGGTGCCGTGGCCAGTGGCCAGCCCGCGGTCGCGGCACCGACCGATGCCACCGCAGCCACCGACGTTCCCGCCGCGGCCGCGTCCTACGCCGATGCGGGCGACGCCAACACGCTCAGCAGCGCACAGTCCTACACCGACCAGTCCTCGGCGAGCACGCTGGCCAGCGCGAAGGCCTACGCGGACTTCCAGGTCAAGGCGCTGGAGGACGACTTCAACGCCTTCCGCGGTGACGTCGACCGTCGCTTCTCCGAGCAGGACCGTCGGCTCGACCGGATGGGCGCGATGAGTTCGGCGATGCTGAACATGGCGATCAACGCCGCCGGCAGCCGCAGTCCGCGTGGACGGGTCGCCGTGGGTGCGGGGTGGCAAAACGGCGAGAACGCGCTGTCGGTCGGCTACTCGAAGCCGATCGGCGAGCGCGCCTCGTTCAGCATCGGCGGTGCGTTCAGCGGTGACGAGAAGTCGGCCGGCGTCGGCTTCGGTATCGATCTGTAAGTCATCTGTCGCAATGAAGAAGGGCCCGGCAATGCCGGGCCCTTTCTTTTTTGGGAACGCCGGTCGTCAGTCGCAGGCCATGCGGCCCGCGGGCAGCACGCGCGGATTGCCCATCGCGAAATGCGTCACCGGCCGCTCCCACATCTCGAACGACGAGATGCCCGGCGTGACGCCGCAACTGCTGGTGTAGGTGAAGGTCTCGCCGTCCGTCGACACGTACAGTTCGAACTTGATCGACACCGGCAGCGTGCTGCTGACCATCAGCGTGGTCTGGATGGCGTCGCCACTGCGCGCCGCCCGCAGGTTGCCCGGTCCGTCACCCGCGGGCGCGGATGCGGAGACCTTGCCGTCCACGACCTCGACCTGCAGCGCGAGCGACGGCGAGGCCGTGCCGATCGCGAACCCCGCTGGCAGTTCGCCACGCGCCAGCGTCTTCGGCGCGGGCTTGGCCGCCGACGCGATGGCCGGCATCGCACACATCGCCGCCATCAGGCACCCCGCCAGCATCCTGTTCATCGCCTCAACCCTCCTCGGTGACCCGCAGCACTTCCTCGATGGTGGTCTCGCCGGACAGCGCCTTGACGATGCCGTCCTCGTACATCGTGCGCATGCCGTTCTCGCGCGCTAGCTGCTCGATCTCGCCCATGCCGGCGTGGCGCATGATCGCGCGGCGGATCGCGTCGTTCATCACCAGGAACTCGACGATGGTGGTGCGGCCCAGGTAGCCGGTCGGCGCGATCGCCGAACCGCGCGGACGGTACAGGAAGATCTCGCCCTGCGGCTGGAAGCGGCGCAGGCCGAACTTCTCGATTTCTTCGGGCGAAGCGGCGTACTTCTCCGCATGCGTCGGCTCCAGCCGGCGCACCAGGCGCTGGGCGAGGATGCCGTTGATGGTGGAGGTCATCAGGTAGTCCTCCACCCCCATGTCGAGCATGCGGGTGATGCCGCCGGCCGCGTTGTTGGTGTGCAGCGTGGACAGCACCAGGTGGCCGGTCAGCGCGGACTGGATGGCGATGCGCGCGGTCTCGAGGTCGCGCATTTCGCCGATCATGATGATGTCCGGATCCTGGCGGACGATGCTGCGCAGCGCGTGGGCGAAGTCCAGCCCGATCTGCGGCTTGGCCTGGATCTGGTTGATGCCCTCGATCTGGTACTCGACCGGATCCTCGACCGTGATGATCTTGACGTCCGGCGTGTTGAGCTTGCTCAGCGCGGTGTACAGCGTGGTGGTCTTGCCCGAGCCGGTCGGGCCGGTCACCAGCAGGATGCCGTGCGGCTGTTCCAGCACTTTCTGGAACTGCGGCAGGAACGCATCGGTGAAGCCGAGCTTCTTGAAATCGAACACCACCGTCTCGCGGTCGAGCAGGCGCATCACCACGCTTTCGCCGTGCGCGGTCGGCACGGTGCTGACGCGCAGGTCCAGCTCCTTGCCCTGCACGCGCAGCATGATGCGGCCATCCTGCGGCAGGCGACGCTCGGCGATGTTGAGCTTGGCCATGATCTTGACGCGGCTGATCACCGCCGCGGTGAGATTGGCCGGCGGGCTTTCGCCTTCTTCCAGCACGCCGTCGATGCGGTAACGCACCTTCAGCCGGTTCTCGAACGGCTCGATGTGGATATCAGAGGCGCGCAATTCGACCGCACGCTGGATGACCAGGTTGACCAGGCGGATGACCGGCGCTTCGGACGCCAGGTCACGCAGGTGTTCGACATCGTCCAGGTCGGCGGTGGTTTCGCCATCCGCGTTCTCGACGATGGCGCCCATCGCACTGCGGCCCTGGCCGTAGTAACGCTCGATCAGGTCGCTGATTTCCGAACGCAACGCGACCTGCGGCCGGATGGCGCGGCCGGTGGCCAGCCGCACGGCGTCCAGCGCATAGCGGTCCTGCGGATCGGCCATCAGCAGGTCGATGTGGGTCTCGTCCTCGCCTACCGGGCAGACATGGAACTGCTTGAGGAAACGCTGCGACAGCGCCACCGATTCTGGCGGCACGTCCGGTGCATCCTTCGCGTTGACCAGCGGCAACCCGAGTACGTCGGCCACGGTCTCGGCGTGATCGCGCTCGGACACCAGGCCCAGGCGCGACAGCAGCGCCAGCAGGCCGCCGCCCGCTTCCTCCTGCAGCCGCCGCGCGCGCGCCAGATCGGCTTCCTTCAGCCGCCCGCGCGCCAGCAGGGCCGCGACGATGCGCTCGTCGTCGGAAAGCGGGTTGTCGAGCGCAGCTGCGTCCACGGAAGGCCTCCTTGAAGGCCCGGACTTTATCAGGTGCGGCGTTGGCCCGCCGTCGCCGGCGGGCCCGCGGGTTCATCCCACCCACACGCGTGCGTTGCGGAACATCCGCAGCCACGGCGAGTCGTCCGGCCAGCCTGCCGGATACCAGCTGTGGTTGGCACTGCGCGGGGTGCGCTCCGGATGCGGCATCAGGATCGTCGCGCGGCCATCGTCGCTGGTCAGGCCGGTGATGCCATCGGGCGAACCGTTCGGGTTGAGCGGATAGGTGCTGGCGATCGCACCATCGCCGTCCACGTAGCGCAGCGACACCTGCACGGCGGCCTGGTCGACGGCACTGGCGAACGACGCGCGGCCTTCGCCGTGCGCCACCGCCACCGGAATGCGCGAGCCGGCCATGCCGCGGAAGAACACCGACGGCGATTCCTGCACTTCCAGCAACGCCACGCGCGCCTCGAACTGCTCGCTCTGGTTGCGCAGGAACTGCGGCCAATGCTGCGCGCCGGGGATGATGTCCTTCAGCTGGCTCATCATCTGGCAGCCGTTGCACACGCCCAGCGAGAACGTGTCCTGGCGTGCGAAGAACGCGGCGAAGGCGTCGCGCAGCGCGCTGCGCTCGAGGATCGAGGTCGCCCAGCCACGGCCCGCACCGAGCACGTCACCGTAGCTGAAGCCGCCGCAGGCGGCGAAGCCGCTGAAACCGTCCAGCGCCACGCGACCGCTGATCAGGTCGCTCATGTGCACGTCGAACGCGTCGAAGCCGGCGCGGGCGAATGCCGACGCCATCTCGATCTGTCCGTTGACGCCCTGCTCGCGCAGGATCGCCACCTTCGGCCGCTTGCCGGTCGCGATGAACGGCGCGGCGATGTCGTCGCCGGCATCGAAGGAGAGCTTCGGCTTCAGTCCGGTGCGGCCGAACTGGCGCGAGGTCTCACGCTCCTGGTCGGCGGCCTCCGGGTTGTCGCGCAGCTTCTGCATGGCATGCGTGACCGACCACCAGGCATCGAACAGCTCTTCCCAGCGCCACTCGGCTAACACGTCGCCATCCTGCTGCACGCGGATGGTGGACGCGGTAGTCGGGCGTGCGATGCGCTGCGCGCATTCGGTCAGCGCATGGCGCTCGACCAGGTCGGCGAACGCGGCGCGGTCCTCGTCGGCGACCTGCACGACCGCACCGAGTTCCTCGGCGAACAGTGTGCGGAACGCGTCGTCGCCCCAGCCGTCGAGGTTGATGTCCAGACCCCGGTGCGACGCGAACGCCATCTCGCACAGCGCCGCGAACGCGCCGCCGTCGCTGCGGTCGTGGTAAGCCAGCAGCAGGCCGGCCTCGCGCGCATCGGCGATCAGGTGGAAGAAATCGCGCAGGCGCTGCGGATCATCGAGATCCGGCACGCTTTCGTCGCGGCCGTCGCCGGCGAACGCGGGCCAGGCGCCGTCGCCGCCGGACCGCGGGTAGACCTGCGCCAGGACCGAACCGCCGAGGCGCTTCTTGCCGGCGCCCAGGCCGATCAGCCACAGCTCGCTGTCGTCGTCGCGCGACAACAGCGGCGTCAGCTGCTGGCGGACGTCGGTGACCGGCGCGAACGCGCTGATGATCAGCGAGACGGGCGATACCGACTTCTGCGCCTGGCCATCGCTGTGCCACTGCGCCTGCATCGACAGCGAGTCCTTGCCGACCGGGATGCTGATGTCCAGGTCCGGGCAAAGCTCCATGCCCACGGCCTTCACCGCATCGAACAGCAGCGCGTCCTCGCCCGGATGACCGGCGGCGGCCATCCAGTTGGCCGACAGCTTCACGCGGTGCAGCGATTCGACCGGTGCCGCGCACAGGTTGGTGATCGCTTCACCGACCGCCATGCGGGCGGCGGCGGCGGCGTCGAGCAAGGCCAGCGGCGTGCGTTCGCCGATGGCCATCGCTTCGCCGACGAAGCCTTCGTAACCGCTCAGCGTGATCGCGCAGTCGGCGACCGGCATCTGCCACGGGCCGACCAGCTGGTCGCGTGCGGTCAGACCGCCGACGCTGCGGTCGCCGATGGTGATCAGGAACTGCTTGGACGCCACCGTCGGATGCGCCAGCACGCGCAAGCCGGCTTCGCGCAGATCGATCGACGCCGTCTGCAACGCGGGCCACTTCGGTGCGTCGGGGTAGCGGGTGTCGCGATGCATCTTCGGCGCCTTGCCGAACAGCACGTCCATCGGCAGGTCGATCGGTGCATCGGCCGGGATGTTGCCCGGCGTGGCGCCGTAGGCAACCACCAGATGCTCTTCTTTGGTCGCCACGCCGACGGCGGCGAACGGGCAGCGCTCGCGTTCGCACAGGGCGGCGAACTCGGCCAGCCGCGCCTGCGGCACGCCGAGCACATAGCGTTCCTGCGATTCGTTGCACCACAGCTGCATCGGCGACAGCGAGGGATCGTCGCTGGGCACCTTGCCCAGGTCGATCACGCCACCGACGCCGGAGTCGTGCAGCAGTTCGGGAATCGCGTTGGACAGCCCGCCCGCACCAACGTCGTGGAACCACAGGATGGGGTTGTTGTCGCCCATCGCCACGCACCGGTCGATGACCTCCTGGCAGCGGCGCTCCATCTCGGGGTTGTCGCGCTGCACGCTGGCGAAATCGAGTTCCTCGGCGCTTTCGCCGGAGGCGACCGAACTGGCCGCGCCGCCGCCCAGGCCGATCAACATCGCCGGGCCGCCGAGCACGATCACGGCGTCGCCGGCCGACAACGTCCTCTTCTCCACCTGGATGCGGTCGATCGCGCCCAGGCCGCCGGCCAGCATGATCGGCTTGTCGTAGGCGCGGGTCAGGCCCGCACCTTCCGGCAGCTCGAAGCTGCGGAAGTAGCCCAGCAGGTTCGGACGGCCGAATTCGTTGTTGAACGCGGCGCCGCCGAGCGGACCGTCGAGCATGATCTCCAGCGCGGGCGCCATGCGCGGGTTCAGCGCGCGCGGCGCCTCCCATGGCTGCGGCAGCGTCGGGATGCGCAGGTGCGAGACCGAGAAACCGGTCAGGCCGGCCTTCGGCTTGCCGCCACGGCCGGTCGCGCCCTCGTCGCGGATCTCGCCGCCGGCACCGGTGCTGGCGCCGGGGAACGGCGCGATCGCGGTGGGATGGTTGTGCGTTTCCACCTTGATGCAGAACGCCGAATCCAGCGTCGCTTCGATGCGGTACTGGCCGTTGCCGTCGGGACGGAAGCGCGCCGCCGGATAGCCTTCCACCACGGCAGCGTTGTCGCTGTACGCGCTGAGCGTGTGCTCCGGCGTCTGCGCATGCGTGTGCTTGATCATCCGGAACAGGGAACGGTCCTGGTCCTTGCCGTCGATGGTCCAGCTGGCGTTGAAGATCTTGTGGCGGCAATGCTCGGAGTTCGCCTGCGCGAACATCATCAGTTCGACGTCCGACGGATCGCGGCCGAGTTCGGTGTAGCGCGTGCGCAGGTAGTCGATCTCGTCATCGGCCAGCGCCAGGCCGAGGCGTCCGTTGGCGGCTTCGAGCTGCGCCAGCGGGATGCGTTCCAGTTCGCCGCGCGCCGGTGCGGTGAACAGGGCCGAGGCCTGATCGCGCGTCGTCAGCAGCGATTGCGTCATCGGATCGTGCAGCGCCTTCGCCAGCGCCGGCTGCGCGTCATTCCAGCCCTGCAGGTCGATGCGCAGGCCGCGCTCGACGCGCTTCACCGGCTGGCCGGCGCCGCGCAGCAGTTCGGTGGCCTTGCTCGCCCACGGCGACAGCGTGCCCAGGCGCGGGGTGACGAAGCGCGACACCGCGCCGTCGGCCACCGCCTCCTCCTGGTCGCCGGCCTGCAGGATGCGGCGCAGCGTGGCCAGGTCCGGCGTGGCGCCGGCCTCGGGTTCGATGAAGTAGACATGCCAGGCGCCGCGGATGCGGACATCGGGAGCGATGGACTGGAGCCTGGATTCGAGCCGCGCGCGGCGGAAGTGCGACAAGGCCGGTTGGCCTTCGAGGACGATCATGTCCGGAACCGTGGGGGGCGTGCCGTCAGGACGGGGCCCGCTATTGTAGCGAAGCCGGCGCGGGGCCGGCTTCGTTCGGGTCAGGGAGCGGCGCCTGCGGCGGCGGCCGGGGCCGTTTTGGCCGCCAGTTCGTCCAGTTTGGCGCGCAGGGCGGCCGGCGGCAGGTAACCGCCCAGCTGGATGCCCTCGGCCGAGAAGATGGCCGGGGTGCCGCTCACGCCGACGCGCTGGCCGACGTCGAACTCCATGGTCACCGGGTTCTTGCAGTCGCGCGACGGGATCGACTTGCCGGCCTTGGCGTCGGTCAGCGCACGCTTGCGGTCCGGCGCGCACCAGACCGAGATCATGTCCTTGTGGTCCTTGCTGCCCAGGCCCATGCGCGGGAACGCGAGGTACTCCACCGCGATGCCCTGGCGGTTGATCTCGGCGATCTCCTCGTGGAGCTTGCGGCAGTAGCCGCACTCGATGTCGGTGAACACGGTGACCGTGTACTTGGCGTTCGGCGGCGCAAACACGATCTTCTCGCCATGCGGGATGGTGCCGATGAGCTTGGTGCGGTACTGCGCCAGCGCGGCGCTGTTCTGCATCACGTCTTCCTGCTGCTGCAGGTCGATCACCGCGCCCTGCATCAGGTAGCGGCCGTCGTCGCTGACGTACAGCAGCTGCCCGCCGGCGATCACCTCGCGGAAGCCAGGCAGCGGGGCCGCACCGACGTAGTCGACCTGGGCACGCGGGTTCAGCTGCGCCACCGCGGAGCGCGCGCGCTCGTCGGGCGTGGCACCCTGACCCGGCTTGAACGTGGGGGGCTGGGCCGGCGCGGCGGCCTCTTGCTTGGCGGGCGGCTGCGGGGCCTGGGCGCAGGCGGTCAGGCTCAGGGCGCCCAGCAGGGCGGCGACGATCAGGCGGGGCATCAAGGGCATCCGGGAGGGGCCGTAGGGCGGCTGGCTGGCAGGAACAGGCCAAGATTCTGGCACAGGGCGGCGGCGGGGCGGCTTAACCATCCGCCAGCGTGACATGGTTCACGCACGCGGATGATGGCGCCCGTGCAGCTGTTTCAGGTGCTCGCGCGCCACCAGCGTGTAGATCTGGGTGGTCGACAGCGAGCTATGCCCCAGCAGCAGTTGCAGCGCGCGCAGGTCAGCCCCGCGGTTGAGCAGGTGGGTGGCGAAACTGTGCCGCAGCCCGTGCGGGCTGATGCGGACCGGGTCGATCCCGGCCACCGCGGCATAGCGCTTCACCAGGGCCCAGAACTGCTGCCGGGTCGGCGGCTCGGCGGTGGCGCCGACGAACAGGAACGGCACGCTGCGCTTGCCCGCCAGGACCACCCGCGACTGCGCCAGGTAGGTCTCCAGCCAGTGCTGGGACTCCTCCCCCAGCGGCACCAGCCGGTCCTTGCTGCCCTTGCCGGTGACCCGCAATACGCCCTGCCGCAGGTTGACCGCCGTCGCCGGCAGCGTGACCAGTTCGCTGACGCGCAGGCCGGCCGCGTACATCAGCTCCAGCATGGCGCGGTCGCGCAGGCCCAGCGGCGTGCCGATATCCGGCGCGGCCAGCAACGCGTCGATCTCGGTCTCCGCCAGCGCCTTGGGCAGCGAGCGCGGCAGGCGCGGCGGTTCGAGCAGCGCGGTCGGGTCGTCGCGACGCAGGCCGCGGCGCAGCCGATGGGCGAAGAAGGCACGCAGGGCGGACAGCAGACGCGCATTGCTGCGTGGCGAATAGCCTCCGCGCGTGCGCCAGGCCAGGTAGTCGAACAGGCCGGCGCGATCCGCCGCCGCCAGGCCGCCCTCGCGGCCGTTGCGCCAGCGTGCGAGGCCTTCCAGGTCGCGCCGGTAGCTGTCGAGCGTCGGCCGGGCGAGACCGTTTTCGGCCCAGATCGCATCGAGGAAGGACGCGATGTCGGCCGCATCGGCGTCGGGAACGGGTGGCAGGGCGTTCGCCTGCTGGCGGCGATCGGCGGGCGTGCGGGAAGACATGCCGCCAGCTTAGGCGATGCACCCGCTGCCTGGATGCATCGGCTTCCTGTGGGAGCGACGTCAGTCGCGAAAGGAACCCCCGCCGCGACGTCCATCGCGACTGACGTCGCTCCCAAAGCACCAGGGGGAGGTTGCCCGGGGTTAGCCGGTATCCTGTCGCGATGACGGATCCCGCCCCTACCCCCGACAAACCCCGCGCCCTGATCGGCTGGCGCCTGCTCGCCCTGCTCTACGATTTCTGGCCGGTGCTGGCGATGTGGATCGCCGCGGCCATCCCGTTCGTGCTCGTCGACGTGGTGATCAGCGACAACGTCCGCCACAACATCGAACCGTACAGCCCGATGTGGTGGCTGCTGTGGACCTGCTGCTGGGGCGTCGCGGGGCTGTACGCCACCTTCAGCTGGCTGCGCGGCGGACAGACCCTGGGCATGCGGCCGTGGCGGCTGAAAGTGATCGCGACCGACGGCAGCGCGCCGACGCTGGCCACGCTGTGGCGTCGCTACGCGCTGGCGACGGTGTCATTGCTCGCGGCAGGCCTGGGCTTCTGGTGGGCATGGCTGGACCGCGACCGCTTGGCTTTCCACGATCGTTTCAGCGGCACGCGCATCGTGCGTCTGCCGAAACGCCGCTGACGCCGCGTCAGCGGCTTCTGCGCCGGAACATCAACCAGGAAATGCCCAGCAGGGCGAACGGCGGAATCGCGTAGGCGACGCGGTAATCCAGCCGGAACGCGCCGGCCAGCCGCACGAACATGGTCTGCAGCACGTAGAAGCCCACGGCGAACACGATGCCGAGGAACAGCCGCTTGCCCATGCCGCCACTGCGCAGGCTGCCGAACGCGAACGGGATGGCCGCCAGGCACAGCGCCAGCACGTTGAGCGGATAGAACCAGCGGGCCCAGTACTGGTCTTCGTAGTCGCGCGCATCCAGTCCGTTGCGCTTGCGGTAGTCGATGTTCTGGCTCAACTCGCTGCTCGGCATGTTGCGCGCGCGCACCAGGCTCGACGACAGCACCGCCGCGTCCAGCTCCGACTCCCAGCGCTCGCCCAGCACCGTCGTCTGCACGGCGGAGCGCTCCTTGAAGGTGGTGCGGCGCACGTTCTTCAGCAACCAGAAGCCGTCCTGGTGCTCGGCGGTGGCGGCATGGGCGATCGACGCCAGCCGGCCGTCGTCGGCCAGTTCGTACATGCGCACGTCGCGCAGTTGCAGCGCGACCTTGCCGCCGGCCTGCTGCTTCTCCTCACCGCTCTGCGCGTACAGGAAGGTGTTGCCTTCGCGCGCCCACAGGCCCGAGTAGCGGTCCATCGCGACATTGCCGGTGCGCGCGCTCATCTTCAGCACGTCGGCCTGGCGCTGGCCCCACGGACCCAGCGTCTCGCCGCTGAACACCATCAGCACGGTCAGGATCGCCAGGGCCGCCGCGACCGACACGCTCAGGCGCAGGCGCGACAGGCCGAGCGCACGCAGCGCGGTCAGTTCGGAACTGGCCGCCAGCTGGCCCAGGCCCATCAGCGAGCCGATCACGGCCGCGGTGGGGAACATCGTGTAGGCGCGGCGCGGCACGGTATACAGCACCCACGCGACGGCATGGCCAAAGGTGTAGTTGCCGGTGCCGAGATCGCCGATCTCGCCGGACAACGCCATCACCACGTCCAGCCCCACCAGTACCGCCCAGGTCAGCAGCACGGTGACCAGGACCACCTGGCCCACATAGGTGTCGTGCAGGCGCGGCAACAGCCTCATGCGCGCCTCCGCGGCCGCGACAGCTGGCCGTCACGCAGATAGAACCACAGGCCTGCGGCCAGCAGCGGCAGGGTCAGCCACCACAGGCCCGCCATGCCCGGCAGCTTGCCGTCGGCCAGCAACTGGGTGCCGTTGAACATCAGGCTGATGCCGACCAAGTAGGCTAGGAAGCCCAGCATCACCCGCCCGTAGCGCGTCTGCCGCGGCGAACTGCGCGACAGGGGCAGGGTCAGCAGCGCGAACGCCAGCGCCAGCAGCGGCGGCGTCAGTCGCGCGTGCACCTGGGCGTTCGCGTCCGGGCGCGGGTCGGACAGCAACTGCGGGGTCGGCAGCAGTTCGGGATCGTCCTTGTCCAGCGTGTCGGCGCGGTCGGGCAGCGCGACTTCGTTGGACTTGTAGCGGATCAGGCGGTAGTCCAGACCCGCGCCATCCGGACCTTCGACCCGGAAGCCATCGTCCAGGCGCAGGTAGCGGTTGCGCTCGCCCTCGAAGAACATCTGCCCGGACTTCGCCGTCACCACGTCGATGCGGCCCTCGTTCGCACGATGCATGAACACCTTGCTGAGGCCGGTGCCGTCGGGCGACAGCGCACTGACATAGACCACCGCACCGCTGGACAGCACGGTGAACTTGCCGGCATCCAGCCCGGACACCACCAGGCTGCGGTTGGCGTGCTCCAGCATGTGCTGCGCGGTGCGCAGAGCCCACGGGCCCAGCCACAGCGAGCACAGGCCGACCACGATCACGACCGGCACCACCAGCATCATCAGCGGCCGCAGCAGCCGGCGCGGGCCGATGCCGGCCGCGGTGAGGACCGCCATTTCGGAGTCCCGGTACAGGCGGGAGAACGCCAGCAGCAGACCCAGCATCAGCGCCAGCGGGATGATGTAGGGCATGTAATTGATGAACTGCAGGCCCAGCTGCGACAGCAGCAGCCGCGCCGGCACCTTGCCGTCGGCCACGTCGCCCAGCAGGTCCGCCATCACGCCGCCCACGCTGACCATCAGCAGGATGATCAGGGTGGCCAGGAAGCTCTGGGTGAATTCCCGGAAGAGGTAGCGGTCCAGCTTCGGCATCAGGGGGGCTTGATTTACAATCTCGGGCTTGTGCGCCGCGCCTGCGGCGGCGGTCTCTGCGGTCCGGGATGGCGTCAGCCACCTTTCATCCGGCCCGCGATTGTACGTAACTGAACCGGGAATCTGATCAATGACGCTGGAATTCACCCTGAACCACGAAGCCCCCGCCCAGGCCGGCGTCGATTGCGTCGTGGTAGGCGCCTACGCCGACAAGAGCCTGACACCGGCGGCCCAGGCCGTGGACGCGGCCAGCGGCGGCAAGCTGTCGGCGCTGGTCCAGCGTGGCGACATCGGCGGCAAGACCGGCAAGACCACCCTGCTGCACGACCTGCCCGGCGTGACCGCGCCGCGCGTGCTGGTGGTGGGTCTTGGCGAGGCCGCCAAGTTCGGTGTGGCCCAGTACCTGAAGGCCGTCGGCGATGCCGCCCGTGCACTCAAGCTCGGCCCGGTGCGCAGCACGCTGTTCACCCTGTCCGAAGTGGCGGTCAAGGAGCGCGACGCCGCGTGGAAGATCCGCCAGGCCGTGATCGCCGCCGACCACGCCTGCTACCGCTACACCGCCACGCTGGGCAAGAAGAAGAACGACGACCCCGGCCTGACCCAGTTCGCCATCAGCGGCGACGACGCGCAGGCGCTGGCGCAGGGCGTGGCCATCGCCGCCGGCGTGCAGGTCACCCGCGAGCTGGGCAACCTGCCGCCGAACATCTGCAACCCGGCCTACCTGGCCGAGCAGGCGCAGCAGTTCGCCTCGGAGAACGGCGCCGAAGCCGAGATCCTCGACGAGACGCAGATGGAAGCGCTCGGCATGGGCTCGCTGCTCGCCGTCGCCCGCGGCTCGGCCAACCGTCCGCGCCTGATCGTCCTGAAGTGGAACGGTGCCGCCGAGGCTGACGCCAAGCCTTACGTGCTGGTCGGCAAGGGCATCACCTTCGACACCGGTGGCGTCAACCTGAAGACGCAGGGCGGCATCGAGGAAATGAAGTACGACATGCTCGGCGCCGGCAGCGTCATCGGCACCTTCGTGGCGGCCGTGAAGATGAAGCTGCCGCTGAACCTGGTGGTCGTGGTGCCGGCGGTGGAGAACGCCATCGACGGCAACGCCTACCGCCCGTCCGACGTCATCACCAGCATGTCCGGCAAGACGATCGAAGTGGGCAACACCGATGCCGAGGGTCGTCTGATCCTGTGCGACGCGCTGACCTACGCCGAGCGCTTCAAGCCGGCCGCACTGGTCGACGTCGCCACGCTGACCGGCGCCTGCATCGTGGCGCTGGGCCGCTACGCCAGCGGCCTGATGAGCAAGCACGACGACCTCAGCAACGAACTGCTGGGTGCGGGCGAAACCGTGTTCGACCGCGCCTGGCGCCTGCCGCTGTGGGACGAGTACCAGACGCAGCTGGAATCCAGCTTCGCCGACGTCTACAACATCGGCGGCCGCTGGGCCGGCGCGATCACCGCCGGCTGCTTCCTGGCCCGCTTCACCGAAGGCCAGCGCTGGGCGCACCTGGACATCGCCGGCGTATCGAACGACGAAGGCAAGCGCGGCATGGCCACCGGTCGCCCGGTCGGCCTGCTGAGCCAGTGGCTGCTGGATCGCGTCGCCTGACCGGCGACGCGTGCCCGACGCCATGGCCCGAGCCGATTTCTACCTGATCGCCAAGCCGCGCTTCCTCGAAGAACCGCTCAAGCTGGTCTGCGAGCTGGCGCGCAAGGCGTACGACAGCAACCAGTGGACACTGGTGCTGGCGCGCGATGCCGCGCAGGCGGAGGAACTGGACGAGCTGCTGTGGGAGTTCGATCCGGACGCCTACATCCCGCACCAGATCGCCGGCGACGAAGAGGACGAGCTGACGCCCGTGCTGATCGCCACGCCCGATGTCGACGTGCCGGCGCGTGCACTGGTGATCAACCTGCGCGACGACGCCTTCACCGGCGCCTGCGAACGCGTGCTGGAAGTCGTGCCGGCGGATCCGTCCGCACGCGAGCCGCTGCGCGAGCGCTGGAAGCAGTACAAGGCGCGCGGCTTTGAAGTGAACAAGCACGACATGTAGTGAATCGTCATTCCCGCGAAGGCGGGAACACAGCGACGTCCAGCACTGCAGTACCTCAATCAATGACACTCCAAGACACTGGATTCCCGCCTTCGCGGGAACGACGAACAAGATGACCGACCTCGCCTCCAGCTACGACCCGAAATCCTTCGAATCCCGCCTGTACGCGCAGTGGGAAGCCGCCGGCTACTTCAAGCCCAGCGGCACGGGCCAGCCCTACACCGTGCTGCTGCCGCCGCCGAACGTCACCGGCACGCTGCACATGGGCCATGCGTTCCAGCACACGCTGATGGACGCGCTGGTGCGCTACCACCGCATGCGCGGCTACGACACGCTGTGGCAGATGGGCACCGACCACGCCGGCATCGCCACCGAGATGGTGGTCAGCCGCAACCTGGCGCAGGAAGGCAAGGGCGAGACCCGCGATTCGCTGGGCCGTGACGGCTTCATCGCCAAGGTCTGGGAATGGAAGGCGCAGTCCGGCGACACCATCGAGCGCCAGATGCGCCGCATGGGCACGTCCGGCGACTGGTCGCGCAGCACCTTCACGATGGACGAAGACGCATCGAGGGCCGTCATCGAGGCTTTCGTGCGCTGGCACCAGCAGGGCCTGATCTACCGCGGCCAGCGCCTGGTCAACTGGGACCCGGTGCTGAAGACCGCGATCTCCGACCTGGAAGTGGAGAACGTGGAGGAAGACGGCTTCCTGTGGTCGATCGAATACCCGCTCGCCGACGGCAGCGGAACGCTGGTCGTCGCCACGACGCGTCCGGAAACCATGCTCGGCGACACCGCGGTGATGGTGCACCCGGAAGACGAGCGCTACGCGCACCTGATCGGCAAGGCGGTGAAGCTGCCGCTGACCGACCGCGAGATTCCGGTGATCGCCGACGACTACGTCGATCGCGAGTTCGGCACCGGCGTGGTCAAGGTCACGCCCGCGCACGACTTCAACGACTACCAGGTGGGCCTGCGCCACGACTTGCCGCTGATCAACCTGCTGACGCCGACCGCGGCGATCAACGAGAACGCACCGGCGAAGTACCAGGGCCTGGATCGCTACGAAGCGCGCAAGGTCGTGCTGGCGGATCTCGAAGACCTCGGCCTGCTGGTCGAGACCAAGCCGCACAAGCTGCAGGTGCCGCGCGGTGACCGCACCAACCAGGTGATCGAGCCGTACCTGACCGACCAGTGGTTCGTGAAGATGGACGCGCTGGCCAAGCGCGGCCTCGAACTCGTCGAGTCCGGCGAAGTGAAGTTCGTCCCGCCGAACTGGATCAACACCTACCGCCACTGGATGGAGAACATCCAGGACTGGTGCATCAGCCGCCAGCTCTGGTGGGGCCACCGCATTCCCGCGTGGTTCGACGCCGACGGCACCTGCTACGTCGGCCGCGACGAAGCAGAAGCGCGCGCGAACGCCGGCCTGTCCGCCGACGTCGCACTGACGCAGGACAGCGACGTGCTGGAGACCTGGTTCTCCTCGCAGCTGTGGCCGTTCAGCACGATGGGCTGGCCCAACGAGCAGGCGATGGCCGAACGTGGCTTCGACCGCTACCTGCCGTCGTCGGTGCTGGTCACCGGCTTCGACATCATCTTCTTCTGGGTGGCGCGCATGGTCATGGCCACCGACAGCTTCGTCGGCAAGGTGCCGTTCCGCGACGTCTACATGACCGGCCTGATCCGCGACAAGGACGGCCAGAAGATGTCCAAGTCGAAGGGCAACGTGCTGGACCCGCTCGACATCATCGACGGCATCTCGCTGGAGGACCTGGTGGCCAAGCGCACCGGTGGCCTGATGCAGCCGAAGATGGCCGAGAAGATCGAGAAGGCCACGCGCAAGGAGTTCCCGGACGGCATCGTGCCGCACGGCGCCGATGCGCTGCGCTTCACCATCGCCGCACTGGCGACACACGGCCGCGACATCAAGTTCGACATGGGTCGCGCCGAGGGTTACAAGAACTTCTGCAACAAGCTGTGGAACGCCACCCGCTTCGTGCTGATGAACACCGATGGCTTCACCGCCGCCGGTGCGCCGCAGCCGAAGACCGATGCCGAGAAGTGGATCCTGTCGCGCCTGGCCAAGGTCACCGCCGAGGCCGGCACGCAGTTCGCCGGCTACCGCTTCGACCTGCTGTCGCAGGCGCTGTACGAGTTCGCGTGGAACGAGTTCTGCGACTGGTTCGTCGAACTGGCCAAGCCGGCGCTCAACGGCGACGACAAGGACGCGGCCGACAGCACGCGCCACACGCTGCTGTACGTGCTGGAATCGCTGCTGCGCCTGCTGCATCCGCTGACCCCGTTCGTCACCGAGGAACTGTGGCAGCAGGTCGCGCCGAAGCTCGGCATCGACGGCGGTACCGTTTCGCTGCGTCCCTACCCGACGGCGGACGACTTCGCCGGCCAGGACTACGCGCAGGCCGACGCCGATGTGGAATGGCTGAAGACGATGGTCTCCACGCTGCGCCGCGTGCGCAGCGAGCTCAACGTCTCGCCGGGCAAGACCGTGCGCCTGCTGCTGCAGGACGGCACCGGCAACGATCGCGCCCGCATCGCGCGCTTCGCGTCGTCGCTGTCGTTCCTGCTGAAGCTCGACGACATCGCGTGGCTCGATGCCGGCGCCGATGCGCCCGCCTCCGCGGCCGCCGTGGTCGGCGAGCTGAAGCTGCTGGTGCCGCTGGAAGGCCTGGTCGACCTGGACGCCGAGCGCGCGCGCCTGGACAAGGAAATCGCCCGCGTCGCCGGCGAGAAGGACAAGAGCGAAGCCAAGCTGGCCAAGTTCACCGACAAGGTGCCGGCGGCGGTGGTCGAACAGGAGCGCCAGCGCCTGGTCGACTGGAGCAACCAGCTCGCCGCCCTGCACGGCCAGCGCGCGAAGCTCTGAGCCTCGTCATCCCGGCGAAGGCCGGGATGACGCTGAGATCGTCACAGCATGCGATGGCGGGCCCGGGCCCGCCCTACAGCGGCGGCATCGTGGTGATGTCGTCCGCGACCAGTTCGATCGCCATCACCAGCGCGTCCTCGCGACCGTCCTTCGCCGGGTAATAGCGCGGGCGGCGGCCGATCTCGTTGAAGCCTTCGCTGTGGTACAGGACGATCGCACCCGGGTTGGACGGGCGCACTTCCAGGAACACGCGCTGCACGCGGTGATCGCGGGCGATCTTCACCAGCGCCCGTAGCAGGTGACGACCGAGGCCACGGCCCTGCCGCTCGGGTGCGATGCAGATGTTCAGTACGTGCGCCTCGTCGGCGGCGATGCTCAGCAGCCCGTAGCCGATCACCAGGCCGTGCTCGGTCAGCACCCACGACGGGTAGCCGGCCTTGAGGCAGTCCTTGAAGATGCCGCGCGTCCACGGGAACGGATAGGCGCGCTGTTCGATCGCCATCACCGCGTCGAGGTCTCCCTCGCGCATCGGCCGCAGGCTGGACGTGGACACCGGTGAGGCCTCGACGCCCAGCGCGCTCATGCCGGCGAATCCCGCCGCAACCTGCGCAAGGTCGGCCACAGCGCGCGCTTGGCTGCCGGGTTGCCACGCAGGTCCGCCGAACTGGGCCATTGCGAGAACAGCGCCGCTGCGCCCGGCGCATTGGGATTGCAGCCGGACGCGCGGATCAGCGCGAAATGCAGCCGGTCGGGAAGCTTCGCGCCACCGGCCCGTGGCGCGGGCGGCGGGCGCACGGGCGCCGGCGTATCCATGGCCTCACGGGCCGGCGGGCGGGCGCGAGGCGCGAGTGCGGCAGGTGCGGTAGGTGCCGGATCGACGGCTTCGGTACGCGCGACAGGCGCCTCCGCGACCACCGGTGCACCCGCCTCGGTCGGCCAGTCGGCCGGCAGGTAGACGGCATGGCCGAGCGCGCGCAGCCAGCCCTGCTGCTCGGCCGACCACAGGCGGTCCGCCGCCAGGGTCACGCCGCCGCGTCCTTCTGCCGGCGCAGGCGCTGCCACAGCCAGAAACCGGGACCCGACAGCGCGTACACCACGCCCACCGCGAACAGCGTGCGCGGCAGGTCGATGAAGAGGATCGCCAGCACCAGCGGCACCAGTGCCAGCACCACAAACGGGATGCGATCGGCCTTGGCCCCGCCCTCGCCCGTGCCCTTGAAGCTCCAGAAGCGGATGCGGCTGACCATCAGCAGGGCCGCCACCAGCGTGACCCCCAGCGCCACGTAGCGCAACTCCTCGCCGGTCCAGCCCAGTTCGCCATCCGCGAAGGCCCAGACGAAGGACATCATCAGGCCCGCCGCCGCCGGGCTGGCGAGGCCGACGAACCAGCGCTTGTCCACGGTGCCGACCTGGGTGTTGAAGCGGGCCAGCCGCAGCGCCGCGCAGGCCGCGTAAAGGAAAGCCACCACCCAGCCGACCCGGCCCATCACCGTGCCGTCGAACTTCAGCGCCGACAGCGACCAGTGGTACATCACCAGCGACGGGGCCAGGCCGAAACTGACCAGGTCCGCCAGCGAGTCGTACTGCACGCCGAATTCGCTGCTGGTGCCGGTCAGCCGCGCCACGCGGCCGTCGATGCCGTCCATCAGGCCCGCCACGAACACCGCGATGGCGGCATTGACGAACTGGCCGTTGGCCGCGGCGATGATCGCGAAGAACCCCGCGAACAGGCCGGCGGTGGTGAACAGGTTGGGCAACAGGTAGATCCCTCGCGAGCGCGGGGGCGGCTTGATTTCGTTCATGGGTCGCAGTTTAGCCCAGCGGTCCGCCGGTCGGCTTGCCTGCGCGCCCCGGGGGTGCTGCAATCAGGCCTCCCGCGATCCGGAGCTTCCCATGCGCCTCCTGCCCTGCCTCACCGTGCTGGCGCTTTGCCTGGCGACCGCCACCACCGTGCAGGCCCAGCAGGTCTACCAGTGGAAGGACAAGAACGGCGTGACCCACTACTCGGACAGCCCGCCGCCCAACCAGACCGTGCAGAACCGGCGCATCAACCAGTACGGGGCCGCGGCCGCGGAAACGTCCCAGCCGGCCGGCAAGGCCGTCGAGAACGCGCAGTGCACGGCGGCACGCGGCAACCTGCAGATCCTGGCGGCCAACAAGGGCACGATCCAGCAGGACACCGACGGCGACGGCAAGCCGGATACGACCCTCGACGACGCCGGTCGCGAAAACCAGCGCAACCTCGCCGAGGCCGCGGTGAAGGCCTACTGCACGTCCGCCGGCACCTGATCGCAGCGGATGCGCGCCTGGCTGGCGATCGCGGCAGGCGTCGCACTGGGTGTCGGTACCGCCTGGTGGCTGTCCCGCGAATCGCCCGACACCACCGCACGCAAGCAGGCCCGCGCCGAACAGGCCGCCGCCGCGCAGGTTCGTGATGCGCGCCCGTCGCTGTACCGATGGCGCGACGACGCCGGCGTCCTGCAGATCACCGAGCAGCCTCCTGCGGACCGACGCTATGAGCGCATCGACCGGGACACCCCGGCCGGCATCCGCGTCAACGGCGACGCCGCGGCGAACGACGCGGATTGATCGTCCACCGCCCCGCCCGCGGCCAAGGCTGGCAAAATAGCCGATTCGTCCCTCCCGGATCCCCATGCCGATGCGTCTGTCGCAGTTCCACCTCCGCACCACCAAGGAAACCCCGGCCGACGCCGAACTCGTCAGCCACCAGCTGATGCTGCGCGCCGGCATGATCCGCAAGCTGGCCGCCGGCCTGTACACCTGGTCGCCGCTGGGCCTGCGCGTGCTGCGCAAGGTGGAAACGGTGGTGCGCGAGGAGATGGACAACGCGGGCGCGATCGAAATGATCATGCCCACCATCCAGCCGCGCGAGCTGTGGGACGAAACCGGGCGCTGGGAGAAGTTCGGCGGCCAGTTGCTCAAGATCACCGACCGCAAGGAGCAGCAGTTCTGCTACAGCCCGACCGCGGAGGAAGCCGTCACCGACTTCGCGCGCCAGGAGCTGGCCAGCTACAAGCAGCTGCCGGTCAATTTCTACCAGATCCAGACCAAGTTCCGCGACGAGATCCGTCCGCGCTTCGGCGTGATGCGCGCGCGCGAATTCGTGATGAAGGATGCCTACTCCTTCCACATCACCGACGAGGACCTGGCACGCGAGTACCGCAACATGCATGCGGCGTACACGCGCATCTTCACCCGCCTGGGCCTGGACTTCCGTGCCGTGCAGGCCGACAGCGGCGCCATCGGCGGCGATGCTTCGCAGGAATTCCACGTGCTGGCCGAGTCCGGCGAGGACTCCATCGCGTTCTCCACCGGCTCGGACTACGCCGCCAACGTCGAGAAGGCGCAGGCCGGCGAGCCCGGTCCGCGTCCGGCGGCGTCGGAGACGATGAACAAGGTCGCCACGCCCACGCAGAAGACGTGCGAAGACGTCGCCGCCCTGCTCGGCATCCCGCTGCAACGTACGGTGAAGTCGATCGCGGTGATGACCGACGGCGGCTTCGTGCTGGCGCTGGTGCGCGGCGACCATGCCGTCAATGAAATCAAGCTGGGCAAGATCGCCGGCATGGCCGAGTACCGCCTGGCGACGGAAGCGGAAATCCTCGCCCATCTCGGCAGCGAACCGGGCTTCCTCGGCCCGATCGGCGCGAAGCAGGCGATCCGCGTGATCGCCGACCGCGACGTCGCGGCGATGGCGGACTTCGTCGTCGGCGCCAACGAGGCCGGTTTCCACCTTGCCGGCGTCAATTGGGGCCGCGACCTGCCCGAGCCCGAGACCATTGCCGACATCCGCAACGTGGTGGAGGGCGACAGGGCGGCCGATGGCGGCGAGATCCGCCTGGTCCGCGGCATCGAAGTGGGTCACGTGTTCCAGCTCGGCCGCAAGTACAGCGAGGCGATGAAGTTCACCGTGCTGGACGACACCGGCAAGGCCACCACGCCGGCGATGGGCTGCTACGGCATCGGCGTGTCGCGCATCGTCGCCGCCGCCATCGAACAGAACCACGATGCCAACGGCATCATCTGGCCCGTCCCGATGGCGCCGTGGACCGTGGCCATCTGCGTGATCAACCCCAAGAACGACGGCGCCGTAACCGCGGCCGCCGAGCAACTGCTGCAGGAACTGCAGTCCGCGGGCATCGAAGCGGTGCTCGATGACCGCGGCCTGCGTCCGGGCGCGATGTTCGCCGACATCGAACTCATCGGCATTCCGCATCGCGTCGTGGTATCCGAGCGCGGCCTGGCGGCCGGCACGTTCGAGTATCGCGCGCGACGTGCGGACGAGGCCGAGAACATCGGTCGCGACGAACTGCTGGCACGCCTGCACGGCTGACGCGATCGTCGATCCGTGCGCAAATGCGTGGGCGCGGTCACGTGTCCACGCCTCCTGCTGGTTTGTGCCGCGATTAAGTCGTCATTATCATCGTGTCTCTGCCATGGACGGGCGTTTCCCTTCCTGACTGGAGATACTGATGTCGATCGACCTGCGTAACCTGTCCGCCAAACAGCTTGGCACCCTGATCGCCAAGGCCAAGGAACAGCAGACCAAGCTGGCCAAGCGCACCCCCATCGCCACGGTCCGCGGCAAGATCACCAAGTTCGCGAAGGCCGAGGGTTATACGCTGGAGGAACTGTTCGGCACGCCGGGGACGCGCACGACCGCCAAGGCCGCCGCAAAGCCCGGCCCGCGCGCCGGCAAGAAACTCGGCAAGGTCGCGCCGAAGTACCGCAATCCGGCCAATCCGAAGGAAACCTGGACCGGCCGCGGCAAGCATCCGCGCTGGATGGCCGCCCTGGTCGCCAAGGGCAAGAAGGCGGAAGACTTCCTGATCAAGAAGAAATAATCGCCGTCGGCATGAGCAAAGGAACGGGAGGCCTCGGCCTCCCGTTTCGTTTTGCGCGGCTCAGAGATTCTTGCGCGAGGAGATCAGCAGGTTGCCGAACAGCAGGCCGGCGACCAGCGCCATCACCACGTTGGTGACCGCGAGCAACGCGGATTGGCCTACACCCACGTCCTGCTGCTGCACCAGGGTCAGCAGCCCGCGCAGGCTGGTACTGCCGGGCACCAGCATCAGGATGCCGGGAACGCGGATCAGTGCACCCGGTCGGTTGGCCCAGCGCGCGAACGCGTTGCCCGCTGCGGTCAGTGTCAGCGCCGACAGGAAGATGCCCACGGGGCTGCCCCAGGCCTGCCCCGCGTAACGCGAAATGCTGTAGCCGGCGATCGCCGCGGCCATCACCCAGAAATAGTCGCGGCGATGCGCCTTGAACAGCACGGCGAACGCATAGGCCGCCACGATCATCGCGCTCCACTCCACCCATTCCGGCTGCGGCCGCGACGCACGCACGTCCGGGTACAGCCCCATCAGCTGCGCCAGCGTCACCGCGATCATGCTGCCCACCGTCAGCTTCAGCACCGTCGCCAGCGCGCCGGCGAAGCGCGCAACGCCGGATACCAGATGCTGGCTGGTCAGTTCGTTCACCGCGTTGGTCAGCGCCATGCCGGGCAGCAGCACGATCAGCGAGGCGATGATCACCGTGTTGAGGTTCAGCGGTGCGATGAAGTTCGCCACCAGGATCGCCACGAAACCGGCGACCAGCGCGGAGATCGCGTCGCTGGCCTCCTTCATCTTCGGCCGACGCGCGATCAGCTCGCCCAGCACGCCGATGATCACGCCGATCAGGCCCGCCGTCGCCATGTCCAGCCACGGCAGCCGCCACAGGCCGGCTACCGCAGCGGCGGCCAGGCCCGACGCGAAGATCTGCATCGCGCGCCAGCGCACGCTCGGTGTGCGGTCCAGCGCGCGCAAGGCCGTGTGGCCCTGGGCGATGCTCATCTGGCCCGCCGAGACGGCATCGGCGATGCGGTCGGCTTCGCTGAGCTTGTGCAGGTCGGTCTCGCCTGGCGCCAGCCGGATCACGCGCGTGCTGTCGCTCGCACCCAGCGGTCGCGCCGGATCGCTGAAACTGAGGATCAGCCCCGTCGGGTTCGACCACGGCTCGCAGTCCAGCCCCAGGCGCTGGGACAGGCCCACCACCGTGCCTTCCAGCCGCTGCGCGGTGGTGCCGTAGCTGTGCAGGCGGCCGGCGATCTCGCAGACGAAGGCGATGCGCTGGGCATAGGTGGCAGTGGTCAGCATGTCGTCGGCCATCGGCACAGTATCGCCCAAGGTGGCGCACGGTGGCTTCATGCCGGCCCGCTTACACTGTGCGCGGACGATGCGGGCAGGGGGCACGGTGGGGATCGGCGAAGCCATGGCACTGGGCAGCGCGGCCGCGTGGGCGGTCGGCGTGATCCTGGCGCGCCAGCTCGGCGCGTACCTGCCGCCACTGGCGCTCAACCTGTTGAAGAACGGGCTGGTGCTGGCCGTGCTCGCTCCGGCGGCACTGCTCGTTTACGCCGGGGAATGGCCGGTGCTGCCCGCGCGCGATGTCGCGATCGTGCTGGCCAGCGGCGTCATCGGTATCGCGCTGGCGGACACGCTGTACTTCCGCGCGCTCAACGAGCTCGGCGCCGGTCGCATGGGCATCATCGGCAATCTGTACAGCCCGCTGGTGCTGCTGCTGGGCTTCGTTTTCCTCGACGAGCGCCTGGGCGGCGCGCAGTGGGTGGGGTTCGCGCTGGTGGCAATGGGTGTGCTGCTGGTCAGTCGCCCGCCCGGCGAATGGCGCACGCATCCGCAGCACACCGCACGCGGCGTGCTGCTCGGGCTGCTCGCGATCGCATTGATGGCCGTGGCCATCGTCATGGTGAAGCGCACGCTGGAAACGCAGCCACTGCTGTGGGTGACGCTGCTGCGCCTGGTCGGCGCGGTCGCCGGCCTGTTGCTGCTGGCCACCCTGCCGGCCATGCGCAAACGCATGCATTTCATCGCCCGCGATGTGCCCTGGCACCGGCTGGTGTTCGCCGCACTGGTCGGACAGGGACTGTCCATGGTGCTGTGGCTGGGTGGCTACAAGTACACCAGCGCGTCGGTGGCGGCGATCCTCAACGAGTGCGCTTCGGTGTTCCTGGTGGTGCTGGCCGCGCTCTGGCTGCGCGAGCCGCTGGGCCGCCGTGCCTTTGTCGGCGTGCTGCTAACGTTCAGCGGGATAGCCTGTATGCTCCTTGGCCGAGCGACGCCATGACCCCCACCCCTGCCCGCCCGCAGTACGAAGCCGATCCTTCCGACCCTCAGCGGGTGCGGCTGGCGGGCGACTGGACGCTCGCCAGCGCGCTGACCGTGGCCGACCAGTTGAAGTCCTTGCCCGACGCCGTGAACCGGCTCGACGCGACCGCGATCAACCGTATCGATTCTGCCGGCGTGCTGCAGTTGCTGCGCTTCGCCAAGCGTCGCGGCATGGACCCGTCCGATATCGAATTCCGCCAGGACCACCAGGCCCTGGTCAGCACCATCGAAGACGTCGCCGACGACCGTCCGCCGCGCAAGCGCGACTATGGCGTGCTCGCCGCGCTGTCGCGCCTCGGCTATCGCGTGCACGAGAACGGGCAGGAGATCGTCGCGCTGCTGAGTTTCACCGGCGAGAACCTGGTGAAACTGGTGCGCATGGTGAAGGAACCGCGCCGCTTCCGCGCCACGGCCACCGTGGCGCACATGGAGGCCGTGGGCCTGGATGCCGTGCCGCTGGTGATCCTGCTGTCGTACATGGTGGGTGCGGTGATCGCCTTCCTCGGTTCCACCGTGCTGCGCGACTTCGGCGCGGAAATCTACGTGGTGGAACTGGTCAGCATCGCCTTTCTGCGCGAGTTCGCGGTGCTGATGACCGCCATCGTGCTGGCCGGCCGCACCGCGTCCGCGTTCACCGCGCAGATCGGCGCGATGAAGAGCCGCGAGGAGATCGATGCCATCCGCACGCTGGGCCTGGACCCGATCGACCTGCTGGTGATCCCGCGCCTGCTCGCGCTGCTGGTGATGCTGCCGCTGCTGACCTTCATTTCGATGATGGCCGGCCTGGCCGGCGGCGTCACCGTCGGCGCGTTCGACCTGGGCATTCCGCCGCAGATGTACATCGCGCGCATGCATGACACCATCGAGGTGACGCACTTCCTGGTGGGCATGTCGAAGGCGCCGATATTCGCGCTGGTGATCGGCCTGATCGGCTGCCTGGAGGGTTTGCAGGTGGAAGGCACCGCGCAATCGGTCGGCGAGCGCACGACGTCCAGCGTGGTGCAGACCATCTCGCTGGTCATCATCCTCGACGCGCTGGCCGCGTTGTGGTTCATGCACATGGATTGGTGAGCGGATGGCTGACGACACTCCCATCATCCAGGTGCGCGGACTCGTCAACCGCTTCGGCGAACAGACGGTGCACGAAGATCTCGACCTGGACGTCCGCCGTGGCGAGATCATCGGCGTGGTCGGCGGCTCGGGCACCGGCAAATCGGTGCTGATGCGTTCGATCCTCGGCCTGCGCCAGCCGAACGAAGGTCAGATCACCGTGCTCGGCGAGGACGCGCGCTCGGAAGATCCCGCCGCGCGCCAGCACATCGAGCGCAACACCGGCGTGCTGTTCCAGGACGGCGCCCTGTTCTCGTCGTTGACCGTCGGCGAGAACGTGCAGGTCCCGCTGAAGGAACACCATCCGGAACTGCCCGACAGCTGGCGCTACGAGCTTGCCCTGTTGAAGGTCAAGCTGGCGGGCCTGCCTGCCGATGCGATCAACAAGCTGCCATCGCAACTGTCCGGCGGCATGCGCAAGCGCGCGGGCCTGGCACGGGCACTGGCGCTGGATCCGCCGCTGCTGTTCCTCGATGAGCCCACGGCCGGCCTCGACCCGATCGGCGCGGCCGCGTTCGACCGGCTGATCAAGACGCTGCAGGAAGCGCTCGGACTTACCGTGTTCCTGATCACCCACGACCTGGACACGCTCTACGCGATCTGCGACCGCGTCGCCGTGCTGGCCGACCAGCGGGTGATCACGGTGGCGCCGCTGCAGGAGGTGGAGCGTTTCGACCACCCGTGGGTACAGGAGTATTTCCACGGTCCCCGCGCGCGCGCCGCGCGCAACGACCCGCAGGCCTCCGGGCCCCTCTCTTCGCAAACGGCGGTCTGATCCATGGAAACACGCGCCAACTACGTCCTCATCGGGGCCTTCACCCTCATCATCGCCGCGGCGCTGCTGCTGTTCGGCCTGTGGGCGGCGAAGTACTCCTCCGAACGCACCTGGCAGGAGTACCAGGTGGTGTTCCGCGAAGCGGTCACCGGCCTGTCGGTCGGCAGTCCGGTGCAGTACAACGGCATCGCGGTGGGCTCCATCACCAAGCTGTCGCTGGCCCCGAACGATCCGCGCCAGGTGATCGCACGCATCCGCGTGGAGTCGTACACGCCGGTGAAGACCGATACCCGTGCGAAGCTGGCGATCACCAGCCTGACCGGCCCCACCATCATCCAGCTGAGCGGCGGCACGCCCCAGGCGCCCACGCTCACCAGCGTGGACAGGCGCGACGCCCCGGTGATCCAGACCGCACCGTCGGCGCTGCAGAACATCACCGACACCGCCAACCGCATCGTCGAGCGGCTGGACCAGGTGCTCAGCGACAAGAACGTCGCCAGCATCACCACCACGCTCGAGAACCTGGAGTCGATGAGCACCTCGCTGGCCAGTCGTGAGGACGGGCTGAAATCGCTGATCACCAGTGCGCGCGATGCCGCGCAGAATCTGGACAAGACCCTCACCACCACCAACGGCACCATCGAGCGGCTCGACCAGAACCTGGTGCGCGAACTGCCGGGCATCCTCGACAAGCTGGACAAGACACTGTCGAAGCTGGATTCCGCGGCCGGCAATGCCGATGCGATCCTCGGCGAGAACCGTGCCGCGATCAGCAGCTTCGCCAACGATGGACTGGGCCAGTTGGGCCCCACGCTGACCGAACTGCGCGGCCTGGTGCGGGACCTGCGCCGGGTCAGCGACCGCCTCGAAGGCAATCCCGCGCGTTACCTGCTCGGCCGCGACGCACCCAAGGAGTTCGATCCGAAATGAAGCCGCTGCGCCTCTCCTTCGCCCTTCCCTTCGTCCTCATGCTGGCTGGCTGCTCGATCCTCGGCAGCGAACAGCGCGATCCGGTGACCATCTACGCGCCCGATGTGCGCGTGCCCGCGCGCACCGACTGGCCTAACGTCGGCTGGACGCTGGTCATCGCCAAGCCCACCGCCGCGCGCGTGATCGACAGCCCGCGCATTTCGGTACGCCCGACGCCAGGCGAATTGCAGGTCTACCGCGGTGTGTCGTGGGCGCAACCTGCCACCGACATCCTGCAGGATGCCGTGCAGCGCACGCTGGAAGACTCGGCGCGCATCCCCGCCGTCGCCAGTGCGGACGCCGGCATCCTGGGCGACTACAAGCTGGTCATGGACCTGCGCCGGTTCGAGGCCGACTACGCCGGCAATGCCTTGCCGTCCGCCGTGGTCGAAGTGAACGCCAAGCTGGTCAACAACCGCGACCAGCGCGTGGTCGCATCGCGGACGTTCCTGCAGCAGAAGCCCGCGACCGGCGTCGACGTGGCACAGGTGGCGGCCGCATTCGAACAGGCGCTGGAAGCGGCCACCGGCGACATCGTCGGCTGGACGCTGCTGTCCGGCAACAGCGATCCCAAGGCGGTTCGCTGACGCGCCTCAGCGCCGGCGCGACGGATCGATCCAGCGGAACGTCAGGTTGATCCGCGGCGCCGCGGGTTTAGCCGTGCGCGGCAACGCGTGGCGGTAACACCGCTGGGTGTCGCCCGCCATCACCAGCAGGCTGCCATGCGGCAGTTCGAGCGCAGAGCGCAGCGCCGGGTCCTGCCGGTGCCTAAGCACGAAACGGCGCACGCCGCCCAGACTGATCGAGGCGATCACGGGCTGCGGACCGAGCTCCGGCTCATCGTCGCTGTGCCACCCCATCGCATCGCGACCATCGCGATAGAGGTTCGCCAGCACGCTGTTGAACGGCACTCCCAGTTCGTTCTGCAGGCGCTCGCGCAGGGACGACAAAGGATCATTCCACGGGTGCGGCAGGAAATCGGCGCCCGAGTAGCGGTACACCGCAGCCGCATCGCCGATCCACGCGCTCAATCTTGGCGAATCGACGTGTCGGCCGAACATCCGGATGCGATGCACGCTCCAGGGAAGCGCCTGCCCGAGATCCTCGAACAGTGCGTCCGCCTGCGCGAGCGGTAGCCAGGCGGGCCGATAGAGCAGCGTTGCACCGGGCAGCGCGGCATCAGCTCCATCCCCGGTGAACGGCAACGGTATGGTCATCCCGGTGATGCTCGCGGATTTGCCCCGCCCCGCGCAAACCCCGAAAATACCGGGAGCCTAACGCCATGCTGGAGCCGAGCCCGATGTCCGATGTCGAACGCGATGTGATGGAGTACGACGTCGTGACCGTCGGCGCGGGGCCGTCGGGCCTCGCGTTCGCGATCCGGCTCAAGCAGCTGAACCCGGAGATTTCGGTCTGCGTGATCGAGAAGGCGAGCACCATCGGCGCGCATATCCTGTCCGGTGCGGTGATCGAGCCGCAGCCGCTCGATGCCCTGCTGCCCGGCTGGCGCGACAACCCGCCGCCGATCTGCGTGCCGGCCAAGGACGACGAGTTCTGGTTCTTCAGCAAGGACGGCGGCCACAAGTTCCCGCTCGTGCCGCCCGGCATGCGCAACCACGGCAACTTCATCGTGTCGCTCGGTGCGATGTGCGCCTGGCTCGCGCCGCAGGCCGAAGCGCTCGGCGTGGAGATCTATCCGGGTTTCGCCGCCTCCGAGACCCTGCACGACGACGACGGTACGGTCATCGGCGTGCGCATCGGCGACATGGGCATCGCGAAGGACGGCAGCCACAAGCCCGGTTACACGCAGGGCATCGACATCCGCGCCAAGATCACCGTGCTCGCCGAAGGCGCGCGCGGCCACCTGACCAAGCGGCTGGTGAAGCGCTTCGCACTGGACAAGGACAGCGACCCGCAAGCGTATTCGATCGGCATCAAGGAGCTGTGGCAGGTGCCGGAAGGCCGCGTCACGCCCGGCAAGATCGTGCACACGCTCGGCTGGCCGGCCAGCAACGACATCTACGGCGGCAGCTTCCTGTACCACCTGGAGAACAACCAGATCGCGCTGGGCTACGTCAGCGGTCTGGACTACAAGGACCCGGAGTACAAACCGTGGGAAGCCTTCCAGCAATGGAAGAACCACCCGCTGATCAAGCCAGTCCTGGAAGGCGGCAGCATCCTGTCCGCCGGCGCGCGCGCCATCGTCACCGGCGGTTGGCAGTCGCTGCCGAAGGTCGAAATGCCAGGCGCCCTGCTGATCGGCGATACCGCCGGTCTGCTCAACGTGCCGAAGATCAAGGGCACCCACCAGGCGATCCGCAGCGGCATGCTGGCCGCCGAGCACCTGGTGTCGTCGCAGCTCGCGCCCGAAGGTTTCGATGCGAAGCTGCGCGCATCCGATGCGATGGCCGAGCTGAAGTCCGTGCGCAACATCAAGCCGGGCTTCAAGAAGGGCCTGTGGTTCGGTATGGCCAACGCCGCCTGGGAGACCGTCACCGGCGGCCTCTCGCCATGGACGCTGAAAGTGAAGCCGGACTGGTCCTCGATCGACAAGGTTGGCGAACAGGAAGCGCCCAAGCGCGATTACGTGGACCGCACGCTGGCCCCGCGCGACCGCCTGCAGGGTGTCTACTTCGCCGCCACCGAACATGACGAAGACCAGCCCGTGCACCTGCGCGTGCACGACACCTCCGTCTGCGTCAGCCGCTGCGCCGACGAATACGACAACCCCTGCACGCGCTTCTGCCCGGCCGGTGTCTACGAGATCGTCGACGACGGCGAGGGCAAGCGCCTGCAGATCAATGCCGCGAACTGCGTGCACTGCAAGACCTGCGACATCAAGGACCCCTACCAGATCATCGACTGGGTGACGCCGGAAGGCGGCTCGGGGCCCAACTACCAGAACCTGTAGGAGTTCCGTGGCGAATCCCCTGTCCCGCCGCCTGCGCACCACGCTGTTCTATGCGCTGCGGACCGCGTTCCGCCTGACGCCCATGCCGCAGGGCACGCGTGACCGGTTGCGCGAACGATTTCTGGATACGAAGGGACACTGGGTTCCGGAAGGGCCGAAAGGGCAAGCACCGACAGGCGACCTGCCCCGTCGTCCTTACGTGCGCTCTGACGAGCGCGCTATCGGTTACGTGCCCTACGAAAAGGGTGAACTCCCGGACCCGCTACCCGCCACGCTGGTCGCGTTCTACCTGCCGCAGTTCCACACGATCCCCGAGAACGACGCCTGGTGGGGCAAGGGCTTCACTGAGTGGCGAAACGTCACCCGCGCTCTCCCGCAGTTCGAAGGCCACGACCAGCCGAAACTGCCCGGCGAACTCGGCTTCTACGATCTTCGCAACGTCGAGGTCATGCACGAACAGGCACGGCTCGCCCGCGAGTACGGCATCAGCGCGTTCTGCTTTTACTTCTACTGGTTCGGCGGCAAGACCCTGCTCGAAACGCCGCTGCGCAACTGGCTCAACGACAAGACGATCGACCTCAAGTTCTGCCTGTGCTGGGCCAACGAGAAGTGGACCCGCACTTGGGATGGCCGTGGCAGCGAGATCCTGATCGACCAGCAACACTCGCCTGAAGACGATATCGCCTTCATTGAACACGTGGCGGAGTACCTTCGTGATCCCCGTTACCTGCGCGTCGACGGCATGCCCCTCCTCCTCGTCTATCGCCCCGGCGTGTTTCCGGACATCAAGAGTACGATTGAGCGTTGGCGAGCGTGGTGCAGGAGCAATGGTGTTGGCGGCATACATATCGCATATGTACAAAGTTTCGATACGGCTGATCCCCGACATATGGGGTTCGATGCAGCGGTGGAGTTCCCGCCACTGGGGAGCAACCTGCCCTCTACGAACGACCAGTGGCGCCTGATCAACCCCTCCTACGGCGGCGACATCTTGGACTGGCGACAACTGCCAGAAGCCTCCCAGGCGAAGCAGCCTGTTGGATATCGCCAGTTTCCTGGAGTGAGTCCTCGCTGGGACAACGAAGCAAGGCGCCCCGGGCGCGGCCGAACATTCGTAAATGACCTGCCCTCGCGCTACGGCACCTGGCTAAGGAGAGCCATTGCCCGGACCCGCGCCCACGCCGAAGCAACGCCGGTGTTCATCAACGCGTGGAACGAATGGGCCGAAGGAGCCATGCTAGAGCCCTGTGCCGCGCGCGGTCATGCTTATCTCGATGCAACACGCCGCGCGCTCAACGCCGAGTCGGCGAAGGGCCATCACGCGGATGTGCAGGCTTGCGTGGTCGTCCATGCTTGGTACGTGGACGCATTCTCGGAAATTCTCGAGACTCTTACTTGCTGGGAGAGCCAGCTGTATCTCGTGGTGACGGCTCCCGCATCCATCGCGGAACAGCTGGACGACATGCTGAAGGCGCGGAGCGTGCCCCATGAACTCATCATCGTGGAGAACCGGGGGAGGGATATCCTGCCCTTCTTGGAACTTGCTTCCCGATTGGCTCGACGTGGTTTTGATGTCGTCCTGAAACTGCATACGAAGAAGTCACCCCATCGCGAGAACGGCGACAACTGGCGGCGCGAGCTCGTTCAACTGCTAGCGGGCAACGGGCGAGGAGACGCCATCCTTGCCGCATTCAAGCAGGACGAAACGCTGGGTATGGTGAGCCCGCATGGACATCTTCTTGGACTCGCAAGCTACCCGGGCGCCAATATGGTGGAGGCCCAGAAGATCGCGGATATGGCCGGTATCGGCGCCATTCCTGCTGATGCGAAATTCGTATCGGGAAGCATGTTCTGGGTCAGACTGAACTTACTTGCCACTCTCATCGAGTTGCCGCTGCGGATCTCGGATTTCCAAGACGAGAGCGGCCAAATCGACGGCACACTGGCCCACGTGATCGAACGCCTGTTCGCCGTCTTCGTCAAGGCTGCCGGCGGTCACGTCGCTACCACGGGCGAGCTACTGGGGCCCAGCGGAACGATCGTCGGCGCGCCAGAACTGTATCCGTACGCTGATCGCACCTGAAGCAGGTGGTACTGAACTCCTTACGCAAAAAAAACGCCAGAAGCGAGAGCTTCTGGCGCGCATATGGAGTCACGTGTGAGCTGGTATCAGCGGACGATTTCCCAACCCGCAGGATAGCCGCCGGCGTAATTGATCGGCACGATGCTAAACGCTCCGCTGGACTGTGCCTGCCACATCCAGAGTTCAGTACGCGCGGCATTGCGCCAGACAATATCTGCGCGTCCATCACCGTTGAAGTCACCGATGGTGGAAACAAAATAATTGGACGACACGGAACGCGCACCACCGCCGGTCCAACTCGCTCCATTCATCAACCAGTACTCGAGTAGACCTCCGCTCTGGTTGCGCCAGAACACATCGGCTCGGCCGTCCCCGTTGACGTCCCCGGCTCCCGCCACGTCCCAGCCTGCCGGGTACGAACGGACGAACTGCGTGCTGAAACTACCACCGCTGGCTGCCTGCCAGATGTAGAGCTGCGTCTTGGCGGTGTCGTACCACAGGATGTCGGCAAGACCGTCACCATTGAAATCAGCGACTGCTGCGACGCGATAGATACTGGCCACGGGACGTTGTCCGCCAGCGGACCATTGCGCTCCGTTCATCAGCCAGTACTCGAGCGCTTGCGCGCTGGCGTTATGCCAGAAGATGTCCGACCGGCCGTCACCGTTAACGTCACCAACGCCTGCAACGGTCCACCCCGCAGGGTAGGAACGGACGAAGGCGATGTCATAGCCACCCGAGGAATTACCCAGCCAGACGTACAGCTGGGTCTGCGCCGTATCGCTCCACAGAATGTCTGCGCGGCCATTGCCATCGAAATCACCGATGCCCAGCACCTTGTAGATACTCGAAACCGGGCGCGCACCCGCAGCTGTCCAGGACGGACCATTCATCAGCCATGGCTCGAGCTGTTGGGCGGTCGGGTTATGCCAGAAAATATCACTCCTGCCGTCTCCGTTGGCGTCCTGGTGGGCCCCTCCGGTGAAAGGCACTACCGTAGCCCGGAAGGCTGCGACAACAGGAATCGTCTGGTTCAAACTGCGCGCATTGTCTTCGCTGTTAGCCACACCGCAAGCCAGATTGCCCGCAGCACCGCAGGTACTCTTGAGCGGCGTCGAGAAGATGCGGTGCGCGATCTGACCCGTGTCGCCATACGCCATCACGGTGTAGAAATTGCCGGCCGCCGCCGCCGTCTTGTAACCGAAGGAGTAGGCGTAGCGGCCATACTGCAGCGCGCCGCCCGTCGTCGTCGAGTTGGCGCGGTCGTGCGCCGAGCCCATCAGGTGCGCGGCTTCGTGCACCAGCGTTTCGTCGGCGCAGTAGTAGGTCTTGCCGTCGGTGCCGGTGTCAAAACCATCGCTGATCACCGCGTAACCCCATGCCGCGTCGGCGGCGGTGATAGCGGTCTGGTTCGCACCGTTCAGCCATGCGATACCGCAACCTTCGTTCTCCGGCGTGTTGAACTTGCGCACCAGCACGGCGATATCGGCACCATACTGGTCACGCGCCGCGCGAAGAGGCGCCAAGCTTGCGGGAACGGTGACGGGGGAGCTGCCCGTACTGCCGGTCAGCTCCTGGAGCGCCGTCTGATTGGTATTGGTGTTGGTGTAACTGACCTGCAGGGCATTCACGATGCGCAGGTAGCCGTTGATGTCACTGTTTGCGAAGGCCTGGTTGCCCACCTGCACCAGAAAGACCAGTCGCGTCGCGGCACCGGAAGCGCCGCCATTGGCGGTGGCGAACTCGGGCGTGTAGCCGATCGCGACATCGATCGTATTGGCTGCGCTCGGCGGCGCAGCCTGCGCGACGGCCGTCGCACCCTGGCTCACCTGGGCGGACTGGCTGACAGCGGCCGCCATGGACGAGCGCAGGGTGGCGGCCTCGGGAATCATCACGTCCTCGTGGCCCTTCGTCGCCGACACCACTTTGGAGGGGTCGGTCTGGACGGCGAACACGGTGCCGTTGCGGGTCTGCAGGCTCAGGGCAGGCTTGCCGTTGGCCTGGGGAATCGAGCCGAACACGGCTTTCTCGCCGAACGTGATGATGGCTTCTTGCATCTGGTCGCCACCGACCACGCGGCCGATCCAGGTCCAGTTGCCGTCGATCTCTTCGACGTGACGCTCGTAGCGCAGCTTGACCTGGCTGCCGTCGGGCGATGGCACGGTCATTTCACCGGTGGCGATGCCCTTGAAAGCATGGGCCTCGCTGATGGTGGTCGGGAACCACGTGTAGGCGCCCTCCTGCTTGGTCGGCGCCGCCTTGTTCGGATAGGACAACAGCGTGCCGCGATCCGGAGCGCTGGCGATCGAAGCGCCGATCGCACGTGCGAGCGGCAGCGTCGTGGGAAGGCTGCCGACCGGCTTGCTGGCGGCGACACCGCGCATTCCTGCCACGCCGGATTCGGAACCCTCTCCACTGCACCCGGCCAAAACCAACATCAAGGCGCAAGCGCCAACCCGGAGTTTCATACGTACGCCTCTGAGAAAAAACGGATAGAGCCCCTGAACCGACACTATAGCCCAGCCGCTGGACTACAAATAGCCAACAGGTTCCCCTCTCCGCCTTATCGGCCGGGAAACGTACAGCTGAAAGTCAGACGTGCGGCTCGGCGCACGGCAAGCGGACTTGCGTCACGACTAGCGGTGCTCAGGCGGCCTTGAACGGGACGCCCGTCTTGGTTGCCAGCTCCGCTTCGGTCACGCCATCGGCCATTTCCATGAGTACGAGCCCCGCCGAAGTGACATCGAAGATGGCCAGGTCCGTGATGATCCTGTCAACGACCCCTACCCCGGTCAGCGGGAGATCGCAGTGGGGCAGGATCTTGTGGCTGCCGTCCTTCGCCACGTGCTCCATCAGCACGACGATGCGCTTGACGCCCGCCACCAGGTCCATGGCGCCGCCCATGCCCTTGACCATCTTGCCGGGCACCATCCAATTTGCGAGGTCGCCCTGGTCGGTCACCTGCATGGCGCCTAGCACGGCCAGGTCGATGTGGCCGCCGCGAATCATGGCGAAGGAATCATGACTGCCGAAGTAGCTGGCGCCTGCGCGGGCGGTGACCGTCTGCTTGCCGGCATTGATCAGGTCGGCGTCGACCTCGTCTTCGGTCGGGAACGGGCCGATGCCCAGCAGGCCGTTCTCCGACTGCAGCCAGACATCGACGCCGGCCGGGATGTGGTTGGCGACCAGGGTCGGCAGGCCGATGCCCAGGTTGACGTAGGCGCCATCGGTCAGTTCGCGGGCGGCGCGCTGCGCCATCTCATCGCGGGTCCAGGGCATCACTTGTCTCCTTGGCGGACGGTGCGCTGCTCGATGCGCTTCTCGGGGGTCGGGTTGTGGACAATGCGGTCCACATAGATGCCGGGCAGGTGCACATGGTCGGGATCGATTTCGCCGACTTCCACGACCTCCTCGACTTCCGCGATGCAGACCTTGCCGGCCATGGCGCAGGCCGGGTTGAAGTTGCGCGCCGTCTTGCGGAAGACCAGATTGCCGGCCTTGTCGGCCTTCCACGCCTTGACCAGTGACACGTCGGCGCTGAGGGCGGTTTCCATGACGTACCAGTGCTCGCCGAACTGGCGGGTTTCCTTGCCTTCGGCCACCACCGTGCCGTAGCCGGTGCGGGTGAAGAAGGCGGGGATGCCAGCGCCACCGGCGCGCAGGCGTTCGGCCAGCGTGCCCTGCGGGTTGAATTCCAGTTCCAGTTCGCCGGACAGGAACTGCCGCTCGAACTCCTTGTTCTCGCCCACGTAGGACGAAATCATCTTCTTGATCTGCCGGGTCTCCAGCAGCAGACCCAGGCCGAAGCCATCCACGCCGGCATTGTTGGAAATGGCGGTCAGGCCCTTGGCGCCGCTGTCGCGCAAGGCGCCGATCAACGCTTCCGGGATGCCGCACAGGCCGAAACCGCCGACCGCCAACGTCTGGCCATCGGCCACGACGCCCTTCAGCGCATCCGCCGCGCTGGGATAGAGCTTCTGCTTGCCTCTGGAGCCGGGGTTACCCGCCATGGCGCGATCCATTCAATGAGGAAAGCGCCATTCTACCCAGCGTCCTCCGACCGACACAGGTACTTTCGGGCAATGGGAATCGCGTGCGGGGCGTGCGCGCCCACGTACACTTGCCGGCATGAAGACCCTTGCCCTCGTCACGGCCGTGGCCGCCTCCAGCCACGACGACGATCTCGCGCCGCTGCTCGACGCCTGTGCCGAGGCCGGCTTGCATGCCCGTGCCGTAGCCTGGGACGACCCGACGGTCAGCTGGGGACGGTTCGATGCGGCGCTGCTGCGCTCACCTTGGGACTACACCGAACGCTTGCCGGAATTCCTGGCCTGGTGCGCGCAGGTCGATCGGGTAACGGAACTGCTCAACCCGCTCAACGTGGTGCGCTGGAACACCGACAAGCACTATCTGGCGGATCTCGCCACCGTCGGCATCCCGGTGGTACCCACGCATTTCGTGGAACCGGATGCCGAGCCGATGGAAGCGCTGGCCGCGTTCCTGGCCGCTTTCGACACGGCCGAGTTCGTGGTCAAGCCGACGGTCAGTGCCGGTGCACGCGACACCCAGAGGTACGCTCGCGACCAGCAGTTCGCCGCCGGCAACCATGTCGCCCGGCTGCTCGACCGGGAACGCAGTGTGATGCTGCAACCCTATCTCGCCTCAGTCGATCGATATGGCGAGACCGCACTGCTTTACTTCGATGGACAGTTCAGCCATGCCATCCGCAAGTCCGCCCAGCTCGCCCCGGGCGAAGGTGCGCGGCAGGCCCCGATGGCGTCAGGTGGCATCGCGGCCGGCAGTGCCACCTCCGCCGAACAGGCGCTGGCGGAGCGTGTGCTGGCCGCCACCGCGCGTTTGAGGCAGCTGGAGGCTCCGTTGGCGTATGCCCGCATCGACCTGCTGGCGGGTGCGGAAGGCGAGCCTTGCCTGCTGGAACTCGAACTTACCGAGCCCTCCCTGTTCTTCGCCCAGGCGCCTGGCAGCGCCGGCCGGTTTGCCGGCCTGCTGGCGGCACGCCTGGCAGACGGTACCGTACGGGCTCGCATGGACACCGCCTGACGGCTAAAATCGGCGTTCTGCCCTCGGCCAGCCGCCGCGGCCGGGCCTCACCGCTCCTACAGGAATTCCCGCAGGATGAAGATTCTCGTCGCCTACAAGCGCGTGGTGGACTACAACGTCCGCATCCAGGTCAAGCCGGACGGGTCCGGCGTGGTCACCGACGGCGTCAAGCTGTCGCCCAATCCCTTCGACGAAATCGCATTGGAAGAAGCCCTGCGCCTGCGCGACAAGGGCATCGCCACCGAGGTCGTGGTCGCCACCATCGCGCCAGCCGATGCCCAGGCCCACCTGCGCAACGGCCTGGCCATGGGCGCCAACCGCGCCGTCCATGTGGTCACCAACCAGGCCATCCAGCCGCTGACCGCCGCCCGCACCCTGCTCAAGCTGGTCGAGAAGGAAGCGCCGGACCTGGTGATCCTCGGCAAGCAGGCCATCGACGACGACGCCAACCAGACCGGCCAGATGCTGGCCACGCTGTGGGGCCGCCCGCAGGCCACCTTCGCCAGCAAGCTCGAGGTGGCCGACGGCAAGGCCACGGTGACGCGCGAAGTCGACGCCGGTCTGGAGACACTGGAAGTCGACCTGCCGGCCGTGGTCACCACCGACCTGCGCCTCAACGAGCCGCGCTTCATCAAGCTGCCGGACATCATGAAGGCCAAGAGCAAGCCGCTGGAAACGCTGCAGCTGGCCGACCTGGGCGTCGATGCCGCCGACACCCACAAGACCACCCACTACGCCCCGCCTGCCAAGCGCAGCAAGGGCGTCATGGTGAAGGACGCGGCCGAACTGGTCGCCGCACTCAAGCAGAAGGGGTTGCTGTAATGGCCAAGGTTCTCGTCATCGCTGAACACCTGGACGGCAAGCTCAACGCCTCCACCGCCAAGACCGTCAGTGCCGCCGCTGCTGTCGGCGCGGAAGCCATCGATGTGGTCGTGCTGGCCGCCGATCCGGCGACCGTCGCTGCTGACGCCGCACAGATCGCAGGCGTCACGAAGGTACTGGCCGTGGCCAATGCCGCCAACGCGAATGCCATCGCGCAAGTGCTGGCGCCGCAGATCGCGGCGCTGGCCGCCGGCTACACGCACGTGTTCGCCCCGTCGACCACCTTCGGCAAGGACCTGCTGCCCTGCGTCGCCGCGCTGCTCGGCGTCAACCAGGTGTCCGACCTGATGGCCATGGATGGCCCGCACACCTTCAAGCGCCCGATCTACGCCGGCAACGCGATCATCACGGTCGACGTTCCCGCCGACCAGACCGTCGTCGCCACCGTGCGTACGGCCTCGTGGCCGGAGGCCGCGAAGGGCGGCAGCGCAGCGATCGAAGCGGCGAACGTGGAAGCGACGTTGCCGACGCACACCCGTTACGTCGGTCTCGCCGCCGGCAAGTCCGACCGCCCCGACCTGCAGAGCGCCAAGCGCGTCGTCTCCGGCGGCCGCGGCGTCGGCTCGGCCGAGAACTTCAAGGTCATCTACGCCCTGGCCGACAAGCTGGGCGCCGCCGTCGGCGCCTCGCGCGCCGCGGTAGATGCGGGCTATGTGCCCAACGAACTGCAGGTCGGCCAGACCGGCAAGATCATCGCCCCCGAGCTGTACGTAGCCGTCGGCATCTCCGGCGCCATCCAGCACCTGACCGGCATCAAGGACGCCGGCACCATCGTGGCGATCAATAAGGACGGCGAGGCGCCGATCTTCGAGATCGCGGATATCGGGCTGGTGGGGGATTTGTTCCAACTGCTGCCTGACTTGGAGTCTAGTCTCTAGCATGCGACCGCTCGCGGCGTATCCTCACGCGGCACCTATTGGCAACGAATTTTCTCTCGGCCACAGGAATTCGACGATGCATCCCACTAGACTGGCTTTTGCACTCTGCTTGCTCGCCGCTCTGGCGGCCTGCGACCGCACTCCTTCGCAGGCTCCTGCCGAACCCGCTACGATGCCGACTGCGACGCAGGATGCCATCGGAATCGACCCGCAAGCGACGGCTCCGGCCGACCCCAACGCTATCGACACGCCCATTCCCGACGAAGCCTTCGGGGCCACTTTGAGCGTCGTCGGACCGCCCCGCATGTCTGCATCTGGCACCGGCTTCGACATCGTGTTGCAAGTCGCCAACACAGGCACATCAGCGCTGTATGGCGTCGGATCCAAGCAGGTGAACATCGGCGTGCAGATCCTTGGGGACAAGGATGATGTAGAGGCATCGGGGGGGGTCCGTGATTTCATGCGCAAGGGCCTCCCCTACCTATCACAGGGCGCCCAGTCCAATGTCGTCGTGACCGTTCCTGCCGACCAGCGCCTGAACGGCCGCAAGCTGCGCTTCGCGCTAGTACAGGAACACGTGCGCTGGCACGAGGACACGCCTGAGAAGCGAATCGACCTGGGTCCGTTCCGCATTTGCGGGAGCCAGGTCTGCGATGCCGCCGGCCAGCCGCTGCCGAATTGAGCACCGGCTGATCCAGCCTTCCGCTCGAATCCGTCGGTCCTGATCCGGAGTGCCCGGTATCCGTGGGGTACTCCAAATGGATGGCCATGGGGCGATGGGCGCGCTGCGGTGGGCACCCGAGATGTCGGGAACCTGAGCGGAGGTCGCGGTTGACGTCTGATTTGCAATCTACGGGCGATATCCTGCCCCACAGCATCAGTGGCGCGACCTCGCATCCGTCCCGGATCAAGCCCATCTGATCCCGTGTCGAGCGCGTCAATCGCTGCCCGCAGTTGATCAAGGAACACATTATGGAAAACCTGATCCCGGTCATTCTCTCTGGCGGCTCCGGAACACGCCTGTGGCCCTTGTCGAGAGAGGCGTATCCGAAGCAGTTTCTGCCACTGGTGGGCGACCAAACGATGCTGCAGGCCACTTGGCGACGTGCCGCGCCTGTCACCCGGGCAAGGCCCATCATCGTCGCCAACCAGGAGCATCGCTTCATGGTGGCCGAGCAGCTCCGTGAGATCGGAGTTGAACCGGCTGCCGTCGTGCTTGAGCCTGCAGGCCGAAACACCGCGCCCGCGATCGCCACAGCGGCGCTGATCGCCGTGGCGCAGAACGAGCATGCCGTACTGCTTGTGCTGCCGTCCGACCACGTCATCACCCACGAGAGCGCGTTCCACGATGCCGTGCGTCTGGCGATGCCGGCCGCCGCCCGGGGCGACCTAGTGACCTTCGGCATCGTGCCTAAGGCTCCTGAAACGGGATACGGCTACATCAAGGCCGCCCGTGGCGAAGGCGTGCGAGCGGTCGACCGCTTCGTCGAGAAGCCCGACTTGGAAACTGCGAGGGGCTACATCGAAGATGGCGGGTACTTCTGGAACAGCGGCATGTTCCTGTTCAAGGCGAGCAGCTACCTGTCGGAACTTAGGCGGCTCGAGCCCGACATGTTGGCCGCATGCGAGCAGGCGCTTGCACTGGCGAAGCGTGACGCTGATTTCATCCGGCTCGACGCGGATGCATTCACGGGTATCCGCAGCGACTCGATCGACTACGCAGTGATGGAGAAGACCTCCGCTGCCGCGGTAGTGCCGCTAGAGGCCGGCTGGAGCGACGTGGGATCGTGGGGCGCCTTGTGGGATGTCTCGGCTCAGGATTCCCAAGGCAACGCACACCATGGCGACGTAATCGAAATCGACTGCAAGAATACCTACGCCTATGGAAACCGCTTGATCGCTCTGATCGGACTCCAGGACGTCGTGGTGGTGGAAACCGACGATGCGGTCCTGGTCGGCAGCCGTGACCGCATCCAGGAGGTCAAGGAGGTCGTCGGGCAGATCAAGACGGCGGGGCGCTCCGAAGCTGCGGCGCACCGCAAGGTCTATCGCCCTTGGGGAGCCTACGACTCGATCGACCAGGGCGCGCGCTTCCAGGTTAAGCGCATCACCGTCAAGCCAGGCGCCACCCTGAGTCTGCAGATGCACCACCATCGTGCCGAACACTGGATCGTCGTGAGCGGTACTGCCGAAGTCACTCGCGGCGATGAAGTGATCTTGCTCGCGGAAAACCAGAGCACCTATATTCCGCTCGGCGTCACTCACCGCCTGAAGAACCCCGGCAAGCTCCCGCTTGAACTGATCGAAGTGCAATCCGGCAGCTATCTGGGTGAGGACGACATTGTGCGTTTCGAGGACGCCTATGGCCGCACCAATGGCTGAGTCCTCGCCCCTTGCGGCCCACGCCCCTCCCCCATCTCCTCAGCGCGCGGCACATGCCAGTGCACACGTGTCAATTTCCGTGGTATCGCCGGTGTACGGCTGCAAGGGATGCCTGGAGGACCTGGTGGACCGGGTCGCCGCAGCACTCGCGCCCTCCGGACGTCGCTTCGAAGTGCTGCTGGTGGACGACAACGGCCCGGATGTTGCCTGGCCGCGCATCCTCGAACTGGCGAAGAGCCGTCCATGGCTGCGTGGGTTCAAACTGTCCAGGAATTTCGGTCAGCACTACGCGATCGCCGCCGGCATAGAGAAGTCTAGCGGCGACGTGGTCGTGGTCATGGACTGCGACCTCCAGGATCCGCCGGAAGACATCCCCGCCTTGGTGGCCCAGTTGACCGACGGCGTGGACGTGGTTTTCGCACAGCGCACGGCCAGGCAGGACAGTCTGTCCAAGCGTTTCTTTTCGTGGGGCTTCTTCCGACTACTGTCTTGGCTCACGGGCGTACGGCAAGACCATACGACAGCCAATTTCGGCGCCTACAGCCGAAAGGTGATCGACGTGGTCAACGGCATGCCGGAGCGTGACCGCTGCTTCCCCCTGATGGTCAAGTGGACGGGTTTCACCACACGCTACGTTCCCGTCAACCATGCATCACGCAAGGATGGCGACAGTGGTTACAGCTTCGGCAAGTTACTGCGCCTGGCCACCGAAATCGTGTTGTCTTACTCTGACAAGCCGTTGAGGCTGGTGGTCAAGGTGGGTTTGGTGTTCGCGGCCATTGCCTTCGGCATGGTCGGCTGGACCTTGCTGCGTTTCGTCCAGGGCGATACTCAGGTGGCGGGATTCACCAGCATCATCGCATCGATCTGGTTGGTCGGCGGCGTGATCATATCCTGCCTTGGGATTCTCGGCCTCTATCTGGGCAGGCTTTTCATCGACGCCAAACGCAGGCCGTACTATCTAGTGTCGGAACAGACGCCTTCCCCGGAGCAGCCCCATGGACAGTGAAGTTATTTCGCACTCGCCGCTGGACACGGCCCGTTTCGGGCTGGACGTGGTCCGCGGCAAGCAGGAGACTGTCGACAGCAAAGCGATCGCCAAGGCGATCTTCGCGTCCGAGTGCGATCTCGCCATCCTCCGTGTTCCCAGTGCCGCCGAGGGAATCCATGGCGTTTCGCGATGGGCGCTCCCCCTCATCCACGCCGACACGCTCGTGTACTACAAGTGCGACCTGCGCACTTACTCCCCCGCTCCATTGCGCAATCCCGAGCTCCGCTTTCGAAAGGCCGGTCCAGGCGATCTCGATGCCTTGCGTACGCTCATCGCCGAGACATTCCGCAACTACCGGAGCCACTACCACGCCAATCCCCTGCTTGAGCGGGAAAAGATACTCGCCGGCTACCAAGAGTGGGCGGAAGGTCACGCGCTGGCAGCGGAACGGACACTGTGGATTGTCGAACGCGACGACAGACTGGCGGCCTTTGCGGCATGCTCTGAAACCACCGATGGACAGACCGGTGAGGGTGTGCTGTACGGCGTCAGTCCGCAGGAATCCGGCGGCGGCATCTACGGCGACCTGATCAGGCATACCCAGGTCGACTTCGCCAGCCGAGGCTTCTCCACCATGCTGGTCTCCACGCAGGTCAACAACTTCGCCGTGCAGAAGGTGTGGGCACGCGAAGGTTTCTATCTGTTCGAAGCCTGGGACACCTATCACATCAATGCGCTGCTTTCTGCACGCAACAAGGTGTACGAGAACTCGGTAAGGTTCACTAAGGATCAGGTAGCCGCGTTCGCGGCGGCGTCCGGCGACGTGAATCCGATCCACCTGGACGATGAAGCCGCGCACGCCGCCGGTTTTCCAGGTCGAATCTCGCATGGCGTGCTCGCCGCCGCCGAGCTTTCGCGGATTCTCGGCACTGAAGTGCCAGGCCCTGGCACCATATTTGGGCGTCTCGACATGACGTTCCTGCGGCCGGTTCTGGCCGGCGAGCCCTACCACTTAGCGCTTAAGATCCCCGGAGGCATCAGACCTACTGGTCATATGCATGCCGTATTCGAGATCCGGGACCCCCAATCGCGCTTGTGCGTCTATGCGCACACCGACATCATCCTGCGCTAGGCCCGGTCGGCCAGATCGCCTGAAAGCCAGACTACCCGTCATGAGCTATCTATTCATCGCATGTACCGTGCTCCTGACTGTATACGGTCAGCTCATGATCAAGTGGCAGGTGGGATTGCGCCCCGAGATCGCCGCCGAGGGATTGACGGCCCGCAACATCGTCGCCCTGCTTACCAATCCATGGGTCATCAGCGCGTTCGCCGCGGCATTCGGCGCGTCGCTGTTCTGGATGGCTGCACTGAGCCGAATGCCACTCAGCAAGGCCTATCCGTTCACCGCCCTCAGCTTCCCGCTGATCGCGATCTTCGCGGTGTGGATCTTCCACGAGAGTTTCGATCTGAACAAACTGGCCGGCACCGCCTTGATCATTGCCGGCGTCCTCGTTCTGTCGCGATCGGGTATCTGATATGAGCCAAGTAACGCACGGTATCCGATCCATCCTTTCGCACCCTGCAATCTACGACCTGACTCAGAACATCCTTGGCGCGGGCAGGTCGCGCAAGAAACTGGTGAAGGATTACATCCGCGCCGAGCCGCGCGACCAATTGCTGGACATCGGATGCGGCACCGCCGAGCTCCTGCCATACCTGCCAGAGGACATCGACTACGTCGGGTTCGACCTCTCGCCCCGCTATATCGAGGCGGCCAGGAAGCGTTACGGGGCACGGGCCAGATTCGAATGCATGGACATCGCAGATTTCGACGACGACATGGTGAAGGACGGTGCGGACATCGTATTGGCAATCGGCATCCTGCACCATCTGGACGACGAGCTAGCGCACGCGCTGATCGATACGGCATGGAGCAAGCTTCGCCCGGGCGGAAGGCTGATCACGCTTGATGGAACCCTCACGGACAGCCAGTCCGGCTTGGCCAGGTCTTTGATTCTCCGCGACCGCGGGCAGAACATCCGCTCTCCGGAAGGGTATCGCGCACTGGCAGGGACGGATTTTTCCTCGGTGCACCTGACTGTGCGCGAAGACATGCTTTTCGTTCCCTACACGCACTGCATCATGGAATGCACCCGCTGACTCGATCCTGGCACGGAGCCCAGAACCATGACGATACCTTTCAACAAACCGTACATGACCGGCAATGAGCTGACCTACATTGCCGAGGCGCATGCCAATGGACACCTCTCGGGCGATGGGCCGTTCACGCGCCACTGCAATGCCTTGCTCGAGCAGCAGGTCAATTGCGCCAAGGCACTACTGACACACTCGTGTACAGCAGCGCTCGAGATGAGCGCGCTGCTGCTCGCACTGCAGCCGGGCGACGAAGTCATCATGCCGTCCTACACGTTCGTCTCCACGGCCAATGCATTCGTACTCCAGGGCGCCGTTCCGGTTTTTGTCGACATCCGGAGCGACACCCTGAACATCGACGAGTCGCTCATTGAAAGCGCGATCACCGAACGAACCAAGGCAATCTGCGTCGTCCACTACGCAGGCGTCGCTTGCGAGATGGACGAAATCCTACGGATCGCCTCCAAGTACGGACTGATGGTCGTAGAGGACGCTGCGCAAGCCATTTATTCATCCTACAAGGGTCGCCCACTCGGTGCGATCGGTGATTTCGGATGCCTCAGTTTTCACGAAACCAAGAACGTGATCTCCGGTGAAGGGGGGGCGTTGCTGGTGCGCGACGAGGCAAGGATCCAGCGTGCGGAGATCCTACGGGAGAAGGGCACCAATCGCAGCAGGTTCCTGCGCGGACAGGTCGACAAGTACACGTGGGTGGATGTGGGGTCTTCCTACCTTCCCAGTGAAATCGTGGCAGCGTTCCTGCGCGCACAACTGGAAGCCGGTGAAACGATCACCGCACGTCGCATCGCCATCTGGGAGCGCTATCATGCTTGGGCGGAAGGCCATGAGGCTGCGGGGCGCCTGCGCCGGCCGGTAGTGCCGTCCTACTGCAAGCACAATGCCCATATGTACTATCTGCAGCTGCCTTCATTGGAGCAGCGCACAGGCTTTATCGAACGCATGAAAGCGCAAGGTGTGCAGTGCGTGTTCCATTATGTGCCGTTGCACAGTTCGACGGCGGGACTACGCTATGGCCGCAGCCATGGCGATCTGCGGGTGACAGATTCCGTTTCGGACACCCTGGTCCGGCTGCCGCTGTGGGTTGGACTTGAGGAGCGGCTCGACCAGGTGATGGCGACGGCGGACGATGTCCTGCTGAGCTGACACGCCATCATCGGACCCGCAAGATGTGGTCGTCCCTTGGGACGACTACCATTCGTGATCAGGGCCGCTTCTCTTCGATATCACCGATCATGCAGCCGAACTGGCGCGTATCGGTCGGCACCCTGTATATCTCGGGTGCCCTCAAGGTGAGCATGTTGGTCTCACCTGGATGTGCATCGATGACGACGGATGTCCAACCGTCCGAACCAGTTCCTGCTTTGCGCAAGGACATGGTGTTCGCCTCAAGGCTCAGCTCACCGGTCGGACACTTGTACCGAAATACGTAGTCCTCGCCCGACTCGACAGCGGGTGCCGGAATCAGCAGGACCGCCTCGAGACCAGACATCCATCGAAAAGCGGCCTGATCCGGATATGCCTCCCTGGCATACCAGCCCAAAGCATAGTCCGGCTGATCCAGGACGACTGGCTGTTCAGCTCTACCGCCCTCAAGGCGCATTGCACCTACGATGTCCCCAGCTGAGTAGGAAGCCGGCGCTTTCGTGGGATCCACAATCTCGAAAAGTACCACCCCCCTTTCTTCCGCGACCCGGCTCAGCGCGGGATTGCCAGAAAGGAGCCTGAGCGCGACTGGGCCAACACTCGGCTGATAAGGGGTGCTGTGAACGGCGATGAATCGCACACCCCGCCCACGTAGGTCCTGCAGATCTTCTTTCGTCGCGATCCCTTGGTTCAACGTACCGTAGAAGCGCTGGGAGAACGCGTTCCAGTCCGATGGATACATCGAACTGTGGCCATTGACCAGCCTTGCATCGTTCACGAGCGCGAAATATTGGAACGTCGCGTTCAGGTAGTGGTCCGCCTCCCTCTGAAAAGGAATTGCTACGACGCCCCCCTTGCCCGCCGTTTGCGCATACGCCGCGTTCCGTCCTACCAGCTGGGACATCCTGGCGTCGGAGAAATGGAAGTCCACGACTACTGCGTACACGAGCAGTGCCCCAATGACTATCTTCAGCCCGCGGTTGCGTAGGCGCCCAGTGGCCCACGCACACGCCACCGCCATCATGACGGACGCCGCAAGCGTCACCACAGGCATGATCCTTCCGGGGGTACGCGAGCTGCTGACGCCCGGTACGTTCTCGTAGAAGAATCGGTACAGGCCTATCCCCGTCCGGTCATCGAACGTCATCCCGAACGCGAGCACGTACGCTAGGGGAAAAACGAGCGCGCTATATGCGACGACAAGCCGGATTGCAGGGTCGCTTCCCCATCCGCGCCTGATCAGCGTCACCAACCAACCCAATGCTGCGAGGATCCCAGCCAGCCCAAGGTAGATGGTCTTCTCGTTGCCCGACCATTTCGTGATGAGATGTTCGAATCCTGGACTGTAGTAACGCACTTCGTTGAGGTCCTGCCCGGCCGCAAGTCCGCTGCTGGACAGGATCGAGTACACCGTGGCCAAGTTCCACGCGGTCATGGCCAAGGATGGCAGCGCAGAGGCGAGCAGAGCCGTCCACTTGCTCACATCGCGGCCATAGGATCGCGCGGCCTTGAACGCGCCGACAAGGAACAAGGGAGAGAAGAACAGGATGAACCAGTAGAACAGCGCGAAGTTGGCGGCAGACAGCAGGAAGGCCGAGAAGAAGAAGATCGCCGACCATCGCCAGTCGAAGCCTTTCAAGAATCGGACGAACGCGAAAAGAACCAGAGGCAACAGCACTACGTCTGTCGCGTAGACCATCTCTCCGAACAGAAAACTTACGCGGAACGGAAGGAACGCGAACACTGCCCCGACCGTGTAACCGGCGGCGCGTGATCCAAGTCCTACCTCTTTGCCCAGTAGATAGCCAAAGATGCCCGCCAGGGGGAAACTGAGTAGCGCAACCAGGTTGTAGGCGCCGACTGGCCCAAGAAAAAGGGCAAGCATCGATGTTAGCAGGGAGAACGGCAAGAATATCCATCCTTCGTAGAAGGACGGCTCCTGCCCAAGCGCATACTGGTAGCCCGAGTAGTACGCAGACTGCCCTCGTTGGAGATTATGGTAAGGCAGCGTATGGCGGTAGAACTGCTCGAACTGGTCGCCTGGGATCATTTCTGCGGTCCCGCCGCCTGCCGGCGCGCTTGGAAGTGCGGAATCGAAGTGGGCGACGAAATCGCTACCGGCGTACCAAAGCCCGATCAGCGTGAATAGAAACGCGATCACCAGAACGTCGACGCGTGTCGACCACCTCCCTGTCGATGACGCTGCGGAGATTCCGGTCATACAAGCGCTCCCTTCGCCGATACCCGCTCGTGCACGCTGCTGCATGATGGAATCGGCCTTTCTCCGCGCGCCAACACGCGTAAGAGCATCTCTGCCGACTGCCTCCACGTAAGCCCCAGATCCGCTGGCGGCGGCGCAGGTAGCTGCTGGCGCAGCCGTTCGGCCAATTGGTACGGATCCCCTGCGCGAAAGTACTCCGCGTGGACCGATGCAATTTCCCTGAACACCGGCAGGTCGCTGAGCAAAAGTGGCAGCCCGTATCGCGACGCCTCGACGATCGGCAAACCAAAGCCTTCCGCCAACGACGCTTGGATGAGCACTGAAGCGTGTTGATATGCGTAACTCAGCTCAGCATCCGAGAGACCTTGGAACCAGAACAGTCGTCGGCCCAGTTCGGGGTGGGATTGCAGCCGCTCCAAGAAACCTTCGACGTTCCATCCCTTCTTGCCGAAGAACACCAGCTTCTGCTCCGACCCTTCGCGCCAGCGCTCTTCGAACGCGTCTAGTACGTCCGAACAGCCTTTGCGAGGTTCCAGCGTTCCGACGACCAAGGCCGTCCATCCGTGGAACACCTGGCGGAAATCTTCGCCTATTTCTGCCCCCATGCGTCCCGGCTCTATCAGATCGCACCCCAGATGCACGTAGCCGATGCGCTGAGCATGCTTGCGCGGCGCTTGGACCTCGGCGATCCAGGCACGGAGGTCGGCCGCAGTCGCGGCAGAATTACAGACCAGTACATCGCACTTACGCACTACGTAGCGCAGCCACTTCTCGAATACGGCCGGCATGTAGTCCACGCAGAACTCAGGGTGCCGCACAGGGATGAGGTCATGGACGAATGCGGCGCAGCGCCCGCCCCGATCCGCGATCGTCGCGAGAGATGCCTCGAAGCGTTCCGGCGTCTCCCATGCCGAGTCAAGCAGGAACAGGACGTCGTTCGCGCGGAAGTCAATGGGCCGGTCGTTCGGCCTACCAGGTAAGCCCAGTGCGTCGGTCACATAGGCGTCAGTACACGTCAGCCCCCCCCCCCTTTCATGGGCGACGGCTGCGACCTCAAGCAAGGTCGGTGCCTCCAGCAACAGCATCTCGCGCGCCAGATTGCGCACGACGCGATGGACGCCGGTTGCGTAGTCCACATGCACGACCTCGCTGAGGTCGATCAGCAAGCGGGGAGGGCCGGCCTCGCGGCGCTCACGCGTGATCGCGAACTCCAGCGCGGCCGACTCGCTCTCCAGCACCGGGCGGTGCTCCAGGATCCGGGTCAAACCCTCCACGAGGTCGTAGGCGTCGCGTGCGTGGCGCAGCGTGATGCCTGCGCGCAACGCGTCGGCATAGACACGAGCAGTCGCGTCGGGGGCGTGCTCGCGTCGCATGAATGCCACCGCCGCCCCACCCAACGCCTGTCGAGCATCCGCATCGGCGATGAGTCGCGACAAGGCCATCGCTAGGTCTTCAACCGCCGGCACGGACTGGAGCTTGACGACGCAATCGTCCGGGACTTCCCCCAGGCTGCCATAGTCGTTCACTACCGTTGCCAGTCCGTGGGACATGCAGTCGTAGACTGCTTTGGACGTCTCGCCACGACTGCCGGAGCGTAATTGGACCGCGAAATCCGCCGCCAGCAGGTAATCGTTGTAGGTCCCGTCGTCCACAAATCCCGTGACCGCGGCTCGAACGCCGGGCCCCAACGCCTCGATACGCCGCTCCATTTCATGTCCGTACGGACCGCCGTCGTTCTCTCCGACGAACACCATCCTCACTGTTGCATCCGCACCCGGAAGATCCGCCAGCGCATCCAGCACGAGAGTGGACAGTTTGGTGTCCGCGACGAATCCCAAGCTGACGATCAGGCACTCGGCCGCATCAATGCCGAGTCTGGCGCGTGCCGCCTTGCGCTCGGACGGCAATGGGGCTCCCATCGAGCGCACGGGCATCGGGGCGACGTGCACGCGCCCGGTGCGAGCATAGGGATAATGCGTGCGGATCGTCTCCAGCGAATGGACCGAGTGGACGATGACCGCCGTCGCCTCCTCCAGGACGCCCAGAGAGGCGGGGTAGCGGCGCCGCGTTGCAAGCGGACCTTCGTCACGGAGGTACGCGACCGCAGATCGTCCGTGCGACCGCATCAATGCATCCGCGAATACGCCTGGGACACCTCCATGTTCGTCCATGTACCAGAACATCGAACTGAGGTAAACGTCGTGCAGCACCACGACACCTGGGAAGCGCGCAAGCAGGTCCACCATGTGCGAATGGAACGGCGAGTTTCCGAACTGATAGACGATACCGTCATAGTTCGCGGCGCGTTCGGGAAACTCCGACCACGACAAGACGGTCAAGGCGCCGGCGCCCGCCCGCGCTTGGGCCGGCTCCGCGCTCGTATACAGATCCACGTCCAAATAGCGCGAAAGCGGCGCCAGTATCTCGGATACATAGCTGGCCACCCCCGTACGCTCCGGGAGCAAAGGCGTCACCATGGCGACGCGCTTGCGCGCTGGACGGGCAATGGCGGTGCGGGTATCGGCGCGCGCGCGCGCGCGCGCTTCCCCCCACGCCTCGTTGGCAAGGCGCGCAGTGCGGTCCCAGGAGTACTCCTTTGCCCGAGCCAACCCCGAATCGCGCAGCGACATGCGCAGACCCTCGTCCATCAGTGTGTGTGCCAGCAGGCCGGCGGCCGCTTCCACGCTGGAGGCGTCGAACATCGCATCTTCGCGTTGCATCACCTCGCGAAGGCTGGAATTGTCGCCACAGATGGTGGGTGCGCCGCATGCCATCGCCTCAAGCACCGGCAAGCCGAAGCCCTCATACAGCGAAGGGAAGAAGAAGACTTCGCACATCTGGAAAAGCGCGATCAAGTCCGCGTTGGAGACCTTCCCGGTAATCACGATGTCGTCGGGCGCCAGACCGTGGCGCGCGGCGTAGACACGCAGTACGGCTTCATCATCAACCTGATTGAGGACCAGTTGCACGCCTTGCCTTACGTCCTGCGGCAATCGCGCGAATGCATCGATCGCACCGATGAGATTCTTGCGGAAGTCGCCGTTTCCGGTGTAAAGCACGAAGCGATCATGTACACCCAGCCGACGCAACAACTGGGCGCGTGCGGCGGGCGCCCACGACAGTGGCGTGAACTCCGCACCGACACCTGCATGGATGACCGCCAGGCGGTCGGCAGGTATACCCAGGAAGCGGATCGCATCCGCACGGGTTGCTTCGGAGATGCACAGCAGCAGGTCGAATCGTTGCAGCATGGCCAAGCGCTTCGAGTACCAAGTCGTGTACTCGGGATTGACGAGGTACTTGTCGGCGAATACCAGCGGGATGAAGTCGTACAGCGTCACCGAGCTGATGGGGCCTTCTAGGGTCGCCACGCCGGGCATTCCGCCCGCGTGGTCGACGAAACCCTCGAACAGGCTGTGGACGTGCACGATGTCGGGCGCAAGCTTTCTGTAATGGGACTGCACCAGCACGTCCGCCGCAGGCCGGTAGATGTCGTCGGGGTGTCCATGCGGATGAACGGGTCCCGGGTAGTAGTAGCGGCTGAATGATGCGCGCGCCACGACATCCTGCAGCGTACCGGCGACTTCGTCGGCTTCCTGCGGATAGGTCCCGTCCAGTCCGAGCAGCAGCTCGTCATCGGTTCGCGACAACAACGCGCGGGTCAGATCCAGGCTGTAACGGCCTATCCCGCGATGGCGGGATGCGGTCTGGCAGGCTTGTAGATCCAACGCGATGCGCATGCAGCGGTTTCCTTCCGGGTCATCAGGACTGGCGGCGCAAATCCGCGTCGACCATCATGCCGATCAGTTGCTCCAGGCTGGTCTTAGGCCTCCATCCGAGCACCGTATTGGCCTTCGCGGGATCGCCCAACAGGACGTCGACTTCGGCCGGGCGGTAGAACGCTGGATCAATCACCAGGTGGTCTTCCATCTTGAGGCCGACATGCTCAAAGGCGATCTCGCACATCCTCCGGACGGTCGTGGTCGTCCCTGTCGCTACAACGAAGTCGCCACCAGCCTGCTGTTGCGTCATCAGCCACATCGCCTCGACGTAGTCGCCCGCGAATCCCCAGTCGCGCTTAGCGTCGATGTTGCCCAAACGCAGCTCGGACTGCTCACCGCGCTTGATGCGGGCTACCGCGTCGGTGACCTTCCGGGTCACGAACTCGATACCGCGAAGCGGGGACTCGTGATTGAAGAGGATGCCACTGGAGGCATGTATGCCGAAGCTTTCGCGGTAGTTCACCGTGGCCCAGTGAGCCATCAGCTTGGCGACGCCGTAGGGACTACGGGGATAGAACGGTGTCGTCTCGCTCTGCTTCTCCGCCTGAATCAGGCCGAACATCTCGCTGGTCGAGGCCTGATAGAAGTGTGCCTTCGCATTGACGATGCGCACGGCCTCGAGAACATTGAGAGCCCCTACGCCGTCGATCTGGGCGGTGACGATCGGTTGCTGCCAGGACGTTCCGACAAAGCTCTGCGCGCCCAGGTTGTAGACCTCATCCGCTTTCGAAACTTCCATCGCGCGTATCAGCGATGACAGGTCGTTCAGGTCACCGTCGATCAGGTTCACGTCGCGCTCGATCCCCAGCTCGCGCAGACGCCACAGGGTGTCGGTGCTGCGTCGCGCCAGCAGACCGTGCACGCGGTAACCCTTCCCGAGCAGCAGCTGGGAAAGGTAGGCGCCGTCTTGGCCCGTTACACCGGTGATCAATGCACTCTTGCCGGTCATTGTTTGCTTTTCCTTGCGTAGTCGAGAAGATCTAATACGGTGGTTTCTATGCTCAATTCCGGGCTCCAACCGGTGTCGTCGCGCAGCCTGCGGCTGTCCGCGCGCATCCGTTTCTGCTCCGAAGGCCGCATACGGGAAGGATCCATGCGGATCTCGGGCGTCGCATCCGTATGGGCGAGCATCAGATTCAACAGTTCGCGGACGCTGCGCTCATGGCCACTGGCAATGACATACGTCGTTCCCCGCACGCCAGCACGCAACAAGGCGGCATATGCGGCGACAACATCTCTCACGTCGAGAAAATCGCGCGTGCTGTCGATGTCGCCGACTTCGATAAGTGGTGTGCGACGTCCAGCCTCGATCTCAGCGATCTGTCCCGCGAGGGATGGCAGCACGAAGCGATCGCTCTGGCCCGGACCGACATGATTGAACGGGCGGGCAATGACGCAATCGAGACCGTGGGTTCTACCAGCCTGCAAGCACAGTTGCTCGGCGGCCCACTTGCTTACGGCGTAAGGGTTCCGTGGCTGCGGCTGGATGTACTCCGTCACCGGCAGATCCTCTTCCGCGACGAGACCATAGAGATCGCCCGAACTGACGTATAGGAACCGGCCACCGAAGTCCCGCTCCTGCAGCGCCTTGATCAGGTTGGCGGTGCCGCCCGCATTAATGGCCAAGGTTTCCGCAGGATCCTCGAACGAGCGGGGCACGAAGCTCTGTGCGGCCAGGTGCACGACCGCATCCGGCATCGCCTGGGCCACGACGTCACGCGTCGAATCGAGGTTGCGGATGTCCCACTCCGGGGGGGGGGCGGCGGCGACGGCGTCTCCGAACCGGCCGTTCTTGACTGCTTCCAACACGTAGCGCCCGACAAACCCGCCTGCCCCGGTGACTAGGATTCTCGCGCAACGCCGGCTCATGCGCTCCTCCGGGCGATGACGGCATAGTCCACCGGCGCACGAAAATGCTCCAGCACCATGTTGAGGGACGCCGCACCAGCGGCGTCCTCCTGCAGCAGTGCGGGTATCGGCACATCGCGCGCCTCGCTCAGGCGTTCCACTCGGACGTCGGTGAATCCGCGCGAACGGGTCAGCCAGAACATCAGGCCAGGGGGAAGCGGGTTGCGATGCGTGGGATCCATGTAGAACCAATTGGAGCCGACGAGCACATTCTCCGGATTGGGCGTCTCCATAATCAGAATGCCGCCAGGCCGCAGGATGCGGTGGGACTCGTCGAGAAAGTCGATCAACGACTCGAAGCCGAGGTGTTCGATCAGGTGGATCGAGGTAACGCCTGCGACCGATGAATCCGGCATCTGCTTCAGGACCTCGAACGCATCGCCCTCGGTGACATCCAGCCCCTTCGCACGGCAGGCCTGGACGAAAACCTGGTTGCTGTCGATGCCGCGCGCACGATAGCCGGCATCGCGCAACACCTCAAGCCATTCTCCACGCCCGCAACCGATGTCGACGATGGGCGCATCCTGCCCGGCCACAACAGCGCCGGCGACATCGGCAAGGTACGGCCTGACGCGCGTCCGGACCAATTCGTTGCTGCCGCGGAACGCCTCTTCGAACGCCGCATACAGCGCATCGAGATTGCGCTTGTCCGGCTCAGCCTTCGGTAATGGCGCGGCGGGAGGAATGCTCGCAGCCAGTTCGGATATGCGCTCGGCCAGGAGGGTGCAGGCGCCTTCTAGCGCGTCCAACCGTTCTTCCGCGCGCTGGTGGGTTCCCGAGCTCGCCTGCTCGAGCGCGGCCAGGCGCACTTCGATCCCGGACGCTATCTCGCGAATCCGCTCCTCGAGTACGCCGACCCGCGCACCGAGCGTCACCCGGCTCGCCGGCGCCGCACCCGATTCGTGTTCGAATTCCACCGTGAGCCGTTCATCGATCTTGTCGATTCGGCCGGTCTGTTCGTTTGACAGCGCCAGTGCCCTGCCTTCGAGTGCATGCAACTCCGCCGACATCTCCGAGAGGCGATGCGCGATGGCATCGGCTTGCGTACCCACACCGTCAACCACTTGGTTCAACAGTTGGCCGATACGACGCGTCTCGTGTACGCCATAGGTGCTGGAGATGGCTTGCTGTCGGGCCAGCCGAGGCAGCCTCGCCAGCGTATAGGCCCACTCCAGTACTGGGCCCAACCAACGTCGGTGGCGCCACTGCTGCACCTTGTACGGCAGCAGTAGCCCATCAACATGAACGCCACGCTGCATCCCCTCTTCGGACCAGCGCAGGTTACCGAGGACTTCCACTTTGGAAACACCGCCCGCGCGCAGCTGATGGCAGTAATGCTGGAAGCCCGTTTCATCGGCGGGGCGACGCAGGATCGTCTGGTACGCGACTTCGACGAACTGCTCGTCGTCATATTGCAGTAGCTCCTGAAGTGCGTATGCGCTCTTCTCGGGCAACGCGGAACGTCCGGGACGCCAGCGTGGCAGAGCGGTAGCCTCCGCTCCCGCGACGCCCACGGCCGCGGACGTCGCCGCGGCCGCGCGACGCGACAACTCCCTCTGCACGCGCCTGATCACTCGCGCCGCCTCTTCCTCTGGCGTGGAAGCCTCACTCATGCCCTACCTCCGTTGTCCAATGCGCGCGCACTTTCTTCGCCACCCTCCGACCGGATCGAGATATCGGCTGGCAGCCACGCGGTCCCCACGAACTCGGGGTGCCCGGTATTCGCGACCTGGAACACCAGAGCCAGATCCCGCCAGACGTAGTTCCTTACCAAATGCGTCTCCGTTTCAGTCAACGCGATGGACACCGAATAGCTGCCTGGCCCGAGGTTGACGGGAAACGCGACACTGAACCGCAGACACTGGCCTGCTTCGAGTTGCATGTTGGTCTGCCGGGTGTGGTGCGTGTTGGTACCGAACACCGGCTGACCCAAGCGGTCGCGGATCATGAAACCGAACACTAGATCGTCGAGAGGGAAATGCACCTTCACGTGCACATCCAGCACCACTGGCTGAGCCACCCCGACGTACTCCACCGGCGCTCCATTCACATCCAGCAGCGCCACGGACTCGATCGATGCCTCGCCTGATCCCGACTCGGTCGCCACCTGATTGTCCGCAGTCTCACGCTGAAGGAGCTTGCTGTTCTCCTTCTCGGCGATCAGCGCGTTGTAGTAGTCGAACACGTAGTGTGGATCGCCATCCATCACGACACGGCCTTGCACCAGCAGGATGGCACGGTCGCACAGTGCCTGCACGGCACTCGCGTCGTGCGAGACGAAAAGCAATGTCGTCCCACCAGCACGGAATTCGCGGATGCGACGGAAGCACTTATGGACGAAGTAAGCATCTCCGACCGAGAGCGCTTCGTCGACAATCAAGATGTCAGGACGGGTGGCGGTCGCGACGCTGAAGGCTACCCGCACCTGCATGCCACTGGAATAGGCTCGGACCGGCTCGTCGAAGTAAACGCCGATTTCGGCGAAACGCTCGATCTCGGGCATCAGCCTGTCGATCTCCGCTTCCGCGTAACCGAGCAGACCGGCGGCGTGGCGCACGTTCTGACGCCCCGTCAGTTCCGGATTGAAGCCCATCCCCAGTTCCAGGATCGCGGAAACGCGTCCGTTCAGCACTATGCGACCTTCGCTCGGACGCGCGGTACCCGTCACCAGCTTGAGCAGCGTGCTCTTGCCTGCGCCATTCTGGCCGATGATGCCCACCGACTCGCCTTGGCAAATCTGGAAATCGACACCTCGCAGGACCCACTGCTCCGAAACAGGCTCAGAGCGGATGCCGAACCAGCGAGCAAAACGTTGCCACTCGCTCCTCCAGTGGCGGTAAGCCTTGCCTACGCCGGAAACGGAGATCGCCAGACTCACAGAACGTCCACCATCTCGGCGCTTGCGCGTCGGAACACGAGTAGTGCAAGCCCAGCAAAGCCTAGCGAAGCAAACATCAGCCATCCCAGGCTAGCCCATTCCGGCGCCTTGTCGAACACCAGGACGTTCTGGTAACTGACAATCAGCGGGATCAGCGGGTTGAGCTGGAACCAAGCACGGGTCGATGGAGGCAGGATCTCTAGCGAGTAGACAATGGGCGTCAACCAAAACATTGCCTGGATCACCACCGGAACCACCTGGCCCACATCGCGGACGAAGACATTGAAGATGCCAAGCAGGATGCCCAGCGCACTGGAGAGCATCAGCGTGACAATCATTAGTAGCGGCAGCCAGAGAGCCTGGACACCAGGGAGATGGCCGAGCGCGGCGAACACGAGGAAGATGGCCAGCAGCAGGAGCACGTTCTGTACCAGCGTGGTGCCGGCCGTGATGATGGGCAGACATATCCTTGGAAACGCCATCTTCTTCATCAAATTGGCGTTATCGACGAAAAGTCCCACGCACCGGCTGATAGTCTCGGCAAACAGCGTCCAGCCCATTGTGCCCGCCATCAAGTACAGCGCGTAGGCGTACTTGTTGTCGATCCCCGGTAGCTTGGCGGCCAATACTTCCGACAGGACCAACGCAAAGATCAGCACCTGCGCCAGCGGATGTATGACCATCCACAAGGCACCGAGCTTGCTGCGCAGGAACCGGACACGCAGATCGTTGCTGATGGACGAAACGATGAAGAACCTGTAGGCCCATATGGCGGCGAGCATCTCGCGCATCAGTGCTCGTCTCCATTGGGGTCAACATCACCCAGCGACTGCAGGCGGCGCACGATGGCGGACGCCGCCTTCTCAGGCGCCAATACATCCACCACATGTTCGCGGGCTCGCACACCGAGGCGCGCGGCCGCCGCTGGATCCGCCGCTAGGCGGCGCATCGCGTCCGCCGCCGACGCCACGTCAGGTTCGGCCCATGTCGCACCTTCGGAGTGCGGATACTCTTCAGGCTTAACCGCAACGCGCCGGTAATCCACCATGCAGGCCACGTCGGATGACATGAAATCCAGGTTGCCCGACCAATTGGTGGCGATGACCGGCTTTCCGAGCGCCATGGCTTCGGCGAGACCAAGGCCAAAACCTTCGGCACGGTGCAGGGAGACATAAGCATCGCAGCAGCGGTGCAACGCGGTCATGTGGGCGCGCTCGATGATGTCATCTCGCACCACGATGCGATGATCGACCGACGTCGCAACCAGCAAGGCGCGAAGCTGCGTAGGGTAGCGAAACCCGTTGCTGGTCTTCAGCAGCAGGACAACACGCTCATTCCCGAGCGGGAACGCCTGCAGGAACGCCGCAACCACCGCGTACGGATTCTTACGCGCGACCCAAGAGTTGAAATCGAACGAGGCAAGGAACACGAACTCTTCCTCGGGCAACCCGAAATCCACACGCTGGAGACCACTATCGGGCAAGTGCGCCAACGGCAACGGGGCACGCAGAATAGGCTTGTCCGTCACTCTACGGAAGCATTCTTCGACGAAGCCCGAGCTGACAAGCAATTCATCCACGCTGTCCAGCGAAGAAATCCAGGCGTCTGGAACCTTGTCCAACTCCCAGAACCAGCACGCGATCAGATGCTTTCCGGCAAGCCGCTCCTTCCCGATCTGCTCTAGCGCCGCATCCAGATAGTCGGGATTGACGAAAACCAGATTGACGGCGAATGGCGCACTCGTGCCTAGCAAGGCTCCAAGGCTGTCGTCTTTCCAGCCATGCGGCAGCCCCAAGTCCATGTCCACCAACGCCACATCCACACCGGCTGCCATCAGCGCGCGCGCATACTGGCGTGCGCTCTCTCCCAGCCCGAATTCTCCGCGCAAGTAGCCGAACACGTTGACGCCAAGGCGCTCGCCTGCACGGGACGGCGAAGTAGCCGACAGCGGAACTCGCTGAGTCGGCAGAGGTGTCTTGACGACCCATGCGGGCGTGCGTCGGAAAGTCAGCCTGCGTTGCAGACGCCGATTCGACAATTGCGACACAGCATCACGCCAAGCAAATGGGAGCCGGCGGTACAGACTGACGAGTGGCGCAAGTCCACGAGCCCAGTCGACGAACCTGGATTCTGCCGGCACACCGGATGGTCGATGCATGGTCGTTCTGACCTTCAATTTCGGCACTGATCCAAGACGTCGGCCAGTTCGGCTCGCAGATCGCCCAGATGTTCGACCCCAACGCTCAACCGCACCAACCCGTCACTGATGCCCAGCTTTTCCCGACGCTCCACCGGCACCGACGCATGCGTCATCACCGCGGGGTGATTCACCAGGCTCTCCACGCCGCCAAGCGATTCGGCGAGCGTGAACAAGCGGCTGTTCTCGCAGAACTTCCTGGCCGCGTCGAAGCCACCTTTGAGCACGATCGAAATGATGCCGCCATAGCCCTGCATCTGCTTGGCAGCGAGCGTGTGCTGCGGGTGCGAGGCGAGTCCGGGATAGATGACCTTCTCGATGGCGGGGTGCGTCTCCAGCCATGTCGCCAGCGCGAGTGCATTCTCGCAATGGGCTTTCATACGCAGGTGCAGCGTCTTCAGCCCGCGCAACGCAAGGAAGCTGTCGAATGGCCCCTGCACGGCACCGATGGAGTTCTGCAGGAACGCCATCTGCTCCGCCAGTTCAGCGTCGTCTCCCACCACCACCATGCCACCGACCATGTCGGAGTGGCCATTGAGGTACTTGGTGGCCGAGTGCATCACGATGTCCGCGCCGAGTCGCAGCGGACGCTGCAGGATCGGAGAAGCGAACGTGTTGTCGACCACCACGCGCAGGCCATGCTTGTGGGCGACACCACAGATGGCGGCAATGTCGACGATCTTCAGCATGGGGTTGGTCGGGGTTTCAACCCACACCATTCGCGTTTCCGGTCGGATGGCGGCCTCGAAGGCTTCCAGGTCCGTCAGGTCGACGAAGCTGAAATCCAGTGCCGCAGTGCGCCTGCGCACGCGCTCGAACAGCCGGTAGCTGCCACCGTACAGGTCATCCATTGCAATCACATGGCTGCCGCTGTCCAGCAACTCCAGCACGGTCGAGGTCGCCGCCATGCCGGACGCGAACGCGAAGCCACGCGAGCCCCCCTCCAGCGCGGCGACGCAGCGCTCGTAGGCGAACCGGGTAGGATTGTGGGTCCGCGAATACTCGAACCCCTGATGGACGCCCGGACTGCTCTGCGCGTACGTCGAGGTCGCATAGATCGGCGGCATGACGGCGCCAGTGCTGGGGTCGGGCGACTGGCCGCCGTGGATGGCCAGCGTTCCCAGGGCGGGCTCGCCAGCGCCCCCATCGGAAGGGGATGAGTGGTGCGTCATGTTCGGGTTCCTTGAATCAGCCGGCCATTCTACTGGCCGAGTCTTAACGTATCGTCCATGCGCCGCCCACCCGTGGATGGCAGACCGCGTCGTTTACTGCGCGCGCCGACGCAGGTAGTTGAGCAGGTCAATGCGGGTGATCAGGCCGAGGAACGCCTCCCCATCCGTAATGATGGCTACTTGTCCGCGATCGAACACTGGCAGCAGCGCCTCGATCGGCGAGCGGACGTCCAGCCGGTCCAGCTTGCTGACCATGGCGGTGGAGACCGGGTCGCGGAAACGGGCCTCGTCGCCATAGACATGCAGCAGCACGTCGCTCTCGTCCACGATGCCGGCCAGGCGGTCGCCTTCCATCACGGGCAACTGCGAGACGTCGTACAGCTTCATTCGCTGGTATGCGGTGGTGAGCAGGTCCGTCGGACTGACCACGACCGTATCGCGCTGGCTGTAGGGACGCAGGATCAGGTCGCGCAGATCGCCGTACTGGGTCCGCTCGATGAAACCGTTGTCCAGCATCCAGTAATCGTTGTACATCTTGGACAGGTACTTGTTGCCGGTGTCGCAGACGAACACCAGCACCTTCTTGGGCGTGGTCTGCTCACGGCAGTACTTCAGCGCGGCCGCCAGCAGGGTGCCGGTGGACGAGCCGCCCAGGATGCCCTCTTTCGCCAGCAGGTCGCGCGCGGTGTGGAAGCTTTCACCGTCGCTGATCGCGTAGGCCTTCTTCACCCGGCTGAAATCCGAGATCTGCGGCAGGAAATCCTCGCCGATCCCTTCCACCAGCCAGCTGCCGGACTTGGTGCTGAGGATGCCCTCGTTGATGTACTGGGTCAGGATCGAGCCGACCGGATCGGCCAGCACCATCTCGGTCTGTGGCGAATGCTCGGCGAAGCAGCGCGACAGGCCGCTCATGGTGCCGGAGCTGCCACAGCCGAAGACGATCGCGTCCAGCTGCCCCTCCATCTGGCGCAGGATTTCCGGGCCGGTGCCGAACTCGTGTGCCGCCGGGTTGTCGGGGTTGCCGAACTGGTTGATGAAGTAGGCGCCCGGTGTCTCGCGGGCAATGCGCTCGGCGAGGTCCTGGTAATACTCCGGGTGGCCCTTCGCCACGTCGGAGCGCGTCAGGATGACCTCAGCGCCCATGGCCTTCAGGTTGAAGATCTTTTCCCGGCTCATCTTGTCCGGGACCACCAGCATCAGCTTGTAACCCTTCTGCTGGGCCACCAGGGCCAGACCGATGCCGGTGTTGCCGGCGGTACCTTCCACCAGTGTCGCGCCCGGCTTCAGATCGCCGCGCTTCTCCGCAGCCTCGATCATCGACATGCCGATGCGGTCCTTGATGGACCCGCCCGGATTGGCGCTTTCGAGCTTCAGGTAAAGGGTGCAGAGCCCGGTGTCGAGGCGCCTGGCCTGGACGATCGGCGTGTCGCCGATCAGCTCGAGTACGGAAGAGTGGATCGCCATGCGGCCGTGCATCCGGTGCGGTACGGGACCGGATTATCGCACTAGGGTGACGCGGACGGCGACGGCCGACGAGGAGGCCGTCGCCGCCCGCGACGAGAAAGCGGGGAGGGTCAGTGGGGCTTGGCGTCGTAGATCCGGAGCAATCGCTCCTTGGCGTGCAGCTTCTCGCGCTTCATCTGGCCGAGCAGGGTGTCGTCGATGGGCAGCACGCCGAGTTCGGCGTCGGTGACCTTCTTGTCCAGCTCGCGGTGGCGCTGGTACAGCTGCTTGAATTCCGGATCGGCCTTGATGAGCGCATCGATGTCGGACTGCGGTTGACCTTCGAACATGATCGTTACCTCCTTCAGCGGAAATACGAACGCCCCGGCCTTCACAGGCACGGGGCGTTGGCTTGGGAGCGGAGCATCTGGCCGGCAGCGCGGGCACTTCCCTTGGGAATACCCGCTCCGGCCTGCTTGCCGGCGGCGGTCTCCTGGGGGATCGGTACGGGCGTCATCGGGTCGATTCTCCGGTGAGCCAAGCGACGGGAGCCGCTTGGGTATACGACCCTACTCCTCGACTTCCAGCCCGGCAAGGGCTGGCTTAAATATTTGATTTACAAGGAAAGACATCCAGTGGCGAACATTCAGGCAATTCGCCCGCAAGCCACCGGAGTTCGTTCAACCGACTGATTTACATGACGAAATCAGTGCGTGACCACGACTTCCAACGCACGTGCCTTGCTGCCGGTGCCCTTGGCGGCACTCTGCAGGCGCGCTTTCGGAATGCCTGCCGCGACCAGTGCGTCGCGCAGCGCATCCGCGCGGCGCTGACCGGGTGTCTGGCTGTCGCCATACCCCTCCAGCCGGGCACGGGCCTTCGGGTTGGCCTGCAGGTAGGCGGCCAGGGCCTTGGCGCTGGCAGTGCCGCCTGAGGACAGCTTGGCAGAACCGTTGCCGAACGCATCGGCTCCCAGGGTGAAGACCTCGCCGCGCGCCTCGAACTTCGACGCAGGCAGCTTGGTGCCGGAGACCAGTTCGGCCTCTTCGCGCGCCAGCTTCAACTCGCGCTGGCGTGCCGCGCTCAGGCGGTTGGCCTGCTGGCCGGCCACCGTGTCCAGTGTGGTTTCGGCTTCCTGTCGTGCAAGGGCTTCGGCTTCGGCGGCCAGGCGCAGGCGTTCGGTTTCCTCGGCCTGGATCTGCGCCTGCACGCGCAGGCGTTCGGCCTCGCGACGCGCCTTCTCGGCTTCGCGGCGGCTGGCTTCCACCAGCAGTTCGCTGCGGGTGCGGTCCAGCCGGTCCACGTCACGGCGAGCCGCCTGCGTACGCGCGGCGATCTCGGCGATCTCGATGCGACGCTCGGCGATGTACTGCGCCGTCTCGCGCTGGCTGCGACGCGCTTTGTCGAAGGCTGCGATGGCGTGCTGGGCCTGCAGCTTTTCGTAGGCGGCCATCTCGGCAAGCACCGGATCGGCCTGCAGGGCCGCCAGTCGCTGGTTCAACTGCACGACCACCGGATTGTCGGCCGCCACCGCGCCCGACGATGCCATGGCAAGGGCGAGCCCCAGCGCGGTCGAATGCATGCTCGTGCGGAGGGCGCTCATCGCTTGTTCTCCCCGCCGATCTGCCGTTGCAGGTCGGCGATCTCCGCCTGACGCTGCGCCACCTCGGCCAGCGCCACGGCCTCCTGGCTGCGTGCGCGGGCGAGATCGGCCTCGACAGCGGCCCGCTGCGCGAGGTCCAGCGTCTTTTTCTTGTCGCGTGCGGCATGCGCCGCCTGGGCCTGCGCCAGTGTCTGCCGTGCGGCAGCCAGCGGCTCGGGCGCGTACTGGTCGGCGTCGGCCTGGTCGGCGCGCTGAACCGCCTGCACGGCGGCTTCGAGCTCCGGGGTCAACGCGCTCTGTGCGAAAGCGGGTGCGCCCGACAGGGCCAGTGCCGCTACTGCGGCGGCCATCACATGCAGGGGCCTGCGGAAGTGTGCGAAGCTAACGATCATTGGGGTGCCGTGACGTTGAGGGGTGCGCGCGGCCATTGTCGGAAGCCTTTGGCGCCGTTGCAACGTCGCCGCGCATCGTGGGGAGCTTTGCATATGGACATCGGCTATTTCCTGAAGCTGATGACCGAGAAGAACGCCTCGGACATGTTCCTCACGACCGGGGCGCCGGTCTACATCAAGATCGAGGGCAAGCTCTACCCGCTGGGCAACACCGGCCTGCCACCCGGCATGGTCAAGAAAATCGCCTATTCGCTGATGGACGAGGGCCAGGTGCCCGTGTTCGAGCGCGAGCTCGAGCTCAACATGGCCATCGCCCTGCAGGACGCCGGCCGTTTCCGCGTCAACGTGTTCAAGCAGCGCGGAGAAGTGGGCATGGTCATCCGTGCCATCCGCAGCGTGATCCCGACCATCGAGGAGCTGAACCTGCCGCCGGTGCTGAAGGACATCATCATGACCCCGCGCGGGCTGGTGCTGATCGTCGGCTCCACCGGCTCGGGCAAGTCGACCTCGCTGGCGTCGATGATCGACTACCGGAACACCACCAGCACCGGCCATATCCTCACCATCGAGGATCCGATCGAGTACCTGCACAAGCACAAGCAGTCGATCGTCAACCAGCGCGAAGTCGGCCTGGATACGCATGCCTTCCACAACGCGCTGAAGAACGCGATGCGCGAGGCGCCGGACGTCATCCTGATCGGCGAGATCCTGGACGCCACCACGATGGAGGCCGCCATCGCCTTCGCCGAGACCGGCCATCTGTGCCTGGCGACGCTGCACTCCAACAACGCGGACCAGACCATCGAGCGCATCCTCAACTTCTTCCCCGAGAGCGCGCACAAGAACGTGCTGATGAACCTGGCGCTGAACCTGCGCGCCGTGGTCTCGCAGCGCCTGGTGAAGGGTGCCGACGGTCGCCGCATGCCGGCAGCCGAAGTGCTGATCAACACGCCGATGATCCGCGACCTGTTGCGTCGCGGCCAGGTGCACGAGATCAAGGCGGCGATGGAGGAGTCGCTGGAGGAAGGCATGGAGACCTTCGACCAGTGCCTGTTCCGCATGGTCAAGGAAGGCCAGATCGAGCAGGAGGAAGCGCTGCGCGCCGCCGATTCGCGCGACGGCCTGGCGCTCAAGTTCCGCCTGTCCGAAGGCAGCAAGGGCGAGCACGACCCCTACGCGGATTACGACACCGGCAGCAGCTCCCCGCGCATCACCCACGGCTTCGGCTGACGAAGGGTCGCGACACGGCGGAGAGGAACGGGCAGGGAAACCTGCCCGCTTTCATTAGGGAGCCGATCAGCCGTTGGCGTCAGGCTGGTTCTCGGGCCGCGCCTGGTCGAACGCCGGCAGGGCCAGGCAGGCCTGCTCGATGCGGACGATGGTCGGGAAGGCGCTCATGTCGACGCCGAACCGGCGCGCGTTGAATACCTGCGGCACCAGACAGCAGTCCGCCAGGCCTGGCGTCTGCCCGTGGCAGAAGGCGCCCGTCGCGGCATCGCCTGCCAGCAGCGCTTCCATCGGCGTGAATCCCTCCACGATCCAGTGCTTCACCCAGTCGTCGCGTTCGGGCTGGGGTACGTTCCAGGTGCCTTCGAAATGCTGCAGCACCCGCAGGTTGTTGAGCGGATGGATGTCGCACGCCACCATCAGGGCCAGTGCCCGCACCCGGGCGCGGTCGCGGGCCGTCATCGGCAGCAGGCGCGGTGAGGGCCAGGCTTCGTCGAGGTATTCCAGGATGGCCAGCGACTGCCGGATCACCCGCACGCCGTGCTGCAGCGTGGGCACCATGTGCTGGGGATTCTTGGCGACATAGTCCGGCGCGTGCTGCTGGCCACCGTCGCGGACCAGATGCACGGGCACGGTCTCGTAGGCCAGGCCCTTGAGGTTCAGGCCGATGCGCACGCGATAGGCAGCGCTGGAGCGCCAGTAGGAATACAGCCTGAGTTGCTCAGCCATGCAAGCCGCTCCCCGCGGTTTGCGCCTTCGAATGCCCGGATTCCACGTCCATGCCTGCCCCGCTCCGTCGAGGGTTCACACTGGGCCCGGGCGCGGCTTCAAGGCAAGGGTTGTGGTTCGATCCGCTGCTCGATCGCACCAAAAATGGAACGGCCGTCACGGTCCGTCATTTCGATACGGACCACGTCGCCGAAGCGCATGAACGGCGTGGACGGCTTGCCGTCGCGCAGCGTCTCCACGGTGCGCTTTTCGGCGAAGCAGGAGGCGCCTTTGGAGGTGTCCTCGTTGGCGATGGTGCCCGAACCGACGATGGTGCCGGCCGACAGCGGCCGCGTCTTGGCCGCGTGCGCGACCAGTTGGGAGAAATCGAACTGCATGTCCACGCCCGCTTCCGGTGCCCCGAACCATTCACCATTGATGTGCGTCACCAGCGGCAGGTGCACCTTGTTGTCGCGCCAGGCGTCGTCCAGTTCGTCCGGCGTCACGAACACCGGCGACAGCGCCGAGCGCGGCTTGGACTGCAGGAAGCCGAAGCCCTTGGCCAGCTCGCCCGGGATCAGGTTGCGCAGCGACACGTCATTGACCAGACCGACCAGCTGGATGTGGCCGGCCGCCTGCGCCGGCGTCACCGCCATGGGTACGTCATCGGTGATGACGACAATCTCGGCTTCCAGGTCGATGCCATGGTCTTCGCTGACCACCTTCACCGGATCGCGCGGGCCGTAGAACGCGGCACTGGTGCCCTGGTACATCAGCGGATCGGTGTAGAAGCTCGCGGGAACCTCGGCATTGCGGGCGCGGCGGACACGCTCCACGTGCGGCAGGTAGGCACTGCCGTCAACGAACTCGTACGCGCGCGGCAACGGCGCGGCCAGTGCCTGTAGATCGATGTCGAACGCGCCGTCGGCGTCGCCGGCGTTCAACGATTCGTACAGTGCGTTGAGGCGCGGTGCGGTGTTGCTCCAGTCCTCCAGCGCGCGCTGCAGGGTTGGCGCGATGCCGGTGGCGCGCACGCCGCGGGCCAGATCACGCGACACCACGATCAGCGTACCGTCGCGACCACCTTCCTTCAGGGAACCCAGCTTCATCGCCACTCCAGATGCCGGCGCCCACGCGCCATGGTTTCAATTGTAATCAAATAGTCGGCGCGGTCAGCCTGTCGCCGAATCACCCTGGAAGCCATCCCGGCGGAAGGTCAGCACCAGCGTATCGCGGTGTCCGTGGTCGCCCAAAGGCTGGATCGGGGTGGATTCGTGGATCACACGTTCGTCGTCGAGGAACAACAGGGACCACGGCGCTTCAAGCGTGAAGCGCTGCCCGTCCGGTCCGGCCGCGGCGAACACCCGGGTTTCGCCGCCCTTGATGCCCTGCCGGTCCAGCAGCAGCACTGCGACGAAATCAACGCCGTCACGGTGGGCACCTTCCGGGGTCGGTCGACCGATGCCGTCGGTGGTGTCGATGCGGAACTGGTGCGCCTCGACATACCACGGGCGCTCGCCTTTCAGCACGGAACACCAGCGCCCCAATCCCATCAGCAGTTGGCGCCAGCCAAGTGCGTTGGCAACGGCAGGTTCGATCGGTTCGAACCAGCGCTGCATCCCCCCGTGCAAAGCGTTGTAGTCCAGCGACTGCCAGTGCGCGCGATGTGGCGCCTGTCGCATGTCGCCCACCTCGACGACAAAGCACGAATGCCGTCGCCGCCGGTAACGACCACCGTCCTTGAGGTAACCGTCCACGTCCAGCCGGTCCCAGCTCGGCAACAGCGCGTCGAGCACATCAAGATCGGCGCCGACCGCTTCGGCCATGGCGCGCGGCTCCAGCACGACGTAACCGCGCTCCTGCATGCGGCGCAGGGCCTCGTCGGGTGGGCAGAACGGCGGCTGGAACATCGCGACCATGGCAGATCCCCTCAACGCAAAAACCCGCCAGAGGCGGGCTTTTGCGGATGTCCGGTTGGACGTCGAATTGGCAGCCCCGGATGGATTCGAACCACCGAATGCCTGAGTCAGAGTCAGGTGCCTTACCGCTTGGCGACGGGGCTGTGTAACCAGTGACGCGTAGTGTAGCGCGTCTGTTAGCGCTTGGAGAACTGCGTGGCGCGACGTGCCTTGTGCAGACCGACCTTCTTACGCTCGACTTCGCGGGCGTCGCGGGTCATGAAGCCTGCCTTGCGCAGTTCCGACTTCAGGGTTTCATCGTATTCCACCAGCGCGCGGGCGATGCCCAGGCGGATGGCGCCGGCCTGGCCGGTGATGCCGCCACCGGTGGTGGTCACGGTGATGTCGAAGTTTTCGACGTTCTTGGTCAGCTCCAGCGGCTGGCGCACGATCATGCGGCCGGTTTCGCGGCCGAAGAACTCGTCCAGCGGACGACCGTTGACCGTGATGTTGCCGGAACCCTTGCGCAGGAACACGCGGGCGGTGGAGGACTTGCGACGGCCGGTGCCGTAGTTCTGAGTGATAGCCATGATTAGATGTCCAGGACCTGCGGCTGCTGAGCGGCGTGCGGATGATTCGGGCCTGCGTAGACCTTGAGCTTGCGATACATGTCGCGGCCCAGCGGACCCTTCGGCAGCATGCCCTTCACGGCGGTCTCGATGACGCGTTCCGGGTGGCGCTCCAGCGCCTGCGCCAGGGTCTCGGTCTTCAGGTTGCCGATGTAGCCGGTGAAGCGGTGGTACTTCTTGTCGGCCAGCTTGTTGCCGGTGACATGGATCTTCTCGGCGTTGATCACGACGAGGTAGTCGCCGGTGTCAACGTGAGGGGTATAGACGGGCTTGTGCTTGCCGCGGAGGCGGCGTGCCAGCTCGGTGGACAGGCGACCGAGGGTCTTGCCTGCTGCGTCGACGACGTACCAGTCGCGCTGGACGGTCTCGGACTTGGCGGTAAAGGTGCTCATGTGTATCTCGTGTGTCTGGTCGGGCGGATTCCGCGGTTTCCCGGGCGGAACTTTGCCACGCGTTGTGAAGGGTGAAACGGAAGAGGCGGGATTGTACGGGGCCTTGCCGCAGTGCGCAACCCCAGGAATGCCCCGGTCCGCCACGTCCTCCGGGGCAGACGCGGGGTCGATGGAGGCGGCACAATGACCACATGAACACGCGGACCTTCTCGCCCCTCGACCATTGGCTGGTGGAGGCGCAGCGCGGCCTGGACACCGTCTTCGGCAACCCGCCCGCCCAGCGCACCAATCCGGCCGGGGACACCCCCGAGGTCGCCCTGGAACCGGACGAGCAGCGCCATGCCGCCGGCCTGATGCGCATCAATCATGTCGGCGAGGTCTGCGCCCAGGGCCTGTACTTCGGCCAGGCCGCCGTGGCCCGGGACGAGACCACCCGCGCCCACCTGCTGGAGGCCGCCCAGGAGGAGACCGACCACCTGGCCTGGTGCGCCGACCGCCTGCGCGAGCTGGACAGCCGTCCCAGCCTGTTCAACCCGCTGTGGTACGCCGGCAGCTACGCGCTCGGCGCCCTCGCCGGCCTGCGCGGCGATGGCTGGAGCCTCGGTTTCGTCGTCGAGACCGAGCACCAGGTGGAAGCCCACCTGGATGAGCACCTGGAATCTCTGCCACCCGCCGACCTGCGCAGCCGCGAGATCCTCAAGGTCATGAAGGCCGACGAGGCCCGCCATGCGGATCACGCGGAACAGGCCGGCGCACGCACCCTGCCCCAGCCGATTCCGACGCTGATGGCAGGCGCATCGAACCTGATGAAGGCCGTCGCGTACCGCCTTTGAGGCACGCAACTGCCCACCCCACCCCGCCCTACGAGGCAGACGCCAGCTTCAGGCCCACGATGCCGGCCACGATCAGGCCGATGCAGGCCAGTCGCGCGGCGGTCGCGGGCTCCTGGAACAGCCACATGCCGACGAAGGCCGTGCCCACCGCGCCGATGCCCACCCAGATCACGTAACCCGTGCCCAGCGGGATGTGCTTGAGCGCCACCGCCAGCAACCAGAAGCTCGCCGCCGCGGCGACCGCTGTTATCACGCTTGGCCAAAGGCGACTGAAGCCTTCCGAATACTTCAAGCCCACCGCCCACACGACTTCCAGCAATCCCGCCAACACCAGATAGACCCACGCCATACGTCACCTCCTCAGGTTTTGCCCGGGCCATAACGCGAAACGGCCCGGAACTCGCGTTCCGGACCGCCGTCGGTCCTGATGCGCGGCTTGCGCCGCGGGCGGGTCGTCCCGCCGTTCTGTGTGGGCAGACTAGCGCAGGCCACCCGAACCGGATGTAACCCGCGCCCGCCGCCAACCCGTCATTCCGGCAGGTTGCGCCCGTGGTACAGCTCTTCGATCTCCCGCTTCAGGCGCGCCTCGATCTTCATGCGCTCCTTGAACGACAGGTTCTTGGCCTTCTCCTCGAACAGGTAGTTGTCGAGGTCGAACTCCTTCAGGTGCATCTTCGTGTGGAAGATGTTTTCCTGGTAGACGTTCACGTCGAGCATCTCGTAGCGCGACTTGATGTTCTTGGCCAGGAAATCCTGGATCGAATTGATCTTGTGGTCGATATAGTGCTTCTTGCCCTTCACGTCACGGGTGAAACCGCGCACGCGGTAATCCATGATGACGATGTCGGATTCGAGGCTCTCGATCAGGTAGTTCAGCGCCTTCAGCGGCGAAATCACGCCGCAGGTCGCCACGTCGATGTCGGCACGGAAAGTCGCGATGCCGTTGTCCGGATGGGTCTCCGGATACGTGTGCACGGTGATGTGCGACTTGTCCATGTGGGCCACCACCGCGTCGGAGATGATCTCCTTGCCCGCATCCTTCTTGTCGATCACCGGCTCCTCGGAGATGAGGATCGTCACCGACGCACCCTGCGGGTCGTAGTCCTGGCGGGCCACGTTCAGGATGTTGGCGCCGATGATCTCCGCCACATCCGTCAGGATCTGGGTCAGGCGATCGGCGTTGTATTCCTCGTCGATGTACTCGATGTAACGACGGCGCTCGTCCTCGGACGAGGCGTAGCACACGTCGTAGATGTTGAAGCTCAGCGCCTTGGTGAGGTTGTTGAAGCCTTGCAGCCGCAGGCGAGGCAGGGGTTTTACCACGGCGGTGGTCCCTCTCAGGGGGTGTCGGATAAGGGGGCGGATTATGCGCCATAGCGGGTGACAGTGAAATGTCCATGGCCCGCCCGTCGGTACACCGTCACATACTGGCCCAGCCCTTGCATGGCCTGCGTTTGCCGTCGGCTACGTATTCGGACTAAGCTTCCTGAATTACAAGCCGTGACCACCATGAGCCCAGGCATCCCCCTTTCAGCCCCCGCTCGCCCCGCCGCCAGCCCCCTGACGCCGGACAACGCCACGCTTGAGCGCTTCCTGGCCCACAGCCACCGGCGCCGCTACCCGGCACGCGCGGATGTCTTCCGCCCGGGTGACCCGGCCGGCACGCTCTATTACGTGGTCAGCGGCTCGGTCAGCATCATCACCGAGGAAGACGACGACCGCGAGCTGGTCCTCGGCTACTTCGGGTCCGGCGAATTCGTCGGCGAGATGGGCCTGTTCATCGAATCCGACCGGCGCGAAGTCATCCTCCGCACCCGCACCCAGTGCGAACTGGCGGAAGTGAGCTACGAGCGCCTGCACCAGCTGTTCCTGGGCACGCTGTCGGCCGACGCCCCCAAGCTGCTGTACGCCATCGGCGCGCAGCTCTCGCGGCGTTTACTGGACACCAGCAGGAAGGCCAGCCGCCTGGCGTTCCTGGACGTCACCGACCGCATCATCCGCACCCTGCACGACCTGGCCCGCGAACCGGAAGCCATGAGCCATCCCCAGGGCACCCAACTGCGCGTCTCCCGCCAAGAGCTGGCACGCCTGGTCGGCTGCTCGCGCGAGATGGCCGGCCGCGTGCTGAAGAAGCTCCAGGCGGACGGTGCCCTCCACGCACGCGGCAAGACCGTCGTGCTGTACGGCACCCGCTGATCGCATCGGGCATGCGGTCGGTCCTCCGGGACCTGCCGCCGTCGGGGCAAGCCGCCCTGTCCCGTTACATCCACAGCGAATAGCACGGCGACATCAACAATGTTGCGTTCTCGCTGTGCCATCCGGTCCTGTCCGCACACCTGCCGGTGTCGACGCCCCCTAGAACGAAAACAGTGATCTGCCCGCTGCGCAGATGGCCTGCGTTGCGAACTAACCACCGCCCTCCCTCGCGCCGACGCGCATTCGCTCCATGGCACCTGCGATGTTACGTCACGCCGCTGCGTTCCCACCGCGCGCTCGACCCGGCGTGATCGGCCACACCCTGTATCCTGCTGGCGATACCCACGGCACCCCACGCCGACTGGAAACATCGGGATGGAGTTCGGCAGCGAGTTCTTCTGGTTCGTCCTCATCGGTCTTGGCGCGCAACTCGTCGATGGCGCGCTCGGCATGGCGTTCGGCCTGATCTGCTCGTCGATCCTGCTCAGCATGGGCCTGCCGCCGGCCGCCGTCAGCGCCAGCGTGCACGCCGCCGAAGTGGTCACCACAGGGGTCTCGGGCGCCTCGCACGCCTACTTCCGCAACATCGACAAGCGTCTGTTCTGGCGACTGACGATCGCCGGCTCCATCGGTGGTGCGATCGGCGCCTACGTGCTGACCAAGTTGCCCGGCGATGCCATCCGCCCGTTCGTCTATCTCTACCTGCTGGCGTTGGCGGTGCTGATTCTGGTGCGCTCGTTCGGTCGCTGGATGCCGCGCGAGCAGGTCAAGCGCGTACCGGTGCTCGGCTTTTTTGCCGGCCTGCTCGATGCCACCGGCGGTGGCGGCTGGGGCCCCTTGGCCACGTCCACCCTGCTCGCTCGCGGCGGCCAGGTGCGCACGACCATCGGCACCGTCAGCGCCTCGGAATTCGTGGTGACGCTGGTAGTGTCGATCACCTTCATCCTGACCATCGGCCTGGATCATCTGGAGATCGTGCTGGGTCTGCTGGTCGGTGGCGCCATCGCCGCACCCTTCGCGGCGTGGTTCGTGCGGCATGTCCCCGAGCGGGTCGTGCTGAAAGTGGTCGGGCTGCTGGTGCTATGCATCAGCCTGTATCAGATCGGACGCGCCTGGCTGGCCTGAGCACGGGCGCCCGATGCGCATCGTGCCGGGACGCATGGGCCGGTGTCCCGGCCCATGCGCCGTGATCCCTCCGTCAGCGCGTAGCCCCTGTCTGGTCGCGTGGCTGTACGACCTGCTGATCGGCGATCGGCAGCTCCTTCTGCTGCCATCCCTGCCCGCCCGGCGTCTTCAGATAATCATCCAGCGCCTGCCGCATGGCGCGATCATCGCCGCCGTGCATCGCCGCGAACATACGATCCACGAACGAGCGCTGCGCATCTTCACCACGCGTATTCTGGGGTGTGGTCTCCGCCGGCGTCGTCTCGCGTGCGACATCGCGCGTGGCCGTCGCCATCGCCTCACGCGAGCGGTCGCCGTACTCGCCATCCACCTTCAGTCCACGATCCGCCTGGAACGCGCGCAGGGCGTGCTCGGTCTGCGGACCGAACTTGCCTGACGCGGTCTCCAGCGGCTCGCCATTGGCGCCGCGATAGCCCAACTGGTTGAGCTGCTGCTGCAACTCGCGCACGGAGGTGCCCGACGAGCCGTCGCGAAGCACTTCAGGGGAGGCGGTCCGCGCAGGAACCGCAGCGTCGCGTTCGGCGCCTTGCAGGTGCGGCAGCGGATCCACCTGCCGACCATCGCGCCACATCTCGAAGTGCAGGTGCGTGTCGCCCTGCGCGGGCGTGTTGCCGGTCCTGCCCATGGTGCCGATCTGCTGCCCGGCTTCCACGCGCTGCCCACTGCGCACGCTGAACTCGTCGAGATGGAAGTATTTGGTCAGCGTGCCGTCGTCGTGCCTCACGTGCACGGTATTACCGGCGGCGTCGTTGTTCGGCTTCACCACCACCGTTCCCGCGGCGACGGCCACCACCGGGTCGCCGACATCGCCCTGGATGTCGATGCCGCCATGGCGGCGGCCACCGCTGCGTGGCGTACCGAACTCGCCCCGGCCCTCACGCGGCTTGTCGGCTTCGTTGATGTCGCGGTTGCCCGGCGTCGGCCACACCAGCCCACCATCGCGCTGTTGCGCTTCCACGGCCTGCGCGCGGTTGCGCTCCTGTTCGGGCAACGCAAGCTGTTGGGCGATCGCTTCGCGCGTGCGTGCATCGGCAGTGCCGGTCGCTTCAAGCTGGTTTGCCGTCTGGAAAGCACGGACAGCTTCCTGTGTCTTGCCGCCGTAGACCCCCGAGCGCGTTTCCAGTTCCGCACCCTGGCCATCCCGGAAGCCAAGCTGGTTCAACGAGGTCTGCAGGGCGCGGACTTCTTCGCCGCGCTCACCGCTTTGCAGCACACCGTCCGCCAACGGTGACGTGCGTTCGCGGATGGCCGCATCGGGCTGACCGGCCTGGATGCCGCGGTCGGGGATGTTGATGGCGGCATACTTGCCATTCCAGTATTGCGAGTACGTCGTCGCCAGATCGCGATCGCTGAGTCCGCGCAGTTCGGAAGGTGCGCGACCGGTCAGCCGCTCGACGTCGAGGTCGCTGATGTTGTTGAGGATGTTCCTGCGCGTATTGGTGCGCGTGAACTCGCCCGCCTCGATGGCATTCTGGATGGACGCGTAGCCGGCGGCGCCCTGCTGGTGCGCCAGGTAGAGGTCCAGCCCACTCGGCGTCTCGTTTCCGGACAGGAAATCGTGTCCGCTTCGTGCCTGGCGGCGCGTGATATCGCCGAGATTGTCCGAATACAACGCCGCTGCCGCGCGCGTATTCACCACAGGATCGAACTCCCGACCCGATATCCCATACTGTTCGGCGGTATCCGGCATGAACTGGAACAGTCCCTTGGCTCCGCTGGGATTGTTCGCGTCCGGGTTGAAACGACCTCCCGTCTCGATATAGGCGAACCGCAGGAAATCGTCGCGGGGAATTCCGCTCTCCTGCGCTTGCCTCTCGATGATGTCGAGGATCTGCTCACGTGTGTACTGACTGGCCATCGTTGGCTCCTTTGCTGATGTGCGCGACCGGGCGGTCGCAGGACGTCAACCGGGCCCCTCCGTGGGCCTGATGCAAGTCGGTCAACTGGAAATCGGACTACTTTTTGTAGCGCTCGCTCGTCTCGTCGAAGGTGTAGACCACGTCATCCGCGCTGGTCATGTCGCGGACCTTCCCGGGCGAGGCGATGGTGGTGCCCTTGGAAGACACCTTCAGGGTTGGCAGGCCCTCACCCGCGCGCTCGAACGTCAGCGTCCCGGCGCTGGCGACACATGGCATGACCTCCCCGCCATCGCATGCGTCACTGTTGTCGTCGCCGACAGGAATGCTGCCCAGATACCCCCACTGCCTGAAGCCCAGCTTGTCCACACTGTCGGGATCGAAGAGGAGCAGGCTGAACATGCGGACATCGGTACCATTCACGAAATCCAGGGTCGGCACCGCCAGCAGGTAGCGACCGTCGCCGGTGGTGAACGACTGCGCCTTGCGCGAATCATCGACCTGCTCTGGCCGCCCCATCCTGCCGAACTCGCCGACATACCCGTCCGTATCAGGCTTGGACCACTCGGCCGTGCCGTCCTTCTCGACGCGCGTGAAAGTCGCCTGGGAAATGGCGACGTGCTCCGGATCCATCATGCCGTTGTCACCTTCCGGACCTTCGCCCTGACTCTTGCTGCCGAAGCCGGTGAAGTAGTGCTTCCCTTTCAGGTCGAACGCATGGCCATACCAGTAGCTGACCGTGGCACCGCCATCGATCTTGTAGCTGACCGCACCGTCGCCGTCGCGCTGGTAGATGAAATACAACACGCTGTCCGCGGAGGGCGGCTTCAGCTCTGACATGTCCTGATCCTTCTTCTGGGGGGCTGCATCCTGGGTCGTCGCATCTGCGGCTCGTGGCGCCTGCGCATCGCAGCCACCGGCGAGCACCGCCATCGAAACCAGGAGCAGGGAGGAAAGCTGTTTCATGTGCTGAAACCTCATGTGGTCATTTCGATTCGTTGACGCGGCGGCTCTTCGTGGATCGTCGTCGGCATCAGTGGCTGATGGGGCTGTATTCGGGGCGCCCCCCTCCCTCCCACCGTCCCGAGGTGATGGCTTGCGGACACACGCTCAGGTACTGGCGGAGGGACATCGTGTCGTCCTGCGTCCAGTCCTTGCCGTAGGGATTCGGTGGCCGGCAGTAAGGCATCATCATGTACGCACCGGTGAACGGTGGCATCGGCTTCCAGCATGGCGCGGGATTCCGCTTGATGTCCTGCCCCTGCGTGCAGAACACGAAGGGATCATCCATGCGGTAGTACAGCCGCTGGTAGTAGCCGCTGGATTGCGCACCGGACTGCGCACTGAGGTCGAACAGCACCAGCAGGCCCAGCGGGATGACGAACTTCATTCCTCGTTTCATGGCTACGTTCCTCGTAGTGCATGGACACTCTTTTCCTGCGTTCCGTCGGGAGCATCAACGTGCGACGTCCATCGGCGTCGGCGTCCGCGGCTCCGCCTGGAGGTTCGGTGCGCGCTCCTGCGACGCCAGTTCGCGCTGATGCGTTTCCATCCGCTCCCGCCACGCCTGGCCTGCAGGTGACGCCTGAAGATCGCCCTGCGCCAGCTGCAGCGCTGCGGGATCGCGATCGCGTGCCGCCGTCAGCAGTATCTCCACGTCGGGATTCGCTCGCCACGCGTTGCGTGATGCGTCATCGCCCTGGCGTGGCGTGTCGACCTGTGATGTGCGACCGGTGCGCTGACGCTCACCGCGCGCCGCCGGCTCGCCTGCGGGCAGCGGGCCACGGATATGATCGATTCCATCCAGCACCAGACCGACGGGACCGCGTGCCGTCACGGTGACGCCACGACGCAGGTCGCCGACATCGTCGCGGTAGTCCGCGATGATCCGACGATGTTCCTCGGCGAGTCGTCGTGCATTCGGATCCTCCAACGCGGAACGATCCGGCCGGCCATCCCCGTCCACCGGCAGGAAGTTGTGCATGCTGTGCGAGCCGCCGGACATCACGGATGCGGTCAGCGGCATATCCCGCTGCAGGAGATCACGGACGATGTTGTCGTGGTATCCCGTCCGGTGCAGGGTCTCGATCTCCTGCGCCATCGCGTAGGTTCGCACCTGGCCATAGTGGGGACTGGCGGAACTGACGGCGTCCACGGCCATCACGTGGTTGATGACGCGATCGCCTCCCTCCGGGATCCGCCGGTCCAGACTGGCCGCGCCGTAGGCATTGAATGTTTCTCCGCGCAGATCGAAGTGGTGCGCTGATACCTGCGCCAGCGTGCCGCCAAGCGAATGCCCCGTGACCGTCACTTCGGGAGCGGTCCTGCCAGGCTCGCGCCCTATTCGTTCGGCGTACTCGACGGCGCGACGCGTCAGCTCGACCGCATCGCCCGCCTGACTGTTGGTGCGCGTGAACACCATGCCCGCATCGGCGATCACGCCATCACGGAACGCCTCGCGACCGAACTCGGTGCCACGATGGGCCACGACCACCGCACCACTGCCTTCATGCTGGTAGATGGTGCCCTGGTAACCCGTGCGCGGATTGTCGACGTAGTCCACCACGCGATAGCGCTCGCCGCCGACCACCACGTCCTTGTTGAGCAGATCGTGCATCTGCCCGCCACGATCGTAGCTGTGGTCCGCCAGATGGGCGTACTGCTGTGGGGTGAGTCCCATGATCAGGCCTCCCTGGCGGTCAGCACGATGCCGAAGAACTCATCGCGCTGGTCTACCGGCACTTTCTGCAGGTCCGGCTGGCCGAAATCCCGGAAGCCTTCCGCGCCGGCTTCCCTCGGATAGCGTGCCTTCCAGTAATGGAACGCTTTCGGCGCGCCCTGCGGCAGCTCGTCTCCGTTGAGCTTGGCGATGAAATGGGTATCGCCTTGGTCGCCCGGCGCGCGTAGCTGCACCTGCGCCTGGATCAGCGCCCATCGGCACACGCCGCGGCCGTGGTACTCGGCGTCGACCATGCCGTCGGTGTAGAACGTGCCGCTGTACTCGCTGTCGGACACGCGCTCGAGACGGAACGGGATGTCGTGCGTCGGCACGGGCGAGGTATGACCGCCGGGATTGTCCTTCGGCGGCGGCAGACACTCCTTGTTGACGACATCGTACTGGGCGGCGCTGGACACCACCTCCAGCGGGCCGGGTGCGCCCTCGATACGCAGCGTCAGCCGATAAGCCTGACGCGGGGCGGGATTCTCGGTGAATTGCGGGCTGGTCTGGCTGTTCATGGCACCACTGCATGCGGTAGGGAAAAGAAGGGACATCGCGAGCAGGTACGTAGGCCTGCGCACGGGCCGTAGGGAGGTCGTCATGACGAGTTCCTCATCGCGTCAGCTCTGCGGGCGTCTGCGGCTCGAGCGGCTGGCGATGAACGTCCTGTTGTTGATGTGCGACCGCCTCCTCATCGCTTTCGACATGCGGATAGATCGTTCCTTGATGGCCGGTTCGCGCACTGTCCACGAAGCGGAGGACTTTATACTTCCCACCTTCCACTTCGACCACCTTGCCCACGAGCTGTCGCACGTCACATGCGCGATCGTAGCTGTGCTCCGTGAGGTTGGTGTACTGATGCGATCCAGGTCTCATCGCCCGGCCTCCGCGGCGGTTATCGAGACGGAGAAGAGGTCCCCCCGCAGGTCTTCCCGGATGTCTTTCCTGCTCGTCACTCCGTAGTCCGGGAAATCTTCCAGGGAGGAGCGCGGATAGCCGCCTTTCCAGTAGTAGACCGTCTTGGCGCCACCGCTGGACAGTTCATCCTTGTCCAGGCTGACGATGAACCGGGTCTCGCCATCAGCGCCACTTGCCTTCAGTTGCACCTGCGCCTGGATCACTGCCCATCGACAGATACCGCGACCGTGGTAGTCCTCATCGATCATCCCATCCGCATGGAAAATGCCCGTGTATTCGGTATCCGAGACGCGCTCCAGCTGAAACGGGATGTCATGGGTGGGGACCGGGGAAAGATGGCCTCCCGGGTTGTCATTTGGCACGGGCAGGCATGCCGGGGTGACGACGTCGTGCTGCGTCGCGCTGACCGTCACCTTGAGGGGGCCGGGCGCGTCGTGTATGTGCATGCGAAACCGGTACGCCTGCACCGGGCTGGGGTTTTCCTTGTATTGGGGCCGCTGTTTCTTGTCCATGGCGTCACTGCATGCAGTTCCTGAGATCAACAGAAATCCGAGAAGACAGGCCATCCATCGTTGATTCGACACCACTGAATCTCCTCCGCATGAAGGCCTCATCGCCGTAGAATCGGTGCCGTGCAATTCGAGTAGATGACACGGCATTCATGCCCGCCATTTCCATTTCGGCAAATGGGAAGAACCAGTCGACTCGCCTCTTCTATCGTTGGAGCATCCTGGTAGAACCCGACCATCCTTCCCTGCAGTTCCACGGGCTCCGCAATCACGGCACAGGTGTTCTCGTAGGAGAAAACTGCCTTGCAGCCTTTTCCGCCCATTGACTCGCACTTCCTTACAGCCGCCTTCTGAGCGGAGCTACGCGAAGACTCACCCGTCGACGCTCCCACCTTTGAAGAAAGAACATCCTCTGCCATTGCCCCCCACGTAAGCATCCAGCGTGGCGCGCGAGCAGGAGGCGCAGTAGTTCCACCCGTAGGCAAACATTGGGAGTTTCCCGGCGTCACGCCTTGCGGGCAGGCTGTCTGCGCGAAGGCAGAAGAGCTACCGGCAGCCAGAGCAACGCCAGCCATCAAGATCCGGGAATGACATGCGCGACGACCGATCATGTCCCGCTCTAGTTAACCAGCACTGGAAGGGAACAGTTCGAGTAATTGACCTTACAAGGCCTGCCATTAAGTGCGCCGCACCTCGGTAGCGCAAGACTGGAAGCCTCCTCGATGTCCTTGCCATTTTGATAGTAGGCAATGGAACTACCTGCGGCGTCGATTGGCTCTGCCACGACAGCACAACTGTTCTTGTAATCGTACGCAGGCTTGCAGTTGATCCCACCCATCGCGACGCACTTTCTCTTCGCTTCGCGTCTTGCCGCTGCTTTCGTCAGTTGGCCTACCGAGGTTCCGACATACCCCTTCTCTTCGTCTTCCGCCATGGCACCCCAGGTTGTGCGCCAGCGGGGTGGCGGCGCTGCCTGCTCTCCCGGCGCGCCAGTTGGCAGGCACTGCGAGCTACCAGGAGTTACTCCTTGCGGGCAAGCCATTTGCGCCGACACACTGGCCCCGCACATCAGAAGTCCGAGGGACGCGCATCTCCACAAGATCAAACCTCGGAGTCTCATGAGTACGTCCTCGACGATGTTTGTGCTGCCGCGGACGGAGCGCCCGCATCCGCCCTCTCAATGGGCGCCTGTGTTGTCGGATACATCGATCTACCCTGTCCGGGCTGCATCGCCTGCCCTTGCCCAAACGCGTTGTACGCCATGAACTGACCGACCGTCCCTTGGAAGAACGCGGCGGCCATGGGTGGCACCGTGACCAGGAACAGCGTCATCAGCAGGCCGAGTCCGCCCTGCTGCATGGCCATGCTGCTCACACCCTGTGGCGACGCTTGTGCCGCGAGCGCCACCAGGTACTGGGCTACGTAGGCGCCTGCGACCGCCCCAAGCAGTTTCGAGATCATCGAGACCGTGAAGCTGAGTACCGCCAGCGAGAACATCGTGCCGATGCCGTACCAGACCCATTTCTGGAACATGCCCTTCGTCTGTTCGAATCCAAGGCACAGGATGAAGAACGGCCCGAAACCGACGAACAGCGCCATCGCCATCTTGTACATCAACAGGATCGCGCCACCCATCAATGACGGTCCTGCGACGCCCACGCCGGTGAACCACATGGTCCGGGTCTTGGCTGCCTGCAGCGTTTCATCGAAGCTGGTGTACAGCGCATCGATGGCCACCATCGCGGCTTCCATCTGCTGCAGGTTGTCGTCGATGGTGTCTTCCGGGCCTTCGTCCTCGTTGGTCACCAGCTGGTTGATGGTGCGTGGCATGTCGTCGGTCAGCAGCTGATGGATGCTGCTGCTGCCCAGCGCGAAGGTCGTGGCCACCGTGATGATCAACACCCACTTCAGCGATTTGACTACCAGCTCCATCATGAACTGCCGCGACTGGCCGGTGACGATGCGATACCCCTGCAACAGCACCCAGAGCGTCAGCAGGACGAAGGCCACGCCGCCCACCCACTCGGCCATCGCACCGAGCAGGTTGTCGCGGAAGACGCTGATCTCCTCGTCCACCCAATCGAAGATGAGGCGGAAGAACGCCCAGCGCTCGACGGCGCCTATCGCCGCCTCCATGCTCCTCAGCAGGAAGGCGAGCCCGTTGTCCAATGAAGGCAAGTGCACCATGTTTCATTCCTTCGTATGGCGGCGACGCATCCTGCGTCGCTGCCCGTGTCCCGATCAGGTCAGTTGCGGCGCGTGGACTGCACGGCATCCAGCGCTAGCTTCAACGTGCCGATGCCGACTGCGCCGCCGATGATGCCGCCGAGTCCGCCTGACGTGTCTCCCTTTCCGTCCAGTGCCTGCTGCGCAAGCGTCTTGCTGGCTTCCTGCAGGTAGCCGATGCGCGCGACGTAGGCATCCATGTAGGTCTGCTGCTGCTGGCGATCGATCTCCATCTGCGACATGAGCAGCAGGATGCGGTTCGTGTTGTCCTGCAGTTTGCCGACCTCATGGCTGCGGATGTTGCCGCGCTGCCGCTTGAGCTCGTCCAGGTAACGCTGGCGTTGCGTGGTGACGTCGTACATCTTCAGCGAGTAGTTGTACTTCGCCAGTTCCGTGTTCACGATCTCGCGGCACAGCTGGTACTGCTGCTGGGCGATGCCGCTGCTGGCCTGCTTGCAGCGGTTGTCGGCATTCATGTTGACGCCGCTCTGGGTCGGCTGCGCGTGCTGAAGCTTCTCCTCCGGCTCAGGCGCGGCCTTGCTGTCGTCGTTGTTGCCGTTGAACGATTCGAAGACCTGCTGCTGGTACAGCTCACGCAGGTTTCCGTTCACCGTACCGTTGCCATTGCCGTTCGCACTCGTCGTGCCGATGCGGCCGTTCATGTCCTGGAGCTTGGTGTTGGCGGCGTTGTCTACCACCCGCCATTGCGCCTGTGCGCTGGCAGCGGTACCGAGCCCCATGATCAGCAGGGCGATGGCGATGCAGGTGGCGGTATGCGATGTCGGCTGGTTCATGGTTATGTCCTCGGCTATCCGTCAGCGCTGGATGCTGGAGTAGGTGGGCCGCGTGGCGCGCGGGCCGGTGGAGCGGTCTTCCCGTGGAGACGATGGAACAGGCGCTTCCCGGCGGGTGCGCGACCCTTTGCGCTCCTGCTGGAAGCGCGGCAGCCACTGCTCGGGCAGCAGGTCGGCCTTGTCGATGCCGAGGCGAAGCGCCTCGTCGTCGACGATCCTGTGCATGATCTCGATGTTGTCGGTGCTGGCCGAGATCACCGCCAGCGCATCGTCCATGCCGCGCAGGTTGAGCTGGCAGACCGTCGACGCGTGACCCTGCTTGACCAGGAAGCAACGGGAGCGCTCGTCCAGGCTCTTGATCACCTCGAACTCCGCATCGGTCAGCTTCAGGCCGTCGATGTAGTCCTCGCGTGCCGCGTTCGGATTGGGCAGCAGGATCAGCGTGGCCGTCTGTTCGATGAGGGCAGCCGAGATGTCGCTGGCCAGCGCATCCTCCGGGCTCTGGGTGGCGAAGATACCGAGGCCGTTCTGCTTCCGGATCGTCTTCTGCTTGTTTTTCGCGAAGTCCTTCAGCGCGCCGCCGCCGTCGAGGATCTTCCAGAACTCGTCCATCACATAGATCAGTGGCCGGCCGTCGATCAGTTCCTCCAGCCGGTGCAGCAGGTAATTGATCACCGGCACGCGGATCTCGGCATTCTCGATGACGTCGGTGTAATCGAACCCGATGATGCTGGCGCGACTGAGGTCGATGGTGTCCACGGGGTTGTCGAAGACCCAACCCAGTGCATTCCCCGCCGTCCACTTGCGCAGGCGTGCGTACAGGCCATCGTCGCCCATGTTGGGCAGGCTCTTCTGGAAGTTGGTCATCGAGCGTAGGTGCAGCGGCATGTCCAGCATGGCCTCCACCGCGCGGAAGACGTCCTCGTCCTCGCGCGCGGTGTAATGGGCCTTGCCCGCCAGGACCTTGACCAGGCCGGCGAGGAACTGCACGTTGGCGTCGGTGCGCTCGCACTGGAACGGATTGAACCCGGTCGGCTGTCCGTTCTCCAACGCCAGGTAGTTGCCGCCGCAGGCGCGCACGAAGATCTCCGCGCCGCGATCCTTGTCGAAGAAGAAGATCGTCGGCACCGGGTCGAACTTCTGCACCTGGCTGAGCAGGAAGTTAATCAGCGCCGTCTTGCCGGTGCCCGACTTGCCGATGACCATCGTATTGGCGATCGCCTTCTCGCCCAGCGAGTTCTCGGCCGGATGGGTGGCGTGGAAGTTGAAGTAGTACGGCTGCCCGTTGGTGGTCTGCAGCACGGTGACGCTGTCGCCCCACGGATTGTTGTCGCGCTTGCCGGTCGCGAAATTGTGCAGCGGCGACAGGCCCAAGAAGTTCAGGGAACTGACGTTCGCAAGCCGCGTCCGGTAGCGCCAGTTCCCCGGCAACTGGGAGTAGAACGACGAGCAGACGGCCAGGTCTTCCTTGGCCGAGACGAAGCCCGCGTTGGAAAGCTCGGCACGGGCGACCGCCAGGTTCTGCGACAGGCGCTGCTGGTCTTCGGCATACAGCGCCATGATGAAGTGGTATTCACCCAGGACGAAATTGCCGGAAGCCACCTGGTCCATTGCATGGTCCAGCTCGGCGATCTGGCTGACCGCCTTGTCGCCTGACGAGATCATCATGCCCTTGGTTCGATCCAGCACCTTCAGCGCGTCCTGCCGCCCCATCGGGCTGAACGAGTGGGTGATGACGTACTCGAAGTCGAGGTACTTCAACCCGTTGAGGATGCCGGGCCAGGTGCCGTCCGTGTACTCCTTGATGTTGAGGATGGCACCGAAGTGGTTCTGTCCGTCGGGCGTACTGACGACGAAGTCGCCCGTCTTCGACGAGAACATGTGCCGGCTGACGGCGAGATAGTCGTACAGCGGCGCGCGCAGCACAGGAACCGGCTCCGAGATACGATTGAGCAGGAAGCCGAAGAACTCGAGCGTCTCGGAGAACACGCCGCCGGCGTCGGACTCGTACATGCCCAGCCGGACCGGCGCGTAATCCTTGAGCACCGCTTCCACGTTGCCGGCAAGTTCCAAGAGCTTGCCCACCGCCTGTTCCTGCTCGGCCTGCAGGCGCGGGATGCTGGCCGACTTCTCGACGAACTTCTTTCCCATCACGATGGGCCGGTAGATCATCGTGAGGTACAACTCGTTCTGCATGATCTTCTGCGACGACAGCGCATCGAAGTACCCGTCCGAGAGTTCCTGGTTGAACGCCTGACCGTAGCGTGCCCCCTGGCGGACACGTCCACGCCGCCGCAGATCGTGCACCCAGAACGCCACGTTGACGAAGTCCGGCGCGCGCAGGGTCTGCAGCATGCGATTGAACGTGTTGTGGCGATGCTCCAGTTCCCATTCCTCGCGCCCGACGAAAGGCAGGCCGTCCAGCCGCCACGTCAACAGGAAGTCGCCACCCGTCGTCTTGACCACGTGCGGCGACACATGGGCGGACAGCGGAATGAACTCGGCGATGGACAGGTCGGGCGCGAGCATGGGATCAGTCCGGAATCGAATCGTCGAAACGCTGGCGGTAGGCATTGGGCGTGAACACCCACATGCCTTCGTGATGGCGCACGTTCCGGACCCTGGTCCGGAACTGCAAACGCAGGCCGATCAGCCGGAAGATCATCTCGTCGCGGCGCGCCATCTGCCGCATGATGAAAATGACGACCGGCAGCAGGGCCAGCCAGAACATGTTGAAGTAGAACGTGAGCAGCAGGCAGCCACCCGCCGCGATCGTGAAGGGTATGTAAGGAACCCCCATGAACATCGGCGGGCGCGTGCACCCTCTGAACAGCACGTTCTTATGCATGGTTGGCCAGCATCTGGACCACCAGCATCGTCGTGCCGGAGGTGACGTCTTCGGGCACCAGCATCCGGGAGATCTGCGCCGCGGCGCCGATCAGGAATCCGCCGATCAGCACCGGCGCCACATCGCCGATCCGCTTGTGGTTGAAGGCGATCTGGTAGCCCGCGAAGATCACCGCGATCGTCACGACAGCGATCGAGGCCACATTGAGCAGGTTGTTGATGTTGGTGAAGAACGTGGTGACACGTCCTGCGGCGGCTTCGCCATCCTGGGCGAACGCCAGTTCGGGCATGGCCAGGGCCGCGACAGCGACCAGTGCCATGACGAGGGCGGCGGAGACTTGCTTGGCTTGCATCACATGCGTGTTGTTCATGGTAGACCCCATTGGTGGTTGCAACGGTGGATGGCACTTTCGCGTGCCGTTAAGCCATCCCTGGCGGGTGTTGCTAGAAGACGAAAGCGTCATCCCTCCCGGATGTCTGCACGACCGGTGGCGCTGAGGGCGCCACGGTGGTGTTCTGGTGATACGCCTGCACCAGGACGGGTGCATCGGCCGAAGCCTTCGCGACAGTTGGTGAGGCTGCCGGCGATGCGGGCGCCGCGGCGGGGAGCGGTGTCGGCACGGGAGCTGGCCGTGTCGCCGCAACAGCAGCGGATGCGACGACCCGGTCCGGCCGCGCCTCTTCGACGCGCCGCGCGACGCGCGACGAAACGGCGGCTGCGGCCGGCCGGCGGGTGGTGCCCCCGGGCTTCGGTGCGGTACGGCGATCGATGACCGCGATGGCGGGCGCGGCATCGTTCCCGGCCGTCCGCTGCCAGGATGCGAACACCTTCTGCACGTAGCCGTGGCGGTATCCGGTGGTGAAGTTGCCGGAGTAATAGCAACTGAAGGCCTTGCCCCAGTCCTTGCCGGAACGCGAGTAGCACTCGGCCAGGATGCGCGAGCCCGCCTGCAGGTTGGGGCAGACGTCGAATGCCTTTTCGTAGCTGTCCAGACCCTGCCGCGTCAGGTTGTAGCGGTTGACCTGTGCCAGCCCAAGCGAGAAGTTGTAACCGCGGTCTTCCAGCATGCGTGCGGTCGACAGCGCCTCGGGCAGGTTGCGTGGCTGCCGCGCCAGCCGCCCCCCCACCACGCCGATCGCGTAGGGGTTGAACGAGGACTCGACCTTCACGACGTGTTCCATCACCGTCGGCGGGACCGCCAGCCCGGTGCAGCCCATCAGCTCCATGCCAGGCAGCATCAGCAGACCCTCCCAACGGCGGAAGGTAGCCGGCTGACTCGCGATGTGTTCGTGACGTTCATGTGCTTGCTTCCCTTCAGGGCGCCAATGCGCGTGCGGGATCGAAATCGATGCCGGTGATGTAGCGACGGCCCGCATGCGCCTTGATGTGCACGACGATGTCGATGGTCATCTTCAGCAGGCGCTTGATCACCTCGAACTCCAGTCCCGCACCTTCGGCGGATGCCTTCACCATGAGCGCCAACTGGTCCCACGTCTGCGCGGTGCTGCCCGCATGGCAGCTGGTGATCGAGCCCGGGTGGCCCGACGCGCAGTTGCGGATGAAGTAGAACGACTCATCGCCGCGCAGCTCGGCCAGGATGATGCGGTCCGGCTTCATGCGCAGGCAGGCCTCCATGCAGTTCTTCGCGGTGACGTTGCTCGCGCTCTGGCCACCCTTGGAATACAGCAGGTGCACGACGTTCGGCTGCCGGATGAACAGCTCGCGCGCATCCTCGATGGTCACCAGCCGCTCCTGGTCCGGGATGTGGTTGACCAGTGACTTCATGAAGGTGGTCTTGCCGCTGCCGGTCGCTCCGGCCACCACGATGTTCTTGTGGTAGTGCACCGCCTTGCGGAAGAACTCGGCGTAGTTGCGGCTGCGGCGCAGCTCCAGCAGTTCCTGGTCGTGGTCGCCGAGCACCTGCTGCTGCTCGAGGATCTCGTCGAAGAACCCGTCCTGCTCGTACTGCTCCAGCGTCTTGCTGAACTTGGCCGGCAGGCGGATGGTGATCGATACCCTGCCCGCGTCGCAGGCAGGCGGGATCACGAACTGGGCGCGCTGACCGGTCGGGAAGGTCAGCGACACCATCGGGTCGATATCGGTGATGCGCTGGCCGGTATTGCTCTCGTTGACCACGGACGTGCAGAACTGGCGTGCCCGCTCGAACGTCAGCGTAGGCACGTCCGCCTTCAGCCAGCCTTCCTTCGCCGTCTCGAGATAGAGCTCACCGGGGCGGTTGATGCAGATCTCGGTCACGTCCGAGGAATGCATGTGCTCGCCTATTCCGAGCACCTGGTACTGGTAGTCCAGGAACTCGTTGGAGACGCGCGCCAGGGGCTCGTTCTGCGTATCCATGCGGCCGTCTCAGCGCATCACCGCGGAGAAGTCCACGTCGCGTGCGACATAGACATTGACGATGGTGCCCTGGTTGATGGTGACCGTCGGCGGGCGGGCCATGTTGCGGTCGAGCGCCATGTTCGCCAGCCGCTCCATGGTCCTGGCGGTGTTGCTCTCGTAGGGATTCTGGTAGATCGCGCCGTTGACGACGGCCGTCTCCTGCGGCCCATGCTTGGCGCCCGCGTACTTGAACGCATCGCTCAGCATGCTGATCAGCAGGGCGGACGAGATGCGTTGCGCCCAGTGCGCCGAGTAGTGCCCGGGATTGCCCGCCGAACCGAGCATGTCGGTGCCCGGGCTCTGCATGTTGACGTCCATGCCGGTGGGCGTGGTGATGCGGTCCCAGACGATGGCGGCGCGCTCGCCGATGATGGCGTCCGAGGTATAGCTGCCCATGACCTTGGAGCCGCGCGGCAACAGCAGGCGCTTGCCGTTGACCGAATACACGGGCTCCGTCACCACGCAGGACGTGTATCCGGGAACATCGGTGATCACGCGGGACTCGAGCACGCAGCGGATGTAGGTGCCCCGCAGCAGCAGCGTGTTCGGGTTGTAGAGCGGCTTGGCGCTGGTCATGCCATCCGGTGGCTCGCGGGGCGCAGCGGGGCCCTGCCCGGGCGGACCCGCCATCATGGCCGCGTACTCGGCCATGCCCGGCTCCTGCGGCGCGCCTTCGGCACCCGGGCCGCCCTCGCCGAACGTGCTGGCCATATCGAGCATGCGCCGTTCGCGCAGCGAAGGCTCCTGGCGTCCCGGCAGACCGGAAGGCATCGCCATCATCGACGCCGTGGACGGCGCCGCATCATCGATAACCGGGAGGGGCGGCAGGCTGGGCTCCATCGGCACCGGCGCCTCGGGCGGCAGCTCGGGCAGGTCGCGCGGTGCGGCGGGAATCACCACCCGTTCGCCCTTGGTGGGCGCCGGGTCCCGGTCACCCTTGGACGACAGGCCGCCACTGAAGATCCAGAACACCACCAGCAGCATCAGCACGATGATGCCGGCCAGGAACAGCAGCGCCTTGCGGTTCAGCCGCTGCACATCGGTCGAGCGCAGGTAGGGCGCATTGGCGTCAAGGTCCGGGTCCGGCGCCATGCGTGCCCTCTGGTAGGGATTCTGCGGATCCACCCGCTCGGGGCCGGCATCCGGGTGGTCGTGCGGGGTCTGGGTCGTCATTCCGGGCTCCTGCGCAGACCCACCACGTTGTCGCCGTGGCGGATGACCAAGTAGGGATAGGTGCCATGCACGACGATCGTGTCGTCCTGCACGGTCGAGTTGACGACGAACTCGTCGCCGTCCTGGCTGTCACGGGCGAACACCGCCGGGAAGTTGCCGCTCGGGAAACGCGTGCGATCACCCATGCGGATGTAGGTGAATCGACGGTCGTCATAGACCGTGGTGGGCACCAGCCAGGTCGGACCGCGCTTGCGCTGCGCGTACTCGTAATTGAAGTGGTACGCGCGATCGGGCTCGACCGATGTGCTCAGCTCGGCTGCGACTTCCTGCGGTCGGTTCGCGGTGCCGGCGAAGCTGGTGTCGCCCGGATACGCGAACTTGATGCGGTACTGCACGCCCGCCGCGCGGGCTTGGTCCAGCACGCGCCAGTCGGTAGCGACCACCCGCAACTCGAAGATGTACGAATGGGCCGCGGTGCGCACCAGCAGATTGGTGTCGACGTCGACGTTCCTGGGCTTCAGGTAGAACACGTTGCCGCGACGGCTGATGTCCCATCCGCCGCTGAAGCCGGTGCTGAAGTCCAGGATTTCCTCGTGCGGCGACAGCTCGATCTGCGTGGTGATGCCCAGGCCGGTGCGCACCGGGTACACCTTGTCAGGCGCATAGGTGTACTCCTCGATCACCTGCGCCATGGCCGGCAATGTCGTGAGCAGCAGGGCCATCGCGGCCAACCGCATCAGGGCGTCCTTCAACCTCATCGTTGGGGCACTCCAGGTCCAGTCTGGGCTTCCGATTGCTCCGCAGGTTGCGGGGCCGTCGATACGTCGTTCTCGTTGGGAGCCACGACCGCACCTTCCGCAGGGGGAGCGGCGGGCGGCGCGGCGGGCGGCGCGGCGGGCGGCGCGGGCGCCATCGGTGGCGGTGCCGGGAACTCTCTCTCGGGTACCGCGGCGGCGGCGAAATCATCATCCACGCGGTAGTTCACGACGCGGAAGCCGAGCGGATTCAGCAGCCTGTCCTCTTCGCTCAGGCGGAGATCCGCGTTGTAGGTGAACTCGAGCGTCGCGATGCGGCTGTCCAGCGGACGCGAACGACCGCTCCCTTTCTCGTAGACGCTGCGCTGGAACCTCACGGTCGCGCCAGTCGGTCGCGTGCCCGAACCGCCCCCGATCAGCACGATGCTGAGGATGCGCACGCGCACCGAACTCGATCCGCCATACAGCCGGAACGGCCGCTCGGGATTGTTCTCCGAGTGCAGCGCGGTGTAGGCCGGCGAGACGGCCGGGCCCGCCATGGACAGCGTCGTGCGCCAGTTGCGTTGGCCGATCAGACCGGAGTCGTAGGATTCCCGCGCCAGCACGAACTGCGCGACGTTGCTCTTGTTGATTGCTTCTTCCGTGGTGACATCGCGGTCCTGGAAATTTCCCGACAGCCGCGCCACGCTGGCGGTCCCCGTATAAGGGTCGGCCATGACCAGATACGGCACCTTCTCCTTCAGTGGCAGGAACAGGAAGTAGCCGCCGGCGAGGATCAGCGACATCAGGATCGCCGACCACGCCACCATCCAGGCACGCCGCTCGCTCTTGCGCGCGCGCTCGGCGAGCGTGAGCTCGAAACTCGCGCCTTGCGCGACGGCGCGGTCGATGTCGGGAGAGGACGTCTTCTTCTTGAACATACGTCCGCCGTCGCCTCAGTCGCCCAGCGCCGCGGCAGGCGCGACATCTGCCGGCGGCGGCACCGCCTGGCTCACGATGATCCGGGGACGTTCGATGACGACCTGCACGCCCTGTTCCGCATACGCGGCCGACAGCGATGTGGCGGCATCCTCCAGACTGTTGGTGCGGATGTGCGCGACCGGTGCGTGCAGCGTGTAGTCGTTCGGATGCAGATACGCCAGCGTGAGGCGCGCGTCCTTGGCCCAGCGACCCAGCATGGTCCTGAGCGTGCCGTCCGCGGGCGACGCCTGATACGTGTAGGCCTGCTGCAACGGAATGGCCTGCGGGGCTTCCGCGAAGCGATTGACGGGCCGCCACCGCCCATTGACATCGGCGGCCTTCGGCGTGGCGCACCCTGCGACCGCCAGCGGCAGCATCACGAGACCCAACACCACCATCTTGCGAAGAACGACGTTCCGGCTCACGGATCCACCATTTGGCAATCGTCGGCAACACACACCCGATACGCATCCGGAAGCGGATGCGCTACGGCACTGATGAATGTCTCCGGGTGGCAATGCATGCCTGCGCGCGACGGGATGCGGAAACTTCCCGTGGCTGACGCGTTGCACAGGACACACGCCTGCGCATTACCCCCTGTATTCGCATCCATGCGTTCACGCTCCTTCGACAATCACGCGGCACTTAACTCACACCGCACGATCAATCCGGTACTGCATCACGACAGTCGCGCCGAACATAGCCACGCATTTTTGTGTCGTCAACCCAAATTCAGAAGTAAACATGTGTAGAAAATTTTTTCTGCATTCACTTACTTCACGAAACCACATAAAACAGAGCGCGCGTTGCAATCAGATGAAAGCGGATGATGAAGTTCGATCATGTATGTGAAGAAGCGCGTGAAAAGTCGAACAGCGTCACATCGAATGTGAAAACATTCTTCACTGCGATTAATGAAAATGACACTAATCGAATGGGTGCACGAGTAGCGATGCCGTTATGTAGGAAATTTCCTACCCGGTTTTCTTCACGCATCACTTCCGCTTGAATGAAAAACACGTCTGGCATCATGCTGTCAGCAGGCTTGCGAAATTCCTCGCGCGACAAGGAGCGATATGGAACCGTCGAAGATGGAAGAGTTCGTCGCCAACGCGGCGTTGCTCGCGGCGCATCTGACAGAACAGTGCAACAAGGCGGCGGCCGCACAGCAGACCTCCGCGCAGGAACTGCAGGCCTCCGCCATCGTGGTGAGGAAGACCATCGAGGAAGGCAAGCGCGAAATGAGCGAGCAGGCACGGGGCGCCGTGCACGATGCGCTGGCCCAGGAAATTCCGGCCGCCACGCACAGCATCGGCGAGACGGCCGCGCGACTCCGGCATGTCGCGGATCATCTGCAACGCGAACAGGCGCAACTGTCGCAGCGTGCGCGCTTCCTCGGCTGGAAATCGCTGGGCGTGCTGTCGGTCGCCTGCCTGCTGCTGGTGGCAGGCAGCGGTTACGCGGCATGGCACAACGTGCAGCGCTCGGAGCGCGCGAAGGTGGACGCGGAGGTACTGGAAGCGTTGCAACACGTCACTATCACGTCCTGCGGCGGGCAACCCTGTATCAGGCTGCAGGATGGTCTGCCGCGCTGGCAGAAGAACGAGCAGTACGTGCTGATCGATACATCGGGAAAGCGGGAAGGAGCCGCGGGCGGCGGACGCTGAAACCGCCACCGCATTCATCATGGAACGACGACAGGGGGTCGCTTGGGCAGTACACGTATTCTGATCATCGGGGTGCTCGCGGTCCTCGCGGCGCTGGGCGCCCTGTATCTCTCCGGTTATCTGGCGCTGCTGTTCCTGGGTCTGGACGGCGGTCTCGTCGGCATAGGCACCTACATCGACTACCTGAAGCATCTCGATCACCCGCGTGTGCAGCCGTATGCATGGCGCATCAAGACCGCAGGTGCCGTGGGTGGCGGACTGATGCTGCTCGTCTGGGCCGCACTGTCGGTGATGGTCTACAAGCTGCGCAGTTACCGAAACCTGCACGGTCGTGCGCGCTTCGCCGGCATGATCGACCTGGCGAACAAGGGTTTCCTGTCGGGCAAGGACACCGGCATCGTGGTCGGCCAGATGAACGGCAAACTGCTGCGCCTGTCCGGACAACAGTTCGTCGTCCTCGCCGCGCCCACGCGCTCCGGCAAGGGTGTCGGCGTCGTGATTCCCAACCTGCTGGATTACCGCGAATCCGCGGTGGTGCTGGACATCAAGCAGGAGAACTTCGACCTGACATCGGGCTGGCGGCAGTCCATCGGGCACGAGGTGTACCTGTTCAACCCGTTCGCCGAAGACCGGCGCAGCCACCGCTGGAATCCGATGACCTACGTCTCGCCGGATCCGGCGTTCCGCGTATCGGACCTGCAAAGCATCGCCGCGATGCTGTATCCGGATGGCGACGACAAGGACAAGTTCTGGGTCAGCCAAGCACGCAATGCCTTCCTCGCCTTCGCACTGTATCTGTTCGAACGGCGCGACCACGACAGCACCGCGGAACAGCCCACGCTGGGCGCCGTACTGCGCCTGTCGTCAGGCGATGGCGGCGAGATGAAGCCGTACCTGCATAAGCTGGTGGAGGCACCCTTCCTGAGCGGACAGGCACGAACCGCGTTCGCCGGCCTGCTGTCGCAGGCGGACGTGACCTTCGCATCCATCATCGGCTCCTTCCGCGAACCGCTGAATCCCTGGCTGAATCCGGTGCTGGATGCAGCGACCAGTGCCGATGACTTCCGTCTGGACGACGTACGACGCCGGCGGATGACGATCTATGTCGGCATCCAGCCGAACAAGCTGGCGGAGAGCCGGTTGATCGTGAACCTGTTCTTCAGCCAGCTGATCAACGTCAACACCAAGGTCCTGCCGCAGAACGACCCCACGCTCAAGCACCAGTGCCTGCTGCTGATGGACGAGTTCACCGCCATCGGCCGCGTCGACATCATCGCCAAGGCGGTCGCCTACATGGCCGGCTACAACCTGCGCCTGCTGCCGATCATCCAGTCGATGGCGCAGCTGGACGCGGTCTACGGCAAAGAGCTGTCGCGCACCATCATCACCAACCATGCGCTGCAGATCATCTACGCCCCGCGCGAACAGCAGGACGCCAACGACTACTCGGAGATGCTGGGTTACACCACCATCAAGCGCCGCGCACGCACGCGCTCGCATGGCAGGGGAAGCAACGTGTCCGACAACGAGGTGCTGGAGAAGCGGGCGCTGATGCTGCCGCAGGAGCTGAAGGCGATGGGGCCGGAGAAGGAGATCGTGCTGTACGAAGGCCTCGCCCACCCCATCCTGTGCCGCAAGGTGCGCTATTACAAGGACGCGTACTTCACCAAACGCCTGCTTCCCAAGGTCGATATCGAACCGCTGCGCGTGTAGCACGGCCGTGCCTGGCGACGGCCGGCGTCCGGGGTAGAATCCGCCGACCGTCCCGGAGAGATGCCGCCATGCAATGCCCCAAGTGCCAAGGCACGATGGAACTCATCGTCGAACCCGAAGCCAGCGCGCATCGCTGCACCCGCTGCAAGGGGCTGTGGTTCGAGATGATGGCGCACGAAACGCTCAAGCACCGGGCCGAGGAGATCGATACGGGCGATCCGGCGCAGGGCGAGGAATGCAACAAGGTGGACCGGATCAAGTGCCCGGTCTGCATCGGCCGCTGGGACCTGATCCGGATGGTCGACCCGCAGCAGCCGCACATCTGGTTCGAGAGCTGCAAGAACTGCTACGGCCGCTTCTACGACGCCGGCGAGTACCAGGACTTCGCGGAGATCGAGTTCGCGGATCTGATCAAGGACTGGAACGCACCAGAACGCTTCTGAGCCGGTGCCAGGCGGTCAGGCCAGCCCTGCCCCGCCGCGGTCCTTGCAACCCCAGTTGAGGATGGGGGTCCCGGGCGGCAGCATCCGACGGAACATCGCCACCCGCGCGGCCTTCGGATTCACCACGACCGGTGCACGCGCCGCCTTCAGCAGCGGCAGGTCGGCACTGCTGTCGGAGTAGGCCACCGCGATCTCGCCATAGCCGCGTTCGCGCAGCATGCGCATCTTCTCTTCGTTATGGCAGTGGCGCGTGGCCACGACCGCGCCGAAACGCGGGCCGACGGCCGTGCCGATGACGGGCACGTCCTCGTGGGCGACGAAGCTCAGGATCGCGCGCGCCAGTTCCGGCGGCGCGCCGGTGGCCACCACCACGTTGTCGCCCCCGGCGCGGTGCTCACGGAACACCTCGAGCGCGTGGGGCAGCAGACGCTGCTGCACTTCGTCGCGATGCGTCGCCACATACTGGTCGATCAGCGCATCGAAGCTGCGGCGCCCGTGCAGGCCGAACGTGCCGATCCAGATATAGCCTGAGATCCCGCGACGGCGTGTCGGCAGGAACGCCACCATCGGCCCGAGCACGATCGACGCGGCCAGCGCGACCGCCGCGCGCAGCGGATTGCGCTGGATCAGCCATTTGACCAGGTGGCCACCGGAATCGCCGTCGTACAGCGTGTGGTCGAAATCGAAGACGACGACCGGGGCATCGGTGCGCGGCGTCGGATAGGGAGCGTCCGTCATGCCGCAAAGAATAGCTGACGTAGCGCCTCACCGGGTTCTTCGGCACGCATGAAGGTCTCGCCGACCAGGAACGCATTGACGCCGGCGTCCCGCATCGTGGCCACGTCCTCCGGCACCAGGATGCCGCTCTCGGTCACCAGCAGGCGATCCTTCGGCACCGCGTCTTTCATCTCCAGCGTGGTCTGCAACGAGACGTCGAACGTGCGCAGGTTGCGGTTGTTGATGCCCACCAGCGGCACCGGCACCTGCAGGGCGCGCTCCAGTTCGTCGATGTCGTGCACCTCGACCAGCACGTCCATGCCGAGCTGCATCGCCAGCCCCGACAGATCGACCAACTGCCCGTCGTCCAGTGCCGCGACGATCAGCAGGATGCAGTCCGCGCCGAGCACGCGCGCTTCGTAAACCTGGTACGGATCGACGGTGAAGTCCTTGCGCAGCACCGGCAGCGTGCAGGCGTCGCGCGCCTGCTTCAGGTAATCGTCCGCGCCCTGGAAGAAGTCGACATCGGTCAGCACCGACAGGCAGGCCGCGCCGCCGAACTCGTAGCTCACCGCGATATCGGCCGGACGGAAGTCCGGACGGATCACGCCCTTCGACGGGCTGGCCTTCTTGACCTCGGCGATGACTGCCGGATCGCCCTGCGCGATCATCGCGTTGAGTGCATCGGCGAAACCGCGCGTCGGCGATGCGTCGGCGACGCGTGCGCGCAGGTCGTCCAGCGAGACGCGGGTACTGCGCTCGGCGATCTCGTCCGCCTTGCGGGCGAGGATGGTGGTCAGGATGTCGCTCATGCAGTCCTCAGGCGGGCACCCGCCTGTGCGGGACCCCTATTTTCGCACTATCCGCGGCGCCCGGCGGCCTCGCGGTCCCAGCCATAGGCACGCTCGACCCTGGCGACCCGCAGCTCGAAATGGTCGTACCAGTCCCGACGTCCCTGCTCACGCGCCGCCGTGTGTTCGGCATGCTGGCGCCACGCGAGGATAGCGGCCTCGCTCTCCCAGTACGCCACCGTGATGCCGAAGCCATCCGCGCCGCGGGTGGACTCCATGCCGAGGAAGCCGGGCTGCTGCTGCGCCAGCTCGACCATGCGCTCGGCCATGGCACCGTAACCGGCATCGTCCTGGCCGTTGCGCTGCGAGGAGAAGACCACCGCGTAATAAGGAGGCTTGGGCAGGCTGGCGAATCCGCTGGCGGCCATGTCAGTGCGCGCCCTGTTTTCCCAGTGCCTGGGTGGTGGCGACGAACTGCTGCAGCCGCTCCAGCGCCTTGCCGCTTGTGATCGCATCGCGCGAACGTGCGATGCCGTCCTCGATGCTCTCCGCCACGCCGGCCACGTAGAGCGCGGCGCCGGCATTCAACACCACGATCTCGCGCGCCGGGCCGGGCCGGTTGTCCAGCACGCCCAGCAGCATCGCCTTCGACTCGGCCGCATCGCCAACGCGCAGGTTGCGGCTGGCCGCCATCGCGATGCCGAAGTCCTCGGGGTGCAGTTCGTACTCGCGGACCTCGCCATCGCGCAATTCACCGACCAGGGTGCCGGCGCCCAGCGAGAGTTCGTCCATGCCGTCGCGCCCCCAGACCACCAGCGCGCGCTCGGCGCCGAGTTCCTGCAGCACGCGCGCCTGGATGCCGACCAGGTCGGGATGGAACACCCCCATCAGGATGCTCGGCGCGCCGGCCGGATTGGTCAGCGGCCCGAGGATGTTGAAGATCGTGCGCACCCCCATTTCGCGCCGCACCGGTGCGACGACCTTCATCGCCGGGTGGTGGACCGGCGCGAACATGAAGCCGATGCCGGCCTGCGCAATCGACTGCGCCACCTGGTCCGGCTGCAGTTCGATGTTGACGCCCAGCGCCTCCAGCACGTCCGCACTGCCCGACTTCGACGACACACTGCGGTTGCCGTGCTTGGCGATGCGCGCACCTGCGGCCGCTGCGACAAACATCGAGCAGGTGGAGATATTGAACGTGTGCGAGCCGTCGCCGCCGGTGCCGACGATGTCGACCAGATGCGCGCGATCGGCGACGTCCACCATTCGAGAGAACTCGCGCATGACGGTGGCCGCGCCGGCGATCTCACCGACGGTTTCCTTCTTGACGCGCAGGCCGGTCAGGATGGCCGCCGTCATGGTCGGCGACACGTCGCCGCGCATGATCTGGCGCATCAGGTCGACCATCTCGTCGTGGAAGATCTCGCGATGCTCGATGGTGCGCTGCAGGGCTTCTTGCGGGGTCAGTGGCATGACTCAGCGCTCCAGGAAGTTCTTCAGCAGGGCGTGGCCATGCTCGGTGAGGATCGATTCCGGGTGAAACTGCACGCCTTCGACCGGGAACGCGCGATGCCGCAGCCCCATGATCTCCTCGAAGCTGCCGTCGTCGTTCTCGGTCCACGCCGTGACCTCCAGCGCCTCGGGCAGGCTGCTGCGCTCGACCACCAGCGAGTGGTAGCGCGTCGCCTCATAGGCGTCCGGCAGGCCGGCGAACACGCCCTTGCCTTCATGCCGGATACGCGAGGTCTTGCCGTGCATGATGCGGCCCGCACGGATGACGTTGCCGCCATAGGCCTGGCCGAGGCTCTGGTGCCCCAGGCAGACGCCAAGGATCGGTGTGTTCACCCCCAGCCGCTCGATGATCTCCAGCGAGACGCCCGCCTCGTTCGGCGTGCACGGACCAGGGGAGATGACGATGCGCTCGGGCGCGAGCTTCGCGATCTCGTCCACGGTCATCGCATCGTTGCGCACCACCTTCACCTCGGCCCCCAGCGACTGCAGGTACTGCACCAGGTTGTAGGTGAAGCTGTCGTAGTTGTCGATCATCAACAGCATCGCTCAGGCTCCTTGTGCCTGCGAAGCGGTCGTCGCCGACCTCTCCGGATAAATCGAAGAAAAAGTCGCAGCGAACGCCTCGATAGCCGACTCCGGCGTCGCCCACGATGTCATCAGCCTGATCAGGGTGGTGCCATCGCTGCGGCGTTCCCACGTCTCGAACTCGACGTGCTGCTGGAGGCGTTCGACGACTGCATCCGGCAGCACCGGGAAGACCTGGTTGCTCGGCGAATCGACCGCCAGCGGCACGCCGGCCTGCTGCAGGATCTCGCGCAAACGTTCGGCCATGACGTTCGCGTGCGTCGCCAGCACGAAGTACAAGCCGTCCTCGAACAAGGCCTCGAACTGCGCGCCGACCACCATGCCCTTGGCCAGCATCGCGCCGCGCTGCTTGATGACGTGGCGGAAGTCGGTCCGCAAGGCCGGATTGACGATGACCAGCGCCTCGCCCAGCAGCGCACCGTTCTTGGTGCCGCCGATGTAGAAGGCGTCGGCCTCCGTGGACAGCAGCGCCAGATCGACGTCGTTGCCCGGCGTGGTCAGCGCCGACGCGAGGCGTGCACCGTCCACGTAGAGCAGCAGCCCGCGGTTGCGGCAGAACGCGCCCAGCGCCTGCAGCTCAACGGCACTGTAGAGCGTGCCCCACTCGGTGGTGTTGGAGATGTAGACCAGCCGCGGCTTCACCATGTGCTCGCCGCTGTGGCCGTCGACACAGGGCTGGATCAGTTCGGGACTCAGCTTGCCGTCGGGCGTGGCGACCGTCAGCACCTTGTGCCCGCCGGCCTCGATGGCGCCGGTCTCGTGCGTCGCGATGTGGCCACTGGCAGGCGCAATCACCGCTTCGTGCGGACGCAGGAAGGCAGCCAGCGCGACCAGGTTGGTCTGCGTACCGCCGGCGAGGAAATGCACGTCGGCATCGCGGGCGAGACGGTCGCGGATCAGCGCCGCGGCACGGGCGCTGTGGACGTCCAGGCCGTAGCCGCGATTGATCTCCGCACTCGCCACGGCCAGCGCCTGCAGCAGTCGCGGATGTGCGCCCTCGCTGTAGTCGTTGCGCAGGCTGATCCTGGCGTTGTCGATGGCGACGTCCATCACAGCCCCTTCGCCGCTTCGGCCACGGCGCGGAACAGCGCGCGGCCCTTGTTCATCGTCTCGTCCCATTCCTTCTCGGGATCGGAGTCGTAGACGATGCCCGCGCCTGCCTGCACGTGCAGGCGACCGTCCTTGATGACCGCGGTACGGATCGCGATGGCGGTATCGGCATCACCGTGCCAGCCGATGTAGCCGATGCTGCCGGCGTAGACGTTGCGCTTGATCGGTTCCAGCTCGCGGATCACTTCCAGCGCGCGGATCTTCGGCGCGCCGCTGACGGTACCCGCCGGGAACGTCGCGCGCAGCACATCGGCATAGCTCAGGCCGGGCAGCAGCTTGCCGGTCACCTCGCTGACGATGTGCATGACGTGGCTGTAGCGTTCGATGACGAACTGTTCGCCCACCTGCACGGTGCCGGCTTCCGACACGCGGCCGGTGTCGTTGCGGCCCAGGTCGATCAGCATCAGGTGCTCGGCGCGCTCCTTCGGATCGGCCAGCAGCTCGGCTTCCAGCGCGACGTCCTCGTCGTGCGTTTTCCCGCGCGGACGCGTACCGGCGATCGGACGCACGGTGACTTCACCCTGCTCCAGGCGCACCAGGATCTCCGGCGACGAGCCGACCACCTGCACGTCGCCGACATCGAGGAAGTACATGTACGGCGACGGATTCAACGCACGCAGCGCGCGATAGACATCGACCGGGCGTGCATTGAACGGCACGCTGAGGCGCTGGCTCAGCACCACCTGGAAGATGTCGCCCGCGCGAATGTATTCCTTCGACTGCTCCACTGCCGCGATGAAGCCGTCATGGGTGAAGCCGGAAACGAAGTGGCTTTCGTCCAGCACGTCGCGGGTGATCGGCGTGGGATACGCGCCGGGCTGGCGCAGCTTGGTCGTCAATGCATCGAGTCGCGCCTGCGCCTGATCCCATGCATCCGCTTCGCGCGGATCAGCGTGAACGATCAGATAGAGACGGCCCTTGAGATTGTCGAAGACGGCAACTTCCTCCGACAGCATCAACAGGATGTCCGGCGTACCCAATTCGTCCGGCTTGTCGCCGGTCGCGAGCCGCGGCTCGATGTAACCGATGCACTCGAAGCCGAACCAGCCCACCAGGCCGCCGGTGAAACCGGGCAGGCCCTGCAGTTTCGGCACGGCGTAAGCGGCGCGCAGGGCTTCTACCTCAGCGAACGGATCGGCGACGTCGCGCGCCTCGACCAGCTGGCCGTGGTCGTGGATCTGCAGCGTGTGGCCGCGGAACGTCGCCACGCGGCGCACCGGCAGGCCGATGATCGAGTAACGGCCGAAACGCTCGCCGCCTTCCACCGATTCGAACAGGTAGGTGTGCGGCGCGTCGGCGAGTTTCAGGTAGACCGAAAGCGGCGTGTCCAGGTCGGACAGCACTTCACGGACGACGGGAATGCGATTGAAACCTTCAGCAGCGTACTGCTGGAACTGGGCGTGCGAGATCAAGCGGGCTTTCCTTCCGGGACACGGTGGCGGTACGGGCGACGGCTACGGGCCACCATCGCCAGCCAGGGCGTGCGGAATCTTTGGAAAGCGGGAGCGCGGGATGGGACACGGGCCTACTTTACCCGACGCATCGGCCCGCCGGCCACTAGGCGTCTGGTTGCAGACGCAACGGACAGGCCACCGGCAGGTGCATGCGGACACGGCCGGGGACGCATTCGATGCGGAAGCGCCGTGACTTCACCGGTTCGCCGTCGAGGTTCAGCGTCATCGGCTGGTCGGCCTCCAGCTCGACCCATGGCAGGCGCGCGCGGGTCGCCACGCGATCCAGCGCGGCATGCTTGCCATCCTTCACCAGCGTGCCGACGGTGGCGGCAACCTCGCCGGACAGTTCCGGAACGATGGTCAGGTCCAGCAGGCCGTCGTCCACCAACGCATCCGGGCACAGCGCCTGTCCACCGCCCGCCTGTCGCCCGTTGCCGATGCCCAGCGCGATGAAGTCGCCCTGCCAGTCGAAGTCCGGGCCGCGCACGCATGCAGTGACCGGCTCGATGCGTCCCAGCTTGGCGATGCCGGTGATGAGATACGCCAGGCCGCCGAGCATCTTCTTCAGCCCCTCATCGGTCTCCACGGTGACGTCGGTGCCGAAGCCGCCGCTGGCAAGGTTCGCGCACCAGTGCGGACCGTCTTCGGCATCGATGCGCAGAAGATCCACGGGAGCCGGTACGGCATCGCGGACCAACTGCAAGGCGGGCAGCGCGTCGTCCGGAATCCTGGCCGCGGTGGCGAAATCATTCGCCGTGCCCATCGGCACCAGCCCGAGCGATGGAAGGGAGCCGGCGGCCTCGTCGCGATGGGCAAGCGTCGTCGCCACTTCGCTCAGCGTGCCATCGCCACCGGCGGCGATGACGGTATCTACGCCGTCTGCGATCGCCTCGGCGACGTAGCGCTCGGCGTCGCCGTCTTCCCACGTGACCCGTACGTCCAGCGCGATGCCGGCGTCGCGCATCGCCCCCACGGCCGTACGCAGGTCGTCATTACCGGCGGACTTGCCGTTGAGGATCAGGCGCCAACGGGGTGCGGTCATGGGAGGGCTCCTGGGGGGACGCGCGAGGATAGCGGGTGCCGGTGTGGGAGCGACGTGAGTCGCGAACCTCTTCCCTCCCGAACGGACATTGGGATCGCGCTGGCTGGCGGGAGAGCTCGCGACTTACGTCGCTCCCACAACAGCCGCACGCACCGTCATCTTCCCGTCACAGACGATCCGTAACGTGGAAGGCCATAGCAGGGACGACGGGCGGAGGCAGGATCAGCCTCCAATTCTTCCGGGGCGGTGGCGCAGGCCATCGCCCTTCTGCTTTTTCAGGCGCGCGCGTCGGCCACGGCCTTGCGCATCCGCGCGATGACGTCGGCGTAGTCCGGCGCATTGAAGATCGCCGAACCGGCGACGAAGGCGTCCGCGCCCGCCGCCGCGATCTGGCCGATGTTGTCGGCCTTCACGCCGCCATCGATCTCCAGGCGGATGTCCTTGCCGGTCTTGTCGATCATCGCGCGTACCGCGCGCAGCTTGTCGAGCGCCGACGGGATGAAGGCCTGCCCGCCGAAGCCCGGATTCACCGACATCAGCAGTACCAGGTCCAGTTCCGGCAGCACCCAGTCCAGCACTTCGACCGGCGTACCGGGGTTGAGCACCAGGCCGGCCTTGCAGCCGAGCGACTTGATGAGCTGGATCGTGCGGTGCACGTGCTTCGACGCTTCCGGGTGGAAGCTGATGATGCTGGCGCCGGCCTCGGCGAAGTCCGGGATGATGCGGTCCACCGGTTCCACCATCAGGTGCACGTCGATCGGCGCTGTGACGCCGTGCTTGCGCAGCGCGCTGCAGACCAGCGGACCGATGGTCAGGTTGGGCACGTAGTGGTTGTCCATCACGTCGAAGTGCACCCAGTCGGCGCCGGCCTTCAGCACGTTGTCGACTTCCTCGCCCAGGCGGGCGAAGTCGGCGGACAGGATGGACGGGGCGATGATGCAGTTCGACATGGAAGGGCTCACTTGCGCTTGCGCAGGGTCTTGATGCGGTCGTAGGCGGCGTTGATCTCGCCGGCCTTCTGTTCGGCCTGGCGGCGCAGGTCTTCCGCGGCGCCGGCCATCTTGTCGGGGTGGTACTGGGAAATCAGCCGGCGATAGGCCTGGTCGATTTCCGCGTCGCTGGCATCGCTGGTCAGGTCGAGCACGCGATAGGGGTTGTCGCGGCTGAGCTTGAACCAGTCTTCGTCGAAGGCATGGCCGATGATCAGGCCCACCAGCCCGCCCAGGGGATGGCGCATCAGCAGCCACCCGGCCACGAATCCCAGCAATTTCCCGTACCAGCGCTTCATCCGGACCCGCCTTCTCCAGCAAGACCGGCATTTTACGGCACACGAAGGCCCCAAGCGCCGTACACTACGCGGCCCGGTCCGGTACCTGGCTCCGCAGCAGCGGATGGACGGCCGCCCCGGGGCACGGGCGCACGGCCTGCCGCACGCCCCCACGACGCTGTCTGCCTCGATGGTTTCCGGACTCCCGAAGGAGTGTTTGTGCCCACGACGTTGCTTCAATCCGATCTGCCCGGCCTCACCCTGCGCCACCGCGGCAAGGTCCGCGATGTGTTCGATATCCCCCGCGACCGCCTGCCTGCCGATGCACCCGCGGGCGATTACCTGTTGATGGTGGCCACCGATCGCCTCAGCGCGTTCGACGTAGTGCTGCCCGACCCGATTCCCGGCAAGGGCGAGATGCTCTGCCAGATCTCCAACTTCTGGTTCGCCAAGACGGCGCACCTGATGCCCAACCACCTGACTGGCATCGACGTCGCCAGCGTGCTGCCTGCCGGCGTCGATGCGTCGCTGTACGCCAAGCGCGCGGTGGTGACCAAGAAGCTCAAGCCGGTGCCGGTGGAAGCGATCGCCCGCGGCTACCTGATCGGCAGCGGCTGGAAGGACTACCAGCGCACCGGCAAGGTCAGCGGCATCGAGCTACCCGACGGCCTGCGCCAGGCCGAGAAGCTGGCCGAGCCGATCTTCACGCCGTCGACCAAGGCCGCCGTCGGCGACCACGACGAGAACATCGACTTCGACGCCATGGTGAAGACCGTCGGCGCCGAACTGGCCGAGCGCGTGCGCGACGCCACGCTGCGCATCTACCGCTATGCTGCCGATGTCGCGGCCGAACGCGGCATCCTGCTGGCCGACACCAAGTTCGAGTTCGGCACCGATGCGGACGGACGCCTCTACATCATGGACGAGATGCTGACGCCGGACTCCTCGCGCTACTGGCCTGCGGACCAGTACGAGGTCGGCACCAGTCCGCCCAGCTACGACAAGCAGTTCGTACGCGACTACCTGGAAACGCTCGACTGGAACAAGACCGCGCCGGGCCCGTCGTTGCCGGCGGAAGTCATCGAGCGCACGCGCGCCAAGTACGCCGAAGCGCTGCAGAAACTCGCCGGCATCCTCGTCGACTGACGGCATCGCTGCCCTGCATCCAGGCGATGCAGGGCAAGCCGGGGTTCAGCGTTCCGTGCAGTAGGCTTGCCCCCCTTCCATCGGGTGCTCGCGCATGAATGCCTACCTCTACCTCGCCCTGGCCATTGCGGCCGAGGTCATCGCCACCAGCGCCCTGAAAGCCTCCGAAGGCTTCACCCGGCTCGGTCCGTCGCTGCTGGTCGCCGCCGGTTACGGCGTGGCGTTCTACTTCCTGTCGCTGACGCTGAAGACCGTGCCGGTGGGCGTGGCCTACGCCATCTGGTCGGGCGCCGGCATCGTGCTGATCGCCCTGATCGGCTGGGTGGTGCTGAAGCAGCCGCTGGACCTGCCGGCGATGCTGGGCATGGGGCTGATCGTGGCCGGCGTGGCGGTGATCCAGCTGTTCTCGAAGGCCGCCGCGCACTGATCTCCCCGCCCTGACCGCCGGCACGGCAACCCCGGCCGGGCTGGGGTATGCTCCATACCCTGCCGCATTGCCATCCTCGGGAGGGATGAATGAACGCGACCGCGCAACGTCCGGTGGACCGCTGGTTCGCCAGCTATTCCGGCGACCACGTCAACGAGACCAACCAGCGGATCCATGTCTTCGCCGTGCCGGCGATCCTGTGGACGGTGGTGGCGCTGCTGTGGTGCATCCCGGTGTTCGGCACCTGGGTGAAATCGGGCATGTGGGCGGCGCTGGCGATGTTCGGCGCATGGATGTACTACTACAAGCTGTCGCGCCCGCTGGGCTTCGGCATGCTGGCGATCTTCATCGCGATGGCGTGGCTGACGCGCTGGCTGGAAGCGCTGCTCGGCCTGGAGAAACTGCTCTACGTCGCCATCACCGTTTTCGTGGTGGCCTGGATCGCGCAGTTCATCGGCCACAAGATCGAAGGCAAGAAGCCCAGCTTCCTGACCGACCTCACCTACCTGCTGATCGGCCCGGTATGGGTGCTCAGCAAGTTCTACCGGAAGATGGGCTGGCGGTACTGAGGCATTCCCGCATGAAGGTCGTCACGGGAGTCGTTCTCGTGTCGGCCCTCGTGCTGCCATGGCGTGCCGACGCCTCCTGGTTCGAGTTCTGCCGCATGGAAGGCGTGGTCGAGTCCGTCGTATCAACCGCGGACGGCGGCCATCGCTCGTTCGATTTCAGAATGACCGTGTCGTCCGCACGCGCGGACGAGAGTGCGGCATCGGAGAGCTACACCGACTGCTTCGGGTACATCGGTCGCGACATCGAGGTCACGCTGCGCCTGCCCCGCAAGCATGGCCAACCACAGCCCGGTGACCGCATGGTGATCACACGGTCCGTGGTCGACGGCTTCGACCTGAAGACGCTGCGGGAGGTCACCCACGTGAAGGCGAAACTGGTGTCGTACGGAGCAGCCACGCGCGACTGAGGTCGCCTGGGCCACCGGAAATCAGCCAACCTTCCGCCCCAATGCATTGGCATCAAGCTCGAAGGGCTTTGGCGCATAGCCGAAATCACGACGCGCTGGCGTCGCATCGAACACCAGGTCCTCGCGCATGCGGGCCACGGCATCGTCGGTGAGGCCACGCATCACGCCGGCCAGGCGGGCCAGCGACAATGCCATCCGGAACATCGGCATCGGCACCTGCCACAGCGTCGCGGGCGGCTCGAGTGCGGCCAGCGTCCGCGCCACCATGTCGCGGTACGCCAGCGTTTCGCCGCCCGGCAGCGCGTACGCCTGACCGTGTGTTGTCGGAGCATCCACGACGGCCAAGGCGGCAGCCGCCAGATCGTCGACATGCACGGGCTGGCGTTTTCCGTCCGCACCGCGCGGAAGCACAAAGAACCGCGTGCGCCGCGCCATCGCAGCGATCCGCGCCAGCGTCTGGTCGCGCCCCGCCCCATAGACCAAGGTCGGGCGCAACAGCGTGGCGGATGCGCCGTTCGCGGCGGCCGTATCGAAGACCAGCCTCTCGGCCGCCTGCAACCGCGCCACGATGTCGCGCTCGTAGGCGTCGCCGGAGGCCTGCTTGGTATCCAGGCTGGTGGATCCGAATGCGACCACGCGCGGCGTCGCGACGAGTCCTCGCTCGTACCACCACGCGAATCCGTCCAGCGGCCCCGTACTGAAGATCACGTCGACGACCGCCGGAAGACCTTCGATGCCGGCGAACTCGCCCCGCAGCCAGCGCACATTCGACGCATCGGGACGCGGCATCCGCGAGACGGCGAACACCTGCCAGTCGCGCGCATCAAGCCGGGCCAGCAGCGCCTCGCCGATCTGGCCGCTGGCACCGAAGACGAGGGCGGTACGCATGACGGATCAGGCGTCCGGTCGTGCGTCTTCGTTGACCGCGTCGATGGGCTTCTCGGGCTCGCCCGCCGGCATCGGCGGACGCTCCGCCATGTGCAGCGACAGCGCCGCCTTGGCCATCAGGTGCGCGCTGATCGGCGTGGTGATGAAGAGGAAGGCGGTGATCAGCAGTTCGCGCGGCTGCGGGTCGGTGCCGGTCAGCGCGTGGTAGCCCACCGATGCCAGCAGCACGCAGCCCACGCCCATCGTGCTGGCCTTGGTCGGCCCGTGCAGGCGCTTGAAGAACTCCGACAGCTTCACCAGGCTGAAGGAACCGACCAGGATGAAGAAGCTGCCCACCGCCAGCAGCAGCACCAGCAGGATGGCGAAGACCCAGCTCATTCGACGATGTCCCGGCGCAGCACGTACTTGCTCAGCACCACCGTGCCGACGAAGCCGAGCATGGCGATGATCAGCGCCGCCTCGAAGTAGACCGCCGTACCCACGTAGATACCGAACAGCATCAGCTGCGCAATGGTGGCGACGAACAGCGTGTCCAGCGCCAGGATGCGGTCGGGCACGGTCGGCCCGCGTACCAGCCGGAACAGGGCCAACAGCATCGCCACGGCGACGACATGCATCGACGCGACGACGGCGTAGATCACCAGGGTCTGCGGGGTCACGGGAAAATCTCCATGAGCGGCGCTTCGTAGCGCGTCTTGATCTGGCGGATCACCTCGTCGGCATCGTCGAGGTTCAGTACGTGCACCAGCAGGTAGCGGCGGTCGTCCGATAGCGCCGACGATACCGTGCCCGGCGTCAGCGTGATGATGCTGGTCAGCGCAGCGATGCCGTGGATGTTGCCGATGTCCAGCGGCACCCAGATGAAGCCGGGGTGGATGTTGCGCTCGGGCCCGAGCACCTGCAGCGCCACGGTGACGTTGGAGCGCACGATATCCAGCGCCAGCACGCACAGCATGCGCGGGATGCTGCTCAGGCGGCCGATGCGGGCGAACTCGCGGTCGAGCCGCGCGGCAAACAGCGGGATCGTCAGCGCCAGCACCAGCGCCAGGACGATCTGGCCGACGCTGATGTCGTCGTTCATCAGCAGCCAGAAGCAGAACACCGTCAGGCTCAACGGCAACGACGGCAGCAGACGCTTGCGCCATTTCGCGACCATGCTCAGGGCTCCCTCAGCTGCGGCGTGGCGGCGCGCACCTGTTCGACGTAATCAGCCGGCGACAGCAACTGCCGCGCAGTCGCCCGGGTGTAGTCCAGCAGCGGCGCGGCGGCCAGCACCATCGCCACGCCGTAGCCGAGCAGCAGCACGATGGCCGCCGACTCCAGTGGGCGCGACGGCGCGTCCACCAACTCGTTCGCCGGCGTAAAGGCGGCCTGCTTCTCGGCGCTGGCGTCCGGCCACGGCTCGGTGCGCCAGAACAGCCGTGTGCCGGCACGCGCCAGGCCCACCAGCATCAGGAAGCTGGTGCCCAGCACCAGCAGCCAGATCCAGAACGTGCGCGCGCCTTCCGGTACCGCTTCGAGCACCAGCAACTTGCCGATGAAGCCCGACAACGGCGGCAGCCCGGACAGCGATACCGCGGCGAACAGGAACAGCAGACCGGGCACGGTCTTGTCCGGCAGCGCAGCGATCAGGTCCTTGCGGTCGCCGGCGCGACCCCGCCGGCGGCGGATCAGGTCGGCAAGCAGGAACAGCGCCGCACCCGCGAAACTGCTGTGCACCAGGTAGTACAGTCCGGCGCCGATGGTGCCGGCCGTGCCCAGCGAGAACGCGACGAACAAGGTCGCCGCCGACCCCAGCACCAGGTAGGCCGCCAGCGCGCGCAGGCGGTTGGCCGCGAGCACGCCCAACGCGGCCAGCACCAGCGTGGCGGCGCCGAGCACCAGCAACGGTGTCCAGGCGAATCCGTCCAGCGGCCCCAGCGCGCCGAAGCTCAACGTGCCCAGTCGCAGCACGGCGTACAGGCCGACCTTGGTCATGATCGCGAACAGACCGGCTACCGCCGCCGGTGCATGCGTGTAGGTGTCCGGCAGCCAGAACGACAGTGGCAGCACCGCGGCCTTCGCACAGAACACCACGAACAGCAGGCCGGCCGACGCCTGCACCAGCGCCACGTCGCCGGCCGGGAGCTGCGCCACACGCACCGACAGCTCGGCCATGTTCAACGAGCCCAGCAGGCCGTACAGCAGGCCCAAGGCGATCAGGAACAGCGTCGACGCTGCGATGTTGAAGGTCACGTAGTGCAGGCCCGCACGCAGGCGTTCGCCGCGGCCGCCGCTGAGCATCAGGCCGTAGGACGAGATGAGCAGCACTTCGAAGAACACGAACAGATTGAAGATGTCGCCGGTGAGGAACGCGCCGTTCAGTCCCATCAACTGGAACTGGAAGAACGCATGGAAGTGCGGCGCGCGCCGGTCCCAGCCGGCGCCCGCATGCAGCAGGCAGGCCGCACCCAGCAGCAGCCCCACCAGCAGCATCAGCGCCGACAGCCGGTCCACCATCAGCACGATGCCCAGCCGCGCCGGCCAGTCGCCCAGCAGATAGACCGACACGTCGCCAGCGGCCGCCTGCGCGACCAGCACGCCCGCCACACCCAGCATCGCCGCGACCGACGTCCAGGCCACGATGCGCTGCGGCAGCATGCCGAAGCGGCGATGCTCGAAGAACAGCGCGATCGATGCAGCGAACAGCGGGATCAGGATGGGCAGGATCGGCAGGTGGCTCATGCCCGCGCCTCCGGCTCATCGGCCTTGGCGGCGTCGCGCGCTTCCTCGTGCCGGCGCTGTTCGCTGGCGAGGAACTCGCGTTCGGCCTTGCTGCCATCGACATGGTCGCTGTCGTTGTCCCCGCGGCTGCGGATCGCCAGCACCACCGTCACCGCGGTCATCGCGAACGCGATCACGATCGCGGTCAGCACCAGCGCCTGCGGCAGCGGATCCGTATGGTTCGCCAGCGTCGCCGCCACGTCGTCGCGCAGCACCGGCGGCTTGCCGGCCACCAGGCCGCCGGCAGCGAAGATCAGCAGGTTGGTCGCATACGACAGCAGCGTCAGCCCGAGGATGACGTCGAAGCTGCGCGCGCGCAGCAGCAGGTACACCCCCGCGGCGGTGAGGATGCCGATCGCGCTGGCCATCGCGAGTTCCATTACGGTGCACCTCCCATCAGCGCAGTTCTCCCGTGCGGGTGGATCGGTCGCCCGGTTCCATCACACCCAGGTGCGACACGCGCGTGCGCGACGGACGGATCGTGCCCATCATCGACAGGATCAGCATCGCGCCGCCGAACACGACCAGGTACACGCCGGTGTCGAACCCGATCGCGCTGGCCAGCGGCACCGTGCCGATCACCGGCAGGTCGAGATCCAGGTGGCCGCTGGTCAGGAACGGCACGCCGAACCCCATCGACGCCGCGCCACTCAGGCCGGCGACGATCAAGCCGACGCCGATGCACTTGATGTAGTCGAAGCCGAAGCGCGATTCCACCGACGCCGCGCCCTGGATGACGTACTGGATCAGCAGCGGCACCGCCAGCACCAGGCCGGCGATGAAGCCACCGCCCGGCGCGTTGTGGCCGCGCAGGAACAGGAACACCGACACAGTCAGCGTCAACGGGAACATCAGCTGCGCCAGGTCGGCCGGTACCGGCAGCTGCACCGGCGGACCGGAGACCACTTTCTCCGGCGCCATGCGCGCACGCCGCAGCAGCGCGTGCACGATCAGCGCGGCGACACCGAACACGGTGATTTCACCGAACGTATCGAAGCCGCGGAAGTCCACCAGGATCACGTTGACCACGTTGCGGCCATAGCCTTCCGGCAGCGAACGTGCCAGCAGCTCGCCGCTGATCGGATCCCCCGTGCGTGTCATCACCGCGTAGGCGAGCAGGGAAACGCCGACGCCGGCGACCAGCGCGATGGCGATATCGCGCAGGCGACGACGCGGCGTGCGTTCCGGCGGCGAGCGTGGCGGCAGGTAATGCAGGCCGAGCAGCAGCAACGCCAGGCTGACCATTTCCACCATCAACTGCGTCAGCGCCAGGTCCGGCGCGGACAGGAACACGAAGGTCAGGCTGACCACCAGGCCGGCACCTCCCAGCACGATCACCGCCAGCAGGCGCTGCCGGTACAGGCGGATGGTGAACACTGTGCAGGTCACCAGCACCAGCCACAGCAGCCAGCCCAGCAGCGGCATCGGTTGCGGAGTGCGCCACGGCAGCGGGTCGGAGACACCCATGAGGAACGGCGCGGCACCGGCCGCCACGGCGGCCAGCACCATCAGCATCAGACTGCGCTGCAGGCTGCCATTGACGAGCTTGCCGATGAAGCGGCCCGCCAGCGCGTACAGGGCTTCCATGTTCCAGCGGAATACGTTGCGTCCCAGCGAACGGCGCACGATGGTGTGCAGGTCGAACAGTCGTCGCAGGCCGAAATACAGTGCGATGCCGCCGGCGATGCCGGCCAGGCTCATCAGCAGCGGGGTGTTGATGCCGTGCCACACCGCCAGGCTGTATTCCGGCATGGCGTCGCCGAGGATCGCACCGGCGCCCGCATGCAGCACCGGCGCCACCGTCCACGCGGGGAACATGCCGACGGCCACGCACAGCACCACCAGCACTTCCACCGGGATCTTCATCCAGCGCGGTGGTTCGTGCGGCACCACGTCGAGGTTGCGCGGACCTTTGCCGAAGAACGTCTCGTAGACGAAGCGCAGGCTGTAGGCCACACCGAACATGCCGTACAGCAGGGCCGCCACCGCGATGGCATTGCGCATGCCGCGGTGACCGTCGATGTCCAGCGCTTCGGCGAAGAACATCTCCTTGGACAGGAACCCGTTGAGCAGGGGAATCCCCGCCATCGCCAGCGACGCGATGATCGCCAGCGCACTTGTCCATGGCATCAATCGTCGCAAGTTGCCAAGTCGCCGCATGTCGCGCGTCCCGGCTTCATGGTCGATGATGCCCGCCGCCATGAACAGCGAGGCCTTGAACGTGGCGTGGTTGAGGATGTGGAACACGCCGGCCACCACCGCCATCGGTGTGGAGATGCCGAACAGCAGCGTGATCAGGCCGAGGTGCGAGATCGTGGAATAGGCCAGCAGGCCTTTCAGGTCGTGCTGGAAGATCGCGAACCAGGCGCCCACCAGCAGGGTCAGCGCACCGACCGAGGTCACGACGTAGAAGAACAGGTCCGTGCCCGCCAGCGCCGGATGCAGCCGTGCCAGCAGGAACACGCCGGCCTTCACCATCGTCGCCGAATGCAGGTAGGCCGACACCGGCGTCGGCGCCGCCATCGCGTGCGGCAGCCAGAAATGCAGCGGGAACTGCGCGCTCTTGGTGAACACGCCCGCCAGCACCAGCGCCAGCGCCCACGGATAGAGCGCACTGCCGCGGATCAGGTCGCCCGACGCGAGCACGATGTCCAGGTCGTAGCTGCCGACGATGCGGCCGATCAGCAGCACGCCGCCCAGCAACGCGAGGCCGCCGGCACCGGTGATCGCCAGCGCCATCCGCGCGCCTTCGCGCGCGTCCTGCCGGTGCGACCAGAAACCGATCAGCAGGAACGAGCTGATGCTGGTCAGTTCCCAGAACACCACCAGCAGCAACAGGTTGCCGGCCAGTACCACGCCGAGCATCGAGCCCATGAACAGCAGCAGGCAGGCGAAGAAACGCGGCGCGCTGTCCTTCTCGCTGAGGTAGTAGCGCGCATACATCACCACCAGCGCGCCGATCGCCAGCACCATGCCCGCGAACATCCATGCCAGCCCGTCCAGCCGCAGCGTGAAGGCCAGGCCGATCTGCGGGATCCAGGCGTGGTCCGCGCGCAGGTTCCAGCCCTGCAGCACGCTGGGTGTCATCCAGGCCAGCAATACCAGGCCCAGCAGCGGCGCCAGGCCGGCCAGCCATGCGGTCGCGCCGCGCGGAAGGCCGCGCGCCAGCGCCACCACCAGCGCAAGCACGAACGGCAGCGCCAGCAGGATTTCAAGAAAAGGGATCATCAACGGCCTTGCAGGGAATGCGGGATTCGCGAGCAATCGGCCCGAGTTTAACAAACCCGTTCACATAAGCCTGACCCACTGTTCAGGTCAGGCGAGCAATGCGATCTCCAGGACCACCCAGCCGAGGAACGCCGCGAGCAGGATGCCGCCCTCGATGCGGCTGATGCGCAGATCGCCACGCAGCATGGGGTACAGCACCAGCACGAAGGCGATGGCGGCCGGCAATTCGAGCCGCACGAACGATTCCGGCAGCGCCAGCGGACGGAACGCCGCCATGCCGCCCACCACCACCAGCAGGTTGAACAGGCTGGAACCGATGACGTGCCCGGCGACCATGTCGCCTTGCCCGCGTCGTGCGGCCATCGCGGCGGCGGCGATTTCCGGCAGCGCGGTGCCGATCGCCACCGGCAGCAGGCCGGTCAGCAGCGGCGACAGGCCCCAGTGCGCGCCGATCACCGGTGCGCCCTGCACCACGAAACGCGCGCCGTAATACAGCAGCGCGGCGGCCACGACGAAGCGCAGCAGGTTCAACCACAGCACGGTATTGGTGTTGGCGTAGGCCTCGATGTCGGTACGCACCGCGACGTCCTCGCGCGGCGCACGCGCCAGCAGGAACGCCAGCGACGCCACGAAGCCCAGCAGCAGCACGCCGCCTTCGATGCGGCTGACCACGCCGTCCAGGCCGAACACGATCAGTGCCAGCGTAGCGAGCGCCAGCAGCACTAGCAGGGACGACAGCACGCGCATCCGCACGAGGACCGGCGCGACCAGCGCGGCGACGCCGAGCGCCAGGCCGAGGTTGACGATGTTGCTGCCCACCGCATTGCCCAGCGCGAGTTCCTGCGAACCCGTCCACACCGCGCGCGCATTGACCGCCAGTTCCGGCAGCGAAGTTCCGAACGCGATCAGCAATAGGCCGGCCACGAACGGCGACGCGCCGATGCGCTGGGCCAGGCCGGACGCGCCCTTGACGATGGAATCCCCGCCCAGCGCCAGCAGCACCAGGCCCAATGCGAAATAACCCCAGGCATCCGCCATCGCCACGCTCCCCGTCGAGTCTGCGGCGATTCTATGCCCGGCCCGCCGACGCGGCCAGCCGGGCGTCGTCGATCAGGAGCAGCCTTCGACGTACTCGACCTGCGGCGCCAGGCCCACGCGCCACGAGGTCACCTTGCCGCCGGCATCGGCCTCGAAGATGAGCTTGGTCGGCGCCACGTCGCCGGCGTCGATGGACAGGTATTGCCCGCCCTGCGTGTACTTGTGCGGCGACGCCTTCAGCGCGCCACCGTAGAGCTTCTGCACCTCGTCCACGCTCATGCCGACCTTGCCGCCGCCGGGTGCGGTTTCCTTGTCGGTGCCGACGTCGTAACGGACGAACTTGCCCTCTTCCATCATGAAGGCGAAGTCGGCGGGGCGGCTGATCCACTTCGGCCACAGGTAGTGGCAGGTGGTGCCTTCCATCGGCGCGCCATTGAGCTCGCCACCCCAAGCCGCGCGCGCTTCGTCGACCGTGCTGCCCAGCTTCATGTCGCCGTAGCCGAGGAAGCTGGCCTGGCTGACCGGTCCGGCGGGAGCGGCCGTGTCGTCGACCGCAGGTGCGGGCGCGGGTGCTTCCGCCATGGGTGTGCTGGTCGCCGTGGTCTGCGGCTCCGCCGGCGGCGCAGCGGCTTCTTCGCGCTGGCACGCGGACAACAGGGTGACGACCATCACGATCGGCAACATCGACTTCATGGGGGGCTCTCTCCAGTGCACAAACGTGAATCGTAGCGGCGGCGCGTTAAGTCACCGCGATGAAGCGCTGTCATCGGCACTTCATCGCGCGCCGCTAGCCTGCACGCGGCCTCATTGCCCTTCCCCATGCGCCCGTCGAAGACCGACCTTGCCCGCCAGACCCTGCAAGCCCACACGGGCGTGCTCGGCATGCGCGAGCGGCGCGCGCTGATCCTCTGCGACGGGCAGCGCGACATCGCGGAGCTGGTACGCCTGCTGGGCCAGGACGCCCCCATTCTGGTGCAGGGCCTGGTGAAGGCGGGCTACCTGATCATCGCGGGTAGCGCGCCGGCACCTTCTGCGGCGGCGGCAGCCGCGTCGATGCCCCCTATCACCACGAACGCGGCGCCGGCCGGACCGCGACGATCGCTGGTGGCCGCCAAGGTCTATCTGTCCGGCATGCTGGAGTTGCAGCGGGATGAAAGCGCGCGCAAGCATCGCGAGCGACTGCTGGCGCGGCTGGACGACGACGCGATGCTCGACGCGCTCGCCGATGCGCTGCGGTTCCTGGAAGGCCGCGTCGCCGCCACGCTCGCCGGACGCATCCGCGAGCGCCTGTTCGAGGCGCTGCCACCCGACGACCTGCAACGCCTGCTCGATGCGCGCATGGAAAGCGCGTTGCCCTGAACCGGCTCAGTCTTCCGGAGTGAAGTGCTTGCGCAGCCCCGCCCAGCAGGCCTGGTAGTCGCGCTGCCGGTGCGGCGCCTCGATGGCCTGCCGTGTCGGGCGGATCACCGCCCGTGTCTCGAACATGAAAGCCATCGTGCCGGTGATGACGTCGGGCTTCGACAGGTCGGCGTTCGACGCCTTCTCGAACGTCGCCGCATCCGGTCCGTGCCCGGTCATGCAGTTGTGCAGTGAGGCGCCGCCCGGTGCGAAGCCTTCGGCCTTGGCGTCGTACACGCCATGGATCAGGCCCATGAACTCGCTGGCGATGTTGCGGTGGAACCACGGCGGCCGGAACGTGTCCTGCGCCACCAGCCAGCGCGGCGGGAAGATCACGAAATCCATGTTGCCCACACCCGGCGTATCGCTCGGTGAGGTCAGCACGAGGAAGATCGACGGATCGGGATGGTCGAAGCTGATCGAGCCGATCGTATTGAAGCGGCGCAGGTCGTAGCGGTACGGCGCGTAGTTGCCGTGCCAGCCGACCACGTCCAGCGGCGAATGGCCGATATCGGCGCGCCAGAGGTGGCCCTGGAACTTGGCGATCAGTTCGAACCCGCCCTCCACGTCATCGTACGCTGCCACGGGCGTCTCGAAATCACGCGGGTTGGCCAGGCCGTTGGAGCCGATCGGCCCCAGGTCCGGCAGACGCAGCGCAGAGCCGAAGTTCTCGCAGACATAGCCACGCGCTTCGCCGTCCGGCAGCTCGACCTGGAAGCGCACGCCACGGGGGATGACCGCGATCTGTTGCGGCTCGATCTCGATCACGCCGAACTCCGTCGCAATGCGCAGGCTGCCCTGTTGCGGGACGATCAGCAGCTCGCCATCGGCGTCGTAGAAATAGCGCCCCTGCATCGACCGGTTGGCGGCATACAGGTGAATGCCCACGCCATGCATCGCATCGGGCGAACCGTTGCCGGCCATCGTGTACAGGCCATCAACGAAGTCCGTCGGCACTTCCGGCATCGGCAGCGGCGACCAGCGCATCTGGTCCGGCGACACCGGACCCGCGTTGAAGTCGCTGTGCAGCCGATGCTGCGCGTACGGCGCGAACGGCCCGTGCATCGCCGCCGGACGGATGCGGTACAGCCAGCTGCGCCGGTTTTCCGCGCGTGGCGCAGTGAACGCCGTGCCGCTCAGCTGTTCCGCATACAGCCCGTGCGCGACGCGCTGCGGCGAGTTGCGGCCCTCCGGCAGCGTGCCGGGGATCGCCTCGCTGGCGAAGTGGTTGCCGAAGCCGGTCTGGTAATTGTCGCTAGTCATCATCGCACTCGCTTATCGCTTGAGCCCCTCTCCCACCGGGAGAGGGGTTGGGGTGAGGGTACGGTCCACATGCGGCGTTCCAGATCGCCTCGACTACAGCCCCTGTCGCTCTCAATACATCATGATCCCAGAAGCGAAGGATGGTCCAACCTTTTGAACACAGGACTCGGGTGCGGGTCGCATCCGACGACGCAGCGTGCTGTGATCCATCCAGCTCTATGATCAGTTTCTTGTCGATACAGCAGAAATCGGCGATGTACGGTGGAATCGGATGCTGACGACGGAATTTAAGTCCTTCGAGTCCTCGCCCGCGCAATACCTTCCAGAGTTTTAGCTCCGCATCCGTCATTGTCCTGCGCAAACGGCGCGAGTTCTCAAGCGTGGTGGTAGGTAATGGCGGCTTGATGTCCATGACACCACCGTACCCTCACCCCAACCCCTCTCCCGTCGGGAGAGGGGCTCTCGCATCGTCAGAGAACCCCGCGCTTCATCTGGTCGCGCTCGATGCTCTCGAACAGCGCCTGGAAGTTGCCTTCGCCGAAGCCTTCGTTGCCCTTGCGCTGGATGATCTCGAAGAAGATCGGGCCCAGCGCGTTCTGGGTGAAGATCTGCAGCAGCTTGCGCTCCTTGGTCTCCACGTCGGCGTCGATCAGGATCTTGTTGCGTGCCAGGCGCGCGACATCCTCGCCGTGGTTGGGAATGCGCTGGTCGATCACGTCGAAATAGGTCTCCGGCGTATCGAGGAATTCCACGCCCGCTTCGCGCATGCGCTCGACCGTGGTGTAGATGTCGTCGGTGAAGCAGGCGATGTGCTGGATGCCCTCGCCCTTGTAGGCATCGAGGTATTCGTTGATCTGGCTCTTCGGGTCGCTCGACTCGTTGAGCGGGATGCGCACCATGCCATCCGGCGCGGTCATCGCCTTCGACAGCAGGCCGGTCTTGGCGCCCTTGATGTCGAAGTAGCGGATCTCGCGGAAGTTGAACAGCCGCTCGTAGTAGTCCGCCCACTTGGCCATGTTGCCGTGGTAGAGGTTGTGGGTCAGGTGGTCGATGAAGGTCAGGCCGAAGCCGGTCGGCATCAGGTCCACGCCGGGCAGGTATTCGTAATCCGGATCGTGGATCGTGCCCTCGCCGTCGTAGCGGTCGACGATGTACAGCATGCAGTCGCCGATGCCCTTGATGACCGGCGCGGCGACCGCCTTGGTCAGTTCGTCGGCGGCGTCGAAGGATTCGGCACCGTTCTTCAGCGCCTGCACGCGCGCCCATTCGGCCAGCTTCTTTACTCGAATCGCGAAACCGCAGGCGCTGGGGCCGTGTTGGGCGGCGAAGCGGGCGGCGAACGAATCCGGATCCTCGTTGATAAGGAAGGTGCAGTCGCCCTGGCGGTAGGTGCTGATCGCGCGCGTCTTGTGGCGCGCGACCTGCACGAAGCCCAGCTTGCGGAAGTAGTCGTGCAGCAGGTGCGCCTGGCCCTGCGGGGCGGCGAATTCGACGAATTCGAACCCGTCGATGCCCATGGGATTGTCGAAGGTCGTGGGCTGCATGCCCAGATTGGGTTGTGCGGTCATGGGGCGCCTCGCTAGGCTTGCCGGGATTTATCCCATTTTATAGTTTCAGCCGAAACCAACTACAAGCAGCAGTGCAGCATGAGCCAGCCAGCCAGCCCCGCCGTCCACGCCGATTTCGACCTCGACCGCCTGTTTTCCTACCGGTTGAGCGTGCTGTCCAACCGTATCAGCAGCGCGATTTCCCGCGAATACCACCGCCGTTTCGGCCTGGCCATCACCGAATGGCGGGTCATGGCGGTGCTGGGCCGCTTCCCGGGCCTGTCGGCGGGCGAGGTCGCCAACCGCACCGCGATGGACAAGGTGGCAGTCAGCCGGGCGGTGGCCCGTCTGCTTGAGCGGGCCCTGATCCAGCGCGAAATCCACGGCGACGACCGCCGCCGCTCGGTGCTGGCGCTGACCGATGAGGGCTTCCGGGTCTACGACGAGGTCGCCCCGATGGTCATCGAGTACCACCAGCGCATGCTGGAGCCGTTGACCGAGGAAGAGCGCACCATGCTCGATCAGCTGATCGACAAGCTGGCCGGGGAAGGCGTCAAGCGCATCGAAGGCTGAGGCCTTTCCGTCCCGGAAACGAAGAACGGCGGCCGATGGCCGCCGTTCTTTTTCCTGACGACCCGGCGGATACCGGGTCGGCGGGGATCACTTCACGCCGTGCATCAGGCGGTTGACCAGCGGCGCGATCAGGAACAACAGCACGCCCGAGCCGACCAGCGCCCAGAAGCCGAAGGTGTAGCCCGAATGCGCGGACTGCACGGTCATGCCACCGGTACCGCTGACGTGTCCGGCGAAGATGCCGGCCAGGTTGTTGCCGATCGCGATCGACAGGAACCAGCAACCCATCGCCATGCCGGCCAGACGGGCCGGCGCCAGCTTGGTCGTCATGGACAGGCCGATCGGCGACAGGCAGAGCTCACCGACGGACTGGATGACGTAGACCATGAACAGCGTCCAGAACGGGATCTTGCCGCTGCCGTCGACCATGCTGTTCAGCGCGATCATCAGCAGCAGGAAGGCCAGGCCGTTGAAGATCAGGCCGAGGCCGAACTTGCGCGGGATCGACGGATTGTTCTTGCCCATCCGCACCCACATCCACGCCATGATCGGCGCCAGCGTGATGATGGCGATCGAGTTCACCGACTGGAACCACTCCAGCGGGAACACCCAGTCGCCGAAGTCGCGGTTGACGATCTTGTCGGCGAGGAAGGTGAACGAGCTGCCGGCCTGCTCGAAGAACATCCAGAACAGCACGTTGAACACGAAGATGATCAGCATCGCCACGACCATGTCGCGCGCGACCTTGCCGTTGCGGGCGCCCTCGATCAGCAGCATCACCGCCGGCACGACGAACAGCGCCATCAGGATCGCCTGCAGCGCGCTGGCATCGATGGTCAGCAGGAAGTAGAACAGCGGAATGCCGACCACCAGGCCGAGCAGCGCGACCAGGCCGACACGGCCCAGGCCTTCCTGTCCCGGTGCCGGCAGGCCGATGCCCTTCAGCTGGCCGCGACCCATCCAGAACCACACCAGGCTGACGATCATGCCGATGCCGGCCGAGATGAACACCCACTGGTAATGCGGGTCCTCATTGGTGCCGAAGATCTTGCGCGCCAGCCAGCCGGTGATCACCGGGGCGATCATCGCGCCGATATTGATGCCCATGTAGAAGATGGTGAAACCGGCATCGCGACGGGCATCGCCCTGGAAGTACAGCTTGCCCACCATCGTGGAGATGATCGGCTTGAACAGGCCGTTGCCCACGATGATCGTGGCCAGGCCCAGCTTGAACAGCGGCTCGGTCGGCGAGGCCAGCAGGAACAGGCCCAGCGCCATGAACACCGCGCCGAGCAGGATCGAACGCTGGAAGCCGATCAGCTTGTCGGCCACGTAACCGCCGAAAATGGCACCGGCATACACCAGCGCCAGGTAGGCACCGTACATCTCGCTGGCGGGCTTCTCGCCGGCCGCATCGCCACCGTGGAACTGCGCGACGATGTACAGCACCATCGCCCAGCGGATGCCGTAGAACGCGAAGCGCTCCCAGAACTCCGACATGAAGAGCATCCACAGCGGACGCGGATGACCCAGGACCTGCTTGAATTCCGGTATCCGTTCCGGCGTTGGTGACTCGACGGCTCCGCTCATGCGGGCTCCCCCCTAAAAAAGTAGTTCAGGATTTCGGTTTCCCCTGCAACCGCAGGGGACGGGCGAGGATTACCGACCGGCCCGGGCGCGTCAATCCGAGCCTTCACGCCACCACCGGGCCCGCCCGCCCTGTTCAGACGCGCAAGCCCTTGCCGGGAAAAGGTTTTCCCGGCAGCCCGGACCCTCAGGCCGGCACGTAGTCGTAGCGCGCACCGATGCCCAGCGGGATGCCTAGGCCCCAGAACGCGAGCAGCAGCAGGGTCCACAGGAGCGACAGGGCGACCGAGTACGGGAGCATCAGCGACGCCAGCGTGCCGATGCCGGCCGCTTTCACGTAGCGCTGGCAGAACACCACGATCAGCGGGAAGTACGGCATCAGCGGCGTGATGATCGTGGTCATCGAATCGCCCACGCGGTAGGCCGCCTGGGTCAGGTCCGGGGACACGCCCAACTGCATCATCAGCGGCACCATGATCGGCGCCAGCAGCGCCCACTTGGCCGACGCCGACCCGATGAACAGGTTGACGATGCCGGTCATCGCGATCAGGCCGATCAACGTCAGCCACATCGGCAGGCCCAGCGCCTTCAGCAGATCCGCCCCCTCCACCGCCATCAGCGTGCCCAAGCCAGAGCCGTTGAATCCGGCCAGGAACTGCGCGATGAAGAAGGCGATGACGATGTAGTACGCCATGCCGCCCATCGCTTTGGTCATCGCCGCGATGACATCACGATGCGTCTTCACCGTGCCGGCGACATAGCCATAGACCACGCCCGGGATCAGGAACAGGATGAAGATCAGCGCCACGATCGACTGCATCACCGGCGCCTGCGCGACCAGCAGCGTGTTGCCGCCGGCCAGCACCGCGGGCGTGTCCGCCGGCGCGCGCCACGGCGAGGTCTCCGGCCACAGGCTGAGCGCGAACAGCGCCAGCGCAGCCAGCATGGACAACGTCGCCCACAGCAGGCCGCGGCGTTCGCCGGCGGTCAGCGGCTCCATCTTCGGCAGGTCCTTCGTATCGCCATCCACCATCGTCCGCGCCAGGCGCGGCTCGATGATGCGGTCGGTGACGAACCAGCCGATCGCGATGATCAGCGCACTGGAGACCGTGGTGAAGATCCAGTTGTTGAGCGGATTCACCACCAGCGCGGGATCGATGATGCGTCCGGCTTCCTGGGTGAAGCTCGCCAGCAGCGGGTCGAGCGAGGACGGCACCAGCAGCGTCGCCGAGAATCCGCCGGACACGCCGCAGAACGCGGCCGCGATGCCGGCCAGCGGGTGCCGGCCTGCCGCGTAGAAGATCACCCCGCCGAGCGGGATCACCAGCACGTAGCCCGCATCGACGGCGACGTGGCTCAGCACAGCGACGGCGACCAGCGCCGGCGTCAGCAGCGATTTCGGCGTGACCGACAACATGCGCCGCAGCGCCGCGTTGATGTAACCGGTGTGCTCGGCCACGCCGAGACCGAGCATCGCCGTCAGCACCACGCCCAGCGGCGCGAACGCCATGAACACCTTGTACATGTTGGCCATGAAGGCGGTCAGCGAGTCGCCCGCCAGCAGGTTGACGATCCGGATGGGCTCACCCGTGGTGGGGTTGATCGCTTCGAATTCCACGCCCGACAGCAGCCAGGACAGGCCCCAGACCAACAGCATCAGCAGCAGGAACAGCGCGGCGGGATCGGGTAAGCGGTTGCCGGTCCGTTCGACCAGGTCAAGCAGGCGGGTGGCGAGGCTGCGCGGGGCGTGCTCCGGACGGACGTCAGTCATCGTGCGGTCGTTTCCTGTCGTGGCGGTTCCCGCATGCTAACAGCGTGCGGCCGCCAGACGGTCCGACGATGGCGATATCGCACCCGCATCGTCGTCGCGATGCGATGACGATGCGAGGGTCTTCAGCGACCGGGACCGATCGAGGTGCGTACGTCGAACAGTTCCGGGAAGAACGTCAGCTCCAGCGCCTGCCGCAGGAAGCCCACGCCGCTGGAACCGCCGGTGCCGCGCTTGAAGCCGATGATGCGCATCACCGTGCGCATGTGGCGGAAGCGCCACAGCTGGAACTGGCTTTCCAGGTCCACCAGGTCCTCGCACAGCGAGTACTCGCGCCAGTAGCGGTCCGTGTCTTCGTAGATCGCCTCGAACACCGGCAGCAGCGCGGCATCTGCGGCATGCGACTGCCGCCAGTCGCGCTGCAGGTGCTGCGCCGGGATCGCGTGGCCCCAGCGCGCGAGGTACATCAGGAACTCGTCGTAGAGGCTGGGCGCATCGAGCACGGCCTCCAGGCCGGCATGGCCTTCCGGATCGTGCGAGAACACCTTCAGCATCGCGGCGTTCTTGTTGCCCAGCAGGAACTCGATGGTGCGGTACTGCAGCGACTGGAAGCCGGACGACGGCCCCAGCAGGTCGCGGAAGCCCATGTATTCGGACGGCGTCAGCGTCTCCAGCACCGACCACTGTTCGGTCAGCTGGCGCAGCACCTGCTTCGCGCGCGCCAACACCTTGCGGCACTGCCAGACCTGGTCGCGCTGCAGGAAGCCCGTGGCCGCACGCAGCTCGTGGATCATCAGCTTCATCCACAGCTCCGAGACCTGGTGCTGCACGATGAACAGCATCTCGTCGTGGTGCGGCGGGTCCGATACCGGGTGCTGCGCCGACAGCAAGCGATCCAACTGCAGGTAACCCCCGTAGCTCAGGCGGCCCGACAGGTCGGTGTGGATGCCGGCTTCCAGCGGGCGTTCGTTCTTCTCTACGGTCATCCGTCGGTCAACCGGTGCGCCACGGGGGCAGCGGGGGCGCCAGCGTAACCGATGGCGGCCGGCACCCCGGACAAGCCGAATGAAATCCGGCACTTATGTCATGCCGATGAAATGCGTGTAGCCCACGCTTTGGTTACATTGCGTCGGCCGGGGGCGGCATCGCCTCCGACAGGGGGCGGCGTCCATTCCACTGAGGGAGAACCCGTTACATGGAAATGCCACGGGGCCGCGTTGCGGCCGTGCTCGCGTCATTCGCCTTGCTCTTCGCCGCCACGTCGGCGCAGGCGCAGGTGGTCATCAGCCAGGTCTACGGCGGCGGCGGCAACAGCGGCGCCACGCTGAGACATGACTTCATCGAGCTGCGCAACAACGGACCCACCGCGGTCGACCTGAGCGGCTGGAGCATCCAATACGCCTCCTCCGCGGGCAACAGTTGGGGCGGCCGCACCAACCTCAGCGGCAGCATTCCGGCCGGCGGCTTCTACCTGATCCAGCAGGCGCAGGGCGCCGGCGGCACGGTCGACCTGCCCACGCCGGACGCGGTCGGCACCATCGCCATGGCGGGTACCGCCGGCAAGGTCGCCCTGAGTCGCAGCACCACGGCCCTGACCGGCGCCTGCCCGCTCACCGATGCGAACGTGGTCGACTTCGTCGGCTTCGGCAGCGCCGCCAACTGCTTCGAAGGCAGCGCGCCGACCGGCACGCTCAGCAACACCACCGCCGCGCTGCGGGGCGGCGACGGCAGCATCGACACCAACAACAACGGCGCCGACTTCGCGGTCGGTACGCCGAATCCGCGCAACAGCGGCGCCGAGCCGCCGGAACCGCCCGATCCGCCGGTGGCCCTGACCATCGCGCAGATCCAGGGCAGCGGCCTGTTGTCGGCATACAACGGCAAGCGCGTGGTGACCGAAGGCATCGTCACCGCCATCAAGTTCAACAACGGCTTCTTCCTGCAGGCCGCCAACGACGACGGCGACCCGACCACGTCCGACGCCGTGTTCGTGTTCACCAGCAGTGCCCCGCCGGCGACCGCCGCGGTCGGCACACGCGTGCGCGTGACTGGCACGGTCGAGGAATACACGCCGTCGTCGAATCCGCACCAACTGGCGATCACCGAGATCGTCACCCCGACCGTCGAAGTGCTGGAAACCAGCGTCGCCCTGCCCGCCGCGATCGAACTGACCGCCGCCGAACTGGGCCCCGACGCCCTGCCCGGCACGCTGGAGCGGTTCGAAGGCATGCGCGTCAGCGTGGCGCAGTCCGTGGTCATCGCGCCGTCCGGCGGCAGCCTCAGCGAGGCCAACGCCACCTCCAGCAGCGATGGCGTATTCCATGTCGCCCTGCCCGGCGTGGCGCGTCCGTTCCGCGAACCCGGCATCGCCGTGATGGATGCCATCACCCTGCCGGCCGGCAAGAACCCGCCGCGCTTCGACACCAACCAGGAACGCCTGATGGTGCGCAGCCGTGGCCAGGTGGGTGCCGTGCCGCTCTCGGTCGACACCGGTGCGGAAGTCGCGGGCCTGATCGGCGTGCTCGACTACTTCGCCGGCACCTGGGCGCTTCTGCCCGACGTGGCCACGCCGCCGACCGTCACCGGTGGCCGCCTGCCCGAAGCCGTCAACGACGCGAGCTACGACGAAGTCACCATCGGCAGCTTCAACTTGTTGCGCCTGTTCGACGAGGTCAACGACAGCAACGGCGCGGTGACGCTGACGCCGGAAGCGCTGGACAAGCGCCTGTCGAAGGCGGCGCTGGCGATCTGCGACTACCTGAAGGCCCCGGACATCGTGGGTGCGGTGGAAGTGGAGAACCTGCGCGTGCTGCAGCTGCTGTCCGAGCGCATCGACGCCACCTGCGCGGCGCGTCCGGGCTACGTGCCGTACCTGCAGTCGGGCAACGACGTCGGCGGCATCAACGTCGGCTTCCTGGTCAGTTCGCGCCAGACCGCCGCCGGCGTGGCCCGTGTCGAGGTGCTGGATGTCGCGCAGTTCGGCAAGGAAACCACCATCGCCAACCCGAACGGCACCACCAGCCTGCTCAACGACCGTCCGCCGCTGCGCCTGCGCGCCCGCGTGCACCAGGATGCGACGTCGAGCTATCCGCTGACGGTCATCGTCAACCACCTGCGTTCGCTCAACGACATCAACGACACCCTGCCGGGCAGCAGCGGTTGGGCCACCGGCGGCGAGCGCGTGCGGGTCAAGCGCGGCGCCCAGGCGGTCTACCTGGCCCAGCTGGTGCAGGAGATGCAGCAGGCGAACCCGGACGAGAAGATCGTGCTGGTCGGCGACTTCAACGCGTTCGAGTTCAACGACGGCTACGTCGACGTGCTGGGCATCATCAAGGGCGACGCGGCGGCGGAAGACCAGGTGCTGACGTACATGGCCAGCCCGCTGACCACGCCGCTGGTCGACGGCTCGCAGCTGATTGCCGACCCGGCGCAGCGCTACTCGTATTCGTTCGAGGGCAATGCGCAGACGCTGGACCACGTGCTGGTCAACGAAGCGCTGGTGATGGACGCGACACTGCGCGTGGACCATGCGCGCATCAACGCGGACTTCGGCGTCGACAACTTCGGTGATGCCTCGCTGGCCGTGCGTTCGTCCGACCACGACCCGGTGCGCCTGACCATCCGCGTGCCGTCGTTCGCCCGCGCCGACCTGTCGGCGACGGTCTCGGTCGACCGTGCCACCGCCAATGTCGGCGAGACCGTGCGCTACACCGCGACGGTCCACAACGCCGGTCCGGGCGCGGCCTCGCCGGCAGCGTTCGCCTTCGTGTTCTCGGCGGAACTGTCGCCGTCGCTGACGACGCTGCCCGCCGGCTGGAGCTGCGCGGCGCCCGAGGTCACCGGCGGCACCACCCGCGTGGCCTGCACCGTGCCGTCGCTGGCGGTGGGCAGCGAGGCGACATTCGCGATCGACGCGGTCGTCCCGGCCAGTGCCTCCGGCACCACGCTGGGCCTCGGTGTGTCGGCCAACTCCACCGTGCTCGACCCGGCCAACGGCGACAACGCCGCGTCGGTGTCCGTGGCCGTCGCCGCCCTGCCGACCCGCAAGGCCGACCTGTCGGTGAAGCTGGCCGGCGGTGCGCTGCCGCTGCTGCGCAACACCATCGCCACCCTCCTGGTGCCGGTCCGCAATACCGGTCCGGACACCGCCGAGCAGGTCAAGGTGGTGCTGACCAGCAACGTGGACGCCCGCTACGCCGCCGTCGCCGCGCCGAGCGGCTGGTCGTGCACCCGCGTGCAGGACACCGCCGACGGCTCAAAGGCCGAATGCACCCGCCGCGGCGCCATGCCGAAGAGCGTGCAGACGCTGGCCTTCGCGATGGTCGTGCCCGGCAAGCCGAAGCGCGGCACCTCGTTCGAGTTCGAAGCGACGGTCAGCAGCGACACGCCGGACCCGAACACCGGCAACAACCACGACCGCCTGGTCCAGCGCATCCGCTGAACTTTCGCGACATCGTGGGGTCGACAGGGGCGCGGGCAACCGCGCCCCTTGTCGTTCCGGGGCGCCGTTCGCGCATGATGGGACGCACGACACGTCCAGCCCACCCCGAGCGGCAGGCGGACTGACACCGAACGACACGCGGCAACCGCCTGTTTCCGCACCGTTTTCGCCCGACGACGCGCGCCATGCGCCCTCGTCTTGCTGCAATGCACGACGGCAGTCGCGAGCGCAGTCCCTAAAATTACATTTGAAACCAATTCCGCCGGCCGACGAGAACACCGTCCAGATGACCACCGCCGCAAGCTTCGAAATCGAATACCTCCAGTACCTGGGCCCCGACGGCACCCTGGTGCGCGACGACCTGCCCGAGGCCGGGCGCGATGTCGCCCGCCTGCGCGAGCTGTTCAAGCAGATGCTGTTCGTCCGCACCTTCGACACCAAGGCCATCGCCCTGCAGCGCACCGGCAAGCTGGGCACCTACGCCAGCTGCCTGGGCCACGAGGCCACCCATGTCGGCATCGGCGCGTCGATGCGCACCGGCGACGTCTACGCCCCCAGCTACCGCGAGTACGGTGCCATGTTCATGCGCGGGGTGAAGCCGCGCGACGTGCTGATGTACTGGGGCGGCGACGAACGCGGCAGCGACTACGACCGCGCCAGCGACGCGCGCAACGACTTCCCGTTCTGCGTGCCGATCTCGACGCAGTGCCTGCACGCGGCCGGCGCCGCCCTGTCGTTCAAGCTGCGCAAGCAGTCGCATATCGCGGTGAGCACCTGCGGCGACGGTGGATCGTCGAAGACCGACTTCTACGCCGCACTGAATTCCGCCGGCGCCTACGAATTACCGCTGGTGCTGGGCGTGATCAACAACGGCTGGGCCATCTCGGTGCCGCGCAGTGCGCAGACCGGCGCGCAGACGCTGGCGCAGAAGGGCCTGGCCGGCGGCCTGCACTGCCTGCAGGTCGACGGCAACGACCTGATCGCCGTGCTGGACGGCATGCGCCGCGCCAGCGAGCGCGCCCGCAAGGGCCAGGGCGGCACGGTGATCGAATTCGTCACCTACCGCCTGTCCGACCACACCACCGCCGATGACGCCCGCCGCTACCGCGACGATGCCGAGGTGAAGGCCGGCTGGGAGCGCGAACCGATGACACGCCTGCGCACCTGGTTGACCGCGCAGGGCGCGTGGAGCGAGGCCGACGAGGCCGCGTGGAAGGAAGAATGCGGCGCGCTGGTCGACGAGGAGGTCAATGCCTACCTCAATACGCCGGTGCAGCCGGTCGAAGCGATGTTCGACTACCTGTACGCCGATCCGCCGCCGGAACTGCTGCAGCAGCGCGCCGCCGCGCTGGCCGCGGAGGGCCGGGCATGAGCGCCGTGATGGAGAACAAGACCGTGGCGAAGACACAGAACGCCGGGACCGTGGCCACCCCGACCGCGATCACCCTGATCGAAGCGATCACCCAGGCGCTGGCCTGGGAGATCGCGCACGACGAGTCCGTGCTGGTGCTGGGCGAGGACGTGGGCGTGAACGGCGGCGTGTTCCGCGCCACCGCCGGCCTGCAGCAGAAGTTCGGTCCTGAGCGCGTGCTGGACACGCCGCTGGACGAGACCACCATCGCCGGCCTGACCATCGGCCTGGCCGCGCAGGGCATGAAGCCGGTCGCCGAAGCGCAGTTCGATGGCTTCGTCTATCCGATGGTCGACCACATCATCTGTCACGCGGCCCGCCTGCGTACTCGCACACGCGGGCGCCTGCACTGCCCGATGGTGCTGCGCGTGCCGTGGGGCGGCGGCATCCGTGCGCCGGAACACCACAGCGAAGCGAATGAGGCCATTTTCACCAACGTGCCCGGCCTGCGCGTGGTGATGCCGTCCTCGCCGCAGCGCGCCTACGGTCTGCTGTTGGCCGCGATCCGCGATCCGGACCCGGTCATCTACATGGAACCCAAGCGCATCTACCGCCAGTACAAGGAAGTGGTCGCCGACGACGGCGAAGCGCTGCCGCTGGACGTGTGCTTCGTGCTGCGCGACGGCACCGACGTGACCCTGGTGACTTGGGGCGCGCAGGTGAAGGAAGCGCTGGAGGCCGCCGACAAGCTGGCCGGCGAAGGCATCAGCGCGGAAGTCATCGACGTCGCCACGCTGCGCCCGCTCGACTTCGACACCATCGCCGAATCGGTCGCCAAGACCGGCCGCTGCGTGATCGTGCACGAAGCGCCGCGCACCGCCGGCTTTGGTGCCGAGATCTCCGCGCGCCTGGCCGAGCACTCGATGTACGACCTGCTGGCCCCGGTCGAGCGCGTCACCGGCTACGACACCCACATCCCGCTGTTCCGCCTGGAAATGAAGTACCTGCCGAGCGTCGACAAGATCGTCGCGGCAGCGAAGCGGGCGATGGCGGCCGGCTGATGCACGCCCACGCCGTCCGCGACTACCGCACGCAGTACGCGAACCCGATCCGGTTCGCGCGCGGCGACGTGGTTGCGCTCGGCGCACGCGACACCGAGTGGCCGGCATTCGCCTGGACCACCACCGCCGACGGCAACGCCGGCTGGGCGCCGGTGGACTGGCTGCAACCGCAGGACGACGGTCGCGCCATCGCCCTGCGCGACTATTCCGCGCAGGAACTCGACGTGCAGGCCGGCGAGACCGTCGCCCTGCTCCACGAACTGGGCGACTGGTGGTGGTGCACGCATGCGGACGGCCGCAGCGGCTGGCTGCCGGCGCGCGACCTGCAACCGATCAACGAAACGACTTCCGAAGAGACATCCGCATGAGCGAGAGCAAGACCTTCCACCTTCCCGACCTGGGCGAAGGCCTCCCGGACGCCACCATCGTCGAGTGGTTCGTCAAGGAAGGCGACGTGATCCGGCTGGACGAGCCGCTGGTCTCGATGGAAACGGCGAAGGCTGTCGTCGAAGTCCCGTCGCCCGTCTCCGGCAAGGTCGTGAAACTGGCCGGCGCCGCGGGTGATGTCGTCGTCACCGGCAGCATGCTGGCGGTGTTCGAACCCGACGCCAGCCTGCCGCAGCGCGCGGAAGGCCAGGACACCGGCCACCACCACGGTCCGCCGAAGCCCGCTTCTGTGGGAGCGACGTCAGTCGCGAACCCTGCACCCGATGCCGCCTCGACCGCGACTGACGCCGCACCCAGCGATGAGGAAGCAGACGCCGGCACCGTGGTCGGCGCGATGCAGTCCTCCAATGCGATCCACACCGAGCAGGCGGTCGCCGTCGGCGGCGTCAAGGCGATGCCGGCCGTGCGCGCGATGGCGAAGAAACTGGGTGTCGACCTGGCACGCGTTCGCGCCACCGGCGCCGACGGCGCGGTGACGATGCAGGACGTGAAGCAGGCCGCCGCGGACGTCTCCGCGCGTGGCGGCAGCAGCGCTGCGCCGCCGGCCGCGCGCAGCGTCTCCGCTCCCGCGCCTGCGCCGATCGCGACTGCGCAGCGCACCACGCTGTCCGCCAGCGGCAAGCCGATGCGCACGCAGCCGCCGGGCGTCTCCGTCAGCGGCCAGCCCGAGCAACTGAAGGGCGTGCGCCGCAACATGGCGCGCGTGATGGCCGACGCGCATGCGAAGGTCGTGCCGACCACGCTGAGCGACGACGCGGATATCCATGCCTGGACGCCCGGCAACGACGTCACTGGCCGCCTCGTCCGCGCCATTGTCCGCGCTTGCAAGGCGGTGCCGGCGATGAACGCGTGGTTCGACGGCGACAAGCTGACCCGCACGCTGCACCCGCATGTGGACATCGGCATTGCCGTGGATACCGACGATGGTCTGTTCGTGCCGGCGCTGCGCAACGCCGACCTGCTGGAAGCCGGCGGTGTGCGCGAAAGCATCAACCGCCTGCGTGCGCAGGTGGAAGACCGTAGCATCCCGCCATCGGAACTGACCGGCTACACGATCTCGCTGTCGAACTTCGGCATGTTCGCCGGCCGCTACGCCACGCCCGTGGTGGTGCCGCCGTGCGTGGCCATCGTCGCCGCGGGCCGCGCGCGCCACCAGGTCACGCCGGTGATGGGCGGCTTCGAGTCGCACAAGATCATCCCGCTGTCGGTGACCTTCGACCACCGCGCCTGCACTGGCGGCGAGGCGGCGCGCTTCCTCAAGGCCCTGATCGACGACCTCGCCCTGCCGGCATGAGCTTCCGCCGGCTGACGCCGATGCTGCGGACGCCGGACCTGCCCGGCACGCTCGCGTTCTATCGCGACGTGCTGGGCTTCGAAGTTGCTTCGGGCGCGCCGGAACACGGCTGGCTGGCCCTGCGCCGCGACGGCGCCGGACTGATGCTGTCCGGACTGAACGACCACGAGGGCGACACCGCGCCGGGATTCACCGGCTCGCTGTACCTGGAAGTGGCCGACGTCGACGCACTCTGGGACGCCGTGCGCGACCGCGCCCGCATCTGCTACACGCCCGAGACCTTCGCCTACGGCATGCGCGAGTTCGCCGTCTACGACAACAACGGCTACCTGCTGCAGTTCGGCACGCCGGTCGCGGACGACGCCTGACCGCGAACGGTGGCAGGATGGCGCCGTCGCCCATCACCCGGTAATCCGCCATGGCCCACCGCAGCCGTCTCGCCGGTTTCATCATCGACAGCCAGGTCGACGACCTGCCCGCGGCGTCCGCGTTCTGGAGCGCCGCCCTCGGGCTGAAGGTCACCGATCCGGATGACGGCGATCTGGGCATCTACGACAAGTTCGAACCGGGTCCGGGCGGCCTGCATATCGAAGTGCAGAAGGTGAAGCACGAAGCGCGCGTGCACCTGGACATCGAAACCGACGACATCGAGGCCGAAGTCGCGCGGCTGGAAGCGCTCGGCGCGAAGCGCGTGCAGCACGTGCGCAACCGCTGGTGGGTGATGGAAGCGCCTACCGGCCACCGCTTCTGCGTAGTGCCGATGAACGAAGGCAGCACGCGGGCGAAGCCGAACCGCTGGCCCTGAAGTCTCAGCGCGCGAGCGCTGCGTCGTCTTTCCAGAATGCCAGCAGGCGTGCCAGCCCCACCGACGACGCAATGTCGTCCTCCAGCCAGGGCGCATCGCGCTGCCACTGCGCCTGGCTCAGCTGCTGCACGACACTTCGCGGCGCTTCCGAAAAGCCCATGTGCCATCGCTGGAAACGACGCGCCTCCACCCTGCCCTGCTCCAGGATCTCCAGCCGATGGTGCTGGCTGGCGCGGGTGATCCGCGCATAGATCTGCTCGACATCCGCGCGCGTGCCTTCAAGGTACTGCACGAACTGCTGGTTGCCGTAGATCAGCGCGCCGGTGACGTTCGCGAGTTCGTTGTTGACGCGCGCATCCAGCAACAGGACATCAAGGTCCGACGCGTCCATCGGGCGCGTCGCGTGGCTCTGGTAGACCAGTGCATGAAGAGGCGCCACGGAAGGACCGGTGTTGCAGGAGGAAGCGGCAGCATAGCGCGGGCACGACCATGAACGGCGTGCGCCAGCGCCGCTATTTGCGTTCAGTCTCGCTGCGCTCGCGCACGGCCTTGAACTCCGATCCTTCCCGCCAGCTCGGCCATGCAGCACCATCCGCGATCTCGCGGCCCAGGAAGTAGAGCAATCCCACATCCTGCGCCTGGCCCGTCGCGTCCCATGCCTTCGTCCACGCATCGCAGGGCTGGTGGTAGCACTTGGCGAAGTACGCATCGCGCAGCGCCTTGCCGCTGTCGATGCCGCCTTCGACACGGTCCAATCCCGCACCGATGGTGATGGCGGGCACGCCGGCACGCGCGAATGCGAAATGATCGGCGCGGTAGAAAAAGCCCGCTTCCAGATTGGGGTCGGGCGAGTAGCGGCGCCCGTTCGCCTCCGCCACACGCTTCAGGTCGCTCTCCAGCGACACGCGGCCGTTGCCCCATGACGCAATGTCGTGGTTGGGACCGTCCGGACTCAGCATCTCGATATTGAGCACGGCCGCGGTCTTCTCCAGCGGCGCCAGCGGGTGCGCGGCGTAGTAGGTCGCGCCCTGCAGGCCCTTTTCTTCCGCGGTCAGCGCCATGAACAGCAGCGTGCGCTGCGGGCGGGGGCCGGCGGCGAACACGCGCGCCAGTTCGATCACCGCCGCCACACCCGTGGCGTTGTCGATGGCGCCGTGGCGGATGCCATCGCCCTGCGCATCCGGCGCACCGATGCCGTACGCATCCCAGTGCGCGGAGTAGATGACGGTTTCGTCCGGACGCTGCGCGCCCTCGATCCGGCCGATGACATTGTGCGATACCACTTCGTCGCGCTTGACCTTGAACGCCGCGGACAGCGTCGCGTCACCCAGCGGGACCGGCACGAACGCCGCAGTCTGCGCGCGCCGCTTCTCTGCTTCGAAATCCAGGCCCGCGCCGGTAAACAGCGACTCGGCCAGACTGCGCTGCATCCAGCCGCGTACGCGCGTGTGGTAGCGAGCGGCGTCCTCGCGCGGGATATCGAACACCGGCGACAGGCCCGACGCCCGCACCGTGGACCAGCCGTACGCGGCGGGCGCCGTCTCGTGCACGATCAGCACGCCCACCGCACCCTGGCGCGCGAGTTCCTCGTACTTGTAGGTCCAGCGGCCGTAATAGGTCACCGCGCGACCATCGAAGACACCCGGTTGCGGGGTCTCGTAGTCCGGATCGTTGATCAGCACCACCGCGACCTTGCCCTTGAGATCGACGCCCTTGTAATCGTCCCATTGCCGCTCAGGCGCATGCACGCCATACCCGACGAACACCAGCGGCGCGTCCTCCAGCGCGACCTCCGACACCGGACTGAGGCTCTGCAGAACGAGGTCCTCGCCGTTGGCCAGCGTGCGCGACCGACCCTGTGCACGCAGGGTCGCCGTCACCGGGCCGTCGACCTGCGCCCGCACCAGCGGCACGGCCTGCGTCCATCCACCTTGTTCGCCACCGGGTTGGACACCGGCCTTCTTCAAGGCGTCGACGATGTAGGCGATCGTCTTCGTCTCGCCCGGTGTCGCCGGCGCGCGGCCCTCGAACTCATCCGAAGCCAGCACTTCCACGTGCTTCGACAGGTTGTCGGCGCTGATGCCGCCGCCGGGGATGTCCGCGGCGAACGCGGGCATCATGCCAAACGACAACAACAGCAACGGGAGTGAGCACTTCATGGGAGTCTCGATCTGATGCGATGGACGTCGCGAGTCTAAAGGATGGACGTGGGAGCGACGCCAGTCGCGATGAAGAGCGCAAGGTCCGTCATCGCGACTGACATCGCTCCCACAAACGAGAATTCATAGACCTGCGGGCTTCACGGACGCCCGCGGTCCAGCCAGACGCCCAGGCCTTGCGCGTTCAGTTCGATGTCCATCGCCAGAATGCGCGCGACATCCTCGTCCGCCAGCGGCACCTGCATCGCATGCGCGCGCTCCAGATACAACGCGGTCAAGCCCGCGGCCAGGCAGCGATGCCGATCGGCGCGCCCGTCGCAACTGTCGGCGATCGCCACCATCGCATCGATCTGTTCGTACAGCGCGTGTGCCAGTCGCGAGACATCGCCGACACGGCCATAGTGGGTCAGGTACATGCCCTCCGGCGCATGCGCGACCATGCGTGCGATGCTGGCCTTCAGCGCCACCGGCTCGAACTGCACGGGCGTGCTGGTCGGCAGGATGAAGGCACCCTGCGGGCCGTCCAGTTCGCGGTAGGACAGCCCGAACGTATCGCCGGTGAACCAGCAACGGCTGCGTTCGTCCCACACGCAATGGTGGTGGCGCGCGTGGCCCGGCGCATCGATGCAGAGCAGCGGACGTTCGCCCAGCATCACGACCTCGCCATCCCCCACGACGCGCACGCGGGATTCCGGCACCGGCTGGATCGCGCCGTAGCTTCGCTGGATCTCTTCTTCGCCATAAACGGCCGTGGCGCCCGCGATCAGCTTGGTCGGATCGACCAGGTGCGGCGCCGCACGCGAGTGTGCGATCAGTGTGGCATTGGGCAGGTGCTGCATGAGCAGCCCGGCGCCACCGGCATGGTCCAAGTGCACGTGGGTGACGATGAGGAAGTCGACGTCCTCGGGCGTCACGCCAGCCCGCTGCAACGCAGCGAGCAGGTGAGGCACGGAATGGTTGGTGCCGCAGTCGATGAAAGCAGCGCGACCGTCTTCGACGACGAGGTAAGCCGCGTCGAAATGATCGCGCTGGAACGCGGTGTCGATGGTATGGATGCCGTGCAGGCTCATCCGCGTACCTGTGTGGGGACGGATGATCCGATTCTAGTCCCGGTATCGCGGCCTTACGACCCGCCTTTGGTGGAACGGTCCATCCGCTGACGGCATCAGCCCCGCGACAACCACCAGACTCGCAGCGGCACCGCCAGCGTCAGCACGAACAGGAACGCGCCGTACGCCACGAGCGTGGCCAGCACCTGCTTCCAGATCGCGCCGGTGCCGACATCGGCCGCGCCCAGGGCATAGCCCCACTGCATGCCGATGAAGCTCAGCAGGAACGCCACCGCCAGCACCACCAGGTCGAAGCCCTTGCGACGCGCATTGCGCGGCTGGCGCGGGAACAGCCAGAACAGCGAGCCGAGCAGCAGGAACCAGGGCAGGAACAGGATCACCGCGAGATACGGCATGCTCAGGCCTCCGCGGCGCGCAACGCCGCCAGTGCCGCCAGTGCTTCGTCGACCGGCACCTGCAGCACGATCGCCGGCGTCTGCATCGCATCGGCCTGCTCGGCCTGCTTCAGCACGCCGATCAGCTTGCCGGCGTCCTTGGGCGAGTCGAAGCCGTTGCTCTGTATCAGCACGTTGCCGTCCGCATCCGCCAGCTTGAAGTAGAACCGGCCGTCGGTATCGCGGTACTGCTTGAATGCCGGCAGCGCGACCTTGGACGGCCCGACCTTCGCTTCCACCACCGGCACCTGCGACAGGTCGCGCAGGCCCACGGCGTGGCGAAGCTCCGCCAGCAAAGGCGTGGCGTAACGCTCGCGCAGGCGGCGCGCACCGTCGCGCAGGATCGCTTCGATGTCGCCGGGTTTCGCCATCAGCGCTTCGTACTTCTCGCGCAGCGGCGCGATCTCGGCATCGATGCGTTCGAACAGCTGCTGCTTGGCCTCGCCCCAGCCGATGCCGTCGGCGAACTGCTGCGCGAAGGCGCGCGTCTCGTCTGCGCTGGCGAAGGCCTGGTACAGCTGGAACAGCGCCGAGCCTTCCGTGTCCTTCGGCTCGCCCGGACCGCGCGAGTCGGTGAGGATGGAGAACACCAGCTTCTTGAGCTCGTCCCGAGGCACGAACAGCGGAATGGTGTTGTTGTAGCTCTTGCTCATCTTGCGGCCGTCGAGGCCGGGCAGCGTCGCCACGTTGTCGTCGATCAACGCTTCCGGCAGGGTGAAGTACTCCTTGCCGTACACGTGGTTGAAGCGCTGGCCGAAGTCGCGCGCCATCTCGATGTGCTGGATCTGGTCGCGCCCCACCGGCACCTGGTGCGCATTGAAGATCAGGATATCCGCGGCCATCAGCACCGGGTACATGAAGAGGCCCGCGCTGACCCCCGCATCCGGGTCTTCGCCGTCGGCGTTGTTCTTGTCCACCGCCGCCTTGTAGGCATGCGCGCGGTTGAGGATGCCCTTGCCCGCCACGCAGGTCAGGAACCAGGTCAGCTCGGTGATCTCCGGCACGTCGCTCTGGCGGTAGAACCACACCTTGTCCGGCTCCAGGCCACAGGCAAGCCAGGTCGCCGCGATCTCCAGCGTGGAACGCTGCGTGCGCCCCGGGTCCTGCGCCTTGATGAGGCTGTGCAGGTCGGCCAGGAAATAGAAGCTTTCCGTATCCGCGGCGCGGCTGGCGGCCACGGCAGGGCGCACGGCGCCGACGTAGTTGCCCAGGTGCGGCGTGCCCGAGGTGGTGATGCCGGTAAGGACGCGGGTGGTCATGTGCAGTGCGGGGGAATGCGGGAAAGCGGCCAGTTTACCGGCTGGGGCCAGGGCATGCGGACCCAAGGCCTGCGACACGGCGTCGCAGGCGCACCCTGCCCGCGGCTTAACCGGCACCGGCATCGTCCACCCGGACAACCCCGTTGCCTCCGGCCGGCCGTTCGCAGCAACGTCCCCACCAGGAGAACGGACATGCTGCACCGCATCCTCGCATCCCTCGCCACGCTGGCCCTGCTTGCCTGCGCACCCGCCCATGCCGGTCCGCTGGTCGACGTCAGCGTGGTCGACCGCGACACCGGCGAATGGCTGGCACAGCATCCGCACCGGGGCGATCTCTGGGTCGCCGGCACGCCCGGCAACCGCTACAGCGTCCGGCTGACCAACACGACGGGCGAGCGCGTGCTGGTGGTGCTGTCCGTGGACGGGATCAACGCCATCACCGGCCAGACCGCCAACCCCTCGCAGGCCGGCTACGTGCTGGAGCCGTGGCAGACCACCGAGGTCACCGGCTGGCGCAAGTCGATGAGTGACGTGGCGCAGTTCGTATTCACCGACCTCGGCGACAGCTACGCCGCACGGACGGGACGGCCGCGCAACGTCGGTGTGATCGGCGTTGCCGCGTTCCGAGAGGCCCGTGCCTACCGCTATCCGCAGTACACGCCACCGCCGATCGCGCGCGGATCGATGGAGAAGCGGGCGGAGGCGGAAGCCGCCGCGCCAGCGGGCTCCTCCCGTGGCATCGCCGCCAACGACGCAGCCAGGCAGCAGAGCATCGGTACCGGTCACGGCGGTCGCGAGTGGTCACCGACGTCGCGAACGGGGTTCGACCGCGCGACCCGCCAGCCGGAGCAGGTGAGCGAAGTGCGCTACGACGAGTACCGCCGACTGGTCGCACTGGGCGTGGTTCCCCGTCGTCATGGACCGACGTGGCGCGATGAAGGCCCGCGCGCATTCCCCGGCGGATTTGTCGCCGACCCGCCGCGCTACCGCTGACCCTCGCGCACGAAAGAAGACGGGCCGCATTGCGCGGCCCGTCTTGTACTGTCCGTCAGCATGATTGCGCGCGTCAGTGCTTGAACGTGCTGTCCGAACGCAGCGTGCGCTGGAAATCCTCGACTTCGGTGTTGGCACGGTCACGGTCGTACCCGTAACGCTCCTGCAGCTTGCCGGTCAGGTACTCGGCATTGCCTTCCGCGACCTTGAAGTCGTCATCGGTCAGGTCGCCCCACTTCGCCTGGATCTTGCCTTTCAGCTGCTTCCAGTTACCGGCGATGATGTCCTGGTTCATGGTGTTGCCTCATTTGATTGAGCGGCAGGGGGCGCCGCGCGGACAGCATCGCAACGCGTCCGTTGCGCGACGATCAACCCGACGTCAACACGCCATTAGGAATCGCTGAACCGTTCACCGGCATGAGCCCGCATTCTCAACCGTGAATACGCGCGGGTCGCTTCCAGGCCGCCGGAAACGAAGAAGGCCGCCCGGAGGCGGCCTTCTTCGTGCGACGGAATCGCGTCACTTGCCGGACGCGTCCTCGACCTTCTCGCCGACCTTCTGCACATCCTTGCCCACGCCTTTCACGGTATTGCAGCCGGACAGCACGGCAATCGACAACAGGGCCAGTACGATCAGTGCGGAAAAACGCTTCATGGCAGAACTCCTCGACATAGGTGGAAAGGGCGCGATGCGGGCGGCGTGCCCTGTCGTCGCGTGCGGCGAGTCTGATTCAACCACACTGGCTGGCGCCTGACCAACGGGCCGGCCGGAACGACGGGGGCCGGGTCGCCCCGGCCCCGTCATCGCCCCGCGACCCCGCTTTCAGGCGCGCGGGACCGGTGCGATCAGCAGCGGCCGTCCTTGCAGTCCTGGGCCTTGTCTTCGACCTTTTCGCCCACCTTCTGGACGTCCTTGCCGGCGCCGGCCACGGTGTTGCAACCGGACAGGACCGCCATCGAGAACATCGCCATCATCAACAGGGCCATTGCACGCTTCATGAGTCGCCTCCTTGGATTGGACAGGGAGCCACCGCAGGTGCGTCCGACGCCGCGGTGGCGTGTGCAGCCACCTTCAGCGGCGCAACGTATAGGCCACGTGAAGCCGCCTATGGCCTGTTCAGTCGCAGTTTTCCCAATCGCGGCCGGCGTCAGTCGCGCATCAGCGTGGACTTGCCGAACAGGCTTTCCACCAGATCCACGGTCAACTTGGCGGTGCGGTTGCGACGGTCAAGCACCGGGTTCAACTCGACGATATCCAGCGACCCCATCAGGCGCGTATCGGCGATCATCTCCATGACCAGCTGCGCCTCGCGGTAATTGGGGCCGCCCGGTACCGTGGTGCCGACGCCCGGCGCGATGCTGGGGTCGAGAAAGTCCACGTCGAAGCTGACGTGCAGGTGGGTATCGCCGTCGACGCCCTCCAGTGCGGCCTCGATCGTGCGCTTCATGCCGACCTCGTCGATGTAGCGCATGTCGTACACATCGACCCTGTGGTCCTTGATCAGCTTCTTCTCTTCCGGATCGACCGAACGGATGCCGATCTGCCGCACCATCGCGGGCGTGATCGCCGGGGAATCGCCGCCGAGCTTCGTCAGCGCATCGGGACCTATCCCGCACAGGCACGCCACCGGCATGCCATGGATGTTGCCCGACGGTGTGACCTCGCTGGTGTTGAAATCGGAATGCGCGTCCAGCCACAGCACGCGCAGCTTCTTGCCGGCCCGGCGGCAATGCTGCGCGACCGCGGTGATGGATCCCATCGCCAGGCAATGATCGCCGCCCAGCATCATCGGCAGGCGTCCACGGTCCAGTTCCGCCGCGGTGGCGTCCATCACGGCGCGGTTCCACGCCACCACCTCATCGAGGTGGCGATAGCCCGCGACGGGACCGGTCCACGGATTGGACGGTCCCTGCACATTGCCGGTATCGATCACGTCCACACCGCGCGCCGCCAGCGCTTCGCCCAGACCCGCGATGCGGAGCGCATCCGGCCCCATCCGTGCACCGCGATGTCCAGCGCCGATGTCGGTGGGCACGCCGATCAGGGAGACCGGGGGAAAGGCTCGACTCATGGGTACGTCCTGTGGAAAACAGGCGCACAGTCTAAGTGGTCGGCAATGACGGGGCTGTGGCATCGCAGCACGGTCGCGCCATCAGCCGCAGGAACATGGTGCCGCTTATCCGAATCGAACGGATGACCTACCGCTTACAAGGCGGTTGCTCTACCAGCTGAGCTAAAGCGGCGCGGGTCGCAATTCTAGCGCAGCGCGGTGCATTCGAGGGGCTGGGGGACACCGCTGGATGCGGTACGCGCCACTTCGGCCGCGTCCACACCGTCCGCCACACCCGCATCCAGCCACCACAGGCTGGGACCGGCGCGACCCACCGGCTGCAGTGCTGCCCCGAAACCCGCGGCCTGCAGTTGCGCAAGGCGACGGTCCGCGGCTTCACGGCTGCGATAGCGCCCCAGGGCAATCCCGTTCGCCTGATCGCCCTGGCGTACCACCAGGAAATCGTCGAAGCCCGCTGCACCGATGCGCGCCGCGATGGCCTGTGCATCTTCCAGCGTCGCGGACGGCGGGATCACCACCTGATAGCCACTGGCGCTCGTGCCAGGGATTTCACGAAGACGCGTGCGCAACAGTCGCCCCGCGGTCGCCGCCTGCGCTTGAGTGGCCGCCGCCTGGCTCGTGTAAGGCCCCAGGCTGAAACAGGCAGCCATGGAAGCTTCGGCGGCGGGCAAGGTCGCGGCCGATGCCGTCGGCGCACTCGCCGGCGACGCGGGCTCGTCCACCAATTGCAGGCGGGCCACGCCCGACGGCAGGGCGAGTGGCGGCGCAGGCGGCGCCACGGGGCGTGTCAGCCACCAGGCGGCGGCGCCCAGATTCAGGACAACCAGCAGGACGATCAGGGCGCGGATCAGCATGCCGTGATTCTAGCCGCGCTCACGCATCGCCATCGAGGCGCGCCCAGACAGCCAATCCCTCGAGCACGAGGGATGGCGCCAGCACTGCGCCCTGCAACCAGGGCATCAAGCCGGCGGCGCCACCGCCATGCAACAGCAACGCCGGCCGTTCGCCCAGCCTGTCCTCCGCCTGCAGCAGGCTGCGCTCGACGAGACCCAGCGCGGCGCCTTCGCAGCCGGACGCCAGCGCGTCGGGCGTGTCGGCAGCGAACTCGACGTAGTGGCCTCCCGTCACCGGCAGTTGCCCGGCCGCGGCGTGGAGAGCCTCGCGCATCAGGTGGGGCGAAGGCGCGATACGCCCACCCCGGTGAAGACCCTGCGCATCCAGCAGGTCGACGGTCAGTGCCGTGCCCACGCCCACCACCAGCCAGCTCCGGGCCGCGCGGCGACGCGCGGCCAGCAGCGCGAGGAATCGATCCACGCCCAGCCGCGCGGGCTCGTCGTACGCGATGCGCACGCCGGCCAGCACAGGCTGCGTGCGCGGAAGGGAAATGGTGCCGAATCGTAGGGTCAGCCAGTCGATGACGGCCGCCGTGCGTGCCGGCGACGCCACGCTGGCGACGACGGCCATCGAGGCTTCCCGCGCCATCGTCGGCGGCAGCATCGCGTCGAGCGATGCGACGAAGCCTTCGTCGTACGCGATGGCCTGCACATGGCCGAGCGTGCCATCGGCATGCAGCGCCGCGCACTTCACCCTCGAGTTCCCCAGGTCGAACACCCACTGCGTCATGTCGCCCTCACGCTGACCTCGCCTGCATGCACCAGCCGCATAGCCTGCCCCATGTTCACCCTCAGCGCGCCGTCATCGCCGATACCATCGGCCACGCCCTGCTCGTCGCCCTGAGGACCATGCACGGTGACGGCGCGCCCCGCCAGCACATCCAGTGCGGCGTAACGCGCGAGGAAGGGCGGAAGGCCGTCGTGATCGAACTGCTCCAGCGCCGGCAGCAGGGCATCCAGCAACTGCGCCGCCAGCGTGTTGCGCGACGGCGCACCATCGGCCAGCCGGGCGAGATCCGTCCACGCCTGATCAATGCTGGTGGCCATGGGTGCCGGCATGCGTACGTTCACGCCGATGCCGATCACCGCGCGTACCGGACCCCCGTGTTCGCCACCGCCTTCGACCAGGATGCCGCCAAGCTTGCGGCCGTGCGCGAGCAGGTCGTTCGGCCACTTCACGCCCACGGCATCGTAGCCGGCCTGTTTCAACGCCTCGGCGACCGCCACGCCGACCACCAGGCTGAGGCCGCCCAGGCGCGCGAGGCCACCGGAGAATTGCCGCGACAGCGACAGATAGAGATTCGATGCGATCGGCGACGCCCACTGTCGCCCGCGACGGCCGCGGCCGCCCGTCTGCTGCTCGGCGAGCAAGGCGTCGAGACCGCGCTCGGGTGCCTTGCGCCGGAGCAACTCGCTGTTGGTCGAGTCCAGCGACCACGCCACCTCGAGTGACGACAGGGCACCGACGGTCGCGGCCTGCAGTTGCGCACGGATGCGGTCGGCGTCCAGCAATTCGACCGGTTCGGCGAGCGCATAGCCACGCCCGGCCTGCGCATCGATGCGTACACCGCCTTCGCGCAGCGCCTCGATGCGCTTCCACATCGCGGCACGCGTCAGGCCGGCATCGCGCGCCAGTGCATCACCGGACACCGGGCCTTCGATCAGGCGCTGCAGCAGTTCGCGCTCGCCGGTCATGCGCGTCGTCGCCAGATGCGCGCACGCTCGAAGCGCGACTCGGTGCCTTCGCGCAGGCGGCGGACATTCACCCGATGGGTGAACAGCACCAGCAACGCCGCGGCCACCGCGAACACCTGGGCGGCACGATCGACCGGCATCCACCACGCCAGCGGCACCAGGCAGGCGGTGGCGATGATCGATGCCAGGCCGACGTAACCCGTCGTCACCAGCACGCCCAACCACGCCGCGAACAACGGCAGCAGCACCATCGGCCACAGCACCGCCATGCCACCCAGCAGCGTGCCGACGCCCTTGCCGCCGCGGAACCCATGCCAGACCGGCCAGACATGGCCCATCGCCGCGACGAACACCGCCAGGAATCCCAGTGCGCGCGGCGACAGTGGTCCTTCGCCCGGCGCGAACCGCAGTGCCAGCCACGCCGCCAGCGCGCCCTTGCCGATATCGATCAGCACCACGCCCTGTGCGAACTTCGCGCCCTGCGTGCGGAAGGCATTCGTGCCGCCGGCATTGCCGCTGCCCTGCGTGCGGATGTCCACGCCACGCAGGCGGCCGAGCATCAGGCTGCCCGACACAGAGCCGATCAGGTAGGCGAACAGCAACAGGCAGGCGGTCAGCATGACGCCATTATGGGCCACGCCCTCACCGGCTCAGGCATCGGGCGCCGGCTGCACCGCCACGATCAAGGCGCCCTGCCCGGCGTGCGCGCCGATGGCGGCCCCGGTTTCTACCAGTCGGTCCTCGCTGATCGACAACCGGGTGCGCAACGCCGCGAGCAGACGCTCGCCTTCGGCACGCGCATCGCAGTGCCCGACGATCAGGCGCCAGCGCTGCCCCGCATCCAACTGGCGCACGACCCGCTGCGCGAACGCCTCGGGCGCGCGCGCGCGCGTCAGCAGCAAGCCGGCGACGACCATGCGGCCATCGACGCTCATCTTCGCCATCGGCGTCAGCGCGCTGAGCCGGGCGATCGGCGCCGCCCATCGCGGGATGCGGCCACCGCGCACTGCATGGGAAATGTCCGGCGCGATGGCCCACATCCGCGTGAGCGGGCGCAGGCGCTCCAGTTCGTCGACCACCTCTGCCTCATCCTTCCCTTCGGCCGCCAGTTCGGCGGCACGCCATACCAGCAGGGCTTGCCCGCAAGCCGCGTTGATCGTGTCGAACACGCGCACCCGCCGACCCGGATCGCGCGCCGCCGCATGCTCGCCGGACTGCAACGTGCCCGACAGTGCGCGCGACAGACCCACATACAGCACGCGCGCATGGTGCGCGAGCGACAATTCGAACTGCCGGCGGAAATCGCCAGGCGGCGGCTGGCTGGTGCGCGGCAGCTGGCGCGACGACGCCATGCGCCGGTAGAACTCGGCGGTCGACAGCCCGATCTTGTCCAGATAATCGCGACCGTCCAGATCCACGCGCGCCGGCACCACCCCGATCGCATGGCGCTCGGCGATGTCATCCGGCAGATCGGCGGCGCTGTCGGTGACCACCACCAGCGGCTGCGGTGCGGCGGCGAACGCCTGCTGCCGGATCATGTCGTCGGCCTTCATGCCCTCCACGCGACCCTGCGTTGCACAGGCATCGAACAGCGCCTGCGGCGAGCCGGTGTGGGCGTGTACGCGCAGTCGGGACACACCGCCCGCGATGACGATGGAGTCGGCGCCAAGCGCTTCCAGGGCCGAGCGCAGGCGCTCGCGATCCAGCGCCTCGCCCAGCAGCAGGCATTCGGTGCACCAGCGGCGGCCGGGATCGATCTCGTGGTCGTGCGCCAAGGGCACGCCGGCATCGTTGGCCGCCACCGGCGCACCCGTGCGCATGCGGACCGCCCGCGGACCGCCTTCGACGAACTCGGCGATGCCTTCCAGCAGATCGACGAAGCCCTGCGCGCCCGCATCCACCACACCGGCCTTCTGCAGCAGCGCCATCTGCCGCGGGGTATCGGCCAGCGCGCGACGCGCCCGCACCAGTGCCCGGGTGAATCCGCTGCGCGTATCGGGCTGCGCACTGTCCGCCGCCGCATCCAGTTCGTCGGCGAATGCGGTGATAACGCTGAGGATGGTGCCCTCGACCGGCTGGGCCAGCGCCTGCCGCGCGCTCTGCGCTCCCTGGCGCACGGCGGCGGCAAGCGAGCGGACGTCCAGTTCGGGCAGGGGGCGGACGCGTTCGGCTACCCCGTGCAGGAACTGCGCCAGGATGGCGCCCGAATTGCCGCGCGCGCCGTCGATCGCGTCGTTGCCGACCCGGCTGAGCAGGTCGCCGGCATGCTGGCTGGGCTGGCTCAGCGCGCCGTGCAGCACGCTGCCGAGGGTGGAGGCGAGGTTGTTACCGGTATCGCCATCGGCCACCGGGAACACGTTGATCCGGTTCAACCCATCCCGGGCCGCGATGACCCGGCGGGCGCCGGCAATCAGCGCCAGGCGCAGGGCGGGGGCGGTCAGCGGGCGATCGGGAGGGCTCGGCATGGCGCGAGTCTGCCGGAAGCCGGGCCACCCGCCTGCTGCGACGCAGCAGCCCGTCGCCGGTTTTCCTCGATCCGTCGCCACGGACCGCCGTTTCGTCGCACGGAGGGGGCGGATCCGTGCCGGCCGCCGTCAATCCGGCTATAGTCGGCGGCGTCATCTGGCCGCTGTAACCGACCGACAGGAGTCCCTCCGATGCTTCGCGCCAGCCTTGCCCTGCTGCTTCTCGTTGCCTCGGCGGCGGTATTCGCCCAGAACGGTCGCGGCATCGCCAACGGCACCACCGGTACCTGCCAGGACGTCGCCGACCGTGCGGTCGCCGAACGTCCGGTCGATGCCGTGCCGACCGCATCGGACGCGCGCCGCGCGCGCGCCACCGCCGTGCGCAGCAAGTACGGTGCGCCGACCTCGCTGACGCCTGCCACCTCGCGTGGCGGTGGCGATGACGACGACACTCCACTGCCGCGTAGCCGCGGCTCGAAGTGGCACAGCTTCCTGCCGGGCATGTTCCGCTGACGCGGACGGCGGCACCCGGTGATCGGACTGTTGCGCCGCCTGCGGCGCCCTTCCCCGTCGATTGACGACACTCTCTGGCAACGCGTGCGCACCGCTACCCCATGGGTATCGGCGCTGGACGACGAGCGCTCGGAGCGCCTGCGGGCACTGACGGCGCGCTTCCTGCACCAGAAGACCATCACGCCGCTGGCCGGACTGATCCTCGACGAGGCGCATCGCGCGCAGCTGGCCGCGCTGTGCTGCCTGCCCCTGCTCGAGTACGGCGAGGCCGGCCTGCGCGGCTGGTCGCAACTGATCGTCTACCCGGACGCGTTCCGCGTGCAGCGCACGCACACCGACGCAGCCGGCGTGCTGCACGAGTGGGAAGACGATCTGGCCGGTGAAGCGTGGGACCAGGGGCCGCTGATCCTGTCCTGGGCCGACGTGCAGGCCGACATCGCCGAACCCGACGCCGGCTTCTGCGTGGCTGTCCACGAGATGGCGCACAAGTTGGACGTGCTGGATGGCGAGCTCGACGGCACGCCGCCGTTGCCGGACGCGTGGCACGGTCGCTGGGCGCGCGACTTCCAACGCGCTTACGACGACTTCTGCATGCAGGTCGACCTGGGCCATGACACCGCCATCGACCCGTACGCCGCGGAAGCGCCCGAAGAGTTCTTTGCGGTGACCACCGAGTACCACTTCTCGGCGCCCGACGTGCTGGCCGAGTCCATGCCGGACGTGGCGGCGCATCTGGCGCGTTTCTACGGCCCCTCGCCGATGGCCGGCGCGGCGGCCTGAATCACAGGCCCGGCGGCAACCTTACCTCGAAGCGCGCGCCACCCAGTTCCTCCGATCGCCGCACCTGCAACTCGCCGCGATAGTCGCGGATCAGGTCCTGCACGATCGACAGCCCGATGCCATGCCCCTGCACGCGCTCATCGCCGCGCACACCGCGTTGCAGGACCTTCGCCACATCCTCCTCGGCGATGCCCGGTCCGTCGTCGTCGACGGCCATGAACAGGCCGGCACGCCGCTGCGGCGCTGTCGCACCCACGGTCACCGTCAACAGGACACGGGAACGTGCCCACTTGAAGGCGTTCTCCAGCAGATTGCCCATCAGTTCCTGCAGGTCGCCGGTCTCGCCATGGAAACGCGCACGCGGATCGATTTCGAACTCGCAGATCACGCCCTTCGCGGCGTACACCTTCTCCAGCCCGCGCACGATTTCCTCGGCATGCGGCTCGATGGCCACGGCGGCGGAGAACAGCTTGTGGCCGCTTGAGGCCGCGCGCGCCAATTGGTAGGACACCAGGTTGTTCATCCGCTTGAGCTGCACGTCCAGTTCTTCGCGCAAGGCCTGCGGATCGCCCCCGCCGCTGTCCAGCTGCGTCCGCAGCACGGCGATCGGTGTCTTCAAGCTGTGCGCGAGATCGGCCAACGTGTTGCGCTGGCGCTCCAGGTTTTCGCGCTCGCTCTCGATGAAGGCGTTGATGCTGTCGGTGAGCGGCTCGAGTTCGCGCGGATGACTCTCGGTCATGCCGGACAGCTCGCCGCGCTGCACGCGGCTGAGCTCGAAGATCACCCGTCGCAGCGGACGCAGGCTCCAGCGCAGCACCAGCATCTGCAGCAGCAGCAGGATCACCCCGGCGCCGCCGAGGTAGACCCACAGCGATCCCCGGAATACGCGGATCTGCGCGCTGAGCGCCTGCGCATCCTCGAAGATGTAGATGCTGTAAGGAATCTCGGCATGCTGGTGCGTCGCCGGCCATGCATAACCCACACCGTACCGGTAGGCCTCGCTGTCGCTGCCGTCGGCGCGACGGATCGGCAAGGGACCTTCGAACGATTCTTCCAGCGCACCCAGCATCCGCGGCACCGGCAGCTCGGGACCCAGCGTGGAGTTGGACCCCCATGGCGGCACGCCCTGGAGCACCACCTGCGCGTACATCCCGCTGTCGGGCATGTCGAAGCGGGGATCTGGCGTGTTGTAGGGAGGGATCAGCGTGCCGTTGCGCCCAAACTCCACCTTGTCGGTGTAGTACAGCGCGTAGCTCTTCAACCGCTGGCGCAGGTTGTCCTCGGCCGTGTCGACGAACGCACGGTCCAACGCATACCCGGCCAGGGCGAGGAAGGCGAGCAGCGCAAGGCTGGCGGCGAGCAGCTGGCGGGCACGCAACGAACGCGGCCGCCACCCGTCGAACCGGTCACGGCCGACGGGCGCGGATGGCGCGGCGCCGGAGGGTGGCGCAGGCATCAAGCGCAGGCGATGCCGGCGCGGGGCATCAGCCTTCGCCGCTGCGCGGGATCGCGAAGCGGTAGCCGCGGCCGCGCACGGTCTCGATCGGCTTCAGCTCGCCGTCCGGGTCCAACTTCTTGCGCAGGCGGCCGATGAAGACTTCCAGCACGTTGGAGTCGCGGTCGAAGTCCTGCTGGTAGATGTGCTCGGTCAGGTCGGCCTTCGAGACCAGTTCGCCCGCGTGCATCATCAGGTACTCGAGCACCTTGTACTCGTAGCTGGTCAGGTCGACGTTGCTGCCGTTGACGCTGACGGTCTGCGCCGCCAGATCCAGCGCGACCGGACCGCATTCCAGCGTCGGCTTGCTCCAGCCCGCCGCGCGGCGCAGCAGCGCGTTGACGCGGGCCAGCAGTTCTTCCACATGGAAGGGCTTGACCAGATAGTCGTCGGCGCCCTGCTTCAGGCCTTCGACCTTGTCCTGCCAGCTGCTGCGCGCGGTCAGGATCAGCACGGGAAACTTCTTGCCCTCGTCGCGCAGCGCCTTGATCAGCTCCATGCCCGACATCTTCGGCAGGCCGAGATCGATGATGCCCACGTCGAACGGCACTTCGCGGCCCATGTAGAGACCTTCCTCGCCGTCCTGGGCGGCGTCGACCGCAAAGCCTTCGCGCTTCAGGCGCGCTGCCAGGGTTTCACGCAGGGGGGCTTCGTCTTCGACCAGCAGGATACGCATGGACTCTCCTTGGTATTGCGCGTGGCGCGGAACCGGCCACGGACGTGCTCATGATGAGCGTGGATTCTACGTAAGACTACGGGCGCGAGGGGTTATCGCCGCGTGCAGGCGGCGGAGCGATGTCGCGGCGCGGCCGGACCGGCGAATCGGCATCGCGGCGCGACGGCCCCACATCGTCCTGGGTCTGCGTGCGCACGCGGCCCCGGTCGTCGATGTACTTGACGCGCGTGACATCGCGGCCGTCGTACTGCATGCGTTCGACACTCAACACCTGGTTGCCCGAATCGCTGCGCACGCGGCGGACGGAATCCGACATGGAGTTGCGGTGACCACGGTCGTCGCTGCGCGGTGCGCCGCGCTCCCGCGACGGCGGCGCGTCCCCGCGACCACGGTCATCCTGTGCGTGCACCGCAGCAGTACCGGTGATGGCGGCGAGCACCGCCAAGGCAAGGGCGGCTAGGGTCGGGGTACGAAAACGCATAACGGAATCGTAACGGAACTGGGGTCGCGAAACTGAACGGAACCCGAAACCGCCTCTGGAGAATGGAAGTGAAGTCTTGGACCGCGGCAGTGAATCCGTTCTGAATTTATCCACAGGGTCTTGCCCCGCATTCAGCCAGCTGAACCGTCAGAAAACCTCGGCAACACAACACCTTAGCGACCCGCCGCCGGCTTCGATCGCTTCCAGTGCCACGTTGTGCACTGCGAAACCCACGGCCTCCAGGCCGGTCACTGTGGCGGGCCGCAGGGCCGCGTGGGCACGCCGGCTCATCCACACCCTTTCCGCCCCCAGCGCGATGGCATTGCCAGCGAACGCGGCCTGCTCCTCTCGGGACAGTTCGACCACGCCCCCGGGGTACAACGCCTCCAGGGCAGGCATCAGGCCCGGCGCGTCCAGGCCTCCCGGATAGACCAGAGCCGCCCGCCCGGCCAGCACCGCCAGCAGCACGTTGGTGTGGTATTCGCCAGCCGCCAGATCGAACATCAGCGTGGTGCGCAGGCCGAAGGCCTCATGCATCCGGGCCGCGCCAGCTTCGTCGCAGCGTTCCGACAGGCCGCAGAAGCCGATGCCACGCGCACGGTCGATGACCAGCGCACCGGTCAGTTCGCAGGGGTGTGGCTGGCGGGAAAGGTCGATCTCGGCGTAACCGAGGGTGTCGCGGAAGAACCCGCGGATGTCCGCCCTGCCCGCCTCGCGTTGCCGCACCTCGTGGCGCATGCGGCCGACGATCAACCTCGGTTCGCTATCGACGCGGGCAGTGGCGAACACGTTGTTCGGGAACACCGCATCCGGCGTCGCCTCGTCGCCAGGGAAGCAGACCACCGGCACGTCCTGCCCCAGCGCGCGTTGCAACGCATGGTGCTCGCGCAATGCGGCACCGGTATCGAACGCGCCGGCCTCGGCCATGTAGCGGTTGTCCTGCGCCGATTGTTCGGCCCGCATGAAGCCATCCGGCGACACCAGGAAGGCCGCGCGTGCGGTCGCCGGACCGAAGTCGGTCGCCAGCGAGCGCGCGAACGCGATGAAGGCGGCGACGTCGCGCGTGATCATGATCAGGCCGCCGGGCGCAGTTCGCGCGTGGTCGCGGCCAGCGCCTGCTCCACCAGCGACCAGTCCGCGCCGGGCTTGTGCGCGCCTTCGCTGAGGATCTGGCGAAACGCGCGTCCGCCGGGCTGGGCATGGAACAGGCCCAGCACGTGCCGGGTCAGGTGCTTCAACGCCACGCCTTTGGCCAACTGCGCCTCCACGTAGGGGCGCCAGGCGCGAAGCAGGTCCACGCGCGACTGCATCTCACCACCGAACAGCGCCACCTGCATTTCATGCAACGCATAAGGCTCGTGGTAGGCAGCGCGACCGATCATCACGCCGTCGCTGTGCTGCAAGTGTTCGTGCACCTGCGCGGTCGTGGTGATGCCGCCGTTGAGCGCGACGGTCAGCCCCGGGCGCTCGCGCTTCAGGCGATAGGCCCAGTCGTAGCGCAGCGGCGGGATCTCGCGGTTCTCCTTCGGCGACAGACCCTGCAGCCAGGCCTTGCGCGCATGCACGAAGAACGTGTTGCAGCCGGTGTCGGCCACCGTGTCGATGAAGGCGCGGAACAGGTCGTAGTCTTCCTGTTCGTCCACGCCCAGGCGGCATTTCACCGTAACGGGAATGCCCACCGCCTCGATCATCGCCGCGACGCACTCGGACACCAGCGCAGGCTCCTTCATCAGGCAGGCGCCGAAGCGTCCGGCCTGCACGCGGTCAGACGGGCAGCCGACGTTGAGGTTCACTTCGTCGTAGCCCCAGTCCTGCGCGATGCGCGCGGCCTGCGCCAGGTGTTCGGGCTCGCTGCCGCCGAGTTGCACGGCCACCGGATGCTCCACGGTGTCGAAACCCAGCAACCGGTCGCGGTCGCCATGGATCACCGCCTGCGCGTGCACCATCTCGGTGTACAGGCGCGCCTTGGGCGCCAGCAGCCGGTGGAACACGCGGCAATGCGTATCCGTCCAGTCCATCATCGGGGCGACCGAGAGGCGCAGGGTTTCGTGGGGAATGCGGGGGGACGTCATGGCGTCATTGTACCTTGGCCCCAGCACGGCCCAGCCCACAGGGCAAGGTCCGCCACCTCTGGGGAACTACCGAAGAATCTGTGCGGCCATCACTGCGCAGGCTGTTCCAACGGCCAACCACGCCAACAGGCCCAGCCAGGAGAGACGTCCTCTGTACACACCGAATACCAAGCGGACGAACACCGCCACAGAAAACAACGAAGCAGCGATGAGGACCGGCAATGCCAAGATTCCGAACACCATGGCCGGAATCGTCTGCCCGGACTCCACGAAGTAGAGAAAGAGCACGAAGTAGGCAAGGAATACGAAGGGAATGGGCCACCGCGGAAGGTGGGCCGAACGGCCTGCGTCAGAGTTGGTCGTTGTTCCGGAGTCCATTGCTGACTGTCAGCCCCCTACCACCCGAGTTAAAACGGATTCGCACACCCGCTTCACTACCCTCATCCCACCCCCACAAACCGCAACCCCACCCCCGGCTCCGTCGCGATGTACCGCGGCGCGGTCGCATCGTCGTGCAGTTTCTGCCGTAGCTTGCCCACCAGGATGCGCAGGTAGTGGGTGTCGTCCTGATGGTTGGGGCCCCACAGTTCGCGCAGCAGTTGCGGTTGCGTGACCACGCGGCCGGGGTGCTGCAGCAGCAACGCGAGCAGGGCGAATTCCTTGCGGCTCAGCGCGACGGCTTCACCGTCCAGCGTCACCTCGCGGCGGCCGAGGTCCACGTGCAGATGGCCGTCGTCGAACAGCGGCATCGCGTCGCCGCTGGCGGCGGCGCGGGTGCGCAGCAGACCGCGGATGCGGGCCATCAGTTCCTGCACACCGAACGGCTTGGTGACGTAGTCGTTGGCGCCGCCATCGAGCGCGGCGACCTTCTCCATCTCGCCGTCGCGCACGGTCAGCATGATCACCGGCACCTGCGACCACTGCCGCAGCTCGCGCAGCACGTCGTGGCCTTCCATGTCCGGCAAACCGATATCCAGCACCACCAGGTCGGCACCATGCGCGGCCAGTTCCGCCAGCCCGGCACGGCCGCCCTCCGCCATCGCCACCACATAGCCCTGCGCGCGCAGGCTGATGTCGAGGAAGCGCCGGATCTGCGGCTCGTCGTCGATCACCAGGATGCGCGCCGGCGGGGCGGACGCGGGTGGTGGCGCGGTATAGGTCAAACCAGATCCTAGGCGGGAGTGAGCAGCGGCAGGGTAATCCGGATCACCGTGCCGCGGCCATCCGGCCCCGGCAGCGCTTCCACGCTGCCGCCGTGCGCACCCACCATGCCCTGGCAGATCGCCAGCCCCAGGCCGGTGCCGTGGCGACCGCGGTCGCCGCGCTCCACGCTGTAGAACATGTCGAAGATGCGGCTGCGCTCGTCTTCCGGAATGCCGGGGCCGCGATCGCGTACGTCGACGCGCAACGCGCCGTCGACGAGTTTCGCCTCCACCTGCACCGGCTCGCCGGGTGGGGAGAACTTGCCCGCGTTCTCCAGCACGTTGAACACCGCCTGCTCGATCAGCGCCGGATGCACCCACACCGGCGGCACGTCCGCGGCCACCGTGGTCTGCACGCGCACCTCCGGCTGGTAGCGCTGCAGGCGCGTCACCGCCGAACCGAGCAGTTCGTCCACGCCGATCCAGTCGCGGTTGAGCGTCAGCCCGCTGTGGCCGAGGCGCGTCATGTCGAGCAGGTTCTGGATGTAGCGGTCCAGCCGCTCGCCTTCGGTCTGGATGGTGTCGAGCAGGCTGCGGCGGTCGTTCTCGCCCATCGCGTTCCAGTAGCTGGCCAGGCTGCTGGCCGAACCGATCATCGACGCCAGCGGCGAGCGCAGGTCGTGCGACACCGATGACAGCAGCGCCGAACGCAGGCGCTCGGTTTCGCCACCGACGCGTGCGTCTTCCAGCTCCGCCACCAGCCGCGTGCGCACCACCGCCTGCGCGATGTCCTCGGCCATCGCCTCGGCCAGTCGACGCTGCTCCGGCAGCAATCGGGGGGCGCTGTCGTCGAAGCGCAACCCCAGCACGCCCAGCGTCCCGCGGTCGCCGCGCAGCGGCAGGAACCAGCGGCCCGCGCCTGCCAGGGTATCGGTGTGGCGGCCTGTGGCCTGCCCATGCTGCTGTGCCCAGTCGGCGGCGGCCAGGTCGGTGCCGGCGAGCGTCGTCGTCGCCGGTTCCTCGCGCCCCTGCACGCGCAGCCAGGCCTCCGCCGACAGTGCGCGCTCCAGTGCCTTGCGCCCGGCGGCCAGCACCTGCCCCAGGTCGGCGGCGACGGCCAGTTCGCGACCCAGCGCCTGCAACGCGGTCGCCTGCGTGTTGGCCGCGCGCAGCGCCAGCACCTGCATGCGCAGGCGCGAGGCCAGTCGCCCTGCCACCAACGCGGCGATCAGGAACAGGAACACCGTGGTCACGCCTTGGCGGGCGGTGATGTTGAAGGTGAAGCGCGGTTCGATGAAGAAGAAGTTGTAGGCAAAGAACCCCAGCAGCGCGGCCAGCACCGCGGCGGTCATCCGCGTGCGCGACGCGACCAGCACGACCGCCACGATGAAGACCATCGAGACGTCTTCCAGCCCCATCCAGCGCTCGGCCAGCCATGCCACGCCAATGGAGAGCAACGAGGCCACGGCGGCGAACGCGAGCTCATGCCGCGTCAGCCAACTACCGATGCCGGTGTCGCCGCGACGCGCACGTGCGCGCGCTTCCGGCGTGCTGATGATGACCAGTTCGTAGTGCGCACCGCGCTGCAGGATCTGCTGGGTCAGCGTGCGGTTGAACATGCGCGCCACCGGCCGCTCGCGCGTCCGCCCCAGCACCAGCGTCGAGGCGCCGCTTTGCGTGGCGTGATCCAGCAGCGCATCGGCGATGCGCGCGCCGCGCAGCACCTCGGTGTCCGCACCGAGGCGGCGCGCCAGCGCGAACGCCTGGTCGATCTCGTGCTGCTTGGCCGTCTCCACCGCCTCCGACGGCTGCACCGTCACCACGCTCCACGGTGCATCGCGGCGCTCGGCGATGCGGCGCGCGGCGCGCACCAGATAGTCGGACTGGCCGCAGCCGTCAATGGCGACCAGCACGCGCCGCCGCAACGGCAAGCCGGGCAAGCCGCGCGCGGCCTGATCTTCGCGCAGGTCGCTGTCGACGCGGTCGGCCGCGGTCTGCATGGCCAGCTCGCGCAGCGCGATCAGGTTCGACGGCGAGAAGAACGCCTGCAGCGCCTGCGCCGCCTGTTCGGGCAGGTAGACCTTGCCCTGGTGCAGCCGCTCGATCAGCTCGCGCGGCGGCAGGTCGACCAGCACGATGTCGCGCAGGCGGTCGAACACGATGTCCGGCACGGTCTCGCTGACGCGCACACCGGTGATGCGGTGGACGACGTCATTGAGGCTTTCCAGGTGCTGGATGTTGATGGTGGTGTGGACGTCGATGCCCGCGTCCAGCAGTTCGATCACATCCTGCCAGCGGCGTTCGTGGCGGCTGCCCGGCGCGTTGCGGTGGGCCAGCTCGTCGACCAGCGCGATCTGCGGGCGGCGCGCCAGCAGCGCGTCCAGGTCCATCTCGTCCAGCCAGCGGCCCTGGTAGGACACGCGCCGGCGCGGCAGGATCTCCAGCCCCTCGGTCTGCGCCGCGGTCTCGCCGCGCCCGTGCGTCTCGACGATGCCGACCACGACGTCCCTGCCCTGCCGGCGCAGCTCACGCGCCCGCGACAGCATGGTGTAGGTCTTGCCGACCCCGGGCGCTGCGCCCAGGAAGATGGTCAGCCGCCCGCCCTGCTCACGCTGCAGGTGGTCGATCAGGGCATCGGCCTGGCGGTCGCGGGCGTCGGTCATGGCGATAGTGTGCCTGTTGTCGTGTCACGGCGAGCAGGTGGCTCGGCCGCGCGGGGTAACGGCGACGCCGTAGTGGTGACCTGCATGTGCGCGGACGGCGCTTTCAAGGAAGTTTTCCTCGATGGAGAGGCAGGAATGCCTTGTTCGCGAAGCAGATGTCATCGCCCACGCACCGTTCTGGTTCGGCAGAGATGTCGGTTTCCTTGTCGTCTCACCTGAAAGCCTCGACCCCATGAACCTTTCAGGTTCGGCAGCGAGGAAATTTTCCTCGTCGTCGAGGTGTCGGACCTGGTGCGCGAGGCGATGGACGTCGTCGTCGAATCTTTCTTCTTTGGAATGCGAAGAAACTTTCTTCGTCAACGCACCTTTGAACACCGCGCGCGAGGAAACTTTCTTCGGCGGCGCACCTTTCTGGTTCGCTGGCGATGGTGGTTTGTTGACCATCCGGACTGGCAGCCTCGCTTCTCGCCCCCTCTCCCCCGCAGGCGGGGGAGAGGGCTGGGGTGAGGGGGCCAGACGCGGCAGCAGCGCCAGGCACGGACGCGACGCTGGCTTCGTTTGCCCCCTCACCTGCCTTCGGCATCCTCTCCCCCGCAAGCGGGGGAGAAGAGAAAGCCAATCCTCGCTCTGCCCAGCCAGATCCATGTCGCCTTACTCGGGCTTTCCACGCGCATCCAGCGCCAAATTCAGTTCCAGCACATTGACGCGCGGCGCACCCAGCAGGCCGAACTGGCGTCCCTCGGTATGTTCGGCAACCACCTGCTCGACCTCACCGACCGGCAGGCCGCGAACACGCGCGACGCGAGCGATCTGGATCTGCACCGCCGCCGGCGACAGGTGCGGATCGATGCCGCCGCCGGATTGCGTGACCAGGTCGCTGGGCACGTCGGCCGGGGTCACGCCCTCGCGGGCCGCGACGGCGGCGCGCGCCTCATCGATGCGCGCACGCAGGTCGGGATTCGTCCGCGCCTGGTTACTGCCGGCCAGCCCCATCACGCTGTAGCTCGCCGCCGACGGGCGCGACTGGAAGTAACGGTCGTCGGCGAACGGCTGGGCGACCAGCGAGGAACCGATCACCTGGCCGTCGCGTTCGATCAGGCTGCCGTTGGCCTGGTGCGGGAACAGCACCCGGCCCAGGCCGGCGCCGGCCAGCGAATACAGCAGGCCGAAACCGAGCAGCGTGACCAGTGCCAGCGCCAACGAGGCGCGCCACACCGGCGTGGAAGACATCGTGGAAACATTCATGGCAATTCCTCAGGCGCCGGTGACGGCGGCCAGCAACAGGTCGATGAGCTTGATCGCGGCGAACGGCAGCAGCACGCCGCCGACGCCGTAGACCAGCATGTTCCGGCGCAGCAGCGCGGTGGCGCCGGCCGGGCGGAAGCGCACGCCGCGCAGCGCCAGCGGGATCAGCAGCGGGATGATGATCGCGTTGAAGATCAACGCCGCCAGCACCGCGTTGGTGGGGCTGGACAGCTGCATCACGTTCAACGCGCCCATCGAGGGAATCGCCGCGGCGAACAGCGCCGGCAGGATGGCGAAGTACTTCGACACGTCGTTGGCCAGCGAGAACGTGGTCAGCGCGCCGCGGGTGATCAGCTGCTGCTTGCCGACTTCCACCACCTCCAGCAGCTTGGCCGGATCGGAATCGAGGTCGACCATGTTGCCGGCCTCCTTCGCCGCCTGTGTGCCGGAGTTCATCGCCAGACCGACGTCGGCCTGTGCCAGCGCAGGCGCGTCGTTGGTGCCGTCGCCAACCATGGCGACGAGACGGCCACCCGCCTGTTCCTGACGGATGCGCGCCAGCTTGTCTTCCGGGCGCGCCTCGGCGATGTAGTCGTCCACGCCGGCCTCGGCAGCGATCGCGGCGGCGGTCAGCGGGTTGTCGCCGGTGATCATCACCGTGCGGATGCCCATGGCGCGCATGTGGGCGAACTTCTCCTTGATGCCGTGCTTGACCACGTCGGAGAGTTCGACCACGCCGAGCACGTGGTTGCCGTCGCTGACCACTAGCGGGGTGGCGCCGTTGCGCGCGACCTGTTCGACGCGCGCGGTGAGCTCGGCGGGTACGTTGCCACCGAGCGCCTGCACGTGCTTCAGGATCGCGTCCATCGCGCCCTTGCGGATCACCCGGACGTGGCCACGGCCATCGTCGGGGAGATCGACGCCGGACATGCGGGTCTGCGCAGTGAACGCGACGAACTGCGCGCGTTCGGGATCGGCCAGCGTGGCGCCCTGTTCGCGCGCCAGCTTGACGATCGACTTGCCTTCCGGCGTGGGGTCGGCCAGCGAAGACAGCATGGCGGCGTCGCGCAGCTGTTCGCGGTCGACGCCGGCCAGCGCATGGAACAGCGTGGCCTGGCGGTCGCCGTGGGTAATCGTGCCGGTCTTGTCGAGCAGCAGCACGTCGATGTCGCCGGCGACTTCGACCGCCTTGCCCGACTTGGCCAGCACGTTGGCGGCCAACGCACGGTTCATGCCGGCGATGCCGATGGCCGGCAGCAGGCCGCCGATGGTGGTGGGGATCAGGCAGACCAGCAGCGCGACCAGCAGCAGCGGATCGAGCTTGGCGCCGACGAAGCCGGCGATGAAGGGCAGCGAGACGACCACGATCAGGAAGGTCAGCGTCATCGTCAGCAGTAGCAGGCCGAGCGCGATTTCGTTCGGTGTCTTCTGCCGGTTGGCGCCTTCGACCAGCGCGATCATGCGGTCGAGGAAGCTGTGGCCGGGCTCGGCGGTGACCTTCACCACGATCTCGTCGGACAGCACCTTGGTGCCGCCGATCACGCCGCTGCGGTCGGTGCCGGCTTCGCGCAGCACGGGCGCCGACTCGCCGGTGACGGCCGACTCGTTGATGGTGGCCAGGCCCTTGACGATTTCGCCATCGGCCGGGACCTGTTCGCCGGCGGAGACGATGACGTAGTCGCCCGGCTTCAGTTCGGCCGCGGGAAGGCGGCGCTCGGTGCCGCCCAGCGGCGTGTCGATGCGACGCGCGACAAGGTCCTTGCGGGCGCGGCGCAGCGACGCCGCCTGGCCGCGGCCGCGCGCTTCGGCGACGGCTTCGGCGAAGTTGGCGAACAGCACGGTGACGAACAGCAGCACGGTCACCGACCAGCCGATGCCGGGCGTGGTGGTGCCGGCCAGGGTGAGGCCGGCGGTCAGCAGCGTGCCCAGCCAGACCACGGCCATGACCGGGTTCTTGAAGGCGTGCTGCGGGGCCAGTTTGGTGAAGGAGCCGATGACGGCAGCACGGAAGCCCGCGCTGTCGAGCAGGGCCGGCGCGCGGCCGGCGGAGCGTGAGGAGGAAGAAGTCATGTCGGTGTTCTCAGAGCGCGCCCAGCGCAAGGTGGTCGGCGATGGGGCCGAGGACCAGCACGGGCATGAACTGCAGCAGGGTCAGGATGACGACCACGGCGATCAGGGTGAGCGCGAAGGTGGGGGTTTCCACCTGCAGCGTGCCGGGGCCTTCGGGCGTGGCGCGCTTGCGTGCGAGCGAGGCGGCGATGGCCAGCGGGATGATCAGCGCGGGATAGCGGCCGAGGATCAGCATCAGCGTGGTGCTGAGGTTCCACCAGTACGTCGCATCGCCCAGGCCTTCGAATCCGGAGCCGTTGTTGGCGAACGCCGAGGTGTACTCGTAGAACACCTGGCTGATGCCATGGAACGACGGGTTCGAATTGCCGGTGATCGATGGCACGGCCAGCGTGATGGCAGTGAAGGTCAGCAGCGCCAGCGGCTGCAGCAGCACCAGCGCGGCCAGCAGCTTCACTTCATGCGCTTCGATCTTGCGGCCGAACAGTTCCGGCGTGCGACCGGTCATCAGGCCGGCGAGGAACACGCTGAGCAGCAGGTAGACCAGGAACTGCTGCAGGCCGCAGCCGATGCCGCCCCAGATGCTGTTGACCAGCATGTTGCCCAGGGTCACCAGGCCGGTCAGTGGCGCGGCGGAGTCGAGCATCATGTTGACCGAACCGTTGTTGACGCCGGTGGTACTGGCGGCCCACAACGCGGAGGCCTCGGCGCCGATGCGGACTTCCTTGCCTTCCATCAATGCGATGTCCTGCGCCGTCGCCGCATGGCCTTCGAACCAGATCGCCAGGCCGGACGTCGCCACCCACATGGCCATCATCGTGCCGACGACCAGCGCGGTGAATTTCCTGCGGCCGGTGAAGGCACTGACCATGAAGGCCACGCCGACCGGAATCAGCAGGATCGCCAGCGTCTCCAGGAAGTTGGCGAACGGCGTGGGGTTCTCCAGCGGCACGGCACTGTTGGGGCCATACCAGCCGCCGCCGTTGCTGCCCAGCTGCTTGGCCGCGACCATCGGCGCGACGGGGCCGACGGCGATCTTCTGCTCGGCCATCTCCGCGCTGGCGTCGATCGGCGTGGCGATCGGTCCGCCCTGCAACGTGGACGGCACGCCCTGCCAGGTCAGCGCCAGCGACCACAGCAGGCACAGCGGCAGCATGACGCGCACGGTCGGGCGGATCACGTCGGCCCAGTAGTTGCCGACATCGACGTCGGCGCCGACCGGCGTGGCCGCCTTGTCGCCGCGTCCACCGAAGAAGCCGCGCAGCGTGGCCACGACCAGCGCCAGGCCCATCATCGGCGACACCACCTGCAGGCCGACGATGCCGGTCATCTGCGCGAGGTGCGACAGCTGCGCCTGGCCGGAGTAATGCTGCTGGTTGGTGTTGGTGAGGAACGACACCATGGTGTGCAGCGCCAGGTCCCAGCGCATGTTGGGCGCGTCGTTGGGATTGAGCGGCAACCAGGCCTGCGTCATGAAGACGATCCAGGTCAGCACACCGACGACCAGGTTGCTGGCGAGGAACGCAAGCGCGTAGCCCTTCCAGCCCATGCCCTGCGCGGGGTCGATGCCGAACAGACGATAGAGCGGACGTTCGAGCAGGCCGAACACGGCGTCGCCGCGCATCGGTGCGCCGCGCATCACGGCCGCCAGATAGCGGCCCAGCGGCCAGCCCAGCGCCAGCACCAGCACGATAAGAAGAAGGAATTCGATCATTGGGATTCACCTGACGGCGTGCGTGCGCGCCGCGTGATCAGCAGGAACATCAGGCCGGCGCCGGCGAGCACGCCGGCGAGCGACAACGACAGATGCAGGAAGTCAGTGAACATGGCGGCACTCAGAACGAGGCTTGCAGGGCGGCTTCCACGCGGGAACCCGCCAGGTCCGGGAACAGCGCCTTGGCGCTGCTGTCGGTGGCATGCGCGGTGACGCGCAGTTCGAACGGGGCCTTGAACGCCCACACCGCGCCGAGCTGCGCGTGCGCGTAGCTGTCGTTGTAGGCGTCATCCAGCCAGTAGTAACCGGCGGCGGCTTCCAGGCGCACCTGCTCGCTGAGCGGGAATTTCGCGCCGAGCTGCGCGTAGGCACCGGCTTCGTCGGTCGCCAGCGCGTCGTTGGAATAGCCCAGCTGCGCCCAGTAGTTCTGCTTCCAGGTCAGCGTGCCGATCGCCTCGGTCCAGTTGAGGTCGACGGTGGTGGACGGATAGCGGTAGTGGGTCAGGTTGACGTCAAGCGCCCAGTCTTCGGCGACGTTGCCGCTCCAGCCGACGGTGACGTCCAGTTCGCTGCTGGCCTTGGTCTCCGGGGCGAACTCGACGTTCGAGCCCCAGATCGATCCGTACAACCCGTTCTCGGCCGTGGCCTTGAAGCTGGCCTGCACGGCCGGGTCACCCTGGGTCTGGGTGGTGCCGCGCCAGACGTAGTCGGTGGTGATCGCGCCGGAACCATTGAACGTGGCGGCGCTGGCGGACGAGGCGGCCAGCAGCAAGCCGGCGGCGAGGGAGGAAACGACGAACGCAGGCGTGGGCCTGCGCGAAACGGAGGAGATGAAAGACATGAGTGCGATCCGAGGCGGAGGAGTTCCGCCGACCGCGAAAGTCTGGTCCCGGGTCGCGTAAAGCCGCTATGCGCTGCGGCGGGCGCGCCGTAAATTCGGCGTAAAACGCGCGTTCTGGCTCAACCGGACGCGCGCGTCCTGCTGTGGCGGCCGAGCACGTGGTCGGCATCCTGGTCGAACGTGGGCGCGGCGAACGGCGCCGGTCCCGGCGTGCGACCGAAGGCGATCGGGCGCGTCACGCCGCGGTAGCTGCCGACCACCGGGTGCGCGATCTCCGCCACCATGTCTTCGGCCAGCACCTGCGGGTGCTCGAACATGTCCTCGACGCGGCGCGCCGCCGCGCACGGCACTTCGTCGCCGAAGTGTGCTTCCCACTCCTGCGCGGTGCGCGCGAGCAGCGCGTCGTGCAGCTGCGGGACGATCTCGGCCGCGTGCGCGGCACGCTTGCGCACGGTGTCGTAGCGGGGATCGTCGGCCAGCGCGTCCAGGCCGGTCAGGCGACACAGCGCCTTCCAGAAGCGCGCGGTGTTGGCCGACAGGTAGAGATACCCCTCGCGCGCCGGATGGATGCCGGTGACGCCACCGGAGCGCATGTCGCGGCCGATGTCGAGCGCCTCGCCTTCGGCCCAGATCATCCGCGCCGACTGCATGGTCAGCGCGCTGCGCAGCAGCGATACGCCGACGAACTGGCCCAGCCCGCTGCGCTCGCGTTCGTACAGCGCCGACGACACGCCGCCGGCGAGCAACGCGGCGGCGTAGTAGTCCACCACCGAACCGTAGATGATTTCCGGCGCACCACCGCGCTTGCCCTGCAGCGTGCACATGCCGGTCATGGTCTGCAGCACCTGGTCGTAGCCGGCCTTGTCCTTCATCGGGCCGGACTCGCCGTAGCCGGTCACCGCGCAGTAGATCAGCCGCGGATTGATCACCGACAGGCTGTCGAAGTCGATGCCCAGCCGCTTCGGCACGCTGGGACGGAAGTTGTGCACCAGCACGTCGGCCTCGCGCACCAGCCGCAGCAGCGCGGCGTGGTCGGCCGGCTGCTTCAGGTCCAGCACGACGCCCTGCTTGCTGCGGTTCACGCCGAGGAAGGCGCGGCTTTCCTTCTCCAGCGTGGACGGGTACTGGCGCAGGTTGTCGCCATCCGGCGGTTCGACCTTGACCACGTCGGCGCCCTGGTCGGCCAGCAGCGTGCAGCCGTAGGGACCGGCGATGTAGGCGCTCAGGTCGAGCACCTTGACGCCGCTCAGCGGCCCGGCGGGGCCGTGGCGCCGCGGGGCGCGGAAGGGAGAGGCAGTGTCCATGGGAAGAGGCTCCTTCAACCGCCACCTGCTGGTCGGGGACCAGTCTGGTGCAGGCGGTGCAGCGGATACAGTCGGCCGCCGTAGTTTCTGCGGCCACAAATTCTTGCGAGCGCGTGCGCGTTCATGCCGGCGGCAGCGACAGCCAGGTCAGGCGCCAGGCGCCGTCGACGCGACCGCCGGTACGGTAGTACGGCCAGAACAGCAGCGGCGGCCGGTAACCTAGTTGCAGTGCGATGCCCGGACCGTCGCTGTCGTCGGCCACCGGCAATACCTGCAGCCAGTCGTCCTGCGGGCCATCGGGCAGACGGATCGTCTCTTCGGTCTTGAAGCCGTCGACCAGCTCGGTGGCGTAGACCAGCGGCCCGCGCGTCAGCCCAACGTAGTGCAGATCCAGCACCTGCTGGCGCACGTCCGAGCCGTCGGGTGCGCGCGATTCCTGCACGTTGCGCAGCACCTGCCGGTGCAGCGCTGGCCGCAGCGGGAACAGCAGCTGCACCTGGTCGCCGGCGCGCCAGTGGCGACGCACGGAGACGAAGGTACCCGGCACCACCGGTCCGCGCACCGCTTCTCCGTTGATGGCGACGGTCGCGCCTTCGGCCCACGAAGGAATGCGCAGGCGAAGCTCGAACGTGGCCTCGCGTTCGGGCTGCACTTCCAGCGAGATGTCGCCTTCGAACGGATAGCCGGTGTGCTGGCGCAGTACCAGCGTGCCGGCGGCGGGATGCGCCAGGCTGGCGTCGCCCGGACCGTAGATCTGCACGCGGACGACATCACCCTGCACCGCGTAGGCGAGCGATGGCAGCTCCTCCAGCGCCATCGCGCCGCTGGACTTGCAGCAGCGCCAATAGGTGGTGTGCACGCGGCGGCCGTTCGGGAACGAGTAGTAGCACCAGTCCTCGCCGTCGGGCGCGAATGCACCGAGCAGGTCGTTGTACGCGGTGCGTTCGATCTCTTCCGCATAGCGCGCCTCGCCGGTCAGGCGCAGCAGCTCGCGGTTGAACTGGATCCACGACAGCAGCGAACAGGTTTCGACATAGGCCAGCGGACTGAAGGTACCGCGCGCGTTGAACACCTCGCGCGACCGGTGCGCCACGCCGCCCCACGGACCGCCGCCCAGCGTCAGGTGGTACTGGTGGATGTTCTCCCACATCGCCTCGACGGCACGACGCAGCGCGGCATCGCCGGTGGAGCGGCACAGCTTGACCAGGCCGACCAGATTCCACAGCAGCTGGTAGGCCTTGCCGGTGGCGATCTCGGAGGCATCGGCGCCGGCTTCGATCGCGGGCAGCAGCCGCAGCGCGGGATGCGCGTTGGCCTGCGCCAGCACCTGCTGCGCCAGGGCAAGGAAGCGCGGCTCGCCGGTTTCCTCGTGCAGTTCCAGCGCGGCGTCCATCAGCACGGTGGCCGACATGCCGTGGTGGTTGCCGAGCGTGGTGATGTCGATGCCGTCGGCGAGCGCGTGCGCGCACAGGTCGGCGATGCGCGCGGCGGCCTGCGTGTAGCGGACATCGTCGAGTGCGCGTGCCGTCTCGATGAAACCGAGGATCAGGTAGGCGTGCACCCACATGTCCCAGGTGCGCAGCGCGGGCGCGCCGTCCCAGCTGGGCGGCTTCGGCGGCTGTGGCTGGGTGAAGCGGCGCTCGGGTGCATAGGTGCCGAGATAGCCGTCGTCCTCCTGCACGGACAGCAGATAGTCGGCGACCTCGCGCAGGTGCGCGCCGAGTTGCGCATCGCCACTGCGGCCGTAGGCGCGCGCGGCGGCGGACAGCCACTTGCCGGCGTGCTCGCCATACCAGTCGCCTTCGGTGTTCTGCGCGCGGTGCGCGGGCGCGAACAGCGCGATGGCCGGACTGTCGGGACCGGTGATGAAGTGCGACAGGCGGCCGCGCCGGTTCGCATCGAGGGCGTCGCCCAGCAGGCCGCCGAGGGTGACCTTCATGGCACTCACGCCGCATCCACCACGCAGCGGAAGCCGATGCGGCCGGAACGGTCCTTCGACGGCGCCATCAGCAACAGCTTGCCGTGCTGGTCCAGCCGCTTGGCCTGCGGGAAGTACCAGTGCGAGGTGCGCGGCTCGTAGTCGCTGCCACCGCGCACGATGGCGGCGCGGGTGTGCTCGTCGTGGAACTCGTCCGTCCATTGCCACACCTTACCGACAAGGTCCATCACGCCGAACGGGCTGGCGCCTGCGGGATACGCGCCGACCTCGGCCGGCGGCGGCAGCACACGGCCGCGGAATACCGGCGGTGCCGCATCGTCGCGCCACGCATCGCCCCACGGATACAACCGACCATCGGTGCCCTGCGCGGCGTACTGCCACTCCCAGCCATGCGGCAGGCGCTTGCCGGCCCATGCGGCGTAGGCACGCGCATCCTCGATCGACACCCACGTCACCGGCCTGTTTTCCCAGTCTGGCTGCGGTGCGCCATCGCGCCAGTCGCGCAGGTAGTTGCCGGTGTCCTGCGGTGCGTAGCCGGTCGCATCCACGAACGCCTTGTACTGCGCATTCGTCACCGGATGGCGATCGATATGGAACGCCGCGACCTGCATCCGGCGGCGGTGGTGGCGACGCGCGGTCGGTTCCCACGGGAACTGCACGTCGACGCCTTCCCACACCTGCCCTTCGATCTCGATGCCCTGCACGGCGAACAGGAACTCGCCGGCGGGGATGGTCACCATGCCGTCCGGCGCAACGGCCTGCGGTGCCGTCGGTGCGATGGTCTGCAGGGTCTGCGGCAACGCGGTCCATTTCGCGGACAGCGAGGCGAGCGGTGTCGCCGCTTCCTTCGCCATCTCCGCGAGGAAGTCATCAAGTCCTTCTACCTCTACGCCTTCGCGCAAGGCCAGCAACGCGCCGAAGCCACGACCTTCCAGCGTCGTCTCGAGGATGGCCTGGCCATCGATGATGCGCGGCTGCAGCGTCGTGCCGTTCCACAGGTCGACGTAGCGCGTCCCCTCGACATGCGGCACCGCGAGCTGCTCGCCTTCGATCGGGTACTCGTGGCGGTTGACCAGCGTCCACACGATACGACCCTCGCCGGGGAAGCGGCTGGCGAAGATACCGGCCTGCAACGTGCGCTCGTACGGGCGCCAGTCGAGGCTGACGAACAGCGACGGGAAGCGGCGGTAGATCGCGGCGATGCGACGCAGCGAGGCGGCATCGCGCGGGGTCAGCTGGTTCCACAGGCCCCACACGTTCTCCCAGGCGTTGTAGCCGACGCCGTTGAAGAAGATGTATTGCAGGTCGTGGTTGCGGTCGCGGCCCCAGCGGTTCTCGTAGTTGATCATGTGGCGCGGTTCCAGCCACTTGAACTTCGCGACCGGCGGCACGACCTCGTTCGGCGCCTTCTTGCCCCAGCTCTGCACGTTCCAGATCAGGTGCTCCTCGGCACTGATCGTGGACTCGGGCTGCACGACCACCGGATGGCCGAGCGCGTCGCAGGCATCGAAGAACGCTCGCGGCACGCCGTTGTAGGTGTCGCCGTTGATGCCATCGGCACCGACGGCGTTGACGATCTTCGCGATGGCCTGCCAGTCGGGCTCGCCTTCGTCGCGGGTACCGTTGTCCCAGGGCATGGTGGTGAGGAACACGCGCACGCCGCGGCGATGGAAATCGTCGACCGCGCCACGCAGGCCTTCCAGGCCGCCCGGCAGGCTGCGCGCCAGGTCGAACTGGTTGCGGTCGTCCACGCCGATGTTGGGATACACGCACCACAGCAGCACGCTGTCGAGGCCGCCGAAGCGCGCTTCCAGGTCGTCGAGGTAGCGGTCGACCGTGTAGTGGCCGGCGACGGGATCGTAGAGGTAACGGTCCTCGACCATCACCTGCGCGTGCACGAAGTTGCGCTGCGCCCATTGCAGTTCCGGCCGGCGGTAGTTGGCGTCGTCGTAGCCGATGCGGGTGAGGTGTTCGCGGCGCCAGTCCTTCAGCTCGGCGACCCAGTCGTCGGCCGAGGCGTTGGCATCGATCTTCCACTGGCCGATATCGGCGAACGGCCAGCCCGGTGCCTTGCCCGGCGTGGGCAGGTAGCGCTGCGTGGTGACGTGGGAGAACTTGTATTCGGTCTTCACCGGCGGCGCGCGATCGTCGTCGTGCGGGTTGGCGGGCGAAGCATCGGGGGACGTGGGGGTGTTCATGGGGGATATCGGATCAGGAACCGGAAAGGCCGCTGTACGCGGCGAGCGCCTCGCGGCGCGGGGTTTCGTTGGTTTGCCCGGCAAGCCAGGCGTCGACCTCGGCGCGCGTCGGCACGCTGGTCTGCGCGCCCAGGCGCGTGCAGGCCAGCGCGGACGCGGCACTGGCGAAGCGTAGCGCGTCCGCCAGCGGGGCATGCTGCGCCAGGCGCGCGGCCAGGGCGCCGCAGAAGGTGTCGCCGGCCGCCGTGGTGTCGACGGCGTCCACCGGAAAGGCCGGTTGCAGGAAGAGTTCGCCACCGCGTCGCGCAATGCAGCCGCGGGCGCCCAGCGTGACCACCACGCAGGGCACCGGCAGGCGCGCGAGCTGTTCGGCCAGCGTACCGGGGCCGGCCAGCGTGGCGAGTTCGCCTTCGTTGACGACCAGCAGGTCGACGTCGTCCAGCAGGCCCGCCGGCAGCGCAGTGGCGGGTGCCGCATTGAGCATGACGCGGACGCCGGCCGCGCGCGCGACGTGCGCGAAGCTGGCGACCGTGTCCAGCGGGGTTTCCAGTTGCAGCAGCAGATGGCTTACACCGCGCAACGACGGCAGGTGGTGCGGCCGCAACGCTGCGTTCGCCCCCGGCGCGACGGTGATGGCGTTCTCGGCGTCGTCGGACAGGCAGATGAAGGCGGTGCCGCTGGCGACGTCCGGCGCGCGGATGACGTGCCGTTCGACGCCCGCCTCGGCGAGCGCCCGGTCGAGCACGGCCGCATACGGGTCATCGCCCAGCGCCAGCAGCATGCGTGTATAGGCGCCGCCGGCACGCGCGCAGGCCACCGCCTGGTTGGCGCCCTTGCCGCCCGGGAACGTGGCGAAGTCGCGCCCGAGCACGGTTTCGCCGGGTGCAGGTACATGCCCCGCGCGGACGACGAAGTCGAGGTTGGCCGAGCCGGCCACCAGCACGGTGGTGGGTGCGGTCATGGCCCGACCACCTGCTGCACATGGTTGTAGAACCCTTTGGCCACGCGCGGCAGATCGCCGGGCTTGTCGTTGGGCAGATGCTGCAGCAGGAGGATGCCGATGGACTGCGTGGCTGGATCGATCACGAAGGCCGTCGATGCCGCACCCGTCCAGCCGACCTGCCCGGCCGCACCGGTACGTCCCTGCGCGGCCGGGTCGAGCAGCACCGACAGTCCCAGGCCGAAGCCGCGTCCCGGCGTCTCGTCGATCCACGGACGTTCCAGCCCCAACGGCGCCAGCTGATCGCGGAACATGTCGTCCATCAGCGCCACCGGCACGAACTGGCGTTCGCCCACGCGGCCGTGCGCCAGCAGCATGCGGGCGAAGGCGAGGTAATCCGACGCCGTGGAGTACAGCCCTCCCGCGGCACTGAAATAGGGATGCGGCCGGGTGCCGGGGTAACGTGCGGTCGGCTCATCGGACAGCACCAGTCGTCCGTCGCCATCGATGCGGCTCAGTTCGACGATACGGTCGCGCTGGTCGACAGACACTTCGAACCCGGTATCGACCATGCCCAGTGGCACGAAGAACTCGGTATGCAGGTAGAGCGGCAGCGGCTGCCCGCTCCACACCTCGACGAGCCGGCCGAGCACTTCGGTATTGACGCTGTCGTAGCCCCGCTGCGTGCCCGGTTCGGACGCCAGCGGCACCTTGCCCACGCGCTGGACATAGGTGGCCAGGTCGAGGCTGTACTCCAGGCGCGCCTCGATGCGACGACGCATGGCCTTGCCTTCTCCGATCGGGAAGCCGGCGGTGTGGGTGAGCAGGTGGCGGATCGTAGGAGACCGCACCGGCGCGCGGCCGATGCCGCTGACGCCCATCACCTTCAACCCCGCCAGCTCCGGCAGGTGCTTGCCGATCGGATCGTCCAGCGCGCCGTGGCCCTCGCCGATCAGACGCAGCACGGCCGCCGACACCACGGGCTTGGTCATCGAGTAGATGCGGTAGATGGCATCGTCCCGCAACGGGCGGGTGCGGGCGAGGTCGGCGAACCCCAAGGTCTCGTCGCGCACGATCCTGTCGTCGTGCAGCACGACCATGCGCGCACCGGGATATCCGGCATCCACCACGTGCTCCTGCAACCACGCACGCGTATCCGGCTGCGTCGGTGCCGCGACGGCGGCGGACGAGAGCATCAGCAGGGCGGACAGTGACAGCAACGCCCGCAGGCACGCTCCGTGTCGCGGGATCATGCATTTCCTCCTGGACCCGCTGCACCGCGGCAGGTCTCGTGGCGATGTTGCCGGGCCATCTCGGGATGGCCCTGCATCGAGGCGCCGTGCGACAGGTTCTCGCCGGCGCCGTGTCGGCGCTGGATCAGAACGAGCGCTCGTAGGTCAGAGAATACATCCGGCCGCGGCCCGCCCAGTAGTTGCGGAAGCCCGGCACCTGCGACCAGGTCAGGATGTACTGCTTGTCCAGCAGGTTCTCGACGCCCAACGAGAAGCGACCCACCTTGTCCACGGAGTAGTTCATGCTGAAGTCGAACAGCGTGTACCCGGTGGTGTGCTCTTCGTACTCGAAGCTCGTGTCGTTGTACTCGCGATAGTCGCTGCCGTAGAGATCGCGCGACATCTGCGTCGCGGAGCTGAGCGTCATGTCGCCCTTAGGCGAGAACTTCCAGCGCGCCGTCAGCACGAGCTTGTCCGGGTTGGTATCCAGCGCACCCATCGGCTTGTTGAGGCCACCCGCATCCCAGCGCCCTTCCAGGTCGGACGTCCAGAACGAAGTCCAGCCCTCGGTGTGGGCGTAGACGGCGGAGACCTTCCAGTCGTCGTTGACGTACCAGTCCACCGTCGCCTCGTACCCCTTGATGCGGGTCGGCGCGCGGTTCAGCACGAAATCGTTGGTGCGCCAGTCGACCGCGAGCGAGCTGCCGAAATCGGCGTTGGACTCGTAGTAGGACGCACTGACGGACAGGTGCTTGCCGTGCCAGTTGAGGCCGATTTCCTTGTTGTCCACGATGATCGGCTGAAGATCGACGATCCCCTTGACGGTCTGGCCGTCGGTATCCACGTTGCGCAGCGGGATGCCGACATTGGGCAGTCCGAAGCCTTCTCCGTAGGCGACGAACGCCGACAGCTGGGGGGTGATCTGCCAGACCGCGCCCAGGTTCTTCATCGTGTCGGTGTAGCTCAGCGTTCCACCTTCGACGAACTTCCTGCCCCGGTACCAGGTGGTCGTGTACGAATCGACGTTCAGTTCACCATCTTCACGGCGCAGGCCGCCGCTGATCGTCACCGGTCCGATCTCGTAGCTCAGCTGCGCGTAGGGCGCCAGGCTGATGTACTCCATCGGCGGAACCCACAGGCGGTCGGTCAATGCGAGGCGCTGGTCGGCGGTGTCCTTGACCCAGTCCACGCCGGCATGCAGTTCCAGGCCCTCGATGTTGAACAGGTCGGGACGCGTCCACGAGGCACGCAGGCCGCGCTTGTCCGAGCGGATCTCCGACTGGTCCCAGATGCGACCGTCGGGACCGTTCGGCGGGATGTCCGGATCCTGACGGTCGTTGCCGTCTTCCGGCGGATAGCGCATGGCCTGATCCGCCCAGTAGCCGTTGAGCACGAGCGTGCCGCCGAGGAAATCGGCATCGGTGTAGACCGCATTGAACTGCTTGAAGTCGTTGAACTCGGCCTTGGTCTCGAACAGGTGACCGCGCTCCGAGGTGTTCGGTCGCGGATCCTCGCACCAGACGGGCTCATAGCGGCAACCGTCGACCTGGCGGTAGTTGCCCTTGCCTTCGATCTTGAAGTCGCTGTAGCTGGCCTGCAGTCGCTTCTCCCCGGCTTCGCCGAAATTGAAGCCGGCCTTGACGAAGAGATTGTTGGCTTCCGAATCATGCAGCGAGCCGCTGGTATTCATGCCCAGGCGCACGCCGTCGCCGTCGTAACTCATGCCGCGATCGATCCGGGAAACGCCTACGACGACATCGAAATCGTCTTTCTTGTGGGACATGTTGGCGCCGATCTTCCAGCCCGCGCTGTCGTCCTTGAACTGGGTCGAATAGCGGGTGACGAGGCGGAACTTGGTGCCGTCCTCGCTCGGCTGGGTGGAGATGTAGTTGATGATGCCGCCTGCCGCGCCGATGCCTTCCGACGCCGAGGGGCCGTTGATGACCTCGATCCGTTCGACGATGCCCATGTCGGTGAACGTGGCGTTCCGGGTGCCCTCGCGCAGCGGCGAGCCCTGCGGCACGCCGTCGAACAGGCGCAGCGCGATGCGGCCGCGCAGATTCTCGCCGGTATTGCTCATGGCCTGGGATGCTTCCGAATAGCCGGGCACGGTGCGCGCCAGCACCGCGGTCGCGTCTTCGGTCACCAGCAGGGTGCGCTGGATATCCTCTTTCGACACCACATTGATGGCGCCCGGAATCTTCTCAACGGACTTGGGCGCGCGCGTACCGGTGACGATCATGCGGTCCAGGTTGACGGCCTCCTTCCCGCGCTCCTGTTCCGCCGCCTTGTCCTCCGGCAACGGGGTGTTCTGTTGGGCTTGGACGCTGGCGCTGACGGCGGCGGCCAGCAGGAAAACGCCGAACGCGGCGGGTACCTGTTTCATGGTCTGTTCTCGGAATGCTTCGGTGGACGGCGAGCGCGCGTGCGCATCGGCGCGTGGCTAGGTGGGTATGCGAGAAAGGCCGCCCCGGCGGCCGGCGTGCCCAGCGTTCCTCCCAGACGCTCGAACCCGACGATGGTCAAAGCCTAGGTCGACGCCCGTCACGGAAAAATCGCCCGCGGATATGTTCACAGGCTAGTTTTTGTAGCGTGCACTGCAACATGGCGACGCTCAGGCGTGGCCGGTGGCGGCACGGCTCTCCTGCAACAGCACGGTAACCAGGCGGATGCGCACCGACGAGCGCGACCACACCATGCCGATCCGCCGCGGTTCGCTGGGCAGCGGCAGCGGGATGCGGACCAGGTCCAGGCCTTCGGGCCACGGTCGCGCCCAGTCCGGCACCAGCGACACACCGAGCCCCCGATCCACCATCACCGCGATGGCATTGAGGCCGTTCAACTCGAACCGCTCGCGCGGCACGATGCCGGCGGCACGCAGGTACTCGTCCGCCACGCGGCCGCCCCACTGGTTGCGGTCGTAGCGGATCAGCGGTTCGGTGCGCAGCAGGTCGTGCGGATCGCGGCCCGCCATCCTCGCCGGCGCAATCATCACCAGCGGTTCCTCGCGCAGCAGTTGCCAGTCGCAGGTCTTGGGCAGGATGTACGGCGCCTGCAGCACCAGCGCGGCATCGAGCTCCCCGGCTTCCACCGCGCGATAGAGCTCGGCCGAATAGCCGGGACGGATGAAGACGTTGATCTGCGGGAACTTGTCGACCATCCGCGCCAGGATGTCCGGCAGCATGCCCGCCAGCGCGGTCGGACAGGCACCGAGGCGAAGCTCGCCGGACACCTCGCTGTCGTTGGCGATGCTGCGCATGTCGGCGACGTCGCGCAGTAGGTCGCGCGCACGCTGCAGGATGCGCGAGCCTTCTTCGGTCAGGCTGACGGTACGGCCGGCGCGCGCGATCAGCGGCGCGCCGAGCTCGCGTTCGAGCGTGCGGATCTGCTGTGCCACCGCCGCGGGGGTGATGTTGAGCACGCGTGCCGCCGCCGCCATCGAGCCGCGGTCGGCCACCACCACGAACGTATTCAGGAACTGGGTATCCACGTGCGCTCCCCTCTTCGCGTCAGGCTACACGAGCCCGGATGCGCCAGCGATGGGACCTATGGCGCATGCGCGATCAGTCCGCACCTGCCGCCGCATCCTTGCGGTGGATCGTCAAGCCCTCCAGCGAACGGGTCGGCGCGGGGAAGCACAGGCTGGCGAGATAGCCCACCACCACGCAGACCAGGATCGAGATGGCGAGATAGAAGTACGGGTGCACCAGGTCGTACCACCAGGCCACGAACGTCAGCACGATGGCGGCCCCGATGCCGATGGCCACGCCCTGCGAGTTCGCACGGCGGGTGAACATGCCCAGCGTGTAGGCGCCGGCGAAACCGCCACCGAGCAGGCCGGCCAGTTCGATGGACACATCGAACAGCGAGCCGATGTCGAAGCGCGACAGCACCAACGCCGCGCCTATGCCCACCAGACCCACGACCACGGTCATGATCTCGGCGAAGAACACGCCCTTCTTCTGCGACTTGTCCTTGGCGAAACGCTCGTAGAAGTCGACCGTGATCAGCGTGGCGACCGAGTTCATGATGCCCGACAGCGTGGCCATCGCGGCGGCGAAGATGCCGGCGATGATCAGGCCGGTGACGCCCATCGGCAGTTCCGCCGCGATGAACAGCGGGAACGTCGCGTCCACCGGCAGCAGCGGATTCATGCGCTCGGGGTTGTTCTTGTAGTAGACGAACAGCGCCGTGCCGATGCCGTAGAAGATGAAGCCGCCGGGAATCATGATGGCGGCGAACGCCCACACCGAGCGGCCGGCCTCCTTGTCGGACTTGGTGGAGAGCACGCGCTGCATCAGCACCTGGTCCTTGGGGAAGGTCAGCACGACCTCGAACAGCACCAGGAAGATGAAGCCCCAGACGGTGGCCTTGGTCAGGTCGAAGCTGAAGTCGAACAGCTTGGTCTTGTCCTCGGCCATCGCGATCTGGGTGAACTCGCCGAAGCCGCCCTTCAATGTCCAGACGATGAAGAGGATGGCGAAGATCGCGCCACCCATCTTCACGATGACCTGCACCACGTCGGTCCAGATGACCGCCTTCATGCCGCCCATCGCGGTGTAGATGATGGTGAACCCCCCCATCAGCCAGACACTCCACACCACGTCAATGCCGGTGATGGTGGAGATGGCCAGCGCGGGCAGGAACAGGATCACGCTCATGCGACTGCCGATCTGCATGAGGATCGCCAGAGCACTGGCCAGCATGCGGATGCTCGGGTGGAAACGCGTCTCCAGATAGGAGAACGTCGACATCAGGTTGAGCCGGCGCAACAGCGGCACGATCCAGATCGCGACGAACATCAGGCCGAGCACCGCGATCAGGTTGTTGGTCAGGTACTGCCAATTGGTCTCGAACGCCTTGGCGGGGATGGCGATGAAGCTGATCGAGCTGGTGTTGACCGCGTACAGGCTCAAGCCCGCCGCCCAGAACGGGATGGTGCGGCTGCCGACGAAGAAGTTCTCGGTCGAGTTGCGCTTCTCGCGCAGGTAGAAGTACAGGCCGATGCCGATCATCGCGGCCAGGTAGACCACGATCACCAGCCAGTCGAGCCACGTCAGCAGGTGCTTGCCGGACTGCAGCAGCAGCGCGCCGGCATCGCCGTTAGGCGTGGACCACGCCAGGCCATCGCCCCAGGGCGCGAACGTGTCGGCGCTGGTGGGCACTGCGGCCGGCACGTCCGCCCATGCCTTGGTGATGACATGGAACGTCACCAACCGGCGCGTCGGAGCGGTCTGGCCGTTGCCGTCCACAGCGAACAGCAAGTGCGCCTGGCCGATGGTGCGTTCGGCACCGGGCACCAGATGTCCCGGCAAGGCCGGCATCGCCGACCAGCCCGTTTCGCGATGCCAGCGCCACAGGGCATCGACGCCAGTGCCGGGCACGGTGGCGAACAGTTCGCCACGTTGCGCGAGCAGACTGCCCGCGACACCGCCGCCCGGCCAGGCATCCAGCTTCGTCCAGCCTCCCTGCGGCGCGCTCACCACGAGGCGATAGAGCGAAGTGGCGTTGTCGGCACCCATGCCGACGACATAGAGCGTGCCGTCGCCTTCCGCCAGCCGCACGTCACGCAGCGGCTGAGGCAATACCGGGAGTGCGCGCAGTTCGAGCCGACCCCGATGCACGATCACCGCGGACAGCGTTGCCGCGCTACGGGCTTCTTGCGTCATCGGCAACGCGTAGAGCTTTCCTCTCGTCGCGGTGATCCACTGCAGACCGGATGGCGTTCCGTCAGGCAAGGCCAGCGTCTGCCAGGCCTTGGCGCCGGAAGGCAGTTGCCAAGCACCTTGGCTGTTGAAGGCCAGCAGCGCGGTGTCGACGGCGTGCAGTGTCTGTACACCACCCGGCACAGCGGGCAGGCGGTCTTCGCGGACGGTCGTCAGGCTCTCCGCCTGCACGGCGGACGACAGGCCGCATAGCAGCAACAGCCAGCCCATCGTCAGGAAACGTCGCACACCGGCGGTCCACGACCGCACTCCCCCCTGCTTCATTGCTTCTCCTCATGCCGCACCGTGGCCAGGACGGCGCGCGCACGCGCCAGGAACGGCGCATCGACCATTCGCCCATCCACCGCATACGCTCCGTCTTCGGCGGCATCGACGATCCGCCGTGCCATCTCGATTTCCTCATCCGTCGACGCGAATACGCTGTTCGCCCACGCCAACTGGCGTGGATGCACGCAGCTCTTGCCGACGTAGCCCAACGCACGCGCGGACGCGGCCTCGGCCCGGAAGCCCGTCTCGTCGTCGAGCCCGGGGAACGCCGCGTCATAGGCGAACACGCCCGCCTCGGCGGCCGCCATCCGCAACGCGTACTGCGCGGCGTGCACGTTGCGCAGGTCGGTACGCCGGATGCCGTGGGGTTCGAACAGATCGCCGAGGCCGAGTTGCAGGCCGCGCACGCGCGGATGCGCCGTTGCGATGGCCACGGCGTTGCGCAGCGCACGCGGGGTTTCGATATTGACCAGCAGGCCGGTCCTCTGGCGGAACTGCAACCGGGCCTCGATGGCCTCGATCTCCGCCATCGCCTGCCTGAGTTGTTCTGCGGATTCGATCTTGGGCAGGTTGATCAGGTCGATGTCGAGCGGCAGGACCGCGCGAAGATCGTCCTCCCAGGCGTGCGAGTGCCATGCGTTGGTGCGGACGATCACCTGCTTGCCGGCGCTGCGGTGCGGCGCGGCATGCAGGAAGGCAGCCACATGCGTTCTTGCATCGGCCTTTGCCGCCACGGCCACCGCGTCCTCCAGATCGAAGGACAGGATGTCGGCCTCGCTTGCCATCGCCTTGGCGAAGAGGGCTGGCCGATCCCCGGGCACGAACAGTTTGCTACGCATGGACGGCGCTCATCATGGCGCGCAGTCTGCGGGATTCACGAGACCGGCAAAGCCCTGCCCGGCATCTTCAAACGATAGTTTTTGCTGCGTTCCAGGATACTGCAACGCAACAACCGCCTGCTTCCCGACGCGTGCTCAGCGCTTCACATCCAGACTGTTCTCGCCCAGGAACGCCTGCACGTCGGCGGCCCCGACCAGATTGAAATCCCCCGGCAGCGAATGCTTGAGACAGGCCGCGGCCACGCCGAAGTGCAGCGCGTCCGCACTCTCCATGCCGACGAGGCCACCATGCAGCACGCCTGCCGCGAACGCGTCGCCGGTGCCGATGCGGTCGACGATCGGGGACACCTCGTAGGACGGCGTGGTCAGCAGGCTGCCGTCCGCCAGTGCCGTGATGCCCGACAGCGCGTGATGGTCGACGCTGCGCTGCACGCGCACCGTGGCCGCCATCTGCCGAAGGTGCGGGAACGCCTTGAACGCCGCCGCCGCACCCGCCGCGAACCGCTCCTGCGGCGTCGCCTGCGGGAACTCCAGGCCGAGCACGACCTGCAGGTCGCGATGGCTGGCGAAGAGGATGTCCGCTTCCGCCATCAACCCCCGCAGGATCGTCGGCGCATCGCCTCCCCAGGCTTCCCACAGCTTGGGCCTGAAGTTGCCGTCGAAAGACACCTTCACGCCCGCTGCGCGCGCCGCTTTCACGGCCACCAGTACACCGTCCGCCGCCTGCTGCCCGAGCGCCGGCGTCACGCCCGACACATGCAGCCAATCGGCACCGGCCAGCAGGGCCGGCCAGTCGTGCGTGCCACCACCGGCGCGCGCGAACGCGGAGTCCGCACGGTCGTAAAGGACTTCGCTGGGTCGCTGGATGGCTCCCGGCGTCAGGAAGTAGAGCCCCATGCGTCCCGGCACCTGCTGCACCGCGCGCGTATCGACACGATGCCGGCGCAATTCGCCCACGGCGGCCTCGCCCAATGCGTTGTCCGCGGCCAGTCCCACCATGCGCGCGTCATGACCGAAGCGCGCCAGCGAGACGGCGACGTTCGCTTCGGCACCACCGACATGCACATCGAGCAGCGGCGACTGCAACAGCACCTGGCGGCCGGGCGCGCCAAGGCGCAGCAGCAGCTCACCGAAACAGACGATCTTCCCCATCCAGTTCTTCTCCCGTGACGTTGGCATCGCGCGCCGTGCGGGCCGCTCCAGCTTGTCCATGGGACAAGATAAACCGGCCCGACCGACAGTTGTTGTTGCAGCGCACACTCTGTTAGCGTTGTTTTTGACCAGCGGTGTCATTTTATCAGCTGGCACGATCTGGAAGGGAAGAAACAGCGCTTTTTCGCCAATAAAACAGTCGCAACACGCGGCCATGGTCCCTTGAGGAGGGGAGAACATGCCAGTCAGTCACCAGAACCGGAAGACACCGGTTACCTTGCTTGCCGTTTCGATCGGCCTCGCGCTGCAGATGGGTGCAGCCGCCCAGGCCCAGGAGGCAGCCCAACCGGCCGATTCCGGCCAGTCCGCGTCCCCGCAGGCGGATCTCGGCACGCTCGACACCGTCAGCGTCACCGGCTACCGCGCCAGCGTGGAGAAAGCCCTCGACATCAAGCGCGGCGAAGCCGGCGTGGTCGATGCCATCGTGGCCGAGGACATCGGCAAGTTCCCCGACCTAAACCTCGCGGAATCGCTGCAGCGCATTCCCGGCGTGGCCATCACCCGCGACGCTGGCGAGGGACGCAACATCTCGGTGCGCGGCCTGGGCCCCGACTTCACCCGCGTGCGCATCAACGGCATGGAAGCGCTGACCACGGTGGGCGCGACGGACCAGTCCGGCGGCTCGAACCGCGGTCGCGGCTTCGACTTCAACGTGTTCGCCTCCGACCTGTTCTCGCAGCTGATCGTGCGCAAGACCGCACAGGCGGATGTCGAGGAAGGCTCTCTGGGCGCCACCGTCGACCTGCGCACCGCACGCCCGTTCGACTACGACGGCTTCACCTTCGTCGCCAGCGGCCAGCTCAGCCACAACGACATGGCCAGCGAGACCGATCCGCGTGCGGCGGCATTGATCGCCAATTCCTGGGCCGACGGCAAGTTCGGCGCCCTGCTGTCCGTCGCCTACTCCGAACGCCAGTTGCTCGAGGAAGGCAGCGGCACCGGCCGTTGGGCGAACGGACCCAGTAACGGTGGTTTCAGCGCCGCGTCGCCGTTCGCGGCCGCACGCGCGGCCGATGTCTACCATCCCCGTTTCCCGCGCTACACGCTGATGGAACACGACCAGAAGCGCACGGGCGTGACCGCCTCGTTCCAGTTCAAGCCAAGCGATCGCACCCAGTTCGCACTGGATGCGCTGTACTCGAAGATCGATGCCACGCGCGACGAGAAGTACATCGAAGCAATCTCGTTCAGCCGCAACGTCGCCAATCCGAATCCGGCCACCAATCCCCTGTCGGGCAAGCCGCACACCATCGTGCGCGATGGCGTGATCCAGAACGGCGCACTCGTCTACGGCCTGTTCGATGATGTCGACATCCGCTCCGAGAGCCGTCACGACGAATGGAACACGGTCTACACCCAGCTGAACTTCGAGGGTGAGCACGAGTTCACCGACAACTTCAAGATCAGCGGCAAGATCGGCACGTCCAAATCGGAGCATGAGAATCCGATCCAGACGACGATCATCATGGACAAGTACAACGTCGACAATTACAGCTACGACTATCGGGGCAACTGGTACAAGCCGGTGCTGAACTACGGCATCGATCCTCTGGATCCGAACGGCTGGACGCTCGCCGAGATCCGTATCCGTCCGCAGTACGTGACCAACGAGTTCGACAACGCACAGCTGGAGTTCAACTGGAACATCAGCCCCGGTTTCCGCCTGAAGGGCGGCGTGCAGGCCAAGGACTACTCGTTCGATACTCGCGAGCTGCGTCGTGGCAATGAGCTTTCGGTGCCGACGTTCTCAGACGGAACGCGCTTCGTGCCCGCCGACCTCACCGAGCTGGCCCGCCTCAGCGGCGTGAGCGGATCGCCCGGCACCTGGGTCGTGCCCGACTACCAGGCCGTCGCGGACTTGTTCGACATCTACAGCAACAGCGGCACGTTCGCGGTCACCGAGCGCGCGGTCAACACGCGCAGCGTCGAGGAAGAAGACCGTGGCGTCTACCTGATGGGCGAGTTCTCGACCGACCTCGGCCCGATCCCGCTGTCGGGCAACGTCGGTGTGCGCTACGTGCGCACGAAGCAGACTTCCACGGGCATCGCCACCACCAGCGGCACGCCGGTCGCGGCCACGGTGACGCGCGAGTACAGCGATACCCTGCCCTCGATGAACCTGGTGGCGGAACTCAGCCCCGACCTGCTGCTGCGCCTGGGTGCCGCCAAGGTGATGTCGCGTCCGGGCCTCGGCTCGCTGACGCCGGGCGTGACGGTTGCCGTCGCCGGCGGTGCACGCACGGTGTCAGGCGGCAACCCGAACCTCGACCCGATCCGCGCCAAGACCGTCGACCTGGGGCTGGAGTGGTACTTCAACGAAGGCGCGATGCTCGGACTGGGCGTGTTCTACAAGGACATCGACAGCTTCGTGCAGACCACGCGCGAGATTCGCAGCTATGAATCCAGCGGACTGCCGGCCAGCCTGCTGGAAGGCACGGGCGCCTCGGTCACCGACGACTTCACCTTCACCATTCCGCTCAACACTCCGGGCGGTGAACTGACCGGCTTCGAGGCCAACTACATCCAGCCGTTCACCTTCCTGCCGGGCAAGTGGGCCAATCTCGGCGTGCAGTTGAACTACACCTACGTCGACTCGAAGATCCAGTACGTCAACAGCGCAGGCACCAACGTGCTGAAGACGGACCTGCTGGGCCTGTCGAAGACCGCCTGGAACGCCACCCTGTTCTACGAGGGCGAGCGTTTCTCGGGCCGCGTCTCGGCGACCAATCGCGACGACTACCTGATCCAGGCGCCGGGTGCGGAACAGGGCTTCCATCTGGATGGCGTGCATGGCCAGACGGGCACGACCACGGTCGATGCCTCGGTGCGCTGGAAGATCAACGACCACCTGGAGCTGAGCCTGGAAGGCATCAACCTGACCGACGAACCGCAGGAATCGTGGGTGTCGAACCCCAGCGTCACCCTGCCGCTCGACTACAGCGAGACCGGCCGCCAGTACCTGCTGGGGCTGCGCTACAAGTTCTGATCGGTTGACCGTCATGCACCTCCCTGCGAGGTGCACCCGAAGCCCGGCCGCCTCTCCCGGCCGGGCTTTTTTGTGCGCGCAGCACACCGGGCGCAACGCGAAAACGATTTCACGCGGCGCCTTGTCCCGGGACATTTTCTCCATTCGAATCAATAGCTTGTTGTTGCAGCGCACTCTCTGTTAGCGTCTTTGACCAGCGGTGTCATTCAACGTGCGCCGCCTTGGAATCGTCGGGGAATTCCACGCCGCCGGCACACGGCGGCCTACCAAAGCCACTGGCCGCCCTTGGGAGGGGGAAGTCATGAACCGTTATCCGAATCGCCGGACGACACCGGTTACCGTACTCGCGTTCTCGATCGCCGCCGCATTGCACGCGCCTGCGTTTGCCCAGTCTCAGGACGCGCCTGCCACGGCGCCCACCACCACCACCGAGCTCGATCGCATCGAAGTGGTCGGGACCTTCCGTGCCAGCCTGGAAAAAGCGCTGGAAGAAAAGCGCTACAGCGCTGAACAGATCGATGCCGTCGTCGCGGAGGACATCGGCAAGTTCCCCGATCTCAACCTCGCCGAAGCGTTGCAGCGCATTCCCGGCGTCGCGATCGACCGCGATGCCGGCGAGGGGCGCTCGATCACCGTGCGCGGCCTGGGACAGGACTTCACGCGCGTGCGCATCAATGGGCTGGAGGCGCTCGCCACCACCGGCGGCACGGACAGCTCCGGCGGCGCCAACCGCGGACGCGGCTTCGACTTCAATGTGTTCGCCTCCGAGCTCTTCAGCAAGCTGACGGTGCGCAAGACGCAGTCGGCCCAGGTGGACGAAGGCTCGCTGGGCGCCACCGTCGACCTGCGCGGCGCGCGTCCGTTCGACTATGACGGCTTCACCAGCACCGCCACCGCGCAGATGGGCTACAACGACCTGTCGAAGCAGTGGGACCCGCGCTTCTCCGCACTGATCAGCAATACGTGGGCGGACGGCAGGTTCGGCGCCCTGCTCTCGGCGGCCTACAGCGAGCGCAACCTGCTGGAGGAAGGCTACAGCGCGGTGCGCTGGGACAACGGCCCCTCGTCGAACGGCTTCTGCAGTCCCGTTGGCTACACCCCGCAGAACAACGCGAACAACAGCGGCCGCGGTACGACGGCACTCAACTGCTCGACCGGCAACCCGCGTCCTGCGAACACGCAGGCCAACAACGATGCCTACCGGCTTGCGTCCGCCGCGACGACCTTCCATCCGCGACTGCCGCGCTACGGCCGCCTGACCCATCAGCAGGAGCGGCTGGGTGTGACCGCCGCGCTGCAGTTCAAACCGACGGATCGCACGTTGCTGAACTTCGATGCGATGTATTCCAAGCTGGATGCGACGCGCCAGGAGGACTTCCTGGAAACCATTTCATTCAGCCGCTCCAACGCCCAGGGCGGCAAGTACGAGACGCACGTACGCCAGGCCGAGGTGGATGCGCGAGGCAACCTGGTCTACGGCGTGTTCGACAACGTCGATGTCCGCTCGGAGTCGCGCTTCGACGAACTGTCCACGGAGTTCAGCCAGTACAGCCTGAGTCTCGAACAGGACATCACCGACCGACTGACGCTCAACGCGATGGTCGGCACGTCGACATCGGAGTTCAAGAATCCCGTGCAGACCACGGTGACCTTCGATATCCAGAACCTCGACGGCTACAGCTGGGACTACCGCGGCAACAGCCGGCTGCCGGTGATCAACTACGGAAGCCTGGATGTGACCAGTCCGGCAGGCTGGGGCTGGATCAGCAGCCCCGCCGCCAACACCACCGGCTCCGAGATCCGCATCCGCCCGCAGGGCGTCGACAACACCTTCGACACCGGCAAGCTGGACCTCGATTTCGCCATCAACGAGACCTTCACGTTGCGGGGCGGCCTGTCGTACAAGAAATTCCAGATGGACACCTGGGAGTTCCGCCGCGCCAGCGAAACCGCTGTCCCCGCACTGCCTGCCGGGACGACGCTGGCCGACCTGTCCACGCTGGTCACCGGCTTCGGCCGCGGCCTCGATGGCCGCGGGCCGAGCGCATGGCTGATCCCGGACCTCGGCGCGATCGCCAGCCTGTTCGACATCTACTGCAACTGCAATACCGGTGTACCGGGCGGCGACTTCACCCTGAGCAGCATCACCAACGGCAATGCCCGCGGCAACAATCGCAGCATCGGCGAAGAGGACTGGGGCGGCTACCTGCAGCTGGACTTCAACGCGGACCTGGCAGGACGCCCGTTGCGCGGCAATGTCGGCGTGCGCTACGCCACCACCGACATCGACGCCAGCGGCTACACCTCGGTGGGCGGCGGCAGTCCGGTGACCGTGACGAACGACTACAAGGACTGGTTGCCGTCACTGAACCTCGCGTGGGAAGTCACCGACGAACTGGTGCTGCGCTTCGGCGCGGCCAAGGTCATGGCGCGGCCGCAACTGGGCAATCTGTCGCCCGGGGCAGGCGTCACCACTACCGGCACGCCGAACATCCGTGTGGGCAACCCCTATCTGGACCCGTTCCGTGCCAAGACCTACGACTTCAGCGCCGAGTGGTACTTCGCGGAGGACTCGGTACTGTCGCTGGCCCTGTTCTACAAGGACATCGAGACCTACATCCAGGAACTGCGCGAGAACATCGCCTACCGCGACACCGGCCTGCCGCTGGATTGGGTACCGTCGACCTTCTGGGACGTGGAATTCGACGTGCGTACGCCGATCAACACACCGGGTGGTCCGCTGAAGGGCTTCGAGCTGAACTACCAGCAGCCGTTCTCGTTCCTGCCCGGCGGATTCCGCCATTTCGGCGTGCTGCTGAACTACACACACGTGGAGTCGGATATCGACTATGCGGTTCCGGGCAGCTTCCCGGTGACGTACATCGCCAACGACCTGGTCAACCTGTCGCCCGACTCCTACAACGCCACGCTCTACTACGACAACAACAAGTTCAGCGCGCGCGTATCGACATCGTTCCGCGACGACTACCTGCAACGCGTACCGGGGCAGAACAACAACGACGTGGAAGGCAAGCGCAGCGCCCGCAGCGTGGATTTCTCCATGTCCTACAAATGGGACGAGCACCTTACCCTCACCTTCGAGGGGCTGAACCTGACCGACGAGTTCAATGACCAGTACGTGGACTCGGCCGGCGATCGCGCATCGGTCTACCACCACACGGGACGGCAGTACTACGTAGGCGCGCGGTTCAACTTCTGACCGCAAAGGTCGGACGCACGCTCGGTGCGTCCGACCTGTTTCCTGCCGCAACCCGGGACGCGGCATCCAGGCCCGTTCGCGACCCAAGGGTGCACCCTGCCACTCCACCTTGCTGGTCGCCCCTTGACCACTTACCGACTGCATCGCCAGCCCGACAGACGAAGGGCCCACCTCACGGCGGGCCCCTCATGTCATGTGTCATCGTCGGCCGTGCCGACGCAGCGCAGGTCAGCGCAGCGGTTCACCGCGCGGATAGCCGGCCAGCGGCTCCATCACGTCGAGATTCCATTCGCTTTCGACGAACGGCTTGCGTGCTTCCTTGTACTGGGGATAGCCGCCGACCTGCTCTTGGCTGTCGATGATCTCGCCGCGTCCCTCGATGACATCGGCCACGATGCGGCGATCGATCAGGTCGCGGTTCCAGGGCGTGGCGCCGACGGTTTCGATGACTGCGTCCTGTACCTTGCCCGATGGCAGCAGCGTGACGCCGAACGGCAGTGCGGGCGCCGTCTTCACGCGGTTAAGCCTGGCGGGTGCCGTGGTGTAGCTTCCTGTCTCCTGGATGCTCTTGTTGCCCATGCGATCGACGACGAGATTGTCCTGTGCAAACAGGTCGAGGTCGCCGGATCCGCCGATCATCACGAACGCCAGCGGCTCGGTCGACTTGCCGGCACGCATGACGTTGCCGCGCACCACCATCTCGCCCTTCGAATACGGATGGCCCAGCCATTCTTCGGCGATCAGGTTGTAGTGGATGGCACGCTGGCCGGGGTTGTAGATCAGGTTGTTGATCACCTGGCCGCGCGCGCCGCCCTTGAACAGCGGGCTGCGCTCGTAGTTGTGCGCGTAGAGGTTGCCGACGATCAGCACCTCGTTGACATGGTCGTGGATCAGCGAGCCTTTGGAATGCTCGCCCTTGGGATGGGTGGAATGCGCCAGGCCTTCGCTGACGATGTTGTTGCTGTAGGTGATCCGACGCGACGCATTGGCCATCCACTCGGCTTCGTTCTCGCCGTGGAAGCGCGTGCTGGACGCACTGAGGTTCTCGTCGGTCGCCCAGGTGAGGGAGCAGTGGTCGACGATGACGTCGTGTGCACCCCGTACCGTCGTGATGGCATCGATGTCGCCGGAACGCTTCGGCATGCCGCCGTCGCCCGGACGGATGCGGATGTGGCGGATCACCACATCATGCGTGGCGATCGTCAACCCGCCCTTGATGATGGTGACGCCGGGATGCGGCGCGGTCTGTCCGGCAATGGTCAGGAACGGCTCGGTGATGCGCAGCTCCTTCATCCCGAGGTCGATCACACCACCCACTTCGAACACCACGATGCGCGGTCCCTTGCCCGTCACCGCTTCCTTGAACGAGCCGGGGCCGTCGGCCGCCAGACTGGTCACGCGGACGATCTTGCCGCCCCGACCACCGGGCGTATGAGCGGCTGCGCCCTGCGCGCCAGGGAAAGCCAGCGTCTGCGCGTCGGCCGCGATCGCTGGAATCGTGGCAAACGCCAGCACCAGGGCGGCCAGGCCGCGGGTCAGCCCGCCGATTCGCGCGGGGAAACGGATATGAAGCATTGGCTCCCTCCCAGGAGTGGATCGATGCATCGTGGCATCGGGATGGATTTTGCGGCAGTGCACATTGTCAATGACACCGGTTTACCATATACAGGCCATCAGCCTGCACTGTCACTCGGCGGTGCAACAAAACCCAGCGGGGAGAACCCACTTGAGTAACGACCAAAGCACCCTCGACGCCGCACGTGCGGCGGCCCCCACGTTGGCCGCCATCGCGGACAGCTTTGTCGGTGCGCGCCGCCAAGGCCGCGCTTTGCCGGGTTTTCCCGGCGAGATTCCGGACGACCTGGTCACCGCCTACCGCGTGCAGGACATGGCCATCGCCAAGTGGCCGGACCAGGTGGTGGGCTGGAAGGTCGGCTTCATCGCACCCGAGCGGCGCGACGCGTCCGGCGATGAGCGGCTGCTGGGCCCGATCTTCGCGCGGCAACTGCAGATGACCACCGGTGGTCAATCTGCCTTTCAGGTTTTCGAAGGCGGCTTCGGCGCGGTGGAAGCGGAGTATGTGCTGCGTCTGGACGCGGATGCGCCAGCCGACAAGACCGACTGGACCCCCGAGGAAGCTGCTGCCGTCCCGTCCACACTGTTCATCGGCATGGAAGTGGCGAGCAGCCCACTGGCGACGATCAACCAGCTGGGTCCCCGCGTGGTCGTATCGGACTTCGGCAACAACAACGGGCTGGTCGTGGGTCCCGAAATTCCCGTCTGGGCCGAGCGCAGCGATGCCTCGCTGACGTGCTCCACCTGGATCGACGGCCGTCAGGTCGGTCAGGGCGGCGCCACCACGTTGCCCGGCGGCCTGCGTGCAGCCTTTGCGTTCGCCCTGTCGCGGTCGGCGCGGCGCGGTCGGCCTCTCAAGGCCGGTGACCTGATCGCTACGGGCAACGCCACCGGCATCCACGACATCCTGCCGGGCCAGCAGGCCCGTATCGACTTCGACGGGCATGGCAGCATCGAATGCCTGGCCACGGCGGCGACCCCGAGGGACGAAGGAGACTGGCGCGCATGATGAACCGTCGTCGTTTTCTCGGCGCCGGTCTGGGTGCCGCCGCTGCCCTGCCGTTGCTGGGCGGCCGTGTCCTGGCCGACGAAGGCCGGCACGTGCTCACCGCGACCGACGTGCACGTGAAGGACTACCCGACCGTCGAAGCCGTGCAATGGATCGGCGACACCCTGGCGCGCGAAACCGGCGGTCGCGTGACGCTGCGCCAGTACCACTCCGGCCAGTTGGGTCGCGAATCCGAAGCCATCGACATGGCGCGCTTCGGCGCCATCGACATCACCCGCGTCTACGCCGGCGCACTGAACAATGCGTTCCCGCTGACCCAGGCGCTCTGCCTGCCCTACGTCTTCGATTCCGTGCCGCACATGCGGCGCGCGATGGACGGCGGTGTCGGCCAGGCGGTGCTCGACGGCTTCGCGCGGCGTGGCCTGGTCGGCCTCGCCATCTATGATTCCGGCGCGCGTTGCTTCTACAACACCAAGCATGCCATCCGCACGCCCGCCGACCTGCACGGCCTGAAGATCCGCGTGCCGGTGTCCGACATCTTCATCCGCATGCTGCGCCTGTTCGGCGCCAATCCCACGCCACTGTCGCTGGGCGAAGTGTTCTCCGGCCTTGAGACCCGCATGATCGACGGTGCCGAGAACAACATCCGCAGCTTCCATTCCAGCCGCCACTTCGAGGCGGCCCATTACTGGTCGCAGACCAACCATTCGTATGCACCGGATGTCCTGCTGGTGTCGCAGCGCACGCTGGACGGCCTGCAGGCTCGCGACCGCGAACTGCTGATCGAGACCGCGAAGCAATCGGTCGGCGTGATGCGGACGCTGTGGGACGCTTCCGAAGCCAAGGCAAGGGAAGCCGTGTTCGCCGCGGGGGTGAAGCACAACGAAGCGGACCTCGCTGCGTTCGCGCATGCATCGCAGCCACTGCTGTCCGAATACCGCAAAGACCCGGCGATCGACACGCTGTACCGCCGCATCCGCGACCTGGCCTGAGAACCGACGATGTCCGAAGAATCCACGCCGCCTCCCGCCACGCCCCTGCAGCGGGCCATGGACCTGCTCTCCAATACGGCCATCGCCGTCGCCGTCATCGCCCTGCTTGGCCTGGTGGTCGTGCAGGGCTGGCAGGTGATCGCCCGCTACGTCATCAACGACTCACCGAGCTGGACCGAACCGGTCACCGTGCTGCTGCTGACCACCGCCATGAGCCTGGGCGCAGCGGCCGGCGTGCACACGAACCGGCACTTCGGTTTCTTCCTGCTGGCAGACGCCGTGGGTCCGCGCGTCAGGACGCTGCTGCATGCCCTGTCGCCGCTGGTGATCGCCGCCATCGGCACGGTGATGGCCTACTGGGGCGCGGTGCTGCTGCTGGATGGCCTGGATATCCGCATCGCAGGCGCGCCCATGCCGCAGAGCATCGGCTACCTGCCGCTGTCGATCGGCGGCGTACTGATGGTGGTGTTCGCCCTGTATCGACTGCTCCTGGTGCTGCGCGCGCCGCTGACCGACGAGGCCCGCTGACCCATGGCGATCACCCTGCTCTTCTCCGTCTTCGCCATCCTGCTGCTGGTCGGCGTGCCCGTCGCGTATGCGTTGGCCGCCGCGTCGCTGGCGACCCTGCTCTATCTCGATCTGCCCAGCATCGTCCTGGTGCAGCAGATCTCGTCGGGCACCGGCTCGGCGTCGCTGATCGCCATCCCGCTCTTCATCTTCGCCGGCGAGATCATGCTGCGCGGTGGCATCTCCGAGCGGCTGATCAGCCTGGCGGCCTCGCTGGTGGGTCGGCTGCGTGGCGGCCTGGGCCAGGTCAGCATCCTGTCGTCGCTGTTCTTCGGCGGCGTGTCGGGTTCGGCCATCGCCGACGTCTCGGCGGTGGGCGGCACGATGATCCCGCAGATGGTCAAGCGGGGTTACGACCGCGACTTTGCCGTCAACGTCAGCATCACCGCAGCGCTGGTGGCGTTGCTGGTGCCGCCCTCCCACAACCTGATCCTGTTCTCCGCCGCCGCCGGCGGCGGTCTCTCCATCGCCGACCTGTTCGCCGCCGGCATCGTGCCCGCACTGCTGATGACGGCCGTGCTGATGGTCACGGGCTGGGCAGTGGCTCGCAGGCGCGGTTACGGCACCGAGCCGTTCCCGGGCATGCGGGCGGTGATGCTGCGCCTGGTGGCCGCGCTGCCGGGACTGGGTCTGGTCGGCCTGATCTTCTTCGGTATCCGGGCCGGCATCTTCACCGCCGTCGAGAGCGCCGCGATCGCCGTGGTTTATGCGCTGCTGGTGACGAGCGTCCTCTACCGCCAGCTGTCGCTGAAGGAGTTCTTCGCCACGGTGACGCATGCGGCACGCACGACCGGCGTGATCCTGTTCGTGATCGCCACCGCTGCGGTGTTCGGCTGGCTGCTGGCCTACCTGCAGGTGCCGGCAGCGGCAGTCGATGCGTTGCAGTCCATCGCCCACAGCAAGTACACCGTATTGCTGCTGATCGTGCTGATACTGCTGTTGCTGGGCACCTTCATGGACCTGGCCCCGATGATCCTGATCTGCACGCCGATCTTCCTGCCGGTGGCGCGCGCCTACGGCATCGATCCGATCCATTTCGGCCTGGTGCTGGTACTGACCGGCGGTCTGGGACTGGTGACGCCACCAGTGGGCTCGGTGCTGTTCATCGGCACGGCGATAGGCAAGATCACCATCGCGCAGAGCATGCGCACGATCTGGCCGTTCTGGCTGGCCGGTCTTGCCGTCCTGCTGGTGGTGACCCTGTTCCCCGAACTGTCGCTGTGGCTGCCGCGGGCATTGAAGGGATGACGTCCATGCACGCCTTCATTGTCGCGCTGCTGCTGATGCCGACATCGGCGGCATGCGCGCAGGCCGGCGCGCCGCCATCACTGACCGGCTTCGAGGACGCCATCCACCACTGGCGCAACGTGCATGGCGACAAGTACCCGCGCTACGCACCGGACCAGGTCGCGCAGATCGCCGACAACATCCTGCGCTACCAGCGTTCGGATGGCGGCTGGATCGAGAACCAGGACCCTGCGCGGATCCTGGACGATACGGAGAAAGCACGCTTCGACGCGGAAGCGCGCAAGTCCGGCGGCAGCTTCGACAACCGCAACATCTACACGCAGCTGGATTACCTGGCCACGGCGTACGCGATCACCGGCGATGCGCGCTATCGCGACGGCAGCCTGGAGGGCATTGCGTTCACGCTCGCGCACCAGATTCCTTCCTGTGGCGGCTGGCCACATACGGTGCCGGCCACGCAGTCCTATCATCCGCACATCACCATCGCCGACGACGTGACGGCCGGCGTGCTCGGCACGCTGCGCAAGGTGGTGACCGACACGCGCCGCTATGCGTTCGTCGATACCGCACTGCGCATACGCGTGCAGGAAGCCATCGCCAATGGAGATGCGTGCCTGCTGCGGCTGCAGGTGCGCCAGGGCGACGCGCTCGCGGGATGGGCGGGCCAGTACGACGCCACGACCCTGCAGCCCGCACAGGGGCGAAAGTTCGAATTGCCATCGATCACCGGCCAGGAAACGGTCGGCGTATTGCGCTACCTGATGTCGATTTCCGATCCGTCGCCCGACATCGTGGCCGCCGTGCAGGGAGGCGTCGCATGGCTGCAACGCGTCGAGATCACCGGCTGGCGGATCGAGACCTTCGACGCGCCCGCAGAACAGTTCCAGTACCACCGCAGCGCGAATGACCGGCGGCTGGTGGCCGACGCGGCCGCGACGGGGCTCTGGGCGCGCTTCTACGACGTGCGGGACAACAGCGTCGTGCTGGCCACGCGCGACAGCGTGCGCGTGGCGCGCTACGACGACATTCCGCGTGAACGCCGCACCGGCTACGAATGGTATGGCGGCTGGCCGGCGTCCCTGCTGGCGAAAGACTACCCGCAATGGAAGGCGCGTCACGCGCCACCGAACTAGAGGATTCCGCATGCGAATGACATCGTGGATGGCCGCGTTATGCCTGATGGCGCCGCTGGCGGCATACGCCAAGGATGCGGACGAACCCGCGTGGAAGCGCGGCGTCGAACACCAGCGCCAGGCCGATCTGGGCGACGGCACCTTCCTCAATCCGGTGCTGGCGGGAGACCGCCCCGACCCGTCCGTGCTGAAGGATGGGGACGACTACTACCTCACCCTGTCGTCCTTCACCGCCTACCCGGGCCTGCCGGTCTGGCACTCGCGCGACCTGATCAACTGGCAGCCGGTCGGGCATGCGATCACGAAGAACGTCGGTTCGATCTGGGCACCGGATCTGGTCAAGCATCAGGGGCGCTACTACATCTACTTCCCCGCCCGCGTGGGCGGGACGGAATCGCCACGACGCAGCAATTTCGTGGTGTGGGCCGACGATATCCGCGGTCCGTGGAGCGAGCCGATCGACATCGGCCTGCCCGGCCACATCGATCCCGGCCACGCGGTCGGCGAGGACGGCAAGCGCTACCTGTTCCTCAGTGCCGGCGACTACGTGCAACTGGCCGACGATGGCCTGAGCACCGTTGGCGAGGTGAAGCATGTCTATGACGGCTGGCGCTATCCAGAGTCGTGGGATGTCGAGGGGTATGCGCAGGAAGGTCCGAAGATCACATTCCGCAACGGCTGGTACTACATGATCACCGCCGTCGGTGGCACGGCCGGCCCGCCGACGGGGCACATGGTGATCGTCGCGCGCTCGCGCTCGATCCATGGACCGTGGCAGAACGCGCCCAACAATCCGGTGGTCCGGACGACCTCGCGCGACCAGTACTGGTGGTCGCGCGGCCACGCGACGCTGGTCGAGGACGCGGCCGGCCAGTGGTGGATGATCTACCACGGCTACGAGCGCGATTTCTGGACGCTGGGCCGGCAGGCCCTGCTCGACCCGATCGAATGGACGGACGACGGCTGGTTCGTCGCCAAGGGTGGCGACCTGAGCCGCCCCTTGCGCAAGCCCGCCGGCAAGGCGCTGTCGCCGCATGGCATGGCGCTGTCGGACGATTTCCGCGGCGGTGGGCTGGGTCCGCAGTGGGCGTTCTACGATCCTGCGCCTGAGGAGTCGCGTCGACTCACGTTCGGCGATGGCGTGATGACGCTGCAAGGCAAGGGCACCTCGCCCCGCGACAGCTCGCCGCTGGGCGTCATCGCCGGCGACCTGGCCTACCAGTTCGAGGTCGAGATGGACGTCGAACCCGGTGCACAGGGCGGCGCGGTGCTGTTCTACAACGATCGGCTGTACGCCGGCGTGGGCAGCAACGGCGAGCAGTTCGTCATGCACCGCTACGGCCTGGAGCGCCCCGGAAAACTCGCTCCCAGCACGAAGGGCGGGAAGCTCTGGCTGCGGGTCACCCACAACCGCCACATCCTTACGATCCATACCAGCACGGACGGCAAGGCCTGGACCAAGTATCCCGTGCAGATGGAAGTCTCGGGCTACCACCACAACGTCGCCGGCGGCTTCCTTGCCCTCAAGCCGTCCCTGTACGCCGCCGGCCAGGGCAGGGTGCACTTCCGTAATTTCCGCTACCGCGCGCTGGACTGACCCCCAGCCGCTAGAATCCTTCCGACAGACGAACGGACCCGCCCAGCCCCATGCCCGCGCGCAAGAAGCCAGAAACCCCCGCTGCCCTGCCCACCGGTGGCAAGGCCGCGACCATCAACGACATCGCACGGCTGTCCGGCGTCTCCAAGAAGACCGTCTCGCGCATCATCAACCACTCGCCACTGGTCCGTAAGGACACCCGCGAGAAGGTCGAGGCGCTGATGCGGGACGTGGGCTACGTGCCCGACCCGATGGCGCGCGGCCTGGCGTTCCGCCGCTCGTTCCTGATCGGCATGGTCTACGACAACCCGACTGCGCAGTACATCGTGAACATGCAGTACGGCGCGCTGGACGCGCTGCGGGACTCGGGCTTCGAGCTGGTCGTGCATCCCTGCGACAGCCGCAGCCCGGGCTACATCGACGGCGTGCGACGCTTCGTCCAGCAGCAGAAGTTGCACGGCGTGATGCTGGTGCCGCGCGCCTCGGAAGACCAGGCGCTGGCCGACATGCTGGCCGAGATCGGCTGCCGCTACACGCGCATCGCCTCGGTATCGATGGACGAACCTTCGCGCATGGTGGTCACGCACGACCGCGACGGCGCCGCCGAAGCAGCGGAATACCTGCTGTCGCTGGGCCACACCGATATCGCGCTGATCACCGGCCCGGCCGCGTACCGGTCGTCGATCGAGCGCACCGACGGCTTCGTGCAGGCCCTCGCCAAACGCGGGCTCGAACTGCCGAAGTCGCGCATCATCGAAGCCGGCTACACCTTCGAGTCCGGTGTGGTCGCCGCCGAGAAGCTGCTGTCAGGCAAGAACCGGCCTACCGCCATCTTCACCGGCAACGACGAGATGGCGGCCGGCGTCTACAAGGTCGCCATGCGCGCCGGCATCAGCATCCCGCGCCAGCTGTCGGTGGTCGGCTTCGACGACAGCCCGCTCGCCTCGCGGCTGTGGCCCTCGCTGACCTCGGTCCGCCGCAATACGCGCGATACCGGCCGGACCGCCGCCGCCATGCTGATCCAGCCGGAAGGCACGCCGATGCTGGCCGCCGCCAGCATCCGCCCGCACCTGGTCATCCGCGACTCCTCACAGCCCCCCGAGTAAGGCCGCGCCCGGCGCGCCTGCGGCCGTCCCGGTGCCGCAACGCAAAATGACACCGGTTACCAAAGCCTTTAGACTCCCCTCCCACGACCTTCCCGATGCCCTCTCCAAGGGCGTCCGCACCAAACGGAGCCCGCCCATGTTCTGCAAGACCTACCACGCCACCCATCCGGACATGATGGACGGCGCCAGCAACGACCAGCTGCGCGACCGCTACCTGATCGGCAACCTGTTCGCTGCGGATACGGTGCAGCTGAACTACTCGCACAACGAGCGCTTCGTGATCGGTGGCGCCGCACCGGTGTCGAAGAAGGTCGACCTGCCGCGCCAGACCGAGCCCGCATCGGCCGCCGGCAAGCCGTTCCTGGAGCGTCGCGAACTGGGCGTGATCAACGTCGGTGGCGGCTCGGGCAAGGTCACCGTCGACGGCACGAGCTATGCGCTGGGTCCGAAGGATGGCCTGTACGTGGCGATGGGCAGCGCCGACGTGGCGTTCGAATCCGACGATGCCGCCAATCCCGCCAAGTTCTACCTGACCTCGACGCCGGCGCACGCGCGCTTCGAAACCAAGCAGCTGTCGATCAAGGACGCGGTGGCGCTGGAGCGCGGTGCGCTGGAGACCAGCAACGAACGCACGATCTACCAGTTCATCGTGCCGGCCACCTGCCAGTCCTCGCAGCTGCTGCTCGGCCTGACCGTACTCAAGACGGGCAGCGTGTGGAACACCATGCCGCCGCACCTGCACGACCGCCGCAGCGAGGTCTACTTCTACTTCGACCTGGCCGACAACGACCGCGTCTACCACTTCATGGGCGAGCCGGAAGCGCAGCGCCATATCGTCGTGCAGAACGACGAGGCGGTGGTGTCTCCGCCGTGGTCGATCCACATGGGTTCGGGCACCAGCAACTACGCCTTCATCTGGGCGATGGGCGGCGAGAACCTGGACTACACCGACATGCACGTGCTGGACATCTGCCAGCTCAAGTAACCGCGGCGCCACCCAACATCCGAGGGAATCCACGATGGCAAGCAATCCGTTCAGTCTCGAAGGCAAGGTCGCGCTGGTGACCGGCGCCAACACCGGCCTGGGTCAGGGCATCGCGCTGGCGCTGGCCGAAGCCGGTGCCGACATCGCCGCCGCCGGCATCGTCGAAGCCGCCGACACCGGCGAGAAGGTGCGTGCGCTCGGTCGCCGCTTCCTCAACCTGGAAGCGAACCTCATCAGCATCGAGCCGGTCGAGCGTCTGGTGAAGGAAACCGTGGACGGCCTGGGTGGACTGGACATCCTGGTCAACAACGCCGGCCTGATCCGCCGCGCGGACGCGGTCGATTTCAGCGAGAAGGACTGGGACGACGTGATGAACGTCAACATCAAGTCCGCATTCTTCATGTCGCAGGCAGCGGGCCGGCACTTCATCGCGCAGGGCCGCGGCAAGATCATCAACATCGCCTCGATGCTGTCGTTCCAGGGCGGCATCCGTGTGCCTTCCTATACCGCCAGCAAGTCGGGCATCGCCGGCATCACCCGCCTGCTGGCCAACGAGTGGGGCGCGAAGGGGGTGAACATCAACGCCATCGCACCCGGCTACATGGCCACCGACAACACCGCGCAGCTGCGCGCGGACGAAGACCGCAACAAGGCGATCCTGGACCGTATCCCGGCCGGCCGCTGGGGCGAGCCGTCGGATCTGGGGGGTACTGCGGTGTTCCTGTCCTCGCGTGCGTCCGACTATGTCAACGGCGCCGTCATTCCGGTCGATGGCGGTTGGCTGGCACGCTGAGCGTCCGCTTCCTGCTTCAACAACACGGGCCGCGCTGCTTTCAGACGCGGCCCGTGTCGTTTCTACTCTCCGATACGGTGTCGCCATGATCCGTCCGCTCGCTTCGCTGCTTCTGCTCGCCGCCCTGCCCGATCTTGCGCATGCCACCCCGCCGCGACAGGTCTTCATCGCCGGCGATTCCACCGCCAGCCACTACGGCCCGGAGCGGGCGCCACGCGAAGGCTGGGGCCAGCAGCTGCAGGGGTTTCTCGACGGGAAGGCCTTTGTGGTCCGCAACCACGCACAGAGCGGCAGAAGCTCGCGCAGCTTCGTCGCCGAAGGCTGGTTCGACGGCATGGCGAAGGAAATGCGTCGCGGCGATGTACTGCTGATCCAGTTCGGCCACAACGACGAGAAAATCGAAGACCCCACCCGTTACAACGAGCCGCAGCGCGCGTTTCCAGAATGGCTTATGCGCTACGTCGCGCTGGCGCGCGACAAGGGCGCCACACCGATTCTGGTGACGCCGGTGGCACGCCGAAAGTTCGACCGCGGCCAGTTGCTCGACACCCATGGCTTGTATGCACAGGCGGTGCGCGATCTCGCCCAGCGCGAACAGGTAGGACTGGTCGACCTGACCGCCCTCAGCATGGACTGGCTGCGCGCCGCCGGAGACGAGGCGAGCAAGGCGTACTTCATGCACGTCCCGGCACAGGACCAGCAGGACGACACCCATTTCCAGCAACGCGGCGCCGTGATGGCCGCGTGCCTGGTCGTCGCGGGCTGGAAGCGGATCGACCCGTCGCTCGGCGTGCACGTGAAGCGCGATACCGATTGCGGTGCGCCGGACACCGCACTGACCGATCGTAAGACCCAGGCGAACCCCTCGCTCGTCGTGCATGAGCGCGACATCGCCATCGACCAGCCCGGTCCGCACGGTGGCGCGGGAACCACCACCGCCTACCCGTTCTTCAAGGATGCGCCCGGGCTGGGCTTCGAGTTCCGCAAGCGCGTGCTGCATGCGGGCGCCGGTATCGGCTTGCACCAGCACCACAAGGACGAGATCTATTACGTGCTCGGCGGACGTGGCATCTACGAGCTGGATGGCGAGACGCGGACGGTTCGCGCCGGCGACGCCCTGCTGACGCGGCCCGGCAGCACGCATGCGATCCGCCAGGATGGCGAGGAAGCGCTGGTGCTACTGATCATGTACGCCCGCAAGGCACCCTAGACCGCTCGGCCATCCGCCCGCTCAGTCGCGCGGCGAGGGCCGCCCCCAACGCGCATAGCTCGCCTCGATGGCGCTGCGCAGGCGGCGATACTGCGCGGTGCCCGGTTCCGCCTGCAGGCGGCCTGCCACGGCCTTCCAGCCACCCTCATGGTCGCGCGACCATTCGCGGACGACCGCGCGACAGGGTTGGCCCACGATCTGCGCCAGTGCGCAGGCCATGAAGATGTCGCCAGCCGTCCAGTCGGGTTGTTGCTGCATCGCTTCCACGTAGGCGCGCGGCACCGCGTAGTAGCGTCCCATCTCGTCCGCGAACGCCGCCGGGTAGCGGCTCGCGTACTCGTTGATATCGGCGAGATGGCGGTCGATCGAGGCGTCGCCGCTGGCGGGAACGTAGGCATCCGCCCGCTCCTGCGCGAACGCAGGCCCGGCCAGGGCCAGGCAGCAGGACAACACGAAGGTGGGAATGGTCGCGCGCTTCACCGGCACATTGTGCCCCGTCAGGTGGCCGGCGTGGCCTCGATGGCCGCCAGTGCATCCGCCAGCTGGCCGGCGTTCTCCACCACGTGCAGGCGCGGCGCATCGGCCTCGACCCCATGCTCGGTCTCCAGCGCCCAGGTGACGTGGTACGGCATGTGGATGCCCCAGCCACCCAGCGCCAGCACCGGCTCGATGTCCGACCGCAGCGAATTGCCGACCATCGCGAATTCCGAAGGCGCGACATCCAACTCGCGCAATACGCGCGCGTAGGTGGCCTCGTCCTTCTCGGACACCACTTCGATGCGGTGGAACAGGTCGGTCAGGCCCGATTGCGCGATCTTGGCCTCCTGGTGGAACAGGTCGCCCTTGGTGATCAGTACGATCTCGTGGTCGGCGGCGATCCGTTCGACCGCTTCGCGGATGCCGGGCAGCAGGTCCACCGGATGCTGCAGCGTGGCGCGCCCGATCTCGATCACGCGATGCAGGTCGCGGGCGCTGATGCGCTCGCCGGTCACCTGGATGGCCGTTTCCAGCATCGACAGCGTCATGCCCTTCACGCCGTAGCCGAAAATCTTCAGGTTGCGGCGCTCGACCTCCAGCAGATGCTGGTGCGTGCGCGCATCGGCAAGATCGACGTAGCTTCCCAGGATCTCCTCGAAGTCCGCTTCCGCCTGGCGGTAGTAGTCCTCGCTCTTCCACAGCGTATCGTCGCCATCGAAACCGACCCACCTGATGCGTGCCATGGAATGTCCGCTCTTCAATCCGTACGAGGGCCGCGAAGGATAGCAGCCGTCCGGCCACGCAAAAGAAAGCGGCCGCCCCTTCAGGGGGCGGCCGCCTGTGGATGATCACGGCAAGCGATGTCCGCGGTCAGCCACCGGAGCTCGGTGGCGGCGCGCTGCCCTCCGTCGGCGGCGGCGTGGTCTCCGGCGCGTTCGGGTTGGCGGGCGGCGGCAGGGTCGAGTCGGTAGGCGGTGTCGCCGGATCCGTCGGGGCGGGCGGCGGCGTCATGTCGTCGGCCGGCGGCACCGTCTCCACCGGCTCGGGAGCGCTCGGCGGCGGCGTGTCTTCCGGCTTGGGTCCGCAGGCCGTCATCAGGCCCGCGCTCAACAGCGCCAGGCCAAGACCCATCGTCAGTCGGTGAGTGGAATGCTTCATGGGTTCCTCCATGCTTCGTTCGTGGGAGAGGCGATGGCGTCAGGGCGTGCCCTGCATATGCACCGCATATTCTTCGGGGGTCAGACGGCCATCCGCATCCTTGTCCAGCGTGCCGAACACCTGTGCCAGCGGTGGATCGACGGCCGCCTCGTCCTTGCTGATCGCGCCATCCGCGTTCTGGTCGAGTTCTTCGAACGGGCGCGGCGCGGTCGTTGGTTTCGACGTCGCCGCTGAGGGCGCTTCCGCGCGCTCGGCAGCGTCCTGCGCGCGGGTCTGTGCGCCGGCCAACGGCGTCGCGGCGAGCAGCATCACGGCGAGCGCCATGCCCAGCCGGGGAAACTCCTTCGTTCCCGTCTTCGTCTTCATGCGTCCCTCCTGTGACCGCGATACGCCGGGAAAGGAAAGGGCGGCGCTGACGGCCGCCCTTTGCTAGGACGACGCCGGCTCCTCGTCGCGCACGGCGTCGCCCTCATGACGGCGCCGCTTACTTCTGCTGGTCGCCGTAATTCTTGCTCACGAACGCCTTGTATTCGTCGGCGGTCAGCGAGCCATCAGCATTGGCATCGGCCTGGTCGAACACCTGGCTCAGGCCCGGATTGGCCGCGGCTTCTTCCTTGCTGATGTTGCCGTCACCGTTGGTGTCGACGTCGGCCCAACCCTGCTTGGCCTGGGTACCGGCTGCATCGCTGCTCTGCGTCGGCGTGGTCGCCGAGCCCGTGGCCTGCTCGGCCGCCTGCTCGGTCTGCTGCGCCTGCGCGGCGTCCTCAGCCTTCTCCTGCGCGAACGCCAGCGGCATGGCCAGCGCGGCGCTCAGGGCGACCAGGGCGATCAGCGGCTTGCGGTTGTTATTCGTCATGTCAGTGCTCCGTTCTGTAGGGAGTGCGTCCGATTGCGCACGGCCCCACCTTGCCCCCGCGCATCTGAACGAAATTTGCGGCGCGATATGAACGTGCACGCATGCTTAACCACGCCGCCTGCGCTATCGATTAAACCGGTGTTAGGCGGCCGTGAGCGCGGTGTCAGCGACGCGTCCAATGCGTGACGTTGCACCGCGTTTGACGTTACGCATCCGTTTTTTCGGTGCTGTTCGCGGCGTCGGCATCCGTGGTTTTCTTGCTGAACCATTGCCAACCCAGTACCACGCCCGTCAATGCACCCGCGATTTCCAGCACCACGCGCGAACCGAGGCCATCGGGATCGTGGATGCCTTGCAGCGCGATACGGGCGTACAGCGGCGACTCAAGCCGCGCGATGCCCAGATAGAACATGTTCCATGTGTCCACGCCCGCACCGATGACCACTGCCGAGACGCAGGCCCAGCCGATCGCATGCCCGGTCGACCAACGCATCCTTCCGCTCAGCCAATGCCAGAACAGGAAGCACAGCACACCAGCAAGTAGCGCGATCAATCCCGCTTCCAGTGCACCCAGCAGGCCGTAGTGGAGCGGCAGGTTCATCGCAGCGGACCCCACGGAGAGAAGAGATCGCAGGGATTGGCGGGGCGGGGCATACGGGATTCCAGGTCATCGGGCCGCGCCCGTCGCTGCGGAAGGGTAACCGATGCCGTACGCCACCCGGCCGCAGGACTGGCAAGATGAGGCACTCCTCCTGTCGGGTATTCCCATGACGCGTGTATTGCTGGCCGGTGCCACCGGCCTCGTCGGTGAGGCGACGCTGCGGCGCGCACTCGCATCGCCGCGCGTGCAGCAGGTTGTCGCGCCGACGCGACGACCACTCACGCCACATCCGAAGCTTCTGAACCCTGTCGTGGACTTCGACGCACTGCCCGCCGACGCGGAGTGGTGGCGGGTGGATGCGGTGGCATGCGCCCTGGGAACCACGATTCGCGATGCCGGCTCGCAGGAAGCGTTCCGGCGCGTGGACCACGACTATCCCCTCGCGATCGCCCGCCACGCCCATGCACACGGCGCGACGACGTTCGCATTGGTCTCGGCCATGGGCGCGGACGCACGCTCGCGCATCTTCTATTCGCGCACGAAGGGCGACGTGGAAGAGAACCTGGCGGGCATCGGCTTCACATCGCTCAGCCTGCTTCGCCCCGGGCTACTGGGCGGCGTGCGCACGCAACACCGTGGCGGCGAGCGCATCGCGCTGCGCGTCATGGGCGCACTGGATGCGGTGCTGCCGGCGCGCTATCGCGTCGTACCGGCGGAACGGGTGGCCGAGGCGCTGCTGAAAGCGGCGCTGGATGCGCCGCCGGGCCGACACGTCATCCCATCCGAGCGCTTGCTCGGCTGACGGCGCCGATCAGGCGCCAGGATCGTCGGCCAGCACCTGCACGCCGTCGGCGACGATGCGGTACTCCACCTTCGGCACGGCCGCGCCGGAGGTTTCCTGTGCGGTGTGCCGTTGGGCATCCGGCGACAGTTCGACGCGCGACAGCACGCCATGCACCTGCGCCGGACCGCGTACGTCCTTGGGTACGTAGAAGTCATGGTCGCCCAGCAACACGCGCGCACCCTGCCCCTCGTCCTCGAGCATCACCCAGCAGCCCTTTTTCTGGCAGACGTCGACAACGCGGCCGCTGAACACCTTCGCCTGCCCGACGTGCGTGGCAGGATCGGCCAGCGCGGTGGCCAGCGGCACCGCCTTGCCGTCCTGCGGCAGGTCGGCGCCGAACTTCTCCCACTGCGACGTTTCCGAGGCCAGGGCAGCGCCTGCCAAGAACATCATTCCCGTGATCGCCCAACGTCGCATGCGCGCGTCCTCAAATGAAGTCGCCTGGATGATACGTCGCCGGGCAGCGCTACTGCAGCAGTCCGTGCGGCAGCACCTGCAGGCGGTGGACGCCGGCCGTGGCCAGTACGGCAGCGGTGGCACGCTCCAGCCGCGCGTCATCCGGATCCTCGATCACCAGCAGCACCTCGCCCGCTTCGATCTCCCGCCGGTAGTCGCGGCGTACTTCGCTGGGCACGGCGGAGCCGGCGAGCGAGGCCGCCCACATGCCGACGCAGCCACCGATCGCCGTGCAGACCGCCACGCCCGCCCAATGGATGCCGACCGCCGGCACCAGCAGGGCGACCAGTCCCAGCATCAGGCCCAATCCGGCACCGCCCACCAGGCCCCGCAGGGCGGCGGGCTTGAAATCGGTCGGCGCCGCTTCCTTCTCGTCGTCGGGGACCTGCTCGACCTCGATCTCCGACCGCCCGACCAGGGCGACATGGGCAGGATCGATGCCGGCGGCGACAGCCCGGTGCAGGGCCGCCTCGGCGACGGCGACGGAGGGAGCGCTGAATACACGACGGTTCTTCATGGCGGTCTCCTGCCCGGCGCGGAACGACCGGGCCATCGCGACACGCTAGGCGCGCAACCGCACACATCGGGTGAAGACCACAGGCGGAGACTGAATGCCCCGCAACCCCGCGCTCAAAGCGCCGGACGCTCCGGCGCGGCCTTCTTGCCCAGCGCGCGCAGGTAGAGCTCGTACAGCGCCGTGACCTTGGAGACGTACTCCTGCGTCTCCGCATAGGGGGGAACCCCACCGTACCGCGTCACCGTGCCGATGCCGGCGTTGTAGGCGGCAGCGACCAGGGTCAGGTCGCCTTTGTACCGTTTCATCAACTGACGGAGGTGGCGTGCGCCCGCGTGGATGGATTCGGTGGAGGAGAACGGGTCCGCCACGCCGTACTCCTTGGCGACGTCCGGCATCAGCTGCATTACGCCCATCGCGCCCTTGGGCGACACCGCCTTGGCATCGAAGTCGCTTTCCGCATGCGCCACGGCACGCAACCAGGCGTCATCGACGCCGGTCTGGCGCGCGGCCGCCTTGAACTCGGTGGGATAGCGGTCCAGTCGTGGCTTGCCGACCCGCCCCAGCCCGGGATGGGTGGGTTCGCCGGGCGGGGTCTGCACGGTGAACTTCAGGTAGGGCGTGGACCCCGGCAGGTTGCGGGTGGAATAGACGTTCTGCCCGTCCTGCTCGCGCTCGTAGAGCGTGCCGCTGAAGACACCCATCGAGCCCCACAGGTTGGGCGTGCTGACGGCGTTGTCGTCGATTTCCTTGGCCACGCACTTCGAGCCCGGCTCGGGCGCCGTGGCCAGGCTGACCGTCCCACCCTGCACGCAGCGGTACACCGTCCGCGCGCCCGCTTCGGTGCTGGCGAGGGCCAGCACCGTCAGCAACAGGCCGGCGGCGGAGCGTGGGAGGAGCATGGGCGGCGGATTCTAGGCTCGGGCATTGAAGGGCAACCTGAACCACGTGGCCTCTGCCGACGGTCGGCCAGTGCGCCGAAGGTCCTGCTGCGCCGCAGCAGCCAACCGCGTAAAATGCCGGCCCTCAATCACCGCACCCCTCGGAGCACGCAATGGGCCTGGATCTGGTCAGCGCCGGCAAGAACCCGCCGGACGAAATCAACGTCATCATCGAGATCCCCAAGGACGCCGAGCCGGTGAAGTACGAGGTGGACAAGGCCAGCGGCGCGATCTTCGTCGACCGCATCCTCTCCACCCCGATGCGCTACCCCTGCAACTACGGCTACGTCCCGCACACCCTGTGCGGCGACGGCGATCCGGCCGACGTGCTGGTCGTGCTGCCGCTGCCGCTGATCCCCGGCTCGGTGATCCGCTGCCGCCCCGTCGGCGTGCTGCGCATGAGCGACGAAGCCGGCAGCGACGAGAAGCTGCTGGCCGTGCCGGTCGACAAGGTGTTCGCCGGCTACAGCCACATCAGCGACATCGATCAGGTCAGCCCGCACTGGCTGGAGCGCATCGGCCACTTCTTCGAGCACTACAAGGACCTGGAGAAGGGCAAGTGGGTGAAGCTCGACGGCTGGGGCAACGCCGCAGAAGCCAAGGCCGTGCTGGTCGATGCCATCGCCCGCCAGGCTGCGCAGCCGGAAGACGAGAAGCACAAGTTCTGATCCCGTCGCGGGATCGCGCACATACAGGAAGGCCGCCCTCGGGCGGCCTTCTTTTTTGCCCGCCAGGCGAGCGGCAACCATGAAAAAAACCACGGCCCCTTTCGGGGCCGTGGCTTGGAACGACAGCGTGTGATCCGGGGATCAGAAGCGCTGGGTGTACTTCACGTACAGGAAGCGGTCGAAGTCGAAACCACCGTAGTAGGCGAAGTCGCTGTGGCGGTACGACGAGTTCGAGAACATCAGCGGACCCTGATGGTTGAACACGTTGTTGGCGCCCACCGCAATCGTGGCATTCCACGGCGCGCTGTAGCTGACCTGCATGTCGTGGAACGTGTTGGAGCCGACCTTGCGGATCGCATCCGGCTCGCCGTTCGCGATGTGGCCGGGCTCCGTGCAGGGACGCGCCGTCACGCAGCTTTCCTTCATGCCCGAGTAGTAACGGGCCGTCCAGTTGACGGCGACGGGACCCAGCGACCAGTCCACGCCCAGGTTCGAGCGCAGGCGGAAGATGCCCGAGTTGCCCACGTTGCCGACGATGATCTTCTCACCGGCGGAGTTCTCGGCTTCTTCGTCATACACGCTGGTGTAGGACGAGGTCCAGTCGAACGCGATCTTGCCGAACGACTGCTCCGGCAGGGCGTACTTCACGCCCAGGTCGAAGCCTTCGGTCTCCATCGCGCCCAGGTTGGCCAGGCCGTAGAACAGGTTGGTGATGTGGCCATCGTCCGCGCGCGTGATGCCTTCGCAACGGGCGCTGTTGCCCAGCACGTAGCAGTCGCGCAGGATGCGGTCGACGCTGTCCGAGATGATCATGTTGGTCAGCTCGTAGCGGTACCAGTCCAGCGAGATGTCCAGACCCTGCACCCAACGCGGCGACCAGACGACGCCCATGGTCTTGCTCTTGGACGTTTCCGGGATCAGCGCCGGGTTGGAGCCGGTGATGAACTGGTCAGGCGTGGCGCACGGATAGGTCGTGCAGGGCACCAGGCCCTGGCCCAGCTGCACGTAGCCCAGCGGCACGCCGGCGGCCGTACATGCGGCATTGCCGTTGACGCTGTTCACCGCACCGGTACCGCACGGATCGGTGTAGTTCTCGAAGCTCGTGCCGATGCCGCCGTACAGGTTGTCGATCGTCGGGGCGCGGAAGCCCTCGGCGTAGGTGCCGCGGACCAGCAGCTCGTCGATCGGACGCCAGGTGAAGCCGAACTTGCTGTTGATCGTGTCGCCGAAGTTGCTGTAGTCGGAGTAACGGCTGGCCATGTTGATGGTCAGCTCCTTCGCGAACGCCATGTCGGCCAGCACCGGGATGCTCAGCTCGACGTAGAACTCGTCGACCGAGTAGTCGCCCTCGGTGGTGGTCGCACCCAGGCCCGTACTCTGGCCCGACTGCGCGAACGCGTCCGGCACGAAGCGGCCCTGCTCCTTGCGATGCTCGACGCCCACCGCGATGCCCAGGTCACCGGCCGGCAGTTCGAACAACGAACCGGACAGGTTGGCGGTGTAGCTGGTGGTGCGGGTCAGACCGGTGTCGGTGAACCACGGGAACAGGAAGCGCTGCACGTCCGGATCGGCCAGCGAACCCTGACCTGCCACGCCGTAAGGCAGCAGCGGGTTCCACGGACGGCAGTCCGACAGCGGGATCGGGCTGGCGGCGCTGCCGCACTGCGCGATGCCGTCGGCGTTGATGAACGACGCGCCCAGCGCCTGCTCCGAGGCGATCAGGCTCATGTCGCCGTGCGCACGCTTGGTCGACTGGTTGCGGTTGATCAGCGCACCGATGTCCCAGTCCCAGGTCTTGCCGGCGACGTCGAAGAAGCCGGAGAAGCCGCCCGCGAAGCGGTAGGTTTCCATCTCGCTTTCGGTGGTGCGCGGCACTTCCCACAGGCGGCGGCGGAACGTGGTGTCGCCGGCCATCGGGTTGAACGCGCTGTCGGCGGACAGCGGCGTGCCGAAGGCGGCCGACTGGTACGGATAACCGGCGATCTGCTGCTGGGTGGAGCGGTGGTTGTACAGCACGTCCGCGTTGAACGAGATGTTGTCCGTCACGTCGTAGTTGGCGTTGACGAACACCGAACGGCGCTCGATGCCCGTGGACAGAAACATCTGCTGGTTGGCATTGGCGTTGTAGTCGGCGGAGTGCACGACATAGTCGGCGCGGTTGGTCGGGTTGCCGCCGTCGCGCAGCGTCCACCACACGGCCGAAGCGGCCGGCGAGCACGGGTCGCAGAACGAGCCGTTCTGGCTGATCGGGCTCCAGCCCGAACCCGGGTAATCCGGACCGGCGTTGCCGTCCTTGGAGAACCAGCGGTCGGCGGCCGAGATCGGGTCTTCCTTCGAGTACTCGACCGACAGCGTGACGCCGCCACGGTCGCTGGCCGAGCCCACGGTGAAGGAGTACTGCTTGACGTCGCCGTCACCCTCGCCGCTCTGGCCGAGGTAGGCCGACGCTTCGGCGCCTTCGAAACGCTTGCGGGTGATCACGTTGACCACGCCGGCGATCGCGTCGGAGCCGTAGATGGCGGAGGCGCCGTCCTTCAGCACTTCGATGCGGTCGATCGCCGACATCGGGATCTGGCTGAGATCCTGGTAACCACCGGTGGTGGCACCCAGGCGACGGCCATTGACCAGCACCAGCGTGCGGGTGGCGCCCAGGTTGCGGATGTCGACGTAGTAGCCGCCCACGTTCTCGCCCGAGGCCAGCGCTTCCGAACGCGCGATCGCCGGGGAACCGGCGGACGTCAGGTTCTGCAGCACGTCGGCGACCGAGGTGAAGCCCTGCTTCTCGATGTCTTCACGCCCGATCGTGATGATCGGCTGCTGCGTTTCCATGTCGGCGCCGCGGATGCGCGAGCCGGTCACTTCAAGGCGATCCAGGGTCGTCGTCGTGGTGGCCTCGGTCGTGGCCTCCTGCGCGCTGGCGAACGCCGGGATCAATGCGATGGCGATACCGGCCGGCAGCATGCCGACCCGCATCGCACGACGCGAATTGCGGTGGTTCATTCAATCTCTCCTCAGAGGAACGTGTTGCGTTATGGGCGTGTTAAAACGCCTTGCAAACTTACGTTCCAGTCTTCAGCGCCGCTTTGCGGCCGACGCCCGATGACTTTGCCGAGTCTGTCCTCGACGTCATGATGGCGGAGCGGTAGCGGCTGGCCGACGTGCCGAAGCGTGCGCGGAAAGCACGCGCGAAACTGCAGCAGTTGTCGAAGCCGGAGGCGGCCGCGACCTCGCCGACCATCATCGACGTACTGCGCAGCAGATCGGCCGCATGTTCGAGCCGCATGCGCGCGGCAGCGGCCTGCGGACTCTCGTCATACAGGCTGTAGAAGGTGCGCGAGAAGTACCAGCTGGAGAAGCTGGTCAGCTCCGCCAGTTCGCTGATGCGGACCACACGGTCGCAATTGCCTTCCAGGTAGAGCCGCGCGCGCTGGAGACGACCGAACACCTGTCGCTTGCGCGTGCGGGACCGGCCCGGACAACGCTGGACGAACCCATCCAGCTCCTGCTGGACGGCCGCGAAGTGCAGCAGCAGCGGCCGCAGCGCCTGGGCATCGACACTTTCCGCGCCACGTTCGGACGCCGCACGCCACAGGCGGAGCAGGATCAGCGCATCGCGCCGGCCCAGGCGGCCACGCCCCGCATAGAGCGGACCGTCGGCGAAGCGTGCCATCGCCTTCATGCCGTCGCCATTCAGCGCGACACCGATGCACAGGCCATAGCGGTCGGTCTGCACGAGCGGCTTGGAGTCGCGCTCGAGCGCGATCCACTGGCCTCGCCGCAAGCGGAAGCGCCCTTCCTTGGCCTCGACCCAGGATGCCCCCCGCAATTGCACCCACAGGGTGAACAGCTCACCGCCGGCCTGTGCCCCACCCAGTCGCGAGACTGCGACGCAGCCGCTCGACGGCAAGCTTTCCGCCGTCTCCAGCCGGACCATCTGGCCCCGGTCCGCCCACCATGTTTGCTCCATCGGTCATTCCACTTTGCAAGACGTGTGGAAGCGATGTGCCGGGTTTGGCTGGCAGGCCGCAGGAAGTTTGTCGTAAAAGTCGACGAAATCTTGCCGAACGCCCATCCGACAAAGTTACGAAAGAAACTTTCCCTTTCGTGTCAGTCGGTTACCAGAAGCCTCCGGCTCCAGAGGGCGGTGCGGGGTCGAGCGACAGGAACCCGATGTCGGAACCATCGACCACCGCCATGGCGACATACGTCACGCGAGTGCGCGCGTGCGCACTGAAGCCGTTGATGGTGGCGAGGTGGGTCGGCTCCAGACATCTCGCGGGTGCGTGAGAACGGCCGGCACCGATATGGCGCACGCTGACGTAACAGTCTGGCAGCTGCTCCAGGTATTCCACCTGGCCATCCCCGGTCACCGTCCAGGTGCGGTAGCGCTGGCTGGCCGGGCGATTGCCGTCGACTTGGCGGATGCTGGCTTCCGACAGGCCGAGGTCCGATTGCCAGAGTCCGTCGCGCCCCAGGCGGGTGAACAGCACGCGGCCCTGCGCCAGGTCCGGGAGCGCGAACGAGACACCGTCGATGCTTCCCAGCCGACGCCAGGGCGTACTGCGGCGATCGAACAGCACCAGCTGCTGGCCGTCGCCGCGTCCGGCCACCACCAGAAGGTGCGCCGGATCCGGCAGGTAGGCGGCGAACAGCAGATCCTCCCGCGGCACGGGGACCGGCAGGGGAATCAGCTGGCCGCTGGACGGCTCCAGCTCGTGCAGGCCATAGAAGCCACGCGCGTTCGTACCGATCACCAGCAACCGCTTGCTGTCCGGCGACCAGGCCGGCAGGTGACGGGACTCCGGGCGGATGCCTTCCAGCGGGCGCAGCGATGCGGGCCGCTCCATGTCGGCCCACCAGAGCGAGAACTCACCGGAACGGTCGGATGTGAAGGCGATCTGGCGGCCATCCGGCGCCACCGAAGGCAACGAATCACGCCCCGTGGACGGAAACAGCCGCTGCATCTGGGGCGCCGTCTCCGCGCCCGCCGGATCACCGACGCGGTACAGGCCGAACTCCGGCTTCCGTTGCACGAAGGCCAACAGGTTCGCGTGTGCGGCGATGGCGGGCGCCTGCGCGTCCTCGATGCCCAGGTCGCTGATGTTCCGGCCGGAGAGCTCGAGCCGGTACAGGCGGGTGTGGCTGTCCACGCGACGGCCGAACACGATCGCGTTGCCGTCGGGTGTCCAGTCCCAGCCCCGGAACTCGGCGCGCTGGTGGGTCAACCGTTCCGCGCGACCGCCGCCGGCAGGAATGCGCCACAGGTCGCCCAACGGCGTGTTGCGGATGAAGGCGATCCACTTGCCGTCCGGCGAAAAGCGCGGGGCGGTGTCGACGTCCTCTGCGCTGGCCCCGTACTCCAGCGCGCGCCAACGGCCCGTCGCCAGGTCCAGCAGGCGCAGGCCGGGTTCGCCGCCACCGCTCAACGGGCTGCTGAACACCAGACCGCTGCCGTCGGGCATCCAGTCGAACGAGGGCCGATTGTGCGGATCGCAGCCTCCCAGCACACGGGGCTCGCCGCCACTGGCCTGCACGGCCATGATGCGGCAGTCCTCGCCGGGCGAGCGCCGGAGGAACGCGATCTCGCGACCGTTGGGCGACCACTCGGGGTTGCTGTCCCATGCCCCGTCGGGCGGGAACGTCAGTTTGCGGGGCTGGGCGGGTTCCGTGGTCTGCACGAGGACCGCCGTCCCGGCCAACTCCTCGGTCATGCTGGACAGGTAAGCCACCTGCGAGCCATCCGGCGACAGCGTGGGCGTCAGCTCGAACCCTGGCGCGGACGTGATCAGCCGGTACGGCCTCGGTGCAGGCAGCAGGCCGGTGACCTCGTCCTGCACACCGCCTTGCGCCCGCTTGTCGGCGCCCCACCAGACCGCCGTGATCGCACAGGCGATCGCCACCACGCCCAGCGCCAGGCCCCACATCCATCGGCGGAACAGCAACGCCTGCCGGGTCGCCGGCACCGCGATGCCGGCGGGTCCGGACGTGGCGTCCGCGGCCACGGGTGCACCAAGCTCCCCGGTTGCGGCGGGGAGTGCAGCCGGCACAGCGGCTGCCTCGTCGCCAACCGACGCATTCGGCAACCACTCCACCGCCACCAGCAGCCGGTATCCGCTCTTGGCGATGGTTTCGATGTAGCGCGGACCGTCGGCGTGCTCACCGAAGGCCTTGCGCAGTTGCGTGATGGCCTGGGTCACGACGTCGTTGGTCGGCAGCGTATCCGGCCAGACCGCGGCCAACAGTGCTTCGCGCGTGACCACACGGCCCGGGTTGTCCACCAGTACGCGCAATACCCCCATCGACTTGGGCGTGATGCGCGCCGCCCTGCGTGCGCCCGGCGCATGGACTTCGCGCAGCGGCACATCAACGAGGCATTCCCCCACCTTCAGGCGATCGCCTGTAGGGAGGGCGGCGGAATCGGGGGGTCTCATCGGGGGCGAATGCTGCGCTGTCTTCCGGGGGTCCGTCATGTGCCTTAATGCCTGCCGCCCGTAGGGCCAAGTGATCCGGCAGATTCGGCAAAGTTCAAAGGCAGCACGGGGAAAGCGCACCGTCGCGGTGCATTTTACAGTGGCCGTCATGCTCCCCCTGAACGGGAGCAGCACAGGCAATCTCTCTCTCCGCCGACGTCCTACTACATCAGCTCCAGCATTCGCGCCGAAAGGCGCGAATTTTTTATGTGCTGGCGATGCTCAGTCCGCCTTGCGCGCAGGCGATTTCAGGATGGTCAGTCCTATCAGTCGCGACACCACCACGGCGATGTACATCACGCCGGCGAACTGCTCCAGCATCACCAGCGCGCGGGCCTGCGGCAGGATCGGCACCACGTCGCTCAGGCCCACGCCCGACAGCAGGCTGAAGCTCAGGAACAGCAGCTCCATCCAGCTGCGCGGCGATTGCGGATCGACGGCGGCGGTGAAGCTGCCGGGATACCATTGCTGGCAGACCGAGAACGAAAACGCGAACGCCCACGCCAGCAGCGTGAAGGTGGCGCCGGCGGCGAACAGTTCGTCGCTGCTCACCGAGTGGTCCTGCAGCATGTAGGCGATCAGGCTGCCGGCCGTGTAGAAATACAGGCCGCTCTCCAGCAGGTGAGCGTAGATGCCCAACGACGGAAGATCGAAGACGGCCGCGGACACCGACAACAGCACCGACGGCACCGCCAGCGACCACGCGACCCAGTTCACCGCGGCGCTGCGGTTGACCACCCACAGGGCGAGCGCGAGCACCAGGATGCCGAACGCGCCGAACAGCGCGCGCCCGGCCTGCGTGTCTTCCATGATCGGGTACAGCAGGATGCCGGCCAGCTGCACGATCAGCAGGAAGGCGCAGGGATGCCGCCGCGCCGTCACCAGCCAGCGCAACCAGAGCCAGGGCGTCGTCACGCGGCGGGCCTCACTTGACGTGGTAGACCAGCGCGTAATAGACCACGTAGATCCACGACAGCAGACCGTGGATCACCGCCCACAGCAGCGACTTGTTGGCGCTCCACGAGATGGTGATGGCGAGCGCCGTACCGAAGCCGATGCCGGCCTTGGCGATGACGGGACCGCTGCCCTTCATGGCGTCGCTGCCGGCGTGCCACTGCCCGCGCGGTACGGGTAGCGCAGGAAGATGTCGGCGACCGCGCCGTCGATCTTCGCATTCCGCTCTTCAGGCTTGTCGCGCCCCGCACGTCCGACCGCCACGCCGGTCCAGACCAGCCGGTTCTGCTTCGCGTCCACCAGATCGACGTTCATGGTGCCCTCGGTGTACTTGTAGACGTCGGTGCGGTCCCGCCAGGTCGGCACGGCCACATAGCGGCGTGCGCGATAGCTGTAGTAGTAGTCGTAGTCGACTTCCGGCGTGTTCACGACATCCGTCTTTTCCTGCATGTAGGCGTTGAGGTTCACCCACAGATCCGGCGATTTCTCGTCATAGGTGTAGCCGCGCGACTCCATCTGCGCGCGGGCGGCGCTCTTGATGCGGCCGCTGGTCAGCGTGGCATAGCCCTGCCCTTCGATCGCCAGCGGCGAGTAGAAGGCGAACGTGCGGTACTGGCCGAAGTTGGCGGACGGGTCGACGTCACTGGTGATGCGCGGACCGGTGGCGCAGGCCGCCAGCAGCAGGACACTGGCCGCCGTCATCCAGCGGGCGGTGGTACGGGCGAATCCGAGCATGGTGGTTCTCCTGTCGGGGACGCCACCATGATGGCGGACGTCCCGTGAACACTGCGCCTGAGAGCGCCGGACGGAAGCACCCCGCCCGGCCGGGTCAGCCCTGACGATACACCTGCGCTCCCTGGGCCAGGAACTCCGCGGATTTCTCCGCCATGCCGGCCTCCAGTGCCGCCTGCTCCTCCACGCCGTGCTCGGCGGCATAGTCGCGCACGTCCTGGGTAATCTTCATCGAGCAGAAGTGCGGGCCGCACATCGAGCAGAAGTGCGCCAGCTTGTGCGCATCCTTCGGCAGGGTCTCGTCGTGGAATTCCTTGGCCTTCTCCGGATCCAGGCCCAGATGGAACTGGTCCTCCCAGCGGAACTCGAAGCGCGCCTTGCTCAGCGCGTTGTCGCGCACCTGCGCGCCGGGATGGCCCTTGGCCAGATCGGCAGCGTGGGCGGCGATCTTGTACGCCATGATGCCGTCGCGCACGTCCTGGCGGTTCGGCAGGCCCAGGTGTTCCTTCGGCGTGACGTAGCAGAGCATCGCCGTGCCGTACCAGCCGATCATCGCCGCACCGATGGCGCTGGTGATGTGGTCGTAACCCGGCGCGATGTCGGTGGTCAGCGGGCCGAGCGTATAGAACGGCGCTTCGCCGCACTCGCGCAGCTGCTTGTCCATGTTTTCCTTGATCAGCTGCATCGGCACATGGCCGGGGCCTTCGATCATGCACTGCACATCGTGCTTCCACGCGATCTTGGTCAGCTCACCGAGCGCTTCCAGCTCGCCGAACTGCGCGGCGTCGTTGGCATCGGCGATGCAGCCGGGGCGCAGGCCATCGCCCAGCGAGAAGGCCACGTCGTAGGCCTTCATGATTTCGCAGATGTCCTCGAAGTGCGTGTAGAGGAAGTTCTCCTTGTGGTGCGCCAGACACCACTTGGCCATGATCGACCCGCCGCGCGAGACAATGCCGGTCACGCGCTTGGCGGTCAGCGGCACGTGGCGCAGCAGCACGCCGGCGTGGATGGTGAAGTAGTCCACGCCCTGCTCGGCCTGTTCGATCAGCGTGTCGCGGAAGATTTCCCAGGTCAGCGCCTCGGCGCGGCCGTCGACCTTCTCCAGCGCCTGGTAGATCGGCACGGTGCCGATCGGCACCGGCGAGTTGCGGATGATCCACTCGCGCGTCTCGTGGATGTGCTTGCCGGTGGACAGGTCCATCACCGTGTCGCCACCCCAGCGGATCGACCACACCAGCTTCTCGACCTCTTCGGCGATGCCCGACGACACCGCGCTGTTGCCGATGTTGGCGTTGATCTTGGTCAGGAAGTTGCGGCCGATGATCATCGGCTCGCTTTCGGGATGGTTGATGTTGTTCGGCAGGATGGCGCGGCCGCGCGCGATCTCGTCGCGCACGAATTCCGGCGTGATGAATTTCTGGATGCTGGCACCGAAGCTTTCGCCCGGGTGCTGGGCGAGAAGATGCGCCTCGCGCACGGCATCGAGCCGCTGGTTCTCGCGGATGGCGACGTATTCCATCTCCGGCGTGATGATGCCGCGGCGGGCGTAGTGCATCTGGCTGACGTTGGCGCCGGCCTTGGCGCGGCGCGGCAGAACGCGGTTGGGGAAGCGCACCGCATCCAGCTTGGGATCGTGCTCCCGTGCCCGGCCGAAGGTGGAGCTCAGCGCGTCGAGTTGCTCGGTGTCCCCGCGCTCTTCGATCCACTTCGTGCGCAGTGCGGCCAGGCCGGATGCCAAGTCGATGCGCGCATCAGGATCGGTGTACGGACCGGAAGGGTCATAGACGGTGACCGGCGGATTCTCTTCGCCACCGAAGATGGTCGGCGTCTGGGTCAGCGCGATCTCGCGCATCGGCACCTGCAGGTCGGGACGCGATCCCTGCACGAAGATCTTGCGCGAGCCCGGGATCGGCCGGGTGACGGATTCGGAAAGTTGCCCGGTCTGCTGCAGCAGGTCGGTGGCGGGCTTGGGAATGGCATTCATCGGCTTCGTCCTTTTGAATCCCCGCACAGGGAGATTCGCATAGTGGGATGCGAGGGTTCGCATCACGGACGAAGCGGCGGCGCGGCGGCGGACGGACTGCGGGCACGGGGCACGGCAATACGGCGCATCCTGCGAAGCTTCCCTACGCCGGTCTCAACCGGATCAGGTTCGAAGGGACTGTCTCAATCGCCGGCCCGGCCGGCGATACCCCCGCTTCGGCGCGAATTAGACCACAAACGCCGCCCCGGCAAGTCACTCCAGCGTGTAGCCCACGCGGAAGCCGCCCCAGTGGCGGTCGCCGACGAACACCGGCACCGACAGGTCGAACATGATCTGCCCGGTATCGCGGCGATAGACCTGCAGGCGGTAAGGGTCGGTGTGCGCGCCCACGCTGCGGCCGACGCGGTCGGCGAACAGGCGCTTGGTGCGGTTGCCCACCAGGTCCTTGGCGCGGTCGCCCGTCAGCGGCTGGGTGAAGCGCAGGTTGTGCGTGGGCACGTAGCCGTCCGGGTTGGCGCAGATGGCGAACACGATCCACGGGTGGCGCGCGATCACCGGTTCCTGCAGGGGCGGCAGCAGTTCGTCGCAGAGCGCGTCGAACGGGGTGGTGAACTTGGCCGGCTCGATGCCCGGCATCGGCGTGTAGTCGCGCGAGAACAGAGCATCGTCATCGATGCGCCCCTGCACCAGTGCCTGCGCCAGGGTATCGCCAATGCGCAGCGCCGCCGCCTGTGCCAGATCGCGGACGCGCGCATGCCGGCGATGTCCGAGCGGATCGGCGGGCAGCCGGAACAGGCCGACGCAGTCCCGCAGCGTGTCCGTGCCCTGCGCCAGCGCCGTGCCGCGTGCGGCCACCTGGTCCGCGTGTTCCAGATTGCTGCGGCTGAGCGCGGCGACGCGATCGACCGCGGCATCGATCGCGATGACCTCCTGATCCTGCGCGGAGACGCGCTCGACCACCGACTCCATCGCCTGGCTGGCGCGCGCCAGCAGGTCGCCGATGCCGACCAGCACCTGCCCCGTGGCTTCGGCCGACGCCGCGCTCTCGGTCAGGGCGCGTCCGCTTTCGGCGAGGATCACGCGCACATCGCGCGCCGCCGTCGCCGCCTGTTCGGCGAGGCGGCGGATCTCGGTGGCGACGACGGCGAAGCCGCGGCCGGCCGGTCCCGCACGCGCCGCTTCGATGCTGGCGTTGATCGACAGGATGTTGGTCTGGAACGCGACGGCGTCGATGACTTCGATAACCTCACCGGCGCGTGCGGAACGGCGTTCGACTTCGCGCATCGCATCGCCCAGCTGGCGCGCGGCCGCGACGCCCTGGCGGGCGCTGGCATCGGCGTTGGCGGCGACGCTGATGACCGCCTGCAGTTCTTCGCCCGCACCCTTCAGCCCTTGCAGCAGGCGACGGGTGGCGTCGAGCACAGTGTCGAGCGCGGTGACCTGCGCCTGCGACTGGGTCAGCAGTTCGTCGTTGTCGCCGACCAGATGCGGCACCTCGGCCGCGACCTGCACCGAAAGCGCGACGGCCTGCCGGATCGCCTCGGCCAGGTTGCCAAAGCCGGCAGCGATCTGCCGCGACAGCGGATGCGCGGCCTGCGCGTCGGGCAACGCGAGATCGAGATCGCACCCCCCGAGCAGACCGCCGATGCGTTCCAGCAACGCACGCTCGGTGGCGGCATCCGTCAGGCGTTGTGCGACGTCGCGCAGCGCAGGCGTGACCGCCGCGGGAATCTCGCCCTGCGCCAGCCGTGCGGCATCGCGCAACAACGCGGCGGTTTCCGGATGCGGCAACGACAGCAGCCAGCCTTCGCCATCGCGGTCGGCCTGGTAACGGATGCGGCGTGCAGGATCGTTGCCGGGCGCGCACCAGTTGCCTTCTTCGTCGTTCAGCACGCTGGCAGGCAAGCCCCACAACCGGTCGCAGGGCTGGCCCAGCAGCGCCTCGGGCGACAACGCCAGCAGATCCCAGGCGGCACGGTTGGCCGCCACGACGCGTGCGGACACATCCAGTCGCACCAGTCCCACCGGTGCGTCCGGCAGGACGTCCCCTTTCGCCGCGCTGTCCGCCGGCCTGTCTTCGATCGCTGCCATGCCCCCTCCTCCGTCTATCGGTAGCGGCCGGAGAAGACGTGAGTTGAGGGGCCTGTTCAGGCAGAAACGGCGCTCAGTCCCGGGGCAGTACAGCTTCCGACAGCCGTGCGGCATCGGCGGGAACGAAGACGGTGGCGTCGCCGAACTCGGGCCAGCCGACGCGCAGGGCCGCCATCACGGCCGGCTCTTCCCGGTGCGCTTCCAGCAACCAGGCCGCGATGGCCTGGCACGGCACCTCGGTCGTCGCACGGCACAGCAGGGGGCCCGGCGGGATCGGATCGGAGCGCCACAGTTCGTGGATATCGTTGCGACGCGACGCGTCGTAGACATCGATCGCCAACGCCGCCACATCGGCACGCTCTTCGACCACAGCCTGCAATGCGGCAGCGTGCGAACCCGAATAGATGACCGACGCGAAAGCCGTCGCAGGATCCAGTCCCTGGCTGCGCAGGTACTGCGCCGGCACGAAACCGCCGGATGCGGAGTCGCGACCGACCAGCGCCAGCCGCAGCCTGCCGGCATTCGCCTTCATGCCGGCGAACGATGCGACATCGCGCGCCACCAGCACCGCCCGATAGCCATCCGCCTGCAATGCGGGTACCTGCGGTACTGGCAGCGTGTTGACCTGTGCGATGTCGCGCCGCGCCTGCAGGTAGCCATGCAGGTTGGGTACCGCGACATCGACGTGGCCGTCACGCATCGCCTGCACCAGCGCCGTGGGCGATGGGAAGAGCTTCACCTGTACCGGATGGCGGCCGCGCTTTGCCAGGTAGTCGGCGAGCGGCTGGATCGCATCGAGGCGGTCGCGTTCGGGATAGGCATAGGTGGCGACCACCCACGGCGTGCGCCGGTCTTCCTTCGCGGAGACGGGAAGGACGACGAGTGCGAACAGCAGGACAAGAGCGGAGCGAAGGCGCATCCGCGTATCAGACGGCATCCAGCAGCGCCTTGTCACGCACGGCGCCCTTGTCGGCACTGGTGGCAAGCAGCGCGTACGCCTTCAACGCGGTGCTGACCTTGCGCGTGCGGGGCTGCGCGGGCTTCCAGCCCTTCGCATCCTGGGCAGCCCGACGCGAGGCCAGGTCCGCGTCGGACACCAGCAGGCTGATGGAACGCTGCGGGATATCGATGCGGATGCGATCGCCGTCCTGCACCAGTCCGATCGCGCCGCCCGCCGCCGCTTCCGGTGAGGCATGGCCGATGGAAAGCCCGGAGGTGCCGCCGGAAAACCGTCCGTCCGTCAGCAACGCGCATTGCTTGCCGAGGCCTTTCGACTTCAGGTAGCTCGTCGGGTACAGCATCTCCTGCATGCCCGGCCCGCCCTTGGGACCCTCGTAGCGGATCACCACCACGTCGCCCGCCTTCACCTCGTCGCCAAGGATCCCGGCCACCGCCGCATCCTGGCTCTCGTAGACGCGCGCGCTGCCTTCGAAGACGTGGATCGACTCGTCGACACCGGCCGTCTTCACCACGCAGCCGTCGACCGCGATATTGCCGTACAGCACTGCCAGCCCGCCTTCCTGCGAGAACGCGTGCTCGACGCTGCGGATGCAGCCCTCGGCGCGGTCGGTATCCAGCGACGGCCAGCGCGTCGCCTGGCTGAAAGCGACCTGGGTGGGAATACCGGCGGGCCCGGCCTTGTAGAACGTCGCCACGGCATCGTCGTCGGTCTGGGTGACGTCCCACTTCGCGATGGCGTCGCCCAGCGTCTTCGCATGCACGGTGGCGACATCGGTATGCAGCAGGCCGCCGCGCGCCAGTTCGCCGAGGATCGCCATGATGCCGCCGGCGCGGTGCACGTCCTCGATGTGGTACTTCTGCGTGTTCGGCGCCACCTTGCACAGCTGCGGCACGCGCCGCGACAGGCGGTCGATGTCGCGCATGTCGAACGGCACCTCGCCCTCCTGCGCCGCGGCGAGCAGGTGCAGGATGGTGTTGGTGGAGCCGCCCATCGCGATGTCCAGCGTCATCGCATTCTCGAACGCCTCGAACGTGGCGATGCCGCGCGGCAGCGCCGTCGCATCCTCGCCGCCGTACCAGCGATGGCACAGCTCAACCGCCACCACGCCGGCGCGCTTGAACAGCTGTTCGCGGTCGGCATGCGTGGCCACGACGGTGCCGTTGCCCGGCAATGACAGGCCCAACGCCTCGGTCAGGCAGTTCATCGAGTTGGCGGTGAACATGCCGCTGCACGAACCGCAGGTCGGGCAGGCGCTGCGTTCGACCGCGGCGACCTGTTCGTCGGACGCATTCGGATCGGCCGCCATCACCATCGCGTCGATCAGGTCCAGCTTGTGGTCGGCCAGCTTGGTCTTGCCGGCCTCCATCGGTCCACCCGATACGAACACCGTCGGGATGTTCAGGCGCAGCGCGGCCATCAGCATGCCGGGCGTGATCTTGTCGCAGTTGGAAATGCACACCAGCGCATCGGCGCAGTGCGCATTGACCATGTACTCGACCGAGTCGGCGATGACTTCGCGCGACGGCAGCGAGTACAGCATGCCGTCATGGCCCATCGCGATGCCGTCATCGACGGCGATGGTGTCGAACTCCTTCGCCACACCGCCGACGCGTTCGATCTCGCGTGCGACCAGTTGGCCGAGGTCCTTCAGGTGCACATGGCCCGGTACGAACTGGGTAAACGAATTTGCGACGGCGACGATGGGCTTGTGGAAGTCCTCGTCCTTCATGCCGGTGGCGCGCCACAGCGCGCGGGCGCCGGCCATGTTGCGGCCGTGGGTGGAAGTCTTGGAACGGTACTCGGGCATGAAAACCAGCGGTGCTGCGACGACGTGGGAAGCCTTGATTCTGCTGGCTTTCCACTGTTTCAGTTGCAACCATATCGAGTGAAATCATCCGATCGTCGAAAAGCGTACGGAAGCGCTTGACACGCTTCGGAGCGGCATGTTTCTCTTGCCGCATGTTGCAACGCCACACGCCCACGATGACCGACCCCACCGCACCCGCTGCGGCGTCCGTCCTTGTACTCGTCCTTATTACCTCGCCCACAACTGCGGGACGGACCGGCGTGTAACAAGCAAGCAACGCCAGATTCGCAAAACCCCGCACTGAGAAGTGCGGGGTTTTTTGTTTAAGAGCCTTTCTTCTCACCTCAACCCTCAGGAACTCCGCACCATGACCACCGCCAACGCTCTCCCGCAACCCAAGATCGCCGTCGTCGGCTACGGCAGCCAGGGCCGCGCGCATGCGCTGAACCTGCGCGACTCCGGTTTCGACGTCACCGTCGGTCTGCGCCCGGGCGGCCCGACCGAAGCGAAGGCACAGGCCGACGGCTTCGTGGTGAAGGCGGTGGCCGACGCGGTGAAGGACGCCGACCTGGTCGCCGTGCTGACCCCGGACATGGTGCAGAAGAAGCTCTACAACGACGTGCTGGCCCCGAACATGAAGCAGGGCGCGGTGCTGCTGTTCGCGCACGGCCTCAACGTCCACTTCGGCATGATCGAACCGCGCGCCGACCTGGACGTGGTGCTGGTCGCACCGAAGGGTCCGGGCGCACTGGTGCGCCGTGAGTACGAAATCGGCCGTGGCGTGCCCTGCATCTACGCCGTGCACCAGGACAAGAGCGGCAAGGCCGAGCAGTTCGCACTGGCCTACGCCGGCGGCCTGGGCGGCGCGCGCGCCAACATCATCAAGACCACCTTCAAGGAAGAGACCGAGACCGACCTGTTCGGCGAGCAGGCCGTGCTGTGCGGCGGCGCCTCCTCGCTGGTGCAGGCCGGCTTCGAGACGCTGGTGGAAGCCGGTTACCAGCCGGAAATCGCCTATTACGAAGTGCTGCACGAACTGAAGCTGATCGTCGACCTGTTCTACGAAGGCGGCATCACCCGCATGCTGGAGTTCATCTCCGAGACCGCGCAGTACGGCGACTTCGTCAGCGGTCCGCGCGTCATCGACGCGTCAGTCAAGGCGCGCATGAAGGACGTGCTGACCGACATCCAGAACGGCACCTTCACCCGCAACTGGCAGGCGGAGTACGACGCCGGCCTGCCGAACTACAAGAAGTTCCAGCAGGCCGACAAGGACCACCCGATCGAGAAGGTCGGCAAGGAACTGCGCGCCAAGATGGTGTGGCTGCAGGCCAACGCCCCGCAAGCGAAGACAGACGAGCAGGCCGCCGCATGAACGCCGCCGCGGCCACTGCCCCACGCAATGGCGCCCGCTGGCTGACCCGCGCCCTGGAAGCCGAGGGCGTGGACACGCTCTTCGGCTACCCGGGCGGCACCATCATGCCGTTCTACGACGCGCTGGTGGATTCCAACTTGAAGCACATCCTGGTGCGGCATGAGCAGGGCGCTGCACTGGCCGCGAACGGGTACGCCCGCGCCAGCGGCAAGGTCGGCGTGTGCGTGGCCACCTCCGGCCCCGGCGCATCGAACCTGGTGACCGGTATCGCCGACGCGATGCTGGACTCGGTGCCGATGGTCTGCCTGACCGGCCAGGTCGCCACCACGCTGATGGGCACCGACGCGTTCCAGGAGCTGGACGTGTTCGGCCTGACCCTGCCGATCGTGAAGCACAGCTTCGTGGCCCGGCGCGTGGACGACCTGCCGGAGATGGTCCGCGAAGCGTTCCGCATCGCGCGCGAAGGCCGACCCGGCCCGGTGCTGATCGACCTGCCGAAGGATGTGCAGATGTCGGATGCCTCGCATCTGCCCGATCACGTGCCGGCCAGCGTCGATCCGGTGCCGGCACCGGAGGAGGCGAAGCTGGCAGATGCACTGGCTGCCATCGCCGGTGCGGAGAAGCCGGTGATCTACGGCGGCGGCGGCATCGGTCTGGCCGATGCGGTGGATGCGTTCCGCCAGTTTGTCGACGCCACCAGGATCCCCACCGTGCTGACCCTGCGCGGTCTGGGTGCCCTGCCCGCCGCCCATCCGCATTACCTGGGCATGCTGGGCATGCACGGCACGCGGGCCGCGAACATGGCGGTGCAGGAATCCGACCTGCTGATCGTGGTGGGTGCACGGTTCGACGACCGCGCCACCGGCAAGCTGGCCGAGTTCGCCCCGTTCGCCCGCGTGCTGCACATCGACGCCGATGCCTACGAGATCGGCAAGCTGCGCACCGCCGACATCGCGGTCCCGGGCGACGTCGCCGCCAGCCTGAAGGCGCTGGGCGCCGCGCGCAGCACCTGTGATGAATGGCGCAAGCGCTGCGTGGGCAACCGCGAGCGTTTCGGCTTCCGTTACGACGCACCCGGCACCGACATCTACGCGCCCGGCCTGCTGAAGCGGCTGAGCGAAGTGGCACCGGCCGACACGATCATCGCCTGCGACGTGGGTCAGCATCAGATGTGGGTGGCGCAGCACTGCAAGTTCACCCATCCGCGCAACCACCTGACCAGCGGCGCGCTGGGCACGATGGGCTTCGGCCTGCCGGCCGCGATGGGCGCGCAATTCGCCTGTCCCGACCGCACCGTCGTCCTGGTCAATGGCGACGGCGGCTTCATGATGAACGTGCAGGAGTTGGCGACCATCGCCCGCTGCAAGCTGCCGGTGAAGATCGTGCTGATCGACAACAGCGCGCTGGGCATGGTGCGGCAGTGGCAGGAACTGTTCTTCGCCGAGCGCTACAGCGAGATCGATCTGTCCGACAACCCGGACTTCGCGGCGCTGGCGCGCGTGTTCGGTATTCCGGCCCACCACATCAGCCTGCGCGATGAAGTCGAGGGCGCCTTGGCCGACCTGCTGGCCCAACCCGGTCCCGCCCTGCTGCACGTCACCATCGACATCAAGGCGAATGTCTGGCCGCTGGTGCCGCCGAACCACGCCAACAGTTCGATGCTGGATGCCAATCCTGCGAAACCATCCGCCGAGCCGGCCATCGCGGCCGACGGCCCGGAGAACAAGAATGCGTTACCGGCTTGAACTCAAGCTCAAACCTGCCGAGGGCGCACTGGTGCGCGTGCTGGGCATGATCGAGCGCCGTGGCTTCCCACCCCATGCGGTGCACGCCACCCATGACAGCGAAGGCCACTGGGCGCTGGCGCTGGTGATCGACAGCACCCGCGCGCCGGAGACCCTGCGCCAGCAGTTGCTGAAGATCTACGATGTGGAGGAACTGTCCTTCAGCGCCGTGCAGGAGCTGAGCCGGGATAGCCGCCACCAGGACCGCGCCGCATGAAGGCCGCACCCGCCAGCGCGGATGTTGCGGTCAGGAGGCGTCTTCTTCGAGATCAGCCGTTCGCGTGCCGCGATGCCTGATGCCGGCCGCGCCTCCGCCAGCAACGAGCCCGACGTAGGCGACGTCGTCGTCACCGTGGCCGACGTGCTGGCGGCGCAGGCGCGGCTGCGTCGTTATCTGCCGCCGACGCCGTTGCACCACGCCGAGCGCTTCGGCGTGATGCTGAAGCTGGAAAACCTGCAGCGCACCGGATCGTACAAGGTCCGCGGCGCACTGAACGCCCTGCTGGCGGCGCGTGAGCGCGGCGACCATCGCCCGGTCATCGCGGCTTCCGCCGGCAACCACGCGCAGGGCCTGGCCTGGGCCGCCTACCGCCTGGGCGTGCAAGCCATCACGGTGATGCCGCATGGTGCGCCGGAGACGAAGATCGCCGGTGTTGCCCACTGGGGCGCCACGGTGCGCCAGCACGGCAACAGCTACGACGAGGCATTCGCCTTCGCGAAGGAACTGGCCGAACAGAACGGCTACCGTTTCCTGTCCGCCTTCGACGATCCGGACGTGATCGCAGGCCAGGGCACGGTCGGCATCGAGATCGCCCCGCACGCGCCGGACGTGGTGATCGTGCCCATCGGCGGGGGCGGCCTGGCCTCCGGCGTCGCACTGGCGCTGAAGTCGCAGGGCGTCCGCGTCGTCGGCGCGCAGGTCGAAGGCGTGGATTCGATGATCCGTGCGATGAAGGGCGACGTCTCGCCCGTCGATCCCGTCGCGTCGCTGGCCGATGGCGTGCGCGTCAAGGTGCCCGGCTTCATCACACGCCGCCTATGCACGCAGCTGCTGGACGACGTGGTCACCGTGCGCGAGGCCGAGCTGCGCGAGACACTGGTGCGGCTGGCGTTGGAAGAGAACCTGATCGCCGAAGGTGCCGGCGCCCTGGCGCTGGCCGCCGGTCGCCGCGTGGCGGGCAAGCGCAAGTGCGCGGTGGTGTCAGGCGGTAACATTGACGCCACCGTCCTGGCGCAGCTGCTGTCCGACGTGCGCCCCCGGCCGCCGCGCAAGCCGCGCCGACGCGCCGCCGAGGGCGAGCCTGCGCTTGCCACCGGCCGCGGCAGTACGCGCGCGGCCACCCCGAAATCCCCCATCAAGACCGGCGCGCGCCGTATCGCGGTCGTCGCCCCGGAAACAGAAGTACACGAGGAATCCATCTGGTGAACACGACCATTCCCACCCCCGCGCAGATCCGAATTTTCGACACCACGCTGCGCGATGGCGAACAGTCCCCCGGCTGCAGCATGACGCCGCAGCAGAAGCTGGTGATGGCCCGCGGTCTCGCCGACCTGGGCGTGGACATCATCGAGACCGGCTTCCCGGCCAGCTCACAGTCCGACCGCGAAGCGCATGCGCTGATCGCCCGTGATCTGCGCGACACCACGCTCGCGGTGCTGTCGCGCTGCCTGCCCGGCGACATCGAGACCTCGCTGCGCACGCTGTCGGCCTCCGCGAAGCCGCGCCTGCACCTGTTCCTGTCGACCAGCCCGCTGCACCGCGAGCACAAGCTCCGCATGAGCCGCGAGCAGGTGCTGCAGTCGATCGACACGCACGTGCGGCTGGCGCGCGGTCATGTCGACGAGATCGAGTTTTCGGCCGAAGACGCGACCCGCACCGAAGAGGACTTCCTGCACCAGGCCATCGCCACGGCCATCGCCGCCGGGGCCACCACCATCAACCTGCCGGACACCGTGGGCTTCACCACGCCCGAGGAGATCCGCGCCATGTTCGAGCGCGCGATCGCCAAGGTGCCGGGCGCCGGCAACGTCGTCTTCAGTGCGCACTGCCACAACGACTTGGGCCTGGCCGTGGCCAACTCGCTGGCCGCGATCGAAGGCGGTGCGCGGCAGGTCGAAGGTTCGATCAACGGTATCGGCGAGCGCGCGGGCAACTGCGCCATCGAAGAGCTGGTGATGGCGCTGAAGGTACGCAACGCCTTCTACAACCTGGACACGCGCATCGACACGCGCCGCATCGTGCCGACGTCGCAACTGCTGTCGCGCCTGGTCGGCATGCCGGTGCAGCGCAACAAGGCCATCGTCGGCGCCAATGCCTTCGCCCACGAGTCCGGCATCCACCAGCACGGCATGCTGCGCCACCGCGGCACCTACGAGATCATGCAGCCGCAGGACGTGGGCTGGCCGTCGTCGCAGATGGTGCTGGGCCGCCACAGCGGCCGCGCCGCGGTCGAGCAGCGCCTGCGCGCGCTGGGTTACTGGCTGGAAGAGGACGAGCTGAAGCTGGTGTTCGAGCAGTTCAAGGCGCTGTGCGAGAAGCAGCGCGTAGTCGGCGACGCCGACCTGCAGGAGTTGATGCAGGACGCCGCGGTGAGCGACGGCTACCGCCTGGCGTCGATGACCATCAGCGACGTCGGCAGCCGCGCGAACGCGCTGGTCGAACTGTCCGATCCCGACGGCAACCGCGTCTCCGAGACCGCACAGGGCAACGGCCCGGTCGATGCGCTGTTCAGCGCACTGGCCGCCGCCACCGGCGTGCAACTGCAACTGGAAAGCTACCAGGTGCACAGCGTGGGCATCGGCGCGGACGCACGCGGCGAAGCCAGCCTCTCGGTGCGCTGCGACGGCGAGGAGTACGAAGGCACCGGCACCAGCAAGGACATCATCGAAGCCAGCGCGCTGGCCTGGCTGGACGTGGCCAACCGCCTGCTGCGCCAGCGCCGCATCGAACAACAGGAAGCGGCCGCGGCTTGAGCCGCGTGCCACATCCCTTTCCCACGTAGCTCCGGATTCCGCATGACCGCGCCACGCACCCTGTTCGACAAACTGTGGGATGCCCACGTCGTCGTCCCCGAGACCGACACCGCTCCCGCCGTGCTGTATATCGACCTGCACCTGATCCACGAGGTCACTTCGCCGCAGGCCTTCACCGAGCTCGCCGCGCGCGGGCTGTCGCCACGCCGCCCGGACCGCACCAAGGCGACGATGGACCACTCCACGCCGACCCTGCCCGCCGGTCCCGACGGCAAGCTGCCGTACTACACCCAGGCTGCGGAAACGCAGGTCGAGACGCTGGCGCGCAACTGCGCCGCGCACGGCATCGAGCTGTTCGACATGGCCTCGCCGAACCGCGGCATCGTCCACGTCATCGCACCGGAACAGGGCTTCACCCTGCCCGGCATGACCATCGTGTGCGGCGACAGCCACACCAGCACGCATGGCGCGTTCGGTTCGCTGGCGTTCGGCATCGGCACCAGCGAGGTCGGCCACGTGCTCGCCACGCAGTGCCTGCTGCAGCGCAAGCCGAAGACCATGGCGATCACCGTCGACGGTGCGGTCGCGCCGGGCGTCGGCGCCAAGGACATCGTGCTGCACGTGATCGGGGTGATCGGCGTGAACGGCGGCACCGGCCATGTCATCGAGTTCCGGGGCAGCGCCATCGAGGCGCTCGACATGGAGCAGCGCATGACCCTGTGCAACATGTCGATCGAAGCCGGCGCACGCGCCGGCATGGTGGCGCCCGACCAGACCACGTTCGACTGGGTCGCCAACACGCCACGCGGACCGAAAGGCGAGGCCTTCGAAACTGCCATCGCCTACTGGAAGACCCTGCGCAGCGAGGACGGCGCGACATTCGACGCTGAGGTACGCATCGATGCCGCCGACATCCGCCCGACGCTGACCTGGGGCACGCATCCTGGCACCGCGATCGCGGTGGACGCACCGATTCCCGCGCCGGTCGACGCCGCCGCGCAGAAGGGCCTGGACTACATGCACCTGAGTGCCGGCAGCGCGCTGGAAGGCACCCCCGTCGACGTGGTGTTCGTCGGCTCCTGCACCAACGGCCGCCTGCGCGACATGCGCGAAGTGGCGCAGGTGCTGCGCGGCCGCAAGGTCGCCGCAGGCGTGCGCATGCTGGTGGTGCCGGGCTCGGAGATCGTCAAGCGCGAAGCCGAGGCCGAAGGCATCGACCAGGTCGTGCGCGACGCCGGTGCCGAATGGCGCGAACCGGGCTGTTCGATGTGCATCGCGATGAACGGCGATCTGGTGGCGCCGGGCCAGCTGGCGGTGAGCACCAGCAACCGCAACTTCGAAGGGCGCCAGGGTCCCGGCGCGCGCACGCTGCTGGCCTCGCCGCTGACGGCGGCATGGGCCGCGGTGAACGGACGCGTCAGCGATCCGCGTGACCTGTTCGACGACCAGAAGGCGGTGGCGTGATGGCCGGGTTCAACGAAGTGCGCTCGAAGAGCGTGGTGCTGGCGCAGACCAACATCGACACCGACCAGATCATCCCCGCGCGTTTCCTATCGACGACCGAGCGCGCCGGCCTGGGCAAGAACGCGTTCAACGACTGGCGCTGGCAGGCCGACGGCGCGCCGAACCCGGCGTTCCCGTTCAACCAGCCGGAGAACGCCGGCCGCAAGATCCTGTTGGCCGGCCGCAACTTCGGCTGCGGCTCCTCCCGCGAGCACGCGCCGTGGGCGCTGACCGATCTGGGCCTGCGCGCCATCGTCAGCAGCGAGATCGCCGACATCTTCCGCAACAACAGCCTGAAGAACGGGCTGGTGCCCGTCGTGCTGCCGGAAGAGGCGGTGCAGTCGCTGATGCAGCGGCCGGACGACGAACTGGTCGTCGACGTCGCTGCCAAGGAACTGCGCACGCCGGGCGGCGCCGTCTTCTCCTTCCCGCTCGACGCCTTCGCGCAGACCTGCCTGTTGCAGGGCGTCGACGAACTGGGCTACCTGCTGGCCCGCCACACCGACATCGAACGCTACGAGGCCACCCGCCATGCACGCTGATATCGCCGTACTGCCCGGGGACGGCATCGGTCCCGAAGTCACCGCCGCCGCCGTCACCGTGCTGCGCACCCTGGCACGCCGCCACGGCCACACCTTCGATTTCCACGAGTACGACATCGGCGGCATCGCCATCGACCGGCACGGCGAACCGCTGCCGCAAGCCACGCTGCAGGGCTGCCAGCAGGCGAACGCGGTGCTGCTGGGCGCGGTGGGTGGCCCGAAGTGGTCGGACCCTAACGCGAAAGTGCGTCCGGAACAGGGCCTGCTGGCGCTGCGCAAGGGCCTGGGCCTGTTCGCCAATCTGCGCCCGGTGCGCCCGCATCCTGCCGCGCTGAACGCGTCGCCGATCAAGCCGCACCTGCTGACCGGCGTGGACATCGTGGTCGTGCGCGAACTCACCGGCGGCATCTACTTCGGCGAGAAGACCCGCGATGCGCGCGGCGCCAGCGACCTGTGCAGCTACAGCGTCACCGAGATCGAGCGCGTCGTGCGCAGCGCGTTCAAGCTGGCGCGCCAGCGTCGCAGCCAGCTGGTATCGGTCGACAAGGCCAACGTGCTGGAGACCTCGCGCCTGTGGCGCGACGTCGCCACCCGCATCGGCCGCGAGGAGTTCCCCGACGTGAAGCTGGAACACCAGCTGGTCGATTCGATGGCGATGCACCTGCTCGCCAAGCCGCGTGAGTACGACGTGATCGTCACCGAGAACATGTTCGGGGACATCCTCACCGACGAGGCCTCGATGCTGGCCGGCTCGCTGGGCCTGCTGCCGTCGGCCTCGCTGGGCGACGGCAAGGTCGGCCTGTACGAGCCGATCCACGGCTCGGCGCCGGACATCGCCGGCAAGGGAGTCGCCAATCCCTACGCGACGATCCTGAGCTGTGCACTGCTGCTGCGCCATTCGCTGGGCCTGCACGAGGAAGCGGACTGCATCGAGCGCGCCGTCGATGGTGCGCTCAACGCACAAGTGTTCACCAACGACCTCGCGACGGCCGGCCGCGGCGTGTCCACGCAAGTCGCGACGCAGGCCGTGCTGGAGCAGATGCAGGCACGCTGCTACGTGGCGGAGCTGCGCGACTGAGGCGTGCGTGACCTGATCGCGGCATCCCCTGCGTTGACTCGGATGCAGGGGATGCACGCACAGGACAGGCACGATGCCCACGACGCAGATCGAGAAGTACCACGTCATCTATTCCGCCAACACGTTCCGCCGCCGCATCGGCCTGATGGCCGGTGGCGCCTACATCGGCCAGCTGGTGTTCCATGCCAACGGTGCGGCGCTGCCCGCCGACGGCCTCAACGGCACGCAGCCGCAGCTGAACTACCACCTGGACGACTTCCAGAACTGCATCGACCTGCTGCGCAACGAGAAGCCGGTCTACCTGCTGTACAACGGCAGTGGCGGCGGCTTCGAGAATGCGTTGACGACCGATCCGGAAACCGTGGGTGAAGGCGAAACCGGCGGACTCCGTTTCGCAGGCCGCTGACCACGGTGCCACGTCGACGCAGATGCGTCAGCCGGATACCAGGCGATTGCGCCCCTGCTGCTTCGCCTTGTACAGGCGCTCGTCCGCGACACGCAGCAGGTCGCGCAGATCCTGGCCGGCCTCCAGTTCCGCCACGCCGATGCTGACCGTGCAATGCAGGGTATCGCCGTCCGGCGTTTCGATGCCTGCACGGGCGATACCCTCGCGCAGCGTCTCCAGGCGCGCGCGCGACGTCGACCGGGGCAACTGCTGGCACACCAGGAACTCCTCGCCGCCGTAGCGTGCGATCAGCACGCCCTCCACGCCACCCGCCAACTGTTCCGCCAGCGCGGCGATCTGCGACAGCACATCATCGCCGAAGGCATGGCCGTAGCGGTCGTTGACCCCCTTGAAATGGTCGATGTCGATCAGCGCGACGGACAACGGACGTCCTTCGCGACGGCTGACCTCCAGGGCTTCGGCGAGGAAGGCGTCGCCGGCACGCCGGTTGGCGAGCCGGGTCAGCGGATCGTGGCGCGCCTGGTGTGCCAGCTGCTTGAGCAACCGCGCATTCGCCTCGCCGGCCTGCTCCAGCTGCGCGTTCTTGTCGCTCAGTTCCGACGTGCGCGCGTCCACCAGCGCCTCCAGCCGCCGCTGGCGATGCCGCTGGCGACGCAGCGCGAGCAACAGCACGGCCCACCCCACCAGACCCAGCACCACGGCGTACAGGACCAGCGCCCACGCCTGCAACCACCACGGCGATGCCTTTTCGAATTCGACGGTCCGCATCACCAGGTTTTCCGGCTTGCTCCAGTCCGCCGGCGCATTCATCACCTGCACCTCGAAGCGCAGCTTGCCCGGCGGCAGGTTGGTGTAGACCGCATCGTGGGCGATGCCGTTGTCGGTCTCGATCCATCCGCGGTCGAATCCGACCATCCGGTAGCGGTAGCGCAGGCGCTCGGGGGCGCGCTGGTTGAGGCCGGTGAAGCGGATCACCACGCGCCGGGTGTCCGCCCGCAACGCCTGGCGTTGCTGCAGGGGCAACACGCGACCGTCCGCCTCGACCGATTCGACCACCAGCGTGACGCCCTGCGTGCGCTGGCGCCGCGCGTCGTCGGGATCGATCACGCCGATGCCGTTCGCCGTGGCGAACCACAGCTTGCCGTCGCGCATCAGCCAGCCCGCAGGCGAGGTCGCCCCGTTGGCCTGGCTGCTGGGCAGACCGTCCGCATGGGTGAAGGCCTCCACCGGCAGGCGCGCGAGGTGGCCGTTCTCCACGGCCGTCAGCGCCGCGCGCGAGATGCGGAAGACGCCGCGGTTGCTCGATGTCCAGAAATCGCCGTTGTCGTCTTCCAGCAGACGGAACAGGCGGTTGTTCGGCAGGCCCTGGCGATGGTCGAACTGCACGAAGCGGCCGTCGCGCCAGTGCAGCAGGCCGCGGTCGGACGCGATCCACAGACTGCCGTCGGGATCGCCGAGGAAGTCGAACGCCGCCACGGCGGGGAACTCCGACATCGGCGGCCAGTGCCGCACCGAGCCGTCGCGGCGCACGACCGCCATGCCGTTGCTGGTGCCTATCCACAAGGCTCCCTGCGCCGTTTCGTACAGCATGTACACGTTGCCATCCGGCAAGCCGTCCTTCGCGCCCAGGGTGCGCACGATGCGACCATCGCGATACACGCTCACGCCCTCGTTGCTGCCGATCCACAACGAACCGTCGGCGCGTTCCAGCAATGCGCGCACATGGTTGGAGGGCAATCCGTCCGTCTCGTCGAGGCGCGAGGGCCGGAACTGTCCGTCCGCCGAGGCGACGGGCAGGTGGATCACGCCCTGGTCGTAGGTGCCGATCCACAGTCCGCCGTCGCGCGCATTGGCCATCGACAGGACGGAAGGATCCGTCTTGCCGTCGAACGCCAACGGCACGGCGCGGGCCTGACCGGCCTGCCAGACATCGATGCCCATGGGATGTCCGATCCATACCCCCTGGCCGGGCCGCTCGATGATCGCGCGCACATAGATGTCGCGCAGGCCGCTGCTGCGCGTCAGGCCGAACACCGGTCCGTCGGACACGCGGTACAGGCCATTGGTGGTGCCGACCCACAGCAGACCGTCGCGGTCCTCGAACAGCGCCGGCGCCAGCCGGCCCATCAGGCCGTTGCGCTCGCCCAGGGTTTCGTAGCGTCCCTGGGCGTACCGGCGCAGGCCGTCGAGGGTGGAGATCCACAGGTTCCCGTGGCGGTCCTCCAGCATGGCTTCGACGCGCTCGCCGGTGAGCGGTTCGGCACGCCCGTGTTCCAGCCGCCACGCCCCGGCGCTGCCACCGACCAGGATCCCGCCCCAGCGCGACGCCTGGATGGCCAGCACGGAGGTCTCGGGCATGCCTGTTGCGCGTCCCCATTCGCTGGCGCGGCCATCCTCGATCCGGAACAGCCCATGCCGGTTGCCGACCAGCGCATTGCCGTCCGGAAGCGGCAGGATCGCCAGCACGCGTTCGTTGGCCAGGCGCGCGTGCGTGTTGCCGATCTCCTGCAACCGGCCATTGCTGTCCAACCGGAACACGCTGTGGTCGGTTCCGATCCACAGCGCGCCGTCGGGCCCGAAACGGAGCACCGATACGTCCGCCAGCGTGCCGGCCTGTCCGGGCAGGCGCTGCCAGCGCCCCTGGTGAAAACGCAGTACGCCCGGGCCCACACGTCCCAGGCTCAGCACCATGCCACCGTGCGGATGCGGCGTGATGGCACGCACGCCTTCGATTTCGAGTCCCTGCGCGCTGCCGGCGTCGTAAGGCGTGAAGCGGCGGCCGTCGAAACGCGCCGCGCCCTCCCAGGTGCCTGCCCAGAGGTAACCGTCGGCGTCCTGGCTGATGGTGTGCACCAGGTTGTGCGGCAGCCCGTCTTCCATCGTCCAGCGCGCGATGGTGTATTCGTCCACCTTGCGTGCAGGGTCCAGCGCCCACGCGGGCGCGCCGACGAGCAGGACCAGCAGGCACAGGCTGGTGGTGAACAGGCGGCGCACGGCGGGCACGGAGTCCGGAGGGCTACGACCCCCCAAGTATCGGCGGTGAAGGGGGGGTTCTTGAACCCCCCGCCGCACGACGAACTATGACGCGGTGCGCTCTTCGGGCCTGACCTTGAACCATGCCGCGTACAGCGCCGGCAGGAAGAACAGCGTCAGCACGGTCGCGACCGTCAGGCCGCCCATGATGGCCACCGCCATCGGGCCGAAGAAGGCGCTGCGCGACAGCGGGATCATCGCCAGCACCGCTGCCAGTGCCGTCAGCACGATGGGACGGAAGCGCCGCACGGTCGCATCGATGATCGCGTGCCAGCGGTCGTGGCCTGCGCGGATGTCCTGATCGATCTGGTCCACCAGGATCACCGAGTTGCGCATGATCATGCCCGCCAGCGCGATGGTGCCGAGCATCGCGACGAAGCCGAACGGCACGCGGAACACCAGCAGCGCGAGCGTCACGCCGATCAGGCCCAGCGGCGCGGTCAGCAGCACCAGCGCCATCCTGGAGAAGCTGCGCAATTGCAGCATCAGCAGCGTGGTCACCGCGAGCAGGAACAACGGCATGCCGGCGGCGATGGACTTCTGTCCGCGCCCCGAATCCTCGACCGTGCCACCGGTCTCCAGCAGGTAGCCCTGTGGCAGCGTGGCGCGGATCCCGTCCAGCGTCGGCGAGATCTGCGCCACCACCGTCGGTGCGGTCACCGCGTCGCTGTTGAGGTCAGCGCGCACGGTGACGGTCGGCAGGCGGTCGCGGTGCCAGATGATGCCGTCCTCGAAGGCGTATTCCAGGTTGGCAATCTGCGACAGCGGCACGCTGCCGCCATGGCTGGTCGGTACCGCCAGGCTGCCAAGCAGGTCGAGCCGCGTACGCTCCTCTTCCGGTCCGCGCAGCAGGATCTCGACCAGCTCGTTGCCTTCGCGGTAGGTGCTGACGCTCAGGCCCGACAGCGAACCGGACAGGAAGTGCGACACCTGCGCCGTGCTGACGCCGAGCGCGCGCGCGCGGTCCTGGTCGATCTGCAGCCGCACGATCTTGCTCGGCTCGCTCCAGTCCAGATTGACGTTGGTGACGTGCGGATTGGCACGCACCTTCTCCGCCATCTGCCGCGCGATCGCCTGCACGCGGTCGACATGCTCGCCGGACACGCGGAACTGGATCGGGTAACCCACCGGCGGTCCGTTCTCCAGGCGCGTCACGCGGAACTGCAGTTCGGGGAACTGCGGCGCGACCTCGTCGATCAGCCAGCGGCGCGTGGCTTCGCGCGCGTCGATGTCGTTCGTCAGTACCACGAACTGCGAGAAATTCGCCTGCGGCAGCTGCTGGTCCAGCGGCAGGTAGAAGCGCGGAGAGCCGGTACCGACATAGGCCACGTAGTTCTGCACGCCCTCGCGCTTGGCGAGCAAGGCTTCCAGCTTCTTCGCCTGCGCATCGGTCGACTTCAGCGAGCTGCCTTCGGCCAGTTCCAGATCCACCATCAGCTCGGGACGCACCGAATCCGGGAAGAACTGCTGCGGCACGAAGCGGAACAGCGCGATCGACGCGACGAACGCCGCCACCGTCACGCCGATCACCAGCCAGCGATGGCGCAGGCAGAAGGCCAGCCAGCCACGGAAGCGCTGGTAGAACGGCGTGTGATAGGGGTTGTGGTCGTGGGCGTCGTGCGCCTTCGGTGCCAGCATGCCGGCGTACTGTGGCCAGCGGTCGGCCAGCCCCGTGCGGAACGCGTGCCAGCGTGCGGCCAGCGAGCCCGGCTTCGGCGGCTGCGGATTGCCCAGGTCCGGCAGCATCTTGTCGCCCAGGTACGGGATGAACAGCACCGCCGCGACCCACGACACCACCAGCGCGATGGTCACCACCTGGAACAGCGAGCGCGTGTACTCGCCCGTGCTCGACGCGGCGGTCGCGATCGGCAGGAAGCCCGCGGCCGTCACCAGCGTGCCGGTGAGCATCGGGAACGCCGTCGACTCGTAGGCGAAGCTCGCCGCCTTCAGCCGGTCGAAGCCCTGCTCCATCTTGATGGCCATCATCTCGACCGCGATGATCGCGTCGTCGACCAGCAGGCCCAGCGCAAGCACCAGCGCGCCCAGCGAGATCTTGTGCAGGCCGATGCCGAAGTAGTGCATCACCGCGAACGTCATCGCCAGCACCAGCGGGATCGACACCGCCACCACCAGGCCGGTGCGCATGCCCAGCGAGAAGAAGCTCACCAGCAGCACGATGACCACGGCTTCGGCCAGCACCCGCACGAACTCGCCCACCGAATCCTCGACCGCTGCCGGCTGGTCGGACACCTTGCGCAGCTCCATGCCCAGCGGCAGCGTCTTCTGCAGGCGCTTGAACTCGCTTTCCAGCGTCCCGCCCAGCTTGAGGATGTCGCCGCCGTCCTTCATCGCGACCGCGATGCCGATGCCGGGCTGGCCCATGAAGCGCATCCGCGGCGCCGCGGGATCGGCGAAGCCGCGCTTGATCTCGGCGATGTCGCCCAGCTTGACGGTGCGGTCGCCGGCGCGGATCGGGAACTCGCGGATCTCGTCGACCGAGCCGAACTCGCCGCTCACGCGCAATTGCACACGATCGCTTGGCGTCTCGAAGAAGCCCGCCGGCGTCATCGCGTTCTGTTCTTCCAGCGCCTGCTGCACCGCGCTCAGCGGGATGCCGAGCGTGGCCAGCTTGGTGTTGGAAAGCTCGACCCAGATCTTCTCGTCCTGCAGGCCGATCAGTTCGACCTTGCCTACGTCGTCCACCCGCTGCAGCTCCAGCTGGATGCGGTCGGCATAGTCCTTCATCACCGCGTAGTCGAACCCTTCGCCGGTCAACGCATAGATGTTGCCGAAGGTGTCGCCGAACTCGTCGTTGAAGAACGGGCCGATCACACCGCTGGGCAAGGTGGCGCGGACGTCGCCGACCTTCTTGCGCACCTGGTACCACAGCTCGGGCACGTCCTTGGACTTCATGGAGTCGCGCGCCATGAAGATCACCTGCGACTCGCCGGGACGCGAGTACGAGCGGATGAACTCGTATTCGCCCGTCGTCATCAGCGCCTTCTCGATGCGCTCGGTGACCTGCTGCGAGACTTCTTCGGCGGTCGCGCCTGGCCACACCGTGCGCACCACCATCGCCTTGAAGGTGAAGGGCGGGTCCTCGGACTGGCCCAGATGCTTGTACGACCACGCGCCGATGATGCCCAGCAGGATCATCATGAACAGCACGAGGCTGCGGTTGGTCAGCGCCCACTCGGAAAGGTTGAAGCGGCGCATGCCGTTACTCCGAGCGCGTGGCGACGTTGGCGGTACCGCCCGCGGCGGTCGGCTTCAGGGGCCGGTTGTTGCGGTCCACCGGCGCGACCACCTGGCCTTCGCGCAGCAGATGGCCGCCTGCCGCCACCACCCAGTCGCCAGCCTTCACGCCGCTCTGCACGGGTACGGACGCTTCGCCATAGGGGCCGAGCTGCACCGCCTGCGCGCGCACCTTGCCGTTCGCCGGATCGACGACCCATACCGTGGTCTTGCCGTCGTCGCCGCGCTGGATCGCCGACAGCGGCAACTTCAGCGACGCCTTGCTGCCATTCTCCTGCACGTAGACGCGGGCGCTCTGGCCCAGTTCGACCTGCTGCTGCGCCTCGCCCACCAGGCTGACGCGCGCGGCGTAGGTGCGCGTCTGCGCATCGGCCGCCGGTGCGATCTCGCGGATGGCACCCGGCAGGCGCTGGCCAGGCGCATTCCACAGTTCGATCACCACCGGCTGGCCGACGCTGAAGTCGCGGATGCGGTTTTCCGGCAGCCCGATGGCCACCTCGCGACCGCCATCGGCGGCAAGGGTGAAGACGGTCTGGCCCGCCGCCACCACCTGTCCGGCCTCGGCCTGGCGGCTGGCGATCACGCCGTCGCGGGGTGCGCGCAGCTGTGAATAGCCTTCCTGGTTGCGCATCACGTCCATCTGCGCCCGCGCAGCGCGCGCCTGGCCCTCGGCCGCCTTGTACGCCGCGACCTGCGCGTCGTAAGCGGACTGGCTGATCAGCTTGTCGCCGACGAGTTTCGCGTAGCGATCACGATCACCACGCGCGCGGACAAGGTCGGCCTCGGCCGCGGCCAACTGCGCCTGCGCAGCCTGCGCCTGCAGGGCGAAATCGCCGGGATCCAGCAACGCGAGTACTTCGCCCTTCTGTACGCGGGCGCCGGCATCCACATTGCGGCGGACCAGGTTGCCGCCCACACGGAACGACAGCGGACTCTCCTCGCGGGCCCGCACCTCGCCGGCATAGGCCGACAGCGCAGCGTCGGCGCCACCACCGGGCTGCACGACGAGTGCCGGATGCGGCGTTTCCGCCGGCTGCTCCGCACTGCAGGCGGCCAGGCCGACCAGCACGATTGCGAACACTCCGTTCCAGCGCATCTGGCGCATGACTGCTCCGTTGAGGCTTCAATTAGTGGACTTGGCGGTATAGTATAAATATCGAACCGAGTAGTCTAGTATTAAGCCATGGTCAGCCCACGCCCCTCCGCCAGCCGCCCCAAGCCGTCCGCCAAGCCCGCCTCCAGCGGCCCCGGCCGCCCCAAGGACCTGGGCAAGCGCGCCGCCATCCTCGAAGCCGCCAAGCAGTTGTTCGCGCGCGAGGGTTTCAACGGCGTCAGCATGGACCAGATCGCTGCCGAAGCCGGCGTGTCCAAACTGACGGTGTACAGCCACTTCGGCGACAAGGACGCCCTGTTCGCCGCGGCCGTGCAGGCCAAGTGCGAGGAAATGCTGCCGGACGCGCTGTTCGAGATCGAGCTAAAGGGCAGCCTGCGCGACCAGCTCAAGGCCATCGCGCAGGCGTTCTTCGCGCTGGTCACCAGCGAGGAGGCCATCAGCACGCATCGCATGATGATGGTCCCGGGCAACATCGACGACAAGCTCAAACGGACCTTCTGGGAAGCCGGCCCGCAACGCACGCACGATGCCTTCGCCGCCATGCTGCAGGCACTGGTGGCCAAGGGCGAGCTGGATATCCCCGACGTGGCGACGGCCTCCGTGCAGTTCTTCACCCTGATCAAGGGCGAGGTGCACGCGCGCATGACCTGCGGCCTGTGCAGCCGGCCAGGCCCGGTCGACGCCCGCCAGCACGTCGATGCCACGGTGGACATGTTCCTGAGGGCGTATGGCCGCCGCTGAAACTGAAGCGCAGCCCCGGGCGACGGAGGTTGCGGTGACTTCCGGCACTGCGCCTGCCGCCGCGGGTGCCCCGATCCTTGCCCAGCGCGGACCGAGCCAGCCCGGTAAAATGCCCGGCCCAGCCCTCCGCGTCGGATGACCACCCCCATGACGATCAACTACACCCAGGCCCGCGAAAACATGGTCGAGCAGCAGGTACGTCCCTGGGACGTGCTGGATGCGCGCGTGCTGGAAACGCTGGCCACGCTGCCGCGCGAGGCCTTCGTTGCCGAATCGCACCGCGCGCTCGCCTATGCGGACCTGGAACTGCCGCTCGGCCATGGCCAGTCGATGGCCAAGCCGGTCATCGAAGGCCGCACCTTGCAGGCGCTCAAGCCGCAGGCGGACGAGGACGTGCTGGAGATCGGCACCGGCAGCGGCTACCTGACCGCCTGCCTGGCGCACCTGGCACGCGAAGTGGTCAGCCTGGAGATCCAGCCCGAGCTCGCCGACGCCGCGCGCGCGCGCCTCGATGCCGCCGGCCTGGGCAGCAACGTGCGGATCGACACCGTCGACGCGCTTTCGTGGGAAACGGACCGCCGCTTCGACGTCATCTGCGTGACCGGGGCCGTCGCCACCGTGCCCGCACGTTTCCTGCAATGGCTGCGTCCGGGCGGTCGCCTGTTCGTCGTGCGCGGGGCATCGCCGGTGATGGAAGCCGTGTTGCACGTCGCCGATGTCAACGGTACCCGCGTCGAATCGTTGTTCGAAACCGACCTCCCCTATCTGGTCGGCGCCGCACCGGCGCCCCAGTTCGTCTTCTGAAGAAATACAAAAAGGAACCCGCATGAGCCGTCGCCCCCTCGTACTCGCGCTCGCCCTGGCCCTGCCGTCTGCGGCAAACGCCGCCGACCTGATGCAGACCTATGAACTGGCGCGCACCGGCGACCCGACCCTGTCGATCGCGGAATCGACGCGCCTGATCGACAAGGAAGGCGCGGTGCAGGCGCGTGCGGCGTTGCTGCCGCAGATCACCGGCAGCGCAGGATACGAACTGACCCACAGCAGCCGTCCGGGCGATCCGACCGGCGACGGCAAGAGCCGCACCTACGGCGCCCAGGTCAACCAGACGATCTTCGACTGGAGCCGCATCGCCAACCTGCGCGGCCAGCGCGCCATCAGCCGCGCCGCCGATTTCGATCTGGCCTCGGCGAACAACGAACTGATCACCCGCACGTCGGCCGCCTATTTCAACGTGCTGATCGGCATCGAATCGCTGGCCGCCGCCGAAACCAACGAAGCCGCGTCGAAGAAGCAGTTCGACTACGCGCAGAAGCGACTGGACGTGGGCCTGGCTCCCATCACCGACGTGCATGAAGCCCGCGCCCAGTACGACAGCGCGCGCGCCAACACCATCCTGGCCCGCAACGCGCTGGACGACAGCTACCGCGCCCTGGCCGAGATCACCGGCCAGCCGATCAGCGGCCTGAAGGGCCTGCCGGACGATTTCCGCCCGGAACTGCCGGTGGAACAGAACGCGCAGTCGTGGGTGGACCGTGCGCTGGAGCAGAATCCGAACCTGAAGTCGGCCGAATATGTGCTGGAATCGGCGCAGCATGGCGTGGCCAGCGCGCGTGCAGGCCACTATCCCACACTGAATTTCCGCGGTGGCTATTCCAACGGCACCGACTGGGACAGCGTGCCGGGCACGCTGTCGCGCGATGGCGAGGGCTACAACTGGGGCGTGACGCTGACCGTGCCGATCTTCTCCGGCGGCGCCACCCAGTCCGGCGTGCGCCAGGCACTGGCCCAGCGCGATCGCGCCACCGATGGCCTGGAGCAGACCCGTCGCGCGCTGGTGCGCAACACCAGCAATGCCTACCAGGCACTGGTCGCCGGCGTGACCGAAGTGGAAGCGCGTCGCCTGGCCGTCGTGTCCGCGCAGAGCGCGCTGGATGCCTCGCAGGTCGGCCTGGAAGTCGGTACCCGTACCGTGCTGGACGTGCTGCAGAACCAGCGCACGCTGTTCCAGGCGCAGGTCGAATACGCGCGCGCGCGCTACAACTTCCTGCAGAACCGACTGCTGCTGGAACAGGCGGCCGGCACGCTGGACGGCACCGATGTGCAGGACGTCAACCGCCTGCTGACCGCCGACGCCGAGGCGCGCCTCTCGTCGCAGCCCGTTTCGCAGTAACACCTCGCGCTCTTCGCGATCACGACGGCGGGCTTCGGCCCGCCGTTGTCGTTACAGGACCCGGGATTTTCTGCAGGAGCGACGCGAGCCGCGACCGCACGTTTCGGTAACCCGGATACGTCGAAGCAGGTGGAAGCCCCGCGGTCGCGACTCACGTCGCTCCTGCACCCGCCCCTCAGATCGCGCCTCGCGCACGCAGCGCGACGATCTCCGCATCGTCGTAGCCTGCCTCGAGCAACACCTCGTCGGTATGCTGTCCGAGTAGCGGCGGCGCATGCCGCAGATCGACCGGCGTAGCGGACAGCTTCATCGGACTGTCGACCAGCGCCACGACGCCGGCCAACGGGTGCGGAGCCTCGACGACCATGCCGCGCGCCCGGACCTGCGGATCGGCAAACACGTCGGCGATGTCGTTGACCGGTCCGCATGGAATGCCAGCCGACTCCAGCAAAGTCAGCCATGCGTGCCGGTCGCGCGCGCGGAAGGCCGACTGCAGCATCGGCACCAGCACATCGCGATGGCGCACGCGTCCCGCGTTTGTCGCGAAACGCACGTCGCCAGCCAACGTGGGAACCTCCAGTACGTCGCACAAGCGCGCGAACTGCCGGTCGTTGCCGACCGCCACGATGAGGTGGCCGTCGGCAACGGCAAAGACCTGGTACGGCACGATGTTGGCATGCGCATTGCCCTGTCGCGGCGACACCTCGCCACCGATCAGGTAGTGGCTGCCCAGGTTGGCGAGCATCGCGACCTGCGCATCCAGCAGGGCCATGTCGACCACCTGCCCCTCGCCGGTCGCATCGCGGTGACGGAGCGCGGCGAGGATCGCAACGGTCGCGTACATGCCGGTGAACAGGTCCGCGACGGCGACGCCGACCTTCTGCGGTTCGCCATCGGCCGCACCGGTGACGCTCATCAGGCCGCCAAGTCCCTGCACGGCGAAGTCGTAACCGGCACGCCGGGCATACGGCCCTTCCTGGCCGAAACCGGTGATCGAGCAATAGACCAGTCGTGGGTTGGACGCGCGCAGCGTTTCGGCATCCAGGCCGTAGCGTGCCATGTCGTCGACCTTGAAGTTCTCCACGAGCACGTCGCTCTGCAGCGCGAGCCGACGAATGATGGCCTGTCCTTCCCCGGTGGCGATGTCGACCGTCAGCGAACGCTTGTTGCGGTTCGCGCACAGGTAGTACGCGGATTCCGCCGTCTCGTTTCCTTCTGCATCGCGCAGGAACGGCGGCCCCCAGCCACGCGTATCGTCGCCGCTGCCCGGGCGCTCGACCTTGATGACCTCGGCGCCCAGGTCGGCCAGTGTCTGCGTGCACCATGGTCCGGCGAGCACGCGGGTCAGATCCAGCACAAGCACGCCAGCCAGCGCGCGTGGTGCGCCCGTGCTCATGCCACGGGCGCCGGCAGGTGGGGCGCGATCATCACCAGCGTACGCGCCAGCGCGCCGCGTCCGTGCTCGACCAGCGCCCGTCCCCGTTCCGCCATGCCGCGTCGGCGGGCGTCGTCGCCGAGCAGGGCATCGATCGCCTCCGCCACGCCCGGTGCGTCGGGCACGATCACCAGCGCATCGGCCTCCTTGAGCCGACGCGAAATCTCGCTGAAGTTGTGCAGGTGCGGCCCGGTAACGGCCGGTGTTCCCACCGCCGCAGGCTCCAGCATGTTGTGGCCCCCGATGGCCTGCAGGCTGCCGCCGATGAAGGCCACGTCGGCGCACGCGTAGAACGCCATCAGCTCGCCCAGCGTGTCCAGCACGAAGACATCATCGCCGGCGGACGGCCAGCGGTCCTCGCGCCGCGTGCCGACCTTCCAGCCGGCCTCGCTCGCCGCCTCCGCCACGCGCGGAAAGCGTTCCGGATGCCGCGGTGCCCACAGCAGCAGCAGGTCCGGCCAGCGCTGGCGCAGGCGCGCGTGGATGGCGAGGACGGGACCCTCTTCGTCCTCATGCGTGCTGGCGGCGATCCAGACCGGCCGGCCGCTCGACAGATGCTGCCGGAAGCCGTCGACCACCTCGCCCACGTTGGCCGGCACGGGAATGTCGAACTTGAGATTGCCCACGTCGCGCACCTGTCCGGGCAACGCACCCAGCTGCACGAAGCGCGCGGCGTCATCGCCGGACTGCGCCGCCACCTTGCGCACCGTTCGCAGCGTGCGCGCGATCAGCGGCCGCAGCACGCTGTAGCCACGCAGCGAGCGCGCGGACAGCCGCGCGTTGAGGATGTACAGCGGCACCTTGCGATCATGGCAACCGAACAGCAGGCTGGGCCAGAGTTCGGTTTCCATGATCAGCGCCAGGCGCGGCGGAAAATGCCGCAGGAAGCGCGACACGGCGCCCGGCAGGTCGTAGGGGGAATACACGTGCAGCACGCGCTCGCCCCATAGCGTCTGCACGCGCTGCGATCCGGTCGGCGTGATGGTGGTGATGAGCAGGCGCAGGCCGCGATGCCGTTTCAGCAGCGCATCGACCACCGGCGCGGCGGCGTTGACCTCACCCACCGACACCGCATGCAGCCACACGTCGACCGTGCCCCCCGGGACATCGTAGTTGCCGTAGCGCTCGTTCCAGCGCTGGAAATACTCCGGATAGCGGAAGCCGCGCCAGATCAGGTGGTAGAGGGTGACCGGCGTCAGCACGTACAGCACCACCGAGTACAGGGCGCGCAGCAGGCGTTCGGCAGTACGGTTCGACATGGGCGACAAGGATACCCGGGGCCGCCGTTACAATGGGCCATGGCCGAATCCAAGCGATCCTCCGACGCCGGCGAGCGTCCACCGATGGGCCCGCGGCAGTGGCCGTCCTGGCTGGGCATCGGACTGGCCTGGCTGGCTGCGCGCGTGCCGTGGGTCCTGCAGCGCCCGATCGGCCGCGCCGTGGGCGCGCTGCTGTACCGCGTGCTGCGCGACCGCCGGCACGTGGCCCAACGCAACATCGCCCTGTGCTTTCCGGAACTGGATGCGCAACGCCAGGACGCCCTGGCGCGCGCCAGCTTCGGTGAGCTCGGCATCGGCCTGTTCGAGTTCGCGCGCGCCTGGTGGGGCAGCGTCGAGCCGATGCGGAAGGGACTGCAGGTGGAGGGACTGGAGCACCTGGCCGCTGCGCGCGCGGGTGGACGCGGCGTGATCGTGGTGTCGGGCCACTTCACCACGCTGGAGATCTCGGCACGCCTCATGTGCGATTACGCACCCCTGGCGGGCATGTACCGCCCGCACAACCAGGGCGCGATGGAGTGGGCAGTCAAGCGTGGCCGACTGCGTTACGCCACCGCGATGTTCACCCGTGAGGAACTGCGTCCCGCGTTGAAGCACCTCAAGCAGGGCGGCCTGCTGTGGTTCGCGCCGGACCAGGACACGCGTCGCGGCGACAGCGTGTTCGTACCGTTTTTCGGCCACCCCGCCTACAGCCTGACGTCGACGCACCAGTTGGCGCGGCTGTCCGGTGCGGCGGTGATCGCCTTTGCGCACGTGCGCCGCGAAGATGGTGGATACACGCTGAAACTGTCGCCCGCGTTCGAGGACTTCCCCTCGTTCGATGCCACCGGCGATACCGCGCGCGTGATCGCCGCGATCGAGGCGATGGTGCGGCAGGCGCCCACGCAGTACCTGTGGATCCATCGGCGCTTCAAGCGGCAACCCGACGGACGCGGTGAACTCTACCGGTAAAGGTCAGGCTCGCGCGGAGGCCGCGTCTTGAAGCGGCGGTGCACCCACAGGTACTGCTCGGGATGCTGGCGGACCACGGCCTCAAGTTCGGACATGTAGCGCGCCGCGTCCTTCACGGGATCGCCGCTCGGCCATCCATTCCACGTCGGCTCGACGCGCAGCTGATAGCGCCCATCCGCATCGCGGTGGAACCAGAACGGCAGCACCACCGCGTTGCCGCGACGTGCGAGGTCGGGCGTGGCGGTCAGCGTCGCGGCCGACACGCCGAAGAACGGCACGAACGCGTTCTGGTAGTTGAAGTCCTGATCGGCCGAGTACGCCACGATGCCGCCGCGCGACAGCGTGCGCAGCAGGCCGCGCACGTCCTTCTTGCCGATGACGTCGGCGAACACGCGACGACGCGCGTCGTCCATCAAGCGCTCGATGCAGGGATCGTTGTTGCGTCGCGCGACGATGTTCACGCGCTCGCCCAGCGCGTCACCGAGCAGACGCGCGCACAGCTCGGAATTCGGGATGTGTCCGCCGAACAGCAGAATGCCGCGACCCTGCGCGCGCGCGGCCTGCACATGTTCCAATCCCTGCACGTCGGCCAGCCCGCGCAGCGCGCGCGAGGGTGCATACCAGCCACGGACGAGTTCGAGCGCGGCGGTCACGGTCGCGCGCACGGTACCGCGGAGCAAGCGTACACGCGCGTGCTCGTCCAGCTCCGGAAAACAGAGCGCCAGATTGATCGCCGCGTGGCGACGACGTTTGGCGAGCAGCGGCCACAGCAACGAGGTCGCAACACTCCCCAGGGCCAGCAGCCAGGACTGCGGCAGGCGCGCGATGCACGCTGCCACCAGGTTGACCGGTGCTACGAACCAGCAGCGCACCCCCGACGCGCGCTCACTCGTCATCGCGCGCCAGCAGGCTGCCCGCGTACAGCGCCGCCAGCATCAGGGTAAGGCCGCCCCAGAACGTCGAATAGAAGGCCAGGTGCGTGTTCAACGGGAACACCGTCACCGCCAGCGCCAGCATCGCCGGCCGCGCGCGATCCTTGGCCTGGGGCGTGGCATAGCGCCATGCGCGCCACGCCAGCGCCGTGCCGGCCAGCCACAGCAACAGACCGATGACGCCGGTTTCGCTGAGCACCTCGAGCACGATCTGGTGGGCGTGGAATGCCGGGCCCTGGCCCCACTCCGGACGCTGGCCGGTATCCGTGGTGCAGGCGGGATAGGCCTCGCGGAAGCCACGGGCACCGACGCCATTGATCGGATGATGGACCACCATGCAGACTGCGGCAGACCAGATCTGCGCACGCCCCGACAGGGCCGTATCCACGCCCGACTCATCGGCGGCCAGGGCCTGGGTCGTCAGCATGATGCGGTCGCGTACCTGCACGGACGACACCGAAAGCAGGGTCAACACCAGCAGGCCGGCCGCCATCACGCCCAGCATGCGGCGCAGCCCGAGCAGTCGCCAGCCGGAGGCCACCAGCACCAGCGCGTACGTGATCCATGCGGCCCGTGCGCCTGCGAGCAGGACGACGATGCCGATCGCACCCGCGGCGAGCAGCCAGCCCAGCGTCTCCAGGCGCTTCGCGGCGGCGAACAGCAGGAACGGCGACAGGCTGGCCATCACCACGCCGAGCTTGCGATTGCACGGGCCAAGGAAGCCGCTGAGCCGGTCGATTCCCGCCACCTGCTCCAGCGTGCACATCGGCCGTCCGCTGATGAGCTGCTTCAGCTGGTCGAGCCCCCAGAACAGCGGACTGCTGCCGAAGACCACCTGCGCTATCGCATCCAGCGTCCAGATCGCCACGATGACCGCAAGCCCGTTGAAGGTCGTGCGCCTGGCGGAAGCGTTCGCCACCGATGCCGCCACCAGCCACAGGAATGGCAGGTAGCGCAGATCCACCGCCGCCTCGCGCAGCGCGCGCGGCGTGTCGACCGCATCGATCGCCGAGATCGCCTGCGGCAGCCAGTACGCGGCGAACAGCGCGCTCGTCAGCGCCCATGCGCCCCCGCTCAACAGGCGCGTGCCTCCGCGGAAGCGGCCGAGCAGCAGGCGGACGACCGCCGCCAACGCACCCAGCACCATCACCGCCTCGGCATAGCCGGGCGCGGGCCACAACGCCACGAACGTGAGCACCCACGCCGGTGCCCAGCGCCAGCCGTGCGCGTCGCGTGGACGCGGTGTATCAGGGATCGATGGCGAGTCGGCGGTCATCGGCGAGGTCGTGGTAGAGGGCGAGCGTGGCGTCCTGCATCGCGCGCAGGGTGTAGGCCGCCATCGTAGCCAATGGCGACGGCGGATGGGCGAGAACGTCCTGCACCGTGTCGAGCAGCGTGCCTTCATCGAAAGCCGGCACGGCGCCGCGCGGTTGCAGTTCGGCCAGCAGTTCGCCGACGCCGCCATGCGCCCAGCCGACGACCGGACGTCCCACCGAAAGCGCCTCGATCACCGTGCGGCCGAAGGCTTCGGGCTTGCGCGACAGCTGCAGTACCAGGTCGCTGGCGGCATAGGCGCGGGCGATCTCTGTCGTCGGGGGCGTAATCGCGAGCGCATCGGCGAACCGGCCCCGCTGCGCTTCCGTTTCAAGATCGGCCACGTACTGCTCACGCCCGCGCTCACGCGTGCCCGGCATCCACAGGCGGGCATCCACGCCCCGGTTGCGCAGGTTGCCCAGTAGCGCGAGCGCCTCGCGGTGCCCCTTCAGGCGCGTGCCGCGTCCCGGCAACAACAACAGCGGGCCATCGCCCGCCAGCGCGGGGTGCTGCGCCGCTGCCCAGGCGCGTGCGTCTACATCCGGGTGCGCGGCGCGCGGGAATTGCGCCGGATCGATGCCGCGCGGAATCACCACCAGCTTGCCGGGATCCGTACGCAGGTAATGCTGAAGCAGGTAACGGCGCACCGTGTCGGATACGCAGATCACGCGTTCGCCATAGGTCATCACCGCGCTGTAGCGGCCCGGCGAATTCAACCCGTGCATGGTGGTGACGAAGCGGGGCCGCGATGCCGGCGGCATGCTACGCACCGCCCACAGGCCGATCCACGCCGGCAGGCGCGAACGCGCATGCACGATATCGGCGCCGACATCGGCGAACAGCTGCCGCAGCGCACCGGCATGACGCAATGTCAGCAGCGATTTCCGGCCGATATCGAGGGTGACATGCTCCGCGCCGGTGGCGCGCAGCGCGGGCTCCAGCCGGCCACCCGAGGACACGACCACGGCACGATGTCCGGCGCGCACCAGCGCGTCGGCGATTTCCAGGGTGGAGCGTTCGACACCGCCGGACTCCAGCGCCGGCAGCAGCTGGACGACGGTCAGGCGGCGCATGGGCGATGGGCCGCGCGCGGGGCCCGCATCAGCCAGTCAGTCGGCCAGGACGAAGTGCGAACCGCAGTACGGGCACTGCACTTCCCCGCCCGCCGCGTCCTCGATGGCCAGGTACACCCGCGGGTGCGAGTTCCACAACGCCATCGACGGCAGCGGGCAGCTCAGCGGCAGGTCGGCGCGCGACACGGTGTAGCGCTTCTCGGCATTGGCGGGCGCGGTGGCGGTCTGGCTCATGGCGGTGCGGGCAGTCGTCGAACGAGGCGACCAGTCTACCAGCCGGCGCCGGGGTGCCCAAGGAACGGGCCTTCCACCAAGAAAAACGCCGCCCGGCGTAAGCGGGGCGGCGAGTCCTTGCTGGCGGGATCCGGCGGGGGGAGGAGCGCCGGATCGCAGCGGATTACTTCTTCGCGTCGGCCGTGGCTTCGGTGGTGATCTTCAGCGCGACCTCGTCGCTGACCATCGGGGCGTACGCGCCCACGCCGAAATCGCTGCGCTTCACGGTGGCGGTGGCATCGAAGCCGATCGCCGGCACCTTCTTCATCGGGTGCTCGCCGGCCTTGTTCAGGGTGACGTCCAGGACGACCGGCTTGGTGATGCCCTTGATGGTCAGGTCGCCGGTGACCTTCAGCTTGCCTTCGCCCGCAGCTTCCACCTTGGTGCTCTTGAAGGTCGCGGACGGGTACTTGGCGGCATCGAACCACTTGTCGCCGGTGAGGTGATCGTAGAACTGGTCGGCCAGCGCGCTCAGGCCGGTCAGCGGCAGCGTGACCTGCACGCTGGACTTGGACACGTCGGCGGCGTCGTACACCAGGGTGCCGTCGGCCTGGCCGAAGTTGGCGCTCGGATTGGAGAAGCCGAAATGGTTCCAGCTGGCCAGCACGTTGGTGTGGCCGGGGTCGAGCTTGTAGGTCACCGGCGCAGCGAAGGCCGAACCGGCGAACGCGAACAGGGCGGCAACGAGCAGGGTCTTGCGCATGGGGATGTCTCCGGGTGGTGGGGTGTCAGAGGATGCGTGCGGCTTCGTCGAAGCCCAGGCGCGGGGAACGCGGGAAAATGCTGGACGGATCGCCATGGCCCAGGTTGACCAGGATGTCGGACTTGATGGCGGTGCCTGCGAAGAACGCTTCGTCGACCTTCTCGGCGTCGAAACCGGTCATCGGGCCGGCATCCAGGCCCAGCGCACGTGCGGCGACGATCAGGTAAGCCGCCTGCAGGCTGGCGTTGCGCAGCGCGGGCTTGAAGCGGTTGTCGCGCGGGCCGTCGAACCAGGCCTTGGCGTCGGTATGCGGGAACAGGAACGGCAGCTTCTCGTGGAAGTCCTCGTCACGGGCGATGATGACGGTAACCGGGGCTTCCATCGTCTTCTTGTAGTTGCCTTCGGACAGCGCCGGGCCCAGCTTGGCCTTGGCCTCGGCCGACTTCACGAACACGAAGCGTGCCGGCGTGGTGTTGGCCTGGGTCGGACCGAACTTGAGCAGGTCGTACAGCTGGCGCAGGGTGTCGTCGCTGACCTCGCCGGTAAACGCGTTGTAGGTGCGGGCGGTGCGGAACAACTGGTCGAGCGAGGCGGCATCGAGGGCGTGGGACATGGGTTACCTGTCGCGAGGAAGGGAAGCACGTCGCGGCGGCACGGGCCGGCGCATCGGACGGGCAGTGTAGAGTGTCCTGACCATGGCAATATCCAATCGACCCGGAACGGATTGTTTTAACCGGTGGAACAAACAAGCCCCCTCCCGTCCGATTCCCGCGGTCTCTGCACGCTGACCGATGGACACGCCGGCAACCTACGCCAGGCGCAGTCGCTGGCGCGTGCACTGGGCGGCGAAGCACGCGACCTGATACTCGCACCGCGTGCGCCCTGGCGCTGGTTGGCACCGCGCCTGCTGCCGGGCGCGACACAGGGTCTCGGGCCGGCCTTCGATCAACTGCAGCGGCGGCCACCCACCCTGGCCATCGGCTGTGGTCGCCAGGCGGCGCTGGCCACGCGGCTTCTGCGCGCGCGTGGCAGCCGCGTCGTGCAGATCCTCGACCCGCGCATCGATCCATCGCATTGGGACCTGGTCATCGCGCCGGAGCACGACGGGCTCACCGGTCCGAACATTCTCACCCTGCTCGGCAGCCTGAATCCGGTCGACGATGCGTGGCTGGCCGACGCGCGCACCGCATTTCCCGCATTCGCAGCCCTGCCCTCGCCTCGCACGGCAGTGCTGCTCGGCGGCGACAGTGCGCACTACCGGTTCGATACGGACGCGTTCGCACGGCTCACGATCCTGCTCGATGACCTGACGGCGGATGGCAGCCTACTGGTCACCACCTCACGACGCACGCAACCCACGGTGATCGACGCCGTGCGCCGGCGCTGGGCACAACGGCCGCATACGCTCCTGTGGTGCGATCCGTCCGACGGCCCGAATCCTTACGCCGGCCTGCTGGGTTGGGCAGAGCGCATCGTCTGCACACCGGAGTCGGTGAACATGGTGTCGGAGGCCTGCGGCACGCGGGCCCCCGTGCTGGTGTTCGAACCGGGCCGCGTCAGCGGGCGTCCGCGTCGTTTCCTCGATGCACTGAGAGATCGCGGACGCATCCACGACCTGGCTGGAGCCCCGACGCTGTTCGATGGAGAGCCATTGCGGGAGACGGCACGCGTGGCAGCAGAGGTTCGAAAGCGCCTGGCCATGCCGGCATGAGCGCCGACGCGTCCCTTTATCCGGTTCGTCTCCGATGGGCAGGCCAGGAGTACCTGGTGTTGTGGGTGACCGGCATCGAAGGCACTTCCGGCCTGGATGCGATCGACCACCTGGTGTGCGATGGCCATCGACGCATCTCGATCTTCGACCCCGCCACGCTGGCAAGGGACGCCATGGCCAATCGCGTTGCCTGGAGCGAGGAGCACCGGGTGGACCTGGATGATGTCGATGGACGACTCAATGGCCTCAGTGGGCGTGACGTGCTGCGCCAGGACTGCACTGCGTTCCTGCACGCATGGAACATGCTCGATGACATCGCGGCCACGGTGCGGGGCCCCGCGCTCGACACATCCAAGGCGATGAAGTGCGACGCGGTGCTTTGGGACGTCTACGACATGATCTTCCAGGCCAGTCTCGGCACGGGCAAGGACGATCCCGATATCGTCAGTCCCGACCTGTTCTGGAGCCATGACGACGCCGTGGCGCTCGCACACGGTCTGCGTGAACTGATCGATGTGGGGATGGGGGCGTTGCGGGGCCCGACCGGCGTCCACTGAACCGTGATGTCCGCGGCGCGCGGAAGCACGTGGCTGGCCACGCCAGGCTCAGGGCGACGACGCGACGTCCAATCCGTGCGCGGCCGTCGTCCGCATCACCACCGCACGCGCCATCGCCAGTGCGGCGTTCTCGACGACCAGCCTCGGACGCCGGTCCAGCGTGCAGGCCAGACCTTCGGCGACGAAGGTGGCATGCACCGCATCGAGCGCACTGGCTTCTTCCGGAGTCAGCGCCCCCTCGGCCGCCAGCGACGCGATCAGGCGCGGCGTATCCCGCGGCAACAACAAGGCGGGTTGCGCCATGGCATCGCGCAGGACCAGGTACTGGATCAGGAATTCCAGGTCGACCAGGCCACCGGCGCCCTGCTTCAAATCGAAGCGCGCGACGTCGCTGCGGTCGAGTTCGGAACGCATGCGTCCGCGCATCTTCACCACGTCGTCGCGCAGGACGTCGACATCGCGCGACCGCGCCAGCGTCGCGGCCCGGATGTCTTCGAACGTCTGAAGCAGCGAGGCATCGCCGGCGACGCCACGCGCACGCACCAGTGCCTGGTGTTCCCAGGTCCAGGCGCGCTCGCGCTGGTACTCGGTGAAGCTGGCCAGCGACGACACCAGCAGGCCTTTCGCGCCGTCCGGGCGCAGCCGGACGTCCACGTCGTAGAGCCGTCCCGCCGCGGTCACGGCACCAAGCAGCGCGACGACCTTCTGGGCCAGCCTGGCGTACCAGCGACCGGCTTCCATCGGCCGCTTGCCATCCGATTCCGCCTCGGCCGGCGCATCGAACAGGAACACCAGGTCGAGATCCGAACCGAAGCCGAGCTCCTCGCCCCCCAGGCTGCCATAACCGATCACCGCGAACCGTCCTGCGGCAACGATGCCGTGCGAGGCGGCGACATCGCGCGTGGCGACCTGCACGACCACGCGGACGACCTCGTCCGCCAGCCAGCCCAGCTGGCGCACGCTGTCGCGCGCGGACTGACGGCCATCGAGCGCGGCCAACGCGACGCGGAAACTCAGCGCCAGACGGCGCTCGTTGAGCACGCGCAGGCAGGTCTCCGGATCCTCCTCGACCAGTGCGGCCTCGCACTCGGTCCGCAATTCGTCGCGGTCCGGCATCGGCCCGGAGACGCGCGTGTCGAGCAGCTCGTCCAGCAGCAGCGGATAGTGCGCCAGGCGTTCGGACAGCAGCGCACTGCGCGCCAGCACGTCGACCAGGCGGCCCAATGCGCTGGGCTGCTCGTCGAGCAGCGCGAGGTAGCTGGCGCGGCGCAGGACGGCCTGCAGCAGCGACAGCACCCGGCGCAACGCGGCATCCGGCTGTGACGACCGCGCGCAGGCGTCGAGCAGGGCCGGCACCACGCGATCCAATCGCGCGCGCGCGCCGTCGGACAAGGCACGCACGCCACTGAATTGCGCGAACTCACGCAACGCACCATCGGCACTGCCCGCGTCCGCGAAACCCGACGCCGCCAGCGTGCCCGCTTCCCCACCGTCGGGCAGCGCGCGCCAGTACAGCGCCAGTGCGTCGGGCGCGGTGTCGCGCTGGCGCGGCGCCAGCAGTTCGGCGAACTCGGCGGCAACGCGCGCGCGTTGCACGTCCAACGCGGCACGCAGGCTGTCCCAGTCCGGATAGTCGAGGCCTCGCGCGATGCGATGCCGGTCCAGTGGATCCTCCGGCAGCGCATGCGTCTGTGCGTCGCGCAGCATCTGCAGGCGATTCTCCAGTCGACGCAGGAAGCGATAGGCCTGCATCAGCGCATCGCCTTCCTCGACCGAGACCTGTCGGGCAGCGACCAGTGCCGGCAACGCGACGCGCAGGCGGCGTTCACGCAAGGCCGGTTCGCGACCGCCCCGGATCAACTGCAGCGCCTGCGCCAGGAATTCGATCTCGCGGATCCCACCCGGTCCACGCTTGATGTCGTCCGCCAGTTCGCAGCGCGCGACTTCGGCAGCGATGGCGGCTTTCATCTCACGCAGACCGTCGAGCGCGGTGTAGTCCAGGTAGCGGCGATAGACGAACGGGCGCAGCGATTCCAGCCAGCGTTCGCCAGCATCGATATCACCGGCCACCGCGCGCGCCTTCAACCACGCATAGCGCTCCCAGTCGCGGCCTTCGCGCTGGAAGTACTGGTCCATGCCGGCGAACGACAGCGCGACGCGACCGGCATTGCCGAAGGGGCGCAAGCGCAGGTCGACGCGATGGCAGAAGCCGTCGACGGTCGGTTCGTCCAGCAGTTTCGCCAGCCGCTGGCCCAGCCGCATGAAGTAGTCCTCGGCAGCGAGCGACCGCGCACCATCGGATTCGCCACCCTGCGGATACGCATAGACCAGGTCGATGTCGGACGAGAAATTCAGTTCGCCACCGCCCAGCTTGCCCAGCCCGAACACCACCAGCCGCTGCGCGCTGCCGTCCGGCGCGCGCACCACGCCGTGGCGTTGCGCGAACTCCGCTTCCAGAGCCTCCAGCCCGGTCTGCAGGCAGACCTCGGCCAGGCGCGTGGTGCCGGCCAGCGTGTCGTCGACGGCGTCCAGCCCGTGCACGTCGCGCCATACGAGGCGCGTCGATTCGGCGGTGCGGTAACGACGCAGCAGCTCGGGCCATTGCACCGTGTTGTCGGTCGTCAGTGCGGGCACCGGCCATGGCGCGACACCGTCGTCGCGGAGCAGTGCGGTCAGCAGGTCGGGCTGGCGACGCAGGGTTTCGAGCGCCAGGTCGCTCGTGGCGATCACGCGCGACACGCGGCCGACGTGGTTCGTATCGGCGAGCAGTCCCTCCACGTCGGCGGACACGGCGCGGAGGCGCGCCAGGCCGCGTTCGATCAGGGCATCGCGTTCGGTGTCGAGGGACAGGGTCGCGTCATTCATGGCGACCGATTGTGGCATGGGCCCGGCTCGGCGCACGCGACTGCCCCGACGTGGGAGCGACGTGAGTCGCGATGCGACAAAGTTTCGAAGGCATCCATGCACGAGGCGCCCTGACCCAGGCCGCGTCCGCTTCACCTTCGGTTGCAAGGTTTCCGGGAAAGCCTTCGCGACTTACGTCGCTCCCACAACCTGCCTGCGCTACGCGGCTTCGGAGAGATCCGGCAACACGGCTTCGCGCTGCAGCGACAGGCCGAACTGGTCCGCCATGTGCTTCAGCAGCACAGGCTTCACCTGATCCATGCCGGACGGCCCACCGAGATCGGCGAGCGAGACGACCTGCAGGCCCTGGTAGCCGCAGGGATTGATGCGGTGGAACGGTTCCAGGTCCATCGCGATATTGAACGCGAGCCCATGGAACGTGCAGCCATGGCGCACGCGGATGCCGAGCGCGCCGATCTTGGCGCCCGCCACGTAAACGCCGGGTGCACCGTCCTTGCGCGCGGCCTCGATATTCCATTCGGCGAGCGTGTCGATCATCGCCTGCTCGATCTTGCAAACGTAGTCGCGCACGCCGACTTTCAGGCGCTTCAGGTCGAACAGCGGGTACGCCACGATCTGGCCGGGGCCGTGGTAGGTCACCTGGCCGCCGCGATCGACGTGGATCACCGGGATGTCGCCTGCCGCCAGCACGTGCTCGGGCTTGCCGGCCTGGCCGAGGGTGAACACCGGATCGTGCTCGACCAGCCACAGCTCATCGGGCGTGTCGTCGATGCGCGCATCGGTGAAGCGTTGCATCGCGCGCCAGACCGGCTCGTACGGCTGACGGCCGAGCTCGCGGACGATGCAGGTCGCCGTCACAGCGTCCACTTCACTTCGGGATGGTCGCGCAGCGCTTCATGGGCGGCGTCGTACTGCGCGCGGTCGTTGGCCTGGAAGCGGATGCGCACGGACACGTACTTGCCGTTGGCCGAATGCTTCCAGCTGATGTCTTCATGCAGGACTTCGACGCCTTTCGATTCCAGCAGGCGCGGGAGTTCGGTTTCCAGACCGGTGCCGGCCGTGCCCATGGCGCTGAGCTCGAAGGTGCCGGGGAACTGGAAGCCGTGTTCGGGGTTGTCGGATTTGATTTCCATCCCCGGATTATTGGGACGCCGGCGGCGAAAGCCAAGCCGATGCCATCCCGGAACGACGAAGGGCCGCTTGCGCGGCCCTTCGTTCACACAGTGACGCGGCTCAGCGCGCCAGCTGCACCAGGGTGGACGAGACCCAGCCCTTGTTGCCGAGTTCGTCCTCGACTTCCCACATCATGCCGTCCTTGTTGCCGGTCGGGTACAGCATCATCCCCGGATCCAGGTCGCGCACAGGCTTGCCGGTACCCTTCGGATTGGCGAACAAGCGACCCGGCTTGGTCATTTCTACCGCCTGCTGGGCGTTGGAGGCCGACGCGTTGCCGGACAGGCCGCCCAGCTCGCTCACCAGGTTGGTGTAGGCCTGCAGGTAGGCCAGCGTGATGACCTGGCCGATCTCGGTGTTGGCGTAGCCGCTGGCACCGCCGCCGCCCCAGTGGCTGCCGGTGAACAGGCTGCCGCCCGCGCCCCAGCCGATGTCGGTCTTCTTGGCGCTGCCCTCGGCCATGGCGACCTGCTCGGACGAACGCACATCGGTGACCGTCAGCACCACGTCGGCGGTCTTTTTCTTGAAGTCCAGTCCACCGACCATGCGACCGACATTGCCGCCCACCAGTCCGCCCAGCAGGCCGCTGATGGCGTTGCCGCCGGCGTTGCTGTTCTGCGAGATCAGATCGGGCACCAGCACGTAGTCGGCGGCGCGGATCTGGCCCTTGCCGATGTTGGAGCGGTTGCGCAGTTCGCCGCTGGCGGCCAGATCGCGCTCGGCCATCGCCGCACCCATGCCCACGCCACGGTCGACCAGCGTGAAGCAGCGCGACTTGTTCACGAACACCTTGATCAGCTTCGACGGTGCGGGCAGCTGCTGGCCGCTCCACCAGTTCACGCCATCCTCCGGCTCGATCACCGAGATGCTGCCCAGCGGCTTGCTGCAGGTCGGGATTTCCGCGGTCTGCTGCTTGCGCTGGTCCTGCGCACTCTGGCGCTGCGCCCACACGGGCGCCGTTGCTGCGGTCGCCATCAGCAGGCAGGCCGTCATCGTTACCGTCTTGCCAATTCCCCTGTTCACTGGTGCATCTCCTTGAGAATGATGGTGCCCGCACCCCGCGGACCTTCCGTTGCGGGCGCGATCTGCGCTTGTGCGCCGCATCGCCCCGTTGACGATCATAGGCGAAGAATGCGGCATCGTTTGTTGTACACGGAAAGAGTGACAGTCGAAGGCCATCCGGGAGCGGCCTGACCCACGGATGCGGCGATAATGCCGACCCCTTCCGTGAGATCAGCCGTGCCGTACCTGCTCTCCAGCGTCGTCTGCAGCGTGCTCGTCTCGGTCCTGCTCAAGCTCATGCAGCGCCGCGGCATCGACACCGCCCAGGGCATCGCCTGGAATTACCTGGCGGCCTCGCTGCTGTGCTTCACGTTGCTGGATCCCCCGTTGTCGGCACTGGCCGCACCGCACGCGCCCTGGCCCGCGCTCGCCCTGCTGGCGGTGCTGCTGCCCGGCATCTTCCTGGCGCTGTCGGCCTCGGTGCGCGCAGCCGGCATCGTGCGGACCGACATCGCGCAGCGCATGTCGCTGGTGCTGTCGCTGCTGGCGGCGTTCCTTTGGTTCGGCGAACAGGCCGATGCGCAGCGCCTGGCCGGGCTTGCGCTGGGCCTGCTGGCGATCGTGCTGCTGGTGCTGCGGCCGCGCGCTGCGTCGGGCGAAGCCGAAGGCGGCTGGAGCGGTTGGGCGCTGCCCCTGCTGGTCCTGGTCGGCTACGCCAGCGTGGACGTGCTGCTCAAGCACATCGCGGCGGCCGGGACACCGTTCGCCGCCTCGCTGCAGGTCGCCTTCGTTGCCGCCTTCGTGGTGATGATGGGCGTGCAGGTCGTGCGGAGCGTGCGCGGCGGTCCGTCGCTGACATTGCCCGCACTCGGGAGCGGCCTGCTGCTGGGCGCGCTGAACTTCGGCAACATCCTGTTCTACGTAAAAGCGCACCGCGCGCTGCCGGACAACCCGGCGGTGGTGTTCTCCACCATGAACATCGGTGTGGTCGTGCTGGGCACGCTGGCCGGCATGCTGCTGTTCCGCGAACGACTGAATCGCATCAACCTGTTGGCGATTCCGCTGGCGATCTTCGCCATCGCAGTGATCGCCGCGGGGTTGTAGGCGTCGGAAACAAAAAAGGCCGGCAATGCCGGCCTTTTTCTCATGCGGTGACGCGCCGGATCACTCCGACTCCCACCACATCCAGAACGCATCCCACAGGCGCTTGAAGAAGCCGGCTTCTTCGATCGGCGTGATCGCCACCAGCGGCGACTCCGCGACCACCTTGCCGTCCAGCGTGACCTTCACCGTGCCGATGGCCTGGCCGGCGGTGATCGGGGCGACCAGCGTCTTCGGCACGTCCATCGTCGGCTTCAGCGCGTCGTAGCGGCCGCGCGGCACGCTGACCAGCATCGGCTGCGCCACGCCCAGCTGCACTTCCTTGGCCTGACCCTTCCACACGCGCTGCGTGGCGATGGCCTTGCCCGGCTCGTACAGGCGATGCGTTTCGTAGAAGCGGAAGCCCCAGTTCAACAGCGCCAGGCTGTCGTCGGCGCGCTGCTTCTCGGAGGTCGAGCCCATCACCACCGCGACCAGGCGCTGGTCGCCGCGCTTGGCCGAACTCATCAGGCAGTAGCCGGCACCGGAATGGTGGCCCGTCTTGATGCCGTCGACGCTCGCATCGCGCCACAGCAGCAGGTTGCGGTTCGGCTGGGTGATGGTGCCGACCGTGAATTCCTTGATCTTGTTGAACGCGTACTGCTCGGGATAGTCGCGGATGAACGAACGACCCAGCAGGGCCAGGTCGTACGCCGTCGAGTAGTGCTCCGGCGCGGACAGGCCATGCGCGTTGACGAAGTGCGAGCCCTTCATGCCGATCTGCGCGGCGTAGTTGTTCATCAGCGACGCGAACGCTTCCTGGCTGCCGGCGGCGTGCTCGGCCAGCGCGATGGCGGCGTCGTTGCCCGACTGCACGGCCATGCCCTTTTCCATGTCCAGCAGCGGCGCGGTCTTGTTGACGGCGAAGCCGCTGTAGCTGCCGTCGGTGCCGGCGCCACCCTCGCGCCAGGCGCGCTCGCTCATCATCACCTGGTCGTCGGGCTTGATCTTGCCGTTCTTCTGCTCGGCCGCCAGCACGTACGAAGTCATGACCTTGGTGATGCTGGCCGGCTCGACGCGCTCGTTGTAGTTCTCGCCCGCCAGGACCTGGCCGGTGATGTAGTCGACCAGCACCCACGCGGTGGCGGTGGGCTTGGGCGGCGGCGGGATCTCGACGGCCGCGGCGGCAGGCGCGGCGGGCGCCGGGGTCGGCGCGGGCGTCTGGGCAATGGCCAGGCCCATGGCGGTGGTCGCGAGCGCGGCGAGGGCGAAACGGAACTTCATCGGCGGAAAACTCCTGGCAAGGCCGTGGGCCTGACGGTTCAAGGCGAATATTGTAGGGAGGCCGACCGCGGGTTGGGTTGGAAAGACGTAAAAAAACCGACGGACCGGTGCGCGCCGCTACTCGCGGACGATCTGCGGGCGACCGAAGCCCAGGCTGGCGATCCTGCCTGCCAGCGCCTCTGCCGATGCGGCATCCGCCGCGCCGACGCGCAGGCGCCACAGGGGGCGATCCGCACCGGGCACATCGCTGAGCCGCGCATCGGCGATGCCGGCGGCGGTCAGACGCGCCAGGGCGCGGTCGGCATTGTCGCGGCTGGAGAAACTGGCGACCTGCAGCTGCAGGGCAGGCGGCAGCGTGGCCACAGACGCCACGACGGCCGCCTGCGGCGAAGCAGGTGTCGCGGACGGCGCCGCCACTGAAGGCACCGCAGGCGCACCGGGCTTGCCTGATGCCACGCGCACGCCGTTGGCCTTCATCCATGCCTCGAAACCGGCGGCACTGGGCGCATCCCCGGGCTTGGCAGGGACGTGGTAACGCGCGGCGTCCTTCGGCAACTGGCCGACCAATTGGTCCATCGCCGATGACGAAGGCGCGGGCGCGGGCGCGGCGGCGAGCGTGCTGCCATCCGGCGTCAGCGCGCGCACTTCCACGCGACCGGTGCCGCGCTGGGTGATGCCCAGACGGACTGCGGCGGCGTAGCTGAGGTCGATCACGCGGCCTTCGTGGAACGGACCGCGATCATTCACCCGCACGACCACGGACTGCCCGTTGTCCAGGTTGGTGACCCGCGCGAAGCTCGGCAGTGGCAGCGATTTGTGCGCGGCGCTGTAGGCGTACATGTCGTACACCTCCTGGTTGGAGGTGCGGCGGCCATGGAACTTGTTACCATAGTAGGAAGCTGTGCCCTGCTCCACGTAGCCGTCGACGCGGTCGAGCACCTTGTACTGCTTGCCCAGCACCGAATACGGCGACTTGTTGCCCACGCGCGAGCGCGCTTCGGCGGTAACGACGGGTTCGCGGATGCAGTCCAGGTCGGGCACGTGGTCCGGGGTGGTGTCGGAGACGCCCGGCTTGTAGAGGCCGCCGGCGGTGTAGTCGCCGCGCGTGGACAGGTCTTCCTGCGCGGGTGCGTAACGCGAGCAGTCCTTGCCGGCGATGCCGGGCAAAGGCGTTGCCGGCGACGGACGGGTGATGCCCCCGGTCGATGGCGACGGCGACTTCTTCGGCGCCGTGCTGCACGCGGCCAGGGCCACCGCCAGTAGCGGCAGGACCAGCCACTTCATGCCGGCGGGATCTCGCGGCCCGCGATGGCCTGCGACAGCTGGTGCACCGCCATCGCGTACATCTTGGAATTGTTGTAACGGGTGATTGCGTAGTAGTTCTGGAAGCCCAGCCAGTACTGCTTGCCGTCGGCGCCATCCAGCTGCACCAGCGTCGCCGTCGCATCGGGCGCCACCGGCTCGAGCGGCCGGTAGCCTTTCTCGGCCAGCTGCGCCAGCGTGTAGTCCGGCGTCCACGTTTCCGGATTGAACTCGGCGAAACCGTCCTGCAGCTGCGCGCGTGCGACCACCGCACCGCCCGGGACCCAGCCGCCGCGCTCGCCGCCCTTCTTGCGGAAGTAGTTGGCGATCGACGCAAAGATGTCGGGATACGTGGTGAACAGGTCGCGGCGGCCGTCGCCGTTGCCGTCCACCGCGAATTCGCGGTAGCTGGACGGCATGAACTGGCCCAGCCCCATCGCACCGGCGTAGCTGCCGGTCAGCGAGGCGATGTCCAGGTTCTCCTCGCGGCCCAGTGCGAACAACTGCGCCAGCTCGTCGCGGAAGAACTGCTCGCGGCGGTGTTCATAGGCGGCGCGTTCGGGATTGCCGGTGCGCGGATAGCGGAACGCCAGCGTGTACAGCGCATCCAGCACCTTGTGCCGGCCGGTGAAGCCGCCGTAGTTGGTTTCCACACCGATGATCGAGACGATCACCTCGGCGGGCACGCCGTACTGCTGCTCGACGCGGGTCAGTTCGTCGCGATGCGCGGCGATGAACTTGCGGCCGCCATCGATGCGCGTCTGGGTGAGGAACCCGACGCGGTACTCGCTCCACGGCTTCACGCGTTCCGCGGGGCGCGACATCGCCGCGACCACGCTGTCGAGGAACTGCGCCTTAGCCAGCGTCGCCTCGATCTCGGCCGGTGCGATGCCGTACTTCGCCGCGGTGTCCTTCACGAACTGCGCGCGCGCAGTAGGGAAGTCGACCGGCTTCAGCGCTTCCGGCGGCACGTCGGCGACGCGTTCGACCGAGGTTTCGGCGGGCGTCGTCGATGCAGGTGTGGAAGGCGTCGCCGAAGCAGCCGGCGGCGGCGGTTGCGGTGTGGCACAGGACGCAAGGCCCAGCACCAGCAGACAGGAAAGTGCGTTTCGCATCATCGGCGCGAGGGTAGCACGCACCTTTCGCGGCAGGGTGAACAGCTCACGCGATGCAGACGTGAGGCGACGGACTCAGTAGCCATGCACCGGCCGGTGCGCGCGCACCGCCATCACCAGCCCCAGTCCCGCGAGCAGCGATACCGCCGACGTGCCCCCGTAGCTCAGCAGCGGCATCGGCACGCCGACCACCGGCAGCAGGCCCGACACCATGCCGCCGTTGACGATGACGTAGACGAACAGCGCCATGCCCAGCGTGCCGGCGATCAGCCGCGAATAGGTGTCGCGCGCATCCATCGCGATCCACAGGCAGCGACCGACGACGAACAGATAGAGCAGCAGCACCACCATCACGCCCACCCAGCCGAATTCTTCCGACAGCACCGAGAAGATGAAGTCGGTGGTGTGCTCGGGCAGGTAGTCCAGGTGCGATTGCGAGCCCTCGCCCCACCCCTTGCCGCTCCAGCCGCCGCCGCCGATGGCGATCTTCGACTGCAGGATGTTCCAGCCCGCACCGAGCGGGTCGTTCTCCGGGTCGCGGAAGGTCAGGATGCGGTTCTGCTGATACTCGCGCAGGAACGAGAACCACGAGATCGGTGCGAACATCACCAGGCCCACCGCCGTGCCGCCGACCACACCGGCGGTGATGAACCACCACCAAGACAGGCCGGCGAGATACAGGCCGAACACGCCGCTCGCCGCGACCAGCATGGCCGTGCCGAAGTCCGGCTGCAGCAGGATCAGGCCGGTCGGCAGCCCGATCAGCAACGCCGACACGATCGTGGTGCGCCAGCCCGGCGGCAAGGGTTCGCGGTGCAGGTACCACGCCAGCATCATCGGCAGCGCGATCTTCAGCAGTTCCGAAGGCTGCAGGTAGAAGAACTTCAGGTCGATCCAGTGCGCACCGTGCTTGCCGGTGCCGATGAACAGCACGAGCACCAGGGGCACCAGCGCCACGGCGAAGACACCCGGCGTCCATGCGCGCAACCGCACCGGCGTCACCCGCGACAGCGCCCACATCGCCACTAGGCCGACGCAGAAGCGCACGCCCTGCGCCAGCACCAGGCGATCGCCCAGCGCCTCGCCACCGGCGCTATACAGCACCGCCAGGCCGATCCCCATCAGCGCCAGCAACGCGCCCAGCAGCAGCCAGTCCACCGTGCGCAACAGGTGGCGCAGCAGGTCGAAGCCCCAGCGCAGCAGGTCGGTCATGCCGGTGCCCCCGGTGCGCGCTTAAGCCCCTCTCCCGCCGGGAGAGGGGTTGGGGAGAGGGTCTGGAAAGGCGCGATGGCCGGCAAAGAAGAAGAGCGCGGCGCGAGCGCGGCCGAGTTGTTGGAACTCGTACCCACACGACCTTCGTTGCCCCTCACCCCAACCCCTCTCCCGGGGGGAGAGGGGCTCGTGCCCTGGCTCGGATTCGCGCCCTGCGTCGGATTCGCCTGCGGCACCGTCGTCGGCGCAGCAGGCGTCGGCGTCACACCCGCGGGCGCGGCAGGCGCGGCTTCCTCGCCTTCCTTCTCCGGCATCTTGCCCAGCAGGTAGGCATCGAAGATCTTGCGCGCCATCGGGCCGGCGGTGCTGCCGCCGTAACCGCCGCCTTCCACGGCGATGGCGATCGCGATGGTCGGGTTGTCGGCCGGCGCGAAGCCGACGAACAGCGAGCGGTGGCGCAGGTGCATCGGCAGGCTGCGCGGGTCGACCGCGGCCGTGCCGCGACGACTGATCACCTGCGCGGTGCCGGTCTTGCCCGCCATCAGGTACGGCGCACCCAGCGCGGTACGCCAGCCGGTACCGCCGGGCTGCATGGTGTCCTGCATGCCGAGCCGTACCACCTCCACGTTCGCCGGATTGGGGCTGATCGCGATCGGTGCGGGCTGCGGCATCGGTTCCCACGGGCGGTCGAAACCGACACGCGCTTCGCTGACCAGGTGCGGGCGCCGCATCTGCCCGTTGGCGATGCCGGCCGTGGCGCGCACCAGCTGCAATGGGGTGACCTTCCAGTCGCCCTGGCCGATGGCGACGTTGACGGTGTCGCCGGGATACCAGCGCTCCTTGCGCGCCTTCAGCTTGGCCGCCGGCGACGGCAGGATGCCGCCGATCTCGCCGCGCAGGTCCACGCCGGTCGGCTGGCCGAAGCCGTAATGCTCCATGTAGTCGTCGAACTGCGCGATGCCCAGGTCCAGCGCGAGCCGGTAGTAGTACGTGTTCACCGACTGCGAGATCGACTTGCGCAGGTTGGTCACGCCATGGCCGCGCCGGCTGGCGTCGCCCCAGCCGCGGCTGGTGCCCGGCAGATAGAACATGCCGGTGGAGACGACCGAGTCTTCCGGCTTACGCTTGCCGCTGTCCAGTCCGGCCAGCGCGATCAGCGGCTTCAGCGTCGAACCCGGCGCCACGCCGCCCAGCACGAGGCGATTGAACTGCGGTCGCGACGGATTGTCGTTGAGCAGCTTGAAGTCCTTGCTCGAGATGCCGTTGACGAACAGGTTGGGGTCGTAGCTCGGCAGGCTGACCATCGCCAGGATTTCGCCGGTGCGCGGATCGACGGCGATCGCCGAGCCTTCCAGCTCGCCGAAGGAATCGACGATGGCCTGCTGCAGCTTGGCGTCCACGCTCAGCCGCAGATCCGTGCCCGCCTGCGCTGGCACGCGACCGACCACGCGCAGCGCGCGGCCTTCCACGTTGGTCTCGACCTTCTCGTAGCCGATCTTCCCGCGCAGTTGTTCGTCGTAGTAGCGCTCCAAGCCGGTCTTGCCGATGTGGGTCAGCGCCGAGTTGATCTCGCCCAGCGTTTCCAGGTCCTTCTCGTCCACGCGGCCGACGTAGCCGACGATGTGCGCGAACAGTTCGCCGTACGGATAGCGGCGGGTGAGGTACGGCACCAGCTCCACGCCGGGATAGCGCCAGCGGTCGACCGCGAAACGCGCCATCTCCTCCTCGCTGACGCGCAGCTTCAGCGTGATCGGGCGGAAGCCGCGCGTGGCCTTTCGCGTGGCCTCGAAGCGTTCGATGTCCTCGGGCGAGAGGTCGATGATCTTCGCCAGGTCGGCGACCAGCTTCACCGGTTCCTTGACCTTGTCGGGGGTCACGTCGAGGCGGAACGCAGGGACGTTCTCCGCCAGCAGCAGGCCGTTGCGGTCGTAGATGGTGCCGCGGCCGGGCACGACCGGCCGCGGGCGGATGCGGTTGGCTTCCGAACGCGTGGCGTAGTCGGCATGGTCGATGACCTGCAGCTTGAAGTACCAGGCGCCCAGGCCCAGCAGGCAGAGCGCCACCACGACGAAGCCGGTCACCGCGCGGCGGCGGAACTGATCGGCTTCGGCATGCGGATTCTTGCCGCGCCGGCGGTGTCCGATCATCGCTCAGCCCCGCCGGCGGCGACCCAGCCGCAGGGCGTCCATCAGCACGAACAGCGGCGGCCAGAACAGCATGCCCAGCAGCGGCGCCCACCAGTACTGCCACGGCAGCGTGGGCTCGCCCAGCGCCAGGTGCACCACCGTGGTGACGATGCGGTCGTTGAGCAGCAGGCCGCCGATCGCCAGCGCCTGCTGCGACATCGGGAAGAAGCGCAGCCGCGCACGGAAGCGCTGCAGGATGAAGGCCATGATCAGCAGGCGCAGCGCCTGTTCGCCCAGCAGCGTGCCGAACATCAGGTCGGCGACCAGGCCGACGATCACGGCGAACCCGAGGCCCGCGCTGTCCGGCGCCTCGATCACCCAGTACGCCACCACCAACGCCAGCCAGTACGGCCGCAGCGGCTGCAGCAGGTCGGGCAGCGGCAGCAGGCCCAGCAATAGGGCCAGCAGCAGGCTCAGCGGCATCAGCCAGCCGGTGCGCGCGCGGCTCATCGTTGCGGCTCCGTTGACGGTGGCGTCGAAGCCGGTGCGTTCGGCCCCTCTCCCGCCGGGAGAGGGGTTGGGGTGAGGGTCGGGACGTTTGCAGGGCGTGGCGCTTGCGGGGAAACGGTCGCAGGCGCGGTTCCCGTTCCCGGCGTTGCACTATTCCCACCTTCGTTGCCCCTCACCCCAACCCCTCTCCCGGCGGGAGAGGGGCTCTGGGTCGTCGGCGCGGCAGGCGGCACCTGCTCACCCGGCTCCTGTACTGGAGCGGTGCTCTCAGGCAGGAACCGGCTCGGATCCGGCGGCGGCAAGGGCAGCGGCGGCGCGGACTTCAGCAGCAGCACGTCGCGGCCCCGGTCCAGGCGGGCGGCCGGGGTAACGTCGCCGACCAGGAAGGCGTGACTGTCGTCCGGCCGCAGCGCGGCGATCGTGCCGACCGGGAAGCCGGCCGGGAAACGGCCGCCCAAGCCCGAGGTCACCAGTACGTCGCCCACTTCCACGCCGCTGTTGAGCGGCACGTCGGCCAGTTCCAGCAGGTCGCTGCGGCCACGGCCGTAGACGATCAGGCGCACGCCGTTGCGCGCGACCACGACCGGGACGGCGTGGTCCGGATCGGTCAGCAGCAGCACGGTGGAATGGACTGGCGTGGTCTCGATGATCTGGCCCATCAGGCCACCGGCATCGATGACCGACTGGCCGACCAGCGCGCCGGCGCGACTACCCGCATCCAGCACCAATCGCTGGCGACCGGGCGCCAGGTCGATGTCGAGGATCGGCGCCAACTGCACGTCGAGGCCGCGCGAGGTCTTCACGCCGAGCAGCGCGCGCAGCTGGGCGTTGTCGGCCGCGGCCGTCTGCAGCCGGGCGAGCCGGGCGTTGGCGACCAGCATGTCGTTGCGCAGGCGCTGGTTCTCTTCGATCAGGCCGGTGCGGGTGGCCGCATCGTCCTGCACGCGGGTCGTCACACGGCCCGGCAGGCCCGCCACCCACCACAGCGGCTGGGTGACCACGTTGGCCTGCGCCCGCAATTGCGACAACCAGCCGCCGCGGTGGTCGAGGATCACCAGGGCGATGGTCAGCGCCAGGTAGCCCAGCAGCCGCAGCGTGCTGGCGACTTCTCCGCGGGTGGCGACAGGAGGACCGGCGTAGGAAGGCACGTCAGGGCCGAAGGGAGGTGGATCGGAAGGGAACGCCCGGCAAGGGCGCGGCGCGGAGGAGCTTCAGCGTGCCCGCAACGGCATCGGGGCGTCGGAGCGGCGTGGCCGCTCCCGTTCGCCGATGCCGGATGTCTGGCTTCATTCCGGCGCGAAGAACTCGTTGCCGTGCATGTCGACCAGCTCCAGCGCGCGGCCACCGCCACGGGCCACGCAGGTCAGCGGATCGTCCGCCACCTGCACGTGCAGGCCGGTTTCCTCGCTGATCAGGCGGTCCAGGTCGCGCAGCAGGGCGCCGCCACCGGTCAGCACGATGCCGCGCTCGGCGACGTCGGCACACAGTTCCGGCGGGGTCTGCTCCAGCGCCAGCTTGACCGCGCTGACGATGCCGGACAGCGGCTCGTGCAGCGCTTCCAGCACCTCGTTGGAGTTGATCTTGATCATCTTCGGCACGCCCTCGGCGAGGTTGCGGCCGGAGATCTCCATCTCCTGCACGTCCGCCTGCGGGTAGGCGCAGCCGATCTCCAGCTTGATGCGCTCGGCGGTGGCTTCGCCGATCAGCATGCCGTGGTTGCGGCGCACGTAGTTGGTGATGAATTCGTCGAAGCGGTCGCCACCGATGCGGACCGACTGCGAGTAGACGATGCCGTTCAGCGAGATCACGGCCACCTCGGTGGTGCCGCCGCCGATGTCGATGACCATCGAGCCGCGCGCCTCGGTCACCGGCATGCCGGCGCCGATCGCGGCCGCCATCGGCTCCTCGATCAGGTAGACGTCGCGGGCGCCGGCCTCCTCGGCCGACTCCTTGATCGCGCGGCGCTCCACCTGGGTGCTGCCAGCAGGCACGCAGACCAGCACGCGCGGGCTGGGGCGCAGGAAGCGGGACTTGTGCACCTTCTTGATGAAGTACTTCAGCATCGCCTCGGTGTAGGTGAAGTCGGCGATCACGCCGTCCTTCATCGGGCGGATGGTGGTGATGTGGCCGGGGGTACGGCCCAGCATCTGCTTGGCCTCGGCGCCGACTGCGGCGACCGAGCGCGAGCCGCCGATGGCGCGGTCCTGGCGCACCGCCACGACCGACGGCTCGTTCAGCACGATGCCCTGCCCGCGCACGTAGATCAGGGTGTTGGCCGTGCCCAGATCGATGGACAGGTCGTTGGAGAACATGCCGCGGAGCTTCTTGAACATCGGGGGACGGGTTCCTGCTGGGGGCTGGAAAATCGCGCGGGGCTGGCGATTTTTTGGGCAAAAAACAAGTCGGCTAGCCTAACAATCCGGCATGGAGCGGGCAAGGAAAAATCTCGTGAATCCGCGGGGAAAAACGCCGTTCGCAGCGCGCATGCACAACGTTCGACGGCGCCGCCCCGCAGGCGGGCGCTCCCGATCAAGACTGGCCGCCGGCCGGCCCAGCCGGTAACCTTCGCACCGGCGCGCCGGGAATGGGGCGCACGTCCCGCTTTTCCTGCGGCCCGGGACGGCCGCTTCCGTCTCCAGCCGAGTCTGCCGATGTCCGCACTGATCTGTGGTTCCCTTGCCTACGACACCATCATGGTGTTCCCGGACCAGTTCAAGAACCACATCCTGCCGGACAAGGTGCACATCCTGAACGTGTCGTTCCTGGTGCCGCGCATGCGCCGCGAGTTCGGCGGCTGCGCCGGCAACATCGCCTACAACCTGAAGCTGCTGGGCGGCGATCCGATCCCGATGGCGACCGTGGGCCAGGATTTCGGTCCTTACCGCGAGCATTTCGTCGAGCAGGGCATCAATCTCGACCAGGTGAAGGTGATCGACGAGCTGTTCACCCCGCAGGCGTTCATCACCACCGACCACGACAACAACCAGATCACCGCGTTCCATCCCGGCGCGATGATGCGCAGCTACGAGAACCATGTGAAGGACGTGCCGGGCGTGACGTTCGGCATCGTCAGCCCGGACGGACGCGAGGGCATGATCCAGAACGCCGCCGAATTCGCCGAGGCCGGCATCCCCTTCATCTTCGATCCGGGCCAGGCGATGCCGCTGTTCAACGGCGAGGAGCTGCGCCATTTCATCGAACTGGCCAACTACGTGACCGTCAACGACTACGAGTCCAACCTGCTGCAGGAACGCACGGGCTGGAGCGAGGCCGACATCGTCAAGCGCGTGAAGGCCTACATCACCACCCGCGGCCCGCACGGCTCGCAGATCCACACCCCCGAGAAGACCTACGACATCCCGCCGGCGCACGAGCGCCGCGTGACCGATCCGACCGGTTGCGGCGACGCCTTCCGCGCGGGCCTGATCTTCGGCATCGAGAAGGGCTACGACTGGCTGACCATCGGACGCATGGGCAACCTGATGGGCGCGCTGAAGGTCGAGCACCCGGGCACGCAGAACCAGCGCTTCGATTTCGACGGATTCAACGAGCAGTTCAAGCAGCAGTTCGGCTACGCGCTGTAAGCCTGCCGCGCTTCCATACGGTCCGGGCGGCCGGACACTTGCACGACGGTCATCCCCCTGGCGTAAGGTAAGTCCCGGGGGAACGGGATCCGCGATCGCGCACCCTCATGCAGTCGTACTTCGCAGGGGCAGCATGGTCGCGCAACATCGGCAATCCATTCCGCAGGACGCGCGCGTCCCGTCGCCCCCGGTGCCCACGGCTCGCCAGCTGCTCCTGCAGGCCCTGCTGGTCGTCGCCGTCGTCTTCCTTGCCTGCGGCCTCGGCATCCTGACCCGGCCAGAGCACCAGCTGGCGGCCTTCTGGCCGACCAACGCGCTGCTGCTGGGACTGTTCGCCCGTCGCCCCGCCCTCGCCTCCCCGGCCGGCTGGGCCGCCGCCGCCCTCGGGTATGTCGCGGCCGACCTGCTGACCGGCAGCTCGCTGCCGACCACCCTGCGCCTGACCGCCGCCAACCTGGCTGGCGTGGCCGCCGGCTTCCTGGTCTTCCAGCGGGTGCGCCACGAGGACCGGCAGCTGCAGCATCCGCTGTCGATGCTGTCGGTACTGGCGGTGTCCGCCGCCGCGGCCCTCGCGGCGGGACTTGCTGGCAGCCTCAGTTCTTCCATGAAGCTGGGCTTCCTGACGACCAGCGGGTTCTGGTTCTCGGCCGAGCTTGTCTGTTACGTCGCCATCCTGCCGGTGGTGTTGTTGGCCCCGGCGCCGTCGACGCTGCCGCAGGTGCTGCGCGAGCGGCTTGCCCGCCTGCGGCGGCACCCGCGTACCGTGCTGCCGCTGCTGGCGTTGTTGCTGACGATCCTGCTCGGCGTGGTGATCGGGGGCCCGGGGGCCATCGCCTTCCCCGTGCCCGCGCTGTTGTGGTGCGCGCTGGCCTACCGCCTCTTCACCACGGCCCTGGTCACCCTGCTGTTGTGCATGTGGACGCTGATCGCGATCGCCACCGGCGTCATCGACCTGCAGCTCCGGGACGACGGTCCGTTGCCGGTGATTTCACTGCGGATGGGCATGGCACTGCTGGCGGTGGCGCCCCTGACCGTGGCCAGCGTCAACGCGGCGCGCAACCGCCTGCTGGCCACGCTCAACCACGCCGCCGACCACGACGCGCTGACCGGCACGTTGAACCGGAGCGCGTTCATGCGCCGAGGCCGCGAACTGGCCGAGCATGCGCAGGCGACAGGCAGGCCCGTCGTCGCGATGATGCTGGATATCGACCACTTCAAGTCGGTCAACGATCGCCACGGACATGCCGCCGGCGATGCCGTGCTGACGATTTTCGCCCAGCGTATGCGCGAGCATCTGCGCCAGGATGGCCTGTTCGGGCGGTTCGGTGGCGAGGAGTTCGCGGTGTTGCTGCCGGACCTGGACACCGACGACGCAAGCACCGTCGCCGAGCGCCTGCGCCATCTGGCCAGCGAACCGATCCCACTGAACGATGGCCGCATGCTCGACGTCACTGTCAGTGTCGGCCTGGCTTCCCTGTCATCGCCGATGCGGGTGGACACGCTGGAGCAGTTGCTCAGCCAGGCCGACGCCGCGCTCTACCGCGCGAAGGCGATGGGTCGGAACAGGGTGATCGCCTAGCGATCGTCCACACCCTTGAGACCCGCCCGGCATGCCGGTGCCCCATGGACGAACCGCCTCGTGGGACGGTGCGGCGCCGGGCAGCCGAAGCGCCACCCCCGGCAGCCGCAGGATAGCCTGCTCGCGGGCTGCGGCGGGGTGATGCGCGCTTCACTCCACGCGGTCGCGTTGGCCGCCTTCCACCTGCGTGGGGCCGAGTCCCGCCAGGATCGTCGCGCAATCGGCCAAGCGCCACGTGGCCTGCGTCGACCACGTCTCTTCCCTGCAGTTCACCAGCACGGTCCGCGTGCCGGCAGCGATGCCGCACTCGATGTCGAAGCGGTAATCCCCGACCATCACCATCTGCGCCGGCGGCACGTTCCAGCGCGCCGCGAAGTAGTGCAGGCCGTCCGGCGCGGGCTTGGGCGCCGCTTCGTCGCGCCCGATGATGTCGGCCTCGTCGAACACGTCGGCCAGTCCGATGGTCGCCAGCGTCACCCAGGCCAGTTCGCGCGCATTGCGGGTAAGGATACCGAGACGACAGCCCCGCGCATGCAGGGCGCGCACCAGTGCGACCGCACCTGCGGCGGCCGTCGCTGCTTCGGCCAGGCCACGCTCGTGCCGCATCAGCCACGCGCGCTTGTCCTGCGCCTCACTCGCCGGCAACGCCGCCAGATGGGCCAGGATGTCGTCTTCCAGCGGGATGTCCAGCGCGCGCCGTATTAGCACGAAATCATGCACCGCTTCGGTCAGCGTGCCATCCAGATCGAACACCCAGTGGCGCAGCGCCGACAGCGACGGCGCATCGACACCCGTCGCCGACACCGCGATCAGTCCCAGCCAGGCATCTGGCTGCCATCCAGTCCACCGGTTTCGAACACCGCCTTGCGCGGGCTGCCATCCTTCACCAGGAACTCGACTTCAAGCACCTTGGTCTTGCGCACGAGGCGCCACAGGGCCTTGTTGTCGTCGATGAACATCGCCGTGGCTTCGTCGGTGTCAGGACGATGTGCGGCCATGCGCTTCGGTGCCGCCCCGTCGGCCACCACCGTCACCTGGCAGCGGCTGTAGCACGCCTTGGCGAAGTCGCTGGCCTGCAGCACCAGGTAGCTGCTGCGCTTCCACTCCGGGTGATCGCGGAACACCAGCTGCACCGGCTTGGCGCCGGTGCCGTCCACGTCCACCGGTTCCTTGCTGTAGATCATCGCCGAACGCTGGCTGCCGCCACCGATCGCCACCTGTGCATAGGCCCACAGCGCTTCCATCCTGCGCTGGTCGCGCACCGCCTCGGCCTTGCCCTTCACCTCGTCGAGCGTCGGGCCGATGCGCGTGGCCGCCGTGCTCTGCGGGTACTGGTCGAGCAGCGCGACGCCGTGGATGCGCGCCATGTCCCAGTCGCCGGAGGCCGCCGCACTGTCGTACTTCTTCGCCAGTTCATCGGCCTGCTGCTCGATGGCAGCCGCCTGGGCCGCGGCGGCGGCGGCGCGTTCGGCCTCGCGGTCGCCGCAGGCCGACACGGCCAGCGCGCAGGCGATCGCCAGCAACAGGGGTTTCATTGCGTTCTTCTTCATCGTGAGGCGCCTCGCTGGATCAACTGGGCGACCGCAGCCGCCACGTCGTCGGGTTTTTCCATGATGGACATGTGGCCGCAACCGTCCAGTGAAACCTGGATCGCCTGCGGTATCTGTTTGGCGTACAGCGCCATCGCGCTGGGGTCGATCACGCGGTCCTGCCGGCACCACAGCAGCAGCGTGGGTTGCCGGATCGAAGCGGCCCTCTCGCCGGGCAGGAAGCGCTCGTCGCTGCGGCCGATGCGGTCCAGCACCCGCTGCTCGAACGGCGCCTGTGCGATACGCCAGTCGATCACGGCCTTCGACGCTGGCCATGGAATGGCGGGCTGCGCGGCGCGATCGTGGAAGACGGTGTCGAGGTAGCGCTGCAGCGAAGTGGCATCGTGGACCGCGAACGGATTCTGCCCCTCCAGCACCTCGATGCCGAAGGCGTTGTCGTTGAAGCGCACGCCCGCGGCGTCGATCAGGGCCACGCGTGCGACCAGCTCGGGGTGCTCCGCGGCGGTGATCGCGACGATGCCGCCGCCCATAGAATGGCCAAGCAGCACGATGGGGCTGCCATCGCGGCGGATCGCGCGCAGGAAATCCGCCAGCCGTGCAGCCTGCGCCTTGAACCCATAGTCCGCCCCGTCGATGCGCTGGCTTTCGCCCCAACCGGGCAGGTCCGGGATCACCAGTCGGTAACGGTCGCGCAACCGCGCCGCCAGCGGATACCAGTTCTCCTTGCTGCCGGTGAAGCCGTGCACCATCACCACCGTCGGCGCGGTGGGATCCTTCGCCTCGCGTTCGTCGTAGGCCCAACGATGGTCATCGACGACCACGCGACGCTCCACCAGTCCCGCCCACCAGCCCTGCACCGCCATGCCGTTGCGCAGCGGCACCATCGGATCGCGCCAGATCCACACGGCCAGCACGCAAACAAGAACGGCCGCCACCAGGGCGACCGTCCGTGTGCGGGTGAGGCGCAACGCCATGCGTTACGGACTTGCCGGCGCCTTCGCCAGCAGCGCCTCGACCGATCCGGTCGTGATCGGGTGGTAGCCCGGCTTGGCGCGCGCGAAGCTTTCCTTCGCCAACGCCAGGCCTTCCGGCGTCTTCACCAGTTCCTCGTAGATCGGCATGATCAGCTTGCGGCGGCCGACGCGCTCGATGAACTTGGCGATCTCAGGCTGCGCATCGACATAGCCGCTGCGGATCGTCAGCGGATACCAGCGCATCGCGATCTCGCCGTTGGCCGTGCCGGTGAAGTGGTAGGCATCATCCAGCTGCTTAAGCTGTTCGACCGTCAGCGTCTGGCCCATGCCCTCGAGGAAATGCACCCACTGCTGGGTCACCCAGGCACTGGTCAGCTGCGCATTCGGCAGCTGGCCACTGCCCTGCCAGGCGATGCGCGCGGTATCGGTGTTGGAGAAGCCACGCGACTGCACCTGCGGCGCGTTGGCCGGGATGCCCGTGCCGTACACCCAGGCCTGGATCTCGGCGTCGGTGACCAGGTTGGGATGCTTGTCCAGCAGGTTCTTCTTCGCGTAGTCGAGGAACTGCTCGGTGGTGATGCTCTGGAAGGCGAAGTGGTCGAAGTAGCCGCGCAGGAAGGCGTCGAACTCCTGCCGGCCGAAACGCTCCTCCAGGAACTGCAGGAACCACGCGCCCTTGTCGTACGACACCGCACTCAGCGCGTCATCGGCATCCAGCTGCGTGCCCGGCTTGACCGCCAGCGACTGGGTCGCTTCCGGCATCGTGCCGATTTCCTTCTTCAGGCTGTTGCGGGCGATGGAGTACTCCATGCTCGCGGTTTCCTTGCCGTACAGCGCCTCGACGATGCGGTTCTCCACGTAACTCGTGAAGCCTTCGTTGAGCCAGCCGTGCTTGGCGCTGGAGAAGGTCACCAGGTTGCCCGACCAGCTGTGCGCCAGTTCATGCGCGATCAGCGAGACCAGCGTCTTGTCGCCGACGATCACGGTGGGCGTGATGAAGCTCAGGCGCGGGTTTTCCATGCCGCCGTACGGGAACGAGGGCGGCAGCACCAGCATGTCGTAACGGTCCCAGCGGTAGGGGCCGTACAGCTGCTCGGTGGCGGCGATCATCTTCTCGGTGTCTTCGAACTCCTTGGTCGCGCGGTCGACCATCGCCGGCTCGGCCCATACGCCGCTGCGCGCGGAGATCGGCTTGAACACCAGGTCGCCGGCGGCGATCGCCATCAGGTACGACGGGATCTTCTGCGGCATCTTGAAGCTGTAGTCGCCGTCGCGTGCGGCGGCCGGGTCGTTGTCGGCGCTCATCAGCACCATCACGTCCGGACGCGAGGTCACGTGCGCGCTGTAGGTGTAGCGCACCTGCGGCGTGTCCTGCAGCGGCACCCAGCTGCGCGCGTGGATCTGCTGCGACTGGCTGAACATGAAGGGCAGCTGCTTGCCTTCGGTCATTTCCGGCGTCAGCCACTGCAGGCCCGAGGCCTCGGGCGAGCTGGTGTAGGTGACCTTGACCTTGGCGTTGCGGGCCGGCGTCTCGATGGTCAGCTTGCTGCCCAGCACCGCGTCCTTGTCGGCCAGCGCGTACTGCAGCGGCGCCCAGGCGCCGTTGGCTTCGCCTTCGACCTTGGCGATGGTCAGATCGCGCGTGTCCAGCACCAGCTGGGTGGCGGCCTTGTCCTTCCAGTCCAGCGTGTAGGTCGCGGTGCCGCCGATGGTCTTGGCGTCGAAGTCGACCGCGATATCCAGCGCCAGGTCGTCGATGGCGACCTTGCGCGGTTCGGCGTAGGAGTGCTCGTCCTGATCGACGGGCGCTTCGACGGCGGGCGGGGGCGTGGCGGCCACGGGAGCGGGTTCGGGTTCCTTGGAACAACCGGCCGCCAGCACGGCGGCGCAGGACAACAGCAAAGCCAGAGAACGCATCAGGGGACTTCCAGCGCTACGGGGGAAGTGCCCAGTTTACCGCGCCGGGGCCCGGCCGCCCCTAGACCTTGTAGCCGGTATGGATCGCGACGATGCCGGCGGACAGGTTCTTGTAGCTGGTCCGGGCGAAGCCGGCCTCGTCCATCATGCCCTGCAGTTCGGCCTGCGGAGGATGCTGGCGGATGCTTTCGGCCAGGTACTGGTAGCTGCCGGCGTCCTGGGCGAACAGCTGGCCCAGCTTCGGCAGCACCTTGAACGAATGGAAGTCGTACACCGGCTTGAACCAGTCCACCGTGACCTCGGAGAACTCCAGCACGCGTGCCTGGCCGCCGACCTTCAGCACACGGTGCATGTCGCGCAGCGCGGCGGCCTTGTCGGTGACGTTGCGCAGGCCGAAGGCGATCGTGACCAGGTCGAAGCTGGCGTCCGGGAAGGGCAGCGCCTCGGCGTTGCACTGCACGTATTCCAGGCCCTGCACCACGCCGCGGTCGGTCATACGGTCGCGACCGACCGACAGCATGCCGGCGTTGATGTCGCCCAGCACGATCTGGCCGGTGTCGCCCACCCGATCCTTCAGCAGCGCGGCGATGTCGCCGGTGCCGCCCGCCAGATCGAGCACCCGGTCGCCGCGCTTCACCTGGCAGGTGCCGACGAAGTAGCGCTTCCAGACCCGATGGATGCCGAGGCTCATCAGGTCGTTCATCAGGTCGTACTTGCCGGCCACCGAGGTGAAGACCTCGCCGACGAGCTTCTGCTTGTCCTTGGCGGCGACGTCGCGGAAGCCGAAATGGGTGGTGCCGCGTTCGTAGGGGGATTCGCTCATGGCCGGATTATCGCACTACCCGCCGGCCGCGGTCCGTTCACCGTTCGGACGACGCGCAGGCCGCCGATGCCGGCCATCGCCGTGCCAGCAGGCCGCAGATGCTCCCCATGTGCGGACGCTTGCCCGCTGGTATGCCGGCATCCATGCGTCCCGTCGCCACAGGCGTGGCGGACAAGGCAGGCAGGCTGCGTTCCAGCGCAGGCGCGGGCGTGCTCATGACGCGTGGACGTGGCCCGATACGCACCCGGAAACCCGTGGGTGTCGAGGCCACCACCGAGACCCAGTGCCGGCCATCCGGTGTATTCCATTGCTCTCCCACCTTCAGCATCGAGCCTTCGTTGCCCGACAGGTCGGCAGGCGGTGTGTCGGTGTCGACACTGTAGGCCACACCGTTGCCGCCTACCCGATGCAGGATCACTGCATCGCCGGCCAGCGAGGACTCGTAGGCTCCGCTGCGACGCCTGGCTTCCACCGTGTAGAACTCGGCCTGGTAGGGGTCGGGCTGTGCCGCACCGGCCAGCACCACCAGCTGCACCTGGCTGGATGCCGCCACACTGCCCGCCTCCAGCACGATGTCGTGGGTCGCCTCGTTGTCCGCCGGCACGACCTGCTTGCGTGCCGCTGGAACCCATCCCAGGCGATCCCGCTGGTGCATAGCCAGGTGCTTGGGCAGCAGGCCCAACACAGGATCTGTGGTGGCATGGCGCCAGGCATCGCTCATCAGGTCCCACGGGTTGTCGTGGGTATCGGCATCGCCATCGGAGTTGTCCGAATGCGGCAACCCGTAACCGTGCCCCATCTCATGCGCCAGGCTGGCGATGTTGTCCGACGCCCACGGCGGACTCCAGGTCGCACGGGTGCAGGCATACACGCCCTCGAGCAGGCCGCAGGCCCCGCCTCCCCATGCGCGACCATCGAGTTCGCCGTTGAACACCAGATTGATGCCCTGCACGTGGCGGAAATCGACATCCGCTTCCGCCTGTGCGACGCAGTCGTTGAACAGGCGCGACAGGTCGGCGCGAGGCTTCCCCGCAATCCCGGTGATGTAGTCGGACCTCACCGCCGGCAACGTGTACCACCCGTATGCCGCGCTGCCGGCCAGATCGATGGCGCCCTGGGAGACTTCCGACCAGTAGTGGCCCAGTTGGCCCGGCGCGTTGCCGTACTGTGCCTGGAAGAACGCACGCGTTTTCGGTTCCACCGCCATGTCGGCGAACTTGCACATCAGCGTCACCCAGCGGGTGCCGCCCACCAAGGGCTCGGCCATCGCAATACGTCCACCGGCGTCGCGTGCGGTGGCGCGTTGCGGCAGGCGTCCGACCGGCACGATCGCCTCGATGGCGGGATCCGCCGCGATGCTCCCCCGCGGCCGGTAAGACACGGCCACACGCCGGTTCGACAATGCGGAAAGATCGCCCGCCGCGCGCGTGGCCTCGGCCTCGTCCAGCCGATAGCGCAGGCCCGGCCCGAGCTCCAGCCAGGCCTCAATCGTGGGTGGCACCGTCACATGGCCCTGGGGCGCAGCGCGTGCATCGCCCCACCGCAGCTGCAGCGTGCCCTGCACGATGTCGCGCGCCATGGCGTGCGTGTTCAGACAGGCACCGACCACCAGCATCACGACACCTGCGAGGGCCGGACGGACGGTCATTTTCCCAGTTCGCTGCGATCCCACGTCGGTCTCCCTGTCGTGACATCACACTCACGATCTAAGCTTTATCGCGATCCGGCGTCCAAGCAGGAAACCGGTCGCATGACCGGTGCCACCGCTTGTTCCAATCCGCGATGCAGCGCACGTTCCGACGGTTTCCGCCCACCCCACACCCCTCCAGATCCATCACCGGGTCAGCAAGGCGCACACCATCGGCATCCGCAGGAGACGTGGCATGCGCTCGCATCCGCGTGATCGTGGCGCCGAAGCGGCTGCGGTGCGCGTGACGACCGCAGACGATGCCGCAGACGGCAGCGTCCTGAGCGCCGCGCCCGTCTGCGGCTTGCCGGCGCCTTGCAGCAGGGCAGGCGTCGGGGCGCTCATCGCGCGCGGACGCGGCCCCACCCGTACCACGAAACCTTGCGCCGTCTCCGAGACCACCTGCACCCAGTGGCGCTCATCGGGGGTACTCCATTGCTCGCCCACCTTCAGCATCGAACCTTCGTTGCCGGAGAAATTCGCCGCCGGCGTGTCGGTATCGACACTGCGGGCGATGCCGTAGTCCTCGATCCGATGGATGATCACCGCATCGCCCGCCAGCGCAGACTCGTAGAGGCCATGACGACGACGCGCCTCCAGCGTGTAGATGACGGTCTTGTAGGGATCCGGTTGCGCCGGCATCGCCAGTACCAGAAGCTGCACGCCACCGGTGCCTTCCATGCCTGCCGCGTCCAGCACGATCTCGTGCGTGTCGCGGTTGTCCGAGACGAGGACGTGCTTGCGATCCGGCGCCACCCAACCCAGCCGTTCGCGCTGGTAAGCGCTCAGGTACTTCGGCAGCAAACCGTAGGTCGTATCGGTGACGGCCCCGCGCCAGGCATCGCTCATCAGGTCCCAGGGATTGTCGTAGGTGTCGTTGTCGCCGTCGGAGTTGTCCGAGTGCGGCAACCCGTAGCCGTGCCCCATCTCGTGCGCGAGCGGTGCCAGGTTGTTGAACGACCACGGCGGATTCCACGTCGCACGCGTGCAGGTGTAGCTGCCATCGAGCATCGCGCAGGCGCCTCCGCCCCATGCACGGCCATCGAGTTCGTCGTTGAACATCAGGTTGACGCCCTGCGCACCACCGAAATCGACCGCCGCATCGGCCTGTGCGGTGCAGTCGGCGAACAGCAGCGACAGGTCCGCCCGTGGCCGGCCCTCGACGATCGCGACATAGGCCGATCTCGGCTTCGGCAGCGTGTACCAGCCGTGCGCACTGCTGCCTTCCAAGTCGATCGCGCCTTGCGAAACGACGGACCAGTAGTGGCCCAGCTGGCCCGGCGCGTTGCCGTACTGGGACTGGAAATAGGCGCGTGGCTTCTGCTCGGCGGCGACATCGGCGAACTTGCACATCAGCGTGATCCAGCGCGTACGGCCGATCATCGGCGCCGCCGCCATCACCCGACCATCCTTGCCCACGGCCAACGCGCGCTGCGGCACCCGATCCGCCGGCACGATGGCGCTGATCGCCGGTGCGGGGCCGGAGACGGACATCAGCTTGTCCGCTGAGGCCGTGTTCCCGCGCGTGTCGTAGGACACCGCGACCCGGCGGTTCGCCAGCGCATACAGGTCGCCTGCCGCCCGTCGGGCCTGCGCCACGTCCAGCCGATAGCGCTTGCCGGGGCCTGCATCCAGCCATGCTTCGAACGGCGATGACGACGGCGCAACGCCTTGCGGTGCGCGCGGTGCGTCGCCCCACCGCAGTTGGAGCACGCCATGCACGACATCGTCCCGCTGCGTGTCGATCGCCATCGCCCCACCCGCAAACAGGCACGCCACGAGCGCACAGCACCGCGCGACCGCGCGCCGCGCGGCCCCATTGTTCACGCCCATCATTCACTCCGAGTTCGCGCAGTGACGCGCGACTACTCGGGACATCGCCAAGACGCGTCCAATGCGGCAAGCGGATCCGCGTTTTCGGCGGCGACATTCCGTTTCTGGAATGCACGTCGATCTTCGTCTGCGCTGCTTTGCGCATTCCGTCGGAACGCATACGAATGCGGCCGTGTCCGCTCCTCGCACGTCCTGTCACATGGGAATGCGATTACATCGACACTCTCTGCTCAAGATCGAAGCCACGCCACGCTCAGCGCTCGAGCAGCGCGCAGACAGGGGCCAGCCGCAACAGGGTCGGCAACGCATCGCAGCCGCGCCGACGCGCCACCTGCGGCCGGGCAGCCGGCGCGGGGCTGGAAGGGCGTGGCGTCGCGGGAGACGACGACGCCACCGGCGTCGGGCGCACCAGCACGGGAGCCGGGGAGCTCATGGCGCGCGGACGGGGACCGACCCGCACCACGAATCCCTGCGCGGTGGCGGACACCACTTCCACCCAGTGCAGTTCGTCCGGCGTGCTCCAGCGCCCTCCCACCTTCAGCATCGAGCCTTCGTTGCTGGAGAAGTTCGCGGCCGGCGTATCGCGGTCGACGCTGTAGGCGATGCCGTAGTCCTCGAGCCGGTGGATGATCACCGCATCGCCCGCCAGGTTCGCTTCGTACGTGCCGGTGCGGCGGCGTGCCTCCAGGGTGTAGATCACGGTCTTGTACGGATCCGGCTGCGCCGGGAGGGCGAGCACCACCAGCTGCGTGTTGGCCGTCTTCATGACGCTTCCCGCATCCAGCACGAACTCCAGCGTCTCGCGGTTGTTGGCCGCCACGATGCGCTTGCGCGACGCCGGCAGCCAGCCCAGGCGCTCGCGCTGGTACATGTTCGGATGCTTCGGGAGCAGGCCGTAGGTCGCATCGGTGGTCGCGTGGCGCCACGCATCGCTCATGACGTCCCACGGATTGTCGTAGGTATCGCTGTCGCCGTCTGAGTTGTTGGAATGCGGCAGTCCGTAGCCATGACCCATCTCGTGCGCCAGCGGTGCGAGATTGGCGAACGACCACGGCGGACTCCACGTCACCCGCGTGCACGTGTAGGTGCCGTCCAGCGTGGCGCAGGCACCGCCGCCCCACGAATTGCCGTCGAGTTCGCCGTTGAACATCAGGTTGACGCCCTGGATGCCGGCGAAGTCGACGTCGGCATCGGCGGCCGACGCGCAATCGGAGAACAGTTCCGACAGCTGCGCCTTCTGCTTGCCGTTGACGTCCGCCAGGTAGGCCGAGCGCGGCTTCGGCAACGTGTACCAGCCGTGTGCGGAACTGCCCGCCAGGTTGATCTGCCCGTAAGAAACCTCGGCCCAGTAGTGGCCCAGCTGTCCCGGTGCGTTGCCGTACTGGTCCTGGAAGAAGCTGCGCGGCTTCTGCTCGGTCGCGATGTCGGCGAACTTGCACATCAGGGTGACCCAGCGGGTCGCACCGAGTATCGGTGCCGACGACATCACGCGTCCGTCCGCACCCATCGCGAGCGCACGTTGCGGCAGCCTGTCCGTCGGCACGATGGTGCTGATCGCCGGTAGCGCGCCGGAGGCGGACATGACCTTCGACGACGTCGCGATGCTCGTGCGCGTGTCGTACGACACCGCTACGCGGCGGTTCGCCAGCGCATACAGGTCGCCCGCCGCGCGCTGCGCCTGCGCCACGTCCAGCGCCACGCGCTGCCCGGGGCCCATGTCCAGCCAGGCGTCCAGCTGCGGCTGCGCCTGCACACGCCCCGGCAGCGCGCGCGGAGGATCCGCCCACTGCAGCTGCAATGTTCCCTGCACCACCGTTTCCGCCTTCAGAGGAAGGACGGGGAGGATGCATGCCAATACCGACATTCCAGCGACGAAGAGCGCCCGAACGCTCCTGCATCGCGTGTCGGCTGATCGGTGTTTGACCACGCGCGACCCCATTTGCAGCCGGCGGGTCGAGATGACGCCGCCATGGTCGGGGTGTCGGCAGGAAGCAGGAGGTCTTGAGGGGACTTTCGCGCGAATCGCGCTGGATGTTCCGAACTGCGATGCAGGTCAGGAATCGATCGCGAACATCATCGTCTTCCGTCCCGACAACGCGCACTCACGCGATGTCGGGGCGCACCGGAACATGTAGGGACATCCCCTACAGTCAGCGTTCGCGGATCGCACATGCGATGACAGGCGAGCGCATGCCGCCCGCGGTGCAGTGCGCGACGGTCGGCGTGCGCTCGCGTGCGCCGCCGGATACCGGCTGCGCGGCCGGCAAGGCGAGGGAAGATGGCGACACGGCATCCGGCTTCAATCGCGGCGGCAACGGCGTACTCATCACCCGCGCCTGCCCGACCGTCAGCACGAAGCCGGTCGCCGTCTGCGCCTTGACGGTGACCACGTGCGAACCCTCGGGCGTAAGCCAGCGCTCGCCTACCTTGAACATCGATCCTTCGTTGTTCGAACGGTTGGCGGGCGGCACGTCGGCATCGATGCTGTAGGCCGTCCCGGACCGCTCGACCTTGTGGATGATCACCGCATTGCCCGCCAGGCTGCCTTCGTACGGCCCCTCGCGCTTTCTCGCTTCCAGGGTGTACACCACGGTGGCATAGGGATCGGCCTGCGGCGACAGCGAGAGCACCAGCATCTGCACGTTCGTCGATCCGGCAATGTGCGCGTAATCGAGGGCGACATCGCGCGGCGCCTGGTCGCCGAGCGCCACGATCTGCTGGCGCGGTGCATCGACCCAGCTCAGCCGGTGGCGCTGAAAGATGTTGATGTGCTTAGGACGCGTACCGTACGTGGTATCGCCGACCGCATTCGACCAGCTGTCGCTCATCACGTCCCACGGATTGTCGTAGGTGTCGTCGTCTCCGTCGGAATTGTCGGAGTGCGGCAGGCCGTAGCCGTGCCCCATCTCGTGCGCGAGTGGCGCGAGGTTGCCGAACGACCACGGAGGATTCCACGTGACCCGCTTGCACAGGCGCGCGCCACGCACCGTGGCGCAGCTCTGTCCGCCCCAGGCGTAACCGTCCAGATTGCCGTTGAACATCATGTTGATGCCCACCGGCGCGGTGAGGTTGACCGTGTCCGGCGCGGCCGACGCGCAGTCGGCGAACAGTTTGTTGAGGTCCGCCTTGTCCTTGCCGTCCACCGTCGTGACGTAGGTGGATCGCGGATTCGGCAGCGTGTACCAGCCATGCGCCGTGCTGCCCGTTAGGTTGATCTTGTTGTACGACACCTCTCGCCAGTAGTGGCCCAACTGGCCCACGCCCTCGCCGTACTGGGACTGGAAGAAGGCCTGGTCCTTCTGTTCGTCCGCGATGTCGCTGAACTTGCACATCAGCGTCACCCAGCGCGTGGTGCCGCTGATCGGCGCCGCCGCCATCACGCGCGCGTTGGCGGCCTGCACGGATGCGGACGACGCCACGCGATCGGCGGGCACGATCGCCTCGATGGCCGGCATGGAGGACATGATGCGTCCTGCGGGCGCGAAGGCCACGGCGACGCGGCGGTTGGCCAGCACATACAGGTCGCCCGCGGCGAGCTTCGCCTGCGCCGGGTCGAGGCGGATGCGGGTCCCGTCGTCCTTCAGCAGCGAGGCGTTGAACTGCGGCGCAAGCCGCGGCTGTCCTTTCGCCGCAGGGGGTGGATCGCCCCATTCGAGGTGCAGCAATCCCTGTTCGATGGTCTGTGCGCGTGCGGCCGACATTGCACACATGACCAGCACCGCCATCGCCCACGCGCGGCACGGCGCCGCCCTGGCATCCTTCCCCATGATCTCCGACTCCCCGGGTTCCGGTGCGCCTTCCGCACCGCGTCCTGCGTTCTAACCGCTCGCCGGCGTATCCGCCGTGAGTGGCATCACATTCTCCAAGTGTGTGATCCTGCGCGCCCGACGTCGCCGACTTTCTTCCGCATGGACCACGCCATCGACTATCGCGCCCTTCTCCAGACCGCCATCGCCGAAGCCCGGCAGGGACTCGCCGAAGGCGGCATTCCCATCGGCGCCGCTCTCTACCATCAGGATGGGCGCCTGCTCGGCTGCGGCCACAACCGGCGCGTGCAGGAAGGCGACCCCTCCGTGCATGGCGAAACCGACGCGTTCCGCAAGGCCGGCCGTCAGCGTCGCTACCGCGACACGATCATGGTCACGACGCTGGCGCCCTGCTGGTACTGCAGCGGACTGGTGCGTCAGTTCAACATCGGTACCGTGGTGGTGGGCGAATCGGTGACGTTCCGGGGCGGCATCGACTGGCTGCGCGAGTCCGGCGTCAACGTCGTCGACCTGCAGAGCCAGGAATGCATCGATCTGCTCGGCGGCTACATCCGCGCCAATCCCGAGGTGTGGAACGAGGACATCGGCGAGGACTGAGCGCCAGGTATCCTCAGGACGGTTTCGCCACCATCAGCCAGAAGATGGCGATGACACTGATGAAGGCAGGCCAGCCCAGCCAGAACCACCACCGCATCGCGCGGTGGTAAGCCGGCGGCAGCGGCGCGCCGGAGGACGCCGCCTGCGACGCGAGATCGCGCGCACGGACCTGCAGCCACAGCACCGGCAACCAGCAGGCGCCGATCACGAAGAAGAGCACCAGCGCCGTCTTCACCCAGAACACGTCCAGCGGCAGGCCAAGCAGGTGCGTCAGCCACAGGCCGGTGCCCAGTTGCACCACCACGGCGGGCGCCGTGAAGCACGCATCGGCGATCACCACCGTACGCGCCGTGGCCGCGATGACGCGGGCATCGCCGCGCAGGTGTGCCAGCCACATGAAGAAGGCGATGCCCAGGCCCGTGCCGAACAGCAGGGTCGAGGCGAGGATGTGGATCCACTTCACCCACAGGTACGTCATCAGCGGCGCTCCGTCAGGACCCACAGCACGGCCAGGGCCGGCAGCAGCACCAGGTTCTTCGCCAGTCCGCCCAGCGGGTCCCACCAGAGCGCCGGCACGGCGGTGCCGAGCACCAGCGTATAGGCGAGCAGCAACAGCAGCATCGCGGAGACCGCGGCACGGGGGCGCCAGCCGCTGGCCAGCCACAGTCCGAGCAGCAGGTCGGCCACGCCACCACCCCGGGCCAGCAGCACAGGACTCATCGCATCCAGCGGCGTGCCGGCGGACAGGCGCCGGATATCGGCCGCCGGGGTTAGGAAGCCGGCCAGCGCCGACAACAACCAGAGCGCCACCACCGACCATCGCAAGGCGGGCGCAAGGAAATAGAGCTGCGCCTGCCAACGGTCCTGCACCTGGCTCGGCGCCGATGCGAGCGCATCCTCCAGCGTGCGCGGCCGCATGCCGAAATCGGCCGCCAGCCGCTCGCCCGCATCCGGCGCCGTCGTGTTGCCACGCTGGAGCATGCGCCACATCGTGCGTCCCACCGGACCGCGCCCAAGCGCTTCCATCGCGGTGACGGCAAGCGACACCGCGGCTTCGGGCACGGCGACGACGCGCTCTCCCGGAACCCGCAACCAGCGCCGCCACTGCCCCTGGTAGTCGCGCAACGAGAGCGGTGCGGGACCGCCCACATCGTAGATGCCGGTGACGGTGCCCGACACCGCGCGCGCGACCAGTTCCCCGAGGTCTTCCGCCGCCAGCGGCTGCACCTGCCAGCGCCCATCGCCCGGAAGCCATTGGAAGCCGGGGAATCCCGCCAGCGCACGCAGCAGCGAGGTGCCGCCATACGAACCGCTGACCGAATACACCACCGAGGGACGGAGCACGACGGACGATAATGCGAGGCCGCCGAGTCGCTCGTCGAAACGATGCTTGGAGGCGATGAACGGACCGTCTTCCGGAAGGCCGAGGGCCGAGACCTGCACGAAACGGCAGACGCCGCGCGCCACGCAGGCCTGCGCGAGCGCGAGGGGCGCGTCGACGTGGATAACCTCGAATGTCTGGCCACCCTCCTCGCGCAGGATGCCGGCAGCGTTGACGACGGCATCCACGCCATCGAGCAGCGGGATCCAGTCGTCCGCCCGCACCATCGCCTGCAGGTCGCAGGCGCGTTCGTCGTCCGCGAGCGGCCGTCCTCTGGCTCGCACGGCCCGCAGCACGCGCCAGCCGTGCCGGCGGAGCGCGGCCACCAGATAGCCGCCGATGAAACCCGCGCCTCCCACCACCAGCACGGTCCGACCCGCGTTGTCCGGCGATGCCTGCGGGAGGTTTTCCATGCGGTCTTCCGTGTCCGTCGAGAGAGGGAGAAACGCGGGTCAGGCCTTGCGCACGAACTCCGACTTGAGCTTCATCGCGCCGATGCCGTCGATCTTGCAGTCGATGTCATGGTCGCCATCGACCAGGCGGATGTTCTTGACCTTGGTGCCGACCTTCACCACCAGCGACGAGCCCTTGACCTTCAGGTCCTTGATCACGGTGACGGTATCGCCGTCCTGCAGCAGGTTGCCGTTCGCATCCTTGATGACGCGTTCGTCGTCGCCGCTGCCTGGTGCCTCGGCGGACCATTCGTGTCCGCATTCCGGACAGACCAGCTGGGCGCCGTCCTCGTAGGTGTAGACGGAAGCGCACTGGGGACAAGGAGGCAACGTACTCATCGAAACCGGGAGGTAAAAACAGGTGCATCGATTGTAACCGACGGAGCGATGCCCTTCCGAAGCGAAGAACCCGCCTTGCGGCGGGTTCGTGGCATCACAGGATGTAGCGGCTCAGGTCCGGATCCTGCACCAGTTCGCCAAGATGCGCGTCGACATACGCGCGATCGATGGTGATGCTCTGGCCATCGCGATCGGGCGCCTCGTAACTCAACGTATCCAACAGGCGTTCCAGCACGGTGTGCAGGCGTCGCGCGCCGATGTTCTCCTGGCGCTCGTTGACCAGCGCCGCGATCTCGGCCAGGCGGTCGACGGCGTCGTCGGTGAAGCGCAACGCGACGCCCTCGGTCTTCATCAGCTCCACGTACTGCCTGGTCAGCGCCGCCTTGGGCTCGGTGAGGATGCGGATGAAATCCTCCTTGCTCAGCGCCGACAGCTCCACGCGGATCGGGAACCGGCCCTGCAGCTCGGGAATCAGGTCGCTGGGCTTGGCCAGGTGGAACGCGCCCGAGGCGATGAACAGGATGTGGTCGGTCTTCACCGTGCCGTACTTGGTCGACACGTTGCTGCCTTCCACCAGCGGCAGCAGGTCGCGCTGCACGCCTTCGCGGCTGACGTCGGCGCCGCTCATGTTGCCGCTGCGCTTGGCGACCTTGTCGATCTCGTCGATGAAGACGATACCGTGCTGCTCGCACGACTCGATGGCGGCGGCGCGGATATCGTCCTCGTTGACCAGCTTCGCGGCTTCTTCCTCGACCAGCTGCGGGCGCGCGGCCTTGATGGTCACCGTACGCTTGTGGGTCTTGGCGCCGCCCAGGCTGGAGAACATCTGCCGCAGTTGCTGGCCCATTTCTTCCATGCCTGGCGGGGTCATGATGTCGACACCGACGTTGGCCGCCAGCTCCAGTTCGATCTCGCGATCATCGAGATCGCCGTTGCGCAACTGACGGCGCAGCTTCTGCCGGGTTTCCGACTCCTTCGACGAAGGCTCTGCACCGATGTCGACCGTCGTGGTGCTGGCACCGAAGCCGAACCCGTTGCCACCTGCGGCATCACGTCGCGGCAGCAGCGCATCCAGGATGCGGTCTTCGGCGCGCTCCTCCGCCTGCGTGCGCATGCGCGCCTTGGCCTGCTCGCGGTACATCTTCACCGCGGTGTCGGCCAGGTCGCGGACGATCTGCTCGACGTCCTTGCCCACGTAGCCGACTTCGGTAAAGCGGGTAGCTTCCACTTTCACGAACGGCGCATTGGCCAGCGTCGCCAGCCGGCGCGCGATCTCGGTCTTGCCGACGCCCGTCGGGCCGATCAGCAGGATGTTCTTGGGCATCACTTCGTTGCGCAGCCCGGCATCGAGTTGCATGCGGCGCCAGCGGTTGCGCAGCGCGATGGCGACCGCGCGCTTGGCGGCGTGCTGGCCGACGATGTGGCGGTCGAGCTCCTGCACGATTTCGCGCGGGGTCATGGTAGAGGACGTGGTATCGGTCATGGCTTTGCGATAGGAAGAGGGGGGACGGAACGTGCGGCGTCGCGGCTCAGAGCTCTTCGACGACGACGTTGCGGTTGGTGTAGATGCAGATGTCGCCGGCGATGTTCAGCGACTCGACGGCGATGGCTTTCGCGTCCAGCTCCGTGTGCGCCAGCAACGCGCGCGCAGCGGAGAGCGCGTAGGAACCGCCGGAACCGATCGCGATGATGCCGTCCTCCGGCTCGATGACGTCGCCGGTGCCGCTGATGATCAGCGAGGTTTCCTTGTCGGCGACCGCGAGCAGCGCCTCGAGCTTGCCGAGGCGGCGCTCGGTGCGCCAGTCCTTCGCCAGTTCCACGGCCGCACGCGTCAGCTGCCCGTGCTTCTCCAGCTTGGCTTCAAACAGCTCGAACAGCGTGAATGCATCGGCTGCAGCGCCGGCGAAGCCCGCCAGCACCTGGCCGTCACGGCCGAGCCGGCGCACCTTGCGCGCATTGCCCTTCATCACGGTGTGGCCCAGCGTCACCTGGCCGTCGCCGGCGACCGCAACATGGCCGTTACGGCGGACGGAAAGAATGGTGGTGGCGTGGAAGACGTTGGGATTCTGACTGGGGTCCATGGAGGCCTCCGGGGTGTTCCCACAGAGGTGGGGACGCCGATTCCGCGTTCAAGCATGACCTTCGACGTACCGGTTCAGCCCTTCTTGCGCTTCGCCCGTGGATGCGCCGCGTCGTACACCTTGGCCAGGTGCTGGAAATCCAGGTGCGTATAGATCTGGGTGGTGGCGATGTCGGCGTGGCCCAGCAGTTCCTGCACGCCGCGCAGGTCGCCGGACGACTCCAGGATGTGGCTGGCGAAGCTGTGCCGCAGCATGTGCGGATGCACGTGCTTGAACAGGCCCTGCCGCTGCGCGAGCTGCTTGATGCGGATCTGCACGGCGCGCTGCGAGATCGGCCCGGCGCCACGGCCGGGGAACACGAAGCCCTCGTTCGCCGCTGGTCGTTCCTGGCGCCATTCGGCCAGCGCGTTGCGCGCGTGCGAGCCGACCGGCACCTTGCGCTCCTTGCTGCCCTTGCCGAGCACGATGACCATGCCGCCGGCCATGTCGAGGTCGCGCCAACGCAAGGCGCAGAGTTCGCTCAGGCGCAGACCGGAGGAGTAGAAGAGTTCGAGCAGCGCGCGATCACGCCTGCCCAGCGGCGCATCGGTCGGCACCTCCACCAGCCTGACGGCCTCGTCCGCATCCAGCACCTGCGGCAACTTGCGTGGCGCCTTGGGCGCGCGCAGCGCCGCGGCGGGACTGGCCGGGATGCGGCCATGCTTGAGCAGCCACTGGTAATAGCTGCGGCACGCGGACAACCGGCGCTGCAGGCTCTTCGGCGACAGGCCGCGCCGGTGCTCGCTGGCGACGAAGCCGCGCAGCTGTTCCGATTGCACGTCCGCAAGATCGGCGATGCCCTGGGACTGCGCCCACTCGGTCAACGCGCTGAGATCGCGGCGATAGGCATCCAGCGTGTGCGCGGACACGCGGCGCTCGACCTCGAGATGCGTAAGGAAGTCATCGACGGTGTGCATGCGCGCTTCCCGATGACGACGCGCGATCAGGCCTCGAACCGCTTCAGCGCCGTGACCAGCGTTTCGCCCATCATGCGCAGGAACAGCGTGCCCATGCCGGGATAGAAGCGGTTGCCGTCGCGGCTGCCGACGGCGACCAGGCCGATACCTGGAAGCGGCAGCAACGCCGATGACGCCACATCCTCGGCGCGCGCGCCGTACAGCAGCACGTGCTTCTCCGGCTGCAGGCGGCCACAGATCGGCTCGCCATCGCGCAGGCAGTCGCGGAACGGCGCCAGGTGCGGATTGTCCGCCGGCACCACCTGCAACCAGTCGCTTTCCTCCAGCCCGGCCACCGGCGTGAGCAGCACGATGCTGACGCGGTCGCCATTGAAGTCTTCGGCCAGCGATGCGGCCATCGCCCGCACGGTGTCGGCGGCGGAGCCCTGCTTCATCAGCGTCAATGCGAGCTGATGCGTACGGACGGCCAGGCGTTCGTTCTCCTGCGCATTGGCGAACAGATCGCCGAGGCGCCGGGACAACTCGCGGTTCTTGTCCCGCAGAACATCCAGCTGGTAGCTGGCCAGGGATGCCGTGGGGCCCTCGTCGCGCGGCACGACGAGGCTCAGCGCCAGGTCCGGGAACTGCTTCAGGAAGGTCGGGTGCCGCCGCAGCCACGCCGCGACGTCGTGGGCGCCCAGTTTTTCCAGTGTCTCGCTCATGCTTTCCATTCCCCTTCGAATACGAATGCCGCCGGCCCGGACATGATGACCGGCGCGTCGTCGGACGGCCAGCGGATGCGCAACTCGCCGCCCGGCAGCACGATGGCCACGTCGCGGTCCACCCGGCCGCGGTGGATCAGGACCGTCGCCGCGGCACAGGCGCCGCTGCCGCAGGCCAGCGTTTCGCCCACGCCACGCTCGTACACGCGCAAGCGGACGCGGTCGCGCGTCACCACCTCGGCGAAACCGACGTTGACCGACTCCGGGAAGTGCCGCGAGCGCTGCAGCAGCGGGCCGTAATGGTGGACGGGGGCGCCGTCGACGGAAGGCACCTCGATGACGGCATGGGGGTTGCCCATCGACACCGCGCCGAAACGCAGGCGCAGGCCTTCGTCCACATCGATGTCGTACTCCGCGCGCGCGTGCTCGAACCCCTGCAACGGGATGCGGGCCGGCACGAACTCGGGCACACCCATCGCGATGGCATAGCGGTGTGCGCCGATGCGCTCCACGGCATGCGTGGCCAGCGGACTGTCGACCTCGAACGTGTCGCCGTTCGCCGCGCCATCACGCACCAGCCAGGCCGCCACGCAGCGCGCGCCGTTGCCGCACTGCTGCGACGGCGAGCCATCGGAGTTCCAGATGCGGTACGCCGCGACCGAACCGGCGCTGCGCGGCGGCTCGATGGTCAGGATCTGGTCGCAGCCTATGCCCCGGTGACGGTCGGCGAGCGCCGCGGCAAGCGCGGCATCCGGTGGTGGCAGGCCGTCGCGCAGGTCCAGCACGACGAAATCGTTGCCGGCCCCGTGCATCTTGGTGAACCGCATCGCCGTGGACCGCGTGTGCGAGGGATCAGCCATTCCCGTCGGTGGCAGGCACCGTGGCGGGATCGATCGGGGGTTCCGGAGGCAGCGTGTCGCTGCTTGCCGGTGCGGCCTCGGCGGGCGCGGCAGGCGCCTCTTCGACCGGCTTCTCCGGCATGAACAGCGGGCCCTTGGCACCGCAGGCGGACAGGACCGCCATCAGGGCGGCGGCGAGGACAAGACGGGCATTCCGATTCATGCCGCGAGTATAGCCACAGCGCGATGAACGCCGATGGCCGTTTACCCGGCGCGCGGCGGCTCGGGACGCAGCCACAGCCAGGTACCCACGGCGGCCATGCACGCGATCGGCAGCGCCACCATCCACCAGCGGTGCGAACCCAGCCACAGCATCGCCACGAGCAGGACCGCGGTACTCGCCAGCATCGTCCATGTGGCGGCCCACTTGGCGCGACGCGAGACCGCACGATGCCGGTGCCAGTCGTGGATCATCGGACCGAAGCGCGGGTGCGTGACCAGATAGCGGTGCAGGCGCTCGGAGCCGCGCGACGCGGCATAGGCGGCGATCAGGATGAAGACCGTGGTCGGCAGCCCGGGGACGAACACGCCCAGGATGCCCATGCCGAGGCTGGCGTAGGCCAACAACCACCATGCCCAGCGGAAGCGCACCGGACGGGCGTCGGGCAGGTCACGCGGCGGCGGGGGAGAAGCATCGTGCACGGCGACCTTGTACCCCAAATCCATGGCGGACGGCGCAAATACGATTTGCGCGGATCGGACCACCGCGCCCCACCTTGCCATGACCTGCCACCCTCTCCCGACGACTCACCGGGTTATCGGTCGTGGCGGGGCAGACCTGAAGCCTCCTGTCCCGGCCAGCCCTGCCAGAACGCGAAGAGCCGGGTTGCCCCGGCTCTTCCTGTTCCCGACCGGCGCCGTTACTTCGACGCCACGCCCAGCTGGTCCAGCATGAAGGCGTACATCTCGGCCCGCTCGCGGTACTGGCGGAATCGGCCCGACTTGCCGCCGTGGCCTGCTTCCATGTTGGTGCGGAACACGACGGTTTCCTTGCTCGTGTTCAGGTCACGCAGGCGGGCGACGTACTTGGCCGGCTCCCAGTACTGCACCTGCGAATCCCACAGGCCGGTGCCGACGAACATCGCCGGGTAGGCCTTGGCCTGCAGGTTGTCGTACGGCGAGTACTTCAGGATGTAGTCGTAGTAACCCTTCTCTTCCGGGTTACCCCACTCGTCGTACTCGTTGGTGGTCAGCGGGATGCTGGGGTCCAGCATCGTGGTGACCACGTCGACGAAGGGCACCAGGGTCAGGATGACCTTGTACTTCTCCGGCGCCATGTTCGACACCGCGCCCATCAGCAGGCCGCCGGCGCTACCGCCCATCGCGGCGACGCGGTCCTTGGCCGCATAGCCTTCCTTCACCAGGTAGTCGGTGACGTCGATGAAGTCGGTGAAGGTGTTGATCTTGTTGTACAGCTTGCCGTCGTCGTACCAGGTACGGCCCATTTCCTGGCCGCCACGGATGTGCGCCAGCGCGTAGACCACGCCGCGGTCGAGCAGGCTGATGTTGGTGATGCTGAAGTTCGGATCCATCGACGAGCCGTAGCTGCCGTAGGCGTACTGCAGCATCGGCGCCTTGCCGTCGCGTGCCACGTCCTTGCGGTACACCAGCGTCACCGGGATCTTGGTCTTGCCGTCGCGGGCCGGCGCCCATACCCGTTCGGTCACGTACTTCGACGCGTCGTAGCCCGGCACGGGCTGCTGCTTCAGCTGGCGGCGTTCACCCGTCTTCGTATTGATCTCGTAGGTGGTCGCCGGCGTGGTCATCGACGTGTAGCTGTAGCGCAGCCAGTCGGTGCCGGTCTCCGTATTGGCCGACAGGCCCATCGAGTAGGCGGACTCGTCGGCCTTGACGTAATCGCTGCTGCCGTCGGCCTTGATCACGCGCAGGCTCTCCAGCGCATTGGCGCGCTCGGACACCACGCTGAAACCGTCGAACAGTTCGATGCCCTCGACGAACACGTCGTCGCGGTGCGCGATCCAGTCCTTCCAGTCCTTGCGCGAGGTCGAACCGGTCGGCGCGGTAACCACCTTGAAGTTGGTCGCGCCATCGGCGTTCGTGCGGATGACCCAGCGGTCGCCCAAGTGGTCGGCCTGGTACTCGACGTCGCGCTCGCGCGGCGCCAGCACGGTGAACACGCCAGGGCTGGCGGCCGGCGTGCAGCGCATTTCCGAGGACACGGTGCTTTCCACGCCGATGCAGATGAACTGATCGTCGCGCGTGCGGCCGATGCCCATGTAGAAGCTGTCGTCTTCCTCTTCGTACACCAGCTTGTCGTCGCTGAACGGCGTGCCCAGCACGTGCGACTTCACCCGCTTGCTGAGCAGGGTCTCCGGATCCTTGTCCACGTAGAAAAGCGTGCTGCCGTCGTTGGACCAGACCAGGTTCGGCTCGGCGTTGGTCACGGTGTCCGGCAGGATCTCGCCGGTGTCCAGGTCCTTGAAGCGGATCGTGTACTGGCGACGGCCGTTGGTGTCGTCGGCGTAGGCGAGCAGGCGGTTGTCCTGGCTGACCTCGTAGTCGCCGACGCTGTAATAGTCCTTGCCTTCGCCCAGCGCATTGACGTCCAGCAGCACCTGCTCACCGGCAAAGTCGCCGGCCGCGTTGGCCGCCTGGATCGACACCGCATCCACGCCCGGAGCGTCCTTGCGGCGCGCATGCACGGGGTAGTCCTTGCCGGTCACGAAGCGCGCGTAGTACCACCAGCCGCGCTCGCGGTACGGCACGCTGGCGTCGTCCTGCTTGATGCGCGCGACGACCTCGTTGTAAAGCTTGTCCTCCAGCGGCTTCAACGGCGCCATCACCGTGTCGGTGTAGGCGTTCTCGGCATTGAGGTAGGCGAGCATCTCCTTGTTCTCGCGCTTGTCGTCGCGCAGCCAGTAGTACTCGTCGTTGCGCTCGGCGCCGTGCGGCGCCTTGACCACGTGCGGCTTCTTGGCCACGTCGGGCGGGGTGGCGCTGGCGGCCAGGGCGGAGGTGATCGGGGTGCTCATCAGGACGGTCGCGGCAAGCAGGAAGGAGGTCGTCTTCATGGATGGGGTCCGGGAATGCGGGATGCAATGGCAGCGCCCCTCCGCAAGGGAGGGGCGCTGGGGGACTTACTTGGCCAGTTGTTGCCAGAGGAAGGTGTAGGCCAGTGCGCTCATGTGCGCGGCCTGGGCATTGTTCGCCGCGCCACCATGGCCGCCCTCGATGTTCTCGTAGTAGCGCACGTCCTTGCCGGCGTCGAGCATCATCGCCGCCATCTTGCGGGCATGGCCGGGATGCACGCGGTCGTCGCGCGTCGAGGTCATGAACAGGGTCGGCGGATAGTCCTTCTTCGCATCGAACAGGTGGTACGGCGAGAAGGTCTGGATGAATTCCCAGTCGGCCGTGTCGGGATTGCCGTACTCGGCCATCCACGACGCGCCGGCCAGCAGGTGGCTGTAGCGCTTCATGTCCAGCAAAGGCACCTGCACCACGACCGCACCGAACAGTTCCGGATACTGCGTCAGCATGTTGCCGGTCAGCAGGCCGCCGTTGCTGCCGCCCTGGATGCCCAGGTGCTTCGGCGAGGTGATCTTGCGCGCGATCAGGTCCTGCGCGACCGCGGCGAAGTCCTCATAGGCCTTGTGGCGGTTGGCCTTCAGCGCCGCCTGGTGCCAGCGCGGACCGTACTCACCGCCACCGCGGATATTGGCCACGGCGTACACGCCGCCCTTCTCCAGCCAGCCCTTGCCGACGCCACCGGAATAGCCCGGCGTCATCGAGATTTCGAAACCGCCATACCCGTACAGCAGGGTCGGCGTGCTGCCGTCGTACTTCAGGCCCTCGGGGCGCACGAGGAAGTACGGGATCTTGGTGCCGTCCTTGGAGGTGGCGAAGTGCTGCTCGATCTTCTTGCCGGAGGCGTCGAAGAACGCCGGCATCGACTTCAGCTGTTCCGGCTGCTTGCCCAGCTCGACCAGCGACAGCGTGGTCGGGGTCAGGTAGTCGGTGACGGTCATCCACACCGCATCGCTGTCGTCGCCGTCCACCGCGCTGACACTGACGGTGCCGAAGGACGGCGCGCCGACGAACTCGCTGCGCTTCCAGCCGGTCGCCGACGGCGTCAGCACGCTGAGCTTGTTCTTGACGTCGTCCAGCACGTTCAGCACGACGTGGTTCTTGGTGACGGACATGCCGGCGAGCGACGTGGTCATGGTCGGCTCGAACAGCACATCGAACGAGCGCTTGCCCGCCATGAAATCGTCGAACTTCGCCGCCAGCAGCGAGCCCGCGGCGTAGGTCTTGCCCTCGACGGTCCATGGCTCGCGCAGTTCCAGCGTCAGCCATTCGCGGAACGCGCCCTTGTTGGCCGAGTTCGGCGCATCGATCTTGGTGAGCGTGCCGTCCTTGCCGCGCAGGTACATCTCGTCGTTGTAGAAGGCCAGCGTGCGACTGACGAAATCGCGCTGGAACCCCGGCGTGTCGTCGTGGTACGCCGCGATGTACATGTCGTCCGGCTTGCCTTCGTAGACCACCTTGGCGCTGTCCAGCGGCGTGCCGCGCTTCCATTCCTTGACGATGCGCGGGTAACCGGAACTGGTCATGCTGCCGGCGCCGAAATCGGTGTACACGTAGACCGTGTCGGCATCCTTCCAGCCCAGGCCGCCCTTGGCCTCGGGACGATAGAAGCCGTCGGTCAGGAACTTCTTGTTGACCAGGTCGAACTCGCGGGTCTCGTCGGCATCCGCTCCGCCGCGCGACAGCGCGATCAGGCAGCGCGTGTAGTCGGGCTTGCGGCAGTCGGCGCCGTGCCAGACCCAGTTCTTGCCCTCGGCCTTGTTCAGCGCATCCAGGTCGAGCACGGTCTCCCACTGCGGCTGGGCCTTGCGGTACTCCGCCAGCGTGGTGCGGCGCCACAGGCCGCGCTCGTGCTGCTTGTCCTTCCAGAAGTTGTAATAGTGGTCGCCGATCTTCTGCACGCCGGGGATCTTGGCGTCGGAATCCAGGATGGCGCGGATGTCGGCTTCCAGCTCGCGGAACGCCGGCGTCGTGGCGATCTCGGCCTCGGCCTTGGCGTTGACCCCCTTCACCCAGTCGAGCTGTTTCTGGCCCTCGACGTCTTCCAGCCAGGCATACGGGTCGTTGGACACGTCAGCCTCCTTGGCGTGGGCAGGGGCGGACAGCGCGCCCGCAACAGCAAGGCCGGCGGCCAGGCAGGCATGGGTGAGTCTGGGCATCGGGAGTGGCTCCGGAGGTGCAGTTCATGAACATGTCACGCTAGCACAAGGCCCGGAGGCCACCCCCTGCCGAAGGTCAGGCCGCCCGCGGCAGGGCTGTCGTGCGGGCCCGGATCCGCCGCGCCTGCGGGCTGCGTCGGCGTCGCGCCGCCCCCGTCAGGCGAGTGCCGGTCGGCAGCCGGAAGCGGTGCAGCGCCCACCACGCCACGGCCGGCATGCCGACCAGCCACAGCGGCAACCAGCCCAGCCAGTCCGTGCTGGCCCGCGCCAGCGGCACCAGCAGCACCAGTGCCACGCCCGCCAGCACTGCCCGGCGCAGGACACGATCAAGATGAACATCGGGGCGGTCCGGGCGGACGGCATGCGGATCCTGGATCGAGAACGTGGCCATGGCGAAAGACTCCCTTGTGTGATGTCAGTACGCCGTCACACTCGCGCATGCGCATCTCATGGATTGCGACGTCACCGGTTACCATCTGCTCGCACCCTGATGACGCGCGTGTCGGTAAGACGGGGAGGAAGGAGTTCCACATGTCCATCGCGTTCCACTACCGCACGTTCCATCTCGCCCTGATGGTGCTGCTCCTGTGCCTCACGGCGGGTTGCGCCAGCCGTGGCGGCGCGCAGGCATCCCCCGATGCCATCGACCTGCCGCGCCTCATGGGCACCTGGCACGTGGTCGCGCACATCCCCTACTTCGCCGAGCGCGGACACGTGGCGGCACGCTACGAGTACGCGCTGCGCGATGCCGACAAGGTGGGCGTGACCTATCACTACCGTGAAGGTTTCGCGGCGCCCGAAGAACAGCGCGAGGCACGCGCCTCGGTCAAGGGCGACTCGGGCAACCGCGAATGGACGTTGTGGTTCGTCGGGGTGGTGCCGGCGAAGTGGCGCATCGTCGAGGTGGCCCCGGACTATTCGTGGGTGCTGGTCGACTACCCGGGGCGCGACATGGGCTGGATCCTCGCCCGCGACACCGTGATGGAGGATGCGCAGTACCAGGACCTGGTGAAGCGCGCCCGCGACCACGGCATCAACGCGCGCCAGCTGGTTCGTGTGCCGCAGGTGCCGGAACAGGTGGGCAAGCCCGGATTCGGCGAACCGAAGGGGCCGTGACGGCAACGGCAGAGGACAGCGTCCTGTGGGAGCGACGTCAGTCGCGATGACAGGTGGGGCGAACCGCAAAGCTTTGCGACTTATGTCGCCCCCACAACGACCACGGCGTTACTTCTTCTCGTAGTTCGACAGCGCCAGCTCCAGCAGCGCTTTCGCCTGTTCGCGCAACACCGCGGGCTCCACGATCTCGGCGTCGGCACCGTAGTGCAGGATGTCCATCAGCAGCTCGCGCGAGACGCTGTAAGGGATTTTCAGTTCGTAGCGGCCATCGGGCAGATGGCGGCCCTGCTGCTTGGAGTGCCATTGCTCGTCGGCGACCCAGCGCGCGGCCTTGGCACTGAACAGGATGGTCGCCCAGCCTTTCGGTTCGCCCGAGAAGATGCCGTAGCTCGAGGCCAGGTGCTGGTTCAGTTCTTCGTTGGGCAGGTCGCGCGCCGGCTCTTCGCCCAGTCGTGCATTGCCGACGCGATCGACGGCGAAGCTGCGTAGCCCGTTGCGTTCGTGGTCCCAGGCATCCAGGTACCAGTTGTCGCGGTAGTGGGTGATGCGTTGCGGCGACACCGTGCGCCGTGTGCGCTCGTCGGTGGAGCGCGCGCGATATTCGAACTGCAGTTGCTTGCGCTCCAGCACGGCGGAGGCGACGGTACGGAAGCTGGCTTCGTCGAGCTTGCGTCCGCGGTGCGGAATCACCCGCACGCGGTCGACCGGCCACTGGTCCACGCCGGCATGATCGGCCAGCAGGCCTTCGATGCGTTTCTGCAGCGGCGCCAGCGCGCCCGACAGCACGCCGCCCCCGGTACGCACCAGCAGCTGCTGCGCGGCGAGCAGCGCATACAGTTCCTCCGAACTCAGCCACAGGCCCGGCAGTTCGAAGCGGTCGCTTTCGGCGGCGTGGTAGCGGAAGCCCGCCTCGCCATCGCCCTCGATCGGTGCCATCAGTGCATCGCGCAGGTAGGCCAGGTCGCGATAGACGGTGGCGCGCGAGCAGCCCAGTTCCTCCTGCAGGCGCTTCACGGTGACCGGATAGCGTGCCGCTTTCAGGATGCGGTGCAGGGCGGTGATGCGTTCGATCTTGTCCATGGGTGGCACGGCAGGGGGCGTGCGCGGATTATCACCGACGGGTGGCCGTTTTCATCGCCTGCCCGCCGTTGGAACGGGTACAGGGGACATGCGCCGATGGCGCCTTGGGCCCGTGCGGTGCCTGGTGCCGCGGCGTGTCCTCGCCGCCGTGGCGCCCTCAACGCACGGACCCAAGGCGCCCTCGCCCGGGAGCACCGGCACGGGCGCCCCGTGCGAGCTCCAACCGGCAGGACGCCCGGGCCACGCTATCAGCGCGTGGACGGATAACTCCACATTCATCTCCGGCTCGACAGACTCCGCGCACGCGATGCGGAGATGACAGGATGTCAGCGGAGGGCCGGAGCCGTGCCATTGCGGCGGTGATCGTACTGGTGATCCATGGATCGGTGGCCTGGGTGCTGTTGCGAGCACCCGCCCGACATGCCGACGGGCGCGATGATCGATCCGTGCTGCGGGTGCGCTGGATCGAGTTGGCGCAGCCCGCGCCGCAACCATCCCTTCCGCCAGCGCGCGCGACAACGCCCCCACCCGACAACCATCCATCGCCGCCATCCGAGCGGGTGCCGCCATCGCAGGTGGCCACGGAACCGTCTCCCGAGGCGACGGTATCCCCCCGCGCGTCCGACTACCTGGCGCAAGGCGCGGCCTGGGCGGCGCAAACAGCAACGGCGGTGGATTTCCAGCCCGGACTGACGGCCAGCCGCACACCAGCACTTCCCGGAGGCGCAAACGGCGGCCGGTTCCGCATGCGCGAACCGACATCCCCCAAACGGACCGTCGAAAAAAGGATTGGATTGCTCTTCGGCGGACCCCACTACACCACCGATCCCTGCCCCCGGATGCATGAGAATGTGTACGGCCTGCTGCCCGATGCCAGCGATGAGGGCCGGCGACGGCTGGCATGGGAACTCCGCGAGTACCGGGAGCGCTGCCGACCGTGATGGCGATCCTGATCCAGGTCCGCTCGCATGGCAGAATGCATGTCGCAAACCTGAATCGGAACAAGCACTTGGGTTGTCGCACCGATGGGGCTTCCCTACCATGTAACCGGTTTCAGTCATTTCCCTCCCCCGAGATTCGCCATGCCTGCCCGGATGTCCCCTTCCCTGCTCGCCCTTGCCCTCATGATGGCGGGCGGCACGATCGAGGCGCACGCCGCCGACGTCCTTCTGCCGCGCAACGACAAGGCCACCGTGCCCCACTCCGGCAAGGGGTTCGGCAAGCAGGACGGCATGGCCGTGCCGGTCGTCGCCATGGCGGTACGCCCGATCCCGGAAGAGGTGCCGCCCCCACCGCCGCCCGCCCCGCCCACCCCGACGCTGACCGGTGGCGGCGAACTGGGCTTCGCGGCCGCGAGTGGCAACAGCAACAACGAAAGCTTCAACGGGCGGCTGGACCTCACCTACAACGACGGCGGCGCCTGGCGCCACAGCGCCAGCCTGTTCGGCCTGCACTCGCGCTCCGAATACACGCGCACACAAGAGGACGGCAGCGTTGTCCGCGACCGCCGCACCACCGCCAACCGCTACACGGTGACCGGCAACAGCGCCTACATGATGGATGACCGCGGGACGCTCAACACCTCGGTGCGCCACGAGCAGGACGACTTCGGCACCTATAGCCGGCAGCAGTCGGTCAGCCTCAGCTACGGCAACCGCGTGATCGAGAACGAGCGCGCGCACCTCGACCTGCAGGTCGGTCCGGGTTACCGGCGTGCCCACGACACCGTGGACGGACGCACCGAAGCCAGCTTCATCGGCCGTGGCCTGATCGACATGCGCTATGCCCTCAGCGAGAACACCGAGATCGTCAACAAGCTGCTGGTGGAGTCGGGCGAGTACAACACGTTCGCGCAGAACGACCTGGGCGTCTCGGTGACGATGAACTCGCACCTCGCATTGAAGGCCGGCTGGCAGGCCCGCCACAACAGCGACGTGGCGCCCGACATCAAGAAGACCGACACGCTGACCACCATGAACGTGGTCTACCGCTTCAAGTAAGGGCTGTCAGGCGAGGAACGCGCCCGCGCCCTGTTCGAGCAATTGCGCGGCGACGCGGCGCCCGAGCGCGTCGGGGTCGGCCGCCGGACCGCGCGCTTCGGCGCGGAGCACCTGGCCATCGGCGGCGGATCCCACCAGCCCCGACAGCACGAGATCGTCACCGACGCGCTGCGCGAATGCAGCGACGGGAACATGGCAGCTGCCATGCAGCGCGCGGTTCATCGCCCGCTCCGCCTCCACGCAGAGGCGGGTGGCGGCATCGTCCAGCACGGCGAACAACGCATGCGTGTCCGGGTCTTCGGCGCGGCACTCGACCGCGACCGCACCCTGCGCAGGCGCCGGCAGCCAGTCCGGCGCATCCAGCCGGGCACGGATGCGCGATGCGAAGCCGAGCCGCTGCAGGCCGGCACAGGCCAGGACGATGGCGTCGTATTCGCCCGCATCCAGCTTGGCCAGGCGCGTGTTGACGTTGCCACGCAGGTCGCGCAGTTCCAGGTCCGGGCGCAGCGCGCGCAACTGCGCCTGCCGGCGCAGCGACGACGTGCCTACGCGGGCGCCCTGCGGCAGTGCGGCGACATCGGCGTAGAGGGTGGAGACGAACGCATCGGCGGGATCGGCGCGGGTCAGGATGGCCGGCAGGGCGAACGGCCCCTCCAGTTCCATCGGCACGTCCTTGAGCGAATGCACCGCGCAATCGGCCTCGCCGCGCAACATGGCCAGCTCCAGTTCCTTCAGGAACAGGCCCTTGCCACCGATCGCCGCCAGCGACCGGTCCAGCACTTCGTCGCCACGCGTGCTCATCGGCACCAGTTCGACGACCAGACCAGGGTGCGCGGCGCGCAGGCGGTCGGCGACGTGTTCGCTCTGCCAGAGGGCGAGCGGGCTCTTGCGGGTGGCGATGCGCAGCGTGGTCATGCGGGCATTATCCCGCATGGGGCGGCGTCCGCGGCGGTCAGAGCGCCTTGACCGTCTCGCGCAGACCGGCCACGCAACGGCGGCTGACCTCGAGAGGCACCTTGCCGTGGCGCAGGATGGCCTGCACGTGGCCGTCGCCGACGCGCTTGATCTCGACCAGTTCATGCCGCGCCACGAGGCAATTGCGATGGATGCGCACGAAGCGTCCACCGAACTCTTCCTCCAGCGACTTCAGCGATTCCTCGATCAGGTCCTCGCCGCGGGCGTGGTGCACCACCACGTACTTCTCCTCGGCCTGCAGGTAGTGCACTTCATCGACCGGGATCAGTCGCAGGCTGCCACGCAGGCGCGCGCACAGATGGGTGCGCGGCTGGCTGCTCGAAGCCGCAGGCGGATGGTTCTCACGCCCGGCGATGAAGGTGCGCGCACGCTCCAGTGCCGCCGCCAGCCGCTCGGGCCGGATCGGCTTCATCAGATAATCGATGGCCGCCGCCTCGAACGCGGACAGCGCATGTTCGTCGTAGGCCGTGCAGAACACCACCGCCGGGCGGGGATCGAAGGCCGCCAGGTGGCGGGCCGCTTCCAGTCCATCCACGCCGGGCATGGCGATGTCGAGCAGCACCATGTCGGGGCGATGTTGCGAACACGCCTGCAGCGCATCGAGCCCGTTCTCGGCCTCGGCCACCACGTCGATGCCGGGATGCTCGGCGAGCAGCGCGCGCAACCGCTCGCGGGCCAGGGATTCGTCGTCGGCGATGACCACTTTCACGGCAAAGGCGTCCTCGGTGAACGTTGGCGTGATCCCCCGAGTCCTAGGGTACCCATGGCGACGCCATGCGTCATCCACCGGGGGGGCGCGTGGGAATTACAACGCAAAACGCCGCGCCATCCAGTCACCCAGGTCACGGATTTCCTCCGCGCACACCTGGTGCGCCATCGGATAGCGGTGCCACTGGACGTCGAAACCCAGGTCGCCCAGGACACGGGCGCTATGTTCGGCATGGACGAGCGGAATCACCGGATCGCCCGTTCCGTGCGCCATGAAAACGGGCTGCGCGGTCGCCGCCTGGGCGAGATGGGCCCCGGCCTGCGCCACACCGGGCAAGTAGGTCGACAACGCGATCAGTCCTGCCAGCGGCACCTGCCTGCGCAGGCCGGCCGCCAGGGTCACCGCACCGCCCTGCGAGAATCCTGCCAGCAGGAGGCGCTCCGGCGCGATGCCGCGGGCCTGCTCGCGTGCGATCAGCGCCTCCACCTGGACGATGGACTCCTCGATGCCGGCACTGTCCGCGCGGGTGGGGAAATCCATGCCAACGATGTCGTACCACGCGCGCATGCGCACGCCGTTGTTGATCGTCACCGCGCGCACCGGTGCGTGCGGGAACACGAAGCGCAAGGCCGGCCACCCCGGCCGTACGAGCTCTGGCACGAGCGGCGCGAAGTCATGGCCATCGGCGCCCAGCCCGTGCAACCACAGCACGGACCATTGCGGCTCGGGGCCTGTTTCCTGTTCGACGGTGTCGAGCACGGCGGAAGCGGAAGAAGTCGTCATGCCGCCATTCTCGCCGCAGATGCTTGCCGACACCACTCAGCCGCCGCCGGCATCTCCGGCAGGCAGACGGAACCGCACCGTGCGGCTGGATGCATGCGCCTGGCCCGTGGCCTCGAAACGCCACCGTTGCGCGACCGCGAGCGCCGAGGCATCGAACATGCCGCCCGGGGTCGAGGACAGCAGGCGCACGTCCCTGACGCTGCCGTCCGGCTGTACGGTAAAGGCCACTTCCGCCTGGCCCTCGATGCGCGCGCGCAGCGCGGGCAACGGATAGCGTGGCTGCGCATCCTGGAGCAACCTCGGTGCGCGGGCGCCCTGCGCGACGCGAGGTGCCACGGCAGGCGCGCCGGCTGGTATCGGCGCGTCCTGCGCCACGACCGCGGGTGCGGGCGATGGCGCTGCGGCAGGCACAGGCTCGGTCACGACCGGCGTGATGGTCGCCGGCGCCGCGACGGACGTTCCCGCGCCGCGCGCGGGCGCGGGCACTGCCGCTGTCGGCACCACGACGGCCGGCGGCGCCACCGCGGCAGGGGCGACCTGCGCAGCCTGCTCGCGCGCCAGCGCGGCGACCTCCATCGCCAACCGTGGCAGTGCAGGCGCGCGCGCATCGATGCGTTCGATCAGGCCCTGCAAGCGCGAGGCTTCCTGCGCATCGCCGCGTGCGATGGCCTGCTCCGCAGCGATCAGCACGTAGGGCTGCAGTTCGGCCAGTGCCGCCTGCGCGCGCGCATGCTCCGTCGCCTCCGCGCGGGCGGCGAGATAGTGCTCCACCGCGTTGTCGCCGGCGGGCGACAGCATCCGGCGCTGGGACAGGGCGCGCGTGGCGCGCTCATACGAGGTCGCCGGCACGGGTCCGGCGCTGGTATCCGCCGCACCTGCGGACGATGCCTGCCCCTCCGAACCGGCCGCGGGCGGCGAACCGGCCCCGCATGCCGTCATGCACAGCACGCTCCCCACCCACATCCATTTCCACATCGCTTTCATGCTCGCCCCTGTCTTGCGGGCGGCAAGCCTAGGCGGTGTTCATGACGGCGGTGCGTCAGGGGTCTTGCCTCCTGCCGGTGCATCCTCGGGGTCTTCGCCCCTGGAACGGGCATCGCGGGCCCGTGGCCGCCGGCACGCGGGTGCCCCATGCCGGCGAAAACCTGGAAGCGTTTGCACACGCGCCCATCACCCGCGCGACGGAGGACTTCAGGTAAAGTGCGGCGATCATGGGCAATACCGCAACGTATTGCCCTGTCTCGGGGGCGGCTAGCAGGGAATGCCGTGGCGAACCCGGTCCATCTGGCGGCAACCGTTCTTTTGGGGAAGAACCGACCGTGAGGCCTACTGCCATCGCCATGCCTTCGTATATCGCCGATGGCGAGCCCGACGTGTCATGGGTCATCGATCACAGCGACAACGCCATCGTCGTCTGCGACGACGCCGCGCGCATCACCTGGATCAACCAAGGCTTCACGCGCATGTTCGGCTACACGCTGGAAGACGCGCTCGGCCACCGGCCCAGCGATTTCCTCGCGGGCCCGCACACCGACCCCGAAACGGTCGAATGGGTACGCGGGCAGCTGCACACCCAGCAGGGCTACCGCACGGAGCTGCTGGTGTACGCCAAGAACGGCGTGCCGCTGTGGATCTCGGCGGTGGTGAACCCGGTCTTCGATCCCGAGCGCAACGTCCGCTACCTGCTCGGCGTATACACCGACATCACCCACAGCAAGCTGCACGAGGAAATGCACCGCAAGGTGCTGAGCGCGATCGTCCGCGAGCAGCCGCTGCAGGACGTGCTGACGCTGATCTGCCGTGAAGTCGAAAAGGTCATGCCGGAAGCCGTGGCCTCGGTGATCGGCGTCGACGACTATGGCCGCCTGCGTCCGCTGGCATCGCCCAGCCTTCCCGACCACATCGCCTCCCTGATCGACGGCGAGCTGGCCGGGCCGATGGTCGGTGCCTGTGGCTCCGCCGCATGGAGCGGGCAGCCGGTCGAATGCCGGGATATCGAGCGCGACCCACGCTGGCAGTCGCACAACGCGCCGTTCCTCGCCCTTGGCATCCGTGCCTGCTGGTCCAGCCCGGTCAAGGGCAACGATGGCCGCGTGCTCGGCACGTTCGCGCTGTACTACTGGGAAAACCGCGCGCCGGACGAGTTCCACCTGCGGGTGGTCGATGTCTGCCTGCATCTGTGCGCCCTGGCGATGGAGCGCGAGCGCGCCCGCGCCCGCATGCACCAGCTGTCGTTCTTCGACACACTGACCGGCCTGCCCAATCGGGCGCTGTTCAACAGCAAGGTCGAGCAGATGCTGCTGGGTGCGGCGCGACGCGACAGCCAGGTGGCGTTGCTGTTCGTCGACATCGACCGCTTCAAGATCGTCAACGACACCCAGGGGCACACCGCAGGCGATGCACTGCTGCGCGAGCTGGCGAAGCGCCTGGGCAACGAACTGCGCGAGGGCGACGTGGTGGCGCGGCTGGCGGGCGACGAATTCGTGCTCGCGGTCCCCGACCGCACGGCGGAGGAAGCCGCCAACCTCGCCGACCGCCTGATGGCCCGCCTGTCGGAGCCGGTCAACGCCGGCCGGATGATGCTGACCCCGCAGGCCAGCGTGGGCGTGGCGATGTTCCCCGCCGATGGGTGGGACGTCGATTCGCTGGTCAGGCACGCCGACATCGCGATGTACCGCGCCAAATCCGAAGGTGGCGGGCGCATCGTGTTCTACAGCCTGGAAATGAACCAGGCGATGCAGGAGCGCCTGGCGCTGGAGAATGCGCTGCGCGAGGCCGTGCGCAGCGGCCAGCTGCGGCTGCACTACCAACCGCAGGTCGCGCTGGACGAGGATGCAAGCCTGCATGGTGTCGAGGCGCTGCTGCGCTGGCGGCACCCGGAGATCGGCGAGATTTCGCCGGCGACCTTCGTTCCGATGGCCGAGGAATGCGGCCTGATCGACGAACTGGGCCGCTGGACGCTGGAGGAAGCCTGCACGCAGATGGCCGACTGGCGCCGCCGCGGCGTCCCCGTGCCGCGCGTGTCGGTCAACCTGTCGGCGATCAATTTCGAACAGCAGGACCTGCCTACCTTCATCGGCAACGTACTGGGCAAGTGCGGCCTGTCGCCCGACGAACTGATGGTCGAAGTGACCGAAAGCGTCATGCTGGCGCAGAAGCCGGAAGTGCTCGCCAACATCGATGCGATCCACCGGATGGGCGTGAGCCTGTCGATCGACGATTTCGGCACCGGCTATTCCAGCCTCAGCCATCTGCATCGCCTGCCGATCAGCGAGCTGAAGCTGGACATGAGCTTCGTCCGCGATCTCGAACACAGCGAATCCGCACGCGCACTGACGACGTCCATCCTGCGCATCGGCGAAAGCCTGTCGTTGAAGGTGGTTGCCGAAGGCGTGGAGAATGCGGCGCAACGCGCCGTGCTGGCCTCGCTCAACTGCGACCTGCTGCAGGGTTACTACGTTTCGCGCCCGCTGTCGCCGCACTCGCTGGAGCGCTGGGTCAGCCTGCAACCGCCGGCGGAGTGAGTACCTCGCGTTCGAGCAGGAAGGCGAGCGCATCGCCGCACGGCGCGGCCACCCGGAACCTCAGCAGATCGTCCCCACGCGTGCGTCCCAGGCTGACCGCGGCCACGGGCAGACCGAGCCGCACCGCGGCATGCACGAAACGCAGCCCCGAGTAGACCATCAGCGACGAGCCGACCACCAGCATCGCGTCGGAATGGGCCAGCCTTGCCATCGCCGTCTCGACCCGCACGCGAGGCACGTTCTCGCCGAAAAACACCACGTCCGGCTTGAGCATGCCCCCGCAGGCTTCGCAGGCCGGCACCTGGAACGCGCCGAAGTCGCTCGCTTCAAGGTCGGCGTCACCATCCGGCGCGGTCCCCGCATCCAGATGCAGCCAGTCCGGGTTGGCCTCGGCGAGCCGGAACTGGAGCCGCGCGCGCGCGGACGTGGCGCCACACGCCAGGCAGACCACGCCGTCGAGGCGGCCGTGCAGATCGATCACCGCCTCGCTGCCGGCCGCCTGATGCAAGCCGTCGACATTCTGGGTCAGCAGCAACTCGCTGCGACCCTGCGCCTCCAGTGCCGCCAGCGCGCGATGCGCCGCATTCGGTCGCGCCCCGGCGATGCGTGGCCAACCGAGCAGACTGCGCGCCCAGTACCGCTGCCGCGTGGTGGGATCGCCGACGAAGGCCTGGTACGTGACCGGCGGCGTGCGCTTCCACGCGCCCTGTTCGTCCCGGTAGTCCGGAATGCCGGACGCCGTGCTGCATCCCGCGCCGGTCAGCACGAACAGGCGGCGATGCGTCGCCACGAAATCCTCGAGCCTTGCGTCTCTCATGCCGTCAGCATAGGCCATGCCGGCGGCGGCGCGGGTCAGGGTTTGGGCGCGGGGCAATAACTGCGCAGGTAATCCATGTGTGCCGGCATCCTCTGCACGTTCGCGAGCACGTCGTGGCGGATGCCGTCGAGGAACCGTTTCAGGTCGTCCGGCGACAACACGTCCGCCGTCGGGTGGTAGCGCTTCGGCAGGACGCCCTGACCCATCATCACCTGGACCCACGAGTTGGCGCCGAACAACTCGCCCGGCACATGGAATACGTTGCCGGTCTCTCTGAACAGGTCGATGCGATGTTGCAGGCTGGGCGGCAGTTCCATGTTTGCCATGTACTCCCAGTACGGCGTATCCCGGCGGTTGCTCAACGCGTAATGCAGCACCACGAAATCACGCACGTGCTGCAACTCCGAGTCCAGCTGCGCGTTGTACTGCGCGATCGCGCCAGGCGTGACGACCTGCGGGAAGTTCTGCAGCAGATGGGTGATGCCACGCTGGATCAGGTGGATCGTGGTCGATTCGAGCGGCTCGACGAAACTGCCGGCCAGCCCCAGCGCCACGCAGTTCTTTTCCCAGCAGCGTTCACGCCGGCCCGGCTGGAAGCGCACGGGCCAGGGCTGCTTGATGACCTCGCCTTCTATGGTCGACAGAAAGTGGGCGCGGGCGTCCTCATCGGTGGTGAAACGACTGGCGTAAACGATGCCATTGCCCACCCGGTGCTGCAGCGGAATGCGCCATTGCCAGCCTGCGGTCCACGCGATCGCGCGCGTGTACGGCACCGCATCGCGCACCGCGGTGGTCTGCGTGGCCAGCGCGCTGTCATTGACCAACCAGTGCGACCAGTCCTCGAACCCCACGCCCAGGGTCTTGCCGATCAGCAGCGCGCGGAACCCCGTGCAGTCGATGAAGAAGTCGCCTTCGATGCTTGTGCCGTCTTCCATCTTCAGTGCCGCGATGTCGCCCGACTCCGCATCCATGACGACATCGGCGATCTTGCCTTCCATGCGCCGCGCGCCATGGCGTTCACTCATCTGCCTCAGAAACTTCGCGTACAGGCTGGCATCCATGTGGTACGCGTAATTCATGCCGCTACGCGGCAGGTGTGCGAAACGATCCGCCAGCGCGGCCTTCAGCTCAAGGCAGTAATCCTCGTAGCCACTGGCAACACACTCCTTGCGCCCGCGCAGCCAGAAGTGCTGGAAGCCGGCGGTTCGCTGGTCATTGCTGGTCGTGTTGAACGAGTGGACGTAGCGATCGCCGATGTCCAGCCAGTTCTCGAATGAGATACCCAGCTTGATCGTGCCCTGCACCGCCGCCATGAACTCCTGTTCGTTGATGCCGATCATCTGATGGAAGCTCTGCAGGGTCGGCACGGTGGCTTCGCCCACGCCCACCGTGCCGATCTCTTCGGACTCCACCAGGGTGATATCGAGCGTGCCGCCCAGCACCTTGGAGATCGCGGCTGCGGCCATCCATCCGGCCGTGCCGCCGCCAGCGATGACGACGCGTTTCACAGGTCGGCCGGGGATGTCGTGGGTGGAATTGCTCACGTGCGGGGTCCTCGGCGTTCTGTAATCAGCGGTTGATGCGTTTGAGCAGGCGCGCGCGAAGATCGCGGGCGCGCGTTTCGTCGAGCGGCGAGAGCAGACCGCGCGTCTGTTCGGGGATGTGGGCGGCCGTATCGGCGTCGGCTTCGAACACGTAATGGCGGAACACGTCCTTCCAGGTCTCGCGCTCGTGCGGCGGAAGATCGCGGAGGGTCATCAGCGCGTACATGAGCACGTTCATCGGCGTGTCCATCCAGTCCGGCACGTCGCGCCACCAGTAGTTGACCAGCACGTTGAACGGTTCCAGCCCTTCCATGTGGTGCCACCACATGCTGGGGATCAGCACCGCGTCTCCGGGTTCGAGTTCGGCCACCTGCGCGTGTCGCATCGCCTCGGCGAAGCGCGGGAAACGGTCCAGGTCGGGGGCGGCGAAATCGACCAGGCTGATCGCCTGCCCGGCCGGCGTGAAATCCAGCGGTCCGATGTACAGGTTGCGCAACTGGTCCGGCGGAAACAGGGTGACGCGGCGACGCCCCGCCACCACGCAGGCGATGTTGTCGGGGACATCCTGGTGCGCGGCAATGCGAGTACGGTTGCCGATCCAGATGCTGGCCAGCGGATCGCGCTCGCCCAGGGACAGGCCGTTGTCGTCGCTGAAGCCCGGCAGCCAGGTATCGATGGTCGTCGACGCGACGTAGATCATGGGGGGCGAGGGATGCCCCGCGTATTTGAGCAGCGTGTCCAGCACCGTGCGCAGGGGAATCTGTTCCTGGCGGAAGTTGAAACCGCTCATGTCGCCGGTGTAGAACACCCGGCCGCCGGCCTCGGGCGCTGCGACCGTCGCGACGACCGGCGGCGCGTCCGCCCGCACGAGGTCATGCAGATAGGCGACGGCGGCGTGCATCGATTCGCGCGCCGCCGCGACCATGGGCCAATGCCCGACCAGACCGCGAAGCACCGTCGGTCCTGATGATGCCTGCAACGCCGCTGCCAGCGCGCCGGGCACATCGCCGCGCTGCTCCCGGATTGGCTTAGCGCCCGCCAGCACGGCTCCGGTTCATCCTGTCGATCAGGGCACGGAAATTCGAGATCGATGCCACGGCCATGAAGACCGGTTCCAGATGGCCCGCGGCGTGCAGTCGACCCAATGCCGCGGCATCGAGGCCACGCAGACGGTCTTCGTTGATCGTGTAGTAGCCAGCCAGTCGGTTGAGCGAGCCGTCGTCGAGCTCCACGTCGAGCGCGAAGGATTCCAGCAGGTCGAGCTCAAGCAGGGCGCCGACGAACGCGGGCACGCGCTCCAGTCCGTTGTGCAGGGTGAGAAGCACCGAGGCGGTACGGTCAAGGTACTCGGTGTTGCCGCCGTGCTCGCGGAACAATGGCTCGCCATCGGTGCGGCCTACCCGGGGGTGGTCCAGATCGATATGCACCGTCAGCTCGTCGCCGTTCCTCCCGATCAGGAAGGGCTGCCGCTCGATCGCAAGCGGCAGGTAGTGCGCATCCCAGCGCTCGCCGTCGAGGAAGAGGTTGCGTCCTTCCTCGAACCCGAGCAGGGCGATCGGAGACAGCACCCCATGGGCATCCTTGCGGAACACGATGGGATAGCAGGCCTGCAGGTCGCGGAACTCGGCCGGGAACGTGGCGGCAAAGCCGACATCATCACCCAGCGCAGCGCTGCGCCGGGTGTCGACTTTCAGGTCCTTGTGGTCGATGTTGTTGACCTGGGCGTGTCGGGGCATCGTTGGGTTGTCCTAGATGCGCGGCATTCCGCGCGTCATCACATGATCGAGCATCTCGCGATGCCCGGGCAATGCCGCCAGCATCTTCCTTGCGATGTCTGCGGATTGGCGGAAGTATTCTTCGGCGTGGCGGACGTTATCCATACGCCGTGTGGTCGGCCGGGTGTCCGGCGTGAACCCCATTCCGTAGAGGATGAACTGGTAGCTCGCCGAAGGGAACACTTCCTCGACCCGGTTGAGGTCGTAGCGCGAAGGCGGCTGGTGGCGCCAGAACGCGAGCAGATCGCGCAATCGCTCCGGTATCGTTTCCGGCCTGCGGTTGTCGCGCCAGTACGCGCTGTCGTCGCGCTTGCTCAGTACGTAATGCAACTTCAGGAAGTCGACGATGCGATCCCAGCGGTAGCTGAACGTGTCGTTGTAGCGTTTGGCGACGATGTCCACGGCCGCGCGCGTGGCGGGCATCTGGTCGGCGAGCATGCCCGCCGCGAGTTCCACCATGACCAGCGACGAAGCCTCCAGCGGCTCCATGAAGCCGCTGGACAATCCGATGGCCACGCAGTTCCGGTGCCAGGCTCCCCGCCGGAAACCGGGACGGATCACGATCTTCGGCAGCGACTCGATGTCCTGTTCGCGTCCGCCCGTCGCCACGATGTAGCGGCGCAATGCGGCCTCCGCGGCCTCGTCGGTCGTATGCGTGCTGGAGTAGACATGGCCGATGCCGCGCCGGCTCTGCAGCCCGATGTCCCAGATCCAGCCGGCCTCCTGCGCCGTCGAGATCGTCTGGCAGGCGATCTCCACGCTGGGATCGACGTAGGGCACACGCGTGGCGATGGCGCGGTCGTTGAACAGCACGTCCTTCTGCGACTCGATTTCGACGCCGTAGTGCTGGCCGATCAGCAGCGCGCGCATGCCACTGCAGTCCACGAACAGATCGCCTTCGATCGCCGCGTGCTCGCGCGTCCGCAGGGCCGCGATGTCACCGTTCTCGTGCGTTTCCACGCCGACCATGTGGTCGGCCACATGGCGTACGCCGAGCTTCTCGACGCAATGCCTGCGCAGGAACACCCCGAGCTTCGCGGCATCCAGGTGGTAGGCGTAGTTGGCCACGGAAGCCCATTCGGGCGTGGCGAACTGCTTGGGTGATTTGCCCGCTTCGCACAGGTGCGCCTGGAAGCAGGTCAGCATGCTGAAGGGCACGTCGCGGTGCGCCATCCAGCCGGTGGCCAGATGGGTCTCCAGGAAACCCGGCGGCAGCACGAACGGATGGTGGTAGTAGTCGCCGTCGACCTCTTCGCGCCAGCGGACGAACTTGGAGCCCTGCTTGAAGGCCGCATCGCACTCGCGGATGAAGTCGGTCTCGCTGACACCCGTCCTGCGCAAGGTATCGCGCATCGTCGGCCACGTGCCTTCGCCCACGCCCACCGTCGCCACTTCTGGCGATTCGATCAGCGTGATCCGCAATCCGGTATCCAACGCCGTCTGGTGCTCGGCCGCCAGCACGGCCGCCGTGAGCCAACCTGCGGAACCGCCGCCGAGGATGACTACATGCCTGACAGGATGATCCATGCCGCCACCTCGCTTCTACGCTCGCTCCGGCGGGCTCCGCGGAACCCGCTCCAAAACCAAAGCCGCTGGAGACCAGCGGCTTTGGCGATGCTGCCCGGATCCTGGCGGATCTGGCAAGCCGTCGAACGTCAGCGGAAGTTGTAGCGGAAACCGAGCATGTAGCGCGGGCCGGTCTGCGTGCCGTAGAACAGGATGTTCTTGTTGCGCTCGCTGAGCCGCATGGTCTCATCCGTGAGGTTGACACCCTCGAACTGCACCGTGAAGTTGTCGCTGAACTTGTAGCCGACACTCAGGTCCCACTGGCCGTATTCCTCGACGTACACGGGATTCCGCTTGGCCATATCCGCCGCGTCGCCGTCGTACTGGGAGTTCAGGAACTGATCGCGCCAGTTGTACGCCAGACGCACCTGCCACGGCCCCTTGTCGTAGAAACCCACCAGGTTGGCCGAGTCGCTCAGGCCGACAAGCACCTGCTGCGGCCCCTTGGCATTGTTGTCGTACGACAGGCTGTCGCTGTCGACGATGGTGTAGTTGGCCGCCAGACCGAAACCGCTGTCGCCGAACATGTGCTGCACGCTCAGCTCGAAACCGTTGAGCTTGTGCGAACCCGCGTTGCCCGGGATGGTGACGTTGTAGACCACCAGCGGATCGCCGGCGATGCCAGTGATCTCGCCGTTCGACCCCGCCGTGCTGTCCACGCCCGGTTGGCCATCGAAGTTGTCGAAGATGTACTGGCGGATGCAGCCCACGTCCGCGGCACCGCAGCCACCGGCGCCGAGGGCGGCGTTCCAGTACGCACCACCCACCGGCGTGGGCAGGCTGAACAACGTGTCCTGGAAGGAGCCTGCACCGGGATCGATGTAGTTGGAGATGTTCTTGCGGTAGTACCCGACCGAGAAGTAGCTGGCCTCGCTGTAGTACCACTCGTACGACAGGTCGATGTTCTTGGACAGCAGCGGCTTCAGGTTCGGATTACCCGAGTTGCCACTGCCGCCGTTGACGCGCAACAGCGGGCTGACGGTCTGTCCGCCCTGGATATCCTGCCAGCCGGGACGGCCCAGCGAGTGGCCATAGCTCGCGCGCAGCACCATGTCTTCGGTCAGTTCGAAGCTGGCGTCGACGTTCGGCAACCAGTAGTCGTACTCGCCCGTCATGGTGGTGAACGACTTGGCGCCCATGTCGGTGAAGAACTCGTTGTCCGCCACCCAGCGCACGAGGACCGGGGTATCCACCTGCGCGCCGGACTCGATCTCGGTCTTCTCGTAGCGCACGCCCACGGCGAGGTTGATCGGGATGCGCGTCTGCCAGCTGGTGCTGTACTGCAGGTAGGCGCTGCGCGTCTTCTCGGTGGTGCGCAGGTCGGCACGGTTGTAGTCGTCGGGGCGACGGGCCAGGTCCGGCCTGCCCGTGAAGTTGCCCACGGCCTGGCGCATGCGCTCGTAGTCGAAGACGAGGAACTGGCTGCTGAAGCGCGGATCGTTGTAGCCGGGGAACGCATCGAAGTAGCGCGCCATGTCGTCGACCTGCCAGAGGCTGTCGTCGAAGTCGGACGCAAGGCCGATTCCGCCCCAGTCCGCATTTTCGTTGATACCCCATGCGGTCCGGTTCTTGACCTCGGTATTGGCCACGCCGAACTTCAGGTCGGAGTAATCGCCGAACTTGAAGGTACCGCTCAGCTGGCCCTGATCGACCTCGCCGCGCGAATAGCCGTTCACGAACTGGCGGCCGGTCGGGCGGGCCTGCGACGGGTGGATGCCGGTGACGCCTGGCGCCAGCTCGTAGCTGAGGATCGGCAGTTCGCCGTCGAAGTAGACCGTCGTGTCGCCACGGACCCACGATGCAGTGCCGATGTTGCCCTGCGAACCCCACTCGCTGTCCGGCGTGAGCTCGGCGGTGGAGCGGTGGTAATCGAACGCCAGGTCCAGCGCATCCGACACTTCCCACTCCACGTTGAAGCCGACCGACTCGTTCTCGGCCTTGGTCGCGCTGATACCGCCCGCCATGGCCAGGTCGCTGCATCCCTCGTAGGTGCCGTTGGCGTTCTGTACGCCCGTGCACGGGATGTTTTCACGATAGAAGATCGGGCCGGCAGCCGGACCATTGGTCCACTCGCTCTCCTGGCCGACGAAGTTGAACCACACCGACATCTCGTTGCGGCGCTGTTGGATCTTGTTCTCGGAGTACGTGTAATCCAGCGTCGTGGTGATGCGGTCCGTCGGCGCCCACTGCAGGGTCACCTGCCCGTTGGTGCGCTGGCGTGAGATGCCATTGACGCTGTAGTTGAGATTCTGCGGCACCGAGTACAGATCGTTCGGGCCCGGCAGGTTGGCATTGCCCGGCGTCCCCGGCGCGATGGCACCCCAGCCACCCTCGCCACCGAAGTGGGTACGCCAGCCAGCCGTCACACCGACCTGGCTGAAGCCGCTGTCGCGTTCCTGGTAGCTGCCGTTGACAGCGATACCGAACTTCCCGTCCGCGAACGTCTGGCTGAAGATGCCCGACATTTCGCCGGTCCAGTCGTCGCCCTGCATGATCTTGGGCAGGTTGCCGTTGGACGTGTCATGGACGGTCTTGACGCCCACGTTCGCCAGCGGTCCGCTCTCCAGCGGTCGCGCCGTCTTGATGTTGATGGTCGCGCCGATGCCGCCGGTCGGATTGGAGGCCAAGCCGGTCTTGTAGACCTCGATGGCCGACACCGCTTCCGACGCAAGGTTGGCGAAATCGAACGCGCGCGAGTTGGAAGCGGAGAAGCCGTTCAACAGCGCGCCAGGCATCTGGCGGCCGTTCAGGAGCACCAGATTGTGGTCGGGACCGATGCCACGCACCGTGACCTTCGAGCCTTCACCGCTGGGCGTGCGGTCGATGGACACGCCGCTGATGCGCTGCAGCGATTCGGCGAGGTTGGTGTCCGGGAACTTGCCGATGTCCTCGGCGACGATGCCATCGACGACACCTTGCGCATCGCGCTTGAGGTTCATCGACGACTCGAGGCTGGCCCGGATACCGGTGACGACGATGGTGTCGAGTTCGGTGGGATCCGATTGCTCGGCGGCGGCCGGTGCCGGACTTGCACTCTGCGGCTCTGCTTGCTGCGCCCAGGCGGGGCCGGCGAGCGCCAGCAACAATGCGGATGTCAGCACCCGCTTCCTTGGAACGGATTGCACTTGCTTCATGGACTTTCCCCTCTCCGGAAATTCACGAATGGCGTTGGTGTACGTGTGCGAGGACCCCTTCGCCTCTCGCATTGGGGCGCATTGGACGCGCGATTGACAGCGTTGTCAACTTTTTGTGATTCGGCTCTCGATCGACCGAAAACCCCTTGTTTTAAGCTGTGAAACCGATGCTGCGACGCAGCTGAAACCGTTTTCTCGACTATCGCCGCGTTACGACTTCACGAGAAATTTTTCGGCCGACCACACGTAAGGTTTTCTATTGGTATGGAATCCGTCACGACGGAAATCGCCCTGCGCGATGCCGGCGCGCATGCACCCCAGCGGTGGAACGCCCGCGAATCAGCGACCTTTCGGGGCCTGGGTCGATTCGCGGAACACCACTTCGTGCTCTACCTGCACCATGCTGCCGGCGTCGGCGGTCCGGATGCGTGCGAGCAGCTGCAAGGTCGCGAGCTTGCCCATCTCCGAGGTGGGCTGGCGCACCGTGGTGAGTGCGGGATAGATGTGGCGGGCGATCGGCGTATCGTCGAATCCGCACACCGAGATGTCGCGCGGCACCGCCAGCCCGCGCTCGCACGCCGCGCGGATCACGCCGGCGGCCATGTCGTCGTTGGCCGCAAAAATGGCGGTGGGCGGCTTGGGCAGGGCGAGCAGCCGGTCCCCGGCCTCGATGCCGGACTCGAACGAGAACGCCCCCTGCACCACCAGGTCCGCGTCGTAGTCCAGGCCCGCCGCGCGCAGGGCATCCTTGTAGCCCCTGTAACGCCACTGGCATGCGCCATGGGCGGGGGGACCCTTGATGTGCGCGATGCGGCGATGCCCTTGCGCGACCAATCCCGCCATCAGCTCCAGGACCGCCGCCGTCTCGTCCATCATCACGCCGATCCGGTCATCGGGATGCTTCGGCGCGATGCAGGCGAACGGCACCTCGTGCTCGTCCAAGAACTCCAGCACGGCCGGATCGTCGGTCAGCGGCGGGATCAGCACGACGCCATCGGGCGCGAAATGCTCGAACACCACCTTCAGGTCTTCGGCCTTGCGCTGCTTGGGCGAACCCACCGGTGCCAGCACCAGGTTGTAGTGGTGGTCGCGACAGGCATCCAGCATGCCGCTCTGGATTTCCATCAGGTAGTTGCGCGACGGATTGTTGTAGACCAGCGCGATGACGTACGAACGTTGCCCAGCCAGGCTGCGCGCCGACAGGTTCGGACGGTACTGCAGCTTCTCGACCGCGGCCATGACACGCTGGCGCATCTCGTCGCGCACGTTGGGCTCGTTGTTGAGCACGCGCGACACGGTCTTCATCGAAACGCCGGCCGCGGCGGCCACATCCTCGATCCGACTACGCATAAGACGGTTCCCGCTCCACTTCGTCCATCCCTTCCGGCAACGAGGCCGGATTCTGACAGCGCCGCGCATCACTGGGTATCGTTTCCTCTCTCCACGAAGCGGGATCGACGACGCACCCGTCATGCTGCAAGGCAACACACCACGCCGCGCACAGCGCGGAAATACCTGCGGGAAGAAGCCTTCGCAGGAGCGCCGCGCCCGGTCGGTTGACAGCATGGTGTAGCAACTGTATGACAGCGCTGTCAACAACGCCGCTTCGACATCGCCCGCGCACCACGCGGGACGCCCTGTCGCGCCCAAGAGGATCCCGCCGATGCGCCATACCCCCCTGTTCGCCGCCCTGCTGGGCCTGTCGATGATGAGCGGCTTGCCCGCCGCGCATGCGGCCGACACCGTCGCCATCTACACCACCGCGCAGGACAGCGCGCAGCGGCTCGCGCGCACCGGCAGCATCACACTGCACGCCGGCCACAAGCTCACCGAGGTCGAGAATTCCGTGTTCGTCGACCCTTCGAAAAAGCACCAGGCCCTGCTCGGCATCGGCGGTGCGATCACCGACTCCACCGCCGAGGTGTACGCCACGTTGTCGCCGGAGAAGCGCGCCGAGTTCATGCGCGCCTACTACGACCAGCAGGATGGCATCGGCTATTCGATCGCGCGCACCACCATCCACAGCTCCGACTTCAGCTCCGCCAGCTACACCTACATCGAGGAAGGCGACAAGGATCTCGCCACCTTCTCCATCGAGCACGACCGCACGGCGCGCATTCCGATGATCAAGCAGGCCATCGCGGCGGCAGGCGGAGCGTTGCCGCTGTACGCCAGCCCGTGGAGCGCGCCGGCCTTCATGAAGACCAACAAGCACATGCTGAAGGGTGGCGCGCTGCTGCCCGAGTACCGCGACGCGTGGGCGAACTACTACGTGAAGTTCATCCAGGCCTACGAGAAGGAAGGCATTCCGATCTGGGGCATCACCGTGCAGAACGAGCCCATGGCCACGCAGACCTGGGAATCGATGCTGTATACGGCCGAAGAGGAGCGCGACTTCCTCAAGCTGCACCTGGGCCCAACCATGCACGCGGCCGGCTACGCCGACAAGAAGATCATCGTGTGGGACCACAACCGCGACATGATGCTGTACCGCGCGCAGGTGATCCTGGGCGATCCGGAGGCGGCGAAGTACGCGTGGGGCCTCGGCTTCCACTGGTATGAGACCTGGGCAGGCTTCGACCCCATGTTCCGCAACGTGGCGGCGGTGACGGAAGCGTTCCCCGACAAGCCCGTGCTGCTGACCGAAGCAGCGGTGGAGAAGTTCGACCCGGCGCGTTACCAGCACTGGCCGAATGCCGAGCGCTACGGCACTTCGATGATCAACGATTTCAACAACGGCGCCGTGGGCTGGACCGACTGGAACATGCTGCTCGACCAGACAGGGGGCCCCAACCACGTCGGCAACTTCTGCTTCGCGCCGCTGCACGCCGACACGCGCACCGGTGAGCTGATCTATACACCGAGCTACTACTACATCGGCCACTTCTCCAAGTTCATCCGGCCGGAAGCTCGCCGCGTCAGCACCGCCACCAGCCGCAGCACGCTGCTGGCCACCGCCTTCGTCAATCCGGACGGCCGTCTGGCGACGGTGGTGATGAATCCGACCGACAAGGAGATCGCCTACAACTTCTACGTCGGCCAGGCCTCGGCGGTGGTGACGATCCCGGCACGCGCCATCCAGACGCTGGTGCAGTAGGCATGCGCGGCGCGCGGCGGTTCGCGCTGCTGGTACTGGCGACCGTCGCCGCGACGGCGCAGGCCGCCGAGCCGTTTCCGTGGCCCGGCGGCAGGAAGGCGGCCGTCAGCCTGGCGTACGACGATGCCGCGCCGTCGCAACTCGACAACGCGATTCCCGCGCTCGACCGCCATGGCCTGAAGGGCAGCTTCTACCTGACGCTGGCGGCCGACACCCTGCGCACGCGCCAGCGCGAATGGGCCGCTGCCGCGCGCAACGGCCACGAACTCGGCAACCACACGCTGTTCCATGCCTGCTCTTCATCGCTTCCCGACAGGCAATGGGTTCCTGCACATCGCGACCTGGATACCACGACCGTGGCGCAATTGCGCGACCAGGTGCTGCTGGCGAACGTGATGCTGACGGCGATCGACGGCAGACTCGAGCGGACAATGACGGTGCCCTGCGGCGATACCCAGGCGCGTGATGGCAACTACATCGATGCCATCGCCGGGGAATTCGTGGCCATCAAACTGGGCCAAGGCGGCGTGATCGCCGACATGGCCACGCTCGATCCCGCGGCCGTGCCGGTCGACGTGCCGGTGGACGTCACCGGCGAGCAGTTGATCGCACGCGTGGAAGAGGCCGCCCGCTGCGGCACACTGGTCAGCTTCACCTTCCACGGCATCGGCGGCGACCACCTTGCGGTGTCCAACGAGGCGCACGAACAGTTGCTGCGCCATCTCGCCGCGCATCCGGATGTCTACTGGGTGGCGCCCTTCATCGACATCATGCGGCACGTCGCCTCGCAACGCCCCGCAAAAGACTCGTTGACACCCTGACGCGCGTGCGCCTCAGCCGTCCGCCCACAGCCAGCGCAGGCCGACGGTGAACGTCCGGTCCGCGCCCGGCTCGTAGAAGCGTCCGTTGCCTTCGTTGACGATGACGGAACCGATGTGGAAGCGGTCCAACGCGTTGTCGATGCGCGCGAAGCCCTGCAGGCGCCCGCTGCTCGTCGACCAGTCGCGCACCACTTCCAGATTGAGCAGGCCATAGCCGGGCGCCCGCTCGCTGCCGGTATCGTTCACGGTGACATCGCTGACGCCCAGCAGCTGCGCCGCGGCGTTCCAGTGCTCGCCCTGCCAGCGCAGCCGCAGCGACGCCTGCTGCCGTGCGACACCGGGAATGCGCGTACCGGCCGCCACCTGCACGACCGGCGAGGTGCAGCCGCTCGCGGTGCAGATCGGAAAGCTGTCGCGGAAGGTCGCATCCAGCCAGGTATAGGCCGCCTGCAATTGCCAGGCGTCCGACAGCGGCAGGTCCGCCTGCATCTCCACGCCCTGCCGCCGTGCGGCGCCGACATTGCGGAAGCTGCTGCGGCCGCCGACATTGCGTGCGACCGCCAGTTCGTCATCGGTATCGGCGCGGAACAGCGCGGCTTCGATGCGCGCACCATGCTCACCGCGCCACTTCAAGCCCAGTTCGGCATTGCGTGTCGTCGCCGGTCGCAGGTCGAAAGCCAGGCCGGCGCCGCCGTCGGCGCGGTAACCGACTTCATTGAACGTCGGCGTCTCGAAGCCGCGTCCGACCGATGCATAGACGCGCCACGCGTCCGCCGGCGCAAAAACAACGCCGGCCACCGGCGTCGTGCGCTCGTAGACCACGCGGCCGCTGTCGTCGGGATTGCCGGTCGCGATGTAGTCGTCGTCCGAGCGGAAGCCGACCCGGCTGTGGCGCGCGCCCATCAGCAGCGACCAGCGTGGCGCGACACGCCACCATGCCTGCGCGTACTGGTCCACGTTCCAGACCTGGTTGCGCTCATCGCGACGCAGCGCACCGCGCACGCCCAACGTCGTGCCGACGAAGTTCTCGTAGCCGCGACGATGCTGGCGCTGGCGGTCCGCATTGGCGCCCGCACTGACTTCGAACGGCCGCCCGGCGACATCGCCGTTCCACGACCAGCGCAGGTCGGCGCCGCCGTAGTCGTTGTCGAGATCGATCACGCCACCGGAATTGAGCCGGTTGGCCTGCGCCGCGATCGGCAATGCCAGATACTGCTCCACCTCGCGTCGTCCGCCGTAGGCCATCGCACGCAGGCGATGACCTTGCGCGAACGGCCATTCGTAGACCGCACCCAGCTGGTCCTGGCGGACCGACTTGCGGGTGTCGTACTGGGTTGCGACCGGCGATGCCTGGCCCGGATCCTCCCAGGCCTGGGCCCGTGTCAGGCCCAACGGGTCCTTGGCATCGGGCGCATTGAAATGGTTGAGCAGCAGGTCGAGCGTGCCGGTGCCCGGACGGAACCGCAGCTTGGCGTTCAGCGACTCGCGCCGCGCCGCACTATGGTCGCGGTAGCCCTGCGTATCCAGCACGGAGGCCGCCACGCTGTAACCCAGCACGTCCCCTGCGCCTCGGAGGCGCGCGCCGATCACGGTGCTGTCGTGGCTGGCCACGCTGGCCTGCACGCGCGCTTCGTGTCCCTCGTCGGGGATATCGCTCCACACCTGGATCACGCCACCGGAGGAGTTGCCGTGCAGCGCGGAGAACGGACCCCGCAGCACTTCGACACGGTCCGCCGCGAGCATGGTGACGTGCGAGACCTGTCCCTGCCCGTCCGGCATGGTCGCGGGTACGCCGTCGGCGTACAGCCGCAGTCCGCGCACGCCGAAGGTCGAACGTGCGCCGAAGCCGCGGATCGACAGCTGCGTGTCCTGTGCAAGATTCTGTCGCTCGCGCGCCAGTACGCCGGGAATTCCGTCCAGCATTTCCGACAAGGCCGCCTGTGGACGCGCGCCGCCATCGCCGAGCGCGACCGCGCTGGTCGATGCCGGTGCGTCGAAGGCGGTAACGGTGTCCAGTCGGGTCGCGGTGACGACCACCCGATCGAGCGTTTCCATCGGCGCCGCCGGCTCGCCGGCAGGTGCCGCCATCGCAGCCGGTGCCAGCAACGCAGCACCCAGCAACGGCGATACTCGCGACCTCATGCGCATGCGTCGATCATCCGAACACCAACTTGCCTTTCATCATCATCCAGTGGCCCGGGACCGAGCAGAAGAACGTGTAGTCGCCGCCCTTGCGCAGCGCCGACGTGGAGAAGGTGAAGGTGGTCGACTGGCCACCGCCCACCACCTTGCTGGCCGCCAGTACGCGGGCGTCGCCCTTGGGCACGTGATCGCTGCTGGCGGGAAGCTTGCCGGCGGCGGTGGCGAGCGCCTCGAGGTTGGCGGTGGTCGTCAACACCCAGTTGTGGCCCATCACCTCGGCGGGAAGGGCGCCAGTATGCCGCAGCGTCAGTTTCACCTGCGTGCAGTCGGCGGCGATGCGGATTTCCTGCTTGTCGAACTGCATCGCATCGTTGCTGCCGATGGCGACGTTGCAGGTCTTGGCCGCTGCATGCAGCGGGACCAGGGCCAGCACAGAGAAGACGAGGCAGGGAAGTACGGATTTCGGTGACATGGGGGAGTTCCTGTGAATCGGGTGGTTGCCCTGCGCGACCCCGTCACCGGGGCCGCGCAGGCAAGGATCGACGGTTGCGCGGGTCAGTCGCCGAGTGCGAACACCCACACCGAGCCGCCTTCCGGCACCGCCTTCTCCCATCCCGCCAGGCCGTGCATCTTGCCCTGGATCCATTGCGCGTCCACGCCCCAGCCCGACACCACGGCGATGTACTGCTTGCCATCGACGGTAAAGGTGCTGGGCGGCGCGATGATGCCGGACGGCGTGGGGAACTCCCACAGCAGCTTGCCCGTCTTGGCGTCGTACGCACGGAACATGCGGTCGTTGGTGCCGCCCGCGAACAGCACGCCGCCGGCGGTGGTCATGATCGAGCCCCAGTTCCACGAGTGCGGGTACTTCTCGCGCCATACTTCCTTGCCGCCGTCCACGCTCCACGCCTGGATGCCGCCGATGTGGTCGAAGTCCTTCTTCAGCGACAGGTCGAGGCGGTTGATGTCCACGCCGGCCGACCACTGGCCGGGGATGCGTGGCTGGATCAGGCCGGTCAGCGTGAGGCAGTGGTTGTCGTTGTAAGGGATGTACAGCATGCCGGTCTTCGGGTTGTACGCCTCGTACGGCCAGTCCTTGCCGCCCCACAGGCTCGGGCAGTAGGTGCGCGTCTTGCCGGTCGCCGGCTTCGCTTCTTCGTTGTAGGTCGGGCGGCCGGTCCTCGGATCGATGCTGGTGAACACCGTGTTGTGCACGTACGGCTCGGACTTGTTGTAGGTGATCTGGCCCTTGGCGTCGCGGTCCAGCCAGTACAACCGGCCATTGCGCTGCGCACTGATCAGGCCGGACACCTTCTTTCCGTTGCGGTTGAACTCGACCAGCGTCGGTGCATTCATGCCCGCCCAGTCCCATGAATCGTTCCAGTGGTACTGGAAGTGGCTGACGATGTCGCCGCTCTCCGGATCGAGCGCGAGCACCGACGCGAGATACAGGTTGTCGCCCGGGCGCTGGTCGCCCAGCCACGGCGCGCCGTTGCCGACGCCCCAGTAGATGACGTTGTTGGCCGCGTCGTAGTTGCCCGGCATCCACATGGTGCCGCCGCCGTTCTTCCACGCGTCCTTCCACTCGCCGTCCTGCGGCCACGTCTCGAACCCTTTCTCGCCCGGCGCCGGCACGCTGTAGCGCGTCCATGCCAGCTTGCCGGTTTCGGCATCGAAGGCCTTGAGGAAGCCGCGTACACCGAACTCGCCGCCGGACGGCCCGATCAGCACCTTGCCCTTGACCACGAGCGGTGCGGACGTGATGTAGGCGCTGTCCTGCTCCCAGTCGCAGACCTGCGCTTCCCACACCAGCGTGCCGGTCTTGGCGTCCAGCGCGCTGAGCATGCAGTCGATGCTGCCGACGTACACCTTGTCGCCGTACAGCGACACGCCGCGGTTGGTGCGATGGAGCGCGCCCAGGCCTTCCGGTACTTCGCGCACGAACTTCCAGCGGACCTTGCCGGTGCGCGTGTCGTAGGCGATCACCTGGTTGTGCGGCGTGGCCACGAACATGTAGTCGCCATTGACGATGGCGGGCGCTTCATGGCCGGAGTTCACGCCGGTGGCCGCGGACCACACCGGCCGCAGCTTGGCGACGTTGGCGGTGGTGACCTGGTCCAGTTCGCTGTAGCTCCAGCCGGCATAGTTGCCCTTGGTCAGCAGCCAGTTCGCCGGCTCCTGCTTGGCCAGGCGCGCGTCGGTGACGGGTTGGTAATCGGCCGCGGCGAGCGGGGCCGAAGCGAGGGACGCGACGAGCGCGGCCGTGATCAGTTTCAGGTGCATGGGTCTCCTCCCGGATGAAGCGTTGGTGTGTGTGGTGAAAAGCAGAAAGTGGACGTGGACGTGTGCGCGGATCAGGTGGTCGGCGGACCGAGCGGTCCGTCGAACTTGCCGCTGACCACCAGCGCGCCGTCCTTGATCGTCACCGGCAGCATGGCGAGCCGGCGCGTGGCCGGCCCCGTCGTGACGGCGCCGCGGTTGGCCGCGTCGAACACCGAGCCATGGCAGTTGCAGACGATCTGCGTTTGGCTCGGGTGCAGCGTGGTGATGGGACAGCCGTAGTGCGTGCACAGCGACGAGAACGCGACGATGCCGTCGGCGGCGTTGCGGGCGCTGGTCGGTTTCAGGTCGGCCGGCTTCAGCCGCACCACCGTCAGCAGGTTGGCCTTCGAGATCAGCACCTTGCCGGTCGCCGGATCCATCGGGTACGCGAGCACCGGCGGCTTGCCGACTTCGATATCGGCAGGCTTCACTTCCTTGCCCGCCTTGGGCCCGATCATGAAAGCCAGCTTGTCGCCCGGCTCCGGCTTCTGGCTGCGCGTGGCAGCCGGCGCCGGTGCGGCCGCCTGTGCCTGCGCACCACCGCTGACCGCGGCCAACGGCGCCAGTGCGGCCAGCGCGAGTGCGCCGGTCAGCATGCTGCGTCGCCCGCTGTCCTCGGGATGTCCGGCGCATGCGCACGCGCAACCGCCCTGTTCTTTCGCTTCGCTCATCGTGGCTACTCTCTTCTTCAGGGCGTCTGCAGGTAGACCACGTGGGTCTCGGTGAACTCGAGCAGGCCGTGCTTGCCGTCGGCACCGCCGATGCCGGACTTGCGCCGGCCCGCGTGGAAGCCCTGCATGGCTTCGAAATGCTCGCGGTTGATGTAGGTCTCGCCGAAGCGCAGCTCGCGCGCCGCCTTCATCGCCGCGTTGATGTCGCGGGTGAAGATCGACGACGTCAGTCCGTACTCGGAATCGTTGGCCAGCGCGATCGCTTCGTCGAGGCTGTCGACCACCTGGATCGGCAGCACGGGCCCGAACGTCTCCTCGCGCATGATCGCCATGTCGGCACGCGCATCGACGATCAGCGTCGGCTCGTAATGGAAGCCCTTGCCCAGCTCGGCCGGCTTGCCGCCGGTGACGATGGTGGCGCCGTCGCGCTTGGCCTGCTCCACCGCCGCCGCCACCTTGTCCAGGCCCGCCTGGTTCACCAGCGGCCCCATCTGCAGGTCGTCGCGTTCGGACGGATCGCCGTACTTCGTATCGCGGAACAGCTTCACCAGCCGCTCGACCAGCGCTTCATGCGCACCGCGTTCGACGTAGACGCGCTCGGCGCAGTTGCAGACCTGTCCGGTGTTGATCACGCGCGAGTCGTAGATCGCCTTGGCCGCGAGGTCGAGGTCGGCATCGGCCAGCACGATGGCCGGCGCCTTGCCGCCCAGTTCCAGGTTCACGCGGGTCAGGTTGCGGCCCGCCGTTTGCATGATGCGGCTGCCGGTGGCCACGCTGCCGGTGAAGGTGATCAGGTCGACCTGCGGATGTTCGACCAGCGCCTGGCCGGTGCTGCGGCCGAGGCCGCCGACCAGGTTGAACACGCCCTTGGGCAGGTCGGTCTCGGCGACCAGCTTGGCGAATTCGTACGCGTTGATCGGCGTCTCTTCGCTCGGCTTGATCACGATGGTGTTGCCGGTGATCAGCGCGGGCGCCAGCTTGCGGGCGATCAGGAAGAACGGAAAGTTCCACGGCAGGATGCCGGCGACCACGCCGATCGGCTTGCGGAACAGGAAGATGTTCTCGTTGGCGCGGTCGCTGGTGAGGATCTCGCCTTCCAGGCGGCGCGCCCACTCGGCCATGTAGTCGATGTAGTCGGCGGTGAAGTCGACCTCGACCTGCGCCAGCTGCTGGATCTTGCCCTGCTCGCGGACGATCACGCCGGCGAGCTCCTTGCGGTGCTCGCGCAGCTTGGCGGAGATCTTGCGCAGGTAGCCGGCGCGTTCGATCGGCGCAAGCTTCTCCCACGCCGGTTGTGCGCGGCGCGCGGCGGACACGGCGGCGTCCACGGTCGCGGCATCGCTGTCGGGGATCCGCGCGAGCAATGCGCCGTCGGCGGGGTTGGTCACGTCGATGGTCGCGCCGCCGCCGGCGACGAACGCGCCATCGATGTAGTTCTGGTAGGTCTGTGTCATGGGGTTTCCTTTGCTTGTGTTGTCCTTGCAGGCGCGCCATCCATGGGGAACGGCGCACCACCGGCGGTGATCACCACACGTAGGCGTACTTCAGGTTGAGGCTGTCGTTGACGCTGTGGTTCTTGCCGTCGAGCGAAGTCGAGTAGCGCAACGTGATGGACTGGTTGTCGAAGGTATGGACCATCAGGCCCGCGCCGGCATCGACGGCCCAACCGGTCGGCAGGCCATCGTTCGATTCGGTGTGCTCGGCATCCAGCGCCAGGAACGGCTCGAGCCGCTGCGACGCGCGGTAGGCGAAGCGGTTGTTGGTGTGCAGCGTCAGGCCGGGCTGGATGCCGCTATCGCGCCGGCTCTGCCAGACGAAGCCGGCGTCGCCGGTCCAGCCGAACTTGTCGCCCATCCGCCAGTCCCAGAAGAAGCTCGAGAGGTTCTTCCAGTTGGTGTCGCTGACGCGCTCGGTGCCCACCGGCACCTGCACGAACGACTGGAAGCCGAGCGTGGCCTTCTCGCTGGGCTTGTACCAGATGGCGAAGCCCGTCATCGGGTCGCCGATGCCGCTGATGTGGCGGTCGCCTTCCGGAGCGCGCGTGTTGCGGATGGCAACCTCGGGCACGATCACTTCCCAGGCCACGCCGATCTTCTTGTTCGATTCGGGCGTCCAGAAGCGCACGTACTTGGACAGGCCGGTCAATGCCTTGCTGCCCGAGCCGTCGACGCGGTCGCCATCGGCATTGAAGATGCGTCCGTTGTCCTGGTACGTGGCGTACTGCACGAACACGTTGAACGGTTCGAAACCGACCGGCAGCTCGTACTCGCGCGGACCGATCACGTCGAACGTGGTCTGCGCGCTGGCCGTGCCCGCGATCGCCAGCAGCGGCAACAAGGCCAACGGCAACAGGCGCGGCAGCGACGGCATCGTCTCTCTCTTCATGGTGGTGCTTCCCTCCCGAGTGAATGGACCGGCCGGTCCACGGAACGTTGTCCGTGCGGCGGTGGTTCCGGGACTGCTGCGCACGCGCATCAGGTCCACGCAGGAGGTAGCGCAAGCCGCGTGCCACGTTGCAGTGCAACGGAGCCATCGACATGCCTTCCTGTCGAATCAATGACTTGTCGCCGGCTCCTTCGGTGAAAGCCATCAGATCCATGCGGCAGTGCAATGCACATGCGACACGTGCATGCGACCACCTGTCGCAGCTACCTGCGACAGGTGTCGCACCCTCTGGATACGGCGGCGCGATGGCGGCGCAAACGAAGACGGCCCGTCGCAAGGACGGGCCGTCGGGTCGCAGGGTCACGCCCTGCGCGCTGCAGGTGGACGGTGCTAGTCGGTCTGCGTCGGCGACACGATGTCCAGCCGCTTCATCCGCCGGTAGACAGTGGCGCGGCATGCGCCCAGATCGCGCGCGGCTTCGCTGATGTTCCAGCGGTTACGGCGCAGTACCTCCAGCAGCTCGCCGCGTTCATCGGTACCGGCCGCAGGTTCGCGCGGGAACGGGATGACCGTCGCCGTCGCGGGCACGGCGGAGCCGTCGGTCTCGAAGACCTCCTGGGGCAAATGGTCTACACGGACCGTGGCGCCATCGGCGATCGACAGGGCGTAGCACAGGGCATTGCGCAGCTCGCGGATGTTGCCGGGCCAGTCGTGGCGCAGCAGCACCGCCACGGCACCCGGGTCGATCTCGGCCCGCACGCCCATCGCCTGCGCCTCCATCTCCAGGATGCGCTCGATGAGGAATGCCTTGTCGCCGCGTTCGCGCAGCGCCGGCAACGCCAGCGTGGCGCCGCACAGCCGGTAGTACAGGTCTTCGCGGAACGTGCCCGCGACGATCTGGCGGCGCAGGTCGCGGTGGGAGGCGGCGACCACGTTGAGATCCACGCGCACCGGCTCGTCGGCACCCAACGGCAGCACCTCCCGCTCCGCCAGCACACGCAGCAGGCGCGTCTGCAGCGGCAGCGGCATGTCGCCGATCTCGTCGAGGAACAGCGTGCCACCGTCGGAGCGCTGGATCAGTCCCTTCATGCCCTTGCTGCGCGCACCAGTAAACGTGCCCGGCGCATAGCCGAACAGCTCGCTCTCGATCAGCGACTCCGGGATCGCCGCGCAGTTGACCGCCACGAACGGTCGCTCCGCACGACGGCTGGCATCGTGCAACGCGCGGGCCAGGACTTCCTTGCCGGTACCGGTCTCGCCCTGCAGGAAGATGCTGACCGGCTTGTCGACCAGGCGTGCCGCACGTTCCAACAGCTGGTCCATGCGCGGATCGCCACCGGACAGGCGCGACAGCACGCTGTCCTGCACGGGATTCCGCTGCGTCTCGCCCGCCTCCGGCACCTGCAGGCGCGGTGCGGTCTTCGGCGCGATCATCGACGCGTGGTAGCCCTGTCCGTCCCACGTGGTCACCACGCCGCGCGAATCGTGCGACGTTCCCTTGGTCAGCCGCCAGATGTCGTCGATGCGCGTGCCGAACACGCCGGTCAGGTGATGGCCGACCAGTTGCGCGCGCGCGGCGTCGCGCGTGTGCAGCGATTCCAGCAGGCGAAGCTGCTGGCGTGCGCCGCTGTTGGCGCCGACGATGCGGCCGTCGCGGTCCACCGCCAGCATCAGTTCGCCGCAGACATCGACCAGCGGTCCGACCGTACCGAGGCGCAGGATCCAGTGCGCGCGGAACTGGCGGATGAAGTTGGCGTCCTCGATCATCCGCGCATGCAGCACGGTCAGATGGCGCGCCAGGTGCAGGCTCTCGCGCCGGTCCGGCGACGACAGCGCGGACACGTCCAGCGCGCCCATGAAGGCGCCATCGGGATCGTACAGCGGCGTGCTGGTGCAGCTGAGGCCGATGTGGCCGATGTAGAAGTGGTCCTCGCGGTCGCAGATCACCGTCGACTGCTCGGCGATGCAGGTGCCGATGCCGTTGGTGCCGGCGTGGACCTCGTTCCAGTTCGCGCCCAGCGCCAGGCCCGCGCGGCGCAACGGCGCATCCCAGGTGTCGTTGCCGATGAAATCCAGAGTGACGCCTTCCGCATCGGTCAGCAGCAGCACGTAACCGAGATCGGAGACGTGCTTGTAGAGCTGCTCCATGCCGGCGCGCGCGACGTGCAAGTGTTCTTCCACCTGCTGCCGGCATTCGCGCAGGCGCGAGTGGGTTTCGATGCGCACGTCCGGGCGCATCGCCGGATCGAGGGCGTGCTCGTTGGCGCAACGGCGCCACGAGCGGTGGATCAGATCGGTATTGGCGTTGCTTCCGGTGCTGGGCGATCCCGAATGGATCACCCGCAACACCGTTTCGACGTGTTGTTGGACAGTTGCCATGCCACCCCTCCCAAGGCCGGCCGAAGACATTCCCGCTTGCGTGCCGTTCGTGTGTATGGACTGCGGATGCTCCCGGTCCGCGGTCGTTTCCAGCGTGTTCCCTACGTCTCCTGCGTGCTGCGCGTATCGGTGGTGATGCGGGTGCGCGACGTCCGCCATCGCTCGCGCAGCGAGCGCGGCGCTGGCGTCAGCGGCGTACGGGATCGGGTCCAACCGCCCTGGTGCGCAGGCGTGAGGCCGCGCAGCCGGGAAGCGATCCAGGTGAACAGGCGATACCGCACTCCACTGGAATACAGCAGTCGCCACGCCTTCCAGGCGAGGACCTCCGGGATGCTACGCACTGCTCCCTGCCCCTTCAATGCGTCGCGCTGCTGCAGTGCGGGACGATGGTGCCGTCCTGCCTCGCGCAGATGCATCAGCAGCTCGGGGATGGGAATGCCGACCGGGCAGACATCGCCGCAGGCGCCGCACAGGCTGGAAGCGGTCGGCAGGTCGCGGGTCGATTCCAGCCCCAGCAGATGTGGCGAGATGATCGCGCCGATCGGTCCCGGGTAGGTCGTGCCGTACGACAGGCCGCCGATGCGCGCGTAGACGGGACAGTGGTTCATGCATGCGCCGCAGCGGATGCATTGCAGCGTCGCGCGGAAGCGTTCCTCGGCGAAGGCCTGGCTGCGGCCGTTGTCCAGCAGCACCAGATGTACTTCGCGCGGCCCGTCCTTCTCGCCCTCGCGGCGCGGACCGCTGATGACGTTGAGGTAGGTGGTCACCGCCTGGCCGGTGGCCGAGCGCGTCAGCAGGGTGAACAGCGGCGGCACGTGCTCGAGCTTCTCGATGACCTTCTCGATACCGGTGATGGCGATGTGCACGTCCGGCACCGTGGTCGAGAGCCGTCCGTTGCCTTCGTTCTCCACCAGCACCAGCGAACCGGTCTCGGCGACCATGAAGTTGACGCCCGATACCCCGATCTTCGCCTGGCGGAACTTGTCGCGCAGCGCCACGCGGCCGATCGCGATCAGTTCGTCCACGTCCTCGGTGTAGCCGGCGCCGGGGATGTGCTCGGCGAAGATCTTCGCCACGTCCTCTTTGGTCTTGTGGATCGCCGGCATGATGATGTGGCTGGGCCGGTCGTGGTCGAGCTGCAGGATGTACTCGCCCATGTCGGTCTCGACACAGGCGATGCCGTGCTCCTGCATGCGATGGTTCAGTTCGATCTCCTCGCTGACCATTGACTTGCCCTTGACCATCATGCGGGCGTCGTGGCGCGCGGCGATCTCCTGGAAGATCCGGTTCGCATCGGCCGCGTCCTCGGCCCAGTGCACCTGCACGCCGCGTGCGTGCAGCGCGTGCTCCAGCTGTTCCAGCAGGTCCGGCAGCCGCGACAGCGCGCGCTTGCGCAGGTGTTCGCCCAGCGTGCGCAGCCGTTCGAACGCATCCTGTTCGGGGAACTGCGCGGCGCGCTTGTCGGCCAGGTAGTCCATCGCACCGCGGAACCCTCGACGCAATACCGGATCGGCCAGCACGAGGCGCGCGTTGTCCTTGAACGCGACCGGATCGGCGGTGGGCCGTACCGCGCTCATGCCGTGGCCTCGGCGCGCAGCAGCAGGATGACGAGTTCGCGCGGACCGTGCGCGCCGTAGACCAGCAGGCGTTGGATGTCGGCGGTCTTGGACGGTCCGGTGACCAGTAGCGCGTTGGTGGGCAGGCCTGCCGCCCATTGCCGATGCCGCATGGCCGCGTACAGCGTGGGCTGCAGGTCGGTTTCACGCAGCACCGCGATATGCAGCGGCGGCAACAGCGACAGCGTGCGCGGCTCGCGCGCATCCGGCCACAGGATCAGGCTGCCGGTTTCCGCGATGCCACCCAGCGTGGTGGTGATGCCGGCATCGACGGTGTCGAACAGCACCGGCTTGAGCGTTTCGATGGGCGCGTCGTACCAGTCCAGCGTCACTGCCTTCGTGGCGGCGTAAAGGCCCTCGACCAGCACCGTGTCGCGACCGGCCATCAGCCGGCGCACGCCCTTGTCCGCCAGCACCGCGGCGAGCGCGCTCGGCCATGTGGCGTCGTCGGTCTCGATCACCTCGGCACGCCAGCCGCGCGCCTGCACGATGAAGCGCTCGCGCATCGCGGCGACGGATGGCATGCCGGCGTCGGCGTAGTACGCAGCCACGTCGGGTACCGGCAGTTCGACCGGAGCGGCCGCACGCAGCCGCGACAGGATCGCCGAGCGCGCGCGGGTGGAGGCGGCGGGCAGGCTCATGCGCTTGCATCCGGTGCGGGCAGGCCCCAGCGCTCGCGCAGGAAGCTGGCGATATGCCGGCCCTGCAGCGGCGCCTCGCGACGCGCCAGCGTGCCGTTGAGGTTGAGCAGGCAGCCGCAGTCGCCGCTGACGAAGGCAGCGCAGCCGCTTTCCTGCAGGGCATCGGCCTTGTCGCCCGCCATCGCGGCGGAGATCTCGGGCTGCTTGACCGCGAAGGTGCCGCCGAAGCCGCAGCATTCGGATTCGTAGGCCTGGATCTTCAGCTCGACGCCGGGCAGCGCCTCCAGCAGTCGGCGCCCGCTGGCCAGTGCGCCGGTCTCGCGGCGTGCACTGCACGAGGTGTGCAGGCAGATGGACACCGGATCGGCGGTGGCGGGCACGGGCATCGGCAGGTCGGTCGCCGCGAGGAAGTCGGAGAACTCGACCACCCGCGCGCCGATGTCGCGCACGCGTGCCAGCAGCACGGGATCGTCCGCGAACAGCCGCGGCCAGTGGTGCCGCATCATCCCCGCGCAGGAGCCCGATGGCACCACGATCGGCCAACGCTGCGGGAACAGGTCCAGCTGTGCGCTCGCGACCTTGCGCGACTCCTCGGGAAAGCCGCTGGTGTAGGCCGGCTGTCCACAGCAGGTCTGCGCCTCGGGCAGGTGCACGCGGCAACCGATCCGTTCCAGCACGGCGATCGCGTCCAGGCCGGCGTCGGGCATGAACAGGTCCACCACGCAGGTGGCGAACACGTACACGTCCCGAAGGGGGGAGGAGCCGGCAGGATCTGGCGAGCGCATGGCGGGCGGGTCTGTCTTGTCCGGCACCGAGTCTGTGACGCCTTCCCGAGGGCGGTATATTGGTCCGACCAATCCGAGTGCAGGCCGTCATGTCCTCCCAGGTCTCCCAGGTCACCCGCCACCTCGAACAGGCCATCGCCGACGGGCGCTACGTCGCCGGCCGCCGACTACCCGCCGAACGCACGCTCGCCGAGCGCCTGCAGGTCTCGCGAGCGACGGCGCGCGAGGCGATCGGCCTGCTGGTCGCGCGAGGCGTGCTGGAGCGCCGTCAGGGCGACGGTACCTATGTGGTCGCGGCCACCGAGCGCGGGATGGCGGAGATCTGGCAGGACATGGCGCGCAACCATCCGATGCTGCAGGCCGACCTGGTGGAGTTCCGCGCGATGCTGGAAGGCCGCACCGCGGAACTGGCGGCGCTGCGGCACGACGACCGGGATCGCGAGCGACTCCGTTCGGCGCACGTCGCGGTCGATGCGGCCTACAACGGCAGCGACCGGCAGGCGCAGATCCGCAGCGACGTGGCCTTCCACCGCGCCATCGCCGATGCGACGCACAATCCGGTGTTCTCGTATCTCATCGCCTCCCTGCTGGCGCTGCTGCACGACCACGTGCAGGTCAGCCTCGCCGGCCTGTCGCCGCAATCGCCGGTCTCGCAGCAGTTGCGCCGGCAGCACGACGCCCTGCTCGCCGCGATCCTGCAGCGCGACCCCGACCGTGCACGCCTCGCCGCCGGCGGCCACATGGACTACGTCGCCGTCCAGCTCAACGCCCTGCCGCGCGTCTCGCGAACGGCGGAGGCGTCTGCGTAGCCCGCGACCTTCGTCCGCGTCGGCTCAGGGAGAGGCGACACGCGACGGAGATCCGGTATCGGTCAGGCACAGCGCGATGAGGCCTCGCCATCGTCCGCGCGCGGTCACAACGGGTGCGCAGCCTTCCCCGCACCAACGCGGACCCGCCCCCAGCCGGAAGCGGGCACTGTTTCCACGTCGGCTGATCGCGGTACGAAAGGCAGTGGCGTGAGCCAACGGTAGGCTACCGTCGCGCCACCTGCCGCCACGCAGCCGTTTGACCACTACTCCCGGGAAACGGCTTCTCCCGGCTCTCGCTTGACCTTGGAGGCATGTGTCGACAACACCATGCCGTACACCGCGCTCGGCAGCGCCACGAAGGCGAGTACCTGAATCGTCATGGCGTTGTGAACCACGAAATGACCATGTGCCAGCAGCCATTGCGTGGCGACCATGAGCGCAGCATGGAAACCGATGGGCCAGCCGAGATTTCCACCCATCAGCCGCAAGCCACCCAGGATCAGCGCGAAGCCTGGCAAGAACGACCACTGCCCGGGTGCGGCCGTCGCGCCTATCGCCCACGCAAACAACAGGAAGAACGCGGCCTGCGCAACCACGGCCAGCCAAGGCGACAGCCACCGCGCCGCCGAGCCCTGCACGTAGCCCCGGAAGACCAGTTCTTCCGGGATCGCCTCGATCAGCAGCACGACGGGAATCAGGATGGCCAGCGTCGCCAAAGCGGCAAACCCGTCACCGATCATCCGGACTTCCGCAACACCAAGCCATAGCAACAAGGCAGTCACCGGCGCCGCGGTCAGCAGCCACAGCACCGCTCCGCCAAGCACGCCGCGAAGCACGTCGCGCATGCGTGCGAGCCCGAGTACGGAGGGATCAAGTCGATCCCGGCGCAGCGCCAGGACAACCAGAACCAGGGCAAGGGCAGAGATCACGCAGCCCGCCAGGAGTCGCTGCGCCGGCGACGTCGCATCTGGCACCAGCGACAAGCCAGCCTTCCAGATGCCCATGCACGCCAATGTCGCGACACTGCATCGGAGCAGCAGCCCCAAGGCGAATGAACGCCTTGGCACACGGATTCGGGTCACGGTCAGACGGCCTCTCAACTTTCAGGAGCCGGCAGGCCGAGCTCCTTCTGGCCTTACCTGCACCCATGATGGCTTGCCGCAACGACGAATTCAAAGTTGCTGAGGCCGGCTTGAGCCGGCAGGCGCGCATTCGTCGTGACCAACGTAGCGCACATAGAAGTGCCACCTTGGGTAATGACCGGCACACGGTCCGTGATGTTCGCTTGCGGCCAGAAGCGGACATCAGAAAAGTCAGATAAAAACGCTCGAAGCCTTGCGCTGACTAGCCTTGCAAGTGAATCGTCGCCTGTAAACCTCCGCCTTCACGATTCGCCAGGCGTAGTACTCCGCCCAACGCTGAGGTCAACTGCTGGGCAATAGCCAAGCCGAGCCCCGTTCCGCCCGTGGATCGGCAGCGTGAGGGCTCCAAGCGCTGGAAGGGCTTCATGACGGCTTCCAGTTGGTCAGGCGGAATACCGGGGCCACGATCCAACACATCAATGCAGGCGCGCCCAGCATCATCTATACGCAGCCGAGTTTCGACATTCCCCGCATAGTTAAGCGCGTTGTCGATCAGGTTCTGTAGGATCCTGCGCAACACTTGGGGATGGGTGTCCCGGGACGCAGCTGCACTGGAAGCGAGCTCTACGGCTCGTCCCGCGTCCTGATAGTCAGCCACGACACTTTCCAGAAATGCCGCCATATCCAGTCGAACCGCCGGGCCCAATGTGACTGACGCGCTGCGGGCGTAGCTCAGGCCTTCGCGCACCAACAGGCTGAGTTGGTCGATATCGCCGAGCATTCTCTCCTGCTCGGCGGTGGCGTCCAGCGCCTCTGCCCGCAGCCTCAGCCGAGTGATGGGTGTCTGCAGATCATGCGAAATGGCGGCAAGAATCTGGGTCCGCTCGGCAACATGGGTCGCGACGCGCGTCTGGAGTAGATTGAGTGCGCTCGCTGCCTGAGCAACCTCCCATGGGCCATCCTGGGGCAGTGGCGCACCATTGCCGGCGGGGTCCATGCGCTCGGCCGCCTTCGCGAGCTGAGCCAGAGGGCGCGTAGCCAGTCGAACGGCAACGCCCACGCAGATCAAGAGCAATGCGCCCTGCGCGGCCAGCACCCATGGCAACCAGCGTGCCAGGGGCATCAGTGAGGGCGTCACCTCGATGGTCAGAAGCTGGCCGTCGTGGAGCGTCAGCTCTACCTCGTAGCGTTCCGGCTCGGTGGACACCGCTCGTGGCCGTAGCGCGTACTCATGCCCGAGCGCGTCATCGATCAATCCTGTGACTTGGCGTGAGCGTGACGTGGACAACGGCGTACCGGCCTGCGCTGGCCGCAGGAGATAGCGATACGTCCGGCGCTCAAGGCGGGGAATCCACTCGCTCCGTTGATCCGCGTGCAGGTTCTCCAATAGCGCGACGCTGACAGGAATGTCCTCATAGAGGTTCCTGAGCATCATCGAACGAGTTGCATCCGCCCGTTCCTCGAACAGCAGCGCGAAGGACAGCGCGTGCGCGAGCAGCAAGCCCGCTCCTAAGATCAGTAGTAGGCGCGCCCTAAGCGTTCTGGGCAGCCATCGGGTGAAGGCACGGCGCTGCAGGTTCACGGCTCTTCGCCTTCCAGAACGACGGTCTGGCTGAACACGTAGCCCTCGCTTCGAACGGTCTTGATGTACGTCTGCTCACGTGCACCGTCGCCGAGGCGCTGTCGAAGCCTGCTGACAAGAAGATCGATCGAGCGATCGAAAACTTCCGCATCGCGTCCCTGCGTCAGGTTGAGCAGCTGATCGCGGCTCAGGACGCGTCGCGGATGGTCGATGAATACCCGCAGCAGGCGGAACTCGGCTCCACTCAAAGGGTACGCCGTCCCGGCCTTGTCCATCAGATGGCGGGCGGTGGTGTCCAGGCGCCAGTCCCCGAACCCGATCCACCGGCTGGCCTCGGAGACCTGCAGGTTCGGAGGAAGCATGCGCGCTCGACGTATCACGGCGTTGATGCGTGCCAGCAGCTCCCGCGATGAAAAGGGTTTGCTGACGTAGTCGTCAGCGCCCATCTCCAATCCAATGATCCGGTCGGTCTCGTCATCGCGGGCGGTGAGCAGGACCACTGGTACCGCGCGGTGCTTGCCTGCACGGAGATTCCTGCAGAGTGACAGGCCGTCTTCACCGGGCATCATCACATCGAGCACGACCAGATCCACGTCACTGGTATCCAGGACGCCACGCATCTCGCGCCCGTCGGCTGCCAAGCTTACGCGCAGACCATTCCGCTTCAGGTAGTCGCCCACCATTTGACGGATGTCGCGGTCATCGTCGACGACGAGGATGTGATCGGTGTGGGACGACATGTGTCGGAGCTCCGGAAGTGCGGCCACGCGTGGCCATGGATCTTTCGCAGGGGATGGTAGCGCCAGTGGACCGCCCGCCAAGCGGGCGGATGTCGCTTGTTTGTATCAGAACGTATCCACGGGCCGGTTTCGGGAAAAGGGCGACAAATCTCCCTTCATCCAGACACGTCCCGGATACCGGGCGAGCGCGGAATGTGTCCATCGCCGCGGAGCCCCCGTCGGCCACACCCGAAGGAAACGACCATGAACACCTCTGAATCCCCCTCCCCCAAGGCTGCCCTGGTTTTCGGCGGTTCCCGCGGCATCGGTGCGGCCATTGCACGCCGCCTGGCTCGTGAGGGTTACGCCGTTGCCCTGACCTACGCATCGCGCGCCGACAAGGCGGCCGAAGTGGTCGCCGCTATCCAGGCGGATGGCGGCCAAGCCATTGCCCTGCAAGCCGACGCAGCTGATCAGCATGCCATCACGGCAGCTGTCGCCGACGCCACCGCCAGCTTGGGCACTCTGCACGTCGCCGTCGTCAATGCCGGCGTCTATCAAGGCGGTCCTTTGGAGCAGTTTCCGGTGGACACGCTTGATCTGATGCTGTCGGTCAACGTTCGCGGCGTCTTCCTGGCAATCCAGGCTGCAGCCGCCAAGATGGCCGAGGGCGGTCGAATCATCACGATCGGCAGCAACACCGCACAGCGTAGTGGATCGGTCGGTGGCAGCGTCTACGTCATGACAAAGGCCGCCGTCGCCGCGCTGGTGCGTGAACTGGCGCTGGATCTGGCGCCGCGCAAGATCACGATCAACAACATCCAGCCGGGTCCGATCGAGACCGACATCACCGCAGGCTTCCTCGACCATCTTGCTGAGCGCAGCCCGTTGCAGCGCGTGGGACGCCCGGAAGAGGTCGCGTCGCTGGCGGCCTATCTGGTCAGTGCCGAGGCGAGCTACATGACAGGCGCCAGCCTGACGATGGATGGCGGCTACTCCATCTGAATAGACCGCGGCGCGTACACGCGCGCCGTGCCTCCCGATCCATCCCTTCATCCACCCTGCTGGAGGATCCACCATGTTCGCGATCTTTGCCTCGAACCCCCGCCGCCCGCGCACCCTGTCATGGCTGGCGGGCACCTTCCTGATGTTCAGCGGAACCGCATTCGCGCAGTCAGCGACGGAGGTAGTATCTCCAACGCTGCCCCCCGAGCTGGTAGCCGACAAGCATGTCGACGCAGGAGACCTGCGTATCGGCTACGCCGACCTCGGCCCTGCCAAGGGTGAAGTCATCATTCTGCTGCATGGCTGGCCGTACGACATCAACAGCTACGCGCAAGTCGCTCCGCAGTTGGCCGCTCGCGGATACCGCGTGATCGTTCCGCATCTGCGGGGCTATGGCACCACCACGTTCCTCTCCGCGGACACGCCACGGAATGGGCAGCCGGCAGCGCTCGCGTCGGATGTCATCGCATTGATGGACGCCCTCAAGATCCGTCGCGCTACGCTGGCCGGCTACGACTGGGGTGCGCGCTCGGCAGATATCGTGGCGGCCGTATGGCCGGAACGGGTCAAGGCACTGGTGTCGGTGAGTGGCTACCTGATCGGCAGCCAAGAGGCCAGCCGCAAGCCTCTCCCACCGTCGAGCGAGCTGCAGTGGTGGTACCAGTTCTACTTCGCTACCGATCGCGGCCAAGCGGGGTACACGCAGTACACCCACGACTTCGCGAAGAAGATCTGGGAACTGGCATCTCCGCAGTGGAAGTTCGATGACGCCACGTTCCATCGCAGCGCCGCCGCATTGGACAACCCGGACCATGTGGCCATCGTCATCCACAACTATCGCTGGCGGCTGAGCCTGGCCGAAGGCGAGCGGAAGTATGACGCGCTGGAACAGCGCTTGGCACAGGCGCCGGTCATCAAGGTGCCGACCATCACCATCGAAGGTGATGCCAATGGCGCCCCGCATCCGAAACCCGAGGTGTACGCGACCAAGTTCGTCGGAAAGTACGAACATCGCGCCTTCACCGGCGGCATCGGCCACAACCCCCCACAGGAGTCGCCCACCGAATTCGTCCAGGCGGTTGTCGACGCTACTCGCCTTTAAGCCATAGGAGGAGACGCCATGAAAACTGCCTTCAAGTTCCTACTTGCTTCGCTGGCTGTCGGTATGGCCCTGGGCTTGGTGAGTGCAGTACAGGCGTACGACAGCTCACGCCCTGCCGCGCCGATCTATGGTGTGCAACTTCCCGAGGGCTATCGCGACTGGCCCTTCATCGCACCGGCACAGGAGGCCGCGCCGCTGGACGAGTTGCGAGTCGTGGTCGGGAATCCCAAAGCGATGCGCGCGTATCGCGAGAACCAGCGCCCGTTTCCCGACGGAACAGTGCTGGTGAAGTTGGCCTGGAAGCATGAGCAGTCGCCCGACTTCGCCCCCGCATCCATTCCCGGTGCCGCCACCACGGTGCAGGTGATGGTCAAGGACTCAAGCAAGTACGCCGGTACCGGTGGGTGGGGATACGGACGCTTCATCGATGGGAAGCCCGTCGATGAAGCCCAGCACAAGACCTGCCATGCATGCCACGCAGCCCGCGTGAAAGACCGCGACTACGTCTTTACACAGTACGCCCGCTAGCTGTTTCGCTTTTCAACTTCCTCTCACTGGAGATATCCCATGAACGCAATCGATACCGTGCTGTACACCGGCAAGACTCATACCGTCGGCGGGCGTGAAGGCCACACCCGAAGCGACGATGGTCAGCTCGACGTTGATCTCTCGCCTCCCGGTAGCCGTCGTCCCGGCACCAACCCGGAACAGTTGTTTGCGGCAGGCTGGTCGGCCTGCTTCGAAGGCGCGATGGGCATCGCGGCCCGCAAGCTTCGCGTTGCCTTGCCGGCTGAAACCGCCATTGATGCGGAAGTCGACCTTGGGAAGGTGGGTGAGGAGTATCAGCTCCAGGCTCGCCTGGCTATCTCATTGCCTGGAATCGCACCGGAACAGGCTCAGGCCATCATCGACGAAGCGCATCGCACCTGCCCTTACTCCAAGCTCTCGCGCGGCAACATCGACGTGCAGATTCGCTTGGTCTGATGTAACAGCGTGTGTCCCGAGGCACTCTAAGACGATCCGGATACAAACATCCGGGTCGGCGGACACAAGGCGCTGACACAGTCGCGATGCAATGGATACCTCCACCGCGCCGAGTGTTCTCCCATGATCCAATACGTACTGGCTGCCCTTGCAGGCATGGCCACCATCCTCTCTCCCTGCATCCTGCCCATCCTTCCCATCATCCTGGCGACAGGTATCGGAAAGGATCGGGGAACGCCCTTGTGGATCATTGCTGGCTTCGTCGGCAGTTTTGGGGCAAGCGGCATCCTCCTGGGCGCCCTTGCGGCTTCGTCCGGAGAGCTTCAAGCCAGCATTCGTACTAGCTCGATCGTGGTGCTGATGCTGGCCGGCCTGGCTTGCTTCTGGCCAGCTCCCTTCGAGCGATCGGTGGCCTGGGTGCAGTCGCAATGGAATCAGGTGAGGCCGGCCGGCCCTGGCTTGCTACAAGCCAGCGGCAGGTCTGGTGCCCTGCTTGTTGGCGCCTCGCTTGGACTGGCGTGGACCCCATGTGCCGGCCCCGTGCTGGCTTCCGTACTCGCGCTGGCTGCAAGCTCGCAGTCACCCGCGAAAGCCAGCGGGATGCTTGGACTCTATGCAGTCGGCGCCGGCATTCCGATGTTGCTGATTGCCTACGGCGGACGCTGGATCAATTCACGCCTCTCGTTCTTTCAGAAGCATGCCGATCTGCTGAGGAAGGTCTTCGGTCTGATCGCCATAGGCGTCGCCATTCTTCAGCTGCTCCAGTACGACGTATTCGTGTCCGCTTGGGCCACTCAGTGGCTTCCCCCCCTCTCCCAAGGACTCTGATCTCATGAAAAAACTCTCTTCTCTCGCGACCATGCTGGCCGCATGCGTATTCGCTGCCGCGTGCTCCCCTAACGTCCAGGCGGACCCTGTTCATCCCACCCAGACCAGGCCTGCACCGATGGCGCCTGAGTTCAAGGGCATCGACAACTGGATTAACTCCTCACCCCAGAGTATCCAGGACCTTCGTGGGAAGGTCGTTCTGGTCGAGTTCTGGACCTACTCGTGCATCAACTGTGTTCGTGTCATGCCTCACGTCAAGCAATGGCACGCGAAGTACAAGGATCAGGGTCTCGTCGTCATCGGCGTGCACACTCCCGAGTACGGGTATGAGAAGAAGCTGAGCAACGTCCGGGCTGCCGTGCAGCGCTTTGGGATCACCTATCCGGTCGCCCAGGACAATGGCTATGAGACCTGGAATGCCTATGGCAACCGCTACTGGCCTGCCATGTACCTGATCGACCAACAGGGGCGAATCGTGTACCAGCACTTCGGTGAAGGGCAGTATCAAGAAACCGAAGCCAAGATCCGCGCCCTGCTAAGCATGGATCAGAAGGCCCAGTAGTGCAGTGACGGCAACGCAGGATTGAGCTGACATTAGCTAGTCCTGCGTGGCCGTTCTTGTGAATACTTATGTCCGCTTTGGGTCGAAAGCGGCCGGTCTAAGGCCGCTTTCGGAGGCGCGCTACGCCTCGGTCTGCTCTGCTAGCGAGATGGCATCATCCACCTCAACCCCCAAGTAGCGGACGGTGCTCTCAATCTTGGTGTGTCCCAGCAGCAGCTGGACGGCTCGCAGATTCTTGGTCCGTTGATAGATTAGAGATGCCTTGGTGCGACGCATGGAATGCGTCCCGTAGCTCACTGGATCCAGGCCGATGCTAAGCACCCAAGCCTTCACCAAGCGGGCGTATTGGCGTGTAGAAAGGTGGGAAGAGCCTCCTCGCCTGCCGGGAAAGAGGTGATCGTCGAGGCCAAGCTTCTGACTATCGATCCAAGCGACCAACGCATCTCTAGTCTGCGGCGTGATCTCGAACTGCACAGGACGCTTCGTCTTGCGTTGGATGACGCATCCTCGTGAGCCAATATGCGCGCCATGTGCAACATCACGGACTCGCAGCCCGACCCGATCGCATGCCCGCAACTTGCTGTCGATTGCGAGGTCAAAGAGCGCCAACTGCCGGCTATCGCCCTTGAGCTGAAGCCTGACTCGAATCGACCAGATTTCCTTGAGCTTTAGGGGCGCCTTCTGCCCGACCAGCTTACCGAGATTCCAGGCAGGGCGTGCCGCTGAGCGGCCTGAACTTCGCTTCATAGCTTTCTCCAATCCCGAGATGGGATGGAGAGGCTCTAGTTGCCTCCGTGTCGCCCTAGTTAAAAGATGCTAGGCCGCCAGCTTGTCCGCTTTCGACCCAAAGCGGACATCCGCGTTCGGCAATCCACATTAGGCAAATGCGGAACCATGGCTCCATTTCGCGCAGCGCGGCCGTCCGAGTTTGCGCCGGATTGCCTGCCGGACAGTCGCAGCCTAAACTCGCAAAGAAGTTTCGATCTGCGGGCGGCTGCCGAAATACCAATCAGAACTATAGGCGGGCAGATCTGTCCGTATATTCGGTAGTTTGGCGCCATGGTCCACCCATCTCAACTCGCCTGCTTCTGCCATCGGAAACGAGGATCACGTGGAGCCTGAGTGCACGGAGCCAAACTGGAAGACCATTCTGACTCATGAGGCAGGTCATGCTGTTGCTGCGTTGGCTTTGCATGCCGAAGTTGCCGACATAAAGTTGCGGAGTTCAGTTCCAAGAGGCCCTGCGAGTCGTGCGTCGTACAGCCTTCCAGATGTTGAGAGCGGATACGCTCCAAACCCTCGACCACCAATAGAACGAGTCATCGTCTACGCTGCTGGAGCGAAGGCTGAGGAAGTATTGCTAGGAACTACTAACTCCAATGGATTTGGGTCCGACCTGAGAAAGATCGAGCGGGTCCGCGATAGGTTGATGAGAGACGCCGATGTAGGCCATCTGCGAAGCCTTGGACTTCCTAGCGAAAGCCTGAGGACAGCTATTGCGAATGTGCCACAAGCCAAAGCCAATCTCGCAGCCGTAGAGTTAGAGATCGGCTCAAATTATCCAAGAACCAGGGAGATACTTAGCCGCCACCGGAACGCAGTCGAACTGATTGCAAAGGCAGCTCTTGAACGCCTCCAAGAGGTGGAACTTGTAGATGAAATCATCTTGCTGCCTGCCAATCAGGTGCAGTCGCTGTGGGATGAATGTCAGCGGGTATTGCAAGAGTGACGCCTTACCGCTCGTTCAAGCTGACCCGCTACGGCAGGCGCTGGTCTGGCGAAACATCGAATGTCCGCTTCTGGCCGATAGCCGCCATCCTGAGGATGACGTCCGCTTCCGGCCAGGAGCGGACATGCTGGACTGGGACAGGAAGCGCAACTTCGATGTGGCGGCCGCCCGACTGCTAACGTCGGCTGCCTATGAAGGGATGTGGCTGGCCACCAACAGGCTCACCTACCCATACCTGCATTTCCAACGTCTGCAGCCACCCGTAGTTGGTCAGGAACGCGACGTCGGCAGCGTCGCGGCCGTAGGCGACCACGATCCGACCGCCACGGGGCGCAGATTGCGTCGGGTCGAAGGTATACCAGCGGCCGTCCAGGTAGGCCTCGAACCAGGCATGCAGATCCATGGGTTCCAGTCCGTACAGATATCCCACCACCATGCGGGCGGGAATGCGCAAACTCCTGCATAGCGTGATGCCGACATGAGCATAGTCGCGACAGACGCCGGCACGCGTTTCCATCGTGCCGAGCGCATCCGTGGTGGCATCGCTCGCGCCATACCGGTACACGATATGCGAGCGAATCCACTCCACGATCGCGCCTACCTGGCCATTGCGAGGGTCGGCCTCGTTCACGATGGCCTGCGCTTGGTCGAAAGCACGATCGCTGGGACAGAAGCGACTCGGCAGCAGATACTGGAGTGTGTGATCGGGAAGGAGAGCGGCCGGCACCGGCGCGACCCAAGGTGCGATGGCAATATCACGCTCGGTCTCGACCTCCAACTCGGCCCGGATTCTCATACGACCGCGTTGCACCACGAAGCGCTGGCAAAGATTGCCGAATACGTCGACGAACTCGGTCGGCCGAACGTGGGGGTGGAATGCGTACGTTTCGCTGATCAGCCACTGCGCTTCGCCACTGCGTGGTCGCAGCATGGCGACCACCGCACAGTCCTCGATCGATTCCACGACCATTTCGCATCCGGCTAGCAGGCGCATGCTCGCCCCGATGGGGGTGGAGTTACAGACCAAGCGTACCGTTGCTTAGAGGTGCTACTGATACCTCGTCGAGAGTTCTCGCGCATTTCGTGTAGATCTCGCGTTATGCGTCAAAGAACGACCAAGGCTGGGGGCAACGCATACCCGCCAGTGTTGCCGAAAGGATCCGCTGTGATCCGGCCTACCACTGGCCTCCTGAAGATAGGCCGCCGACCAGATGCCGATCATGTCGCGCAGCCTGCGTGACCGCGCTCCCAAGCAAGATTACGCGCTTTCGCAAACCAGGACGCCCGGAGCAGCACTGGAGTTCATCCCGGAGATGCCTGCTCATGCGCGAAGCGACACGCGACGCGACACAAGTCTGCGCTACCGCCGGCAGCCGCTCTGACGGCTCATCCGGAATGGGCCAGCCTTCGTTCTCGGCGCACTGCACGGCTTGGTCCTCAAGGCGATTGGCGATGCCCTGGAAGGGTGGCTGCTTCGAGACGATGCGATGTCGCGTGATGCGCATGAGGCGGCTCCAGCGATTGTGCGGGCCGGCACACTGCGGGCGCGGAAGCTAACCGACATCGGAATTCCGCGTCCCACGACGCTACCACGTAACGCACCACCGCAATCGACAATCGGAAAGGCGGGCGTCACGCCACACTAACAGCGCAACGCGCACCGTTGAGTGGTTACGGTGCAACACCGCATCGGCTGCTCAGCCGCGCAAGACTTCCCCCATCCTACGCATTGAGCCGAACTTGGCACCCGCCAAGTCGCGGCTGCGGCCGTTCATTCGACCTCCCGCAGGTCCTTCGCAGGAACACCCATGGAAATGCAGCACAAGGAAATTCCCGCGCAACGAAACCTGCTTGGCACGCTGAGGAGCAACAGCACGTTCGGCACGTTCATCAATGCGATCGACAAGGCCGGTCTCGCGGCCTCCTTGACGGGTACGGAGCAGTACACACTGTTCGCTCCGACCGATGAAGCGTTCGCGGCACTGCCGGCCGGTACGCTGGAGCGACTGCTTGAGCCAGCCAACAAGGATGAACTGGCCTCGCTGATCAACTATCACCTCGTCAGCGGCCACAGGACCACAAAGGATGTTGGCCAGTGGAAGGCAGCGCGTACCCTGCAAGGACAGCATGCACCGGTTGAAGTCGCCGAAGGGACGCTGAGTATCGGCGGCGCACAGATCACGGAGTCGGACATCATGGCCAAGAACGGCGTGATCCATGTCATCGACAAGGTGAACATACCCGAAGCCAGGCCTCAGTGAGAGAGCTGCAACGGAATGCAAGCGGCGGAGAGCCATCCCGCCATTCTTGTGCGCACTCAGCCCTAGTCGACGCGGCCCTCGTCGACCATGCCTGCCCCTATACGACACGGATACGCCACCATGGATAGTCTGAGTGCGGCCAGCGCCCTTATGGCAAGAATTTCCCACCAACTGAGACCTCCCGCTACAACGACGATGTCTCCCTGCAGTCGTTGCTGCAGACCCAGCCCTGGCGGCCAGCCCTGCGCACGTTGCTTGACCGACGAGCTGGGAGGGTCGATCAAGAACCAAGGAGCAGCGCTGAGGTGGCTCGAATCGACAAAGCAGGTGATCCAGGACGAACAGACGGTGCTGCGCTACGCCGCTCAGGCCTAGCGAGCATTCGCGATCCGGCTGCGTCCGTGCCGTTACCTTTGTGGGCGATCCTGACTCGCTGTGCCTGCGAGTACGACCTCGGTGACACCGGCCATGAGCGCATCCGTCGCGATGAGGCACCTACCACTGGCGTAGCAGAGCCATGACTGACGCGAAGGGGCGCTACCCACTCGACGATACGTCACCTCACGTCATTGCCACTGTTGGAGCAACGGCGTATACGTATCGTTGCTGACGGGTAGTTTCCTCCGCCCCCTACGGGCCGACCGCTCTCCCTCTCGGCTTACTTCGCGATCACCCGCGTGCCGACGAGGTTCGAATGCTAAAGCAGCAGCAAACCCAGGTTTTCATCCTGCATCTTGGCGCACAGCAGTCCATCGGGCCCACCGATCTGCGTACCATGTGGGCCACGGCGTGCTCCTCATTGGACATCGCGGTATCGCGTCGTGTCAGCGGTGTTCGCACTCAGGGGCGGCCGTGTTACACGCTTTGGGCCGGACGGGACTTCCATCGAGCGGCTGCGGAGCAACGCCTGCGAGCGCTTCTGGAGGCGCGAGGGTATCGCTTCACGCTTACCTGCACGGCTCTCTAGCGCCAGCATACGACTGTAGTCCTATGCCGGGTTATCCCGTCCTGCATGGCGATCCAGGTCACCGCTCCCCCGCGCACATCGTGCACATCACTAAAGAATCCCCGGTTCTCGAGCGCTGTGGATCGTCACGCCAACGGCACATCCAGCATGAGATCGTGCCTCGCATCCTCTGGGGTACGTCATGGGCATACGCACCACTGCACTTCCCGAAGGATTCAGATGGCAAGCCGATGCGCAGCGAAGGACGCTGCTATGTCGAGGCCACCCCATCATCGAGATCGGTCCGGAACGCCGCGGCTGGATCGCAAGGATCCTCGTTACGGGCAAGGGAGCCGGCCTTGAGGAGATCGCCGTGCGATCCCTCGACTCTGGCGAGGGCTGGGCTACGCGTTGGGCGCTGGAACGACAAACAGCGCTGCTGCGCGCCGTCGCCGCCATGACCGATTCATCCGGATAGAGCGCCCTGCTCCGCATCTCTGGATCCACTTCTTCGCCTGAAGAACAACGCCCGGCGCTTTCGGCATCTGGCTACTGCAAGGAACACGCAATGCCATCGCGCCCGCAGGTTCTATTCGTCGACGATGCCCTGCTCCTCAGCGAGCTGATGGTGGAGATTCTCGAGGACGAGGGCTTCGCGGTGACCTATGCCGCAAACGGCCCAGAGGCTTTGAGAATTCTGAGGTCAGGCACCTCGTTCAACTGTGTCATCTCCGATTTCTCCCTGCCTGGCTGCTCTGGATCGGAGGTGATCACCGCGACGGTAAGCGTCCTCCCTAACGCATGCGTCATCTTGGCGTCCGCGCATCCTCGCAGCGAGGTCGGGCGCATACCGGACAAGGTTCACTACATGAGCAAGCCGTATCGCATGGAGGACCTGCTCGCGCTGATGAGGCGGTGAACCAACGCCAGACAGCTCGGTGCCGCAACCATTTTTCTCAGTCTTGGCGTTCACGTTCGTCACTAACATCCGATGCTGGCGAAGCACCCTCCTGACTCGCGCTTCGCCGCGCCAGCGTCGTACCAAGCACTTCGATAACGCCACCACTTAGCCGAAAATTCGCCAGATCCTCCGCGAGGCTATCGTGGGTCACCATGGCTCGATCACCGATTTTCCGTCGTGCGAATGTTCGACTTGCCGTGTCCCGAGGATGGGAGGGCGATGCCCCCTTGGACTCTGGGAGCTTGCGTGTACGTTCCATGCTCATCTCCTCTCATCAGAGCGCCAGCGGATGCAGCGCCCAGTGCGGTCTACATAGTCCTCGCGCATGTCGCGGCAGCAGGATCCTGCCAGTACGAAGCGGCGACATACCTCGGGGCGCGCCTCGTGGATGAAACAGCACATGAGAGCGACGTGGATCTCCACGCGCCAGCCTCCGGTGTCGCGCGCCATAACCGTCAAGCCTGCTTTCGTCTGCTCGTTCGGGCGCTGTGGAATCCGGGCCTCCGGCTGCACCGCTAACGTCAACGGCAACACGCGGCATCACCGTTCGCGCACAAGGGCACAGCAACAAGAGGGAGGCCGCTCATACCGACATCCCCCGGCGGTAGTGCAGCAACCGCCCGCGATGGGGTGGCAAGTCTCGGTCATCCATCGGACAAGGGGTCGAATCCACGGCGAAACCCTGCATCGCGAGCAGGCGGCTGAAGCGCGCACTGTTGCCACGCCCGGGATCGGTGATCAGCACCTCGGCACGGACTTCCGCGTGACGTTCGATCACTGCGCTGAGCACGTCCGCGCTGTCGCATTCGTAGAGAACGTCGCTGGCCACGATCGCGTCGAAGCGACCCAGCGACAGCAACGGGATGTCCCAGCGCAGCTGACGATAATGTAAGGCCGGCAATCCGTTGAGAGCGGCGTTGTAGGCGAGGAACACTTCCGCCAGCGGATGGACATCGGAAGCGACCACGTGGGCGCCGCGCTTTTGCAAGACGAGGCTGGCCAGGCCGATCCCGCACCCGATTTCCAGGATGCGCTTGCCGAAGATGTCGAAGCGCTGCATCGCTTGGGCCAGCAAGCGTCCGGCAGGCCACACCTGCCCGAAAAGGCTCCATTGCGCAGGCGATATCCCGATGCGTGCGCCATGGCCGTCGGGGTCGGCGAACTGCTGCTTGTCGCTCAACACGCGTAGGCGATAAACGTACCCACCAACAGCGTGGCGGGTCTCGCGGACCTGATAGCCCGTCATGGGCGCTCCCGGGAATGTGTCGACCGACGCAGCGGGACACGTGAAGGAAAGCGCAGCGAGCGACGGTGTCGGCGGTCGGACGGGACGCGAGAGTGCTACGGCGTCATCCTACGCGATAACTCCTCAGTTTGGGCGGCGGGGCTCCTGCTCCTCTGACAGAGCCGCGAAGCTCCGTCGAACTGACGCCGCATTGATGTCCCCTCGGGTCGGAAGCGGACATAGCTGAATGCCCCTCCATCGCCAGCCGCCGTCGCACAGGGGCCGTACTTCAGCCGTCGCTGCGCGGCCTCGCACGCGGCGCGACGCCCCCTTTGGAGCTGGCCTTCGTCCCCGCACGTACCGGATACACCCGCGATGGCAAGGGCGAACTCATGACGCGGGGACGCGGACCAACCCGCACGATGAATCCGTTCGCGGTCTCTTCCAACACTTCCACCCAGTGCTGCCCCTCCGGCAGGGTCCAGCGCTCACCCGGCTTCAGCATCGAACCCTCGTTGGACGCATGATCGGCAGGCGGCACATCGGCATCCAAGCTGTAGGCGATGCCGTAGTCGTTCACCCGATGGATGATGACCGCGTCGCCTGCGAGCCTGGACTCGTAGCTGCCCGTCCGCCTGCGCGCCTCGACGGTGTAGACGACGGTAGCGAAGGGGTCCGGTTGCGAAGGCATCGCCAGAACGAGCAACTGCACACCTGCCGCATCATGCAGGCTGGCGGCATCCAGCACGACGTCGTAGGTACCCATGTCCTCTGCCGGGATGGTCAGCGCGCGCGCCGCCGTCACCCAGCCCAACCGCCTCCTCTGATACATGTTGATGTGCTTGGGTAGCAGACCATAGGTCGCATCGCTATTGGCCATGCGCCACGCGTCGCTCATCAAGTCCCAGGGATTGTCGAAGGTATCGCCGTCGCCATCGCTGTTGTTGGAGTGCGGCAGGCCGTAGCCATGTCCCATCTCGTGCGCCATCGCGGAGAGATTGGAGAAGGACCACGGCGGGTTCCATGTCGAGCGTGGACAGACGTACACCCCATCCAAGGTCGCGCAGGCGCCCCCGCCCCATGCATATCCATCCAGTTCGCCATTGAACATGAGGTTGATGCCATGTGTGCCGGAGAAGTCGACATCGGGATCCGCCTGTGCCGTGCAGTCGGCGAACAGCAGCGACAGATCGACCTTCGGCTTGCCGCCCGTGGTATCCACGTAGGCAGACCTCGGCCTCGGCAGCGTGTACCAGCCGTGCGCGTCGCTTCCAGCGAGGTCGATGTTGCCGTACGAGACCTCCCACCAGAAATGACCCAACTGGCCCGGCGCATTGCCGTACTGGGACTGGAAGAACTCGCGCGGCTTCTGCTCTGCGTCGATGTCGGCGAACTTGCACATCAGGGTGATCCATCGCGTATTGCCGTGCAGCGGCAAGGACAGCACTGCCCCGCCGTCCACACCTATTGCTGGCATGCGCGACAAGAGGCGGTCGGCAGGCACGATCGCATCGATCCTCCTGGCAGCGCGCTCGATGCGTCCTTCCCGGTGCTGCGCAACGCCTGGCCCCGGCGCGTAGGACACCGCGACGCGGCGATTGGCCAGGGCATAGAGATCGCCCGCTGCGCGCCTGGCCTGGTCCACGTCCAACCGGTAGCGCTGTCTGGGCCCTGCATCCAGCCAGACCTCCAGTTGGGGCGGCAAAGACGCTCTCCCCGCTATCGCAGGTCCTGCATCGCCCCAGCGAAGTTGCAGTACACCCTGGCGTATCTCACGCGCAGACACCTGCCAAGGCGCGAGGAAAAGCACCATGAGCAACACGGAAGCAGCGCAAACCCATGCACGCCGATGACGGCGCACGTCGCTATTCGGGAACATGTGAAATCCTCCGCCTGTCTTTCCTGACGTTGCGAGAGAAATCTGCAGCTTCGAAAGAGCGCGCCCCCGTATCGGTGGGCGCACGACATGATCAACTCATCCTGTCACGGGACAGACTCTGCCCGGCACGTTCCAATGCCTGCAGACCTCATGCGCCGCGGCATACCATCAGTCAGTGGCGCATCGCGTTGTCTTGCGCCTGGCGCAATCGACATCCGCATCGCCGCATTGCGAACAGTCTGCGCTCATACACGCGTGTCGCGGCGAAATCCGGTGCCCCGCTGGTCGGATACATCCATGAACCAAGCGAACGCGCGATGAAATCAACAACCTTGGATGAGGGCGGAAGTCGTTCTTCCCTGCATGTCTGACAGCCGCACTAACGCCAGCATGCGAATGGTCGGCTCCTGGAGCCGACATCGATCATTCCCTTCTCGCCGCCTAGTAGACGACCGCTCCCGGATCCGGTTCTCCGTCCATGACATCCAAGACAAGAAGGCTTCTTTGCAATGGCTGGCCCTCGGCGGCGCGCTCCGTGAAGTAGGCTCCCACGACCTTGAGCTTTTGCCCCATCTCGAATGTGCAGATGTCCTTGCCATGAGGGGTCATGCAGCTGTCGCCCAGGACCCGAAGACTGCTTGAATTCTTGTCGGGTTCTGCGCTTACCGTGAGCGACTTTCCGTCGCGCTGGATGTAGCCAAGGACCTCGATCATTTCTGCCGGCTTTACGGCATACACAAGATCCTCGATCTTCCTCCTGCAGATCAGGCTATGGCTGTTCATGCCTCCCCGGCAGTTCTTCGTGCGATCCAGGCATTGCTCGCGCTCCATCCCGTAGAAGTGCGGGTTGGCGCACTCGTAGGCATGCACTGAATCCATATCCTTGTCGCCTGTATCCACCCGTGTTGGCGCTGCCGCAGCCGGCGGTTCGACGTCAGCACGGGAGTGATTCGAGCAAGCGCCTGCCACAAGGAACGCCAGGAGAGCGCCGGCGAAGCTTCGGAAGTCGAATTTCATGTTGGCCGCCCTCACGGGTTGAGCGTAGTTGTTGTGATAGCTGCATCAATGCCTTGCGCCCGTGGATCTTAAGGTTGCCCAGTTCGGCCAACAACCGACGGATAGCCGGACCCAGTAGCTCGACCACGAAGCTTCTTATGTCCGTAAGCGGACATGCGATGGGTACCCCGGTGGATGCACCCGGGTTACGTGGGCTCTCAAGCACGCTTGCGCGACGTCGATCTTGAAGGAACCAGGAGCTCGACATCGGTCCCGCCTCCCGGACTGCTGGAGATCCGCAGCTCCGCGCCGATGTCGATGGCCCGTTCGCGCATGCCACGCAAGCCCCAATGGCCGTCGCGACCGCCGGAACGCAGAACGTCTTCGGTGACGCCCCTTCCGTCATCGCGGAAACGGAACCGGATGTTGCCGTTCGCCATGGATACCGCGACACCGATCCTGCCGGCCTCCGAGTGCCGGAAAGCGTTGCTGAGTGCTTCGCGCCCGATCCAGTAGATTTCGTCCCGCATGACAGCTTCCAACGGCGGCAGTTCGCCTTCCGATACCACGTTGAAGTCGACAGCATCCTCGTGATTCAGTTCGCGGCCGATGCTGGCGAAGGCTTGCGGCAGGTCTTCGGGCACGGAAGCCTCCGCCAGTCGCAGGGACTGCACGCGCTCGCGACCCTCGACGATGGCCTGCTCGCCGCGGTCCATGACCTGCTCCAGCGATGCACGGACGGGATCCTCCCTGGCCAGCAGGTTGGCGACGGCCTGGAATCTCAGGAGCAGGCCATGAAAACTCTGCAGCAGGGTGTCGTGCAGCTCTCTTGCGATGCGCTCCCTTTCGCGATGCCGTTCTTCGAACCGCATGCGCATGCGCCGGGAAATGCGCCTCAGCCGCAGCTTGTGGATGAAGTACATGAAGGCCGCAGCCGCCGTCGTGCAAAGACCGAAGAACCACCCTGTCTGGGTGAAGCGTGGCGCGATGGAAAACGCCATTGAGGCATTCCCGGCACTCCATACGCCGCTTTCATTGGCCGCCTGGACACGGAAAACGTACTTCCCCGGCCCAAGATTGGTGTAGTAGGCGACCCGACGATGTCCCGCATCCTGCCAATCCGCATCCAGGCCCTCCAGGCGGTAACGGAAACGCACTCGCTCGGGGTAGGCGAGACTGCTCGCCGCATAGCGGATGCGCATGTCGCGGGTGCCGGCCTGGAACTCCTTCCCATCGACCCGCCCGTACTCGACCTCACCCACCGCAAGCCCGCGGATGCTGACCGTCGGCACGACGGGATTGTGGAGGGGCCTTGCCGGATCGATCATCGCCAAGCCCTGGTTGGTCGAAAACCAGAGCCGTCCCGCACCATCGGTGACGATCGTCGACATCAGCGTCGATTGCTGGGCGATTCCGGGCATGCCATCGGCCGTGTCATAGAGACGACCGTCCAGGCTTCCGCGTTCGAGGCCCTTCCCGAGTTCCTCGACCGAAACGTGGAAGACGCCATTGACGCCATTCATCCAGAGGTCGCCACCCGGCCTCCGATGGAGCCCCGTGATGCCGCTCAAGCGATTCCGATCCGCGCTACGCAAGGGCCGGACCTGCCCATTGCGAAGCAGGGCGACACCGCTCTCGCCACCTGCCAGCACACCCTCACCCACTTTTTCCAGGGCGGACACAGTGCCGATGTCGAGCCCCTCCTTCGACCCGAAGATCCGGGCTTCACCGCTGCGCCAGTGGACGATTCGACTGCCGTTGTAGCCAATCCACACGGACCCGTCGGGATCGCGGAGAAGCGAGGTCGCACCATGCGGAGGAATGGCGCCCATCCCGATGTGTGTCCAAGTCTGCCCGTCATACTGGAACAACCCTTGCCCTTCGCGCATGACAAGAAAGCCGCCGGTGCCGTCGCTCGCTACGGCACCCAGCGTGCCTGTGCCGGGCATGTCCAGCGGGAGCAGTCCCCTGGCGGAGTACTCGTAGGCGCCGTCCCATGCGAAGACGTACGTCCTGGGACCCGCGGCATGTATCGCATAGATGCCCCTGCCGACCGAGCTGGCCAGCAACGTCAGGTCGTTGTCGTCAACGCGATACAGCTGCCGGCCACTTGAGACCAGCAGTCCATGGGATGGAGAGAACGCCATGCCATAGACGCCGCTCTGGCTCAGCCGTTCGTCCTGCAACACCTGCATGCTGCTCGGCCGAAAGCGGTGCAGGCCCATGTTGGTGCCTACCCAGACGTTGCCCTCGCGGTCGGTCAATACGGGGACGGCCCGATCCGACGCCAGACCGTTGCGCCGCTGGATGGTCTCCGCCACGTCTCTTTCGCTGAGCGCATACCCCGCGGGCAGCCGATCCAGACCGGCGATGCGGGCAAGGCCACCTCGACGACGGTCGGTTCCCCACAACGCACCGTTCCTGTCCAGGCTCATGCTTGCGAAATGACCAAAGCCTAATGCCCTGGGCGCCGACGGCATGGACCGCGTGCCGTAGGTGCCGTCGGAGATCCAGAGGGTTCCGTCGGGCGCTTCCAGAAGCGAGGTGTATGCGCCGGTCGCGACATGAGTCGGTTCGAACCGGGATGCGCCGGAGGGCAGCTTCAGCAGCGTATCGCCTGCGGCGACCCACAAGGTGCCTTTCGAGTCCAGCAGGACGTCATCCGCATACCTATAGGGAAACCCCATCTCAGGACCGACCCGCGCCCAGCGCTTGCCGTCGAAGCGGTAGAGCCCGGTGAACGACGGCACCCAGATGTGGCCCGCCGCGTCCTCGGTGATCCGCATCACCAGGCCTGTCGGCAGCACGGGCGAAGGCGGATAATGCTTCAGCCTGCCCGCCTCCAGCACACTGATGCCGCCCGGGTAGAAACCGATCCACAGCCGGCCGCGCGAGTCGGTCAACAGCGCCGTGATGTTGCTGGACGCAAAGCCGTTGCCTTGTGGCGCGTTGTAACGCTCGAAACCGATGCCATCAAAGCGATACAGGCCGATGCCCGTGCCCAGCCACAGCGCGCCGCCGGGATCCTGCGCCAGGGCCCATATGTCCGGTGGTGCGCCATCCCGCTGGCTCCAGGTACTGCGGTGGTATTCCGCCATGCCGAACGGGGTGGCGATTGCCGGCTCCGTACGGACCAGCAGCACACAGCATGTCAGCCACGACAGCGTGGCCCATCGTCGCGCAATGGCAATAAGGCTGGACACGCACCCCTCCCGCCCGGACAGGAGGGTATCCATGCAGCAAAAGAGTCGGCTTCGCCTCACCCAATTTGGGGATCGGAGACGGAAACCTCCCGCGCCGCACTCAGCTCCTGCGCATGAGGATCATCTTTTCCTGCGTCATGTCGCGCATGGTGTAGGGAATGCCGCCGGTGCCGTAGCCGGATTCCCGGCGTCCCGCAAACGGCATCCAGTCGGTGCGGAACGCGGTGGGGTCGTTGATCATCACGGCGGATGCATCGAGGCGGTCCGCGGCGCGCATGGCGACGCCGATATCCTGGGCGAAGATGCTCGCCTGGAACGCCGTGGGCAGGGCATTGGCGCGGGCGATGGCCTCGTCGAGGTCCTCATAGCGATAGACCGCGAGCGCCGGACCGAACACCTCCTGCGTCGATATCCTCGCATCGGCCGGCGGATCGAGCAGCACCGTCGGCTGCAGTGTCGTTTCGGAAAGACGCTTTCCACCGGTCGCGAGCGTCGCGCCGCCCTTGACGGCCTCCTCGATCCATTCTGCGACCCGGTCCGCTTCACGCGGCAGGATCAGGGGTCCGACCTCGGTGTCCTGCAGCGTGGGATCGCCCGTACGCAGTGTCTCGACACGGGCGATCAGTTGCCGGGTGAAGTCATCGGCGATGTCCTGATGCACGAACACACGCTGCGTGGACACGCAGACCTGGCCTGCGTGGTAATAGCCGCCTTTGACGATCGGTTCGATGATCCGGGCGAGATCGGCGCTGCGGTCGACGATCGCCGGCGCGACGCCCCCGTGCTCCAGCGCGGAACGTGCGCCGTGGGCGAGCTTGGCGTGCAGCGACCAGCCGACCCGGGCCGAGCCGATGAAGCTGAGGAAGGCGATACGGCGGTCGGTAGCCAGCTTTTCCGCAAGTTCATTGCCGTCCGGCAGGAAGGTCTGGCACCAGGGTTCCGGCAGACCGGCTTCATGCAGCAGCGCCACGAACGCCAGGCAGGACAGCGGGGTCGCAGCCGCCGGCTTGATGATGACGGGACAGCCGACCGCGACGGCCGGCGCCACCTGGTGGACGATCAGGTTCAGCGGATGATTGAACGCCGAGATCGCCGCCACGATGCCGATCGGCTCCTTGGTCGTGAATGCCCAGCGGTTCTCGGCCGCGGCCGACAGTCCCATCGGGATTTCGCGGCCTGCGAAATTTCGCAACTCGTCGGCCGCGTTGTGGACACCATCGATGGCGCGGTTGGTTTCGACGATGGCGTCGGCCAGCGGCTTGCCGCCCTCGCGCGCGATCTGCAGGGCGAGATGGTCGCGCCTGGCCTCCATCAGGGCTGCCAGCTTGCGCAGGATCGCCACACGCTGGTGCGGCTTGAGCCAGCCGTCGCGGTGCCTGAATGCCTGCTCCGCGGCATGCAGCTTGCGCTCGAGCGCTGCCGCATCGTCGGTGGCGAGCTCCGCGATCGGTGCGCGGTCGAAGGCTTGTACGACCGTCAGCATGAGGACGCTCTCCGTTTCATTTGCAGTCCAGGTCGGGCGTGCGATTGCGCAGCTCATCGACCAGCACGCGGGTGTTCTCGGAATAGTCGATCGGCACGTCGACCAGGTGGACGCCGCCACCGGCGAAGGCGGCTTCCAGTGTCGGCACGAGATCGTCGACCGACGCCACCCGCGATCCCTTCGCACCGTAGGCCTGGGCATACTGCACGAAATCGGGATTGCCGAAGCGCATCCCGAAATCCTCGAACCCATCCACCGCCTGCTTCCATCGGATCATGCCGTAGGCGCTGTCGTTGAGGATGACCACGACGAGGTTGAGCCCCAGTCGCACGGCCGTCTCCATTTCCTGCGAATTCATCATGAAGCCACCGTCGCCGCAGACCGCCATGACGCGGCGCTGCGGATACAGCATTGCCGCCATCATCGCCGACGGCAGGCCGGCGCCCATCGTGGCGAGCGCATTGTCCAGCAGCAACGTGTTGGCGACATGCGTGCGGTAGTTGCGCGCGAACCATATCTTGTACATGCCGTTGTCGAGACAGACGATGCCGTCATCGGGCATGACCTCACGCACATCGTGGACGATGCGCTGGGGCGTGATCGGAAAGCGGTCTTCCCCGGCGCGGTCGTTGAGGCGGGCCAGGATCTTCTGGCGCAATTCCAGCATGCCCGCGTCGGCGGAGAGACGGCCTTCGAGCCGCCCGGCGAGCGCCTCGACCGAGACGCCGATATCGCCGATCACCTCGATGTCCGGGTGGTAGACCTGTTCGACGGTGGCGGACTGGAAACCGACATGGATAACCTTTGGCCCGCCTGCATGCTTCATCAGGAAGGGCGGCTTCTCCACGGTGTCGTGGCCGATGGCGACAATCAGGTCGGCACGTGCGACCGCTTCGTGCACGTAGTCGCCCTCCGACAGCGCCGCGGTGCCCATGTAGAGATTGGAGCCGCCGGTGACGGCGCCCTTGCCCATCTGCGTGTTGAAGAAGGGCAGCCCGGTGCGCGACACGAAATCCGACAGGGCGTCGGCCAGCCAGGGACGGCTGCCGGCCGCGCCGATCATCACCAGCGGCCGCTTGGCCGCGAGCACCGCCTGCGCAGCCCTGTCGAGCGCAGCGTCAGGCGCGATGGCGCGCTCGATCGGATGGATCGGGATGACCGGTGCGTCCTCGACCTCCTCGGCGGCGATGTCTTCCGGCAGTTCCAGGTGCACCGGGCCCGGCCGCTCGTCCATCGCCACACGGAACGCATCGCGTACGGTCGCGGGGATCGCCGCAGCGCTGACGATCTGGCGGGTCATCTTGGTCAGCGGCTTCATCGACGCGACGATGTCGACGATCTGGAAGCGCGCCTGTTTGGCGCTCATCACCGCCTTCTGGCCGGTGATGAGGATCATCGGCATGGCGCCGAGATGGGCATAGGCGGCACCCGTCGAGAAATTCAGCGCGCCGGGACCCAGCGTGGCCAGGCACACGCCGGGCCTGCCGGTGAGGCGTCCATGCGTGGCGGCCATGAACGCCGCTGCCTGTTCGTGGCGCGTCAGCACCAGTTCGATGCGCGAGGTACGAAGCGATTCGAGGAAGTCCAGGTTCTCTTCGCCCGGCACGCCGAAGATGCGGTCCACGCCTTCGTTCTCCAGCGCTTCGACCAATAGTTGCGATCCCTTACGCATCGTTTCGCTCCTGACGGGAGAAGGCCGCCCGGATGGTGCATCGCCAGAGCGGATGCTTTGACGTTGCCATCGTTCCGACCATGACAGAACGACTATACCCTCCGCTCGCGTCACGTGCCGTTACGCGCAAGGATGTCGCGATACATACATGGAATGGAGCGTTCGACAATCCTCTACAAGCGAACGACCCGATTCTGTGCTGGGCCCATCCTTTCGGATGCGTGGATGCATGAGTATCGAGGACACGGGAGCGGATCCTGTCGGCGGATCAGCCCGCCTGAGCGGATGCGAACAGCGCCGCCAGCAGTGCGTGCTCTGCCTCATCGAGATCGCACGACGCGCCGTCGATGAAGGCTAACCGCTGCCTGCAGTCGACGCCGACTTCCACCACGGGCCTGCGCTGATTGCCCGGGTACTTGCGCAGGACGAGATCGACCCGTGTTTCCGACACCCACAAGGCCCTTTCCAGCGACCAGTGCCGGTCGATTGGCGACCACACCAGCGTGCCGTCCGCCGTCCTGACCGACGGGTGATAGACCCACTGGGACGCGAGGACTTCCCACGCGTCCGCACGGACGACGTACCCGCCCGCAGGCGACTCGAACACCTCCACGCCTGTCGCCTCTGAAGCTGCCGCCGTCATCCGTATCCCTCGCCGGTCATGAGCAGGATGACGGCATCACCCCTGTCGTCTTCGATCCCGACATCATCGACCATGCCGGCCATCGTGGCCCTGCTCGCCACGCGCCGTTTCCCGCATGCCGGATCCGGTGGTTGCCGGCGTGAACGCATCGTACGCCTTCACCACGATCCGCCAGCCATCGGGGAATTTCACCAGACTCATGTGGTCGTGCGCGCGCATGTCCGGATAGTCCAGCTCGATGACGGCCGTCGCCACCTGTCCGGTCACCGTGACCGAATGGATCCAGCGCCGACGAAGGGCCTCATCGGTGGGAACGCGCCCGCTGGACGAGGCCTTGATGTAGTCCTGTGCGGAGCGCTGACCGTAGCGCCCATCCTTGGTGCCCACGAGCATGCCGTCCGGCGCGAAGGCGCGACGGAAGTGCCGCTCCTCGCCGGTCGCGTGCCCATCGAGATAGGCCTGCAATGGCACCATGACGTCCTCGATGTCGCCGGCATGGACGAACGGCGGGACGAACAGGCCGGCGACCAGCAGCGCCCTGGCCAGGCGCCTGCGCATATCGCGCCCATGCAGCGTCGGGCTCATGGCGTCACCTCCGCGACGACGTCGAGCACGACCTTGCCCCGGGTGCGACCCTCGCGGTTGAACTGCTGCGCGGCGGCCGCTTCGTTCAATGGGTAGCGCCGGTGGATGTTGACCTTGAGTTTCCCCGCCGCAATCAGTGGCTCGACGTAACGCATTCCCTTGCGCACGTCCCAGTCCGCCGTCGCCGGGCATCGGATGCGCCGGCACATCGCCGGCGTGGTCCGGCCCGCCATCGACACCAGTCGGCCGCCCTCGCGCAGCACGGCAGGCGAGCGCTGCAATGTCTCGCCTCCCACCGTATCCACCACGACATCGACATCCTTCACAGCGTCTTCGAAGCGGACGGCCTGGTAGTCGACGACGTCATCCGCGCCGATCCGGCGCAGGTAGTCATGGTTGCGTGCCGAGGCCGTCGCAATCACGTGGGCGCCGCGCGCCTTCGCAAGCTGTACCACCAGCGATCCCACGCCCCCGGCGCCGCCGTGGACGAGCACGCGCTCACCCGGCTGCACCGCTGCCGTCGCGACCAGAAAGCGCCAGGCCGCGACGGCGGTGGTGGGATACGCTGCGGCCTCCGCGAAGGAAAAATTGGCCGGCTTGGGCACCACCTGGTCTGCGGGAACACTCACGTACTCGGCGTAGCTCCCGCTGCGGGATTGCTGGTAGACGATGCCGGCCACCGCCGTGCCACATGCGAGCCCGTCGACGGCGGCACCGCGCGCAACCACGTTGCCAGAGAAGTCACCGCCCGGCACGCCCTGGCTCGCCAGGCGGCCGGCGGCCTGCAACTTCCAGTCCACCGGATTGACGCTGGCGTTGCGGACGCGCACCAGTACATCGCCGGGACCGACGGCAGGCAACGGCACTCGCCGGATATCCAGCGCGGCGGGATCGCCGTTGCCTTTCGCGGTCGCGGCCAGCATGTCGCGGGGGAGCGCCGGGCAGGCCGTCGATGTTTCCGCGCGCGCTGGCAGAGCAAGCAGCAGCACGCAGAACGCCAGCGCGCCACAGAAGGGAATTCTTTGAACCACGGGAAATCTCCAGTACAGGAAGGATCGAAGGAAACCTTCGATGGATGAATGTCTGCGTCAGGCGACGCGTTTCAGCTGCCGATGCCCAGGGCCGGCGCCGGCCTCCGACGCGACGCCGAGCGAGCGCGCCATCGCGCCGATGCGGCGCGACACCATGGGACCCAGGAAGCGCGGAGCACGCCTGTAGGTCTGTTCCCACAGGCCGGCGATGAAGTAATGCGGGTTGCCGATGTCCGCCCTGCCCCTCACGAGGTTCTCCGCATCGGCGAGCCGTTCTTCTATCCGTTCGGGACACAGCGCGCGAGCGGAAATTTCCATCGACGTGATGGAAGATGAGTGCCGGGCCACACCGGCAAGATCCATTCGAACGTAGACCTCTCGTACTTCGTTCATGTCGTTCCTACCTGCGGGGTGAGGGAAAGGTGTCCGTCGCGCCATGGCGGGCGGCTCGTAATCTGCTGGGCCGCATCTCATGCCGCCCGCCTCAGGCCTTCCCAGTTGTGCTGGGAGGCCAGTTGCAGCGAGGTGGGCAGGGTCCAGCCATGGCGATGCCATGCGAGAACGCTGGAGTGGGGCAGGTCCCGATAGGCGTTGATGTCGATCACCTGGTGCGGGTGGCTGCGCCGCTCCATCCGCCCATCGTGAGTCCGCGCATGTGCGCATCGCTCGACCAGTTGGCAGTCGTGCACCAGCGATTCGATCCACCGCCGCGTACGCTCCAGCGCATCGAGATACTGCAGGCAGCCCTGCCATGCGGTGCGTGCGGTGGCAGAAAGCATTCCCGATGCATCGAACAAGGGCATCGAGGTTGTGCCCGGCACCGGCCCGACCACGACCCGATGGCTGGCGGTATCGATGCCGAGCTCCCATCGTCCGTCCGCAGCCTGCATCGGCACGAACGGATAGCGCTGCAACCAACCGGGTACGTAGGCATCCCGCCGCCAACGCCCGTCTCGACCCACGTGCCGGTTTAGGCCGCCGGGCGTTCCCAGCACCGCCACCGGATACGACGGACAGCCGGAAGGGAACACGATGGGGTAGTGCCTTGCGGCCGGCATGATCTCTTCCACGGTGATCGGCACCATGACCGTGGTCACCGCGAAACCGTAGTAGCCGCCTGCCGGCAGGATCGCCACGCGCGCGTGGTCGTTCGCATCCAGACGAACCGGATGACGGACGAACCCGGGAAGGCCCGGATCGTCCTGATGTTCCGCCGGCAGGCAGGCGGCAAGGTTGCCGCGCGTCATGACCCTCGTTCCCGCCCGCTGCCATCGAACGCATCGCAGGACATCGACGCGATGTCCCGCGCCACCATGCAGGGAAGGAGCGACAGCGAACGGAGGCGCCATTCTTCTGCGATGCGGTACGTCATTGCCTGTTCCATCGTTGAGGGTATTTCCCGACATCCATGACCGATGCACGGAACCGGGCGGTCGATGCCGGGTCACGTCGTCCGCCTCGACGTCGCATTGTCTTGATCGTCGAGCACGGTGCTTTGCGCTTTACGCACTTCGACCATGCAGTACGCGAACTTTTTTTCCTGCCGGACAGCGTTGCGATGAAACGAGGCCAAATGCCGTCGAAACGTTGGCATTCCGGGCACTGGGTGAACGCGACATAGGCGTTTTGCGAACGTCGTTGACAGCATGGTTTCGACCTGCAAATCTCTGCGCCATCGACACGGCGAGCCTCCCTTGGCGAGGGCTGGATCCGATGCTGGAACTCCTCCCACCTCGCGCGTTCGAAACCACGTTCCGGCCGCATGCACGCTCCCGTTCCGCGGCCGCCCATCCCTCGCGTTCTCCGTCCTTGGGAAGTGCCTGAGACATGACGGACCTGGTTGCCGCTCCCGTACCGCTGATCCGCTTCTCTTCCGAGGACCTGCCGGAAGAGACCCGGATGGAGTACCTGCGCGACTTCTATTCGCGTACGCGCATCGGTGCGGAGATCACGCCGATGATCGAGGACGAGAAGTTCCGGCTGGATCTGGCGGTACAGCCTTTGCTGGGCGACACCTGGGTCGGGCGCGGCCTGATGACGCCCCATCGCGCGACACGCACGGCCGTCCTGGCGTCGGCCACCAACAATGACGGCGTGCTGCTGACCCGTTGCACCGGCAGATTCATCTTCAGCGACCGCCACACGGGCGAGATGCCGATCGAAACCCATGACGTGCTCATGGCCAACTTCAATCAGACCTGCGAGTACGTGTACCTGGCGCGCGACACGGTGCAGACGCTCGCCATCGATCGCACCCAGCTGCTGACCCGGTTGCCCGGGTTCGAGCCCGAGGTCAGCACCCGGTTCGACGGGCGCAGCCCCGCGCTTTCCCTCCTGTTCGCGTATGCGGAGGCGATATCGCGCGAAAGCGTCGGCAGTACCATGCTCGGCCAGGTGGCCGCCATGCATCTGGCGGACCTGGCCGCACTGGCGCTCGGTGTGCGCGGCGACCATGCCGAAGCCGCCCGCGAGAGCGGACAGAAGGCCGCCCGCTTCGCGCTCATCAAGGCCGATCTCGAACAGGATTTCCAGAATGCCGAGTTGAGCGCGGCGGCCGTGGCGCACCGGCATGGCATCAGCGTCCGCTACCTGCACGTGCTGTTCGAGCAATCGGGGCAGACCTTCGGCGATTTCGTCCTGGAGCGGCGCCTGCGATTCGCGATGTCGCGACTGACCGATCCGCGCTGCCGTCATTTGCGCGTGGCGGATATCGCCTTCGATTCGGGATTCGCCGACCTGACGACCTTCAACCGCGCGTTCCGTCGCCGCTTCGGCGCTACGCCTTCGTCCGTCAGGCCGTAAGCGTCGGGTCCGATTGCGGACCTATTCCGCGTAGTACGTCCGGATACGCAGCAGGCGGATCAGTGGCCCGAGCAGGATGGCCGATCCCCGTTGCAGCCAGACCGGAAACGACGCGACGTAGGTGCAGTCGTAGGCTGCGAACAGGCTGACGGCCTGCAACCAGGTCCGCGCGCCGCGCCTGGAATGCCCCAGGCCGGACCGGTCGACCTGCACCAGGAACATGTCGAGCGCGCTGGCAGGCGTCGCCTCGACCTGCGCCGACATGGGCTCGTCGCCCGCATTGAAGTAGCGGTAAGGCGTGCGCGGCGCGATGACGATGCCTTCACCCGGCCCCAGCCGTCTTCGCTTGCCGTCCACCCATAGCGTCAGACAGCCTCTCGCCACCGTGATGCTCACGGTCGAACGCGGATGGATGCAGGCCACCGGGCCCGAACTGTAGGCGTCGAGACCCAGCATCGCGACGAACAGCTGCCCACCGGTCTGGTCGCGCGTGGCCGTGTACAGGAATGTCTGCCCAAAAGCGGTGTGGTTCACCTGCATGCCACCCTGCAGCCGCTCGCGCTGACCGCGCTCGTCCGACGCACGGCGATGCTGGTGCCAGGCGAGAAGGACGTAGGCGACAAGGGCCAGGCCCGACAGCAACGCGAACGCCATCCGATGTCCAGGTTCCAGGAAGTTCCGGGGCCTGCACCGGAACGGCGCGCCCACCGACCGGAAGTGTAGGAACGCCGCGTCCGCCAGGCTCGGTAATGCGTGCACAAGGATCAGGCACCCAGTGAACTGGACGCATCGCGATCCGCTCCGGACGGGTTCGCATAGTGCATACACGCAGTGCATGAAGTGCAGAGACACCTCATGGCAGAACCGCAGAATGGAGGCCGTCACGCCATTCGGCGACGGAGCTCCGGCATGCATCGCACACACGCGGCAGAAAGATCGACGGGCACGCGCCCGTGAAGACCATGATCATGGCGTCCTGGGGATGGATCGGCCTGGGCATGCTGTCGGCATGCCTGGTGGCGTCGGGCGTGGCGCATTCGGCCGCGAGCCGTCCGGAGAAGGGATTCCAGCTGGATATCGGTGCCCTCACCGTCGTGGCAAAGCGCGACCGGATCTCCGCGCCGGGCTTTCCCGATTCCACCATGAACCCCTTCCGCAAGATGGACATCCATCGCTTCTCGCTGCGGCATGAGGGCCGCCCGGTGAGCCTGTCGCTCCCCGGACGGCCCGGCGATGCGATCTCGTCGTTCAACATGGTGTACGTGCTGGAGGATGCACCGAGACCGGCACTGCTGGTGCCCTCGGGGGTGGGTGTCCATCTGGTCGAGCACAGCGACCATGGCTTGCAGGTAAGCGCATTGCCTGTGATGGATCGGCCCGTCGCACAGCTGCAGTGGCTCGATGCCGAGGCGGGGCAACCGGTTGCCGAGCAGAGCCCGCGCCTTGCCGAGCACGCACCCGCATCGCTGACGCTGCAGGGCGGACGCTGGCTGCTGGTGAACCGCTCGGTGGTGCTCGACGTCAGGACGCTGCAGTACCACGCGGTTCGCCCGTGGATACCGCAGGGCAGCGACCAGCCGATGGCGGGCCTGAATGCGTCGACGGAGCCGGCCCTGGCCCTCTCGCCGCAGGGCAGCCAGTACGCGGCGCTGGCCAGCGGCGCCGGGACGGGCGATGGCTGGGACCGCGCGCTGCTGGTGGTCGATATGCCCACCGGCAATCCGTACGGCGTTCCCATTCCGCTCCAGCACCGCGCGGACGTGGATGCCGGCCTGGTCGACGGCGCCTGGATCCTGAGGCACTTCGCTTGGCGGAACCGGAGCGGTGTCGAACAGCTCGTCCACATCGACGACGTGCAAGCTCCCCACACACCCGGGATCTGAGATGGAACCGACCGCGCCCGTGCGCACGCCATGCCGCACCGCACTCCGTATCGCCACGATGTCGATCGCATTACTGACCGGGCTCCCCGCGCTCGCGGCAGATGATGGCCATGCCTGGCGGCAACGCCTGGAACAGGATGCCCGGCGCTTCCACGCCGCCATCCGGGAAAGCCACCCAGGCACCGTCGACCCGGCAAATCCCGGTTTCAACGCCGTGCTCGGGAAAGCGCTGGACACCACGCTGGCCCGCGTCCAGCACACCCGCGATGCCGGCGGTTACTGGTGGGCCCTGCGCGAGTTCCAGGCCTTCTTCGACGATGGTCATGTCCAGATGGTGGCGACCCGCAACTGGACGCCCCTGCCGAAGCGCTGGCCAGGTTTCCTGACCCGTTTCGACGGCGACCGGCAGGTGGTGGCCGTGAGTGAAGACGCCGCAGCGCCCCGCGTCGGCGCGGTGCTGGTGTCCTGCGACGGCCTGCCCGCCGACATGCTGGCGCGCGAGCGACTGGGGCGCTTCAGCGGACGCTGGATGCTGGAAGCACAGCGTGCCGATCTTGGGCCGCGACTGTTCATCGACGAGCGCAATCCCTGGCTCGCGCCGCTACGCGAGTGCGTCTTCGAAACACGGGGACAGCGCCACCGCATCACGCTCCAGTGGCGCGACATGGACGACGCAACCTTCGAAGCGCTGCGTGCACGGGTCCAGCCCATGCTGCGTGCGCCTGTTGGGCTGCAGTCGTGGCCGGGCCTCAGCTGGCTGTCACTGGGTACGTTCGACGGCAATCCACAGTCGGATGACTACGGCGCGCTCGTCTCGTTGGTCGCCGACGTGCAGGCGCAGGCGGAATCACTGCGCGAAGGCGTGATCGTGCTGGACGTGCGCGGCAACACGGGGGGTTCGTCGCACTGGAGCCGCAGGATCGCCGAAAGCCTGTGGGGACCGGCTGCCGTGCAACGTGCAACGCAGAAATCGGACGGCGTCGACTGGCGCGTCTCCGCCACGAACATCCAGCACATCCGCACCCTGCGCGATCGCGTAGCCGCCGCGCCCTCACCCGATGTCGAGCAAGTCGCCTGGCTGAGTGCGGTACTCGCGGGGCTGGAGCAGGCCCAGCAGCAGGGTCTGGCCCTGTGGCGCCAGGCCGACGACGAAACGGGCGATCCGGAGCCGGCCACCCCCGCAGGCAGCGGAAGCGTGGAGCGCGCGCCCCGCGTCTACGTCGTGACCGATTCCGCCTGCGCATCCGCGTGCCTGGATGCGATGGACCTCTGGAAGGCGCTGGGCGTCATCCAGGTCGGGCGGGAGACATCCGCCGACACCCTGTACATGGAAGTGCGCGCCGAACGGCTGCCCAGCGATCTGGTCTGGGCCGTGGTGCCGACGAAGGTCTACCGCGGCAGGCTGCGTGGCGACAACGAAGCGTATCGCCCCGACCATGTCTACAACGGCGACATGTCGGACACGGAAGCGCTGCAGGCCTGGATTCTTGAACGAGTAGCCGCGACGCGAAAGTAGGCGTGCCCGGATGAATGCCGTGGGGACTAGACCGTCGCGACGGCGATGGGCTGCGGACGATGCGCCGGCTCTAGGTCGGCGATGCGATACCCGGCGCTCTGCACGGTATGGAGCAGCGGCGTGTCGAAGCCACGGTCGACGACCTTGCGCAGGTTGTACAGATGGCTGCGCAGCGTGTCCGAATCGGGTTGATCGTCGCCCCATATCTCGCGCTCGATCTCGCGGCGGGACACGACGCGGGGCGACTCCCGCATCAGGATGGTCAGCAACTTCGTGGACACCGGAGACAACTCGATCTCGCGGTCACCTCGCCGCACACGGTGGCAGGTGGGATCGAACGAAAGATCGCCGACCTGAAGCACCTTCCTGCCGACCTCCTTGCGGTTGCGACGGATAACCGCATGCAGGCGGGCTTCCAGTTCCTGTGTCGCGAAAGGCTTGGTCAGGTAGTCGTCCACGCCCTCCTCCAGGCCCGCGAGCTTGTCGTCCAGCGTGTCGCGCGCGGTCGCCATGATGATCGGGGTCGAGATGCGCGCTTCTCCCCGCAGCTTCCTCACCACGTCCATACCGTCCATGCGCGGCAGATTTCCGTCGAGGATGATGGCGTCGTACCGGTTCTCCACCGCCAGCCGGTAGCCCTCCGCGCCATCGGCCGCGTAATCGACCTCCATGCCGCGGCTCTCCAGATAGAGGCCCACGGCTTCGGCAAGGCTCCGGTTGTCTTCGATGATGAGGACGACAGCGGAGATCGACATGGCGGTTCCCGTTGGAATTCAGTTTGGTGAACCTGCACGACGACGTGTCGAGCCGGTGTGAAGGCGACGCCAATCACGCGATACCCACGTACGACGTCGCGATGATGGCGGCTCCCGTAAGGAGGGCGCGCCATGACACCGAAGAAGAAAGCGGCGAAACAGCCGGATACGCAGACAAAGGGCGCGAAGACGACGGTGGCCCGACAGCGGAAGCTGCAGGCGGACATCGACAGAAAGGACGCCGCCACGCCTTCGAAACCACCGAAGAAGGCCACGCAGGCGGGGGTCAGGAAGCAACCGGTGCGGATGCCCGCCCAACATCTCGACAAGCCTGGTGAGGAAGCGGAGCTGATCCTCGCTCCGGCCTTCGAAGCCGCCGGCTATCGCGGCAGCGGCAAGCTGGAGGGCATGACCGCCATCGTCACCGGTGCCGACTCGGGCATCGGCAGAGCGGTGGCCGTATTGTTCGCGCGCGAGGGCGCCGATGTCGCCGTGCTCTATCTCGATGAGCACGAGGACGCGAAGGAGACGGCGCGCTGGATCGAGAAGGAAGGCCGAACCGCCATGCTGTTTCCCGGCGATGTGCGCGACTCCGGCTTCTGCAACCGGGTGGCTGGCAAGGTCGCAGAACGGTTCGGCAGGATCAACGTGCTGGTCAACAACGCGGGCTTCCAGTTGCACGCCAAGCGCCTGGAGGACCTGACCGACGCGCATCTGCAGGAGACGCTGCAGACGAACGTGGCCGGCTACATCCACATGGCACGCGCCTGCCTGCCCCACATGGAGCGCGGGGCGTCGATCGTGAACTGCGGCTCGGTCACCGGCCTGTTCGGCAGCCCCAGCCTGATCGACTACTCCGCCACCAAGGGTGCCGTACACGCATTCACCAAGGCGCTCGCCGCCAACCTGCTGGAGCGCGGCATCCGCGTCAATGCCGTGGCGCCGGGACCGGTGTGGACGCCGTTCAACCCGGCGGACAAACCCGCGGAGGAGGTCGCAGAGTTCGGCAAGGACAGCGCGATGGGCCGTCCTGCGCAGCCGGAAGAACTGTCGCCGGCATTCGTCTTCCTCGCCTCACCGCTGATGTCGTCCTACGTCAACGGCATCGTGCTGCCGGTCATGGGCGGCCCCAAGGGCTGATCGCCGCCGCACTAGCGTGGTCCGCGCTCCTCGCGCGACCGCGCACGATGGTCGCTGAGCAGCGAGCTGGCGATGATGCCTCCCCCCAGTGCCACGCCCAGCAGGAACAGCACCAGGGCCACCACGGGATAGCCCCACAGCGTGTGCGACGACGGCACGCGCATCATCATCGCCGAGGCGAGGATCAGCGCGGCGGTGATGACGCCCACGGAGATGCGGTTGGCGATCTTCTGCAGGTTCTCCATCAGCCTGGATTCTTCCAGGCCGGTGACCCGCATCTGGAACCGGTTCTCGGCGACCAGCGAGAGGATGTCCGACAGCTTGCGCGGTCCATCGCGCAGCAGCGCCTGGACCTCCATCATCTCGCTGGCCAGGTTCGGCGAAGACAGCGACTTGCGCAGGCGCGCACGCATCACGTGCTGGAGCTGGTCCTCCACCACGCGCTTGGTATCGAGTTCGGGCGCCAACAGGTGGCAGACGGTATCCAGGTTGAGCAGCGTCTTGCCGAGCAGGCTGAGCTCCGGGGGTGGCCGCAGGCCGCACTGGGCGGCGATGCGCACCAGGTCCAGCACCACCCTGCCCTCGGACATCGACGACTGATGGGCGCCGTATCGGGCGATCAGCTGGCCCACTTCGCGCAGGAAGCGCGGCTCGTCGTAGTCCTCCAGCCGGATGCCCAGGGCGATGCACTCTTCCGCGACCTGCTCGCCGCGACCATCGACGGCGGCGAACAGGAGCTTGAGCAGGCGGTCGCGTTGGCGGGGCGGGACGTTGGCGACCATGCCAAGGTCGAAGATCGCCAGGCGTCCGTCGTCCGTCACCCGCAGGTTGCCCGGGTGCGGGTCGGCATGGATCTCGCCATGCACGAACACCTGGTCCAGGTAGCCGCGCAGCAGGTCTTCCGCCAGCGGCGTCATGCCCTGCTCGGTACGGCGCAAGCCGGAAATCTGGTCCACACGCCGGCCATCGGCCAGTTCCATCGTCAGCACGCGCTTGGTGGTGTAGTCCCACACCGGCGCAGGCACCCACAACTGCCGGAACGGCGCCAGGTGCTCACGGAAGCGCTCCAGATTCTCCGCTTCCGCCACGTAGTCCAGTTCGGCGGTGAGCGAGCGCGCGAACTCGCCCAGCCATTCCGAGAAGCGCACATGGCGTCCCACGTCGGTGAAGCGGTCGGCAGTGCTGGTGATCCCGCGCAGCAGGTCGAGGTCGGCCATCAGCTGCTGCGCCACGCCGGGCCGCTGCACCTTGACCGCCACCTCGCGGCCGTCGCGCAGCGTCGCGCGGTGGACCTGCGCCAGCGACGCGCAGCCGAGCGGGGTCTCGTCGAAGCTGGCGTAGGCCTTGCTGATGCGCACGCCGAGCGCGTCTTCGACCTGTTCGCGGATCACGTCAAAGGACACGGGCGTGACCTTCTCCTGCATGCGTTCCAGCGCCGTCGCATAGGCGGCGGGCACCAGATCGGGCCGTGTCGACAGCATCTGTCCCAGCTTGACGAAGGTGGGACCCAGCGCTTCAAGCTCGTCGGCGAACTTGTCCGGGCTGCCGTCGTCGGCGAGGTCCTCGTCCAGCATCGCCGGCTCCAACGAAAGGCCGTTGAACACGCCGGTTTTCCGGTAACGGAACAGAAAGCGCAGGATGGCGGCGCGGCGCGTCAGCCGGCTCTCACTGGATGGTATGGAAGGGATCGCGTGAGCAGCTTGATCGGTCATGACGCCGTTGTCGCGCGCCTTCGGTGAGGGCCGGGTGAACACCGGTTGCCCCGGCTCACGCGCCACTCACCATTCGGGGTTTGAAATCGATACCCGCGCCTAACAGGGAGTGCAGACCCATGAGCCAGCCGCAAACCCACAAGCCCAATCCGCACGCGGATGGCGAAAAGGCCAACACGCCCGACAAGCATCGCAACGACAACGCGCGCTGGAAGGATCATGACCAGCCCGACGCGCCTCGCACGGATCGCCCCGACCCGGAACGGGACTATCCCGACGCACACGACAGTGTTCCGCGATAACGGAGAGTGGGATATCAGAGCGGCGGTACGACGGGCCGTTCGCGCACCACCGTACCCGGCGCGACCGTATAGCTGTCGGCGACGATCTGCTGACGCTGCGCGACGGTGGCCAGCAACTCGTTGGTCCTGCGCTGTTCCTCGATCTGCCGCCGCAGCAGTCCTTTGATGCCGAACACCGCGAACGGCACCAGGATCCACAGGATCGAGAGCACCAGCCCGAGCGCGAGCAGGAAGAAGCCGAGGAAGGTATAGCCGGCGGTCAGGTTGTCCATGTGGGTCTCCTTGTCGGTGGTATCGGGTGAACGGTCTGCGCGACGCGGCGGTCAGGCCAGCGTGCGGACCTTCTTCTCGCGGTTCCATTGGCGCGTTCGTGCAGCGGAGAGGAAGGCCTCGGTAAGGTCGGCATCGACCACGCCGGCATCACGCCCGACGCCTGCCGCCTTCAACAGGGCCTGTGCGCCCGTGTCGACGCCGATCGCCTTCAGATGGCCGAACGCATCGCGCACGAAATCCACGGCGGCGGCCTCCTTGGCCAGGCGTTTGCCGGCATCGGCATCCAGTACCAGGGCCACGGCATCGAACAGCACCGAGGGCGTGCCGGCCAGTTGGCCGTCGGCCGGCAGCCGCATGCCGTCGTCGAGGGTGGCACCGCCAAGGCGAGGTGCGACAACCTTCACCGTGGCGCCTTCGCGTTCGATCGCCTTGCGCAGCGCCTTGATCAGTTTCGCATCGGAGCCATCGTCGACCAGGATGCCGACCACGCGTCCTTCCAGCGTGTCGCGCATCCGGTCGATGATGCGCAGCGCAGGCGATGGGGCCATGTCCTTCGGTGCGACGGCCGCGTCGGGCGCCGCTGGCATGCTGTCCATGCCCAGGCCCTTGGCCACGCGCTCGGCCAGTGCCTGGTCGATGTGGCGCAGATGGCCGACGACCGCCCCACGGACATGCGAAGTTTCGACCTTCGACAGCTCGAACACCAGGGCGAATGCCAGGTGCGCCTGCTCGTGCGCACTCTGGCTGCGGAAGAACAGGCGTGCTTGCGTGTAGTGGTCGGCGAACGATTCGGGGCGCAGCCGCTGCTTGCCGCCCGACTCCACTGGCGTGGCATGGCTGCGGAACCCTGCCGGCGTCTCGCGCGGTGAATCGGCCTGCAGCGAGCTGGGCTCGTAATTGACGCGTCCCTTCGGGACCGCCATCTGCATGTGTCCGTCGCGCTGAAGATTGGCGAACGGACACTTGGGTGCGTTGACCGGGATCTGGTGGAAATTGGGGCCACCCAGCCGGGACAGCTGGGTATCGAGATAGGAGAACAGCCGTCCCTGCAGCAGCGGATCGTCGCTGAAGTCGATGCCGGGCACGATGTTCGCGGGACAGTACGCCACCTGCTCGGTTTCGGCGAAGAAGTTGTCCGGCCAGCGGTCCAGCACCATCCGCCCGATGACGGTCAGCGGGATGGTTTCCTCGGGGATCAGCTTGGTCGGATCGAGATGGTCGAACGGGAATTCCGCGGCCTGCTCCTCGGTGAACAGCTGCACCGCGAGGTCCCAGGCCGGATAGGAGCCGGCCTGGATCGCCTCGAACAGGTCGCGCCGATGGAAGTCGTTGTCGGCCGCCTGCAGCTTCACGGCTTCGTCCCATACCGTCGACTGGATGCCGAGCAGGGGTCGCCAATGGAACTTCACGAAGGTCGAGCGGCCCTGCGCATCCAACAACCGGAAGCTGTGCACGCCGAAGCCTTCGATGGTCCGCAGCGAACGCGGGATCGTGCGGTCGCTCATCGCCCACATGATCATATGCATGGTCTCGGGCGTCAGCGACACGAAGTCCCAGAACGTGTCGTGGGCACTGCCCGCCTGCGGAAAGCCCCGGTCGGGCTCCATCTTCACCGAGTGCACCACGTCCGGAAACTTCATCGCGTCCTGGATGAAGAACACCGGGATGTTGTTTCCCACCAGGTCCCAATTGCCCTCGCTGGTATAGAACTTGACCGCGAATCCGCGCACGTCGCGCGGCGTGTCGACCGAGCCCGCGCCGCCGGCGACCGTCGAGAACCGGGTGAACACCGGCGTGCGTACGCCCACGTCGGTCAGCACCTTGGCGGTGGTGAACTTCGCGAGCGACTTCTTGAGTTCGAAGTAGCCGTGCGCCGCGGTGCCGCGCGCATGGACGATCCGTTCCGGTATGCGTTCGTGGTCGAAGTGGGTGATCTTCTCGCGGAGGATGAAGTCTTCCAGCAACGTGGGGCCGCGGGGCCCTGCGCGCAGCGAGTTCTGGTTGTCGGCGACCGGGATGCCTTGGTTGGTCGTCAGACGGGGATGCTGTCCGCCGGCGCTGTCGTGGCGTTCGTCGCCTGCGCCCCGCGCGGCGGGTCGTGGCGTCCTGGGGGACTTGGCGGGCTTCTTCTGGCTGGCCATCGGGATTCCAGGGGTAGGGCGACAAGACGTGTGCATGCGGTCGACGCGGCGCAACACCGACGCGTCTTCGCCATGCGCTGCGTGCATCGGATCTTCCACGCGGCGCGTGACCACGATGTGCACCGCAGGTCATGTTGGTGAACACCATGTCGGTGGCCGTCGCGCGCCGAGGTGCATCGGTCTTTCCTCGCTCGGCGCGGCCGTCGACGTTGACGCGGCATCGACGTCGCATGCGTACCGTTGGGCATCCCACGCGCCGCACCAGGGAAAACGACATGTCCCACGCAAAGCTATCGCCCGACTATGTGTGGCGACAGGAAAACGACCAGCACACCTTGCACCTCGGCGATCATCCCCTGATCCGCATCCTTCCCGTCGGTGCCGGCTGGATCGTGCGCACCCTGCTGCATGTCCCCGGCATCGCACCGCAGCAGTTCGCGGTGCGTTCGGTACAGAGCGGAAAGGGCTGGGCGACACGCTGGACACTGGACCGCCAACGCCTGATTGCCCGCGCCTGCGGCAGGGAGGATCTGGCACCGGACGTCATCCACGCGCCGCCGCGCCGCTCTTACGCCTGGCAGCATGCGAGCTGGACGCGGTCCGCCGGATAGCGCGAATGACCCGGCGCGCGGTGCCGGACGGCGGCCAGGACGGCGGCCAGGACGGCCTTGCGCCGTGTCGCGTCGTTTCGGGCCTGCACCACGGGAGTGTCGACGGTGACCGACATCATTGGCTGGACGGCCTCCGCGATCCTGTTGGCGACGCTCGTGCGGCAGATCGCCAAGCAGTCGGCAAGCAAGGACCGGGAAGCCGTATCGACCTGGCTGTTCCTCGGCCAGGCCAGCGCATCCCTCTTGTTCGTCGTCTATTCCGTCCTGCTGGAGAACTGGGTGTTCACGGTCACCAACAGCTGCCTGCTGATCACCGCCATCGTCGGCCAGATACTGACGCGACGGAAAACCTGAAGGCCCCGATCAAAGCACTGCGCGGCAACCGGAAGAACAGGCAGCGCCACCACAGAACAGGAGGTACGCATGAAACCCGTGAACGAAGAGATCTTCGTCGTGGACGAGTTGGGACAGCAGGTGTCGTTGATCCGCGTGATGCCCGACAGTGAAGACAACCTCCACGCGGGCGATGGGAAGACCGGCGCCGCGGCCGAGTTCCGCACCGCCGACGGCCTCCGTGTCATCGCGCTGGATGACGGCACATTCCAGGTCGAAGCGACCGGGACGCGATTCAGGCCCGCACAGTGACGCCCCACGCGCGTACCAGCGCCCTTTCCGCAATGCATTCGCGCCCCTGCACGTGCGCAACGGATCCAAGGTCCGGATCGGCATGCTTCCGACTGAGCCACGTCTCACGCCTAGCAACTTCCGGATGAATGCGCCTCGTTCCGCGTCACGTCCGCATAACCCGCTTCGCCGTGGAATCCTGATCGATGGGAGTCCATGACTGCGACATCATCCAGCTCCGTCCCGAGGGGATGTACTGCCCCGCGGGTGACTTCTACATCGACCCCTGGCGTCCCGTCGCTACCGCCGTCATCACGCATGGCCATGGCGACCACGCACGGATCGGCATGGGGTGTTACCACGCGGCCCGCGCATGCATGCCGGTGTTGCGCTGGCGGCTCGGTGAGCAGGAATTCCATCCGCACGACTACGGCGAGTCCTTCAGGTTGGGATCGGCGCGCGTGTCGCTGCACTCTGCCGGCCATGTGCTGGGCTCGGCGCAGGTGCGCATCGAGGTGGACGGCGAGGTCTGGGTCGCCGCCGGCGACTACAAGCGGCAAGCGGACCCGACCTGCGCACCGTTCGAGACCGTACCCTGCGACGTCTTCATCACCGAAGCCACCTTCGCCCTGCCCGTCTATCGCTGGCCGGACACCCATGACGAGGTCGGCCGCATCGTCGCGTGGCGGCGTGCCTGCGCGGCGCGCGGACGCACGGCGGTGCTGTATGCCTATGCGCTCGGCAAGGCGCAGCGGATCCTCGCCGAACTCGTGCGCTTCGACGAACCTCCGGTCTTCCTGCATGGTGCGGTCGACACCGGCGTGCAGGTATATCGCCAGGCCGGCATCGATCTGATCGCGACCGAGCCCGTCGGCGAGCAACCCAAGGGCAAGGACTTTGCGGGCAGGCTGGTCATCGCGCCTCCCTCTGCCGCCGGGTCGACCTGGACGCGCCGCTTCCGCGATGCGGAGCATGGCTTCGCCTCCGGCTGGATGCGCCTGCGTGGTAACCGCCGGCGCCGGAACTACGACCGCGGCTTCGTGCTGTCCGACCACGCGGACTGGCCGGCGTTGCTCGACACCATCGAGCAGACCGGCGCACGGCGCGTGATCGCCACCCATGGCAGCACGGACGCGCTGATCCGCTACCTGCGGGAGCGCGGACACGATGCGCAGGCGTTCTCCACCGGCTTCGGTGCCGAGGAATGAAGGCGTTCGCCACGCTTTACCAGACGCTGGAGCACAGCACCGGCACGCTGGACAAGCGGGCCGCGATCGCCGGGTACGTGCGGAACACGCCGCGCGCCGATGCCGCGTGGGGGCTGTGGTTGCTGGCCGGCAACAAGCTGCGGCGGATCGCCGGCAGTGGTGAACTGCGCGCCTGGTGCGGCGACGTCGCGGGACTGCCGGCCTGGCTGGTCGACGACAGCTACTCGCACGTCGGCGATCTCGCGGAGACCCTGGCGCTCTTGCTCCCCTCCAATCCGCTGCCTGCGGCGGAGGTTCCGCTGCATGCGTGGATCGAACAGCGGTTGCTGCCGGTCGCAGGTGCGGATGCCGAGGTGCGGCGCCGCACGATCATCGATGCGTGGATGCAACTGCCGGATGGCGAACGCCTGGTGTTCAACAAGCTGCTGACCGGCGCATTCCGCATCGGCGTGTCGCTGCGACTGGTGCAGCAGGCTCTCGCCGATCTGTCCGACGTTCCCATCGCCGTCCTCGCGCAACGCATGCTCGGCGACTGGCCGCCGACGCCGGACTTCCTCGCTGCCCTGTTGTCGACCGACGTGCTGGACAGCGACCGCGAACAGCCCTACCCGTTCTTCCTCGCCTCGCCGTTGGAAGCGGCCGTCGAGCAACTGGGCGACATCGGCGATTGGCTGCTGGAATGGAAGTGGGATGGCATCCGCCTGCAGATCATCCGACGTCGCGGCGAGGTCGCGCTGTGGTCGCGTGGCGAAGAGCGGCTGGACGGGCGCTTCCCCGAAATCGAAGCCGCCGCCGATGCGTTGCCCCGCGACGCGGTGATCGATGGCGAACTGCTGGCGTGGAACCAGGGCGACGCGCCCCTGCCTTTTTCCGCCTTGCAGACCCGCATCCAGCGCAAGCGTCCCGGCAGCAAACACCTGGCGGCCGCGCCCGCCCGCGTGCTCGCCTACGACCTGCTCGAGCTGGACGGCGAAGACGCACGGGAATGGCCGCTGCACGCGCGCCGGCAGCGCCTGCGCGAGCTCCTCGACGCCACCGGCGATCCGCGGCTGGTGCTGTCGCCGGAAGCACGTGCCGCGAACTGGGAAGAGGCCGCCGCGATGCGCGAGACCTCGCGTGGCCGCGGCGTGGAAGGCCTGATGGTGAAGCGGCGCGATTCGCCCTACCGCAGCGGACGCCGGCGCGGCGACTGGTGGAAGTGGAAGATCGATCCGCTCACCATCGACGCGGTGCTGCTGTACGCGCAGGCCGGCCATGGACGGCGCAGCACGCTGTACACGGACTACACGTTCGGCGTGTGGAACGAGGCAGGCGAGCTGGTGCCGGTGGCCAAGGCCTATTCCGGCCTCGACGACAAGGAGATCCTCGCGCTCGACCAGTGGATCCGCAGCCACACGCGGGAGCGCTTCGGCCCGGTGCGCTCGGTCGTAGCGGAACAGGTCTTCGAGCTGGGCTTCGAGGGCGTCAACGTCAGTGGTCGCCACAAGTCGGGTATCGCCGTGCGCTTTCCGCGCATCCTGCGCTGGCGCCACGACAAGCCGGCCACGGAAGCGGACCGTCTGGCGACCTTGAAGGCGCTGGCGCGATGACGCCGCTCGCAAGCCTGCAGCGCTGGTTCGCCGCGCGGGGCTGGAAACCGTTGCCGTTCCAGCGGCAGGCATGGCGGCACTACCTGGCCGGGGAATCGGGCCTGATCCACACCCCCACCGGCAGCGGAAAGACGCTGGCGGCCTTCGGGGGGCCGTTGCTGGAAGCCCTGGCGGAGCCTCCTGTGCCCTCTGGCCGGAAGCGCAACGCAACGCGACCGCTCCGGGTGCTGTGGATCACGCCCTTGCGTGCACTGGCGTCGGACACCACGCGCGCCCTGACGGATACCGCACATGCCCTCGGCCTGCCATGGACGGTGGCGCAGCGGACCGGCGACGCGAGTACGCGCGACAAGCGGCTGGCGCGCAGCGGCAAGCTGGACGTGCTGGTCACCACGCCCGAGTCCCTGTCGTTGCTGTTGAGCTATCCCGACACCGCGCCGATGTTCGCGGACCTGCGCTGCATCGTGGTCGACGAGTGGCATGAGCTGATGGGCAGCAAGCGCGGCGTGCAGACACAACTGGCACTGGCCCGCGTGCGGCACTGGTCACCGGACGCGCGCACCTGGGGCCTGTCGGCGACGCTGGGCAACCTCGACGGCGCCTGCCGTGCGCTGCTGCCTCCGGATGTTGCCCCGCAGGAGCTCTCCGCGGCACGTCCCCGCCCGATGACCCTGGAGACCCTGCTGCCTGCGGACATCGCACGCTTCCCGTGGAGTGGCCATCTCGGCCTGAGCCAGCTGGCAGGCGTGCTGCAACGCGTGCTGGCCGTGCGGACGACCCTGCTGTTCACCAACACGCGGGCGCATGCGGAACTGTGGCACCAGGCCCTGGCCTCCGTCTGGCCGGAGGACGCCGTTACGCTCGCGCTGCACCACGGTTCGCTGGATCCTGGCGTGCGGCAACAGGCGGAAGCGGGATTGCGCGACGCGACACTGCGCTGCGTCGTCGCGACCTCCAGCCTCGACCTGGGCGTGGACTTTCCTTCCGTCGACCAGGTGATCCAGATCGGCAGCCCGAAGGGCGTGGCACGCCTGCTGCAACGCGCAGGACGTGCGCGGCACCGGCCGGGTGAAACAGGTCACGTGCTCTGCGTCCCGACGCACGCGCTTGAGCTGGCGGAGTACGCCGCGACCCGGACCGCCATCGCAGAGGGCGTGGTGGAAAGCCGGCAGGCGCCGCGCATGCCACTCGACGTGCTGGCGCAGCACTGCGTCACCGTTGCGCTGGGCGGCGGCTTCCTGGCGGACGCGCTTTTCGCGGAGGTGCGGCGCACCGACGCCTTCGCCGGGCTCGATGCCGCCACCTGGCAGCGTGTGCTCGATTTCATCGTGCGTGGCGGCGGCGCGCTGGAGCACTATCCCGAGTATCGCCGCGTAGTGCACGACGAGGATGGCGTGCACCGCGTGCATGACCGCACCGTCGCCCTGCGCCATCGCCTCTCTATCGGCACCATCGCCAGCGACGGGAACGTCGCGGTGAAGTTCCTGCGTGGTGGCGGACTGGGCGCGGTGGAGGAAGCGTTCCTGAGCCGGCTGCGTCCCGGCGACCGCTTCCACTTCGCCGGGCGGTTGCTGGAACTGGTACGGCTGCAGGACATGACGGCCTACGTCCGCCTGGTCAAGCAGGGCGACGGCGTCGTTCCCCGCTGGATGGGCGGGCGGATGCCGCTCTCAACGCGGCTGGCCGGGCAGGTGCGCGCGACGCTGGCGAACGACCGCACGTCGCCGGAGATGCGCGCGCTGCAACCGCTGCTGGCGGTGCAGGCGCGGGTCAGCCGGATGCCTTCCCCCGACCTGCTGCTGGTGGAAACGGTACGCAGGCGTGACGGCCAGCACCTGTTCGTTTTTCCGTTCGCCGGCCGCCGCACGCATGAGGGCCTCGCTGCGCTGCTGGCGTGGCGGCTTGGCCAACGCGAGCCCAACACGTTCTCGATGTCGGCCAACGATCTCGGCTTCATGCTGTCGCCGCAACGGCCCCTGGAACTGGACGCCGATGCGCTGCGTAGCCTGCTGGCGCCGGAAGGTCTCGTCGACGACCTCATGCAGGGTGCCAACCTGGGCGAACTGGCGCGCCGGCAGTTCCGCGGCATCGCACGGGTGGCCGGACTGCTGCCTCCCTCGCTTCCGGGCCGGGCGCCGCGCAGCCTGCGCCAGCTGCAGGCCTCGAGCGGCCTGCTGTTCGATGTTCTCGCGCAGCACGATCCCGACCATCTGCTGCTGGCGCTTGCGCGTCGCGAAGCGATGGATGAAGACCTGAATGTCGCCGAGATCGACAACTTGCTGCGGCGGCTGCAGGACCATGCCATCGCCGTTGAACGGCCCGAAAGCCTCACGCCTCTGGCGTTCCCGCTGTGGGCCGACGGCATGCGCGGCCATCTGAGCACCGAGGACTGGCAGGTGCGCGTGCGCCGGGCGGCGGAGCAGCTGGAGCGCCGGCATGGCCGCTAGCCTGACGCTGGAACTGGCCGGCGAGTCCATGCAACTTCTTGCGGACCGCGCGCTGTTCTGGCCCGCACAGGCGGTGCTGTTCATCGCCGACCTTCATCTCGGCAAGGGCGAGGCCTTGCGCCGTGGCGGTATCGCCGTCCCTCGCGGAGGAACACGCGAGGACCTGCTGCGCCTGCAACACCTGCTGGACGAAACCCAAGCACGCGAGCTGTGCGTCCTCGGCGACTTTCTCCATGGTGCCGCCTCCGGAGGCGGCTGGCAGCAGGAATGGCAGGCCTGGCGCGCAGCGCATGCCGGGCTGGTCATTTCTGTCGTCGCAGGCAACCACGATCGCCGGTTGCATCGGCAGGCCGAGGACTGGAATCTCACGCTGCAGGAAGAGAACACCCCACGCGGCCCTTTTCGGCTATGCCACATCCCGAGGGCGACACCCGGGCACGTGATCGCCGGCCATCTGCATCCACGCGTCCGGTTTCCCGGCCTTCCTGGCCGATGGCCCGCGTTCCTGATACGCAACGGCCTGACCATCCTGCCCGCATTCTCCCGCTTCACGGGCGGCGTGGTTCCCGCGGGTGAACCCGGCGACACCTATGTCGTTTGCCTGGATGGGCAACTCGCGGAGCTGCGCCATGAGCGAAAGCCCGGGAAGGCGGTCGGCGACAGGCAGAGTCGCGAAAGATAACCACAGCGCCATCGGAACGAAGATATGCCCTCGGCTCACGAGGCGGTGCAGCTTTCCCGACTTGCGGGGCTACTGATCGCTGATGTCTTTTCTACAAGGGCACCACAAGGTTCGTCGTCGGGACCGTACCGGAAACGTACCTTCGAGCTTCCGCACACCCGCCACTCTTGCGCAAGCGATTGAAGCAGTTGGTGGGCCCACCAGGACTCGAACCTGGAACCAAAGGATTATGAGTCCTCTGCTCTAACCATTGAGCTATAGGCCCCCAGCGGCGGGATTGTACCGGAGGCGTCACTCGTCGATGGCGTGCTGTCATGCCGGGCGCGAAGTCCGAGGGCGCGGTCGAGCACGGGCGGCGGCGTGGTGTCCTCCGGCGTGCGGAACCAGCCCGCCGCGCACAGGCGGCTTCCCACCCGGGGCGAGGCGGTCAGGACATTGATCGGCACGGACAACACCATGCCCAGGATCACCGGCGCCATCCACGCAGCCAAGGCGGGAGACACCAGATAGGCGACGATGCCACTGAAGGCACCGAACAGGGTCAGTCCGGCGTATCGCCGCAGCAGGCTGCCGAGCGACACACTGCCATCGTCGCGGCGCTGCGTTTCCCAACCCGAGTCGCGGCCTGCGAGGACCTCGGCCACGCCGCGCGACTGCACGTACATGGTGACGGGCGCCATCAGCGCCGCCATCGCCGTTTCCAGCAACGCACTGCCGGCGATCCGCGCGGCGCCGCCGCATTGCCGCCGCAGCGCGGGGTCCAGCATCGTGGCGATGCATCCCATCACTTTCGGGGCAAGCAACACCGCCATGGTGAAGTAGAAAACCCACAGGAACCGTTCCGGGTCGCCACCGCGCCAGTACAGCGCAGGGGTGAATCCCGCCAGGTGCGGCTGGTCCAGATGGAAACCTGCCTGCTGCAGCGGGATCGCCAGGCCGACCAGCATCAGCATCGCCCACATCGGCGCGGTGAAGTAATGGCCGATGCCCACCAGCAGGTGCAGGCGGCTGATCCAGTGCAGGCCACGCGCGGGCAATACGGCGCCATGCTGCAGGTTGCCCTGGCACCAGCGACGGTCGCGCACCAGCATGTCGGTCAACGATGGCGGGCCCTCTTCGTAACTGCCGCCCAGCCCGGGCGCCATGTGCACCGCCCAGCCACCCCGGCGCAGCAACGCCGCCTCGACGAAGTCGTGGCTCAGCACCGCGCCCTCGAACGGCTTTCCGCCTCCGAGGTGCGGCAGACCCGCGTGCCGCGCGAACGCCGCGGTGCGGATGATGGCGTTGTGTCCCCAGTAGTTGCCTTCGGCACCATGCCACCACGCAATGCCATGTGCGACGACGGGCCCGTACACACGCCCGGCGAACTGCTGCATGCGCGCGAAGAACGTGCGCCCGTTGACGATCATCGGCAGCGTCTGCACGAGCGCCAGCGTGGGTTGCCGCTCCATGGCCGCCGCCAGCCTGACCAGGGTGTCACCGGTCATCAGGCTGTCGGCGTCCAGGATGAGGAAGTGCGGATAGGCGCCGCCGAAACGGCGGACCCAATCGGCGATGTTGCCGGCCTTCCGCTCGGTGTTCTTCTGGCGACGCCGGTAGAACACGCGCGCGCCACTTCCCAGCCGCTGCAGCAGCTCCTGCACGGCCGCGAGTTCCTCCCGCTGCGTCTCCGGCCTGGTCGTATCGCTCAGGATGAAGAAGTCGAAGCGATCCCCCTGACCGCTCTCCGCCAGCGACTCGTGCATCGCCTGGACCCCCGCGAGGACCCGCCACGGATCTTCGTTGTAGGTCGGCACGAGAAGCGCGGTGCGCTGTGTCAGCGCGGGCAACGGCGCGTCCGGATCGATACCCAGCGGATGCGGACGTTTCGCGAGCAGCATGACGAAACCGGCCAGGGCACTCGAGAACGAGAGTGCGATCCAGGCGAACAGCGCGACGAACAGCACGAGCAGGATGCCCTCGAGCACGTCGATGCCGCCACCGCGCAGTACCCACCACACCTGGTAGGTCGCGAAGAGCGTCAACATCGCCGCGATGCCCATCACCAGGGCACGACGTCCTCCGATTCCGGCGGGCGACGTGGGCAGCGGACGTGACGAAAGACGCCCTGTGCGCAGTTCCTGCACCGGCATGGGCAGGGGCGATTCGAGGGGCAGCCACTCACTCTGCAGGGCGGCGGAAGGCGGGGTTCGGTCGTTCATTACGGGCTCCAGCGGTACAGCCAGGTTTCGGACAGCGGCGTATGCCCCTCCAGCACGCGCGCATGCAGTTCCACATCATGTCCGTCCCCGTGGGGACGGAATTCGAAGCTCAGTCGCCATCCACCCGCTTCCGGATTCGGATACGCGACCGCATTCATGACGTCGCCATGGACCGCCCACACGTCGGGCGTCAGCGTCGTGTCATGGACCATGGACGCCAGGCGCCCTCCCTCCAGATCGATCACCACCAGGCGTCGCGTGGCATCCGGGGCCGCGCCGATGCGGGTGGCGCCGACGGTCGCCAACGCAGCCTCCCATCGGTGCGTGTCGCACCAGTGCATGCGGTAGTCGAAGCGATACTCGCGACCGGCACGCAGCGGTTGTTGCGGTCGCCAGAACGCCACGATGTTGTCGTGATACTCGTCGGCGGTAGGAATCTCCACCAGCGTCACCGCGCCGTCTCCCCACTCGCCCACCGGTTCGATCCAGAGACTGGGGCGCTGGTGGTAGCGCGCCTCGGTGTCGGCGTAATCGGCGAAGCGACGCTTGCGCTGCAGTAGCCCGAAACCACGTGGCTGCCTGTCGACGAACGCGCTTGTCCGCACGCGCGGCGGATTTCCCAGCGGCCGCCAGATCTGCTCGCCTTTGCCGTTGAAGATCGCCAGTCCATCCGAGTCGTGCACGGCAGGCCGGTAGTCGTCGACCCCGGCGCGGTCGCCGGCGTCGAACTCGAACATGCTGGTCAACGGCGCGATACCCGCGCGGGCAAGATCCACGCGCGGATACAGGCGCGACTGCACATCGATGACCGTCTCTCCGCCGGGCCGGATCGCGAAACGGAAAGCGCCGGCGACACTCGGACTGTCGAGCAGGGCATGGACGATCAGATGATCCGCATCGGATGCGGGCTGTTCTATCCAGAAGGCGCGGAACACCGGAAACTCCTCGGCGCCGGGATCGCCGCTGCCCAGTGCCAGTCCGCGCGCGGAAAGGCCGTAGAGGTGTCCCTTGCCCAGCGCGCGGAAGTAACTCGCCCCCAGGAAGACGATCAGTTCGTCGTACACCGTCGCCCGGTTGAGCGGCGTATGCACACGGAATCCCGCAAAGCCGGTGTCCGCGCCCAGTTCCGCGCCGACCCCGGGCGGCAGCGAGAACATCGCGGGCGAGTAGACGAGCGGCGTGGCGGCTCCGTCATGCACCAGGTGCAGGTCGATGCGCTGCTTGAACAGGAAACCGCGATGGAACATCTGCAGCTGGAACGGCAGGGCTTCGCGGCGCCAGATCGCCTGCCCGGGATCGAAACGCAGGTCGCGATACGCGTCGTAATCGGCCGCCAACGCCGCAGGCAGGCTGTCGCCTGGCGCGCGGAAGGGCTGCTTCGCCATCGCCTGCGCAAGGCGTGGAACCGTTTCCAAGTCGAAGCGTGTGGAGGGTGCGGCGGTGTTCGCTGCTGTCGAAACCTGCGCCAGCGCGCGGGGCATGGTGCCCAGCAATGCCATGGCGAGGACGGATTTCACTGCATCCCGTCGCTGCACGCGGAAGTCTTGCTCGTGGGGTGCGACCAGTCTAGGCATCCATGCGTGATGAAGATGAAAAGGCTGTCGTAAACCTTCACCCCTTCGCCAAAAACAAACGCGGCCCATCGGGGCCGCGTTTATCTGGTGCTTATGAAGCCTGGATGCGTCAGTCGATGTCGAGGAAGCTGCGCAGCTGCTCCGAACGCGACGGGTGACGCAGCTTGCGCAGCGCCTTGGCTTCGATCTGGCGGATGCGCTCGCGGGTGACGTCGAACTGCTTGCCGACTTCTTCCAGCGTGTGGTCGGTATTCATGTCGATACCGAACCGCATGCGCAGCACCTTCGCTTCCCGCGGGGTCAGGCCTGCGAGCACGTCGCGGACCGTTTCCGACAGGTTGATGTTGGTGGTGTTCTCGATCGGGGACTCCACGTTGGTGTCCTCGATGAAGTCGCCCAGATGGGAATCCTCGTCGTCGCCGATCGGCGTTTCCATGGAGATCGGTTCCTTCGCGATCTTCATGACCTTGCGGATCTTGTCCTCGGGCATGTCCATTTCCTTGGCCAGCTCCTCCGGCGTGGCCTCGCGGCCGTACTGCTGGAGCATCTGGCGGGAAATGCGGTTCAACTTGTTGATCGTCTCGATCATGTGCACCGGGATACGGATGGTGCGCGCCTGGTCGGCGATCGAGCGGGTGATCGCCTGGCGGATCCACCAGGTGGCGTAGGTCGAGAACTTGTAGCCGCGGCGGTATTCGAACTTGTCCACCGCCTTCATCAGGCCGATGTTGCCTTCCTGGATCAGGTCGAGGAACTGCAGGCCGCGGTTGGTGTACTTCTTGGCGATGGAGATGACCAGACGCAGGTTGGCCTCGACCATTTCCTTCTTGGCCTTGCGCGCCTTGGCTTCGCCATAGGCCATCGCACGGCTGATTTCCTTGATGTCGGCCAGCGTCAGGTGCATCGCCTGCTCGACGGCGATGGTGGCTTCCTGCTCGGCGACGATCTGCTCGCGCACGTCGCGCAGGCCAGACGACCACTTCTGCTTGCGCTTCAGCACCTCGTCGACCCAGCCGAGGTTGGTCTGGTTGCCCTCCCAGGCGCGCAGGAATTCCTTGCGCGGCATCTTGGCGACATTGGCGCACAGGTGCAGCACGCGGCGCTCATGGTCCTTCACCTGTGCCACGACCTCGCGCAGCTTGCGGACCAGCGTATCGGTCAGCGGCAACGGGAGCTTCAGGGTGACGAAGGTCTCGCCGAGTTCGGCGCGCAGCTTGGTGACGGCCTTGTTGTCCGCGCCATTTTTGGCATAGGACTTCTTGAACTTGGCGTAGCCGTCGGCCAGCACCTGCATGCGGCGCGCGACCTCTTCCGGATCCGGACCGGTCGGCGCGGCTTCCTCGGCGGTATCGTCGTCGCCGTCTTCTTCGTCCTCGGCGTCTTCGGTCGCGTCAGAGGCTTCTTCAGCGGCCGGTACTTCCGGCGCCGGTTCCTCGACATCGTTGAAGCCGACGACGACTTCGGCCAGGCGCTTCTTGCCGGCCTTGTGCAGTTCGTACTCTTCCAGCAGCAGCTCGATCGACCACGGGAAATTGCCGAGGGAGGCCTGCACCTGGCCCAGGCCTTCCTCGATGCGCTTGGCGATGGCGATTTCGCCTTCGCGGGTCAGCAGCTCGACGGTGCCCATCTCGCGCATGTACATGCGCACGGGATCGGTGGTGCGGCCGCCTTCGGTATCCAGCGAAGTCAGCGCGGCAGCGGCTTCTTCGGCCGCGGTCTCGTCGACTTCGCGGTTGCCGGTGTTGCCGTCGGCCAGCAGCAGGGTTTCGGCATCGGGGGCAACTTCATGGACATCGATGCCCATGCCGTTGATCATGCCGATGATGTCCTCGATCTGCTCCGGGTCGACCAGGTCGTCCGGCAGGTGATCGTTGACTTCGGCGTAGGTCAGATAGCCCTGCTCCAAGCCCTTGCTGATCAAGAGCTTGATATCGGACTGCTGCGCAGGACGTTCGTTGGCCATGGAGGTTGCGCCACCGGGAGTGAGGAAGGGAGAACCCCGTATTATACCAGCCCGGACCGGCTTGGGTTCCTGCAACCTGGTGCCCGGCAAGGGGGAAACGTCAGGGGCGGAGCAGGAAGGTCACGGGCCCGTCGTTGACGAGGCTGATCACCATATGGGCACCGAAACGGCCGGTTTCCACCCTCCCGGCGTGCCTTTCCCGGCAGATCGAGACCAAGTGGTTGAATCCCTGTTCAGCCTCGACGGGAGGGGCTGCCGTCGTGAAGCTGGGGCGCAGCCCCGACCGCGTATCTGCCGCCAGGGTGAACTGGCTGACCAGCAGCAGGCCGCCGCCCGTCTCGGAAAGTGAGCGGTTCATGCGTCCGGCCTCATCGGCGAACACGCGGTAGCCCAGCAAGCGCTCGGCCATGCGCGCGATCTGCGCGTCGCTGTCCCCCGGCTCGACGGCGACCAGCGCGAGCAGCCCGCCGTCGATGGCGCCGATCACCCGTTCATCGACGGCCACGGAAGCCCGGGTCACACGCTGGATCAGGGAAAGCATGGCGGGATGTCCGGACGGGGAGCGACAGGATAACGTCGCTCCGCGCCCTCGCCGCCAGGGACCGCCATCCGGGTTGGCTACACTCGACGCATGAAACCGGACACCCTCGCCGCCCTCGGCTACCACGCCGCCGCCCTGCTCGGGCGCCTCCCCTGGTCCTGGCTGCGCACCCTCGGCGACCTGATGGCGTGGGCGTGGCGCAAGGCGGACGCACGCGAGAGCCGGGTCACCCGCCGCAACCTCGAGATCGCGTACCCCGACCTGCTGCCGGGGCAGCGCGAGGAACTGCACCGCGCCATCCTGCGGACAACCTCCCGGCAGGCGCTCGAGACCCTTCGCTTCTGGACCCGACCGCCCGCGGAAAACCTCGCCTACCTGCGCGAACGCCATGGCGAGGCGCTATACGACGCGGCGCTGGCCAGCGGCAAGGGCGTGATCGTCGCAGCGCCGCACTTCGGCAACTGGGAACTGCTCAACCAGTGGTTGGCCTCGCGCGGCCCGCTCGCCATCGTCTACCGCCCGCCGGCCTCGCCGACCGGTGATGCGTTCCTGCTGCGCGTACGCGGCGCCGACAACATTCGCCAGGTGCGCGCGGAAGGCCCGGCCGTACGCCAATTGTGGAAGGTGCTCAAGGAAGGCGGTGCGGTCGGCATCCTTCCGGACCAGCAGCCCAAGGCGGGCGACGGCGAGTTCGCCCCCTTCTTCGGCAAGAAGGCGCTGACGATGACGCTGGTCTCGCGGCTTGCCGAGCGCACCGGCGCGGTCGTTCTGTTCGCCTGGTGCGAGCGGATCGGACCCGGACCGGACTTCGCGCTGCACGTCGAGCCCGCTCCCCCGGCGATCGCGGATGCGGATCCGGTGGCAGCGGTCACCGCGCTCAACGAAACCGTCGAGCGGATCGCGCGACGCGATCCCGCGCAGTACCAGTGGACCTACAAACGCTATACGCTGCGGCCTGCGGGCAGCGGCGAGGACAACCCCTACCGCTGAGGGGAACGAACAGGTGATGACGATGCGGATACGGGGATGGCTGACCGGGATGTTGGCTGGCGTGCTGGCGCTGCCGGCATGGGCGACACAGGACGTGTCCGCGATGAACGACGTGTCGCGGACCTGGGAGCGCTACAGCACGCTGAGCAGCCAGGACAAGGTCGAGTCCGTGGACATGCTGTCGGCGTCCAGCCTTGCGCATGTGGGGTTTCTTCGCGACATGGCGCTGTATGCCTCGACGGAGCAGCTGCGCCGCCTTCCGGTCCTCGACCGTATCGTCGTCTACCTCCTGCGCGCATCGCAGTCCGACGACGCCCTGCAGGCCATGGACGCCCGCGCGGTGGCCACGCTTTGCGTGAGTCGCGGCTGGATCAATGTGCGGGCGTCCCAGGCGGGAATGGCGTTGCCGAGCCTGTCGCACGTCACCATTCTGGGTGACCAGGCCATCGGGGAACTGAGCCCGCCGACGGAGACACAATTCCATTTCGGGCCGGCGTTCGTGCGCGAAGACGGTCATTGGCGCTTCCTCTACATGTCGATGGTGGGGGATATGTCCGTCGTCATGGACGAGCAGATCCGGCGTACCGGGATGAGCGAATCCCGCGTGCTGGAAATGTCGGTCTCCAATGCACTGAAAGGGCCGGCGCCCAGTCTGGCCACCCTGGACCGCGCGCCACTGGACGACGCCGCCAGACGCACACGGCTCAACGAGGCCTGGCCCGACTACGACCAATGGCAGCAGCTGCGTGTGCGTGCCATTTTCCGCAAGGCGGAGGACGGCGACGCGCTCGCGCAGTACGCGGCGGGCAACATCACCTACCTGGGCGAGATGCCGGCCGTCGCACCCAAGGACGAGGCGGCCGGCCTGGCGTGGTGGGAGAAGGCCAGCCAGAACGGACATGGCTTGGCGGCCTGGATGGCCTTCATGGCGATCACCGACGGAAAAGACGGGCAGACGGATGCGGCGGCGCTGCGCGCCCTGCCCCACCTGCAACGCGCGGCCGCCCAGGGCACGCCAGCCGACGCGTTGCTGGCCCAGTCCAACTACTATCTGGATGGCATGGCCGGGCTGCCGCGCGATTGCAGGCAGGCCGCCGAGTGGGCCACGCGCGCCGAGGAAGCCGGCGTGGAAAGCGCGCGCAACGAGCGCGTCTGGATCTGGGCCACCTGCCCGGTGGACGGTCAGCGTGATCCTGCCCAGGCACTGGCACTCGCGCAGTACATGATCGGCCGCGAGGACTCCCTCGGATGGGCTGAACTCGACACGGTGGCCGCGGCGCTGGCCGCCAACCGCGACTTCCAGCAGGCGGTCCGCTTCCAGCAGCTTGCCGTGAACAAGATGGGCGCGGATCCGGAATACACCGGCCGCGATCGGGCGGCGATCCTGAAGCGGATGAAGGCGCGCCTGAGCCGCTATCGCGGTGGGCGCGACTATGTGCTCGACTACCGCATGATCGACGAACTCAGGGTAGGCAAGCAGTGACATCCCCCGACATAGATGCATCTCCGAACGACGCGTGGCATGCCTTGCCCGGTCGCGGCGCCTGGCTCGCCGCGCTCGGCGGGGCAGCACTGCTGTTCCCGCTCGGCTTCCCGGTGTTCTTCATCTCCCGATCGACGGATGTCGTCTCGCCCTGGCTCGCCGTGCCGGCGGCCGCCCTCATCGGTGCCGCGGTGGGCGCCTGGGTCGCCGTCAAGCGCCACCGGCGCACGCGCTGGCGCCTCGACGATCGCGGATTCGCGGTGCGCCGCGGCAACTGGTGGCAGAGCGAAACGCACGTGCCCATTTCGCGCGTGCAACACCTCGACCTGAAACGCGGGCCGCTGGAGCGCAGCGCCGGACTGTCCACGCTGGTCGTGCACACGGCCGGCACCCGCATGGCCGCCGTCACCGTGTCGGGCCTGGATGCGGACGATGCAGAGCGGCTGCGCGAGCGGCTGGCGACCCAGGTCGACCACGACGACGCCCTGTGATGGACGGAGCACTCCACGGCGCGCCTCCCGACGAACGCCGCCTGCATCCCTGGTCGTGGCTGTTCGTGCTGTTGCAGCAGCTCAAACAGTTCATCTTCCCGCTGGTCGCGCTGGTGGTGTTCGGCGCGCGCAGGAGCAGCGGCGACGGCGAGCTGTGGGCCTCGTTCGCGCCCATCATCGGCATCACGGTGCTGGTGGTGCTGGCCATCCTGCAGTACTTCACCTATCGCTACACGATCGGGCGCGACGGACTGACCGTACGCGAAGGGCTGCTGCACCGGTCGCGCCGCGAGATCCCGTTCTCGCGCATCCACAACGTGGTCGTGCATCAGTCGCTGCTGCACCGCGTGTTCGGCGTGGCCGAAGTCAGGCTGGAGTCGGCCGGCGGCACCAAGCCGGAAGCGCAGATGCGCGTGCTCGGCCTGCACGAGGCGCTGGCGCTGGAAGACCTGGTCCGCCACCAGTCGCATGAAGCCGCGCCGGTTGCCCCTGGACAGGAGGCAGTGCCGCGCGACCAGGGCACCACCCTGCTGTCGTTGTCGACGATGGAAGTCCTGCGGCTGGGCCTGATCTCCAATCGCGGCATGATCGTGGTGGCCGCGGGCTTCGGTGCCGCGTGGCAGATCCTGCCCGAGAGCATGATGGAGCAGTTCTTCCGCCAGGGCGCGAAACAGGCTTACGGCTATGCCGAAGGCCTGCACCTGGGCTGGCTGGCCGGCGCCGCGGGCGGCATCGCCCTGATCGGCGTCGCGCTGGCCCTGGTGCGTCTGCTGTCCGTCGCGCTGGCCCTGTCGCAGTTCCACGGATTCCGCCTGACCGAAGAGCCGCGCCGCCTGATGGTGGAACGCGGCCTGTTCGCGCGCCTGCGCACCAGCGTCGCGCGCCGGCGCATCCAGGCGTGGACGCTGCACGAAGGCGTGCTGCACCGCCTGTTCGGTCGCCGCTCGCTGCGCATCGACACGGCGGTCGCCGAGAAATCGGGGCAGCAGGACATGCGCGCACTCAAGGATGTCGCCCCCATCGCAGCACCCGGCGCCTGCGATGCGCTGATCTCCCACCTGTTGCCGCAGGCGCAATGGCCGCGCGACGACTGGCAGGCGGTCGATGCGTCCGCGCGCTGGCGCCTGTGGCTGCCTTCGCTGGCATGGCTGCTGCCGGTGACGGCACTGGTCGCCTGGCAGTTCGGCGCCTGGCTGTGGTTTCCCGGGATGGCGTGGATGCTTGCGGCCGCCTATGCCGCACGCCGGCAGGCACATCGGATCGGATGGGCGCTGGACGACCATCTGGTCGCCGTGCGCAGCGGCTGGTGGTCCCGCTACTGGCGCTTCGCCGAGATCGACAAGCTGCAGGCGCTACGCCTGTCGCGCTCGCCGCTGGACCATCGCATGGGGACCGCGACGCTGTGGCTGGACACGGCCGGTGCCGGCGGCATGTCAGCGCCGCTGGCGCTGCGCTTCATCCCCGAGGCCGACGCCGTAGCCGTCCACGAACGACTGATCACCGCGCTGGCGCGGCGACGCCTGCACTGGTGACCCGATGTCGATGCCCCTCCCGACGCCATGACCCCTCCCCTTCCCCTGTCCGCGGTGATCATCACCAAGAACGAGGCCGACCGGCTGGGTCGCTGCCTCGCGTCGCTGCAGGGCGTGTGCAGCGAGATCCTGGTGCTGGACTGTGGATCCGATGATGGAACGGTCGAACTGGCGCGGGCGCATGGCGCGCGTGTCGAGCACCAGGACTGGCTGGGGTTCGCCGGCCAGAAGAACGAGGCCATCCGCCGCGCCACCCAACCCTGGCTGTTGCTGATGGATGCGGACGAGTGGCTCGCCGACGGCAGCGAGGCGCCGCTGCGCGCGCTGTTCGCCAGCGGCGCCGTCGAGCAGGCCGACGTGTGGAAGTTGAGGCGATGCAACTGGTTCCTGGGTCGCATGCTGAGCGGATTCGAGCGCACCGAGCGGCTGGTGCGGCCGGACCATCGCTACCTGCCGATGCGCGTGCATGAGAAACCCGACCTCGCCGGCAAGCGGGTGAAGGACAGCGACATCGTCATCGAGCACAACACGGCGCGCACGCTGGACGCGCATCGCGCCAAGAACGACCGCTATGCGCGCCTGTGGGCCGAACAGCGGCACGAGGAGGGCAAGCGCTGCTCCGCGATCAGCCCATGGACGCATGCGGCCGCCTACTGGCTGAAGATGTACCTGCTGCGCGGTGCCTGGCGCGACGGTCGCCAGGGCTGGTGGTTCCATGCCAGCCACGCGCGCGCCGTGGTCCGCAAGTATCGGCATCTGCATGAGCTGGGGAAGTCCGCTTGACCGTGAACGACATGACCTCCGCGCCTCCCCTGGTCGTGCGCTGCGGCGCCTTCGGCGACGTGGTGATGCTGACCACCATGGTCCGGCTGCTGCATGCACGGTATGGCCAGCGTGTCGACGTGCTGGGCTCCGGGGGCTGGACCGAACCCCTGCTGGAGCCCCTGCCGGAGATTGGACACGTCCGGATCGTCACCAGCCGCAACACGCCCTACCTGATCTGTCCCAGCCAGTGGGCCGCCGTCCGCTGGCTGCGGGCACGGGGGCGCGGCCCCGTCTACGTCTGCGACACCGATGCCGCGACCCTGCAGCTGCTGACGCGCGCCGGCCTGCATCCGGACGACCGCGTGCAACGCACCCGCGACGACGACGAAAGCGGCGGCATCACGCGTCTGTGGCCGGACCGTTGGCTGCGGATCGGCATGCGCGATCCAGACCACACGTATCCGACGCGCGAGGTCGATCCGCTCGCGTACCGCTATCCACGCCTGCAGATCACCGAAGAGGATCGCCGCGACCTCGCCCAATGGCGTGCCGGACAGGGACTGGAAGGCCCCTGCGTGCTGTTCCAGCCCGGCAACAAGCGCACGCACAAGCGGGGCAATGTGGCGACGGCCTCGCACCCCAAGTACTGGCCGCCGCAGGCATGGGCTGCGCTGGCGGCATCGGTCTGGCGCGATCTGCCCGAGGCGCGCATCGTGCTGTGCGGATCGCCCGCCGAGCACGCGGTACTGGAAGAGATCGCGACCGCAGCCGGTCGCGATCCCCGCATGCACAACGCCGCACGCGAACTGCCGATCCCGCGCCTGCTCGCGCTGCTTGAGCAGGCGCACAGCCTGGTCTCGGTCGACACCGGGCCCGCGCACGCGGCCGCCGCGCTCGGTTGCCCTCTGGTCGTCATGTTCGGCGCCGCCTCTCCGGCGAAATGGCGCCCGATCGGACCCGGCGCGATCACCGTACTCGGCGGCGAGCAGGGCGAGGCCAGCCGTGTGCGCGACATCCCCACCGCGGACGTGATCGCAGCCTGGGAGGCGCTGCCGACCCGAGCAGCGCTCTGATTCCCCGGATTCAGCCCGCCTTGGACGGGGCGGTCTTGTCGATGCCGTACGGCGTCCAGGTGATGCGCTGCGCGCGCGTCTGCGCGCGGATGGCGAGGTTGCGTTCCACCGACTCGCGGGTCTTGTAGCCGCGCGCATGATCCAGGTGCACGCAGATGGCGCGGTGGCGGACCTGCTTGCCGCGGACGCCATGATTCTCCAGCCGTTCGCCCAGCTCGCGATCCGGCCCGCCGTACTTCATCCGCTCGTCGTAGCCGTTGATCGCCAGCAGATCCGACTTCCATGCCGATGAATTGCAGTTGTTGAACGTCGGCCGCGTCGTGGTGACGGTGTCCAGCCACCGGCCCGCCAGCGCGCCCGCGCCCAGTTTCAGCGTGTTCGACAGGCCGAGACGATCCTGTGCGCGCAGCCAGCCACGATCGAAGGCGCGTCCGTCGCGGATATCGTCGGCGCCGATCGCCTTGCTGAGTTTCATGCTCAGCTTGCAGTAACCGCCGGAAAGGAATCGCCCCGGCTCCGCCTGCTCGGCGTGGATCTGCACGAAATCGCGCCGCGGGATGCAGTCGCCGTCGGTGAACAGGAGGTAGTCGTGCCGCGCTTCCAGGATGGCTACGTTGAGGATTTCCTGGCGCCGATAGCCCTCGTCTTCGTGCCAGACATGCCGCAACGGCACCGGATAGTCGGCGGCGAACCGCTCCACCAGCGCGCGGGTCGATGCGCGCGATCCGTCGTCTGCCACGATCAGCTCGAAATCGCGCCAGGTCTGGCAGCGGTAGCCCAGCAGGACCTTCTCCAGCCATTCCTCGGCGTTGTACGTACTGGCGATGACGGTGATCTTCATGGTGCCCTCCACACGTGCACGGCGTCGATGCCCCCTCGGCTCGACGCTCGTTCCCAAATGGATTGTCCCTCGCCCAGATGACAGCCGGTAGTGCCTTCCGTCCCGGCCTCAGGCCGGACCCCAGTACCCGATGCGCCGGCGAATCTTCAACTTGCGCCACAGGTTCATCGGCTTGGACTTGCGGTTGCGTGAACCCGCCGCGATGAACGCATCGATGGCATCCAGCACGCGCTCGCTGGAGCGGCCGTCGCGGTACGGGTGGATGCTGTCGGCATACGCGACGATGGCCTGCATCAGTTCCGGCGGCCTCGACAGCGCGCGGCGGATCGCCGGCTCGAACTGGGCCGCATCGTCGATGTCGATCAGCTGCGGACCCGGGCGCCGGTTCTTGAACGTCACCACCGGCTTGTGCGTGAGCAGGAACTCGTTGAGCGCGGACGAGGTGTCCGAACACATCATGTCCACCTGCGGAAACAGGTCGAGGATGTTGTCGTCGTCGGCGAAACGCAGGTGCTCGTTCTCGATCGCGCGGAACTTCGCCACGGTGTCCGGATTCATCTTAGGGTGGAAGGTCACGATCCACTTCCATTCACCGTCGCGCGACAGCCGCTTCACTTCTTCGTACAGCGTCTCCGCCGCGCTCCAGGAAGGCGAGAACGTGGAGTGGTACAGGATGACGGGCGGTTTGCGCACCGGGGGCAGGCCACCGGCGATGTCCTGCATGAAGGGGTCGATCTTCGGCCAGCCGGTCTCGACGACCTTGAAATGGCCCACGCGCTCGGCGATCTCGGAGAACGCGCGGGTGTCGTTGGGCCCGGTGGTGCAATACAGATCGAAGAATCCGCGGATATAGATATGCCGCGGCTTGCCGGCATCGAAACCATGGAAGGTTTCGACCTTCACCCCCGGGAAGAAGTGCGGCACCGCGTTGCTGCCGGTGATCACCGCAATGGCGTTCCAGCGCCGCACCTCTTCGGTCGTGGTCAGCAGCTTCTCGTCCGGACGCAGGTCTTCGGCGCCGGGACCATCGAAGAACCACGCCGCCTCGCCGCCGCGTGCGCGGATGGCGTCCTGCAGCGGGCGCAGGATGGCGAGCGCGTAGCGCTCCGAGCCGTAGAGGAGATAGTGCTTGGCCATCAGTGTTCCAGTTCGTGGCGGGCGAGCTTGCGGTGCGCGGCGTCGACGGAGGCGGGATTGCGCTGCATCTCGTAGTAGCGCATGCGCTTATAGGTGGCGTAGCTGGCCGCGGTCTGCGCGATGATGAAGCCGCGCCAGCCGTCCAGAAACGCCAGGCGCAACAGGTAGTCCTTGATGAAGCTGGACAGATAGACCAGGGGCGTCAGCCACATGCGGACCGGCCGCTGCTTGTCGCGCCAGTCGAGCGCCTTCAGTTCGCTGTAACGCAACACCTTCAGCTGCTTGTGCACCAGGCTGGGGTTGTCGGCGTGGTTGAACGGCGCCTTGAACTCCACCGTCTCGCCATCGAATCGCAAGGATTCATGCACGCGTGCATCGGTCCAGCGCGCGCGGCCGCGATGGTAGATGCGAGCCGACCGCTCCCCGACCATCGGCCGGTACCAGCGCATCGGCGCCCCCATCAGCCAGGTACGGCGCCGCAACCAGGCACCGGCCTTCCCCGATGCCATCAGTGCAGGCAGCTCCTCCTCGAGTTGCGCGGCAAGTTCCGGAGACAGGAACTCGTCGGCATCCAGGACCAGGATCCAGTCGTGGGCGGCGTGAATACTCGCGGCATTGCGCTGCGGCCCGAAGCCCAGCCAGTCCTGGTGCACCACCCTGGCGCCATGGGCCTGCGCGATAGCGATGGTGCCGTCGGTGCTGCCGCTGTCGACGATCAGCTTTTCTGCGACGAAGGACACACTATCCAGGCATCTGCCGATGTTGGCCGCCTCGTTCTGGGTGATGACGACTAGGGACAGGGGCAGCGGCGACATGGTCACATTCTAGGGCCCAGACCAGATCGGCGGCGAGCCCCACGAAACCTGCGTTTCGCCGTGTATCTGACTGACGGCTGTCTCACCTGCGGGCGCCACCTAGCGCTGACACACGCGCCCCGGACAATTGTGACTTCACCCTGACCCCCCCACCCCCCATGCAGCGCACTTTGGTCGTCGGTGGCGCCGGCTCTCCTGCGTCTCGCGGCTCGCACGATTGGTCTCGCCAGCATGACTGATCGCCCCCTGATGCAGCAGGCTGAGAACGCTGGATCTCCTCGCGCCTCCGCCACGGTCGACGCGGATGGCCTTCGTCCCGACCGCCCGCCGATGAAGATCGCGGTTGTCTCCATGACGCCCGTCTTTCCGGCCAAGGCAGGCCATAGCGTCCGCATTCTGCAACTGTGCAAGGCAATCAAGACGCTCGGCCATGAATTGACGTTCATCCACTTCACTTCGAAGCTGGATACCCAGAAGCCAGACACGGCTTCTCATGTGGCGTTCTTCGGCACGCAGGATTTCCTGCACCTGGACAACGGAAGACGGCTGTCGCGCGCAGCCTTCTGGCTCCGCGGCAAGCTGTTGCGCCGAAGACGGAAGATACTGCGCAGGCTGGGAAACGACCGCAGCCACTACTCACGCCTGGACGAGAGCTGGCGGGAGGCCTGGACCCTCCAGCTGCAGGCGTTGAAGCGGGAATTCGATGCAGTCATCGTCGAGTACGCGGTCAATTCGCGGGCCCTGGATGCATTTCCGGCCACCACGCGCAAACTACTGGACACGCATGATTCCTTCGCCGACAGGCACCGCGCCTTCGTTGCAAGGGGTTTCCGCAAGGGATACTGGGTTTCACTCACCCGCGACGAGGAAAACAGGGGCCTGCGACGCGCCGATGCCGCCATCGCCATCCAGCGGGAAGAAGCGGAGAACTTCCGCAGACAGCTGGGGGAAAACCACCATGGCGAACGCAATCCGGATATCGCCGTCGTCAGTCACTTCATCGGCCTTGACCAGGCGGTGTCCGATCATGGCGCAGATCATGTGGCGCTGTACCTCGGCACCAACATGCTGTCGAACCAGATCTCCTTGCGGCAGTTCCTCGATCACGTATTGCCGCGCGTTGTAAGCGAGATCCCTGATTTCAGGCTGAGGGTCGCCGGCTCCATATGCAACTGGCTGCCAGATCTTCCGAATGTGGAGAAGCTGGGCTTTGTTGACGACCTCCACCAGGCGTTCGCTCGAACGCCCCTGTCGGTCAACCCGACGGTCGCGGGCACCGGCATCAACATCAAGCTGCTGGACGCCATGGGCTCTGGGGTTGCGACCGTTTCAACAGCCACTGGCGTCCGTGGCCTGCCGGAAGACTTCAGGAATGGCGTCGTCGTCGTGGCGGACCAGGATCATCAGGCGTTCGCCGACGAAATCGTCCGCCTGTCCAAGGATGCCGCGGCGCGGCGCACGATGGGCCAGGCCGCCTTTGCCGACGCCCAGCGCTGGAATGCCCGTCAGCTGGCCGCGCTGGAGTGCTGCCTCCGGGGCGGCGAGCGCACGCCGGAAGCTGCCCAGTGACGCCCCTGCTCCGCCGACCCGCAGGCACGCTGAGGCGCGCCTCCCGACGGGCAAGAAACACGCGGCGAATCGACGTCCACAAGTTCTACCGGCATCGGGAAGAAGAGCCATTGCGACTCACGATGACGCCCTTTCTCTATTGCGCTTTCACCGGCCGGCTCCCCGCATGAAACTGCTGTACACCAATTTCCACAGCGGTAGCGGCGGCGGCCACACGACGTACATCCGCGAACTGGCACGCGGGCTGGCGCAACGTCATGACGTGCATGTGGCAGTCCCCGGGGAGAGTCGACTGTTCCGCGAAACCCAGGCGTTCCCGAACGTCAGTGCATTCGCCCAGACCTACCCCAACGGACTGCGCCGTTGGCGGGCGCGCCAGCGCGCTCGCGCGAGGCTGCACGCGTATCTCGCCGAACATCGCTTCGATATCGTGCACGTCAATGGCTCCGCGGACCACCGCCTGGTGATGGCCGCAGTGCGGGGATTGAAGCATCGCCCCCGCATCGTCGTTACGAAGCACAACACCAAATCGATGGTGGGGCTGCAGCATCTGTGGCGCGCACGCTTCGGAACCGACAAGGCCATCGCTGTCTGCGATTACGTTCTCCGCCAGTTGCACGCGACACCCTACCGCCGTTGCGATCCGGAGACCGTTCACAACGGCGTCGACACCACCTTCTATTCGCCGCCTCTAACGCATCCCAGCCACCGTGACGGAGTACGGCTGCGGATTGGCAGCAACGCCGGTACGGCGGACTACAAGGGCTGGACCGACCTGGTTTCCGCATTGATGTTGCTGTCCGACGAAGACCGTCGGCGCGTCGATGTCATCATCGCCGGGCACCCTCCATCGCAGTCGCAACACCAGCTGCTGGAACAGTCGGGCCTGCGTGAGTACTTCCATTTCCCCGGCATGCTTGACGATGTCCGTCCGATGATCGCTTCGCTGGATGCCGGCTTTGTGCTGTCCTACGATGTCGAGACGATCTCGTTCGCTTGCCGCGAAATGATGGCGATGGGAAAACCCGTGATGGTGACCAACTACGCGGGTTTGCCTGAAAACGTGCGTGATGGCGAGGACGGCTGGGTCGTGCCGGTACACGACCACGAGGCGATGGCGAAGGCGTTGCGCTCCATGCTGGAAGACCGCGAAGATCTGTGGCGGCGAGGGCGGGCCGCACGCGAACACGCAGTGGCCGAGTTCGGGATCGAACGTTTCATTCGGCGGACGGAGAATATCTACCTTCAGCTGCTGGCCAGCCCCGAGTCATCGACCGACCCAGGAAGCGACCCGCACCTTCAGCCCGTCGGGACTTCTCTTACGGAGAGGGGAAGCAAGCAACACCGACCTCAATGGTCGACGCCGCCATCCACCGACGCCACCTAGTCCCCGCTTCCAGCCCTCACCTCCGAAAGGCATAGCGGAGCGCATGCCTGCGGTTGGCCCGCAGCGAGGCCGGCCGCGAAGATCGTCCCCTGCGCTCCTGCGCCGTGCATCTGCCGTCGCAGGAGCGCAGGGATTGTCCCGATGAAGATCGCTGAGCACACACGGCTTCTACGGTCCCGCCAGCGCCGCATGCGCTGACAGTCCCGTCACGCCCGTTGCGCTACCCGGACACGCCGTTGATTTGCCTTGGCGGCAAGGCGCTCCCCAGCAACAGTCCCACGAACACGACGAAGGCACTGGTACTGAGCGCATGGGCGAACATCGACTGTGTCAGTCCCGACACCATGTAGGTAGCTACCAGCATGCCAACCGTCCATGCCGGCCCGATGGGTACATGAAGGTGTTCGCGCCGGATCTGTCGCGCAGCCACCCACAGCGGCGCCAGGTACAGCATCGCCAGGCCAGCGACGCCAATCAGCCCCATCGTCGCCCCCCATTGCGCAAGGTCGTTGTGCGCATGGCCCAGCCCGCAGAAGTGCCGCTGCGCATCCTCGCAATACGTGCTGGCATCGATCCGGTCGGCAAAAGTCCCAACCCCCGCACCTGTCAGCGGCGACTCGCGGAACGCGTCCCACGCGACCGACAACAACGCCATGCGCGCACTGATGGGCTGGTCTACTTCGCCGACGGCGAAGCCGGACACATCGTCGTGAAGTTGGTCGAGCCGGAACTGACTGGACAGCCATGGCACGCTCCACATGGCGACAAACAGCGCACACAGCAGGCAGACCGCGCCCCCCAGGCGCCACCAGCGATGGCGGGACGCCGTGCCGACCAGCAGCATCAGCATCACCAGCCCGAGTCCGGGCAGAACCCCGCGACTGCCGCTGAGGATGACCACCACATTGGCGAGCACGATCGCGATGGCCAGCAGCAACTTCAGGGCTCTGCCGTCGTGCGCCGGGCGACAGAACACGGCGATGACCAGCAGCGCCAGCACCGCATTGGCGAACACGATCGGGTTCGCATCGCTGCTGGCCCGTTCGACGCCCAGCGACATCTGCGCAATGGAAACGACGAACGCGATCAGCAAGCCCGTCAGCGCGCCGTACCACAAGCCTGACATGCGCACACGCGTCGTCCATGCGAGCCACGCACACCACGGCAACAGCAACGCGCGCGATGGATTGTCCAGCACCGATAGCGGCGCGCCATCCATCCACATGGACACTGCCACGACCGCAACCACCCCCAGCGCGGCCGCCAACAGGACGTACAGCGCCTGCGGCACAGGCCGGCGGCTGCGCCAGGCGTCGGGCAAGGCCAGCACCGTTGCGGCCAGCATCAACACGGCGAAGACCGAAAGGCCTTTCGGCACCACCAGCAACGCGGCTGCGCTGAATCCGGCAAGCCACGCCGACCCGCGCGCGACATCCTGTCGACGTGTACTCCTTTCCTGCATGTCCTCGGGTCCTGCGAATGGCAACAGCACGATCATGAAAGCAGCGGCCCGGAAACCTCCTGGGTCAGGAAGTCTGCGCCATCCCCTCCGCCACAACGTCAACGTGACGTGAATCGATGGCCTGCCGGCACGCGGGAAGTATGCCGCATGCCAAGAATCCGCGAACGCCCGTTACCGTGAGATGGGATACCTGCGTGGCATCCTGCAACGCGACTCACGCTTTGCGCATTGACGCGTAGAAGAATCCATCCATGTCCTGTTCGCCAGGCAGGCGCTGGCGCCCCGCACCGTCGAGATGACCCCAACGCTCTCCCGCGAGCTCGATCCGTGCGTCAGGATGTCGCACGCGGAAAGCATCGATCTGATCCGCGTTCTCCCTCCGCAGCAGGGAACAGGTCGCGTAGACCAATCGCCCCCCCGGACGCAGCACGTGCCAAGCCGCATCGAGCAGGCGCGCCTGCAGAGCGACCAGCGCCGCCAGGTCTTCCGGGCGCCGGTGCAGCAGCACGTCCGGCTGCCGGCGCACGATGCCGGTCGCCGAACAGGGCGCATCCAGCAACACCGCATCGAAAAGCTGCCCGTCCCACCATGCCGCCGTGTCCGCGGCATCGGCGGCGCGCAGCTGCGCATCCACGCCTACGCGCTGCAGCGTTTCGCGCACGCGCTGCAGGCGCCGGTCGTCGACATCCAGCGCGAGCACCTGCAGCGTCGGGTCCCGCTCAAGCAGATGTGCGGTCTTGCCCCCGGGCGCCGCGCACATATCGAGTACGCGCGCACCCTGCGGAAGATCATGGAACAGATCAGCAACGCACTGCGCCGCTCCATCCTGCACGGAGACATCGCCAGCGGCGAAACCCGGCAATGCCGTGGCCGCCACCGGCGCATCCAGCACCAGGGCATCGGGCACGCCGTCCGCCGGCGCGGCGGCGATACCGGCCTCCCCCAGGCATTCCAGGTAGGCCTCACGGGTAAGACGCCGCCGGTTGACCCGCAACCAGAGCGGTGCCTCCTGGTGGCTGGCCGCGAAGATCGCGTCCGCCTGCGCCGGCCAGTCCTCGCGCACCTGCTGCCGCAGCCAGACGGGCCACAGGGCATCGGCAGGCGCGGATGGCAACCCTTCGCGTTGCGCGCGCCGGAGCAGCGCGTTCACCAGCTTGTCCTGATGGGGACGCCCTAGGGCACGCACCGCCTCGACGGTCGCCGACAGGGCCGCATGCGCCGGCAATCCCATCACCACCACCTGTGCGAAGCCCACATGCAGCAACGCGCGCAGTTCGTTGTCGGCGCGTCCCAGCGGCTTGGCCATCCACGCCGTCAATGCCGCCTCGCTGCGGGCACGCGATCTCAGTGCCGCGAAACAGATCGCCTCCAGCAGCGCGCGATCGCGGGCGTCCTCGATGCGGGGCAGGTTCGTGGCCAGTTCCGCCTTCAGCGAGCGGCCGCGGTGCATCACCGCATCCACCACCCGGGCGGCCATCACGCGCACCGCGACGCCGGCCTGCGTACTCACGGCGACACCAGGTCCCGTCGCGCGTTAAGGTAATCCGCGACCGTGATCGCCTTGCCACCCTCTCGCTGGACGACGCGCACGCGCAGCACGCCCTCGCCACAGGCGATATCCAGGCCCTGTCGGCTGGCGGCCAGCAAGGTGCCCGGCGACGCGGCATGCGCCTGCCCGACCGCCACCGCGCCGTGGATGCGCAGACGTTCGCCGGCGACCTGCGCTTCGGCGATCGGCCATGGGTTGAAGGCGCGCACCTTGCGCGCCAGCACCTCGGCAGGCTGCGTCCAGTCCAGCTTCGCCTCTGCCTTGTCCAGCTTGTGCGCGTACTCGACGCCCACCTCCGACTGCGGGTGCGGCGGCAGACGGACACCCGCGCGCAGCAGACCCAGCGCATCGCGCAGCACCTGCGCGCCAAGGTCCGACAGACGGTCATGCAACTGACCACCCGTGTCGTCCGGCCCGATCGGCAGGCTCTGAGCCAGTAGCACCGGTCCGGTGTCCAAGCCCGCTTCCATCTGCATCAGGCAGACGCCGGTCTCGTCATCACCGGCCTCGATCGCACGCTGGATGGGCGCCGCACCGCGCCAGCGCGGCAGCAGCGAGGCGTGTACGTTCCAGCACCCGTACTGCGGGATGTCGAGCACCGCCTGCGGCAGGATCAGACCGTAGGCGACCACGATCATCACGTCCGCCTGCATGTCGCGCAGCGCGTCCTGGGTGGACCGCTTCTTCAACGACAACGGCTGCAGCACCGGAATGCCGCGCTGGATCGCCTCCAGCTTCACCGGCGATGGCGTCAGCCCGCGCCCGCGACCGGCAGGACGGTCGGGCTGGGTATAGACCGCGACCACCTCATGGTGGGCATGCGCCGCGCGAAGGCTGGGCACGGCAAACGCCGGCGTGCCGGCGAAGATGATTCTCATGGGAGTGCGGGTTCCGGAAAGGGGGATGAAGCGGGCGGGGACACCCCGGTCACCCGATCCCGCCGCAGGTGCACGTCAGGCGACGTGCTTGCGCTGCTTGGCCAGTTTCTTGCGCACCATCTCGCGCTTCAGCGGCGAGAGGTAGTCGACGAACAACTTGCCATCCAGGTGGTCCATCTCGTGCTGGATGCACACCGCCAGCAGGCCGTCGGCACGCAGCTCCTGCGGCTGGCCCTGGCGGTCAAGAAAACGTACGGTGATCTCGTCGGCGCGGGTAACGTCCGCGAAGATGCCGGGCACCGACAGGCAGCCTTCCTGATAGACCTGTTCGCCCAGCTTGTCGCTCAGTTCGGGGTTGATGAAGACCTGCGGCTGATTCTTCTCCTCGCTGATGTCGATGACCATGAAGCGCTGGTGCACGTCCACCTGGCTGGCGGCCAGGCCGATGCCGGGCGCGTCGTACATGGTCTCGAACATGTCGTCGAGCAGGCGCTGGAATGCGGGCGTCGTCACATGTCCGGCGTCGACCGCTGCCGCCTTCGTGCGCAGGCGCGGATCGGGGAATTCGAGGATGGGGAGCAGGGCCATGGTACGTCTCGGTATGGGGGCGCCAGTGGAATCCGGCAAGGCCTCACGAATTCTAACGCGGGCGCTTGCGTTGCGCCGGGTTTTCTGGACTATAGTGCTGACCACCTGTCGGGGAATCAGGTAGATACCGCCATGTTTAAATGTTTTCGTACGGTTTTCGCCGTTGCGGTGCTGACCGTCGGCACCTATGCGGCTGCCGCCGAGATGGCGGAACGCCATCCTGATACCTACGTGGTCAAGCGTGGCGACACGCTGTGGGACATCTCGGCCCGCTTCCTCAAGAAGCCGTGGCTGTGGCCGGAGATCTGGCAGGCCAACCCGCAGATCCAGAACCCGCACCTGATCTATCCGGGCGACGTCATCAGCCTGGCCTACCTGGACCGCGTCGCGGTGCAGCCGGGTCCGCGCCAGGAAGCGCCGCTCAATGCCATTCCGCTGTCCGACATCGAGGCCTACCTGAAGGATCGCCGCATCGTCGACAGCTTCGACCACCTGCCGCATGTGGCAGCGCTGGAAGAGGACCGCCTGCGCGGTTCCGGTGGCCACAACATCTACGTGCGTGGCCTCGATGGCGCACAGGCCGGCCAGCGCTTCCTGGTCGTGCGTCCCACCGCCCGGTTCACCGACAACCCGCGCGCCCAGGACCTGGATTTCCGCGGCAAGTCCATCCGCGGCGAAGTGGATCAGTGGAAGGACATCGTCGAGCAGACAGGCAAGGGTGCTTTTCTGGGCTACGAACTTGCCAAGGTCAACGTGGCGACCTTCACCCGCGGCGTCGTGCCGGGCACCGAAGTCAGCACGCTGGTGGCCGATATCGGCGGCCATGAAGTGCGCGTCGGCGATCGACTGATCCCGGTCGATGCCCAGCCCTACGATCTGCACTTCTTCCCGCACCCGCCCGCCGCCGATCCGGCTGGCAAGCTGCGTGTGCTGGCGGTGGCTGATGCCCTCACCTCCGGAGGCACGCGCGACGTGATCGCCATTTCCGGCGGCCGCCTGGACGGCGTGGACAACGGCACGGTGTTCTCGATCTGGCGCAACGGCACCCATACGGCCAACCGCATGGCGCACCCGGAGTCGTCACGCATCAGCGAGTCGACGAAGTCGGGCGCCGGTCGCGTCAGCCTGCCGGACGAGTACGCCAGCCATGCGATGGTGTTCCGTACCTTCGACAAGGTCAGCTACGCGCTGGTGATGGAAGGTGTGGATGTCACCCGTGTCGGCTACGAGCTGAAGCACCCCGACGCGACGTACTGACGCGGGTCAGGCAAGTCCTACGCAACACCGCGACGGCGCCTGAGGGCGCCGTCGTCGTTCCGGGCCTACGCTGGCCCGCATGCCCAACGAAGACACGATGGCCCTGGCCCGGCTGGTCCTGGCCGGCGGCCCCGTCCTGCCCCGCCGCCGCCTGCTGGAGCGGTGGCGATCGCCTGTCGCTGCGATCGCGGCGGGTGCACGCGCATGGCGGGAGGAAGGACTGGACGCGGTCCAGACAGCGCGCCTGCAGGGCGACGACATCCCCCCTGCACTTGCTCGTACACAGCATTGGCTGCAGGTCTCCGGCCACCATCTGCTGGGCTGGCACGATGCGGACTACCCCGCCCAGTTGCGCGCGATGTCCAGCCCGCCGCTCGCGCTGTTCGTCGATGGCGACCCCACCCTGCTCTGGCGCCCCGCGGTCGCCATCGTCGGCAGCCGCAGCCCGACCAGCGGCGGCCGCGACAATGCCCACTACTTCGCGCGCACGCTCGCTTCGGCAGGGATCGTCGTGATCAGCGGCATGGCACGGGGTATCGATGCGGCGGCACACGAAGCTGCACTGGCAGCGGGCAGCGGCACGACGGTGGCGGTGGTCGGCACGGGTCCCGACATCGCCTATCCGCCCACCCACGACCGCCTCCGCGACCGGCTGGCCATACAGGGCGCCGTGGTCAGCGAGCATCCTCCCGGTACGCCCGCGGTGCGCAGCCACTTCCCGGCCCGCAACCGGATCCTCGCCGGGCTGGCGCTGGGCACGCTGGTCATCGAGGCGGCCGAACAATCCGGGGCGCTGATTACCGCCCGGCAAGCCGGTGAAGCCGGACGCGAGGTCTTTGCCGTTCCCGGCTCGATCCACAACCCCAGGGCCCGTGGCTGCCATCGGCTGATCCGCGACGGCGCCGCCCTCGTCGAAGACCCCCGTGAAGTCGTCGATGCCCTCGTCCACCTGGCAGCGGACCTCGCCGACGCCCTGCGCGCCCGGCTTGGCGAGGCTGAATCGGGGGTGATCGCAGGCCCGGGAGAGACGCCCCTGCGTCTGGATGCCGACTACCAGCGATTGTGGGACGCACTCGGTCATGACCCAACAGGTATGGATCAGCTCGTCTCACGGACCGGATTGACGGCCGCAGAACTGTCCTCCATGCTGCTGGTCATGGAACTGGATGGCTTAGTAACGGCGGAACACGGCCGATACCAGAGAAAGACCGGTTTCTTCACCTCCACAGCGTCGTTGACGCAGGCCGAGGGGCAATGAAAGAGAGCATCCTGGATGTACTGCTGTACCTGTTCGAACACTACTTCACCGAAGATGCGGACCCCGTCCGCGACCGCGACTCTCTCCAGAACGGCCTGATCCAGGCCGGCTTCAGCCCCACCGAGATCAGCAAGGCCTTCGACTGGCTCGACGCCCTCGCCGACCAGCGGCCCGCAGCATCCACGCCGCGCGTCGGTGGCCCGACCCGCGTCTTCCACGGTCCGGAACTCGAGAAACTGGACGTCGACTGCCGCGGCTTCCTGCTGTTCCTGGAACAGCATGGCGTCCTCGACGCGGACCAGCGCGAGCTGGTGCTGGACCGCGCCATGGCGCTGGACCAGGACGAGCTGGACCTGGACGACCTGAAGTGGGTCGTGCTGATGGTGCTGTTCAACCAGCCGGGTTCCGAAGCCGCCTACGCGTGGATGGAAACCCAGATGTTTGCCGACGAGCCCGAGCCGGTACACTGAGGCGTTGATCCGCTTCAGGGGGAAGCATGTCGGGTTGGTATTACGCCGACCGGAACCGTGAACAGCACGGCCCGGTCTCGTCGGATGAACTGGTCACCCATTTCCGTTACGGACGCGTCGCGCTGGACAGCCTGGTCTGGCGCGACGGCATGTCGCAGTGGCAGCCGCTGCGCGATTTCGCCGACGAGATTGGCCTGAATCCCTCCCCTGCGGAAGCGACCATCACGCCGCCCCCGGTACCGCCTGCGCCCTCCGCGCCCGCCGGCACCTCGCCGCACGACCGTCTCTTGCGTACCCCCGTGGCGCCTGCACCCAAGCCGCGCATGTCGGGCGGCAAGATCGCGCTGATCGTCATCGCCGTGCTGCTGGTGCCCTGCCTGGTCATCGGCGCGATCCTCGCCGCGATCTCGATTCCCGCGTACAACGACTACACGGTGCGCGCCAAAGTGACGCAGGCCATCGCCGAGAGCCAGACGCTGAAGCAGCACGTCGAAGCCGTCCGCGTCGGCGGTGGGCGTTGCCCCGGCAATGGCGAAGACGGCATCGGTACGCCGGAGAGCTACGCCAGCACCTACATCGCGCGCGCGACCGTCGGCGAGTTCGACGATGGCACCTGCGGCTTCGAACTGGAATTCCGCAACACGGGCAACACCGAGATCGACGGCGGCAAACTGTGGTGGGATCTGGGCAGCGAGCACAGCCAATGGCAGTGCTCGTCGGAGATCCCCGACAAGTGGCTGCCGCTGGACTGTCGCGGCTGAACAACGTCAGCGTGGCGACGCGGGCCACGCTTTTCATCGGGGAATGATGCAATGACGCAGTGGTACTACGCCGACGCCGGTGGGCATCGGCAGGGGCCGTTCTCGGCCGAGGAACTGGAAAGCCACGTGCGCCACGCGCGCCTGCATGCGGCATCGCTGGTGTGGCGCGACGGCCTGCAGGAGTGGCAGCCGTTGTCCACGGTCGCGGCGGAACTCAACCTGCAACTCGACGCACCGGCCGCGCCCATCGCGGACGCCGCGGTGCCGGCGGCGGATGCGCCGTACTCACCGCCGACCGCCGACCTGGCCGCGTCACAGCCGGTCTTTGCCGGCGGCCACATCGTGCACGCGGGCTTGTGGAAGCGGTTCGCCGCCAGCTTCATCGACAGCATCGTCACCACCATCATCAGCTATGCGCTGATGATCCCGCTGATGCTCATCGGCGTCGGCGTGATGGGGGCCGGCGGCTCCGACAATCCGTTCGCTGCCGGGGCCGGCATCGCCTCGATGCTGGCGATCTATCCGATCCTGTTCCTCGCGCCCTGCATCTACTTCGGCTGGATGCAGTCGTCCTCACTGCAGGCCAGCCTCGGCAAGCTGGCGGTCGGCATCAAGGTGGTCCGCACCGATGGCCAGCGCACCAGCTTCTGGCGCAGCTTCCTGCGCTCGCTGGCGTATCTGGTCTTCAGCATGGTCACCTGCGGCCTGGGTGTACTGATCTCCGGCCTGATGGTGGCATTCACCGAGCGCAAGCAGGCGCTGCACGACATGATCTGCGACACGCTGGTGGTCGACAAATGGGCCTTCACTGCGTTCCCGGAACGCCAGCGCGACGAACTGGGCGTGGTGACCATCGTGATCCTGGTCCTGGCCGCGCTGATGATCCTCGGCAGCCTGGCGATCTACGGTTTCATGGGCGCGATGATGATGAAGGGCATGTCATGACGCAGTGGTATTACGTCGATGCGCAGCAACAGCGCCATGGTCCGGTCGATCCCCGCATGGTGGGCGACCTGTTCCGCGACGGCACGCTCGGTCGGAACTCGCTGGTGTGGCGCGAAGGCATGCAGGAATGGACGGCGCTGATCAACGTGGCACCGGAGCTGCGCCTGGACATGACGCCGCCCCCGCCGCCCGTGCCCGAAGCGACCGAGGCTCCCGCCGCGGCGGCGCTGGAAGCCGAGCGCCCGCTGACCGGCCGCGCAGTGTTCACGGCCAGCGAACCCGTCTACGTGGCCCCCGCCGCCAGCGCGCGGGCGGAACAGGGATCCGCAGCGACGGGTTCCCCCTATGCGGCACCACGCGCTGACTTCGGCACGCGCGCATATGCGGCCGCTGTGCCGGCAGCGCACGTGGTCTACGCCGGCTTCTGGAAGCGCGTGGCGGCCAGCTTCATCGACGCGTTCGCCATCGGCCTGCCGGTCGGCATCCTGGCCGCCATCATCGCCGGGCTGCTGGGGTTCGGGAGTTCCTTCTCCAGCGGCTTCGCCTCCGATGCGATCAACCTGGGCGAAACCGGCATCTCTTACGTGCTGACGTCCATGACCTATGCGTGGTTCCACTCGGCCGCCGGGCTGATGGCCACGCCCGGCAAGCTCGCTATCGGCATCAAGGTAGTGCGCACCGACGGTGACAAGATCAGCTTCCTGCGGGGCTTCGGCCGCTACTGGGCTGCCTTCCTGTCGTTCATCATCCTCTGCATCGGCTTCCTGATGGCGGCGTTCACTGCGCGCAAGCAGACGCTGCACGACATGATTTGCGACACGCTGGTGGTCGACAAGTGGGCGTTCACCTCGCAGCCGGAGCGCCAGCGCGAGGAGTTGGGCACCGTGGCTCTGGTGGTCCTGATCATCGGGGGCCTCCTGATCGGCGGCACCCTGATCCTGATGCTGGTGGCCTTCGGAACACTGCTGTCGATGGCCCGCTGACGGCAACCGCCGGACGTGACCGGGGTCGCGGCCCCGGCGTCTGGCCGCCCGCCGCGGCTTGACAGGCCGGGCCCGGCCGTGACACCACTATAAAAAGGAAAACTGAACGCCCGGGGCCCCCGCCCCGGGCGTCCGCTTCTCTGGCGCCCGCGTCCGGGGCACCCTAGCCGACCCTGCCGGCCCACCCGAACTCCCCTGAATCCCTGACATGCCCAAGCACCTGCTCATCGTCGAGTCGCCCGCCAAGGCCAAGACGATCAACAAATACCTCGGCAAGGACTTCACCGTCCTCGCGTCCTACGGCCACGTCCGTGACCTGGTGCCGAAGGAAGGGGCGGTGGACCCGGCCAACGGGTTCGCGATGCGCTACGACCTGATCGAGAAGAACGAAAAGCACGTCGATGCGATCGCCAAGGCCGCCAAGGGCGCCGACGACATCTTCCTAGCAACCGACCCGGACCGCGAAGGCGAGGCGATCAGCTGGCACATCGCGGAGATCCTCAAGGAACGCGGCCTGCTCAAGGACAAGCCGCTGCACCGCGTGGTGTTCACCGAAATCACCCCACGCGCCATCAAGGAAGCCATGGGCCAGCCGCGGCAGATCGCCGACGACCTGGTCGATGCGCAGCAGGCGCGCCGCGCGCTGGACTACCTGGTCGGCTTCAACCTGTCGCCGGTGCTGTGGCGCAAGGTGCAGCGCGGCCTGTCCGCCGGCCGCGTGCAGTCGCCGGCGCTGCGCATGATCGTCGAGCGCGAGGAGGAGATCGAAGCCTTCATCGCCCGCGAGTACTGGAGCATCGAGGCCGAGTGCGCGCATCCGCGCCAGGCCTTCACCGCCAAGCTCACCAAGCTGGACGGGCAGAAGTTCGAACAGTTCACCGTCACCGACGGCGATACCGCCGAAGCCGCGCGCCTGCGCATCCAGCAGGCCGCACAGGGCACGCTGCACGTCACCGACGTGACCAGCAAGGAACGCAAGCGCCGTCCCGCGCCGCCGTTCACCACTTCGACGCTGCAGCAGGAGGCCTCGCGCAAGCTCGGCTTCACCACCCGCAAGACCATGCAGGTCGCGCAGAAGCTGTACGAGGGCGTCGCCATCGGCGACGAAGGCACCGTCGGCCTGATCAGCTACATGCGTACCGACTCGGTGACGCTGTCGCAGGACGCGCTGGCCGAGATCCGCGACGTCATCGCGCGCGACTACGGCACCCAAGCACTGCCGGACAAGCCGAACGTCTACGTCACCAAGTCGAAGAACGCGCAGGAAGCGCACGAAGCCGTGCGCCCGACCAGTGCGCTGCGCACGCCGGCGCAGGTGGCCAAGTACCTGAGCGACGACGAGCGCAAGCTCTACGACCTGATCTGGAAGCGCGCCGTCGCCTGCCAGATGGTGCCGGCCACGCTGAACACCGTCAGCGTCGACCTCGCCGCCGGCAGCCAGCACAGCTTCCGCGCCAGCGGCACCACCGTGGTCGACCCGGGCTTCCTGGCCGTGTACGAGGAAGGCAAGGACAGCAAGGGCGCCGAGGACGATGACGAAGGCCGCAAGCTGCCGCCGATGAAGCCCGGCGACACCGTGCCGCTGGACCGCATCCACGCCGACCAGCATTTCACCCAGCCGCCGCCACGCTTCACCGAAGCGGCGCTGGTCAAGGCGCTCGAGGAATACGGCATCGGCCGTCCCTCCACCTACGCCTCGATCATCCAGACGCTGATCTTCCGCAAATACGTGGAAATGGAAGGTCGCGCGTTCAAGCCCAGCGATGTCGGCCGCGCCGTCTCCAAGTTCCTGTCCGGCCACTTCACCCAGTACGTCGACTACGACTTCACCGCCAAGCTGGAGGACGAGCTCGACGCCGTCTCCCGCGGCGAGGAGGAGTGGGTGCCGCTGATGGAGAAGTTCTGGGGCCCGTTCAAGGAACTGGTGGACGAAAAGGCCGAGACCGTCGACCGCAGCGAAGCCACCGGCGCGCGCGAACTCGGCACCGATCCCAAGTCCGGCAAGCCGGTCAGCGTGCGCCTGGGCCGCTACGGGCCGTATGCGCAGATCGGCGACAAGGACACCGACGAGAAGCTGGAGTTCGCCTCGCTGCGTCCCGGCCAGTCGATGCACACCATCAGCCTGGAAGACGCGCTGGAGCTGTTCAAGCTGCCGCGCAAGCTGGGCCAGGACAAGGACCAGGAAGTGAGCGTCGGTATCGGCCGCTTCGGTCCGTTCGCCAAGCGCGGCAGCACCTATGCCTCGCTGAAGAAGGAAGACGATCCGTACACGATCGACCTGGCGCGCGCGGTGTTCCTGATCGAAGAGAAGGAAGAGATCGCGCGCAACCGCATCATCAAGGAATTCGACGGCAGCGATATCCAGGTGCTCAACGGCCGCTTCGGCCCGTACATCAGCGATGGCAAGCTCAACGGCAAGATCCCCAAGGACCGCGAGCCAGCCTCGCTGACGTTCGAGGAAGTGCAGAAGCTGCTGGAAGAGACCGGCAAGCCGGTGCGCAAGGGCTTCGGCAAGAAGGCCGCGACCAAGAAGGCCGCGGTGAAGAAGGAAGCCGCGCCGAAGAAGGAAGCCGCCAAGAAAGCGCCAGCCAAGAAGGCCGCGAAGAAGGCGACCAAGAAGACGGCGGCGAAGAAAGCCGCAACAAAGAAGACTGCGGCCAAGAAGACCACGGTGAAGAAGGCCGTCAAGCCCGCGGCCGACGACGACGCGCCGTTCTGACACCGCTCGAAGGACCCGGGCCATGCCGATCGAAAGGACCATCGAGGAAGCGGCGGAAGTGATCCGCAGCGGCGGCGTGGTCGCCTACCCCACCGAGGCCGTGTGGGGACTGGGCTGCGATCCGTTCGATGAAGGCGCCGTGCTGCGCCTGCTGGCGATCAAGCAGCGCCCGGTCGAGAAGGGCCTGATCCTGATCGCCGCCACGCTGGAACAGCTGAAGCCGCTGATCGACGTGGCCGCCGTGCCGACCGAGCGCCTGACCGAGGTGCTGTCGAGCTGGCCCGGCCCGCATACCTGGATCATGCCCGCCACCGCGCAGGCACCGCGCTGGGTGACCGGTGCGCACCGCGGCATCGCCGTGCGGGTCAGCCAGCATCCGGTCGTGACCGGTCTGTGCCAGGCCTATGGCGGTGCGCTGGTGTCCACCAGTGCCAACCTCAGCGGCCAGCCCCCGGTCAGCGAGCAGGCGGCGCTGGATCCCGCCCTGCTGGCGCGCGTCGACGCCGTGGTACCGGGTGCTACCGGCGGCCTGGAGCGCCCCACCGCCATCCGCGATGCGCTGACCGGCCAATCGCTGCGTGACTGACGGCCATACGGGCCGCGCTTTCACCTTCCCATCCCCTGCCCCGGCGCGCACCATGGGGACATGCCCCGTGTCGTCCTGCCCCTGCTGGTCCTGCTGACCGCCTTGCCGTCCGGCGCGCACGCGCAGGCGACAGCGGGCACCCAGGTCACCATCTACCGCTGCGTCGCCGCCAACGGCACCGTGGCCTTGCGCGATTCGCCCTGTCTGAAAGGCGAGAAGCAGGAAGTCCGCGCGATGCAGCGGCCGCAGGATCCACCGCCGCGTCCCGCCGCCAATACGCCCGCCCCCGTGCCGCAACAGGCCCCGCCTCCAGCGCCGACGACGCGCGTGGTCTACCTCACGCCGCCGAAGCCGATGTACGAATGCACCACCCCCGAGGGCCAGACCTATACCAGCGACAACGATGACGGCAATCCGCGCTGGATGCCGTATGGGGGCGTCTATTCCGGCTATCCGGTGTACCCGCGCAGCGGCGGCAGCGTGTCGGGCAACGTGTCGATCGGCAACGGCAACCTCTCCTTCCACAGCGGCGATCGCCCTCCGCCACGACCTCCCGGTGGTGGCGGCCACCATCCTGGCCCCCGCCCGGTCTTCGTCCCTGGCGGCGCCTGGGTGCGCGACACCTGCCATCCGCTTCCACAACAGGAAGTCTGTGCCCGCCTGTCCGACCGCCGTTACGAAATCCTCCGTCGCTATGGCGCGGCGCTGCCCAGCGAGCGCCGCACGCTAGACTTGGAACAGCGCGGCATCGATGCGCGCATGTCCAACGATTGCAGGTAATGATGAGCGCCTTTCCACGTCCCTTGGCATGCCTGCTGCTCGCACTGTCGTGCGGCAGTGCCGGCATCGACGCGGCGACAGCCGCCGAAATCACCATCTACCGCTGCACCGATGCCAGTGGCGCCCTGACGCTGCAGAACTCGCCATGCCCCAAGGGCATGAAACAGGAAGCCCGCACCATGCAGGGCGTGAACACCGTGCCGATGGCACCGGGCCAGCCGGGCACCGCGGCGACGCCTGCCCTCGCACCTGCTGCGCCCGCACCCGCGACGACCTCCGCGGAACCGCCGACCACCCCGGAGATCGCCACACCGCCTGCATCGCCGACCAGCAACACCCGACGCCTGCCGCCTCCCGTCATGTTCCAGTGCACGACCTACGACAAGGGGCGCTACGTCACCGAAGATCCCGAACCGGCATCCCGCTGCGTCACGCTGCAGACCATCGGGCTGGATGGCAACCCGCAGTCCGGCGCCGGCCAGGCCTGCGAAGTGGTGCGCGATATCTGTGCACGCGTGCCCGATGGTGCGCTGTGCGAGGCCTGGCAGAAGCGCCGCGACGAAACCGAAGTCGCCTTCCGCTTCGCGCGCCCCGAGAATGCCGAGAAGAACCGCGCCGACTACGAGCGCGTCGCGCGCATCGTCGCCGAGAGCAGCTGCGGGCTGTAACCCGCACTCAACCGCGCCAGCGCCTGCAGCTGCCACGCCTCGCCGAGGCGCCCCTGCATGCCGGCCACCAGCGCATGCATCAGCAGCAGGCGCTTGTCCGCCTCCGGTCGCGCCACCCGCGCGCGGCGCGCGGCGTCGATACCGTCGCGGTGGTAGGCCGCCAGCACCTGCACGGCGAGTTCGTCGCGCCCCGGCGCACGCGCGACCGGTTCATGGCCCAGCGCGCGCACCATCGCCTCGGCGGTGGACCAGGTCGACCACGGGTTCTGCCCGGTCACCAGCCGGCCATCGACGACCGTGGTGTCGACGTACATCGGGCCTTCGACGTACTTTGCGCCCTTCTCCTGCAGGCGATCCTGCAGCAGATAGGGGAAACGCGCGCGCGCATCCTTGATCAGGAACAGCTCCTCGGCATTGCTGAAGCCAGCCACGCGACGGTTGCGCAGCAGCGGCGTGCCGTCGTCCAGCACCACCTCCAGCAACGCCGCCGGTCCGTGGCAGACCGCGCCGATCACGCCACCCGCCTGGTAGACCGTGCGCACGACGCGTTGCAGGTCGGCATCACCGGGGAAGTCGAACATCGTGCCCTTGCCGCCGACGAAGTAGACCGCCGCGTACTGCGCGGGATCCACCTCGCGCAACACGAGACTGGCATCGAGCTTCCTGCGCGCATCAGTGTCGTTGAGGAAGGCGTAGTCGGCAGCCACCATGTCCTCGTCGTCCAGCCGCATCGGCGGTGACCCGCCCTGTGGACTGGCGATGTCGACCTCGTACCCGTTGGCGCGGAACACGTAGTACGCCCGCGCCAGCTCGGTCAGTTCGAAACCCGCCTTCTTCTCCCCGCCGGGAAAGTGCGACGTACTGGTCACCACGGCGAGGATCTTCCCCCGCGTCGCCGGCATCGCATCCCGCATGAAATCCAGGTCCGCCACCGTGCTGTCCGCACGCGCCGGCGGTTGGCTGTCCAGGTCCAGCGCATGTACGTAGGCGAAGCCGCCGACAACAGCCACCACCAGCCCCGCCGCACAGGCCAGCAGGCCGCGCTTGATCCATCGCTTCATGTCCGCTCCCGCTTCCGTCGATGCAGGCACGCTACGCATCGTGTGTAAAACGAACTTCAATCGCGCCGCCGATGGCGGCCCGGCTCGCCGGCATTGCGGACACGCGTGAGGCCCATGCGCACGGCACGCTCGCTAGAATCGGCGGTTTCCCACCGCAAGGACCTCCGATGCCGCACGACCCGATGCCTCGCCTGCTGCGCGAAATGCGCCTGTTGCGCCTTTATGCCGGCGCGCTGACCCTCGCCTTCGTCGCCGTGCTGCTGACCGCCTTCAAGACGCCGGACCCGCACTACGCGCGACTGTCGGTGGAACGCCTGGACATCGTGGATGCCGACGGCACGCCGCGCGTGGTGCTGGCCAACCAGCAGCGCTTCCCGCCACCGATGTTGAACGGCGAGACGTTCAAGCGCGCCGTCACGCCCGCGGGCCTGGTGTTCTACGACCGCAAGGGCAACGAGGTCGGCGGGCTGGCGCTGACCGATGTGGAGGCCGGCAAGGTCTCCGCCCTCGCCTTCGACAATCCCAACATGGATGCCATCGGCCTGATGACACGCATCGGCGCCGACGGCGAGCCGATCAGCAGCGGCCTGCAGATCAACCAGGCCGTGCCGTCGCACGTGAAGGTGCTGGATGCGGCCAAGCAGGCCACGCGCCGCATCGCCATCCAGAACGAACACAACGACGCCGAGATCCTGCTGGCCGATGCCAGCGGCAAGGACCGCATCCGCCTGCGCGTGGACCGCGCCGGCGACGCACGCATCGAAGTGCTGGATGCCAACGGCCGCGTGGTATTCAGCGCGCCGGAGGCGGCGACCCGGAAGCCGTAGCGCGGACACGCGATGCGCGCATGCCGCCGCGCATCGCATCGCCTCACACTCAGGCATGGCTTCCTGCCCATGGAGCGGCACGCCTGCGGCGCGTAACGTCATCCGCGTTCCGGGGAAGGGCGTGCGCGATGGCGAAGTGGATGAAGCGGTTGGCGCTGGTGTTCGCACTTGCCAGCGCGGCGTTGATCGGCCTGGTGGTGTTCGGTGGTTTCCGCCTGAAGGATCCGCACGGCAACGTCGCGTTCGGCTGGGATGCGGACGCGCGGCGCTTCCAGATCATGGAGAAGCCGGCGCTGGCGGTGGAGGGCCCGCATGTGTTCCTTCATGACAGCGGCTACGAGGTGCTTGCCACGCAGCAGGATGCGCACGTCTGGCGACTGGTCCGTACGCGCCTGCCCGCGTCGCCGTTGCCGACGCTCACCGTGCAGGTCGGCAATGCCGCGAAGACGCGCTTCCCGGTGCCGTTGCGCCCGGCCTCGCCCGCCCGTAGCGCGGTACATGCCGACAACCCCTCGCGCCTGCTGATGCTGTCGGACATCGAGGGCGAGTTCGACAAGTTCACCTCGCTGTTGCGCGCGCAGGGCGTCATCGACGACGCCCTGCACTGGCGCTACGGCGACAGCCATGTCGCGCTGGTCGGCGACTTCGTCGATCGCGGCGACGACATGACGGCCGTGCTGTGGCTGATCTACCGGCTGCAGGTCGAAGCCGATGCCGCCGGCGGACGTGTGCACTACGTGCTCGGCAACCACGAACACCTCGCGATGTCGGGCCGCAAGAAGTACTGGCCCAGCGGCCTGGTCGCGTTCGCGCAGGCCCTGGGCGACGACGGCGACGAGCGCCTGTTCTCCGCGCAGTCGGTGCTCGGCACCTGGCTGGCGGAACAGCCGGTGGTCGCGCGTGTCGGCGATCATCTTTTCGTGCACGGCGGCATCAGCCAGGACGTGCTCGCACTCGACCTGGACATCGACCAGATCAACGCGCTCGCGCAACCGCACCTGCACGATGAACCGGAAGGCCTGCACGGCGACGCCGACATCCTGCTCGGGCGCAGCGGGCTGACCTGGTACCGTGGCATGGCGTTGCCCGACGATGCCAACCATCGTCGCGAAGCCGATCCTGCCGCCCATCTGCAGCGCGCGCTCGCGCGCTACGGCGCCAAGCGCATCGCCATCGGCCACACGCTGGTCCCCGACATCAGGCTGGAACAGCAGGGCCGCCTGCTGCGGCTCGATGTCCACCATGCCGATCAGACATCGCAGGCGGCCCTGTACGAAGACGGCGTGTTGTGGCGCGTGGATGCGGAAGGTGGGCGCGCTCGTCTGCAGTAGAAGCTCAGCACGCCAGCGAGGGCCATCGTCGACCCAGGAAAATGCACTCTACGTGGTCGGGCGGCCGCGGATCCAAGCGATGCCGGCAGCCACGCCATTGGCCGACAGGATCAACAGCGCATTCCAGAAGAAGAAGGCGATGGCCTTGAAGCCACCGTCCTTGTGCATGGCAGTCAACGATGTCTCTGCATCCTGGCCGGCGTAGTACGAACAGGCCGCAAACAGCGCAAGCGAAGACACGACACACCAGATCGACACGATCCGCCACCAGCGGCCGAACACCCGTCTGCTTGCCAGCAGGCGATCGACCCGGCGCGTGACCCATAGCGCCAGCAGCATCGGCAGGACGACGAAGAGGAGGATCTCCATCTGTCTCAGAACCCGTACCGCAAGAACCCGCCATCCACCGCGATGCACTCGCCGGTGACATAGCTGGACGCGGGCAGGCACAGGAAGGCGACGGCGCCAGCGACTTCCTCGGGTTCGCCGATGCGGCGCATCGGCGTGCGTTCGATCACTTCGTCGTAGTAGTCCGCGTCCGACAGCGGGCCGGACGTGCGGCGCGTGCGGATGTACCACGGCGCCACCGCGTTCACGCGCACGCCGTCCTCGGCCCATTCGGCGGCGAGGTTGCGGGTGAGCTGGTGCAGCGCGGCTTTTGTCATGCCGTAGGGCGCGCCGCTGCGCACGGCGGTGATGCCGGACACGCTGCCGACGTTGACGATGCACGAGGCGGCGTGGCGCGTGAGTAGCGGATGCGCGTAGCGCGAGAGTTCGAACACGGAGAACAGGTTGGTCTCGAAGATGCCGCGCCACTCGTCCTCGGTGTAGTCCACCGCGGCGCGGGTGACGTTGCCACCGGCGTTGTTGACCAGGATGTTGAGGCCGTCGCCGTGGTCTTCGACCCAGTCGAGGATGGCGCGCCGGTCCTCGTCGTCGGCCACGTCGGCGGCCAGCGTGCCGATCTCGCGCTCGGGGAATTCCTCACCCAGGTCGGCACGCGCCTCCTGCAGGGCGTCGACGTCGCGCGCCACCATTAGCACGTCGGCGCCCAGGCCCAGCAGTTCGCGCGTGATCGCCAGCCCGATGCCCGCGCTCGCGCCGGTCACCAGTGCCCGTTGTCCGTCCAGCCGCCACCGGTTCGCCGCCACATGCGCCTCCTTCATCGATGGGCGTAGCATAGCGCCACGTCACAGGAGGACCGTCGCCATGACCCGGATCCGCCTCACCCTGCTTGCCGCGTTGCTGCTGGCCTGCGCCGCCTGCCGCGCCCCCGAGCCTCCCCCTACCGACAAGCCGCCGGAACCGCAGGCGGGCGCGGACAGCGTCGCGGCCTGAGCCGTCGGTCACGCCACCGCGAAGACGAAGGACGTCATCGACAGCACATACAGTAGTACTCGTAGCCCCATCACCATCCTCGTCCGGGGAAGGAGCGGTGGTACGCACGACGTCACGCCGGAGGTTCCGTGAAAGTACCGCTCCTGTGTCTGCTGCTCATGCTTCCTATCAGCGCTATCGCCGAGGACGAACCGGAGCTCGGTCCCGACACGTGGCCGACCACGGTCGAGGCGACCGTCAAGGACATCGTCGGTGCGCTTTCCGAGGACGACAAGGCCACGGTACGGGCGACAAAGAAGGACGACCTCATCATGTTCCATCACGGGTGGGGGATGGGCATCCGTAACCACTACGGGCTCTGGCGAGGTAACAGCCAACTCATCGAGTCAGCCTGCGGCAAGCCCTGCCATCCTGATGACGCTTCCATGGTGATCATCGAAGCGGTGTGGTCGGCGCTGCAGCGCAAGGACTGAAACGGATCACCCCAACGGAGTGTCCGACCTGACACGCGCTGGTGCGCATGTCGGGCAACGTATCGGCCCGCACGCATCCTCTCGCCCGCTCGCGGGGGAGAGGGTGCAGAAGCATCAGTGGAGGTCGCGCGGCGGTACTTCGCCCTTGCGCAGCGTCAGCACGCGCGCACCGGTGCGCGTCACCGCGACGGTATGTTCGAACTGCGCGGAGAGTTTCCCGTCACGCGTGTACACCGGCCATTGGTCCGGCGTGTGGCGCACGGCGGCACGGCCTTCGTTGAGCATCGGTTCGATGGTGAACACCATGCCTTCCTCCAGCACCTGGCCGGTGCCGGGCCGACCGTAGTGATGCACGTGCGGGGCTTCGTGCATCTCGCGGCCGATGCCATGGCCGCCGTACTCCTTCACCACGCTGTAGCCCTGCGAGCGCGCGTAGTGCGCGATGGCGTGGCCGACGTCGCCCAGGCGTGCGCCGGGACGCACGGCGGCGATGCCTTTCCACATGGCGTGGTACGCGGCCTGCACCAGCCGGCGCGCGGGATACGCGACCTCGCCCACCAGGTAGGTGGTGCTGGAGTCGGCGATATAGCCGTTCTTTTCCAGCGTGATGTCGAAGTTGACGATCTGCCCGCTGCGCAGCACGTCGTCGTGCGAGGGCATGCCATGGCAGACCACGTGGTCGATCGACGCGTTGAGCACGTACGGGAAGTCGTACTGCCCCTTGCTTGCCGGCCGCGCGTGCAGCTCGTCGGCGATCATGCGTTCGACGAGGTCGTTGACCGCCATCGTGCTCATGCCTTCCAGCGTGAGCGTGCCGAGCCGGTCGAACACGGACGCCAGCAGCGCGCCGGCCTCCGCCATCAGCGCGAGCTCGGCCTCGGTCTTGATCATGTGTGGCCCGAGCGCAGCGGCGCCGGTTGCACGCCGGCCGCGCGCAGTTCGTTGGCGACGATGTCCTGGAAGCTCAGCTCCGGATGCATCTCGCAGAGCATGCCGACCTTGATCCAGAAGTTGGCCTGCGCGTTGATCGAGCGATGGCTGACGGTGCAGGCACGACGCAGTTGGTCGTGCAGCGCGTCGTCGATGTTGACGATGCCCATGGGGGGCCCCGAGGGAAACGAATATATGAATCATATACGATTCGTGTATTCCGCTCCAGCAACCCTTTTCCCGATCCCGCCTGCGGAGATCCGCCGGCCATATCCCGCGCGCCCAAACTGACCTCTCGCGAAGCACACCCCGCGCGTCCTTCCCGCCGCCCCCTGCGCCACCGAGGACGGCGGACCGACGCCGTCGGCCGTCCTGCTCCCGCTGTTGCCGACCCGGCACGCCGGGCGCAGCGCCCGATCCATTGCGTTCGGCGCGCGGCAGGTCGCGTTACCGACGCGACACGCGGCGTTCGAAACGCAGCGCGCGAGGTTGTCCTGCCCGGTGTTCCGCGTTCCGAACGCGGAGCGCCGGGTTGTCGAACGCGGTGCGCGAGACGATGGACGCGGAGCACCGCGTTCTGGACGCGATGTTCCGGGTGGCCGACGGGGTGGACCGCGTTCCGGACGCGGCATGCGGAGGCGCGGACGTGGCGTTTCGCGTTGCCCTGCGTCGCGTGCGGGGTTCGCAGCGCGGCCCGTCGGGTGGCGGACGCGGTGCACGGCGTCGTTAGCGCGGCGCTCCGCGTCGCGGACGCGGGGCATCGCGTTCGCGCCCCCGCGTTCCGCCGGGGCGACGCGATACGTGCCCGGGCCGACGGGGCGTGCGGTGCCGGGGACGCGTGCTGCGGGGCCGCACACGCAACGGGCCGCGCGGTTGCCCGCGCGGCCCGTCGGTCAAACAGCGGTGATGCGGCTCAGAACCCGCAGAAGCAGTACGCCAGGCTCTTCACCGGGGCGCCGTTGCGGTCGTTCACGGCCTCGTCTACGAAGCGCAGCTGCGCTTCCATCTCCGGCAGGCTGCGCGCGAGCAGCGCGCGGGCGAAGTCGGAATCCTTCAGCCAGGCCGCACCGAGGCGGCTGCCGGCGAAGCCACCCATGAACTGCGAGAACGGCGAGGACATCTTCTCGATGTAGCGCACGCGATAGGCATCGGCGTCGCCCAGCTTGGCACGCTTGGCAGCATCGGCCACCGCGGCATCGAAGCCGGCGAGTTCATCGACCAGACCACGCTCCTTCGCCTGCGCACCGCTCCACACGCGACCGCGGGCGACGGCGTCGACGTCCTCGACCGGCTTCTTGCGCGCCTCGGCGACCTTGCCGGTGAAGTCGGCGTAGCCCTTGTCGATGACCGACTGGATCACCTGGCCCACGGCCGGGTCCAGCGGACGGGTGATGTCGAAGGCGCCGGCGAAGCGGGTGGTGCCCACGCCGTCGGTGCGCACGCCGATCTTCTCCAGCGTACGCGGCAGGGTGGGGATCACGCCGAAGATGCCGATGGAACCGGTGATCGTGGACGGATCGGCATAGATGCGGTCGGCATTCATGCTGATCCAGTAACCGCCGGAGGCGGCCAGGTCGCCCATCGAGACGACCACCGGCTTGCCGGCCTTCTTCAGCGCGGCCACTTCGCGGCGGATCTGCTCGGAGGCGTACACGCCGCCGCCGGGCGAATCCACACGCAGCACCACGGCCTTCACGTCGTCGTCGTCGCGCGCCTCGCGCAGCAGCGCCGAGGTGGACAGGCCACCGATGCGGCCGGCCGGCTGGTCGCCGTCGGTGATCTCGCCTTCGGCCACGACCACGGCGATCTGCGGACGCTTGTCGAGCGGATTCTTCTTGGCGTCGACCTGGGTCAGGTAGCCGGTCAGGCCGATGGCGCGGAAGCCGGTCTCGGAATCCTCGTCGGCCACGCCGCGCTCGATCAGCAGGTTCTCGACTTCTTCCTGCGTCTTCAGGCCGTCCACCAGCTTCTGCTGCAGGGCGTACTTGGCCAGGTCGCCACCGGCGGCGGCGATGCCTTCGGGCAGCGTGTCGATGCCGGCGGCCAACGCTTCCGGCGTGGTCTTGCGGACCTTCGCGATGTCGGCCAGCAGGCGCTGCCACACATCGTTCATCCAGAACAGGTCAGCTTCCTTGGCCTCCTTGGACGCGGCATCCAGCACGTAGGGTTCGGCGGCGGACTTGTATTCGCCCACCTTGAACAGGTGCACGTCCACGCCCAGCTTTTCCTGCAGACCCTGGCGGTAGTACTGGCGGTAACGGCCCAGGCCCTCGAGCATCAGGCTGCCCATCGGATCCAGGTAGACCTCGTCGGCCTGCGCGGCCAGCAGGTACTGGGTCTGGCTGATGTTCTCGCCGAAGGCGACGATCTGCTTGCCCGATGCGCGGAACTTGGCCAGCGCCGCGGCGACTTCACGCAGCGAGGCGTAGCCGGTGGGCTGCAGCTGGTCCACGCGCAGCAGCATGCGTTCGATCTTCTCGTCCTTCTGCGCCGCGTCGATGGCGCGCAGCAGGTCGCGCAACTGCACCTCCTCCCCGCTCTTGTCGCCCAGCGCCTTGGCCAGCGCGCGCGTGGCGGGATCGGAGGTGAACTGCTCCACCAGGCGGCCTTCCGGCGCCAGCACGAAGGTGGTGCGTTCCATCAGCGGCTTCACCCCGCCACTGCCGGCGGCGATGACGAAGACGATGAAGAGCAGGAACAGCAACCCGAAGAAGATCAGGTTGAGGACCAGCTTGCGGGTGAAGTTCATCACGTCCCACAGGCCGACGAAGAAGGCGACGACCGGGCTGCGGCGGGGGGCGGCGGGTGCGACTTGGCTCATGGAAAACTCCGGGAAACTGGGGTCACTGTAGCGTGCGCGTGTGAGGCTTTCATGTTCCGTTGGTCACCGTGCCTGCGGACGGGGCCACGGCCGGCCAGCGCCTGCTGCTGCGCTCGAAGCGCCAGCCCAGCAGCACGGCCGCGGCGGTCAGGCCCACGATCAGGCCCAGCCACATGCCCTGCGGGCCCCAACCGAGCCCCAGGCCCAGCCCGGCGCCCAGCGGCATGCCCAGACCCCAGTAGGCAGCCACGGCCAGCCACATGGGCACGCGGGTGTCCTTCAGCCCGCGCAGCGCGCCGGCCGACAGCACCTGGATGCCGTCGGGGAACTGGAACGCGGCGGCGAACAGCAGCAGCGTGCCGGCCAGCGCGGCCACCGCCAGGTCATCGGTGTACAGCGACACCACCAGGTCGTGGCCCAGCAGCAGGAACAGCGCGGAGATCGCCTGCGTCGCCAGCACGATGACGTAGCCGGCGTGCGCGGCGCGGCGGATGCCCATCGTGTTGCCCGCGCCGACCGCATGACCCACGCGCACGGTGGTGGCCTCGGCCACGCCCATCGGGATCATGAAGCACAGCGCCGACACATTGATGGCGATCTGGTGCGCGGCTGCCGGTATGGCGCCCAGGCGCGCGATCAGCAGCGCGGTGACGATGAAGAGGCTGCCTTCCATCAGCACGGTGATGCCGATCGGCAGGCCGGTGCGCAGCAGCTGCATGATCGGCGCGCGGCGCGGCGGCTCGAAGTGCGCGAACAGCTGCAGGTCAGCGAAGCGGCGCGCACGCGTCAGGTAGATCGCGAACGCGATCGCCTGCATCCACATCGTCAGCGCCGACGCGATGCCGAGACCTCCGGCTCCCATCTCGGGGAAACCGAACTTGCCGAACGCCAGCACGTAGCCCACCGGCGCCAGCACCAGCAGGCCGCCGAAGCCCAGGATCATGGTCGGCAGCGTCCAGTGCGTGCCCTCGCTGAGGTAACGCATGCAGAAGTAGAACGTCAGCGCCGGCACGCCCCAGCGGATCCCGTGCAGGAAGGCGGTGGCGCCGGGAATGATGTCCGGCGCGATGCCGAACGCGGCCAGCGCGTACGGCGCCACGCTGAGGAAGGCGAACATCAGCAGGCCCAGGCCCAGCGACAGCCACAGCGCCTGGCGGAACAGCGGGGCGATCTCGCTGCGGCGGTTGGCGCCATCGAGCTGCGAGACCGAGGCGGTCAGCGAGATCAGCGTGCCGATCGGCACCATCATCGGCAGCCACAGCAGGGCGGTGCCCACGGTCACGGCCGCCAGCGTGGCGGTGGCGTGGTGGCCGGCGATGACGTTGTCGACGAAGCCGATCAGGCCCGTGGAGACATGGCCCAGTACCAGGGGCAGGGCGAGCGTGCCCGTGGCGCGCACTTCCTGGCCGAAGCGCGGGGTCGGGGAGGGGGAGACGGACATGAGGATCAACCGCCGGACTGCGGTCGCGCGGAGTCGCGCTGGCACCGGGTCACGGGAGGCCGGTATCTTACCCGCTCGCCCGCCGCGCCACCCGAACGCCCCATGACCCCATCGCACGATGCCGACGCCGTGCACGCCAGTGCGTGCGACAACTGCAAGACGCCGCTGCAGGGAGGCTACTGCCACGTGTGCGGGCAGAACGCGCACAACCCGCTGCGCAGCTTCGGGCATGCGGTGGAAGAGGTGTTCGAATCGTTCTGGCACCTGGACGGGCGCATCTTCCGCACCCTGCGCACGCTGCTGTCGCCCGGCAAGCTGGCCAACGCCTACCTGGCTGGCCACCGCGCGCCGTTCGTGGCGCCACTGCGGCTGTTCGTGATCCTCAGCGTGCTGACGTTCTTCGTGGCCAAGCTGACCCTGCACTTCGAGGAAGTGAGGTTGCCGAACCCGCCGGCGACGGCCGACGGCAAGACCAACCTGGTCGCTCCGCCGGACGAATCGGGCATCAGCTTCTCGAAGCAGACGACCGTCGACGCGGTCATCAAGGAGCGCGACAAGACGCTGGATGGACTGGTCTCGGCACGCGCGGGCATCCCTCGCGGCCTGGGCTTCGTGCGCAAGCCGATCGAAGAGAACATCTACGCCACCCAGCGGCTGGCGCGCGAGCGGATCATGCAGTTGCAGCCGGATCATCCGTCGCTGGCGCAGCCCGATCGCTTCCCTGTCGGCGCACCACTGCCCGAAATCCCCATGCGCGCGCTGATCACCATCGACGGCAAGCCGTTCGATGCCGAGACCAACCCGGTGCGCGTGGGCTGGCTGCCCGACTTCGCCAATCGCTGGTTCAACAGGAAGCTGGCGCGGGCGGAAGAGAACGTGCCGCGCGTGGCGCAGGATCCGGATTACTTCTTCACGCGCCTGATCGGCTCGGTGCCGTCGGCCCTGTTCGTGCTGGTGCCGGTGTTCGCGCTGCTGCTGAAGCTGGCGTACATCGGAACACGGCGCGTCTACCTGGAACACCTGGTGGTGGCGTTGTACAGCCACGCCTACCTGTGCCTGTGCGTCCTGGCGCTCTGCCTGACCCAGGCGTTCGGCAGCCTGGTCACGGCCGACAGTTACTGGTGGAAGATCCCCTACTGGACGGTGCTGACCGCGATCCTGGTGTGGATGCCGATCTACCTGCTGAAGATGCAGCAGCGCGTGTACCAGCAGCACCGCATCGTCACCCTGCTCAAGTTCTCGATGCTCGGCGCGCTGTACTTCATGATGCTGGTGACGGCGCTGATCTTCCTGACGCTGACAACGTGGGTGAACGCGTAAGCAGGGAGGAATACAGGTGAAGAATCCCGCACGTCTGCTGTTGTGCTGCGCGCTGTGCATCCCGACGCTATCGAGCGCATGTGAGCCGACCGCTGCCCAGGCAGAGGACTACTGGCAGCGCAGCCGCGAGAATGAGGAAGCCCACGTCGGCCGCCTCGCTCGGACAGCGGACCAGATATTCACCGGCACGGTCGTCGACGTCACCGACCTGCCCGACGGGCCGCATGCTCAATTGGCACACATCAGTGTGGAGGCCGTACTCAAGGGCCATCCGGACGACGTCACGAGCGCCAGGATGTATCTGCGCGTCAATCCAGCGCGCGACAACCCCTCGCTCGACCAGAGCCGATCCTGCGACGAAGCCCGCGATCCAACGCGAGACGAGCCCTACGTGGTGAAGACCTACCGGTATCTCTACTACGTCAAGGACGGCGTCCTGCTGCGCGCCAATGCATTTCCCATCGGCCCACCGCCGCTGCAGCCGGAAGCCGAGATGGAATTGCTCAGGCAAGCAGGCCTCTAGCCTAGTCCCGCCGCCTGACCACGCATCCGCGCTGATACCAACCGCTGGCGCCTAGCGATCCCGCCGCTGCCGCAGCCACGCGCGGCGCTGGGCCTCGGGCACGGCGAGCAGCTCGCGACGGAATGCGTCGCGATCCTGCGGCGGCAGGCGCTGCGCCAGCGCCGCAAGGTCGTCGCGCTGTTCCGCGTCCAGCCGGCGCAGCAACGCCAGCAGGCTATCGCGCTCGGCGGACGGCACGAAGGCGAACAGCGGCTGCAGGCGCGGCCAGTCCGCGCCGAGTTCCGGCCCCAATCGCCAGCCTTGCCGCTGCATGCCATCCAGCACGCTGAACTGCGTACGCAGCGCGGCCTGGTGTTCCGGCGGCAGCGCGGCGATCTCGCTGGCGGCCGCGCGCAGGCGCGCACGCTGTATCTCGTCCAGCGCGCGCCACGCCGCATAGCGCGCGCGCCGGTCCTCGCGTTCCTGCCGCGGCAAGGCATCCCAGGCCACGCGGCGTTGCTGCCAGTCCGCCTGCGCCGCCGGCGACATCGCCGCCCAGCGGGCCGCATCCGCGGTGTCCTGCGCGGACGAGGCCGCGATACCCATCGCGATGGCGATGACGGCGAGCGCGCCGGCGGCGACGCGACGCCGGCGGTCAGCGGTCCGCATCGGGGGCTCCTGCATCCGCATCGGAGGTCGACACCGCGGTCGCCGGCGTCGCACCGGCACCGGCGACGTACCAGGCCAGGAAATCCGCTTCGCGCGCTCGCGCCTCGTCATCGGCATCCGCCAGCAGCGCGAAATCGGCGTGCGCGTCGGCAGCGATGACGTCATCCGCCCGCACGGCGGGGGCGTCTGCGGCAGGTAATGCGGCGGTCGTTATCTCCGGATCGGGCGGCAGCGCTACCACGCCGTCCTCTTCGATGGATGCCGGTGCCTGCGCCGATGGCGGCGCCAGCTGGGCCTGGCCGCGCCACCACCACAGTCCAGCGCCCACGGCCGCCAGCAGCAGGACCACGGCCAGCACGATCCACGGCCAGCGCCGGGGGGCCGGGGTCGCGGCGAACGTGGGCGTCTTGACCGAAGGCGGCTGGCGGGTGCCGGCGAGGGCGTCCTCGCGCAGGCGCGCGAGCTTGGCCAGGCGGTCGGCGGGCAGTTCGCGCAGGTGGTGCTGGATGGCGTCGGCCAGCGCACGCCAGGCACCGGCATCCGGATGTCCCAGCGCATCGCGCGGGCAGGCGCGGGCCAGGGCGTCGCGGTAGGCCGCACCGTCGAGCCCAAGGGCGTCGGCCGCTTCGGCCTCCTGCAGCCCGCCGGCAAGGCGCAACAGCAGCGCCGCCCGGTCGGCCGTGGCAGGTCGGAATCAACGTCGAGATGACGTGCTCCAGATAGGTCTCGAACTCTTCCGAGGTCATGCGCGGCTGCTGCAACT